>PHBX01000001.1 GCA_002842045.1 Chloroflexi bacterium HGW-Chloroflexi-3 | reverse complement strand
ACCACGTCCAATTCTTCTTCGCTGAGGTAATAGTCTCTAGGTTTTCGCATACCCTCAGTTTATCATGTTTATTAAAGAACATTCGACTGTTTACTTAGCGGAGAGGAAGCTTTAACTAAATTAATTGATTTGGATGAACTAGATATTCTGATCATGGACATATCCTTACCAAACATGAACGGAATTCAAGCAACTAAGAAAATATTATTGGAGAGACCAAATATAAAGGTACTAATATTATCAATGTACAATAACCCTACATTTGTTCAGCAAACACTTGAAGCTGGAGCCGCGGGTTATTTATTAAAAGAATCCTTGGTAGATGAACTGAGGATAGCTATAGAATTGATTATGGATGGGAAGAATTACTTAAGTGAAAAAATCCTATCTTCATTTGATTTCAATATCCAGGAAAAATTATCCCAACCATATGAACCTCTTACTCAGAGAGAAAATGATGTTTTTGAAAAATTAGCTAATGGAATGACTGTACGAGACATAAGTGAAGAATTAGTGATCAGTATTTATACAGTCTATACTCATTTATCACATATAAAACAGAAACTAGGAATCGAGAAAACTACGGATATGATTCGATATGCAATTGAAAATCCTCTAATCTTAAAATCCAGCATCTCTGTGGATAATACTTGAAAAAATCAACCTAAAAAAAGATATTTCATTCAGTGGGTGAGATACAACAGCCGGAGTGCGCTTTTGAAAGGGGGGTATGGCAAGCGCCAGGGGGTCCTACGGAAACACAGGTCACGAGCTGCCGGCGTTGTAAGTGAATGAGATCGAGTCTAATGCCAGGTGAGCTCGGGAAATATCCACCTGGGTCGACCCACACGCTTATTGTAGGGCCGGCAACAAAACGATCTGCTGTTGTTTTGATGCGCTTCCTCTACGTCTGGGTTTAAGGCGGGGCAAATGGTGTGTTACTCATAAAAATGTAACACACCATTTGCTTCCACTCAAATTTACACTACTCTATCGAACATGATCTAGCTAAATTAAAAAAAACCTACATAGCGAGAGCAATTAATCAATAATAGCACCTGTTCTCTATTCGTTATTTCTTCTGCTCCCAACACAAGTTTTATTCAATTGCTAACGGCAACCCGCTCGCGCCGCCTAATTCTTTGAAGGGATCGTAGACCTGCTCCATCTGATTGCGGAACTGTTTGGTATACAGGTTGTAATATTTTCCGCCTTTCCTGAGGAGCTCAGAATGCGAGCCAATTTCAGCGATCTGGCCATCTTCAATGACGATAATACGGTTTGCTTTCTTGATAGTCGATAAACGATGTGCGATGATGAAACTGGTTGAATTTTTCATTAAAGTTTCCATTCCCTGTTGAATCAGGGCTTCGGTGAGTGTGTCCACTGAACTGGTGGCTTCATCCATGATGAACAATTCAGGATTTGCCAACACGGCTCGTGCCAGGCTGATTAATTGTTTCTGACCGACAGAAAGCAGATTTCCACCTTCACCTACAGGTTCCTCATAGCCTTTTTCCAGTTTGGAAATAAATTCATGCGCACCGGCTAATTGGGCAGCTCTTTCGATTTCGTCATCGGTTGCATCCAGACGACCATAGCGCAGGTTTTCCCGTATGGTGCCTGAGAATAAGTGCGGAGTCTGAAGCACCATGCCAATCCTTGATTGAATACCATGCAATGAAAAGTCGGTGTAATCTTTACCATTGATCTTGATTTTTCCTTTGGTTGGTTCATACATGCGGCAAAGCAGATTCACAATCGTGGTCTTGCCACCACCGGTTGGACCCACCAGCGCAATTGTCTCACCAGGTTTGACTTTCAAAGAAAAATCTTTTAATACAGATTTGTTATCTTCGTAAGCAAATTGAACATGGTCAAATTCAATCTCGCCAAAAATTGATCCAGGATCATACGCTTTCGGTTGATCTTTCACACTGGGAACTGCATCCAGCAACGAAAATATGCGTTCTCCGGAAGCCATGGCATGTTGCATTTCTGCAAACACCCGAGCAAGGTCCTGAATTGGCCACATCATAAAGGTTACATAGGACACAAATGCCTGAATCCCGCCGATTGTGATAATTCCATAATCTGCCTGTAAACCTCCAAACCAGACAATTGCCCCTAAGGCAAAGGCCGAAATGATTTGAACTGTGGGCAAGAATAATGCTGAAAGCCAGGCAGCACGATAGGATGCTTTATACATATCACGGGTTATGTATCCAAATTCTTCCAGATTACCTGCTTCACGTCCCAGAGCTTTGATGACACGGACGCCAGTAATGTTTTCGTTGTAAGCTCCGGTAATTTTTGAATTTAATTTCCTAACATTTCGAAACTGGGTCAGAATCCTTTTCCTGAATTGTATGGACACATACAAGAGGATTGGAAGCGCAATAAACACCAGAATTGCCAGTTTCCAACTGATAATTAACATGAAAATCATGGCAGTCACAATATTCATGAATCCCCAGGTCATATCAAGAAGACCCCAGGTGACCAGATCTGCAACCCGTTCTGTGTCCGATGTGACTCTGGACATGATCCAACCCACAGGTGTGCGGCTGTAGTACGAAAGGGATAATTTCTGCAGGTGGTTGAATAAAGCTTTACGTAAATCGTATCTGATTCTTTCACCTAAGACGCCAGCTAGATATATGAAGCAAAACACAAAGATTGCCTGGGCTACCAGCAATGCCCCATAAATGGTAAGAATTCCTACGAGTGCATCCTTATTCCCAACAACAATTCCTTCATCTATGATCCGCTTGCTCAGGTAGGTGAAGAATGAATCCAATCCGGAAACGGAAGCAATGGCTAATAAGAAACCGATTACCCATTTCCAATGTGGTTTTGTGAGTCCTAATAACCTCAGGAAGGTTTTTCCTGTAAATTTTGTTTGAAAATCCTCTTCTTCTAAATATTCTTCAGACATTGGCTATCTCCTTTTCAAGTTCCGTTTCAATTCGTGTCTGAATGTCGTAAATCTGTCTGTACATACCATCTACTTGCATTAATTCCTGATGAGTTCCTGCTTGAATTATTTTTCCTTTGTCAAGCACCAGAATTTGATCGGCGTCCATGATGCTCTGAATACGGTGGGCAATGATGAAGGTGGTACGATCCGCCATTAGATTTTTTAATGCAATTCGAATTTCCGATTCTGTTTCGGTGTCTACGGATGAGGTTGAATCATCAAAAATTAAAATTCTTGGATTTTTCAACAAAGTTCGAGCGATTGCCACTCGTTGTTTCTGCCCACCAGATAGCGTCACACCTTTTTCTCCAACCAGGGTTGCGTATCCATCTGGAAAACTGGTGATCACATCATGTACTGCTGCGTTATTGGCCGCGGTTTCAATTTCATGTTGATCGACTTTCTTTCCAACACCATAGGTGATATTTTCTCTTATGCTGCGGGAGAAAAGAAATGGTTCCTGTTCCACGATACCAATTTGACTTCGCAAGTATCTGCGAGGATATTCATTTAATTCCACACCGTCTAACAATAGATGTCCCGAAGTGTACTCATAGAATCTGGGTAATAAATTCACCAATGAAGTCTTACCGGATCCGGTTGAACCAAGCAGCGCGATGACTTGGCCCGGTTTTACGTGGATGTTGATGTCCTCCAGGACGGGTTCTCCTTCTTCATATTTGAAACCAACATTTTTGAACACGATTTCGCCATTCAGCTTTTGGGGAATAATGGCTGAACCTGTATCAAGCGGTTCTCGATCCTGTTTGATAATTTCCAATACACGCCCAAAAGAAACCATACCGGTGGATAGCTGAACAATTAAGCGACCAAGATTTCTCATGGGCCAGATGATCCAGATTAACATACCTGCATACGCCAGGTAGGACCCGATGGAAATTGTTCCATTGATGGCGAAAACAGCTCCCATGTAGAAACCAGCAATCATTTGAGCACCACAGACAATATCAGAGATGGGCCAGAATAACGAGTGCATCAGTAATAAGCGTTTACCCAGAACGTATTTTTTCCAGTTTTCTTTTTCAAACTTATCCATTTCATAGGATTGTCTGGCAAATGCTTTTACCACTCGCACACCGGATAAATTCTCCTGCAGATTGGTTGAAACAATCGCATCCTGTTCCTGATATGCTTCATATTTCTTGGAAACCTGTTTGAAAAACAAAATAGACGTCAGTACAATAATCGGTATGACGATAATGGATATAAATGCAAGTTGAACATTGATGGTCATGATCATACTGAAGTTCACTGCAAATAAAATAATAATTCTTCCAATCCCAATTGCCTGATCGGCAAAGAACTTTCTTAAGGCATCGACATCTGAAGTGGATCTCTGGATAAGTTCCCCAGTTTGCATTTTGTCGTGATACGTGAATGTAAGATGTTGAATATGATCGTAAATATAATTTCGTAGTCTGCGCGTTGATCCTTCAGCAGTCTCAGCAGCCAGACGACCACTCAAAAAAGAAAAACCGCCTTCTATGCCAGCCAATAAAACAAACCCAGTTGCAATCACTGCAAGGCTTACGGGTCTTTGATCTGTGACAAAGAAATTATCAATGAAAAAACTCAACAACAAATAGGTTGAAGTTTTGGCACTGGCAGAAATTCCCAAACTAAACACAGCACCGATATATTTCCAATGGTAACCATGCATTAAACGCCAGAGGCCTTTAATCTTGCTTTTGGTAATTACATTTTTTAAGTCATATTCTAAATAGGATGCCATGTTACTCACAATATTCTCCAAAAAAATTACTTCATATTCACTATCCGGGTAAAAAAGCACCCAAAATGATCAGAAAAGTGACCTACTTCTGACCCATCAACTTTACCAATAATTTTCCTGCAATACACCCGGCAAAGGATGTGAAAAATTCAACCCATCTGTTCAAGATTTTCCTGGCTATTTGACCAGTAAGCAATCAAATTCTAAGTGGCGCATCATTATAACAAATAAAATTACAAAATCGTTTTCTCACGAGAGAAATTTATTTAAATGACCGGATACCTTGCAGGTTCATGAAGAAATTCATTTTTTAGTTAAAAATCTTGTTCTAAACCGAACCAGCAAAATAAAAATCAAAAACTGGATGGAGGCATTCACAATCGTTGAAAATTGATCAAAATAAAATAGGATTAGATTAACGATTCCCAACATGATCAACATGGTAGCAATGCCTATGTTTACTCCTAATTGTTCTTTTCGAAGAAATATGAATATCCCCGATAATATGCTGAAGAAGCCAAGCGTGCCTTCTAAACCAATTTTTGCCTGGAACCAGTTTAATCCACTTTGATTTCTTACAAGGTTATTGGAAATCAAGTTCTCCACAATGATGCCCAATGCTTCAGGGTTATCAAAAATGCGCAAAATTACCCAGGGTTCAAAGATTGAGTAAATACCCCATGCCATTAACGCGCTGACCAGAATCAAACGCATACGCTTCTTCCCAAACCATTTTGCCTCAAAAACCCTCAATCTCAGGTACCATTTTTCCCAAAATTCAGGTATGTGTGGAACTAAATATGATTCACGCTCCTTTAAATATTCTCCCAATACCTCTGCCAATCGCGTTATTTGTTCATCCTGGTTATCAATTTTGATTTTTTCCAGATATTGAATAATCTGCCGATGTTCTTTGATGGAGAGATCATTATCCAACAACTCTTCTAATTCCTGAAAGGCATGATACATGTAAATTCTGGCATTTTTTTCTCTTTCGCGTCTAACCCGGACATAAAGCAAAGCTGTTAGTAAAAAGAAGGCGTAAATGATGGGTGCTGCGGAAGGATAAAAATAATCATTACTTTGGGTAATAAACTTACCTACTTCATCGATAAATAATCCAATTCCAACTCCGGATAACATAGCACTTAAATCCAATGCCCAGCGATTTGAAAAAATTAATGGTATTAAACTACCGATGAATAACATTAAACCACCCCAAAGAACATGAGCGATGTGTAATTCTCTTCCTCCAAGTTGTGGATACCCGGTTATTTCCAGAAACAATCGTGTACCTGAAACAGAGGCAGCAAAGCTGATTAAGGTGATCAATAGATATTCATTTACACGATTTTGAAAGATAGGTGATCTATTTTCACGGTTTTTCATTTTTCACCCGTTTATTTGGTAAAATTGGCTGGTTGAACAAAAATCAGAGGACGAAATCTGAGATTTGTCCAGTACGATTATACAAGGATTGATATGAGTTTACCTAAATATTTATTGGAAGCGTATGAGAATATTCCGTCAGATCAAAATATCAATGTGTTGATGCGGCACTCCATTCGCTTTCCGATTGAAAGTGATGCTGAGGTCTTTACAGCGCAATTAACCCCGGAAGGAGAAGATTTAGCATCCGATTTTGGAGCATGGTTACATAAAAAATATAAAATTGGAAAAATCTTAACATCCCCAATAACCCGATGTGTAGAAACCGGCAAATTCCTGGCGAAAGGTGCTGGGAATGGCAGAGTAATTTTGCCCGATCCAGTTCTTGCCCATCCAAATAAAAATGGTGAATACGACTCGATGGGTGATTACATGGATTCAGGTGATTGGCCATTAAGGATAAGACAAATTGCTGAAAAGATGTTCCCGGATGACCAATCTATGGGAATGAATTTCCTTATCACACATGATACTGTCCTTGCGCTTATGGCAGCATTCTGGTTAGACATGGATATTAGAGCACCACAGGATTGGCCACAATATTTAGAGCCAATGTTTTTCTGGAAAACGAATGGGAAGATGATCATTTCTTTTCGAGAAAATGAATATTCAGTCGATCAATAATCTGAAGAATTAAATAATATTTAACTAATTAAAAAGCCTGATGTTGGTTTTCCAACACCAGGCTTTTAATGTATTAAGGTTTGTTATTGAATTGCCCTAAAGATTTTTTAAGTTGAACATCAAATTTTTCCGGAACGAGGATTTTTGGGGTTTGATGCCAATTGGCAAAGCTTCTAAGCGTTTTTGTAAATTCAACCAGAAAATTTTCATCCGGGGTAAACCAGTCTTCAAAATACAGACTTTTAATTTCAAGTATTTTTGCTTTTCTATGTGCTTTTGAATCCATTCTGCCAATCAATAGACCGTCATGTAGAATCGGTAAGGAAAAATATCCATACTTTCGCTTGGATGCAGGCAGGTAACACTCAATAGAAAACTCAAAATCAAACAATTCTTTTGTACGAACTCGATCCCAAATCAAGGGATCGAATGGGGACAAAATGGTAGTATGTTCGGCTTTCATATTTCCATTCATCACTTGATCCATCAAACCCAGATTGTCTTTGTGAACCAAAATTCCTTCAGGAAAATCATTAGAAGCGACGAAGAAGATTTTTTGTTTATCAATCAAACTCTGAACTGATTTCTGCACATCAACCTTTTTGAGTCGATAATAATCAGCAATCCAATTAATTCTGGTGGCACCCAAGATTCGAATGGTTTTCTCAACAAACACCTCGTTCATTATTTTGAGATCAGGTATATTGGTATCGTCTAGGAGATCAATTACATTTTCCCTTAAATCATAATAACGTTGAAAATTCTTGCGAAATGGAATCATCAGATCTCCCCGCGTCCACAGCATATCTAACGCGATTTTTTCATCTTTCCAATCCCACCATCCATTACTGACACCAGAACGTTTAGGAAAATCAGAAGATTTTTGTGGCCCTTTTTCTTTAATCGTATCTTTAACAAAATCAATCATATCTTGATGGTTATTCACCCAGTCAGAGATTTGCCACCAATGAGTAGCGCGTTCCAACATTTTCCGTCGAAAAAGAGGGTAATCTTCCATTGGAATAAAACTGTTGGCATGTGCCCAATATTCAAATAACTCACCATCCGCATGTGTTTTTTCTAACCATGCAGGATGATAATTTCCCAAACGTGACCAGAGTACCAGATATGGACTTCGATTGACTACACTGATCGTATCAATTTGCAGGATTCCCATTCGTCGTATTGTTTGAAGTATATCCAATTTTGATGGTTCTGATGAAGGGGGTGTTAATAATCCAAGGGATGATAATTGCATTAATGCGACTTGATGACGTGTAATCATTGAACAAATCCTTTACAGTAAATTTGTTCTATTATAATCTTTTTTTCTTCATTGAAAAATTTTTTACCATGGAAAGATTATGTAAATTTGTTGTTCGCAGTCCCTTTTATTGAATGTTATACATTCATCGTATTGGGATATGCCATTCCTAAGTATCAGTGATAAAGTGGGCATGCTACACTGAGATAAGATTCAACACAAATCACAAATACATGAGGTGGAGTAAATTAATGTCTGAGACTGAGATTAAGTTGATGATTCCTGGACCGGTAAGTGTTTCTCCAGAAGTTTTGCAAGCGATGTCTCAACATGTTGTTCCTCATTATGGGGATAACTTCATTCATTTTTATAATGAAACCCTGGATTTACTGAAGCTCGTTTTTAAAACTAACCAGAATATGTTCCTTTACGTTGGATCTGGAACGGCAGGGATTGATGCCTGTGTGGGGAGCAGCCTTGCTGCGGGAGACAAAATCATTGTTGGTAGTAATGGTTTCTTTGGTGATCGGTTGATCTGGATTGCGGAAGGAAATGGATTGATAGTGGTTCCTGTAAAGGTAAACCTGGGTTCTGTTCTGGATCCAGCTGATTTTCTCCAGGCTGTACAGGATCACCCGGATGCCAAAGCAATTATGGCAGTTCATCTCGAAACTTCCACAACCATTATCAATCCTATCAAGGAGATTGCCAGCATAGCTCGTGAATACGACATGTTGATGATTGTGGATGCAATTTCCTCCATAGGCGGTGTTCCCTTGAAATTTGATGAATGGGGGTTGGATCTGGTTGCGACTTCCATCAACAAATGTTTGGGAGCACCTCCCGGGCTCTCGCCGATCGCTGTCAGTCAACGTGCATGGAAATCAATCAATGCATCACCTCCGAAAAATCATGGATGGTATAGCGATTTACGAACCTGGAATAAATACGCAACCGAATGGGCAGATTGGCATCCCACTCCGGTGACAATGCCTATCAATAACATTGCAGCTTTAAATGTTGCCTTGAAACAATTGATGGAGGAAGGCATTGAGAATCGTTTCAAAAGATATCAGAATCTGGCGATACAACTTCGTCAGGGATTGAATTTGATTGGTATGCCCCCCATGACCCCGGATCATTTGATAAATCCAGTACTAACAGCTGCGTATGGACCAGAAGGCGTTCCCTACAAGCCAGATCGTTCGATATCTTGCTAAAAAGCATAAAATCGTCATCTCCGGTGGTCTGGGTGACCTGAAAGAAAAAACTTTCCGTATTGGCCACATGTCGCCGGTTGTTAGCAGCGATGATATCGATCTGGTCATTCATGCATTAAGTCAATTTCCAGATTAATTAATTCCAGAATACATAATTATCAATTATTACAGGAACAGCTAATTCAATTAAAAAAATGATTACATAATTCCGATTGCATTTATTTTTCCAGCCATTTATAATAATCTCACTATACTCGTTCCAGAAAGGAGAAGAAATTAATGGCAAGTGTAACTTATGATCATGTTTGGAAACGTTTTGGCGATTTCACAGGACTTGAGGAAGTATCAGATGGTAAGGTGATGATTGGCAATACTGTTGTCAATGATGTACCACCAAAAGATCGTGATATTGCAATGGTATTCCAATCCTATGCTTTGTATCCCCATATGACTGTTTATGACAATATGGCATTCGGTTTGAAATTACGGAAAACACCCAAAGAAGAAATCAAACGTCGTGTGGAGGAAGCAGCAGAAATTTTAGGTATCGAAGCACTTCTAAAACGTAAACCAAGAGAACTCTCTGGTGGTCAGCGACAACGTGTGGCAGTTGGGCGTGCAATTGTTCGTGAACCAAAAGTATTCTTATTTGACGAACCTCTGTCAAACCTGGATGCGAAATTACGCGTTCAGACACGTGCCCAGATCAGCAAGCTGCATCAGAATTTGCAGACAACTTTTATTTATGTAACACACGATCAGACTGAAGCTATGACCATGGCAACTCGTATTGCGGTCATGAATAAAGGTCTTTTACAGCAATTGGACACCCCTCAAATGCTTTATGATTATCCAGCCAATCTCTTTGTGGCCGGATTTATTGGTTCACCAGCCATGAATTTCTTCTCTGCAAAACTTCGCAAAGATGGAAACAATCTAATGGTGGATGCAAGTGCATTTGTTGTCAAAGTACCCGATGCGAAAGCTGGTACATTCATGCATCTTGTGGATAAAGAAGTTATTTTCGGAATACGTCCAGAGGATGTTCACAACCCACTGTTTGTACCACCAAATGTAACGGTAGCTGAAGTTCCAGCCAAAGTTGATTTCACCGAGTTAATGGGTAATGAGATTTATCTTTACCTGATTGCCGGTGAGCACAATTTTGTTGGACGTGTAGATCCTCGTACTCGATTCCACATGGGAGATGAGGTCAAACTGGCAATCAATATGGATAACTTCCACATTTTTGATCCGTCAGCTGATCGAGAAAATCCCCCAGCTGTACGCTAAAAATAATTCATTCACGATCAGACAGCGTGGGAATCTACCCTACGCTGTTCTTTTTTGTAACGATAAATTAGAAAACCAGCTATTAGTAATAGGATCAGACCAGCGCTATCAAAATATATGAATCGTTTGATGGAGTTAGCCAGGTGTGGAAAATCATAAGCTGAAAATCGGTAGAGCAGGACAGTTTCACCAATCAAACCTAATGTCTGCATGATTATTGCCTGGACCAAGGAAATTTTATAATTGATCGGATTCCATAATGCAAAGGCATAGGGAACATTCCACATGATAAATAATAATCCCACCCCGGCAACAGAAATTTCCCCAGGGATGCCAGATAATTCATAGGCAGCAGTATATTTTTCAGGATTGAGATAAAAATCAATACCTGCCTGAATATTGATAATAAAAACAATGCCAATCAGAATACTGGCGGTTATTCGTAATTTGTTTTTGAGAATCATATTCTGATTATAAACAATATCAAAAAAATAATATCTCAACAGGATCGTAGATAAAAAAACGAGGAAATTTTTGGTTCCTCGATTTTTTGAAGATTATTTTAAGTATTTATCAAACCAGCCGGCAATTTCATTCAAGCGGACAATCCGGCGGCCTGTTCTTCCTCCTCTGGATAAACCATGAGATTCATCCGGGAAGATAACGAATTTGGTATCGACTCCCAATTTCTTCAACGCGACAAAAGCCTGCTGTCCCTGCTCCAGTGGACAACGGAAATCCTGTTCACTGTGGATGATCAAAGTAGGTGTATTTGCTACTCCCATGTGTTTCAAGGGTGAGTTTTCCCAGAGGGTTTCAATATTTTCATAAGGTGGTTGATTTCCAAATATTTCCTGGAAAGCCCAATTGAAATCACTGGATCCCCATATGCTGATTAAATTACTGACAACCCTTTATGCTACTCCAGCTTTGAAACGCTGGGTATGACCAATGATCCATAATGTCATATAGCCACCGTAGCTACCCCCCGTGACGCCCATTTTATCAGGGTCGATATAAGGCAACTTTTCAACATAATCAGCCCAACACATCAAATCTTGAAAATCTTTGGTTCCCCATTTTCCACCATGAATGGATTTTGTGTGTTCTTCGCCATATCCGGTTCCACCTCTTGGGTTGGTGAATTAGACTACATAACCTTTAGCCACCAGAAAATAAAATTCATGCATGAAGAAATTACCATATTGGGCGATTGGACCACCGTGGATTTCCATAATGGAAGGATATTTTTTTGCAGGATCAAACCCTGGTGGTTTAAGAATCCAGCCTTGCAGATCATTGTTATCGCTGCCTTTGAACCAGACTTCTTCCAACTGTCCCAAATCCAATTTTTTGAACCAATCTTCATTGAATTTACTTAATTGTTTTAAGTCCGCGTTGTGATCCATGGAACGAATGAAAACTTGGGGAAGTGTATTTGGTTGACCAAGCAGGAACATCAGTTACGTTTGAGATTTATCAAACATTGGCTTTCCAACGACTCCAAGTACATCGATGACGGGTAATAATTCTTCTGTTTCGATGTTAATTTTCATTAACAAAGTGTTCCCATGTTTTACTATCTGGAAATAAATCCATCTTCCATCCGTGGACCAGAAAGGGGAAACCAAAGGTGCAGGACCATTATCATTGAGGGTACTTCCATTTACATGAAGATCGTATTTCTCCGTCAGATTTTTGGCTGATTGACTTCCATCGGATGGGATAATCCAGATATTATGATTTCTCCACCCTTCACCTTCGCCAATTTGAGCGATGTAAGCAATCCATTTTCCATCTGGTGAGAAGGTGCTATTATCTTTGGGACCAATCGGGGTTTCAAGTTTGCGTGTATCACCTGAATCAAGATCCATTACGAATAGGTCAATCCGGTCTGGCTGTAAATCGGGATCTGGCATCTGGTTTGAAAAATATCCTAATTCCTTGCTATCAGGAGACCAGAAGGGTGAATAATCATCATAAACTGGATGATTGGTTAAATGTTTAGCTTTACCGTTTTTTGCATTGATTTCCCATAAATGACGACGATCTTCAGGGTACCATCCATACCCATCTAATCGATAGAAAACACGGGCTATCTGTCTCGAAACGATACCCAGCTTGTTTTTAGATTCATCTTTTTCTCTCTCTCGAGGGTATCCGGATTCTTTTTGCGGAACTCACAAATGAAATTTTTACCATCTGGTGACCATGAAAAACTGAGGAATTCACCATCCAGATTTGTTAATTTCTGAGCTTCACCACCATTCAGGGGTATCAGATAAATTTGTGGTTGTTTTTCATTGTCGCGATTGGACAAGAAAGCGATGGTTTTTCCATCGGGTGACCATTTGGGACTGGAGTCATTCTGGTCGCCAGTTGTAAATACCAATTCTTTACCAGTTTCGACTTCGTGTAAAAATAAATTGGAAATTTTTTTTGATCTTTCTCTCTTATGCGTTGAACTGAACTGACCACATATTTTCCATCCGGTGAGATGCACGCATCCTGAATCAATTGCATGCGATATAAATCTGTTGCCTGAATTGTATTTTTACTCATTTTATCTCCTTAATAAAAAGTGCTTATCTTGACAACATCCAACAAGATAAGCACCATCATATAAACATTTTTCAGATACTTATTTTGCTTTGCCTTGATTTGCAACCGCATCCATTGCTTTTTTGATGGCTTCAGGATCTCCCAAATAGTAATGTTGTATTGGTTTCAGATTTTCGTCTAACTCATAAACCAGTGGAACACCGGTGGGAATGTTCAAAGAAATTATTTCTTCTTCCGAAACATTATCCAGGTGTTTTACCAGTGCACGTAAACTATTTCCATGCGCAACAATCACAACCTTTTTGCCTTCTTTTACCAGAGGAGCAATTTCATCATTCCACAAGGGTAAAAAGCGAGCAACCGTATCTTTCAGGCATTCTGTGACAGGCAATTCATTGTTCGTTAAATTTGCATAGCGGGGATCATGACCGGGGAAACGAGCATCACTGACCTCAAGGGCTGGGGGTTGTGTATCATAACTTCTGCGCCATATTTTTACCTGATCTTCCCCGTATTTCGCAGCCGTTTCTGCTTTATTCAGACCCTGCAAGGCACCATAATGGCGTTCATTTAAACGCCAATCTCTGATAACCGGGATCCACATAAGATCCATTTCATCCATCACGATCCATAAAGTTCGGATGGCGCGTTTCAACACAGAAGTATAGGCGATATCAAAGGTAAATCCTTCTGCCTTTAATAACTTCCCACCAGTTTTTGCTTCTTCAATTCCCTTTTCAGTAAGGTCAACATCTGTCCACCCAGTAAAAAGGTTTAATTTGTTCCAATCACTTTCACCATGGCGAATTAATACAAGTTTATACATTTGCTACCTCTTATCATTTTGGAAATTAAACCAGTTTGGTTTTAAAAAATTAAATTTTCTTAAATTTCTTTTTATGTCCATTAATGGCAAAAAACAGTGCTACAGCAACCGTAATTATACCTATAAAAATAAAAGCATCCTGCCACAAACGCATGGGAAACAGTCGAATTAACGTATCCGAATAATAAAACAACCAGGTGTCACCCACAAAAAATACTTTATGAAATGCAGTAAATAAGGCATCAAAACTAATCACAACGGCTATCAATATTGCACCAATTAAACCCAGTGTCAACCCACCGCCATTACTGGCAGCTCCCCAGACCCTATGGAGTTGATTTTTTATAATTGCCCATATAATGATCACAAAATATATAATCAGGAAGAGATAAAACAGCCGCAATGTTTGCTGAAGTAGAATTTTAACATCCACCATGTGGCTTACTTCACGTTCGTTGTAAATGGAAGTGCCATCCTCAAATCGAAGATTCTCAAGAAACTCTGGATCTTCATTATTAAATAGGTATTCGATGGACTGTGATCCCCATTTTAGACGCTCTTCTTTCGAAAATCCATATGGGTCGGATGGAAAACCTGGCATGTTGTATTCCACGACCAAAAATAATGGAGTAAAAAGAACCCGAATAGAAAACATAATCAGGACAAAAGGAAATGTAATTGTGATGAACAGGGATAATAATTTTCTGAATAAATTCATTGTAATGTCTCCACTTCTCCCTGCAGGAAGAAATCAATAATCATTGCATTGGTTAACCACTCAATAGGGGCTTTGTCATCTGTAAAGACAATCGATTGGGTCGGTGGATCCTGCAGGTTTTCCATTGTGATTTTGAGTGTTTCTAATAATAAAGGATGCGTTTTTGGGATATTCAATTGTTGAAAATTCACTTCAAGGTTGGATAATTCCGTAGGTGTTTTCGTGGCAAATAAAATCGAATTGAAGGAATCAGGCAAATCCATAACATGGATGGTAGGAAAGATGTCCAAAATTGTTGAACCGAGAGCGTCGATTAATCGGCGATCGTCCAATCCTCTTCCAATATTAATAACCATAACCCCATCTGGTTCCAGATGTTCAAATACTTCTCTGAAAAACTCCCTTGTTGTAAAATGCCAGGGAATGTAAGGAGGTCGATAGGCGTCGACACTGATAATGTCGTACTTGCTTTTACTGGTACTTAATCCCCAGCGCCCATCCTGAACGTATACCGATAAATTAGGAATATCCATTCCAAAAAATTCATTTCCAACTTCAACAATTTTTGGGTCAATTTCATATCCATCTATCAAGATTCCTGGATATACTTCAGCTGCCTGTCTGGCTGTTGTACCGGCTGCCAGCCCAACGATCGCAATTGAATCGACGCCATCGATTTCAATGGGGGGATTATTGAAAAATGGCGCAGCCAGAACCTGTTCCCAAGGTCCAAAATAATTAAGCTGGTCGGGATGGTAAATGGAATGGACACCCTGTCCTTCATTTAATCTCAATAAATGAAATCCATTTACTTCCAATACTTGAATGTAGTTGTAGGAAGATTCTGTTTCAAAAATCAACCCTTCAGTCTTCTTATCACTGCCAGGAGCGCCAAATAATCCGAGCATGAATACGATAATGGGCATCCAGATGAGTGAAAGCGCTTTTTTCCAGTTAACAATATAAATTATCGAAATCAGCGCAAACACGAGGAGGATAGAGCCGATCACTAAAAATGTTCGATAAGTTCCAATCAATGGAATTAATAAGATATCCGGGATAAAAGTACCAACAAAAGATCCCAGGGTGGAGACTGCATATATTTTTCCCGACACCGTGCCTGCCTGCCTTGAATCCTGGATCGCTAATCGAATAGCAAATGGCGATGCCGTTCCTAACAACGTAATAGGTATGATAAAGAGGATCATTACCACGATAAAGGATCCAATGAGATTACCGATCCATAACTGGTCAAATGCGTTGGCAGCAATTTGCAGTACTGGTCTGGCGGCAAAAGGAACCAGACAGATGGAAAAAGCACCCCAGGCTAAAATGGAAAAGAAGGTCTCATATTTGGGAGAGCGATCTGCCCATTTTCCGCCCACAAAATAACCGACGGTCAGGTAAATTAGGATCAGGCCGATGATCGAAGCCCAAATGAGATTACTGGTTCCAAAATAATTACCGAGCAATCGCCCGGTAGCCATTTCTGCTGCGAGAGTTACCATCCCAGAGAAAAACACAGCTATATAAAGAATTTTTCGCATCTCAAAATTATACCGTAAGCAATTGAAATAGTTATTTAGATTTCAGTTGCGTATAATATAGATGGAGGGCTTATGAAACTGGTTACTGTAGCCGAAATGCGATCAATTGAAGAAGAAGCAAATCAAAAAGGGGTTTCATACGATGAGATGATGGAGCGGGCTGGCAAAGGGGTTGCTGAATTTATCCAATCTTATTATGGCTCGATCCTAAATCCTGTCGTCACTGCACTGGTTGGCATCGGAAATAATGGTGGTGATGCTTTGGTTGCTCTTGCATACTTAGCAAAACAGGGCTGGGAAGTTAGAGCATATTTATCAAAAGAAAGAGATGATCCCTTAATTAAAAGAGTTAACGAGGTGGGTGGAAAAATTGTTGATACCACAAGAAAAAAATCAAATGATACTCTTAAAAAATGGCTGATGGAGAGCCAAGTTGTGATCGATGGTTTATTGGGGACAGGTTTTCAACTTCCAATTCGTGAACCGTATCAATCCATTATGCAACAAGTCAAACAATCCAGTGACAATTTCAAAGTTGTGGCAGTTGATTGTCCATCCGGAATTAATTGTGATACCGGCGAAACAGCGGATGAATGCCTGTTCGCTGATCTCACCGTTTGTATGCAGGCTGTAAAAATTGGCATGCTGTCCTTCCCGGCTTACCAATATCTGGGTCAACTGGAGATTGTGGATCTGGATCTTCCGGATAATCTGGAAGCAGAAAAAAAAGTGAAAAGGGAAGTCGCAACTGCTGAATGTGTTCGGAAATTATTACCAGCACGTCCATTACAAGCGCATAAAGGTACTTTTGGTACAGCCATGATCATTGCCGGGTCCATCAATTATACCGGTGCAGCGTTTTTATCTGGTATGGCAGCCTATCGGATTGGAACTGGCTTGGTGAAAATGGCGGTCCCAGGTCCGATTTATTCTGCCTTGGCAGGAAATTTTTCAGAAGCAACATGGTTATTATTGCCACATGATATGGGAGTTATCCAGGCAGAAAGTGCTGCGCTTGTGCAAAAGAACCTGGATAAAGTGACAGCGCTTTTATTAGGTCCTGGATGGGGGTTGGAAGATACGACCAAAGAATTCTTGGAAAGATTATTAAAAGGGAAATCATCCAGCCAAAAGAAAAAAAGTGGGATTGGTTTTGTAATGATGGATGCGGAAGAAGAAGCTGAAGAAACAAGCTTATTACCTCCCATCGTGGTGGACGCCGACGGATTGAAATTACTTTCAAAAATTAGTAACTGGCAGAAAATCCTACCAGTAAATTCTGTACTGACTCCACATCCAGGCGAAATGGCTGTCATGACAGACCTCGATTTAAAAGATATCCAGGCGAATCGCATGATGGTCGCTTTGGAATATTCAAAAAAATGGGGACATGTAGTGGTTCTGAAAGGTGCATTGACTATTGTTACTGCACCGGATGGCAGGTTGACAATCATCCCAGTGGCGAATCCAGCTTTGGCGCGTGCAGGTTCAGGAGATGTTTTAGCAGGATTAATTACCGGGCTTCTCGCTCAGGGGAAAAAACCATTTGAAGCAGCAACAGCAGGGGTATGGATTCATGCGCAGGCTGGTATTGAGGCATCGGAACGAATTGGTCATCCTGCGGCTGTTATTGCCGGGGATTTATTAGGATCAGTAGCAACAGTTCTGGCAAGATTGGGATAAGAAAAACGGTTATCCGATTTCCTGGATAACCGTTTTAATGGTTCAAAGGAGTCTACAATTCAACTTCAGCAGGTGCGTCGGTTGAGGTTTCTGCGGTGATTTTTTTACTTAGTTTGGTTTTCTGTTCTTCGACCAGATGAATACCTTTTTCCTTGGCTTCAACTGCTTTGGATTTTGCTTCTTTAAGTAGTTCTTCTGCTCGTTTGACTGCATCATTGGCAGCTACCTCCGCTTTGGAATATACTTCTTCTGCAGTTTCGCTGGCTTTATCTCTTAATTCAATAGCCCGTTCTTTGATTACGGTGCGAGTTTCTTCACCAGATTGGGGAGCGAGGAGTAATGATGCTACTGCACCAGTAAGACCTCCCACTAAAAATCCGATTAAGAATGCTCCAAATTCATCTCTACTAGACATTTGTTTTCTCCTTTCCTTTTCTGCTTAACAAATTATTTTGGTTTTCGTGACTTTCCTGATGGTTTTAGTATATCAACGAATCTTTTCAAACCAGCGGAATATTCATTCATCTTCATTACTGGTTCAACAAGATTATTACTCAAGAAAGTTGTTGTTCCACGTAAATGGTTAATCGTTTCATTCGTTGTATCCAGAATCGGTTTGATTTCGTTTTTCAAAACGTTGATCAAAACAGCGATCTGAATAATTAAAATGATTAACGCGACACCTAAAAGTAATGATTCAAGAGCCATGATTATGATGAAGATGTCTCTGACTTTTGATGTTGTTTCCTGGTCTGCCCTGAACAAACTGATAAGTGAAAATGTGATTAATGCCAGAAGAACCACGATGGCAATTATGATACCAATCAGTTTTCCCTTATTCGCGGATTCCTTCGCGACGGTAGGAGTTGTCACTGATTCGATAGGTTTTGATTCAAATTCATTTTCACTCATATAGTAGATTATACACGAAGCATGAGAAAGGAGAAAGTACAATTGAAGGAACTTTTTTCTAAATGAACATTTACTTTGATTGATAAAGGTTTGCGGCTTTATTTTCTTCATGTTAAAATAAAATGTTATGCAAATTATTTCCACCTTATTCTGGTTACTTACTTTGATTAATGTCTGGTTTTCTCCATTACCCCAGTTGGATTTGGTCAGGATCCAGTCACCTGTGGATGGGGATTATTTGCAGGGTAGTGTACCAATCATCGGTACGGTGACTGGAACTGGGTTGCAAACAATTGAAATCAGTTTTCGCTATCAGGATTCACAGTCGCAGAGTTGGTTTGTTATCAGTCAAACAACTTCACCGGTAGTAGAGGACATCATTACAACCTGGGATACTTCAACCATTGCAGATGGCGTGTATCAAATAAGGGTGCTTGCCGTATTTGAGAATGGAAGAGAGCAGGAAAAAATCATCAATCAACTGAACGTGAGAAATTACACGCCATTTGATCCCATTAAAACAGAAAACCCAGAGGTATTATCTACAGACAATCTTCAAAATCAGATCGTAATCATTGAAACGACTCCAACTTTGAAATCTTCCCCAACACCAATGCCACCCAATGAGATGGTTATTACACAAACTCAATTTATTACAACTGCCATTCAAGGCGGGATCCTGGGTGTTTTATTTTTATTTGTTATTGCTTTATTCATCATTATTCGTGGTAGAAAAATGGGTTAATTATGGTAGATCATAAATTATTTGATTTCTTTCGGAAGAACAAACAACAATTGTCTAAGTCTGATGAAGGACAAAAGAGTGGTGGCTTCATGATTGTTGGTTTGGGCAACCCGGGTAAGGACTACCAGAAGAATAGACATAATGTAGGTTTTATGGCAATTGATAAAATCGCCCAAGAATTTGGTTTCGAAAATAAAAAAGTCAAATCAAAAGCCATTATTATGGAAGGTAAAAAAGAAAATAAAAAAATTATCCTGGTTAAACCCCAGACTTTTATGAATCTCTCCGGATCAGCAGTAGCCAGTCTTGTTCAATTCTTCAAAATAAATCCAGAAAATCTGATTGTTATCCATGATGATTTGGATCTGCCTTCTCTTTCAATCCGATTACGTCCTGGTGGAGGAGCTGGAGGTCAAAAAGGGGTCGCTTCGATTATCCAAAATTTGGGAACACAGCAGTTTAACCGGATAAGGATCGGTATCGGGCGTCCTCCTGGCAGAATGGACGCAGCGGATTATGTACTCCAAAATTTTCCAAAACAAGAAGAAAAAGAGTTGCCATTTTTATTCGATACCGTAACCAAAGCTATTGAATGCATTTTGGATTCTGGTATCGAATTCGCTATGAATAAATTTAATGGTGAAAACAATTTCGATAGGTGATTTATGTTAGACCCCATTAAGCAACATCCCCATTTTAAAGAATTGGTTGATCTGATCGAACATGAATCGTATCTGCCTGCCTTGGGATTGATTCGTTCCGTTCGATTACCTTTATTAGCCTCTTTAAAAACCATCATTGATAGACCGATACTCGTTGTTGTTGAGCGTATGGATCAGGCGATTGCTTTTGCAGATGAACTCGGATTCTGGATGAAAGCTGATGACATCATATTATTCCCGGAACCATCTCCTACATTTTATGAAAAGGCAGCCTGGGGTTCCTTAACCCGGCGAGATCGGTTGCAAACCTTAACTTATCTCTCGAATTATCACTTGCCTAAATCCAGGTACACTGTCACACCAAAAGTAATTATTACTACTGTGCGTGGCTTGATGACACGTACAGTCCCTCGCCGCGATTTTCTTAAATCTATTCGAACGATCAAAGTTGGTCAATTGATCAAACAGGATGAATTGGTCAAAGAATGGGTTGGAAATGGCTATCAATCCAGTGAGATTGTGATTGAGCCAGGTTTTTTTTCGCGACGAGGTGGATTACTGGATATCTGGTCAGTTTCTGATCAATACCCTGTCCGGCTGGATTTTTTTGGGAACGAGATCGAGTCGATTCGTCAATTTGATCCAGCCACCCAACGCACTTTGCGAAGGATTGATAAATTTACCATATCACCAGCCAGCGAGGTGCTTTTATCAAAAGCTGAACAATTGGGTTTTGATACACAAAACTTAAATGAATTTTCTTTGCCGTTGTTGTATCCTTTTGCAGCTTCTTTGTTGGATTACATACCTCAAAAATCACTGGTCATCTTTGATGACAGAGAATTGATTCGCACAATTGCCAATGAAATTGAAGAGCAAGCCGTACGCTTCCGGATGGACTCGATTAAGGAGGGAATCATTACGAATGATTTTCCACTTCCATACCTGTCCTGGTCGGAAATGGAAGATATTTTAACAATACAAAAATGGATTGATTTTGGTTTTGCATTAACGGAAGAAGTTCCATTGTTTGAAAATGTGTTTGTCCCTGGGGAGCGATTTGGTGGCAGAATTAAGGTTTTCCTGGAATACCTTGATCAAAAATGTTCTTCAGGCATTCAAACCATGATCGTCTCGAGACAATTAAATAGAATTAAGAGTTTATGGAACGAACAACATTGCCAGGGTAAAAAACCAATTTTTTCAGAAGGTAGTCTTTCAGAAGGTTGGATATTAAAAGATCTGGATGGAAAAGAAAAATATCTACTCATCACTGATAGCGAAATATTTGGATGGGATCGACCTCAGCCCAGGAAGAGACCAAGACCCATTGTTCATTCACCAGAGACCGATTATTCGGATTTGCAAATTGGCGATTGGGTTGTCCATGTAGATTTTGGCATCGGAAAATTTGTTGGGCTCGTTCAACGCTTTCTGGAAGGAATGCAACGCGAATTTCTTTGTGTGGAATATATCGGTGGAGATCAACTCTTTGTACCAATTCACCAGGCAGATCGATTGGGTAGATATATAGGGCCAGATGGTTCTGCTCCATCTCCCACCAGGTTAGGCACCCAGGAATGGGTAACCGCGAAAACCCGTGTAAGAGAAGCTGTTCAGGAAATTGCGGGGGAATTATTGGAATTATATGCCCGTCGCCGGGTAGCTGTCGGGACAAAATTCAGCAGCGATACGGTCTGGCAACAGGAATTAGAAGCTTCGTTTCCATATATTGAGACGGAAGACCAGAAGAAAGCCATCAATGAAGTTAAGCAGGATATGGAATCGGAACGGCCAATGGATCGCTTGTTGTGTGGGGACGTTGGTTATGGAAAAACAGAAGTTGCATTGAGGGCTGCATTTAAAGCGGTTATGGATGGAAAACAGGTTGCTATTCTGGTTCCGACAACGGTGTTGGCACAACAACATTATGATACATTCAGAGAGCGATTAGCTCCATTTCCTGTGAATATTGAAATGTTATCGCGTTTCCGTTCTCACAAAGAACAGGATGAAATTGTCCTCAAAATGGCAATTGGTGAAATTGATATTGTAATTGGAACACATCGCCTTTTATCGAAGGATATTGCATTTAAAGACATTGGATTGGTAATTATCGATGAGGAACAACGTTTCGGGGTTTCCCACAAAGAATTCTTTAAGCGATTACGAACCGAATTGGATGTTCTTACCTTAACAGCCACTCCTATCCCCAGAACTTTATATATGGCATTGACCGGTGTTCGGGATATCTCCATTATTAATACACCCCCAGCAGAAAGACAACCGGTTGTTACTCATATTGGCCCTTACTCCCAATCTATGGTTCGCCAGGCAATTTTGAGAGAGCTGGAACGTGGTGGACAGGTTTTCTTCGTTCATAACCGTGTTCAAACGATTAACGCGATGAAATCACATCTTAATAATCTGGTTCCTGAAGCCAGGGTTGGTATTGCGCATGGCCAACTGAATGAAGGTGAATTGTCCCGGGTAATGCAGACATTTACAAATGGCGATATCGACGTCCTGTTGTGCACTTCCATTATTGAATCAGGACTGGATATTCCGAATGCAAATACACTGATCGTGGACAGGGGTGATACATTTGGTTTGGCTCAACTGTATCAATTAAGAGGGCGGGTTGGACGTGGTGCACAGCGTGCCTATGCATACTTCTTCCGTCATAGAAAAAAGCAACCCACCATTGATGGGCAAGAAAGACTGGAAACAATTGCTGAATATACCCAGTTAGGATCCGGATATTCAATCGCGATGAGAGATCTGGAGATGCGTGGAGCGGGTGAATTGTTAGGAACCAGACAACATGGGGCTATTGCTTCGGTTGGTTTCCATCTTTACACCAGATTACTGGCTCAAGCAGTAAAGAGAATAAAAACCGTTGACAGTGAGATCCCTGATTCTGATCTACAACAAATCAAACAAATCCGGATGCCCATGGCGGTTGACCTGCCGATGACAATAGGCTTGCCAATCGATTACATAACTGACCAACGAATGCGACTAAGCTTATATCGTCGCATTGCTGAGATTGAAACATTAGAAGCATTAGATGCACTGAATAACGAATTTGAAGACCGATTTGGTTCTATGCCTGAAGAAGTAAAGAATTTGATATTCCAGATCAAGGTAAAAATATTGTCTGAAAAAGCTGGACTGGCTTCAGTCGGGATGGAGTTGGATCAGATTGTGCTTCGGTATGTGCCGCAGAATGAGAAATTGGTATTAATGGAATTGCTTTTGCCGGGGAATTTTGTTCGTAGTGGAAAAAACAGCTATTGGTTTGCATATCGGAAATATGGAGAAAACTGGCAGGACTTCCTGCTGGAAATTTTGTCCGAATTGAGCGAATTCTCCCCAGTATTGACATCAGATCATTAATGTTCTATAGCATCTGTACCACAAGAAAAAATGGTTTATAATAGATATAGACAAAATGTTCTATTAATGAGGATCGAATGGATTTTGAATTAAAAGCACCATTTAAACCGATGGGTGATCAACCCGAAGCGATTGAGGCATTGGTAAGCGGCGTTCAAAAGGGTTATCGTCATCAGGTTCTTTTAGGCGCAACCGGAACCGGGAAAACCTTTGCAATGGCCAATATTATTCAGCGGTTGCAGATGCCGGCCTTGATTATGGCGCATAATAAGACTTTAGCAGCTCAATTGTATGCAGAATTTAAAGAATTTTTCCCTAATAACGCCGTCGAATATTTTGTCTCCTATTATGATTATTACCAACCTGAAGCATATGTTCCCAGAACAGATTTGTATATCGAAAAAGAGACAGAAGTTAATGAAGAAATAGACCGATTGAGATTGGCAGCTACAACTGCATTAATGTCTCGAAAAGATGTCATCATCGTTGCATCCGTTTCCTGTATCTACGGTTTAGGAAACCCGGAAGCTTATGGAAAAAGCGTCATTGAAATTAACCTGGGCGGATTGTATCGAAGAAATGCACTTTTACGACACTTGATCGAAAGCCAATATTCCAGAAATGACCTGGATTTGCATTCTGGTGTTTTTCGGGTAAGGGGAGACACGATCGAAATATTTCCTGCGTATGAAGATAAGTATGCATACCGGGTTTCTTTTTTTGGGGATGAAGTCGAACGTATCAGCCGTGTCGATCCATTGACAGGAGAAATTGTCCAGGAACCGGAATCCATTAAAATTTTTCCAGCAAAACACTACATAACCGATGAACAGAGGATGAAAAAATCGATTCAAGAAATCGAAGATGAATTAGAAGAACGGATTGCAAATTTCAAAAAAAATGAAATGTATCTGGAAGCGCAACGAATTGAACAACGAACCCGTTATGATCTGGAGATGCTACGGGAAGCTGGGTATTGTTCTGGTGTTGAAAATTATTCCCGACATCTTGATCAGCGACCAAAAGGTTCAGCACCCTGGACATTAATTGATTACCTTCCCAGTGAATATCTATTATTTCTGGACGAATCTCATATGACTGTACCTCAAATCAGAGGAATGTATCGGGGAGATCAATCCAGGAAACAAACTTTAGTCGATTTCGGATTTCGATTACCTTCAGCAATGGATAATCGTCCATTGAAATTTGAAGAATTTGAAGAGCATATGGGCTACACTATCTACACTTCTGCCACACCGGCCAGTTATGAAATGGAACATGCCCAGCAAATTACGGAACAAATCATCAGACCAACCGGATTGATTGATCCAGAGATTGAAGTTCGTCCAACCAAAGGTCAAATTGATGATTTATTGATAGAGATAAGGAAACGAATTGAGGTCGGTCAACGCGTACTGGTAACAACCCTGACCAAGCGAATGTCTGAGGATCTGGCTGATTATTTATTGGAGATTGGTATTAAGGTTCATTATTTGCATTCTGAAGTTGAGACACTGGATCGGGTAGGGATTTTGAGGGACTTGCGAAAAGGTATATTCGATGTTTTGGTAGGAATCAATCTTTTACGTGAGGGATTGGATCTGCCTGAAGTTTCCCTGGTAGCGATTCTTGATGCGGATAAAGAAGGATTTTTACGCTCGGCAACTGCTTTGATCCAAACAGTTGGGCGTGCAGCAAGGCATGTGAATGGAAAAGTGATCATGTATGCAGATCGCATTACCGATTCGATGGATAAAGCGATTAAAGAAACAAACCGTAGACGCGAGAAACAACTTAAATACAACATTGAACATGGTATTGAACCTGTCAGTATCATGAAGGCTATTCATGACCTGACAGAACGCGTTTCTCCGTCTATGATGTTGGCTGAATCCCGAGCGGAGTACAAAGCAGGGGAACGTGATCGAAAAATGAACGTGAAAGAAATCGAACGAACCATTTCACATCTAGAACAACAAATGCGTGATGCAGCAAAGAATCTGGAATTTGAAAAAGCAGCTGCCATTCGGGATCAAATTTATGAATTACGCAACATATGGGCGGAAGAAGCCAACTTTCCTCCCTGGAGAAAGGCAGCGATTCTTTCAGGAGAAAAACACATCTAAGTGATGGTTACAGGGTAGGAGCTACCTGGAATTTTCTGAATTTTCCTTGCGCTGTAGACCATTCTTTTTTGATATTGGTTACAAACGCTGACCCAGGACCTCGTTGAAGATGTGTCAACCAGATTTCCACGTCTTCTTTCAAACCTTCAGCGTACGCTTCTACATTACCATCAAATGTATTTCTTACCCATCCGGTTAATCCTAATTTTTGGGCTTGGTCTCTCGTGAAAAATCGAAATCCTACCCCCTGTACCCGACCTTCGATCAAAACATGAATTCCAACATTTTCAGACATTATCTGGTGATCCATAAACTACAGGTTAATGAGAATTAATACTCGTCATCCTCTTCATTATCGTCATCGTCTTCATCAAATTCATCACCAATTCTGTCTTCTAAGTTCTCTTCTAATTCATCAATCCAGGATTTTCCATAATCATCAATGTCAAACTCTTCATCCTCAAGATTAATCTCGCGTAGTGCATCTTCAACAGGTTCATTAAATCCCATTAAGTCAAAACCCAGTGACATATCATTGGTGAGATTGAGGGTCTCAATAGCCTCATTCAGGAAATCTTCCTCTTCATCGGTGGATGCATCTTCTAAGAGTTTTTCGAAGACTTCAAAAACACCTTCTCCACCAATTTTTGATAATGCAGACACTACCTGGACCCATAGATCTTCATCCTGTTCCAGTTCCAAAGCCATTCGTAAAAGCAGTTTGCGAGCTGATGATAATTCTAATTCACCTGCGGCAAACACGGCTTCGCGTTGAATTCTAAGATCGGGGTGGGCTAACATAGGCAAAACAAGCGACGCATAATTTTCATCAGCTGACCTTCCCATCGCTTCCAGTGAACTGGATATCCAATTGTAATCACCTGAATTGTATGCATTATGAATAAATTCTTTCACTGCTGGATTGCTGGAAAATCCAAAAGACTCCAATGCCTTCTGACGGACTAATTCACTTTCATTGGATCGCAATACTTTAATCAATACATCATCTATCAAATGTTGATATCTGGTATCAATCATCTCAATCTCTGAAAGATACATGTATTTTCCCAACGTCCTTGCTGCCTGAGCTCGAACACCAAGGTCCGGATCGTTTTGCATTAAATCAATAAATTTCCGGATCAAATGAGCATTTTCATAATCCCAAAATAAACGTAAACCACTGATCCGAACAGCTGAATTTCCATCTTCCAGTGCTAACTCGGCAATGTCTTCAAAATTCGACGTGATTTCAGTCTCATGGATAATTTCAATGTTTTCCATTAAGACCGCTTTACGTGCAGGAGATATCTGCGTCCAGGATCTTTTCAAAATTTCCAGGTTGGCTGGTGGAATGTCAGATAAACTCATCATATAAGCAACTGGAAATTGGGCGTTGTCATCCAATAAGGAATCGATTACCTGATTAAAGTTGATGTTTTTTGTCGTCATTTTCCTAATTATCCTAAGGCATTACAATGGGATTAATAATATCCATGGTGGTTATGATGACCATTAAGGCGATCAGTGCTGCGAAACCAACCATGTTGATTATATTTTCTAATTTGGCAGGGACCTTCTTGCGTAAGAAAATTTCAGGTAATAAAAGAATCAATCTTCCACCATCCAAAGCCGGGATGGGGAGTAAATTTGTAAAACCCAATGCCACGGAAATGATCGCTAATATCAATAACGTATTCAAACGATCTTCGGGATTGGTCGAGCCCGCATTATTCTCATCTCGTTCTCTTGCCTGTGAGTAGATACTGTAAATGCCCACCGGTCCTACGGGTCTGGCTTCTTCTGCAGAGATTGTCCCCCTGATCAACTGGCCCGGGAGTGCCAATAATTGAATAGCATATCCTCCTGTTGCGCGAAATGCATAAGGTAATGCCTCAACAACGCTCGCTTCTTTATATGGATTTACCAATGTCACGCCCAAATAACCCTCGCCAGGTGGGGGTTCGACGCGAAGAATAGCTGTAACGATATGTTCTTCTCCCTCCGGGGTGAGAAGTGTAATCGTGATCGGTTTTCCACGATTCAACTCTACCTGTGAAGAAAGTTGTTCAGTGCTGGTTATGGTAACTCCATTGATCTCTATAATCAGTTCGCCAGCTGAAATCCCAGCGATTTCTGCTGGAGATCCTTCATTTACACCATATACCTGTACAGATTTCAAATCGGGAATTCCGACTTGCATAAAAATAATTGCGAAGAGAACCACACCAAGAACTAAATTGAATAATGGTCCACCAATGAGCGTCATGAAGCGTGCATGAATGGAGGAATCCCCATAGCCACCTTTTACTTCTGGATCGTTTTCACCACTCAGCCGCACAAACGCTCCAAATGGAATCCAGTTCAAAGTTATTTCGGTTTCCCGAAATTGACCGATTTTAAGTAATCGTGGAGGAAAACCAAAACCAAATTCCTCAACATTAATCTTAAATAACTTTGCAAATATAAAATGTCCAAACTCGTGAATGAAGAGTAAGACACCAAAAATCAAAATAAACTCAATAATCATCATTTAATCACCTGTCATCTAACGAATACAATATCTTCGTCCAATTATAATTCGTTTTTAACAGGGATCAATTTGAGCGTAGAACTCTTAGGAAATGTTAATCATTGACCAATCTGGCTTTTCCACCCACTGCAGCTATGAATATCTGCTTTATCCCATTCATGCAAGCTAGTTTTTGATAGATATCTTCCGAATAATCCTTTGTTGTAATTACATGGACGTTAGGACCTGCATCCATTGTATAACACACAGGGATGCCACTTGCACGCCATTTCTGGACATTTTTCATTATGGAGATTGAGGTGTTCTCCCAGTACATTAAAACAGGTCTGGATGTCATCATCACAGCATGCATCATATTACTATCCAACTCGACCATTTCCGCCATTGCTTGAAAATCGTGATATTTAATTGCTTCTCTAACAATATCCAGTCGACGTTTTGTGTCATCTACGCGAGCTTTTTGCAATGGGCTGGTATTTGCTAACTCATGCCCAGCTGTTGAACCAACTTTTTTATGTTCATGTGTAACTACAGCCACTAAATCGACCAGACCCCAATGACGAGCGGGAGCAATGCTGACCGCGTATGAGTCTGTGTCCATCACTCCAGGAAACCATTCTACAAATCCCTCGGGAATAGATCTACTGGCAGAGCCAGAGCCACGCCGTGCCAGACATGACAGTTCTTTTTCCGATAAGTCGAGGCCGATGGCGTTACTGGCTGCAAGACTTAAGGCAGCAAAGGCAGAGGCAGAAGATGCAATCCCTGTACCAACCGGGAAGTTATTTTCGCTATTGACCTTAGCAAAAGATTGGGTTCCAGCTTGTTCACGAACAATATTCAGGAATGAAACCACTCTGTCCAATCCTAAACCTGTAGTTTCGTGACCATTAATAAAAAGGATATCGGATGTAAGTTCTGAGATAAATGTAACCTCTGTTTTGGTAAATAGACTATCAAGATTGAAGGATATTGACCCATTGACCGGAATTCGTAGAGCCTGATTTTTGTTTCCCCAATATTTGATTAATGCGATGTTGGGGTGAGCAATAGCAGAGGAGGAAAGTTTTTTCACAGATTTTTGTCCCAATTAATATTTACATTAAGTTTATCACGATGAAAAAAGTAGGATACAATAATCATTAATATTTATTTTTATTAATTCGGTAAATTAAGTAAACATTATACAAAATTTTTAATTTCTAGTAATTAAGTTATAAAAATAATAATACTAACTCCGGAAAGTCAGCTATTTATTATTTTAACTGTAATCAATTTGAATTAATGCATTCGCTGATCAACCGGTTTTTTTAAATTAATAATCCTTGGAGGATGAATGAAGAAATTTCAAATTTTAATAGCTATGTTCGTTATCGCTTCATTAACATTATCTTGTGGTTTTTCTATTGGGGGTGAAAAAGAACCTACCGAAGTGGCCTCACAGGATACGCTTCAAGTTGCTTCTCCGGAAATACCATCGAAATCCGGGATGGTTACTTCACTTGAAGGTGTCAAGACCGCAACTGTACAAATTGAAGCACAGGGGAGTTTTGTAGACCCACAATTAGGGAGTGTATACAATGTTGCTGGTAGGGGGACTGGTTTTATCATTGACCCCAGCGGTATTGCTGTAACCAATAACCATGTTGTTACTGGGGCAGCACTCTTAAAAGTTTGGGTTGCAGGTGAATCCCAACCCAGGAATGCCAGAGTATTAGGTGTATCAGAATGTTGGGATCTGGCAGTTATTGATATCGATGGAGATGGTTATCCCTATATGGGTTATTTTGAAGGCGGAATCAGTCCGGGCATGGAAGTATATGCAGCCGGTTTTCCCCTTGGCGATCCAGAATATACACTTACTAAGGGCATTGTCTCGAAAGCACAGGCTAACGGTGAATCCTCCTGGGCTTCGATCGATGCAGTTATTGAACATGATGCCCGTATCCGTGGAGGAAATTCAGGTGGACCATTGATTACTCCAGACGGTAAGGTTGTGGGTGTAAATTATGCCGGTAATGATATTTTTGATCAAAACTTTGCCATCAGTGCACAAAATGCGATCCCTGTTATTGAAAAAATGAGACTTGGTGAAGATTATGAATCAATTGGTATCAATGGTCAGGCAGTCGTTTCTGAGGACGGAAGCATCAGTGGTGTCTGGGTATCATCGGTTAAATCCGGTTCACCCGCCGATAAATCTGGCTTACAAGGTGGTGATATCTTAACCATGATGGAAGGGCTGGTATTGGGGTTGGATGGGACCATGGCTGATTATTGTGATATTCTCCGAACCAGAAACCCGCAAGATACTATCGCCATTGAAGTTTTGCGTTTTGGCACACAGGAATATCTTACCGGTCAATTGAATGGGAATAAATTAGAGACAAAATTCTCGTTTGCGCAACAATTTGAAGATGAAGTCGTAAATGAAGGCGGAAGTTATTCTGAATTCATGACTGTAACTGATGACTATGGTGCAATTCAAGTATCTATCCCAACTGCATGGGGAGAAGTCAGTGGTGAACCCTGGTATGATGGCTCAGATATAATTGGATCAAGCATTGTTGCTGCAGCAAATATCGATGCTTTTTATAATTCCTATGATGAACCAGGTTTATTTTTTGGTGTTTCTAACGAAGTAGCCCGCTTAGCTGGTTATATCCAATTATTGGATGTATATAGAGAAAGCTTTATTGGCGATTGTACATTGGATGGAAGATATCCTTATGAAGATAGCGGTTTCCTTGGCTCATATGATGTGTTCACGAATTGTGGAAATTCAAGAAGTACGATCATTGTTTTGGCAGCCAGACCTCAGGTTAATCAGACCTCTTTCCTGGCTACCGTAATGGTGCAAATATTATCAGAAGCTGATCTTATTGCACTTGATGAGATTCTGAGAACATTTGATGTAGTTGGAACATTACCTTAATCTTTCCAAATAAATTATTAGAAGAATCAGGCAAATGTCCTGGTTCTTTTAATTTAAGATTTGACAAAGGATTATTTACCAATTTCAATAGGGTAAAATATCCTAATAATCGTTTTTTGGTAATTAAAACAAAATTAGTTTGAAAGGAATGAAATGATAAAAAACAAACATGCAATTTACTTGCTTATTGCACTATTGATGCTTACAACGCTGGCTTGCAATCTTGGATTTCAGAATGGAAATATCACCCTGACAATAACCCTGAAAAGAGATAATTTAATGCAATTAATCAATAGTGCACAGGGAATTGCTGGAACTGTTTCTGACACAGATTTGATTATTGAAGTTCAAGATGTTCAATTTATCGAACCAGATAAGGTCAGGTTAACTGGTTTTTATGGTCTACCGAATGCCACCCGAGTAAATGGAGAGATAGAATTAACTTTTTCTGTTGATAACGATCAACCAAAAGTTGAAATCTCGTGGGTCAATATTCCGGGTTTGGATCTAGCCAGTGATTTTGTCAAAAATATTAATGAAAAATTATCCGGGTTGCTTCGTGATCAAATAGCACAATCTGGAGAAAATGCATTGATCAAAGCCATATATGTTAAAGATGAGGCAGTGAAAATTGATGTGGAAGTACCAGTAAGAAGATAAAATTAATCTACACTCGTAAAGAAAGCCTGCACGTTAATGCCACCATTGGAAAACGAAAGCAGGCTTTTTGATTTTAGTTTCGTCTGATTTGCAAGGTTCACATTATTACATAAAAAAATCACATTCCACCCTTGAAATTTTTGCCTTAATACATTGCCAAATTGAGCATAGAGATTACGAATGTCTTTGTTTGACGAAATACGCAAACCATATGGAGGATTCGTGATAATCCAGCCGGGTTGACCATCGGGTTTAACATCGGATATGGATTGATTATTCCACTCGATAAATTGGTTAACAGCGGCTTTTTCAGCGTTTTTCCTGGCTATTTCGATTGATCCTATATTTCGATCACTTCCTTGAATTCGTGTTGTGGGGTCGATGGAATTCTGGATGTATTCTCTTCTCATATTTTGCCAGGTGGATTGAGTAAATTCTGGCCAATTTTCAAAAGAAAAATCCCTATATAATCCCGGTGGCTGATTTTTGGCGATAAGCGCAGCTTCAATTGGTATTGTTCCAGACCCACAGAAAGGATCTATCAACGGAAATTCAGGAGTCCAATTTGAAGCCAGCAACAAGCTTGCAGCTAAATTTTCTCGGAGTGGTGCTTTTGAAACAATCTCACGATATCCTCGCATGTATAAAGGGTTTCCACTGGAATCGATACTTATGCTTACCTGATCGCGTAGTAACCTAACAATGATCAGTTGTTGTTTTCCATGAGACTCTTCGGAATCTCCTTTTAATAAAGGGACTTTTTTTGCCAGGTTTGATTCGATCGCTTGATGGATGCGCTCCGTAACTGCGTCACTGTGATAAAGCTTCGATTTGTGACAGGTAGTGCGAATTTTCACGCTGACATCTTTTTTAAAGAATTGTTTCCAGGGCAGTCGAACTGATTTTGTGAACAGGTCTTGAAAACTGGTCGCTTCAAATTCTCCAAATCGAACGAGTATGCGGTTCGGAACCTTCAATAATAAATTGAGCCTGTATATTGTTTGCAAATCGCATTCATATTCCAATTCATCAGCAGGGGAAGATATTCGCAGCTTTGGAAATAAACTTGTTACTTCATTTTTCGCGATTTGTTCAATACCGGGAGGAACTACCAGGAATATTTTATACATAAGTTTTTTTTACCAGGATTTCTTTTTGTCTGTTTTTATTTATGATAGATTTTTCTACAAAAATTGGTTCTTTTGTAAAAGGATTCATCTCCGTGTAATACATTACACTGGCATATGTTGAAGGAGTAGGCGTAAAAATCTGAACTTGTTCAGGATTTACTTTTAGTTTTTGTGAGGTGAAATTCTTGAGTTGCTGCATTTCTTTATCAGAACATCCTGGATAAGCAGCGATGAAATAATAGGTCAAAAATTGATTTTTGTTTAGTTTTTTATTAAGTTTATCCACACGATTCTTGAACTCGAGGAGTTTTTCTGAGGCAGGTTTTCCCATTAATTTGAGGATTTTACTTTCAGTATGTTCAGGTGCAATTTTAAATTGACCTGAAACGTGATGGGCTAATATCTCTTCGAGGTATTTATTGCCAAATTGCCTGTCATCGATAATCAGGTCATAGCGCAGCCCGGATGCAACAAAGACTTTTCGAACCTGGGGGTGTTCACGAACAGATTTCAATAAATCTATTTGGGGAAGGTGATTGGGACGCAATGCGGAACAGACTTCAGGTGAAATACATCTTCTATCCTGACATGTTCCGCGAGTAGTTTTTTTTCTACATTCAAATCCATACATATTGGCTGTTGGACCACCCAGGTCCTGAATAATCCCTTTGAATTCGGGAATATTTGATAACGCTTGCACTTCGTTCAGAATGGATTCTTTACTGCGCCATTGGATCGTTCGACCTTCATGCACAGCAATTGCACAGAAATTGCATTCACCATAACATCCTCTATGGGTGCTGATCGAGAACCGGATCGTCTCTAATGCTTTCACATTCCCATTTTTCTCATAATAGGGATGTTGTGCTCTCTCATAAGGCAGAGCATAGATCCTATCTAACTCTTCCTGATTTAACGAGAAGGCTGGTGGGTTTTGAACAAGATAGCGGTCCCCGTGAGCCTGAACTAACCCCTTAGCGCTTAGTGGATCATTATTTTTATAAAACGTGTCAAAACTGTCTATATATGCGATTTTATTTGAACTGACTTCTTCGTAAGAATCTAATTGATAATAATCCTGAATAGGTTCTTTATTGATGTAACACAATCCTCGTATCGATTTTGGATTATTCCCCTGAAGGATTGCACCCGCAAATTCGATAATGGATCGATCTGCCATTCCATAAAGCAGATAATCGGCTTTAGCATCAAAAAGAATGGATCGCCTGATCTTATTGCTCCAGTAGTCATAATGGGCAATTCGTCGAAGACTTGCTTCCATACCGCCCAATACAATGGGTTTTGTCTGCTTGAAGAATTTCCTGACCATGTTGGTGTATACGATGGTTGCCCGATCAGGCCTTCTATTATTCAGGCCACCAGGTGTGTAATCGTCACTTTTTCGTTTCTTTAACGAGGCTGTGTAATTAGACACCATCGAATCAATACTTCCCGCGGAAAGGCCCCAAAATAGATTGGGTTCACCAAGTCGGGTTATATCATCACCCGTGGAAATGTCAGGTTGGGCGATGATACCTACTTTATACCCAGCATCCATCAGGATGTGTCCAATAACGGCAATGCCCATGTAGGGACTATCAATGTAACTATCCCCGGACACAAGAATAATATCGAAATTGTACCAGCCTAATTTTTGCGCTTCTTCTCTGGTTGTAGGTATAAACATAAGGTAGTAATTTTATCAGTGTTTAGATCAATCTCCGAAGCAAGTTCCCACATCTCGCGCTGCTTGTAGCCATTCGTGGTCAAGTGGTATCGTCTTGTGTTTTCCGGCGACATCTATTAATGGAACGGGCTCAACCTGGTAATTATTAATTCCTAATAAAACCCCAAATTGCCCCTGGTGTATCATTCGCACACAAGTGGTGCCTAATTGTGCGGCACGCATACGATCTACAGATGATGGAACTCCGCCCCTTAAGAGAAAGCCTAGGATCGTTATTCGGGTTTCGAGACCTGTTTTCTGGTGGAGGAAATGAGATAGAAGATTGGTATTGTCAGCATATTCATTTTCAATCGCATCTAATCTATCTTCGATTTCTTTTCTTTCCTCACCATTTCTGAGCCGGATGTTGAATTCTCGATTTCTGCGGAAAAACTCTACACTTTCCTGTGTCAAAGCTCCATCGGAAACGGCGATGATACTGAAGCGTTTTCCGGCTTTATTTCTTTCAAGGATTGCCTGAGAAATCTTATTGAGATTGTAGGGAATTTCTGGAAGTAGAATAACATCCGCTCCACCTGCCATTCCAGCCCCCAAAGTCAACCAACCAGTTTGTTTCCCTAATATTTCAACAACGATAATACGATGATGACTATGAGCCGTACTGTGAAGACGATCAATCGCTTCTGTAGCAACGGATAGGGCTGTGTCAAAACCAATTGCATAGTCGGTACCAAAAACATCATTATCAATCGATTTGGGAATCCCAATGACATTCAATCCTGCCTGAGATAATACCAGCGTTCCGACCTGCATTTCTGCCCCACCTAAACAAACAAGGGCATCTAATTTATGGTGTTTATAGGTTGATATTGCTTTACCGAGTAATTCTGAATTCTCGAATGAATGGTCTGGAAGTTCCTGACTGGTGCCAAGGATGGTTCCACCTGTGGTGAGAATCCCTGAAAACTCCGAGCCTTTTAATAAGATATGGTTATTTTGAATCAATCCTTTGAAGCCATCAAGAAATCCAACAATTTCCATTTTATAAACACTTTGAGCAGATTTACCAATTGCACGAATTGCTGAATTTAGACCTGGGACATCATTGCCCGCTGTTAAAATTCCAATTTTCCCTGCCATAATAATCTCCATTTTTTGGATTGTAAAATTAATCTGTTTCGTGTAGATGTTGATAGGTTTTCATAATTTTTTCATCTGGCAACTTAACTATATCATTTATCAAATTAAGAATATAAAGAATATTTTATTTTCGCACCATGAGTCCGTGAATGCTATAATAAATTAGTCTGAAGAAAAGGAGGACGCATGTTTTCCGTTTACACCATTTCGAGACAATATGGTAGTGGGGGAAGCAAGCTAGCCATCAAACTCGCAGAACTTAGTGGTTATCAATTAATTTGGCGGGAGGTCATCAATCAAGCTGCCATAAAAATCGGATCTCCAGATATGGCTTTGGCTGTCATTGACGAGCTTGGGTTGTTAGGTATTTGTCCTGATGACGAGACCTGCTTAAAATTCCGTGAAGCAATCAGTCAGGTAGTAATAGAAATAGCGGATAAAGGGAATGTGGTTATAGTTGGGCGTGCCAGTCAATTAATCTTAAAGGGATTTCCAAATTGTTTACATCTTAAAATTATCGCAGGGTTGAATTCAAGGATTAACAATATTCAATCATCTAAAAATGTTAATGAAAAAGCTGCAAAAGCCCAAATTGAGAAGAGCGACCAAAATCGCCAGAACTTCATTAAAAAATTTTACCAGGAAGATTGGAACGATCCATCCTTGTATGATTTAACGATTAATACAGATCATCTCGATTTGGATTCTATTGCGAATTGGATTATTAAATTATAGGATTTATATGTCAGTTGATGAAGAAAAAAAATTGGTGAGATTTTCTCACGTTGCAGAAGAAATGTTCGCCCGGATTCTGGATTTTTATGGCGTTGCCTGGCAATATGAACCTAAAACGTTTGAATTAGAGTGGAATGAAAAAGGAAAAGTTAAATTAGGCTTCGCGCCAGATTTTTATTTACCGGATCAAGATCTCTTTATTGAATTAACAACACTCCGACCGCAATTAGCAACTATTAAGAATAAAAAAATAAGATTGATGAATGAGCTCTACCCGGATGTAAAAATAAAATTAATGAAAAGGCGTGATATTCGGGATTTGTTAATAAAATATGGTTTGAATAATGAAGCTCAGAATTTCCATGGCACTGATGCACAAGAGGTGAGAAATGGATAAACTAAAAAGAAAAACACATGATGCAATCAGTCAAATTTTGTTCACTGAAGATCAAATTAAAAATCGGATATATGAATTAGCCAAAACGGTCAACGAAGATTATAAGGACAAATATCCAATATTTGTTGGGGTTCTCAAAGGGGTATTTATTTTTATGGCTGATTTACTGCGTAAAATAGATATTGAGTGTGAGGTTGATTTCCTGGCGATCAGTAATTACAGCAATGACGCCAGAAGGCGAGGTGTGGTCAGGTTGGTTAAAGACCTGGATATACCAATTGAGGGCAGACATGTGTTGTTTATTGAAGATGTTATTGATACAGGGCTGACACTGAATTACTTACTGCGAAATTTACAGGAACGGTCACCAGCCAGCCTTGAGGTTTGTACACTATTTGACAAACCTACACGGCGATTAATTGAATTACCGATTCTTTACAAAGGATTTGATCTTCCGGATAAATTTATTGTTGGTTATGGACTGGATTACTATGAGCAATATCGGAACATTCCATATGTGGGTACATTAAGAGCAGAAATTTTTCAACAGTCAGCCTGTAACTCAATTAAATTGAAACAGGGGCTCTAAGTAACCTAATTTTAGCTTTTCTTCACCCTATTCTAAGTTAACTGCTTTCTCCAAATTTTTGAAAGACTTACATCCTACCACTTAGAAACTTTTCCTAAATCGTTTGTTTCACCATTTCGGAGAATTTCTCTCACGGTACTACAAACTTCTGATTTAGTTTTTAAGGTAAAGGGGCTAATTCAATTTCTCAGAGCTCCCTGCACTTTCATTATAGATAGTTTGTATAGACAAGTCAATATACCTGGAAAAATTTTAAGATACAAATTTACTATCAGGAATGGGTATAGATGATTTTCAAAAATTCTGATTTTTGTTTTTTTCAGCTTGTTTAGCCTGGACAGGCCAGGTATCCGGATCAGCCAGTCGCAGGTTTTTCTTATCCAAAATAATTTTCAAATTCTCAATACTTGTTGAACCTAAATCTGAAAATGTAAATATGTTATTCTCATTTAATAAAGATTCGATAGCAGGTCCGATGCCTTTAATTTCTTTCAGGTTGTCTTTAACGATATCGGATTGGATTTGCTGATTATCAACTTTAACCAACACTGTGGATTTATCGTCCGAAGAAATTTTTATATATTCATCAACAAAGGTTGAAACGCTTTTTTTATTTTTATTGGTTAATTGATAAAGAATTAAGAAAATTGTGCTGGATACCCCAACTAAGATTCCAAGCCACAAATAAACTTTAGAATTTTTTTGGTTACTCATATTTAACCTTTTAAATTAAAACCGTGACCTTTGGAGTCACGGTTTCTTAAATTCCTAATATTCAACGATTCTAGGTAAATCTTTCGCTTGTTTTACCCAGTCTTCTACCTGTGATAAGACAGGCAATCTGCGAACCAATTTTTTTTCTTCATTGATTTCTACTAATTTTAGAAGAAGATTTTCTGGTTTCCGTAGAGCTAATTCTGGTACAGTGTCAACACCAGCTTCTTCGAGCAAATCAGAATACTCTTCTCCAATTCCTTTTATTCGAAACAAATCTGCCAGGTTTACCCATTCCAAAATTAATTTCTCGGATATCTGAGATACCTCTGATAATTTCTTTCTATCTTTAGATTTTGCTCCAACTTTTAGTAGACCTTCTATTGTCTTGATTCCCTCTTTTGCAAGCAATTCTGCATACTTTGGGCCGATACCTTCAATATCTGATATTTTTGCCATTAGACCTCCCAATCTATTTGTATTGTCTCAATACAGAATACAAAATTATTATATACCAACTACAAAAAAAAGAAACCCAATATTTTTATTTTTATATGCTTTTTATGTATCATCTCAAAAAAAAGGGGTTGTTGGGTGTTTTTAGGCGGGCGTTCGCCCGCCTAAAAACACCCAGCCCCTAATTATTGAAAAGATACCTTTTTATTTATAAAAATAATTTGATGAATTGTAGAAATCAATTTCAGAATAATTTTGTAGCAATTCAAAAAAATACGTTTGAGTGGAAATTTTGTCTTTTTGACTGGCAGTATATTCTTTTAGAAAATCAAAAAAAATCTTGTCTCCAAGTTCATCTCGTAAAGATTGTAGAAATTTTGCACCTTGAAGATATGTTGCATTTCTGTATGGAACGAATCCCTGGTATTCATAAATGGATTTATTGATGAATCCTTGGGGTTGGTAATAATTGACTCGATACTCCCACCACCAATCAACAAGCTCAGGATAGTATTCTTCGAAAAATAAAATTTCACTATAAGTACACAATGCTTCATCCAACCATGGCTCAAGAGCCTGGTCATTCGCAATCGATGCATACCACCACTGATGTGCTGTTTCATGTACCGTAATTGCGGTCAAGTAATTTTGTGGGGTGTAATCAAAAAGATTGTAGAAACCACGACTTAGAAAAAAGAGTCCATCATATTCCATTCCATCCAGGAAATCGGCTTCCACAATTGTCAAATTTTCTCTTGGATAAGGAGAAAATAGTCTTGAATAGAGTTCTATTGCTTTTGTTGATTCCTCCAGAACATGAGATCCAGCTTGTTGGTGAAAAGGAAATGTATGCGTGGAAATTTTGATTCCATTGAATTCTTTAGTCTCAATAACATAGGATGGACTTAATGACCAGGCAAAATTTCTTGCCCCTGACAACGAATACACATAAAGATTTTCAACCTGAGAAGCTGGTATTGATGAAGTGGCAATGGTTGTATTTATGGGTGCATTGATAAGCTCAATTTCCACGAAGAAATTTGCCAGATCATACACCAGGTACTCCCCATAAAACCAGGGATCATGAAGTAACCATTCCCCATTTTCGGATAACGGAGGAATGAATGGATACCAGTCAACCAGGTTGGTCTGAACTGTGGAATAACCATATATACCTGGTTTGAGATCATCAGCAGGAGGTGGCAAAGGTGGTATTGAAAGCAGATACTCAATCTGAATTTCTACTTTCTCTCCAGGTGCAAGCCCTTCCTTGAGCAGGAGTGTAAAATAGTATTTTCCCACTTCAAAATTTCCTTCATTTGAATTGACCAATACATTCTCGAGGGATAATGATCCAGGATAGCGCAAAGTGTCAGTGGCTAAACGTATATTATTCAAAATTTGTTTTGAATTATTAACATATTTTATGGTTTCATTTACCAGGGCTGATTGTTTAGAATAATCAAATTTAACATTTAGCGAATATTCAGGTAATCCTGGATCGTTTGCTTTTTTTTCAGGTTCGGGTGTCCGGGTCTGGATTTCAATTTCGGTTTCTTGAATAGCGTTTCTTATTTCAGGCGTCAGTGTACTGAAACCCGGATTAGGTGGTTCATTTACTTGCGTTTCTTGAATATCAGATTTCGAACAACCAACGAGCATATAAATAAATAAAAAAATCATTGATGTATATTTGTATATGATTGTTGGACGATTTATCATTCTTTTTATCGCTCGCGCTCTTTAGTAATCTTCAGGTGTAAATGATTTTCTAAATATTATACGTGAGAAAGGGACAACCTTTCAGTCTATAAAATTTTTCCAAAAAACTCATACAATAAATGAAAAATTGAAGATTGAGCACAAAAATTTTGATTTTCTGGGTCCCAATATTGTAATAAATTTGATAAAAAAACCCTCCGAAGAGGGTTACTTGTTTTTAGTGGTGGTGGTTGGTTTCGTCTTCTTCATCTAATTCGTCGAAATCTTCATCTTCAAAATAGAATTCGGAATCATCGCCATGCACATGACCATGCTCTATTTCTTCTGATGTTGCTTCACGGATATCAATAATATGAACATCAAAATTTAAGGTCTTTCCAGCAAGGGGATGGTTGAAATCAAGCGTAACAGTTGATTCATTAACAGCAACGATGGTTGCTTCCATTTCCTCTTCACCCTCTTCATCCTCATCATCAGCGTTGACTGTAATTTCAACACCTAATTCAAGAGGAAAATCTTTGGGGAATTCATCTTTTGGCACTTCTACGATTGATTCTGGGTCAATATCACCATAACCATCTTTGGGATCAATGGTGACAGATTTTTTGTCACCAATTTTTAACCCATAAATGGATTTTTCTAAACCAGAGATGATTTGTCCAGCACCCTGCAAGAAAATAATTGGGTCATTATCTTCACCTTCAGACGAATCTACAACTTCACCGTCAATGCTAAGTGAATAATTCATTGTAACTACAACATTATCTTCAACCACAAATGGTTTGTTTTCGGTATCCATGACACTCCATAAATATATAAAATTGCCTGTAAATCAGGTGATCAAATTATATCATGCAGACATTCGGAAAAAGAGTTATATAAAATATTTATCTAAAAAACTGTAAAAATTCAATTAATCAGTAATTATTTCACAAAGAATTTCATTGGATTCACTCAATTTTTGCCATCTATTCATGATCCTAACAAATGTCAAATTAGTTTTAAAATGGTCAGGACTAATTAATGTCCAGTCTAAGGTTTCGAGTGGTTTTAATTCTCTGGATGTGATGGATTCACACATATTCTGAAGTAAAATCGATTTTGAAAATTCCACTAAAGAATTAACATCCAGGGATTCATGTGATATCCAATTTAGTAAATATTCAACTGCATACATATCAAGAACGATGTGTGCATCCCATTTGGTTTTATATTTCGCATTGAAGAATTTTATTGTTTTCTCATGGGGATTATTTTCAGCAGTTAAAACAAATGATCGTTTAATATCCTTAAACCCATCTGTATTTTTATCTGACAATGGGATGAACATGAACCCGCTTGAATCCTGATCATAAATAATAACAGACCAAACTGCACTTAATTCAGGATTTTTTTTGTTTAATTCATCCACAATAAATACCAATAAGCGCATTTGGTTTTGTTCCTGGGTATCATTTTTGATAACAATATTTTCATCACCAGACAGGGAAACATTGGCTAATTTTGCCCCGATTAGCAGGCACATCATAAACAAAAAAATGATGATGAGGATTCTTAGAAATTTCTGCATGGTTGGACTAAGTTATTTTTCATGGATTAAATTATTTTAGCATGGAAAGAATTCTGAGTTTGCATGAAAATAAAAAACATCCCACTTCCATAAATAAGTGGGATGAGAGAGACAAATTGAATTGTATGAATTATTTAGTCAAATAATATGTATAAAAAGCTAACCACCCTAACAGAAAACCGCTAACACATGTAATTGTCAAAGTTTTGATTATCTGGTTAAAATTTAATCCTTCGACAAATGGATAAGCAACCCGGATTGACCATTGGATCAGCTTTGATTGTTTCATGAGGGGTATTAAAGTATCCCAAAAAAGTAATTCGGTTGTGAGTATTAATTCTTTCATTGTCGCTCCACCAATTATCTGGATGTGGTCATTTTCAGGATTTTGCCATTTTGATCAATCAGGACTCTGACGACGCGTGGGATTTTTATTCCGTTGGAAGATTTTCCTTCACCTTTGAACACCAACAAAGTTTTGCCATCAGGCTGACTGTGGCGAACTGGTTTTTTCCCGGCAACTTCAGGAAATTTCTGATAGACTTTAAGGTAAATTTCGTCCAATGTACCCTCTTTTATTGAAATCTTCGACGTCTTAAGAACGCTGGAATATCAAGGTTTTCATCGGAAACCAATGCTTCGGCTGGTTCTCTGAATTGATTTTGAACAACTTTCTGCGAGGTGCGCATTGAGAATTGCTCTCGATGTTCAAGCTTGGTTACCTGGTTCATACTTGTATCCAGTGGGGTTGCCCCAAGACCTGTAATGACAAGGATCACTTCACAACGGTCATTTAATTTGGGATCCATGATTAAACCAGGAATTATGTCAGCATTGGAATTGGTTTGTTCGCCTAAATGAGTTAATGCTTCAGTAACTTCAAAGAATGAAAGATCTTCTCCTGCAGTGAAATTGGCAATGATTCCACTTGCATTTTGAATATTGACTGCCTCGAGCAAGGGATGATTGAGCGCATTGTGGATTGCTTGTTTGGCTTTGTCCTTACCTTTACCAATTCCGATGGATAGTAATGAACCACCACCCGCTTTCATCAATTGACGAATGTGAGAAAAATCTACGTTGATATAACCGGTTTGATTTATTAATTCCGATATTCCTTGAATACCCTGTCTGAGAACATCGTCTGCTAATCTGAATGCCATATCCAGTGGTAGATTGCGAGGTGCTATTTTCAATAATCGATCATTCGGGATGGTGATCAAGGTATCAACATGTTGGCGCAATCTTGATAAACCTTCCTGAGCATTTCTTTGTCTTCTACCCATTTCAAAACTGAAAGGCGTGGTGACTATTGCTACCGTCACAGCACCAACGTTTCTGGCAGCTTGTGCCGCAATGGCGATTGAACCTGTTCCAGTACCACCGCCCATACCAGCGGTCAAGAACACCATATCTGCACCCTGTAACGCATAGGACAGATCTTCAATACTTTCTTTTGCTGCTTCAAACCCAACCTGTGGGTTACCGCCAGCACCAAGACCACGGGTAATCAATGGCCCAATCTGGATTTTTGTGGGTGCCAAATTTGATTGCAATGCCTGGGCATCCGTGTTCACCGCGATAAAGTCAACACCTTTCAAACCTAACTCGATCATGCGATTAATCGCATTCGATCCACCTCCTCCCATACCAACCACTTTCAATACAGGTTTCATGGCTGAAAATTCTGAATTTCTAGAAATGGGTTTTGAATAAACATTGTTCATGGGTCACCTCTTGAGATTCTATGTTGCAATACTCGTGCCATCTTTTTGAAGTTGTTCAATTTTACAGTCAAATTTTTTAAGAATTCTTATTGTTTCATTCGAATAATAATTTTGATCAGATAAAAGTGTTACTTTTTTGGAAAGAATTGCCTCATCGATGGAGAAACCCACCGTAACTCTGGATTTATTGATCAGTGGCTTGATCTGGTCAAAATCCCAATCTGAAATGCCATATTCCTGATCTGGCAAAAGTACATAATGCTTGATCAGACATTGTTTTGGATCTGATCGGCGAGATTTTTTTTGTTTCTCGAACGCAGTCTGAACTTGTTTTTGTTCTTGTTTAAGCGTCTCAATCATCTCTTTGATGAATGGATTTTGATGATTTGTTTCCACATACCAGGCATGCTGTGCTTCTGGTTGACCTTTTTCAGATGCTAATAACCAGAAATTACAGGCAAGCACGGTAGGAGGGAGCGGGTCTAATGAAACTTCATTTTCCACATCGATGCTTTGTTGCGTATGAAGGAGTAAAGAAATTAATTTTTGGTTAAACCAATTCTTCTTAATTTCTTCATTGGTTGTCTTTGTTTGAAAAGGATTGTTTACTAACCCTGAAGCAAATAAAATAATCGGAACTTCTTTTTGCAGTAATGCATGACTAATCGCCTCATACCAATCAAAAATTCTGAAACCTTTTTGATCCTGTGATCCTTGTGGGGTGATGTAAGGTTTTGATTGTGGCCAAATTTCTGGTCCACCTTTTCCCCAATTCAGGTCATGATGGTGTGTATAAGCGTATGCCGACAGAACCAGATTTTCTAAAATTTGATTTTGTTCTCTCCTAACCAAGCTTTTGATGCAGGATCTTAAAAACGCTGTATCCCAATAATTTCCACCGGGCTCGAGTGGAGGAAAAACAGGAAGTAATCCTTCATCCAATGCAAACTTTGCTAAAGGGATGTATTGATCTAAGAATCGATCGACCAGATCATTTTGTGCCCAATTATTATCAGACCATGAATCTTTTTGATTGGGACGATCAAAGAAGACACAATACTTAACGCCCCACTTAGCATAAACCTGTAATAATATCTTTAAATCTCGTGTGCCAATATTCGACCTAAGCGGTAAATTGAACTCAATGATGGGCGTAATGCCTTCTTTGAGTAATAATTTTAAGAAATCTTCAGGAATTGCTCGATTTTTTTCTGATCTGAGGACGATCCATCCGATACGTAAATCTTTTAATACAGGTAACCAGATTTTTAAATCTTCCTGCCTGTAATGAAGTGTGTCTAAAAAATAGTGAATTCCGAATTGATTATTGACTGACATATCCTGGTCTTTTTCCATTGAATCCTCTTAATTAATATTGGATTTGAACTTAACGTAGCAAGTCTTATGCCAGATTTTATCGATAAATATGTCACGATTTTTTTTACAAAAAGCCAAAATCAAGGTCAAGCTCTGATATAATTTGGACATATGATCTTAGTAGCTGGCGGAACCGGATTCATTGGCAGAAATTTGGTTAAATTGTTAGTTGAAAATGGTTTTGAGGTACGCACTTTACTAAAACCATCTCAAAAAAATCCAGATCTTCCCAAAGGTATCCCAATAGAAGCTGTAGTTTGTAGTTTAAACGATGAGAGGGGATTAAGGGCAGCATTAAAAGGTATTGATGTTGTTTTTCATTTAGCTGGTTCGGAAAGGTTATCTTCAAGAGCCAACTTAATGGAAGTCGACGTAAATGGAACCAGGTCTCTTTTACAGGCTGCCAGGAAAAGTAAAATATCCCAACTCATTTACCTGAGTCATCTCGGTGCTGATCAGAATTCAGCATTTCCGGTATTAAAAGCAAAAGCATTGGCAGAAAAAGAAATCGTCAATAGTGATGTGCCTTATACGATTTTGAGAACCTCACACATTTTTGGTAAAGGTGATCAATTTGTGGAAGCATTTGCGAAAATGTTACGTTTATCGCCCGGCTTCTTTCTTGTGCCTGGAAAAGGGGATAGCGCTTTACAACCACTAAGTGTGGATGATCTGATTGCTTGCCTTAACTTATCTATAAAGAATTCAGAATTAACGAACCAAATTATTGAGCTCGGTGGGGGAGAAGTTTTTACCTTCCGCGAAATTATTGAAATTATCATGAACAAAATAAACATTCGCAGGTATGTAATCAATGTTTCTCCTGCATATCTTAGAATGTTTGTGGTTTATATCGATCAAATAATCCCGAAATTTCCAATTTCATTGTATTGGCTAGACAGTCTGGCAGAGGATCGAACAACTGCACTGGATATTTTACCTAGACAGTATGGTATTTTGCCAGCCAGGTTTACCCAATCATTGGATTTTCTTACAACTTGAAACAAAAAGGAAAAAATATGAGTGATATAGGTTTTTGTGTTCATGGCCATTTTTATCAACCCTCTCGTGAAGATCCAATAACAGGCGAAATTCCAGAAGAACGTGGAGCATTCCCATATAAAAATTGGAATGAATTAATTTTCAGTCATTGTTATTTGCCCAATACAGAGTTGGAGAATTTCAAAAAAATCAGCTTCAATTTTGGGCCAACGTTATTAAATTGGATGGAGAAGAAATATCCTGATATTTATACAAGAATTATTTCTCAAGAACGGGAAAATTTTGAAAAATTTGGCGTCGGAAACGCACTTGCCCAACCTTATCATCATACAATTTTGCCATTAGCCAATAAGGAAGATAAAATTACCCAAATCTTATGGGGTATTGAAGATTATAAGCATCGATTTGGACATCGGCCAGCTGGAGCCTGGTTACCGGAAACTGCTGTAGATATGGAAACACTTGAAATCCTGGTTAATTTTGGGATTGAATTCACAATACTTGCTCCATGGCAAGCTGTGTCAGAAAACCTGGATATTACGCAACCATATTGGGTAAAATTATCAGATCATAAGCGGATTGCTGTATTTTTTTACCATCAAGATCTGAGTACACAAATTAGTTTCAATCCAATAACTACGATTAATGCAGACATTTTTGCTAATAATTTTGTTATGCCAAACCTGATTCACAATAGCAATCCGAAGAGTCCCAAATACTTGTTGTTAGCATCCGACGGTGAATTATATGGACATCACCAACCATTCCGGGACAAATTTTTAGCGCACCTCATGAATGGATCATTGACAAATAAAAATATTTCGCAAATTTTTCCAGGATTGTGGTTAAAAGATAATCCACCAAAAGAGTATATAAAAATTAAAGAAAAAACATCCTGGAGTTGTCACCATGGTGTGAGTAGATGGTCAACTGGATGTGATTGTACTCCACATAGTGAGTGGAAAAAATACTTAAGACAATTTATTGACAGGGTTAGTGAAATTGTCAATGAGGTGTATCAAACTGAATTGTCGAAATTCACAGCAGATATTTGGGAATTAAGACACCGATTCATCGATGTGATTCTAGATAATACGTCTAAAGGAGTGTTCATTCGTCAGTTGATTAGCCCAAACCTCGATGGTTTTGATGAATTAAAATTTGATAATTTATTATCTGCTCAATATGAACGTCAGAGAATGTACACGTCTTGCGGCTGGTTTTTTGAAGATTTTGATAGAATAGAACCCCAAAACGTGATTGCTTATGCTGCTCAAGCGATTTATTGGACACAGCAGGTTAGCGGTAAAGACTACTTACCAGAACTCCTACCGCTTTTAAGAATTATTCATTCGCATAATAAAAAATTAAATGGAGAAGATGTTTTCAACCGATTTTTAGAACGCAGTAGTATCATGGTTCAGGATACTTAACCCAGAAATCATCCAGTAAATTTTTTCTTCCACTCATAGAGTTTATTTAATGCTTCAATGGGTGATAATGAATTGATATCCAATTCTTTAAGCGCACTGATTATTGGGTTGTTTTCAGGGAAGAGGGTTAATTGTTGGGGAAGGTCCGGTTGAATAGTGATTGCTTTACCAGAGCTAATTTCCAATTGCCGGAGAATTTCAGCAGATCTTTGAATGACTGGCTTTGGTAACCCAGCCAGTTGCCCAACATGGATCCCATAGGATCGATCCGCTCCACCTGGTATGATCTTATGTAAAAACACAACGGTGTTATCCGCTTCTGTAACAGCAACATTGTAATTTCTAACCCCTGGGAGCAAATCACTTAATTGAGTTAATTCATGATAATGGGTCGCGAACAAGGTTCTTGCACGAATGGCAGGATGGTTGTGGATGTGTTCGATGACTGCCCATGCGATTGATAAACCATCATAGGTGGAAGTACCACGTCCGATTTCATCCAAAATCAAAAGGCTCTTTGGTGTTGCATGATTCAAAATATTTGCTGTTTCAATCATCTCAACCATGAAGGTAGATTGACCAGCATGAATTTCATCCTGGGCACCAATTCTGGTAAAAATTCGGTCTGTTATGCCTATGATTGCTTCACTGGCAGGAACGAAACTGCCAATTTGTGCCATTAGAACAATTAATGCCACCTGACGTAAGAAGGTGCTTTTACCACTCATATTTGGACCGGTGATAATGCGGATCATCTCACCTTCTTCAAACACAGAATCGTTAGGAACAAACCGTTTCCCCTGCAACGATTTTTCCACCACTGGATGGCGACCATCCAAAATATGAAGAATTTGGGAATCCTGTAATTCTGGTTGGCAATAGTTGCCTAAGGAGGCAGCTTCAGCGAAAGAAGCCAGAACATCGATTTCCGCAATCCCCGCAGATGTTTCTAATAACCGCTTGCTGGAGGAGGATAATTGTTCGCAAATTTGTTTGAATAATCGTTGCTCAATTTCCTTGATGCGATCTTCTGCATTAAGCACAAGTGTTTCATATTCTTTTAAATCAGGTGTAATGAAACGTTCTGCATTAACCAAAGTTTGTTTTCTGATATATTCTTGGGGTACCGAAGCGCTATTGGCTCGGGTGACCTCAATATAATAACCAAACACTTTGTTATAGCCAACTTTGAGTGTTTTTATACCCGTTCTTTCTCTTTCGATGTTTTCTAGTGAGTTGATCCAATCGCGGGCGTGTTGCGATGCCTTAATGATCTGATCTAATTCAGATGAATATCCAGTCCGAATAATCCCGGTTGTCTGCAGCGTTGCTGGAGGTTCATCATCAATGGATGACTCTAAAAGCTCAAGTTCCTGGTTACAAATATGGATTTTTTCTGTTAATTTTTTCAATGAAGGAGAATCCATTGTGGACAATATTTGCAACAACTCTGGTAGGTTTTGGAGCGTAGAACGAATGGTCACCAAGTCACGGGGGATTGCATGCCCGGATATAACTCGACTGGTCAATCTTTCGATATCGTTTATTTTTTTAAGTTGAACAAATAACTCAGCACGCAGTAAACCATTGATTTTGAAAAAACCAACACTTTGCTGCCTGAGTTTTATTTCTTCAATATCCAATAAGGGTTGTGAGACCCACTGACGTAATAAGCGCTTCCCCATTGCGGTAATCGCATAATCCAGAATGTGCAATAACGAGCCTTTGACTTCATTTTTACGAAGCGTTTCAGTTAATTCTAAATTTCTACGGGTTGCTGCATCCAACGTCATAAAAGTTGAGGTTGAGTAGTTGGATATATTACTCAAAATTTTTAAGGCAGATGGCTGTGTATCATTGAGATAGTCAATGATTGCTCCTGAAGCCTGCAAGGCAAGTGTCATTCCCTTTATTCCAAATGCATCAAGGGAACTGACCTTAAAGTGATGTTTGAGTTTTTCCTCACAACGGATTGGTTCAAAGTGCCAATTCGGATATTGAGTGATATGACCGGGAAGTTCATTCTGAATTTTTATAGATTCTGGAAATAAGATTTCAGCTGGATTAAGGCGCAGCAGTTCAGATCTTAATTCATTCAATGGCTCAGAAGAAACCAATTCTGTCGCTTTAAATTCCCCGGTTGTGATGTCTACATATGCAATACCAACGCGATTTTCATCAATAATTGCACTGGTGAGATAATTATTTTGATCCTTTTTTAGGAGATTTGGTTCGATGACAGTCCCTGGTGTGACAACCCGAACCACATCGCGATCCACAATTCCATGTCCATCTGGTTCACTTAATTGTTCAGCAATGGCAACGTGATAACCTTTGTTGATCAATCTGGAAAGATAGTTATCGACAGCATGATAAGGGATACCAGCCATTGGAATTCGAATTCCTTTAGCTACGTTTCTGGATGTCAGCACAATATCCAGTTCTCTGGATGTTATTTCTGCATCATCATCAAATGTTTCATAAAAATCACCCAATCTGAAAAAAACAATTGCATCAGGATAGTTTTTCTTAATATTAAGGTATTGTCTTCGAATTGGGGTGACTTCGTTTTCACTCATAGAAATTGATTCTAAGTTCACATCTGCTTTTCTGCAAGTTCAAAACAATTTTAACTAAAAATGCAAAATAAGAAGTAGATTTAAAAATCGGTTATTTATCAAGTAAAATTACACTTTCTAGATTAATGCGAGGAAGGTATTTATAAAAAGAAGATGGATAAAAATGCTAGATTCTTACCGTTTCATGCAATTAATGAATATATGCTAGACGATTACCGACAATTAGTAATTCAATCAGTCTTAGGTAATTTCAATAAACTTTCGGAGGAAAGACAACGGAAAATAAATTCACTGATCAAGAGCCATGTACGGGTGCAAGGTTTCAGGAATAGCGCTGTAGCTCCATTACCCTTAAAAATCAACGGTTGTATTGATACATATAAAAAATCTCCTGAATTTGTGGCTCAGGTCCTGGGTGCCTGGTCAGAGATCAATTCTGAGACGAAAAAGACGATATTTCGCTATCTGGAAGAAAGATCCTGGAAATTATTACCAATAGAGGCGGATAGGAGTTTATTACCAGGATTTATGCTTGAATGGCCAAAAGAAGACTCGTTTGAAGTTCTGATCGATTCATTCAGGAAAAATAACCCGAATTATCCACTGAGTGATGATGATCTCAGTTTAATGGTGGTATGGCTCAGTAACCGTTTACCATACGAAATGGTTGAAGGTTTGTTTCCACAAGAACAAGAATAAATTTTCTTATTCGTTAAATTCAATATCAAGTTCTAAATTTTCATCAACAAGGTTTTCGGAATTCAAATCGATTTCTCCAAAAAGCTCGGTTTGATTGGCTTCAATTATATGTCTTTTAACCAGTTCCAATAATGCCAAAAAAGTCACCACCAACTCACTCCGAGAATTTTTATGGTTTAACAAACTCATGAATGTGGTTTTACGGAATTTTCGCAAATGATCCAAAATGGTTGTTATGCGATCCTTAATGGTAAGGCGAGGAAAATTTATGACTGTCTCCAATTTCTGAAGCGGAAAGCCACTGACAAAAATTTCTCGGGCTACCTGCACCAAATCATCCAATGTTATACCAGTCAGGTCTAATTTTGGTTGGAAATTTATTTTTGGTGGTGGTGCTATCCGTAAATAAGTTCGTAATCCTTCATCTTCACGTTCTAGAAGCCATTTGGAAATTTCTTTAAATCTTTTATAAACAATAAGTTGTTGGGCTAATGCTTCTCCAGGATCTTCTTCTATTTCACCAAAGATTTCCAAAGATTGTTTTGGGAGTAAGGCTTGAGATTTAATTTGTAATAATCTGGATGCAATTACCAAAAAAGATGAGACCTCAGATGGATTCTCAATTTTAATTTTTTTCAGGTATTCCAAATATTGATCTGTGACTTTTGCAAGCGCTAATTTGGTGATATCCAATTCAGCACTTTCGATTAATTCTAATAATATATCAAGAGGACCTTGATAAAGTTCCGTATCAACTCGATAATCTTGGTTATAATAGTTACCAATCTGTTGCGCCACATGAGCAATTATAGCAGAAGCATCTGCATTTATGATTACTTATTAAACATTCAAACTCAGAAAGCATGCGATAAAATACACCAATGAAAAATAATAACCTAACCCACATAGATTCGAACGGAAATGCAAGTATGGTTGATGTTGGAGATAAACCGGTCAGCCACCGTATTGCGAAAGCAAAAGGGCAGGTGGTGCTTTTAGCAACCACTGTTGAGATGATAAAAAAAGGATTGCTAAAAAAGGGAGATGTTTTGACCGTGGCAAAAATTGCTGGTATCCAGGCAGCAAAAAAAACATCGGACCTTATTCCTTTGTGTCACCCACTTATCATTAATAAAATTGATCTTGAGCTTAATATTGATGAAGAATTACCTGGTGTCCAGATTGAAGCTACGGTTATTACAGATGGCAGGACAGGTGTGGAAATGGAAGCTCTGACAGCGGTATCTGTTGCTGGATTGACGATTTATGACATGATCAAAGCTGTAGAAAAATCTGCCAGAATTGAAAATATTCGCCTTGTTGAAAAAAGAGGTGGGACGAGCGGAGATGTAATTAATGAATAATAATAATCAATCCAACAATGAACCAATTCATCTTAAAATATTATTTTTTGCCAAATTAAAGGAACTTGTAGGAACCTCTGAGATTCAAATCGATATAGAAAAAGGAGCAACCATTCAAGACCTCAAGAATCGGTTAATTATAGAATATCCCCAGTTAAAAGACTTTTTGCCGGTTATGTTGATTTCAATTAATCAGAATTTTGCTTTCGATTCCGAAGTAATTCTTGAAAACGCAGAATTAGCTTGCTTTCCCCCTGTGAGCGGAGGTCAAATGGACAATAATGTAATAATCGAAGTTTCTACAACTGAATTTGATTTTAATTCTTTGATATTCCAATCTATTCAAAATACCACTGGTGCTGTTGTGATGTTCACTGGTGTAATACGGGGAGAAACAAATAATTCTGATCATCCATTAACCAGTGGATTGGAGTATGAAGCATATATTCCTATGGCGGAAGCAAAAATGGCTCAGGTTGCTGAAGAAATTCACGATAAATGGCCAACTGTACAAAAAATAGTCATTATCCAGCGAATTGGCTACATGGATGCAGGAACACCAACTGTGGTGGTTCTCTGTTCGGCTGCCCATCGTCACACCGGGGTATTTGATGCTGCCAAATATGGTATCGATCGTATCAAAGAAATCGTCCCGATTTGGAAAAAAGAAATTAGCCCAGATGGTGAAACCTGGATTGAAGGGGATTACATACCAGGGAAAGGTGATTAAATAAATAGCACCATTGATACATATATCAATGCGCAATATAATTGAAAATAAATTGAAGATGAACTTTTGGTGCGTAAGCTACTTGATTTTTACAAGTGAGGTGGCTTCCGCATCGCAAGTTCTTAGGAGGTAGAATGAAAGGTGATAATCACACTCCTAAGTTGGAGAGCCCTCAGGAATTAGCAAAAAGGTTGGGGTTACGAATAACGGATTGGTTGTTACTTAGCAGAGCATTAACACATCGCTCATTTTTAAATGAACACCCAGAAGCGTTAGAAGACAATGAGCGATTAGAATTTCTTGGTGATGCAGTCCTGGATTTTGTTGTTGGATCATGGTTGTACCACCACTTTCCTGAAATGCCAGAAGGGGATCTAACCAGAATGAGATCTGCACTGGTTCATACTGAGCAATTGGCAGTTTTTGCTGAACAAATCAAACTTGGAAAAGCAATGAGGTTAGGACGTGGAGAAGCACAGGCTGGTGGACGAACCCGTCCTGCCTTATTATGCGACACATTTGAAGCAGTGGTCGGTGCGATTTATCTGGATGGGGGTATACCTGCCGTTAATGAATTTCTGGAGACTTTACTAAAAGAAGCATCGGAAGATATTTTATTAAATAACAAAAATGAAGATCCTAAGAGCTTATTTCAAGAATGGGCACAATCACAGGGATATTTTGCTCCTTCATACGTTACGAGAAATTCCTTCGGTCCGGATCACTCGAAAGTATTCCAGGTAGAAGTTTTGTTAAACGGAGAACCATTTGGAAGCGGTGAAGGCCCGAGTAAACAAGCCGCAGCGAAAATAGCTGCACAACAGGCATTGATCCGCTTAGGACTTGTACAAAAACAAAGAAATAATAATGAATAACAGATGGAGCCTTTCATAAATGATTTCACGCTTAAGGTCATTAGAACTACAAGGTTATAAAACTTTTGCCAGTAAAACAAATTTCGAATTTCCGGGAAAAATTACCGCTATTGTTGGCCCAAACGGATCGGGGAAATCTAATATTGCTGATTCAATTCGATGGGTATTAGGGGAACAATCTTACCGGTTATTACGTGGACGAAAAACTGAAGATATGATTTTTGCCGGAAGTGAAGGACGATCCAGAGCTGGAATGGCTTCTTCCACCATTACATTCAATAATGAAGATGGATGGCTTCCGATTGATTTTTCGGAAGTATCTGTTACCAGAAGGGCTTATCGAGATGGACAGAATGAATATTTGTTGAACGGGCAGAGAATCAGGTTGAGAGATATTCAGGAGTTGCTTGGTCAATCAGGTTTGGCCGAACGGACTTATACTTTAATTGGTCAAGGATTGGTAGATTCTGCGTTATCTATTCGACCTGATGAAAGAAGGAAATTCTTTGAAGAAGCTGCCGGAATTGGTCTGTATAGATCGAGAAGAGAAGATTCCTTAAATCGTCTCGAACAAACTCGTCATAATTTAGAAAGAGTCACAGATATCCTGAGTGAATTAGAACCTCGGCTGAGAAGTTTGGACCGGCAAACAAAAAGGTTCTTGGAATATAAAACATTACAGGCTGATCTTCAGGTTTTATTACGAATTTGGTATGGATATCACTGGAATAATGCTCAAAAAGATTTGTCTCAATCAAGGCATGTGCTTCATGAGAGAGAAATCCACTTAAACAATGTTAAAAATAATTACGAAAAAATTGAGAAACAATTTTCTGATATTCGAAACCAAATTTCTTCAAAGCGTAGCACGCTAAATGAGCTCCATTCACAGTCTTCAACTCAACATCTGGAATTGGAAAAAATCATCAGAGACCTGGCTGTTCTAGATGAACGTCAACGATCATTACATGACCAGGAATATAACCAAAATTACGATTTGGTGCGATTAGAAGAAGAAATTAAATCGAAAGAATTATTTCTCGAAAATTTAGAAGCTGAATATCAAAAATTAACCCAGGAGGTAGATGAAGCGAAAGCGAACCTGGACAAAGCTCAAAAATCTTTAAATGAAAGGCTTAATATCAGGGGGCAAGTGGAAAGTGTTCTTCAAAAAATCAGAAGAACACTGTTTGAAAATGAAACAAAATTGGTAGAAGCAAAAGCAAAACAAAACGAATTGAGTGAAAGAATCATTAACCTGAAACTTTCACTCGAAAAAATATGTCAAGAAGGACTGGATATTCAAAAAGAATTATTAGAAAAAGAAAAAGACCTAGAAAAATCTAAAAAGTATTTAACTGATTCCGAGAAATCAATTGAAATCATCAAGAAAAAAGTACTCGAATCTTCGACCAAAAAACATGAAATTGATAAAAAACTCCATGAGAAAAGAAATTTTCTTAATAAATTACAGTCAGAAGTAATAAAGTTAAATGCACAATATGAAGCTTTAATTGAGGCAGAAAAAACTTTGAGTGGTTTCAATCTGGGCGCTAAAAACCTGATGAATGCTCATAGAACTGGAAAATTTTCAGGACAATATCAACCATTCAGTGAAGTTCTTAATGTTCCGAGTGAGTTGGAAGCTGCCATAGCTGCAGCATTAGGTGAATTTCTTGATTCGATTGTGCTTTTGGATAATTCTGATCCCTCATATGCCATTCAATATTTAGCAAAAGGAGATCAGGGTCGTGCTATTCTTCTACCTCTACAATGGTTAAAAAATGATAAAGAACAGAAATTGCCATCCATAAATGGTCTGGTGGGTAGAGCAAGTGAACTCGTTAAATTTGATCATCATTATCGACCAGTCGTGCAAAATTTATTAGGGAAAACGATTATTGTAGATAATCATGAAAATGCAATAAAGGCATTAGGGGAATTTCCTTCCCATTTGAGGTTTGTTACGCTTAATGGAGAGGTGTTTCAGGGAAATGGAGTTGTTTTTGCAGGAAAAGAAAACAGATCATCAATTATTGCACGTCCCAGACAAAAACAAGAATTGATGAGGGTAATCGAAGAAACTCAAGAAAGATTTACAATACTGGAAGTAGAAATGGCTGATCTTGAGGGTGAATTTGATACTTTAAATGATGATCACAACAAAATCACACAGGATGAACAAAAACACTATCAGGAATTGCAACAAAACCAGAAACTTGTAAATCTAAGAAACCTGGACTATGAAAAATTAAGTCAAAGAAAACAATGGGTAGAAAACCAAATTAAGACCCTGGAACAACAACTCCTTCATAGTCTTGAATCAGAAGCAATAACGAAGAATTTATTGCTGGAAATTGGTAAAAAAATTGAATCTCAAAGAACTGAAAGCGATGGTCTGCGAGCGAAATTAAATGAAATGCCAATTGATGATTTTCAATCAAATGTTGGACATTGGAAAACGAATCTGGCTGTTGTCGATCGGGCAACCAACGAAGCTCAAAAAAGATTACTTGAAAATAGAACCAACATCGATCAGAATCGGCAGAGGTTTAGATCTATCAATCGCAGATTGGAGGATTTTAAAAATGCATTGCTCGAAATTGATGATGAGCGAGGTGTTAAAAAAGCCAAAGAAACTGAATTGAAAGATGAAATCGAAAAAATCCGACAGCACTTCATACCTACAGAAAACAAATTAAAAGTTCTAGAAAAAACTTTTGATAAATTACAGGAAGAAATCAGTAATGCGCAACAAACTGTAACCATTGGCGAAAGATATGTGACACAAGGTCAGCTGGATTATTCACGAAATAAAGATATTTTGGAAAACCTGCGCAGACGCATTGAAGAGGATTTTGGGTTGGTATCTTTTGAATATTCTTCATCTATTACTGGACCCAATCCTTTACCATTTGAAGGTCTTGTCGAACAATTACCCATCGTAACTGAAATTGAACCTAATCTGGAAGAAAATATAAATCGCCAACGAGCACAAATGCGAAGAATTGGTCCGATCAATCCTGAAGCTGAAGATGAATATCGCTCGGTTAAAGAACGATTTGAGTTTTTATCAGTGCAAGTTGAGGATCTTAAAAAGGCTGATCAAGATCTTCGACAAGTAATTGCTGAGTTAGATGAACTCATGCAACGGGAGTTCAGAAAGACGTTTGACGCGGTTGCTTTTGAATTTAAGGATTTATTTTCCAGATTATTTGGCGGGGGATCTGCAAAATTGTACCTCACTGATGAAGAGAATTTTAATAATACCGGGATTGAAATTGAAGCCAGATTACCTGGCAGACGTGAACAAGGTTTATCTTTACTATCCGGTGGTGAAAGAAGTCTCACTGCGGTTGCGTTGATCTTCTCATTACTGCGGGTGTCTCCACCCCCATTCTGTGTGTTAGATGAAGTAGACGCAGCCTTAGATGAAGCGAATGTAGGCAGGTTCTGTGATTTATTAAGTGAATTAGGAAAAAAGATTCAATTTATCGTTATAACCCACAATCGAAATACTGTTCAGGCAGCAGATGTGATTTATGGAATAACCATGGGAAGAGATTCGTCCAGCCAGATGATTTCATTAAAGTTGGATGAAGTGAGTGATGATTTAGTTAAATAAAAAAAACCGGGCGAATAACCCGATTTTTTAAATTTAGAACTTGCTAATTCTACTGAAAATCTCCAAAGGCGGGGGTGTTCGGTACAATTTTTGTCCAGACATCATCGTATTGTTCAATGGTGTACTTTGCTTTTTCTTTGGTGAGCCATTCATTGAAGGATATTTGTTTGTTTTGATCTAATTTACTGCTTTCAATGGGACGAACTTCTTTACCCAGGAGTTGAATAATGTGGAAACCAAATCTAGTCTCGACTGGATCGCTGATTTCACCAATTTCCAATTCGAAGGCAGCGGTTTCGAATTCGGTTACCATTGCATTTTTCCCGAACCAACCTAAATCACCACCTATATCTTTATTACTTGTATCGGTGGAAACTTCAGCAGCAATGTTTGACCAATCTTCGCCATTTTCCAGGCGAGTGAGAACATCTTCTGCTTCTTCGACTGTTGCTACCAAAATGTGACGAGCCCAAAGCTGTTCTTCTTCCGTTGGTATATCAGCCGTGATCAGTTCGTACACTTTCTGACTGATTAACTGAACCCGATAGAGTTTTTGAATATCTTTCTCATTCAGACCAATCTTACCAAAATTTTCAACAAAGGATCTGTAATTTTCCTGATATAAATCTTCAGTATAAGCGGTTGGAGAGGGTGAAACTGTCGGAGTAGCGGAGATTACATCTTCCACTTCTTCTGGTGTTGCTTCCGTCTCAACAACTTCAACTTCTGTTGTAGATTCTTCTTCGCTTTCATCATCTTCTTCAATGGGTGTTACTGTGGGGGTTGCAGTTATTAAAGCGTATTGTGTTGGACTCATGGTTGAAGTAGCATAAGGAATCACAGTGTTTTCAGGTGTTGGGGTACCATTGGGAAAATATCCGAAATCTCTTTGAATCGCATCCTGAATTTCCTGTTCTGTGACTTCAATTCCGTTTTCTTCTGCATAAAAACCGATTACTTGTGTGTCGATCATGCTCGTTAAAACGGTTGCACCCACGGTTTCTGGTACAGCCATTTGTGCCTGAATTTGTTGAATCAAACTGTCAAAGTAAGCAGAATTTTGTTCATCAAAACCAAAGAATTGTTTATAAGTTTCATACTGGTAAGCCTGACCGTTCATTTGTTGACGTTCAAGTTTAACCATTTTGATGAATTCTTCTGACCGGATAACAGTATCACCAACTTTTGCTACAGGTTTCTGATTTTTTAGGATCGTTTGGTCCAATATTCCATAAGCAAGCACAATCAGGACAATTGCAACAATAATGATGGAGGCAATAATCAACATCTTGCGATGTTGTTGCTCTTGTTGTAATCGTGCTTTATGTTTTTTGGATACAAATTTTTTCTCTGGGGAAGGTGCCATGTTAAAACCTCGATTTTTAAAAAGGGCATAGGAGGTAGAACCACACCATGCCCTTTTATAAGTTTTTATTTATAGAAGAATTAATCTTCCATGGATGCAACGAAAGGTAAAAGTGCCACAAACCGAGCTTTTTTCACAGCAGCTGCGATCTCTCTTTGGTGTTTGGCACATGTGCCTGTTTGTCGGCGTGGTCGGATTTTCCCATCTTCCATTACATAACGACGCAATAAATCTACGTCTTTGTAATTTATTTTTACTTCTTTGTCAGAGCAAAACTGGCAAATTTTTGGACGGGGGGTAAAACCACGGCGATTTCCAGGACCCCTTCGAAATTGACCATTCTCGTTTGTCATTTCGTTCTCTCCTATACGGAATAATTATCATTTACTTCAAGCGTAGATGGAGGAGTTTGAGTGTTGATCTCTTTTCGGTCTCCCAGGATCATCATTTCAGAGGCAACAATTTCCACACTGGTGTGTTTACAACCTTCTGTATCCTCCCAGCGTCTGGATTGAAGCCGTCCTTCGATGTAAACCTGTAAACCCTTGAACAGATATTGTTTACAAATCTCAGCGAGATTTCCCCAGGTCACGACATTGAACCATTCGGTTTCAAGATGGCGTTCACCATCAGAAGAATTCCAGGATCGATTGCAGGCAATAACAAATATTGTCACAGCCCGTCCTGAGGGAGTTACCCGCATCTCAGGATCGCGTCCCAGATATCCAATTATCATAACTTTGTTCAAACCTCTACTCATCAATAACTCCGATTGTGTTCGATCAACCAGCACTTCCTACATCAAAACAACATATGCTACTCAGCAACTGAAAGCATGTGACGCATTACTGGTTCTAAAAACCGGATATTGCGTTCTAATTCTTTGGTAGCTGATGGATCGACGGCGATTTGGAAAAGCACATAATGACTCTCGCGTTGCTTTCGAATTTGATAAGCCATTCGGCGATTTCCCCAATCAACAGTTTTTTCAACAGTTCCGCCATTATCAGTTACCCAACCAGTAATTTTTGATGTAACATCACCAAAAGCTGTCTCATCCAGATCTGGTTGAAGTAAAACCATTAACTCATAATTTCGCATTTAAAACTTCCTCCTTTCCTCGGGTTTGCTGCTGTATCTCAATTATTCATGAGCCAGAAGCGGAAAGGTGACAACAATGTTGCCGCCCATATTGACCACAAGTCTATCACATTTTACGATAAACAGGGAGAGTAAAAATGGCAGTACGAGATCATCGGTGAATTAAAAATCAAACATGGAATTTTGTAATTTATCCAAATCTACCTCTTTAAACCATTTATAGAAAGCAAGTGTTTCTCTGTGTAAAAAATCTATATTTTGTTGATACAACTCTGCTTTGATTGCATCTTTTTTCCCTCCGTGTTTGACTAACCATTGTGTATCAGGATGTTCCAGTAAAGTTATTTGACCGATTGCATGTAAGTATCTGCAGACAGTTTCCACCGTTGTTTTTCGCTGTCCGATTGCAACGGCTATTTCAAATGGTCGGAATAATCCGTTTCGATTTTTGATAACGTGGTTTAACATTCCAGCAATTGTTTTAATCAACAGGTTCACAGATTTTTCAAGTGGTTGATTTCCAAAAAGAACCAGATGCGTTGGGCGAACAGTTAAGTAAATTTTCTGTAATTCTGATAAGTTTGGTGGAATAGTAAAAATAATAAGTGTTTCAGCAGGGTGCAAATTGAGGCGATTGTGAGTTCGGGAAAAATCCTGTTTCAGCCCTTCCTGATACCAGAGGATATCGTCATATTTTTCGAGCCATTCTTGATTGCCAGGAGATTTTTTTCGATAATCAATGACTTCAAGCGCTTCATTTTTTATGTTAACCTCAGCCAGCGTGGTTTCACTGGGTTGAATGGCTAATATTTCAACCTGAACACTTGGTTTGCCCTGATAGTTTGAACTATGTAAATAAAAGGCAATATCCATTTTTTCGTCAGGGAGATCTTCCTGATTTGCGCGCCACCAAATAAATTCCTGAATATTTTCGAGTGTATCTGAAGCTGTAATCTTCAAGTGTTCCGATTTCCTGCCCATTTTTCGGATTTTCTCAATTACTACGTCTTTGCTGGCAAATAATGGGGCAGGGTTACCGGGGCCAAAAGGTGCCAATTTTTCCAATTCTCTTACAAAATCCATTGTGATCAAATCAAAATTGATATATCCATCAATTTGCAACTCTTTTTGAAAAATGGTTTCACCTACTAAATTCAGGACTGTTTTGTTAAAACTATCCTGAAATGGTGATAACTTATCCGGTTCCAGGGAGAGACCAGCAGCCATTGCATGTCCCCCAAAGTGGTTAAGGTAATCAGCATTTGTTTGAATTGCCTTAATAATATTTAGATTCTCGATAGATCGCGCAGAACCGAAATAATCTGTATCTTTTTTCCCTGTTAATAAAATTGTAGGTTTCTGATAAATCTCAACCAGGCGATTGGCTACAATACCAAGAACGCCTGCTTCCCATTCAGAATGGTGCATGATAATTGCCGGTTGATTCTGCAATTCTTTATTTAGTTCAAATTTCGAAAGAATTGCATCGGTTATTTGTTCGGTAATTAATTTTCGTCGTTCGTTAATATTTTCTAATTGTGCAGCAAAGACTTTAGCTTTTTGCAAATCGTTGGTTGTCAGGAAATCAACAATTTGGTTAGCATCGGATAATCGACCCAGAGCGTTCAAAAGTGGTGCGAGATAAAATCCAATATGAGTTTCTGTAATCTGACCATTCTGGAGTTTTCGGTTTTTGTAAATCTCCTGTAAACCAATTCTCGTCGGATTTTGTAAAAGTCTTAACCCCATTTGGACGAGGTAACGATTTTCTCCGGTTAGAATTGCCACATCGGCGACTGTACCCAGGGCAACCAAATCCAACAAAGCAACGCAATCATCATTTTTACCGGATAATTGATACAACCATTCAATGAGTTTGTACGCCACACCCACGCCAGATAGTGTTCTTAAGGGATGTGCTTCTGGTAATCTCTGCGGGTTAACTTTAGCCATGGCTTTGGGAAGAATTTCCGGCAGGCTGTGGTGATCTGTGACAAGAACATCGACACCCTGTTGGTTGGCATATTCAATCGATTCATGCTCACTGATTCCAGTGTCACACGTCAAAAGGATAGAAATTCCGTTTTTGAGAAATTCTTTTAAAGAACTTAACTTAATCCCGTGAGATTCTTTTGAGCGAACGGGAATGTAGTAAATAACATTTGCTCCCAGATTTTTCAGACCTTCAAACAATACAGTGGTAGCTGTCTGACCATCTACGTCAAAATCACCCCAAATTCCAATTAATTCCCGGTTAGCTATTGCTTCCAGTAATCGATGGGTAGCTACATCAAGATCAGGTAATTCTGATGAAGGAGTAGGAATATAGAGCGATGGGTTAATAAACCTTTGTGCTGCTTCAATATTGAAGATATTATTGCGGGCAAATATCTGTTGGACCCATGGATTTGGAAATCTTTCCTGGATTTCCTTCGGGACTGGACTTTTTTTCTTTTCTACCCATTTATACGTTGCCATGGTTAAAAAGCAATATCTCCAATCTGTTTTATATCAATCTCCTCTATTTCTTCGTATAGATATTCCAATTCTTGGTTATCAATTTCCTCTGTTGAGCCAGGTTTTGTTCCACGACCACAAAGCGAACGATAATTGCAGAAGTTGCACCTTTTTTGATTAGTCGTTAATGGAAATTCTCCTACATTCGTTGTCTCAATTTGGTTAATCAAATCCTGAATAAAAATCAGATCTGATTGATATTGGTGTTGGGAATATAAAAATGATTGCGGTTCATCTGGAAAATTGGCAAACCAATAAATCATTTCAATTTGATCTGGTTGTATTTCATTCCCATTGTTCCACTGTTTTCCGCTTGATTTTAATAACAATGGATAAAGGCGTGTTTGTATATGTTGTTCCAAATTTTTCCTGGAAGGTTTGACATGATTTGTTTTCCAATCAATAATGGTTATTTTTTTACCAGGGGAGTAAACCAGTAAATCAAAAACACCAACAAAACTTTTATTATTAATTTTTGAAGATATCAATACCTCGGATTGATGAGGTAAATTATTGTATGATTCTGCAAAGGTGAGAAATGCTTTCCACCAGGTGGAAATTTTTACATTTTCAACCTGCAATAGGATGACATCCGGATTAATGCCACTGAAATATTGTTGAGCCATAAGGTGAAAGATTTTTCCATTATTGATTTGCTCTTCCAATTCCAGAACCGGTTCTGAGTGTACTGCCGGCCAAATTCTTTGTAAAAGATACCTTAATTCAAATCTGCGAGGACATTCCTGGTAATCATGAAGCTTGTTCTGAGAATAATCAAATTTCATTTTGTTTCTCCCAAAAAGCCGCTAAGGCCAAAAATGGTATGGAAGGATTGGCATTTATCTTGTTTCTATGATGTGTGTCACCCGTATTCCAGGTAATGATTAATTCCTTTTTTGCTCTCGTTATTCCCACAAAGAAAAGGCGAATTCTTTCGGCCGCATACTCTAATCTGGCTTGTTCTGTAGCAAACCCATATTCTAAGTAGAGGTTTTCAAGATCACTGTTCGCTAATGCCTTAAGTTTTTGATTTATTTCTGCTTCCAAATTGATTTCATCTTTATAAATATGTTTTTCGGATATAAAATGATCACCTATCGTTGCCGAAGGGAAATCATAGTCGTTTACTGACATCAAGTAAACCCGATCCCATTCAAGTCCTTTAGCTTTGTGATAGGTTGTGACAACGACTTTGCCTTTATGCATTTCGGGATTAAAGCTGGATTCCTCATCGGAAAATCCCTGCAGTTTTCTACGATTTTCGGCAATTAAAGTTAATTCTTCAGCAAACTGAGGTAGCAACCAATCAGGATGGTTTTTAGCGTATTGCTCAAGAATAAGTGCCAATTTGTGTGCCAGGGCTAAATCGGCCGGTTTTTCAAATATTTCCTGACTGATGGTGATGATAGTTTGGTGGATTGGCAAATCTGCAGCTTTTAACCATCTTGATAATAGGGTTCTGAATTCAAGCAAAATCTGAACTATTTTATTTTCAGGTGGTTTTTCTTGTTGAAATAGATTGTGAATCCAATCATGATCGGGGACAGGGAATAAGAATTCTTCCAGATAATTACATGATCGAATTAGTTTGACAATTTCTTCCCTGGTCTGTCTGGTCACAGAAAATTTTATCCGCGACAGGAAGTCAAATATTTTTATAAGTCGAGTGGTTTGATTTGGGCTTTCCAAGAAATTCAGGATGGCAGCCAAAATCGCAGCGGTATTTCTGGTTGATTGGCTGGTCTGTAATATTTCAACATAAGGGATTTTTTCTTTCTGAAGGGCTTCGACTATTTTTCCTCCTCTGAAATTTCTTGGAACAAGAATTGCGACTGTATTATCAGGATTTACTGGTAACCACTTTCCCAAAGATACAATCACACTCTTAATTTCCTGGTCGGAAGATTGTTGCTTTTCAAATAGAAAAATTTTTTCCGGGTGATCTTCCGGGTTAGGTTGGGGGTCATATTTTGGTGTAGGCTCGATAAATGGCTTAGTTAATGAACTTCGTAACGGATGAATTGGGTGGTCTTGATTCGTCCAACGAATTAATTCATTGGCAAGATTAATGATAGATTGTGTAGATCGACCTGAATTAGGTAATGTTTTAGCGCTTACATCGGGATGAGCAAGGTAATTTTTCAAATACTCAGGACTTGCGGTCGTGAATGATTCAAATATTGCCTGATTTGGATCACCAACACGCACCCAATTACCGTTTTCTCCTACGAGTGTTTGTAAAATAAATTCCTGTAAGCGACTGCTATCCTGGGCTTCATCTTCCAGGATAAATGGCCATAGATATCTCAAACGATTTAAATAATCCGGATCAATTTGTAAAGACAAAAGAGCCAGACGAATTAAATCATCAAAATCAACAGCGGATCGATAATTCAATGCTCTTTGATAGTCTTCATAAATATCTGCACCCAGGTTAAGTAAGGAGTCGTCGATTTTTAAGTCTGATAATCTTGTATAGATTTCCTGCGGTGATAATTGTAGATCTTTTGCAGTTCGAATGAAATTTGTACAGACTGACGAAACAGCAGATTGCCAATCCGATTTCTGATTACGATTTAAATTGTTTGTATAATCCTGTTTTCCCCAGCGATCTATAAAATTAGGATTTCGTTTTAACCAGCTTTCGACGGAAGTATCCAGGATTTGGTTTGTTTCACGCTCATCAATAATTTCGAATTCGTTTCCTAAACCAACAAGATCTGGACGTTCTCTTACGATATCATGAGCCAATCCGTGTAATGTTCTGACGCGATAACCCACTCCGGGAAGTAATCCGAATCCTTCCATGAAACCTGAGATTCGATTAGAAAAGTTATTTACTGCCGCATTCACCAATGTGACGACCAGAATCTCCTGGTCATCTTCAATTCTGCCTTCAAACAGCAAATTGGCAGCCAGATACGATAAAGTCTGTGTTTTACCACTTCCTGGAACTGCAGAAATACCCATTTTCCCATTGGTATATTTCAAAATCTCCAGTTGTTTTGGTCTTGGTCTAAACATTTTTATTTCCGATCTGGCGATGATATGTCCGCAGGATTCTTTGCGTGGCTTTCAGAAGGGGACCAGTTTGTTCATCACCATTTTCGTTGTATCCGGTCGTATGAAGTATGAGATTGCCTGAACAGCGTCGCAATAAGCCACTGATCAATTTCTCTAAATTTTTTTGATTATTTTCATACTCATGTATATCAGTCCATTTCATTCCATCTTTCCAATTTCTTGATAAGACATATGGTTGGGTAAGTGGTTGCATCAATCTTTGCCACCAACCCATATTGCCTATGTCCAACCATATTTGAATTTCGACAGGTCTGTTTTGCATTAAGAAAGTATGAGCTGGCGCCAGATATACTGCATCCTGTGGAGGTAAGTCCCAGGTTTGTAAATACAACGCAGATATGAGACCATTTTCTAACATAGTTATGTAATCCAGAGCCCAATTTTCACCAGTTTTTTGAAAATGTGAAAGAGTATTTTTTCTAAAATTTTGCATTGATTCAATCAATCGACCAGTAATTTCTGCGCCCTCATAATTCTCATGAAAACCAAACCCGGGTTGAGATAAAATTTCCCCAAAGAAACTCGCCAGAAATACATCTACTTCAGATTTGTTTTCCTGATAATTCACTAACCAGGAAAAAATTTTCTGATATTGGAATACTGCCTGGATTGTGATTCTTTCCAACATTTCTGGTCGGACAACATCGATTGGACGCAGAGCAAATGCATTGTTTTTAGTTAAAACGATTCGTGACAATAAATCTGCTCGAATGGGATCCATATCCCCTATCGCATGTGTAATCGCTGTTCGGAATTGATAGACAGAAGGTAATAAACCCCACTCCGGGTAAGCCAGCTTTGTCCACGAAATCAAGCCATGCGTAATTGATTCCTCGCGTAGACTTCGAGATGGACGATGCGTAACCAATTTAATATTTTTTTCAATCATCCTTTGTTGGATTTGGAAGCGAAGGGCATTACTGACAAATGGAGCTAAAATTGCAATTTTTCCAGGGTTGATTCCCTGCTTGATGAAATCATCAATTTGTTGCACGACCTGGTTGATCATATCCGGATAAAACTTATGGTGGTGAAACGATAATCTTCTAAATCCAGGTTCTGAAATTCCTCCAATCGGCTGGTGTGATAAAGCATTTCTATATATGGAAATAATTTCGTGAATAGGAGGACCTGAAATGAAAGAATCCCTGACTTCTATGATCTCCTGACAGTTTTTAGCCAACCGGATAGCACTGGTGGAATCAGCTCCCAAAAATGACCGAAAGCCTGCATTCTCATCCTGGATTACCAGTGCACTTTTCAACCCGGATAACCATTTCAGGATGAGGTCATGGGCTACGGGAGTATCTTCTTCACAATTGTCGTAAATCAAATATTCATAACTGTTAAATAAATATTGTTGAATTAAGAATGATTCATGAATGATCTTATTGAAAATTTCATATTGAAGGGAGAAGTCAATGAGATTGAATTCAAGACAATAATTTCGGAAGGCGTTTGCGCATTCCTGAGCTTCATCGTAAGCAATTATGTGGTTACTTTCTTTACTCCAGGCTGACTTTAATCGCAAATCGATTTCTTCATGAGGAAAACCAACAAGTGCTGATTTGTTGAGATTATCAAGGATTTGAGAGAGAATTCTTGGTTTTTCAGACTTTATGGATGAAAAATAATTCTTTTCAAAAAAAGGGTCACATACCTTCGCCATAAAATATTGCGCAGATTCAATGTTTAAAAATGTAGGGTATTGTTTGGGATGATTAAATTTAAATTGAGGTGCAATGATTGGCCAAAACAATCGAATAATTTTTTGGCTGATTCCACTGATGGTCTGAATGACAGGTAAGTTCCCATTATAAATTTCTACACTCTCCAAAAAATCTGAGTATGTGAGCCCTAATGATTTTTGTGGCACTAAAACAAGGATCTTATTGCCTGGGGTATCCTGTTCCAAAAGAAGTTTCAGGAAAATTTTTCCAATGGTTGTCTTTCCGCTCCCTGCAAATCCAGTGAGGAATACACTTCCTTCAAGTGCTCGTTTGGCAATTTTTTCCTGATTATCTGTAAATAGCATGTGATTATCTCGATTTCCTGCGGATTTCAATAAGGTGATACTGTGATTTTATAACATTTCGGAAAGCTAAATCACATCAGATTAATATTGAATATTTATTTGAACGCTGGATTGTCTATTTTTGAATTGATTGTTTTCTTTTTTCTTCCGGTAAGAAAATTGTTAACGGGTCCAGCCCAGGCAGGTTGTATTTTGATGAAAAACCTTCGAATTATTGGGATTCGAATGAGAAGAAGGATAGCGAGAATAATCGCAATAGCAATAGCGAGGGCGTTAATGAATTTTAAGGACATAAAGAAATGCAACAATAGGATAATTGCTGCCAAATAAACAAGACGATGAAGTTGATTCCATTTTTTACCTAACTTTTGCATGGATTTTTTTGTGGAAGTGAATGTTAACAAAGTCAGTATCACAAATCCAGTTACACCTAAAAGTATGTATGGTTTCTCAATAATCGTTTGCCATATTAGATTTAAATTGAGTCCGTAGTCCAGAATTAGAAATGTAATGAAGTGCAGAGTTGCATAAAAAGCAGAATATAAACCAAGTGGACGACGGACCTGATTAAATGGACGAAGTCCAAAAATTATATTTAACGGCGTACAAGCCAGTGATAAAACCAACCAGATAATAGCCGTCCGTCCTGTTCTTTGGGTGATTTCCTGTATTGGATTGACCGTTAAATTGTTAGAAAAAGCATCCCAAACCAATACAAAGAAAGGAATAGTAGAACCTATATGAACAAACCACTGTAATCGATTGAATTTAAATTTTAGCATCAATGTTTTATTAAAATAATTGTCTAATATGGAACACCTGCAATCGAATGGAAGATCGCACGTGTTAAGAGTGTGTCATCTTTTGCTCGGTGTGAATTAGGAATAACAATACCTAGATTTCTTCCGGCTTGTTCTAAACGAAATCTTCGATCTGAGCGCATGAAATCGGAATAAACTTTCATAATATCAAAGGCGTTCATTTTGGTTGTGTTTGGAATATTATTAATTTCTAAAGATTGACGGATCATCCGGATGTCAAATTCCGCATTATACATGCCAATGGGGTGGTCCAGCAGGAGATTCTGAATTGTTGGCCAAATTTCTGCCCAGGGAGGCGAATTTACAACCATTGCATTCGTTATGTTGTTTATTGCAGTAGCGGAAGCTGGAATGGTTTTTTGAGGTCTTACAAAGGATTCAAAGATTACATTCCCGAATGAATTGACGATGGCAATTTCAATAATCTCATCCGTGCTTTCAAGCCCGGTGGTTTCAGTATCGAGGTAGACCGGATCACTTTTAATCTTTTTCTTTGCGTATTCAACAACCTGTTGTCTGGTTACAAATTTGCTGTTAGAAAAGGAAGGATACATTAACAACCTACCATATTATTGAAGATTCCAGTAAGATATTTCATCCAGTTGAAATGAAAAATTAGGTGTATTTACACCAGCTATATAAGGACCAAAATATCCCGGAGATGAAAATTTATCATCATCGATTGTCACGATAGAAACATTATTGATATAAAGATTATATTGGTTGCCTGATTTTAGGATTCCAATTGTATTTTTCTGATTAGAGCCAGCGATTATGTTTTGATCATTAATCCATCCCTGTAAGTTGGATAATCCACTTTCCTCCCACTTTTGAAATGCATATCTGCCATCACAGGTTAATCCAAAATAATAACCAAAACCACTATCAAAATTAGGGGATTGGACAACAAGTCCGTATTGATCACTCCCTGCGCATTCGTTTGTTTGAAAACTTGCCTGTAAATAATAATTTGCTGGTTTCTGACTGGTTAAACGCCATCCTCTCCAGCCTATTGCGGAAATGCTGGTCATCGTAAGTGAGCCATCTGAGACAATAATTTTTGTTTGACCATCATCGTAACCTTCAGGGTTTATACCAAAACGGGTTCCATCTTCAAATGGATCTAACCAGTTGGGTGAACCAGTAGGAATGCCCTGGGGGAGGATTGTTGGGGTCAGAGAAGGCTCCGGAGTAGGAGTTATCGTTTCTGTGGGTATAATTGTTTCTTGTGTAAATTGGGTGGTAATTGTAGGAACTTCCGATGGAATGTCCATCGACTCTTCGAGAGCTGGTGTTGTTGTCAGGAGATTTGCGACTTGTGATGCAATGATATCCGGACTGATTTCTGGTGGATTCGGTAGATTGCAACCAGTCACACTTAAAATTATCATCAATGATAAGAAAAATAAAGTTTGTTTCAACATAAATAGCTCCAAGGCTACGAACCTTATGTTAATTATAGCCCACTATTCTTCACAAAATGCTTTATGTATAATTATCCCATTTCGACAGATTCGATAAATGATCATCTTTATTCCAGTCATTGCGATGCCTTATAATCAACAGTAATTATGAAAACAGTTATTATACAACTTGACCCATTTGACAATGTAATTTCCATAAGAGAGAAAATAGCCTGGAGCAAAACCCAGAGGATACTATTGGTTTGGCCGAATAAGGGAAAAATAAAATTAGATCCCATGGATATTATTTTAATATTAAGGTCAGCTGAGAGTCTGGGAGCACATATTTCAGTCGTTACTGATGAACCAGTGATTGTTAATCGATTAAAAGAATTAGGAGTATCCATATTTTCGAGCATTCCAGAAGCACAGAAGAAACCCTGGAGAAAACCAAAAATTAGAAATCGATCACTACTATCTGGAAATTCAGATAGAAATTGGAATCAGATCAAATTCGATAGAAAAAGTCAAAACCCAAATAAGGAATTATCTATTCATGTCCGGTGGATAATGTTCGCTGTTGGATTGCTGTCCACTATACTCATCATTTTTATTTTCATTCCTTCGGCGCAGATTACCCTATACCCCATGCTTGAGGAACAGGCAATACAAATGAATTTTCGGTCTGATCCTTCCATTAAAGAAATCAATATGACTGGTGCAATTCCTTTTCGCGTTATAGATATTGAAATGGAAGGTCAATTGGAAGGGGACAGCACCGGAATCATACGAATTCCTGATAAAAAAGCAACCGGTGAAGTGACTTTCAGAAATATATCCGATAAAGAAATTATTATTCCTGAGGGAACAATCGTACGAACAGGTGGTGATCCATTAATTCGTTTTGAAACGACAAAGGAAGCGATCTTAAAGCCAGGAATTGAATCACAAATTGATGTACCCATACTCAGTTTGTCAGGTGGCACGATTGGTAATGTGTCGGTTGGGAGTATCACATCCATAGAAAATGATCTGGGTGGAAATATTGTTGTGTTTAATACCGATGCAACATATGGGGGTGTTGACATAAAAACATTTTCACCAACAGAAAATGATTACGAAAAATTAAAAATTGAATTGATTGAACTGTTGAAAATGAATTCAATTGAGGAAATCAGAAAAACAAATCCTCAAGTAATATTGATACCCGAAGAAGCAATTAAAATCGATGAAATTATAGCTGAAGAAAGAATCCCTGAGGTCGGGGATCCAGCAGAGAGACACGTTTTGAGAATAAGAGCTAATGTATCGGGCTGGATTTTTACGGAAGAAGATGTTAAAAAATCGGTTGAGTTGGCTATGAATGCGGATTTAAATAATCAATTCTATGCAAATGAAGGGGATATGAGAATTGATATTATTGACAATTCTGTAATTTTTGATGAAAGTGAGCTTCAATGGGAAGTCAAAGCGAAACGAGAAATTTCCCCATGTATTGACGAAAACTTTATCATTCAGAGTATCCTTGGTTTAAAGATTGAGACTGCAAAATCAATCATCAAAAATGAAATTAAGTTGAGTAATGACCCGGTAATTGTAATTTCACCATCGTTTTGGAAATATTTGCCATTTCTTCCGTTTAGAATTAATATGGTGATTGATGGATAGCGAATTAAAGAAAATCATGGCAATCGATCCTGGTGCGGAAAGAATAGGGATTGCAATCAGTGATTTTACAGCAACCATAGCGAATCCGTTTACTGTTGTCAAACATGTTCAGAGGGAAAAGGATGCAGAGCAGATCGTTAAAATTGCTCTGGAAAATTCTGTAAAATTAATCGTAGTTGGTCAGGCCTTCTATTCGAATGGTGAACCAAATCCTTCTGGGAGAAAATCCGCTCGACTCGCTGATGCAATCATGCAAATCACGGATATACCTGTCATTTTATGGGATGAACATGAAAGTACACAATTAGCCAGAAAAGCTCGTAAAGAGATGGGTGTAAAGAAAAAGAAGCAAATTACGCATGTGGATGATTTGGCAGCCACGATCATTTTACAATCTTACCTGGATTCACTTCCAAAGCATTCCAATTATTCCGATCAATCTCTGGAGCTCTGATGTCTAAACAAAAGAAGAATCGACTTCAAAGTTGCTTATTAATACTATTTATCATTAGTATTGTCGGGTTATTGGGGGGTGTGGTCTGGTTATATACTGTCGTTTCTCAAGATGTGAAATTCGTCTATGGTGAGCCGGATCCATCCTTGAGCTTTTATAAAAATTTCGTGTATACAACCAGACTATATTTTTCTGAGGAGAATTTGTTGGTTGACCAAAATAATCAAAATGAAGATTATTATTTTGAAATTCTTCCTGGAGAAACGGTTGGTCAAATTGCTTATAGATTAAAAATGAATGGGCTTATTGAGAATTCGGAAACCTTTAATACTTTTTTGATTTACAAAGGCTATGATCGCAAAGTGCAATCAGGATATTTCCTCGTCAAACCTGAGATGAATGGAATTGAAATTGCTGAAAAAATAATAAATCCAATCCCTGATAAAGTACGTTTTATCATCCTGCCAGGTTGGCGAATGGAAGAAATAGGTGGTATTTTGCCTAATTCTGGCCTGGAGATAAATACAGAAGAATTTTTTCAATTGGTTAGAAATCCATCATCTGAATGGTTACCTACCGATTTACAGGGAGTATCCTCATTGGAAGGTTACTTATTTCCAGGCGAATATCTGGTGGATAGAAAAATTACGACGATTGACTTCATACAATTATTTTTGAATGCATTTTTGGAGATTATGAGCGATGAATATCTTAATGCTATCAGTGAAAAAGGATTAACACTCAATCAGGCTATTATCATTGCTTCAATGGTTGAAAGAGAAGCAGTCATCCCCGAAGAGATGCCTATGATAGCATCTGTATTTTTGAATAGATACTTAATCGGCATGAAATTTGATAGTGATCCGACTGTCCAATACGCTGTGGGTTATAACATTAATCAAGCAACATGGTGGACCAATCCATTGTCATTGAATGACCTTCGATTTGATTCACCATTCAACACCTATTTGTATAATGGCTTAACCCCGCATGCAATTTGTAATCCGAGTTTGAATGCTATCAAAGCCGTTGCATTTGCCTCTGAAACACCTTATTATTATTTTCGGGCTAAATGTGATGGATCAGGTTACCATAATTTTGCGGAAACGTATGAAGAACACTTAGAAAATGGTTGTCCTTGAGGAGTGAAAATGGAAATTTTAGGTCTTGATATTGGTGGTTCCGGAATTAAAGGGGCGATGGTTGATACAGTATCAGGAAAATTATTGACAGATCGGTATCGGATTGATACACCTGAAGGTGCCGAACCATCCGATGTGGGCAAGACAGTTCATCAGATCTGCCAATATTTTCATTATTCCGGCCCCGTGGGTGTTGGATTCCCGGCTATTGTTCAACATGGAATCGTTCTGTCTGCGGCAAATGTTTCCAAAAATTGGATAGGCCAAAATTTAAATGTTTTACTTTCTCAGGAAACTGGAAATCATATTTTTAGTTTGAATGATGCCGATGCAGCTGGAATTGCTGAAATGAAATTTGGGGTCGGACAGGAATATCTCAAAGGTGTGGTGATACTTTTAACCATTGGAACTGGTATTGGATCTGCCATTTTCTCCGATGGCGTGCTCGTACCCAACACTGAATTTGGACATATGAAAATCAGAGGAAAGGACGCTGAGGATCGCGCTTCCGATGCTGTTCGTCAGGAAAATGATTTATCCTGGAAAAAATGGGGTGAGCGGTTTAATGAAATTCTTGTAACATTGGAAGATTTATTTTCACCTGATCTATTTGTCATTGGTGGTGGAATCAGCAAAAAATTTGAAAAGTATGCGAAATATTTTACGGTCCAGACAAAAATAATGCCAGCTTTGCTATTAAACCAAGCTGGCATAGTCGGCGCTGCCATATACGCCAAAGAACAATCGGAGCAATCAGGACAATATTCCTCCTTCAGTGAATTTCCTGAGATCACTAAAGACATTCAGGATGTCTGACTCCTGAAGGGGTTGTTGTGTGTTCTTATTAATCAACAATCCATTTTTGACTTTTTCCAAGGCAAGTTCGCGGATGGTCATATTTCGTGTAATTGATTCTTTGACCAATCCTGCTCCTACCTGATATCCAATTAATGGATTAAGGGCGGTCACTAAAATTGAATTTTTCTCCAGCCAACCTTCGGCTTTTTCGACATTTGCTGTAATTCCGATGACACATTTATTGGTAAATGCATCAATGCTTCCAATCATTACATGCATCATTTCAAATAAATTATGAGCGATGATTGGCATCATCACATTCAATTCGAGTTGACCTGCTTGTGCTGCCAGACTGACTGTGGTGTCATTTCCCAGGATATGATACATAGCCATATTAAGCATCTCAGCCAAAACTGGATTTACCTTTCCTGGCATAATACTCGAACCTGGTTGAACAGGAGGTAATCTAATTTCATCCAATCCTGTTGCAGGGCCAGAAGATAATAAACGGAAATCATTGGCTATTCTTGTTAAAGTCACTGCCAATATGCGGAGTGATGATGAAAAATCAACCATATCAGCCATTGATTGCATCGATTCGAACAAGTCATCGGATGTGTACAACTCCAATCCAGTTATTCTCTTTAGTTCCTGAATCATGCTTGGATGATACTCTTGATGCGCATTTAATCCTGAACCAGTTGCCGTTCCGCCTATACCCAGTCTACGAAGTCCCTCGGAAGACCTTCGAATTCTATCTGCATCCCGTTCTACTGCTCTGGCATAGGCGTTAAATTCCTGGCCAAGTCGTACGGGAACGGCATCCTGCAGATGGGTTCTCCCGGATTTGACAATATGATCAAATTCACTGGCTTTTACTCTTAATGCTGCTGCAAGTTGATTAATTGTCAAGAGAAGCTCATCCAACCTCCACAGACAACCCAACCTTATTGCAGTCGGAATCGTATCGTTGGTTGATTGTCCCATGTTCACATGATCATTGGGATTTACACGATACTCTCCAATTTGACCTCCCAGAAGTTCAGTTGCCCTATTTGCCATCACTTCATTTGTATTCATATTGTGGCTGGTTCCTGCACCAGCCTGGAAAGGATCAACAACAAATTGCGCATTCCATGAGCCTTTCATCACTTCTATTCCAGCCTGGATTATCGCATCGGCAAAATCTGCCTGTAATAATCCCAGGTCTTTATGGACTTTCGCAGCTGAGGTTTTAATGGCGGCCATCGACCAGATGAAAGCTGGATATGGTTTCATGCCTGTTATGGGAAAGTTCAACACTGCTCTCTGGGTTTGTACACCAAAATAAGCAGTTTTCGGTACTTCTAATGATCCTAACGAGTCTTTTTCTATTCGATATTCTTGCATGGAAATTTCCTTTTCTAAAAGAATTAAATAAAAAGAGGAAGTCAGTTGACTTCCTCTATCATAACCAATATTTTTAAATTATCCAGCAGTGCTATAACCTGGACCATCACTAAAGTATTTGGCATTTACTTCAGTATCTGGGGTTAAATCGACTTCTTCTCCTGCTGCTAAGGTTTTGGTACCTTCCAGGTGAACATCTTCACCGTCATGGTTGGTTCCATCATAAACTTCTGTAAATCCAGGAGTACCAACGGGCATGGAGAGTCTTTCTCCACCTTTTGCTACGTATGGTGCTGGAACTTCATCTTCTGGAAAGATTGCTTCCCAAGGACACTCAGGAACACATGCACCACAATCAATGCAAGTATCCGGATCGATGTAATACAATGGATATTGATCTTCTGGTTTGCCAGGGACGATACATTCTACCGGACAAACTGTTGCGCAACCACCATCACGCAAACATAAACTTGTTATTACATGGGTCATTTTTTCCTCCTAAAAACACTAAATTTTGAAAAAATTATTCGAAATGAGAAAGGTAACTTCATTTTGATAAAGATGATAAAATTTGGCAAATCAACTTCAAATTGATTTTATCAAGCAACATTTTTTTGTCAAGCAATGATGCCTATTAAATTATGAGTAAAGACAAACTTTATCCTCTCTTCGGATTATTCTTTGGAATCCTTGCTGTATCCACAGCTTCAATTTTTATTCGATTTGCACAAAGTGGTGCTCCTTCCATTGTCATTGCAGCTGTTCGCTTGTTAATTGCATCTTTATTAATAACCCCAATCGCTTTTCTTCAGTATACACAGCAATTATTTAGTATTTCAAAAAGAGAATTGTATTTTTTGTTATTATCAGGATTATTCCTTTCGATCCATTTTGCTGCCTGGATTTCTTCGTTGGAGTACACAAGTATTGCAAGTTCAGTGGTTCTAGTTACCACGACACCTCTTTGGGTAGCTCTGTTTTCACCTATTTTATTGAAAGAAAAAAATAGCGCCACTATTTGGATTGGTCTCTTCTTAGCTTTAGTTGGAAGCAGTCTGGTAGCGCTCAGCAATCAATGTTCCTTTTCCTTTGCGAATCTCATCCAGTGTGAAAGTGTTGGGCTTGGTTTTGATAGGAATACATTATCAGGGAACTTTTTGGCCTTATTAGGCGCATGGATGGCAGCCGGTTATATGATGGTAGGAAGAAAAGTTCGATCAACGTTACCCCTCATCAAATACATTTTTTTTGTGTATCTATTTTCTGCAATTTTCTTATTATTCATTGTTGTAATTTCAGGTGAGACGCTTGTGGGATATTCAAAACAAGCTTATCTATGGATGCTTCTATTAGGACTAATTCCCCAATTATTAGGTCATTCCATTTTCAATTGGGCGTTAGGTCATCTACCTGCGGCATTTGTCTCAATTGCTTTAATTGGAGAGCCGATTGGTACGATTTTGCTTGCTTTCTTATTTTTACAAGAAACACCTAATAATCTAGAATATTTTGGTGGTTTATTGATCCTGATTGGAATATTTTTTGTTTCATTTCTTACATCAAAAAAGACCTGATAATCATCCAGGTCTTTTTGTTTTTTTAATTTCTAAAAATCCCACTATTTTGAACGACTGTAAAGTAAATTAATTTCATTGATTCTTAGCGCCAGTTCAGAATTTATCTGATGGGGGAGTACTCTCCAACTCCAATTTCCACTTGCTCGTCCTGGATAATTCATTCTTGCTTCTGTGCCCAAACCGAGAAAGTCTTGTAGCGGAGCGATTGTTATTTTTGCTACTGATGACCAGACTACTCTAATCAAATCCCATGAGATGTTTTCTCCAGATCTGGCTAAGTATCTTCTGCAGAAATCCTGTTCTTCTTCGGGGGCAGAGTGATACCAACCTAATACGGTGTCATTATCGTGTGTACCAGTGTAAGCAACACAATTGACTGGATAGTTATGAGGTAAAAATGGATCGTCAGGATCGTTGGAGAAAGCGAATTGACAGATTTTCATACCAGGAAGGTTGAATTGATCTCGTAGTATATACACATCTTTGGAGATCTCACCTAAATCTTCAGCAATAATTGGTAAAACACCCAGTTCATTTTGGAGTACTTCAAAGAAATCATCTCCTGGTCCTGGTAGCCATCGACCAATCTCTGCTGTTTTGTTACCAGCTGGCACTTCCCAATAGTTTACAAAACCACGAAAATGATCAAGCCGAATAAAATCAAATAATTTTAAGGTGGCTATGATTCTTTTTAACCACCACTTATATCGATCTTCTTTATGAACATTCCAGCGATAAAGTGGATTTCCCCATAATTGTCCGGTAGCTGAAAAATAATCCGGTGGAACTCCTGCTACAACCGTAGGTTTTAAATCTTCATCAAAATAAAATAAATCAGGATTCGACCAGGCATCTGAGGAATCAAAAGATATAAAGATAGGAATATCACCAATGATTTTTATTCCCTGATCATTTGCATAATTTTTCAAATCTGTCCATTGTGTGAAAAACAAAAATTGTTTGAACATATGGGATTCAATTAAGGTTTTGTTTTGGGCTTGAAACTTCTCAAGTGCTTTCCTATCTCTTTTTCGTAAACCATCGTCCCAGTGATCCCAACTTAATCCACCATTTACTTCTTTGATTGCCATAAATAGTGCGAAATCTAATAACCATTCCTGTTCCTGGTCAATAAATTGTTGAAATTTTTTGGTTAATTCGTCGGTTTGTTTTTGTTTAAAATTATCATAAGCACGATCAAGTAGTTTCAATTTCCACTGAATAACGGGTCCAAAATCAACTGATTCTGCAGAAAAATCAGGCCGATTTTGCAAATCTTCTAATAAAAGTAAACCTTCATCGATTAACAAGGTTGAACTGATCAGATATGGATTTCCGGCAAACGCAGAAAAACATTGATAAGGAGAATCGCCATAACCGGTCGGGCCTAGCGGAAGTAATTGCCATAAATTGCATCCTGATTGAACAAGAAAATTCACCCATTCATAGGCTTCGGGGCCAATATCGCCAATACCATCGGGACCTGGTAAGCTACTGGGGTGTAATAATATACCTGACATTCTATTAGATTTCATATGGTAATCTCCTTGTTTGAACAAATTCACCCGATTTTACCAGATTTGTATTATAGTCATCAGGGATTACATCCGGTCCAATAATTGCATTTGATTGAACTGTCCAACCGGAAGGAACGATTGAATCCTTTCCTATCACAGTAATTTGGAAATCTGAATTATGTTCACCAATCAAACAATTTTCTCCGACTTTGACCCGTTTATCAAGAACACTACAGTTAATTACTGAATTTTTTTCAACCAGGCAATCCGTGAATAAAATCGATTGATCGATTTCGACATCATTCATTATGTGTACACCTGGTGAAAAAACACAATTTCTAACGATCGCATCTGATTCAATTACACATCCATCAGAAATCATACTGTTTTCTACGATTGCACCTTTTTTAATAAGCGCAGGAGGGCGTTCTTCAGTTCTGGTGTGAATAATCCAATTGGGGTTATATACCTGGAAGGCGTTTTCATTTGATAGGAGATCCATATTCGCCTGCCAATAAGCTTCCATCGTACCAACATCAACCCAATATCCACTATAAGGAAAAGCGAAAACTCTGGCATTATTTTTAATCATGTTCGGAATAATATCTTTTCCAAAGTCATGAAAAGAACCGGATCGAAAATGATCATTCCATAATTCCTGATTGAGTACATCCTGTTTGAATAAATAAATTCCCATATTTATTGTGTTTGCAGGTGGATTTTCTGGTTTTTCAAGGAATTCAAAAACACGGAAACTGTCATCATAGTGCATGATTCCATAACGTGACGCTTCTTCGAAAGGAACAGTGATGGTAGATATGGTTAGATCTGCATCATTGGTTTGATGAAAATCGATCATTTTTCTGTAATCCATTGCATAAATATGGTTACCAGATAACACCATGATATGATCAGGATTTCCGCGTTTAATGAAGGTAAAATTTTGCTGAACTGCATCTGCTGTGCCAATGAACCAATCCGATGCCTGAGCTTTGTATGGGGTCAGGATACGAACGCCACCGGAAATATCACGATTCAAATCCCATGGAGCACCAGACCCAATGTGTTCTATCAATGATTGAGGACGATACTGAGCAAGAACCATAACATCGTTAATTTGGGAGTTAACACAATTTGATAATGGGAAGTCAATAATTCGGTATTTGCCAGCGAAAAAAACTGCTGGTTTTGCTCGTTTTGAAGTTAGAACTTTTAACCTGGTACCTTCTCCACCTGCCAGAATCACAGCTCTAATTTTCATTTTTCTCCTTCTATCAGTTCGATATAAATACGCGCATACTCATTGGCAGACTTTTCCCAGGAAAAATCTGTATGTAGTCCATTGGATTGAATGATTTGCCATTTTTGTTGATCTGTATAATCCGAAATTGCTCTGGTTAGTGTCTGAGCCATTATTTCAGGAATTGGTTCTGAGAAAAGGAAACCATTATTATGATTTAAATTGACTTCATCAATGATTGTATCTTTTAATCCCCCAGTTGATCTTGCCAGGGGAACACAACCATAACGCATAGCAATCATTTGAGTCAATCCACAAGGTTCATACCTGGAAGGAATCAAAATAATATCTCCACCAGCATACATACGTTTTGATAAATTTAAATCGAATCGTATTACAGATCTGACTTTTGTTGGCATTTCCACTTCCAAACTTCTGCAGGCAGATTCAATAACAGGATCACCCGTTCCAAGTAGGATTGCCTGCCAGGAAGAATCAGCAACCATCCTTAATGCACTGATCGCTAAATCAACTCCTTTTTGTTGGTCCATTCTTGTGACCATGATGAAAAGTGGAATTTTATCGTCTTTTTCGAGACCAAATTCTGTTTGCAGTGCTAATTTATTTTTTAATCGAACATTTAATTGTGTTGAGTCATAATTAAAGTGTAAAGTGTTATCTGTAATTGGATCCCATTTTGATTCATCCAACCCATTAAGAATCCCTGAGAGAGAGTCTTTTCGTTTTTTCAAGAAATCCTGTAATCCACATCCGTAATCTGGAGTGAGTATTTCGTTTGCATAATTTGGAGAAACGGTCAATAAAAAATCTGCAGCATACATTCCAATAGGAAGCGGAATGGATCGTGCCCATTCGGGCAGTTCAGTACAGGGACAATTTGGTAATCCAAATTCATTTAAGATTCTTTCAGATCCAGCACCCATATAAGGCATATTGTGCATTGATAAAACGGATTTTGTATTTCTAAAGAATGGGTCGGTAACTTTCCTTAGTTTTAAGTCATAGCAGGTTATGGCAGTATGCCAATCGTTGGCATGGATGATATCTACATGCCAATTTATGTTCTTCACCATTTCCAGTGCCGCGATAGAAAAAAAGATGTATTTTTTTGCATCATATTCAGGATTTGAAGAATAAACATTTTGATCGGAAAGAATGGAACCACCCTCGATTAAATAAACAGGCACGCCTTCAACATTGGTTAGAAATACCCTTGCAGGAATATTTCCATGACTATGTTTGACCAGAAATGAGGAAACTAGTTGTATATTTTCCAGTTTTTGATTAATCATTGAATGGAATGGAATCACCAGCCGAATATCCAATTCATTACCAGATAATTGATTGGGGAGTAAATTTTTTAATGCCTTAGGTAATGAGCCAGCCACATCGCCTAATCCTCCCACTTTAATTAACGGAGCTGCCTCCGATGCAATAAACAAAACATTAATTGGACGGTTTTTTTTCACATTACTCTCCCGAAAAATCTATACTGACCTAAACTAATTCTATATAGTCTTGAGAAATAGTGGATTTATTCTGTAAACCTAATAAATCAATCAATTCAATAACTAATTTTGATTTAATTTCTGCGTCTAACCTAGACCAGGTTCTACTCTTGATTTCCAAATATGCACCTAATTTTGGAACAATGAAAGTGTCGACATTAATAAAGATTTCAGTGTCTTTGTAGCTAACCAGAAATCGTTTCCTGTCTTTCTCCACTTCGACGGTGGTTTCAGGATTAAAATATTCTTTATAAAATCTTAAGCTTTGCGTTGCAGGTGCATAAAACCTTGATCTTGATAACATCACTTCCTGGGTTAAGTATTTTTCACTACTTTCTCCAATCAGGGTGAGCCGAGAACGAACATTAATGACTTCATTTTTTTCTGATATGAAATGGTCTTCCCTAAATCTTAGGCGACCCTGTTTAGGATCATCAAAAAAGAAATAAGTGTCATATTCGTGGTAGTGACGTTTCCGTTGAATGGTTAATCCACTTTTCAGTATTGAATTTGTTATTTCTGTAGGTTCATCAATACGAACCTTAATTTGGACTTCAAAACTTTCTTCCTCCATTGTTCCACCAATAGCGACAAGTTTTGAGAGAATAGAAGATTCGCGCTGGAATAAGAAAGTATCAATTTTTTGGGCATAATCCTGCCCCTGTTTCATAAGAGATTCTTCTTCGATAGTTAATAGTTGATGATCTTTCATCAGCCATTTACCATTTACCATCAGATCAGAGACGTCATTAGCTTTGGCAGCATAGGCAACCTGGCTATAGAGACTATCCTGAAGATGCCTGAACCAGGGAGAATTGTGAATTTTCTTTATGTCAATCAGTATGAGATCTGCACGTTTTCCTGGCGTTATTGAACCGGTAATATCTTCCATGTGCAAAGCTTTGGCACCAATCCGTGTAGCCATAGCAATGGTCGTTTTAGCAGGAAGCGCAGTGGGATCTCCAGAAGATCCTTTCGCAAGGAATGTTGTTAATCGAATTTCCTCAAACATATCAAGATCATTATTTGAAGCTGGACCGTCTGTTCCAATTCCAACGTTGATACCTATATCCATCATTTGTTTAACAGGGGAGATTCCAGAGGCTAATTTTAAGTTTGAGGAGGGATTATGGGCTACACCAGCATTTTTGGCTTTAAGCATTCGTATTTCACCTGGATCAATGTGTACACAATGAGCTGCGATAACTTTGGCCTCAAACAATTTCAAATGATCCATATAAGGAATTACTGGCATCCCATGTTCAGCGACCACATTCTCAACTTCGCTTTGTGTTTCAGCCAGATGGATATGCAATGGGATATCATATTTAATGGCGATTTCTTTTGATTTTTCTATGATTTCTGGCGTACATGTGTAAGGAGCATGCGGGGCGATTGCGGGTACGATGAGTGGATGATTCTTCCATTTCTCTATGAATTTTATGGAGTAAGCTATTGATTCTTCATAAGATTGAGCATCCGGTGTTGGAAATTTGAGAATACTTTCTGAACAAACTGCACGTAAACCTACTTCAGCAGTCGCTGCAGCCACATCATCCTCAAAATAATACATATCGGCAAAACAAGTGATGCCGGAACGTATCATTTCTGCGCAGGCTAATTTTGTTCCAAGTTGAACGAATTCCGGAGTGACATATTCTCTTTCGACTGGCATCATATATCCTAACAACCATACATCCAATCGTAAATCATCTGCTAATCCACGCAGCAGAGTCATTGGAACATGTGTGTGAGCATTGATTAATCCTGGCATTAAGATTTTGCCCTCGGCATCAATTATTTCATCAGCTGAATATGATTTTTGAATCTCGGATTCGAGTCCAACTGCCTTAATGACATCATTTTCAATTGCCACAGCGCCGGGACTAAATTGGTTGAATTCTTCATCGATTGTCAATACATATGCGTTTTTAATTATCAATGATACTTTTTCCATTCATTCCTCCGATCAGGATTGTATAAGTTGAGACCTAAGAAAGTGCATGGTTGTATTAGCCGCCCAGGTTAAAGCGAGATTATCATGTCCACCAAATTGAAAGGATTTATTAATTCTTTGGTTGCGGTGAAAATAGTCTATAGAGAGCGTAGCACTTTTATCAATTGTTTTTGATAGTTCTGTAACCAGGAGAATATTAGGATATATCAGTTTGTAAAGGTTTTCCTGGTTTTTTTCAAAACTATCTGTATACCCAAGGATGGATTTTTCCGAATCCGAAACCAGAATATTATATTTTTGTAATAATTGTGTAATCAGTTGATCAGTTCCTTTTTCAATCAAACAAACTTTTATATTTAAATTGAGCAACAACTTTGCTATGACTTCATCAAGTGTATCTTCATTAAATCCAAAAATAAAACCACCCATTCTTTGTGTGATTATATCCATGATGTTTGAAATCATTTTTGCTGCCTTCTTTTTATTTAAGGCTTTGGCTGTAATTCTGATATCTGTTTGTCCAGGATAAGCAACGATCCCAACCGTTGGATTGGTAAGCGTCTCTAAATCGGCGATTTTTTCATCAATGACAGATTCACCAATTCCCGATGTATGAATTACATAGGTTTGTATTACATATTTATTGTTAAACAGAGTTCGGAGAATACCTTTCACTTGATTTTCTAACAAGTATTCCAATTCTTTTGGTACTCCAGGCAAAGAAATGACCAATCCATTGTCTATCCGACAATAAAAAGCCGGTGCGGTTCCCACAGCATTTTCAATTGCAGTAGCACCCATAGGGATGAAAGCCTGTTTCTTGTTATTTTCTGTAGGAATTCTCCCAAAACGCTCAAAACGATGTTTTATTTGTTCCCAGAGTTCAGTCCGAAATTCCAATTCTGTGCCAATTGCTCTTGCAATTGCATTTCTGGTTGGATCATCAACAGTTGGTCCCAGGCCACCTGTTGTTATAACAATATCTGAACGTGATAATGATTCCATTACTGTAGATGTAATTCTGTTTTCATTATCACCAATCATAGTTGTACGAAAAAGGTCTATTCCTTCATTGCGTAAGAAACGGGCTATAAAACGCGTGTTTGTATCCTGAATTTCCCCTAATAAAAGTTCTGTTCCGATAGTAATAATTTCGGCAGACGGCAAAATCCCTCCAAATATGACATCCCAGATAATAATTTTGCAAACAATGAACCAGCTATAGTCAAGTTTAGCACGAATTTGAATTCGAATCCCTTCAACCATGATAGAATTTTTAATCATTTATGAATAAACAAGAATTAGCCCATTGGGGTGAAGAAACAGCACAATATTATCTCAGCGAGAGAGGTATTCGAATAGTTGAAACAAATTTCCGCACCCAATATGGTGAGATCGATATAATTGGATTTGAAAATGACGATTTGGTTTTTTTTGAAGTAAAAACCCGATCTTCTATAAAATTTGGGTATCCTGAAGAAGCTGTTAATACCAAAAAAATTGAAAAAATTGAAATGGTGGCCAATGAATATTTGGATAATCTTTCATCAAATAATCTTAACTGGCGGATAGATACAATCGCAATCATTCGAAATCCTCAAACCCAGAAATATCAAATTAAGTGGTTTAAAAATGTGGAAGCATAATTTAAAAAAACCAGTTATTTTTATTGTCGGACCAACCGCATCTGGTAAGACAGATCTTTCCGTCCAATTAGCTACCATTTTGAATACCGAGATAATATCCGCAGATTCAAGATATTTCTATCGAATGATGGATATTGGGACTGCTAAACCTGATGCGGAAGAAATGGCGAATATCAAGCATCATATGATTGATATTGCGGATCCGGATAAGACAATCAGCGTCGCTATTTTTAAGCAACAAGTAACTGAGATTATCGCTAATATGCATCAAGAGACAAAAATTCCAATTGTCGTTGGGGGAACCGGTCAGTACGTCCATGCAATTTTACATAATTGGGAAATGCCTGAATTAAAATCGGATCAGCAATTAAGAGAACTTCTTGAAAATTATGCAGAACAATTTGGAAAATTAAAGTTATACGAATTTCTTCAAAAGGTTGATCCCGAAGCTGCGAAAATCATCGATTTTAGAAATTTACGTAGAACAGTGCGTGCAATAGAGGTAATGTTGAAAACCGGACACCGTTTTTCAGAACAACGTCGAAAGAATGCTTCAATTTACACCCAGAAAATTATTGGGATTAGCTGGGATCGAGTTGGTTTATACCAACGAATTGATGATCGAATTGATAAGATGATAGAAAATGGAGTCATCGAAGAAGTGAGAAGATTGCTGGATTTTGGGTATTCTTCTAATTTACCTTCAATGTCTGCCATTGGATATCGGGAACTAGCAGGATATGTCCAGGGAGAGAATACCCTTGATGAAGCCGTTATTTTAATGAAAAGAAATTCACGGACGTACGTTCGTCGCCAGGCAAATTGGTTTAAGGCAAATGATCCAAATATTGTGTGGTTTGAGGGTGATGAATTAGATTCCAGAAAAGTTATAGAATACATACAATCAGAGTCGGGTTGGATTCAACCGGAATAAAAAAGCACTGGTGTGAGCCAGTGCTTTCTCTGTTTTATGCTTTTAGTAATTCAGGCACACCACTCTTCTTAAGAGTAGGGGACGGGAAGATTTTTTCGAACTCTTCTTTTGATAATGTTTCAACTTCTAATAATTTTGTGGCAACATCGTCCAATTTTTCACGGTAATCTGTCAGAATTTGCTTCGCTTCTCGATAGGCATCATTCACAATGGATCGAACTTCCTTATCTATTTTTTCAGCGACATTCTCTGAGTAATCACGTTGTTCGGATATTTCGCGGCCCAAGAAAATTAATTCTTCTTTTTGACCATAAACCATTGGACCCAGATCTTCACTCATACCCATCCGCATGACCATTGTTCTGGCTAATTTGCTGACCCGTTCAATATCATTGGATGCGCCTGAAGTAATATCATCAAACACTAATTCTTCTGCTGCTCTTCCGCCAAGGAGCCCAACCATATCTGCAAACATTTTCTTCTTTGCCATCAATAATCGATCTTCCTGCGGAAGTGCGAGTGTGTATCCTGCCGCCATACCACGTGAAATAATTGACACTTTTTGGACTGGGTCTCCATTTGGTAAGACATGCATGACTACGGCGTGGCCGGCTTCATGGTACGCAACAATCCTTTTTTCTTCCTGACTGATCAAACGGCTCTTTCTCTCAGGACCGGCGATCACCCGCTCAATGGATTCTTCAAATTCACTTTGTCCAATTAAAGTCTTATTACGTCTGGCAGCCAAAATAGCGGCTTCATTAACCAGGTTTTCCAGATCTGCACCTACAAAGCCTGGAGTTGAACGGGCGATTACACTTAAATCGAGATTATCTTCCAGAGGTTTCCCTCTCACGTGGACTTTGAGAATAGCTTCTCGTCCACGCACATCAGGTCTGTCAAGAACGACACGGCGATCAAAACGTCCAGGACGAAGCAAAGCAGGATCGAGAATATCTGGTCTGTTGGTGGCGGCCATAATGATAATGTTTGTATCGGTATCAAAGCCATCCATTTCCACCAACATCTGATTTAATGTTTGTTCTCGTTCGTCATGACTTCCACCTAAACCAGCACCACGTTGGCGGCCAACTGCATCAATTTCATCTACAAAAACGATACATGGTGAATGTCGTTTGGCTTGATCAAATAAATCGCGAACTCGACTCGCACCTACGCCGACAAACATTTCAACGAACTCTGAACCTGAGATAGAAAAGAATGGTACACCTGCTTCGCCAGAGACTGCTTTGGCTAACAATGTTTTACCTGTTCCTGGAGGACCCACTAATAAAACACCTTTCGGGATACGTGCTCCTAAAGAAATAAATTTTTGAGGTTCGCGTAAAAATTCGACAACCTCTTTCAATTCTTCTTTTGCCTCTTCCACCCCGGCTACATCCACAAAAGTTACAGTAGGATGATCACCTGTGAACATTCTGGCTTTTGATTTTCCAAAGGACATGGCGGCATTATTACTGCCTTGCGCTTGCCGGAAAATGAAAAAGAATGCGCCACCTAAAATTAAGAAAGGTAGAATATACCCTAAGGCGGTCAGAACACCAACCCATGCACTAGGGGCTTTGATGACGATGCGGATTTTATCAGGATTCAAATCCTCCTGTGTCACTCCTAGATTTAATAATTGTTCTACCAAAGTCGCTGTTGATTCTTTGGTTGACAAACCTTCACGAGCATCTTCCAGATATTTAACTCTTAGACGATTTTCGCTTTCTTCAACTTCAGAAATTTTTCCAGCTTTAATATCTGCTGCAATCTGATTTATGGTTAAAGATTCCGCACTACTACGCTGACTGAAACTATAGAATGCCATAACAATGATGGCGATAAATAGCAGCAAGTAGATTACATACGATTGATTTCTTGAATTCACTATGCCTCCCAACAAGGAAAGTCTTTTTTCTTTTAGAAGATTATACCAATCTACCTATGTATTGGCTATTTTTTGATAATGTTTTTTGGTACATCTTATGAATTTCTAATAAAACTCTACATGTTTTACCTAAAGTTAATTTCTAAAAGATTTATTTGTTCGGATTCGTAAAGGTTTCGATGTAAATAACTGGATCAAATTTCATTGAGATATGATTTCCAAGGTCTTTACCATTTGATTAATGTGAATACGATCGTGTTGAACAATAAACTTAATTAATTCTGATGTTGGAGTAGGTCCAAAAATAGCATGGTTGATTGATTTATTCCATTGCTGTGGTGTTAAACTTTCTATCATTCCAATTAAAGATACTCTGTTATGGATAAATCTCAATAATTCTTTCTCAGGGTTATTTAAAATATATTCTCTTTCATCAGCCCATTGATCTGTTAACGCAGCTTCGATGAATGGATTACCTTCACTCGTTATCATTTGAATACGAGGAATATTCACTTCTTCATCAACATCAGCCATGTGTGAAATAATTTCAATTAAAGACCATTCGTCTGCTTTTGACCGTTGTTTGAAAAGTGAAGGAGAGATTTGCATTCTCAAAAAAGAATCCATATTAGCAGCAGTAGCTCGTAAAACTGCTATTAATGCTGCTTTAGAATTATTCAACTCAAATTCGTGATTTTTCAAATTTAAATGATTGATCCAATCCAAAACATTTTCAATCGTTCCTGAAGAACTGAGAGGATGCAATAAAAATTCGGACTGATCAGGTGGCTTGCCTATGTAATAGGTTGGAATTCCTAAAATTTCTGCAGGTAAAATATCCATATCCCATTCATTACCAATCATGGCAACTGGTTCATCTGGCCAACCAATTTTTCCCAGGATTTCAGCAACAAATTCAGGTCGTGGTTTTGTAAAATGAAGTTCTTCAAAATTTGACACATATTCTAATTCATTCAGTTCAATGCCTAAATTTGCCCAATTTATTCGATGATCAATCGCAATTTTTGGAAAAAGAGGATTGGTAGCTATAACTAATTTGTCTTCTTTTTCTAATAAATTTTTAATAAGTGAAGCTGCATGCGGAATCTCTTTTGTTAATGGTGCTAATTTTGGAAATTCTCTTTGATAAAAATTTAAAATTTTATATTCTAGAATTTCCTTCTCGGTGCCAATTAAGGGATAAAAATAATCATCAAAACATTCTTCCAGGGTTCTGGATGGATCAACATTATTGATCATTTGCTCGGTCCCATTTAATATTGCAGGGGGAAGTTCTTTGGGTGAATAATAATCAGATAAATATTGCCCAAGGCGATGAAGGTAGGCAGGTAAGAAGGTCTCCATTGGATTCCCAAGGAGCGTATTGTCCAGATCAAATAAAATAATCAATTATTTTCCCTCAAGAAAAATATCTGGTAATGGGTGACATTGTCCACAACCGACATGTGGTTCTTTAACTTTTGTTTTACTTTTTTCACAATAAGCGGAAACATTCACGCGTTTGATAAAACCAAAGTCTTTCTTAATAACACCTGTTAATTGCATATGTTGACAGGCATTTGCCTGTAAGATATTGGGAACAGGGCAAGACTTACAAATTTTTGTTGACCAATTCAGTTTGGAGTATGAATCGGTCATTAAACGACATTCTTCAAAGTTTCGTCCTCGGAAATAGTCACCGAAAAAGAAGCGACATTCCTGACCATAAGGAGTTCGCATATCTATTGGGTTACACGGGTGATATATTCACCAGTTCTAGTGTCGATTCTGATCACATCCCCGGTTGAAATGAAGTAAGGCGTATAAACAGTCGCTCCAGTTTCCACTTCGACTTTTTTGGTTTGACCCGTTGCGGTATCACCTTTAACGGCTGTTTCAGCGTAAGTAACTTCCAGGTCTACTGAGATCGGTAATTCAATATCAATTGCCTTTGCATTATAAAAAGTTATCTTCACTTCCATGTTTTCTTTGAGAAAATTTGTTGAGTCAGCAAGAATTTCAGATTGTAATGGATATTGATCAAATGTATTGTTATCCATAAAATAATAAAATTCACCGTCATTATATAAGTATTGCGCGTTATGGTAATCAAGACGCACATCCTGAACCTGTTGCCCAGAATTGAATGTTTTTTCAATGGTGGAGCCAGTAATCATATTTCTGGCTTTGATCCTGATAGTAGCTGATCCTCGACCAGATTTATTGTGCCCATAGTCCAATACTTTATACAGATTTCCATCTAATTCAAAAGTTACGCCTTTGCGAAGTTCATTGACATCGATCATAAAAACACCTTCTCAATCTAAAATTATTAGCTAGATTATAGTCCAGGCGCCAATGGGTGACAAGGTTGGATATTTGTGCACGCGCATTAAAAGGAGATAAGGGATAAAATGTACAAAAACGTAATAAAAAATTTAATGAAAATGGGGCTGCATTTGCAGCCCCAGTGAATTTATGTAAATTATCCTAATTTAGGTTCGATTATTCCGTAGCCACCATCCCTGCGGTGATAGAGAATGTTTATACTTTCAGTATTCATATTGAAAAATACAAAGAAGTCTTCATGGCCCAACATTTTCATTTGTTCAATTGCTTCAAGTTCATCCATTGGGATCAACGAGAATGTTTTTCTGCGTGTAATTTCAGGAACTTCCTCTATTTCTTCATACTCTGGAAGTTCTGAAGCCAGTTCCGAAAGAGGCATGCCATCACCGCGACCCTTTTGTCGTTTCCCTTTTAGTCGTGCGATTTGTCGTTGCATTTTTTCCACGGATTCATCAATCGCAGCAAAAATATCATCGGCTCTTTCTTCAGTACGAAGGATGAATCCCTTTCCGCGAATGGTTAATTGAGCTACCTGACGATCGGAAGCATTTCTGGCAGATTTAATATACGAAAGATCAACTCTGGTTTCATCGATGTCATTCAAATATCGATAAAGTTTTGTGACTTTTTTGTTCACATACTCTTCCAATCTTTCATTCATTTTAAGATTTTTAGTAAAGATATCGATCTTGGTTGCCATTTTATTCCTCCTGGATCAAAAATTTTGTGCAGTTACGGCATCGTTAAGTTGATCACTAAAACCATTACGGGTATGAACAGCACGAGCTAGTGTTAATCCAACTATATCCTTTGCCCCAGCATTTTTCAACGCTATTGCACAAGCTTCCAAAGTTGATCCGGTTGTTGAAACATCATCAATTAAAATAATGTTTTTTCCATTTACCTCATCGGAATCCGCGATAAAAGCTTCGGATACATTTATTAAACGCTCGTGTCGATCCAGACCAACTTGAGAACTGGTGTCTTTAAATCGACGCAGCGACTGCTTTTTTATTGGTTTATTGATCATCATAGCAAATGGTAATGCAAGCAAAAAAGACTGATTGTAACCACGATCATGTAACCTTTTTTTGCTTAATGGTACTGGTATTACCATATCAATATCCATTTTATTTTTATTGTACAATTCCACAAGATAAATTGCCAGCACTTCTGCTATACCAATGTCGCGATGATATTTCAATTTTTGAATTGCTAATGAAAGTGGGGGTTGGTAGAAGGAAAAAGATCTAATCATTTTCAGGCTTTTTAAATGATCATTACACTCCTGGATATTGTGTTGTAAAAAAGTAAGTGGTTCACCACATTTTTCACAAATATTCCCTTCCAAAAATCGGACCTGTTGGGAACAATCAGGACAAAACCTTTCCCCAACCAACCCACAACCAGCACAATGGGGTGGAAATAAAAAGTCAATGAATTTCCATATTGATCTATAAAGAGGTATGCTAAGAAATGGGTATTCTACCCAGAAAGACATTGGACTCCTTATAATTTACTGGAACATACCACCGAGAGCAGATTGCATTAATCTGAGGGCTGCCGGTGTTAATAATACGATCATTAGCGATGGGAATATTAATAATCCCATTGGGATAAGCATTTTGATGGGGGCTTTATGAGCTTCTTCTTCTGCCAACTGTCTTCTGCGAATTCGCATCTGGTCTGCCTGGATTCGAAGAACCTTGGATAAAGATACACCTAATTGTTCACTTTGAATCACTGCAGCGACAAAACTTGTCATTTCCGGAAGACCAATTCGGTTTGACATATCCCTTAATGCTTCTCTTCGAACTTTTCCCAGTTGAATTTCCTGTATTACTCTGGCAAATGCCATCGATAACTGGCTTTCCCATTTTTCACTGACTTTGTGCATGGCTGCATCAAAGCCTAAACCAGCCTCAACGCAAATTGTTAATAAATCCAATGCATCCGGCATTGCTTTTCGAATTTCTTTTTGTCGTCTCGAAATTCTTGAAGACAAAATCATGCTGGGAAAATAAAAACCTATAAGACCAAAGAGTAATGACAATAATAATTTTCTTCCTAATGGCCAACCTGTTGATCCAATTGAAAGTACAAATAAAATGATACCGCCAAAGAAAACCAATCCAATAAATTGGGTAGCGAGAATGACGGTTGGATCGACAGCTGAGGAGACTCCTGCTAATTCTAATTTTCTCTCAATGGATTGCATTGCGTTTTGAGGCGTAAAACGAATTGCCAGTTCACCTAATTTTCTTGCAATCGGATAAACGACTCTTTCTTGAAATGGCAGAGAAAGTTCTAATTTTCTTAGTTCCAATGGTCCATCATCAAGGTTTATTTCATCTAATCTTTCATTGAGCACTCGATTTTCATCAAATTCTGGACTTCGCAGACCAATCACGGTGAGAATGATTGCGATTACTAAGACTGTGACCAATACTATAATTAATATAACCATAATCAAACCTCCAGGATTTTCTTAGACTTCAATATCACCTAACTTGTTCATTGCAAAGTACCCAGCGATAATCATCAATCCTGCTACGACCAGGGCAATTATTCCACAAATACCACTTTCTGGTTGAAAAAATTCCATGATATATTCTCGATTTAATAAATAGAGAATGCCTATTACAAACAAGGGTAACATTGATAGGAACCGGCCTGAATACATAACCTGGGTTGTTAATACTCTGATTTCGCCTTTAATTCGGATACGTTCACGAATTGTATATGAAATCGAGTCCAGGATTTCAGCCAGATTACCACCAACTTCACGTTGAACATTAATCGCTGTGATGGTTAAATCGAGGTCATCACTTGGTATTCTTATTAGTAAGTTTTCAAGTGCTCTTTCCATAGAAACACCCAGTTGCATTTCCTGGATTACCCGGCGAAATTCATCACAAATAGGAGCAGGTAATTCTTTCGAAACTGCTTCCATTGCTTGCATGGTGGAAAAACCAGCTCTCAAACCGTTGACCATTAGATTTAACATATCGGGGAGTTGTTGATCAAATTTGATCAAGCGTTTACTTTGCTGGGATTTCACATACATATTGGGCAGGTATAAACCGATCGCTGCGCCAATTAACAGGACTACAATATTTTTTCCACCAACATACCAGAGTACAAATCCTACCAGGACCGCACTGATAACTGTAAAAAATATAAATTCACCAGGTTTGAACTTCAAATCAGCTCTTGAAAGACTATTAGAAATCCTATCCCCCAAGGTAGATCTTTCAACTCTGTTATTCAGCCAATCGACTAACGGTCTGGCTCTATCCCTCTCGGATAAGAGTTCTTCATCCTCAATATATTTTCCTAAACGGTTCATTTCTGCAGCACGACGGTCAACAGTTATAGAAACCACCACGCCGACAATTAGAAGTATCACAGCAAGGCCGCCAACGACTGATAATATTAATATTGGATTGATTTGTGTTAATAATTGGGCGATATCCATCGATACCTGCTTTCAAAAAACTTATCTACGTCTTTCACCAATACCAAAAATAGATGGAGTAAGATGAATTCCTGATTGTTCTATCTTATCAATAAATTTGGGGCGAAGACCTGTTGGTCTTAATCGACCAACGACTTTTCCATTTTCATAACCAGCCTGTTCGAAGGAAAAAATATCAGTCATTGTGATAATTTCACCTTCCATGCCAGAAACCTCAGTTATCTGGGTAACTTTTCTAGATCCATCACGCATCCGAGATTGATGAACTACCAGATCAATAGCAGAAGCTACCTGTTCACGGATGGCACGAACAGGAAGGTCCATCCCAGCCATAAGGGTCATTGTTTCCATACGCGCTAAGGTATCTCTGGGACTATTTGAATGCAACGTGGTCATTGATCCATCATGACCAGTATTCATTGCTTGCAACATATCCAGGGCGGCTTCATCTCGAATTTCACCTACGATGATACGGTCAGGTCTCATACGTAATGTGTTGATGACCAATTGTCGTATAGTGACTTCACCTTTGCCTTCAATGTTTTCAGGCCGCGATTCAAGGGTTACAACATGGTCCTGGCGCAATTGAAGCTCTGCTGCATTTTCGACAGTGATGATGCGTTCGTCCGCGGGAATAAATCCTGATAATACATTCAACAATGTCGTTTTACCAGAACCGGTGCCACCAGATATTACAATGTTTATCCTTGATCTTACACAAGCATCCAAGAATTGAATACCTTCAGGTGTGATTGAACCAAAATCAACCAGATTCTCAACGGTTATCGGTGTTTTGGAAAATTTTCGGATTGTCAAAACTGGACCTACCAATGAAAGAGGTGGAATAATGGCGTTGACACGAGATCCATCAGGTAATCGAGCATCTACATAAGGACTTGATTCATCAATACGTCTTCCCAGTGGTGAAACGATCCTTTCGATTATTCTCATCACGTGTTCATTATTTTCGAAAGCCATTGGTTCACGAATGATCTTTCCAAATCTTTCAATATATATATTTTTTGCTCCATTGACCATGATTTCAGTAATTGACTCATCTTCAAGAAGCCGTTGTAAAGGTCCAAATCCGAGTATTTCTGCCGTTATTTGCTCAAACATTCTTGAACGTTCTGGTCTTGATAAGATAATGTTTTCTTCGTTAAGTATCTGTTCAAAAAGTTCCTGAATTGTCTTTTTTACTTCTGCAGTCTGACTGACATCCATACTGGGATCAAGTGTACTGATTAATTTTGTCTGAACACGATTTTTTAAATCCTGATACGTATCACTTGTTGTAGTAGGAGATGGAGCAGATACACGTCTAGATTGAAGAACAGGATTTCTCAAAGGTTCCGATCCACCTGGTTTTTGTGGAGGGTTATTCGAATTCTCATTTTGGATTCGTCGTAATATTGACATAATAATTCCTTATCCTTAAGTTTTTAGACTAATTCCTCAATGTGTGTAGCAATTTTTTCTTTTATTTTCTCACTAATAGCATAAATGCTTTTTGCGATTAATGTAGTCTTGTTTTCAATAATGAAAGGTACCCCTCTATTGATTGAGGTAGTGACAATTCTTTCTTCTAAAGGAATTACACTTTCAACGATTTGTTTCAAACTTTCGCTAATTCTTTCCGGAGAAATGGCTATTCTTTTATCAAAACGATTTAGAACAAACAAGATTCTTTTTCGGTTGATTCCAGATTGATCAGAAAGACTGAGGAAAGAGTTTGTACTTTTTATGGAAGGGATATCCTGTGTAGCTACTAAAACAATTAAATTTGCAATGTCTATTGCTGATTGCACTACATCGGTGAGATAAGGGGTGGTATCAACGATGATGTATTCATAAATCCTTTGAAGGTACTGAAGAACTTTTTGAAATTGATCCGGGGAGATCTGGTCTGCAAACTCCGGTCTCGGTGGTGAGGCTAATACCCTAAGATTGGAGAGCGAGTGGGTAATCAGGACCTCATTGATAATATCTGGATCTAACTCATCTGCACGGGGAGCGAGATCAAGGATCGTATTTCTACCCTGCTCATTTAAAAAGACAGCAACATCTCCAAATAATAGGTTCCCGTCTACAATAACCGTTGGTGAACTTTCACTATGGAGAGCTACTGCAAGGTTTGTGGCGATGGTTGTGCATCCCACACCACCTTTTGGGCTATAAACTACAATTATTTTCCCTAATCTCCCTGTGCGTGCAGCAGAAGTCTCATTACTCTCAACAACCAATTGGGCTTTTTGTTTTTCTTCAATTGCTAATTTTCCCGCTTGACGAATAGCATTTGTTAACTCGTCTATTAATGGAGGTTTTGATAAGAAATCTCTTGCACCGGCAAGCATTGCACGCCGCATGTATCCAGAGTCATACTGAACAGAAAGGATGATAATCTGGATATGAGGATGTTTACGCCGGATATTTTCTGTTGCTAAAAGCCCATCCATATCCGGCATATTGATATCCATAACCATTACATCAGGTAATTTTTGAGACGCAAGATCAATTGCTTCTTTCCCAGTTCTGGCTTCTCCAATTATCTCAATTTTCGGGTCAAACTGCAGCATTCTGCGAATATTATCGCGTGTCTCAGAGATGTCATCGACTATAACTACCCGAATTTTTTCTGGATTCGCCATTTCTATCCTCTTTGTTCCATTGTTAGAATTGTTTGATCAAAAATTGCCATTTAGGGTTCTGTGATCGGTGCATACAGCCCTACGCGAGGTTCCAGTGCAAATGGCAGTTTTGCAGGGAGTGGTATGTTCTTTTGATCCATCAAATATTGTTGGGTAACAGCATCTGTAAGAATGGTTTGTGTATTATTCGGATTTCGTAGTGCCAGTGTGAGCATGATATTTGCTTTTTTCATGTAAGTCAGCACCACAGCGTCCTGCGGAGAAACTACCAACGTTACGATATCCGGAGCAGGTATTTCAGGTGCAGGTTGAGCCTCGCCCTCTTGACCTTCAGGAACTACAACCTGATCAGCAGGTGTAGGTTCTTCGCCAGACAAGGGGAAGTTTCCCATTCTGAGAACGATCGCATCCTGAATTACATTCTGACAGACGAGTCTTGGTCGTTGGATTTCGGATGGAACAACATAAACTGGTTCATTTAAGGTTGGATCTAATTCAGTTCGACCTTGAGTTGACTCTTGTCCACCACTTGAAATAATCACTGTCAAAGATTCAGTACTGCTTTCTTCCTGCAGAATTTGTTTGGTTACCGACCCGGTGTAATTAGGAAGAATGGTCTGGTATTCAGGATCGACATCCACAAGCATCATGCATCCGATGACCATAACATGGTCACCAGCTTGTGGAGCGTAAGCAATCATGGCTTCCCGATCAATTAATACAGAAAGGGCTGTTTTATCAACAGGTATATCAAAAGCAGCAATTGATCCTCCAGTTTCACCATCAATCAACATCCTGGGCGTAAGAGGTATTCTTGCTTCCAATGGATAAATTGCTCTCTTCCCAACTACCGATTCCATTTCAGTGAAGAATGTACCTTCAACCAGTTCATTTTTCGGGAAGGGAATCATCGTAATTACACTTTCGTTGATTACTTCCCCACGATTTACGAATTGGGTCGTAATCACGATATTAACCATTTCCTCAATTTGTATTTGAGGAGAATCCTCCGCAACAGGTTCTGCGGGTTGTAATAACGGACTTAACCGTAACCACACCACAGCTGCTGCCGCAACGAGAACAATCAACAATAACGCAATAATAATGAAAATTCTTCCGCTTTTTCTTCCACTGTTAGCCATGTCTACTTCTCCTTAGATTTGAATAGGAAAACTAACCTGATGATTTATTATACGGCAATTGGATCGTATAGGAAAATGATTTTGGTTGTGGGATCATTCAAGTTTTCCCCTGCGATTTGTCAATATAATAATTATATAAAATAATTGCAATTATTATGCCATTTATTTTCAGAAATACAAAACCAAATACCATGATTATTATATCTTTATTAAAAACAAAAGACCTCAATTGAGATCTTTTGTTTTTAATTAGGTTCGATGATTTTATATTGCGGATACAATGTTGCTGAAGATGTTTCCGATTGCTGGGCCAAGCAACGCAAGGATTACAATAACAACAACTGCTACTAAAACAAGAATTAAAGCATATTCGACGAGGCCCTGTCCTTTTTCTTTTGGAGCAAATAACATGTGATTTTCCTCCTTTCTTCACTTATTAAGAATTTACCTTTTTCCATTATACAATAATCTTTATTATTTTCAAGCAAGTAAAAATTACAAATCCCTAACAGATAATAAAATAGATCCCACCAGGGATCTATTTTTTACTGACTGAAATTAACTAGATTTGTGAGACAATGTTGCTGAAGATATTGCCGATTGCTGGGCCAAGCAAAGCAAGGATAACAATAACAACAACTGCTACTAAAACAAGAATTAATGCGTATTCTACGAGGCCCTGTCCTTTTTCTTTCGGTGCAAATAACATATGACTTTCCTCCTTTCATGTCAAATTGATATTATTTACCTAGGTAATATTATATCCAGAAAAATATAAAAATCAAGTATTAAAAATTACAAATAACTAACAAACTTGACGAGCTTAATTTTTAATAAAATTAACTCTTCAGCAAACATTGCATTAAAAAAGAATAAGCTATAATAATGAATATGCATTCGGGTAATATTTTCAGGAGGTATGATGAGCGACTTGTTTAATCGAATAACTGATGATCAAGATATTTTTAGAAAATTATTCAGTAAAATTCCTGGCTTCAGTGGATATGTAGAAAGAGAAAATAGAAGAGCTGCAGACAAGATTCTACGTGAGGCTATAGCGGATCGTTTTGAAGAAATGTGGCAAAGAATATCCAGCATTCAAACCGATTTGATAAGTTCTGGTGGGCTAGAATTTATGGATGATATGGAACGGGCTGCAATCAAAATTCGACAATTTATTGATCGAATTCGGCATGCATCTTATGGTTATTCTCCTTTCTTCAATGCTACCAAAATCAATGAAGAGGAATTATCAAAGGTATATGAGTTTGATTTAGCTTTACTAGAAAATGGGGATGTGATGGCAAGAGCAATTGATAATGTTGAATCATCAATTGGAACTGATGGATTACCAGCAGCTATCCGGCATTTGACGACTCTATCCCAACAAACAATTGATGTTTATAACCGAAGATCAGAAGTGATGATGGGTGGAATTGATTCCGCAGAAAACAATTAATTTCTCATAAACAAAATGGAGAATTACTATGGCTAGAATTTTTGATGTAGTTGAATATGCAAGTGAAATGAAGGACGAAATAGTCCGCCGTTTTCCAGAGACTGGCATCGCTGATTTGCGAATTGGTTCCCAGGTAATCGTTAGAGAATCTCAGCGTGTGATCTTCTATCGCGATGGTAAAGCATTAGATGAGTTTGGTCCTGGTAGACACACCATCATAACTGCAAATATCCCAAAAATAATTGACCTGATCGGTAAAGCATTTAATGATCGCACTCCTTTCACTGCTGAAGTTTATTTTGTTTCAATGCGAGAATTTGCAGACAGAAAGTGGGGCACCCCACAACCAATACTGGTTAGAAATCCAGGCATGGGTTTAGGTGTAGCTTTGTTGCAGGGTTTTGGAAACTATAGCTTTCAGGTAAAAGACCCACAACAATTCGTCACACAGATTGTTGGTGCTAACGGTGTTTATCGAATGGCAGATATCGAAGGTCGCTTACGATCCATGCTCCTATCTAAATTGCAGGATTTATTGGGTGAGACCGCTGCTGGTAAAAGCGTAGCCGAATTAATTGGCTTGACAGAAGAAATTGGTGCTGCTGTCAGAGCAAAAGCTCAGGATGATTTTGCAGCGATAGGATTATTATTAAAATCTTTCTATATATCCAATCTAAAACCCAGTGATAAATCAGCAGAAGAATTACGTGCAATGGGTATGCTGGACATGCAGACCTACACACAATTGCAGGCAGCCGATGCATTACGGGAAGCTGCACGCAATGAAAGTGGTGGTGCCGGTTTAACTGCAGGCATTGGAGCTGGTGTTGGATTAGGGGGAGTTATTTCACAGTCTTTACAGGGAATGACTGGATCACAGACCGGTGCAGGGGGTGGCGGACAAATACCTTCACCTCAGGTTGGATTACCAGATGTGATGACACCTTCAGAGGCTGCATCAGCATTGAAAGTATCAGAAGAAGATGTTCTGGCAGCGATAACAGCTGGCGATTTGAAAGCCAGGAAAATAGGTGCTGCATATAGAATAAGTAAAGAAGCGCTGGAAGAATTTCTAAAAGGATAATTTTGAAAAAGAACCGGGATTGCCCCGGTTCTTTTACCTTCTTTATTTTATTCAATAATTTTATGTTTTAAATAATTTTTGACTTCGTTCTGGGGAGCATTAATGAAACTTCACGAGTACCAATCAAAAAAAATATTTGATCGTTTTGATGTTCCTATCCCTAAAGGCCGAGTTGCCAACATTGCTTCAGAGGCAAAACAGATTGCAGAAGAATTAGGTGGAAGGGTTGTTATAAAATCCCAGGTGCTTGTAGGAGGTAGAGGAAAAGCGGGGGGTATAAAACTTGCCAAAGATCCAAAACAGGCTAAAGAATTAGCAACTGAGATTTTAGGGATGGAAATCAAAGGATTACCAGTTAGAAAGATATTGGTTGATGAAATTGTAGATATTGATCAGGAAATTTATCTGGGAATTACCAATGACCGTACTTGCAGACAACCCGTTGTGATTGCTTCTTCATCAGGTGGGATTGATATTGAGGAAGTTGCCCAAATCTCTCCAGAAAAAATTTTTAAGTTGACAATTGATCCATTATTAGGCTTACAGGATTTTCAAGTGAGGGACATCGCATTGGGAATTGATCTCAGACGTGAGTATTGGAAACAATTTATCAAAATTCTTCGTGGACTTTATAGAGCATACCTTGATACGGATGCCACTTTAGCGGAGATAAATCCTTTGGTCATCACAAAGGATAAACGGTTAATTGCCTTAGACGCCAAAATGATTATCGATGATAATGCTTTATTTCGGCATCCGGAAATGATGGAATTACGAGATTTGGACGTGGAAGCACCGGCTGAAATTGAAGCACAAAAATATGGATTATCCTATATAAAACTGGACGGTGATATTGGTTGCATGGTAAATGGTGCTGGACTTGCCATGGCAACAATGGATATCATCAGTCAATTTGGGGGTAAGCCATCCAATTTCCTTGATATAGGCGGTGGTGCTGGTGCGACGAAAGTCGCGGCTGCCTTACGTATCATCCTCTCTGATCCAAATGTTAAGGTTATACTGATCAACATATTTGGTGGTATTACCCGTTGTGACGAAGTAGCCAAAGGATTATTATCAGCATTGGCGGATGTAAAGACTAAAGTTCCAGTAGTTGTCAGATTGGTAGGTACTAATGCTGAAGAAGGACTCAAATTGCTTGTCAATGAAAAAATTCTGACAGCTAACACATTAGCGGAAGCTGCCAATATTTCGGTTCGTCTTTCAACAGGCGGTGCATCATGAGTATTCTTGTTAATAAGGACAGTCGGATTCTGGTTCAGGGTATAACAGGAAATGAAGGAAATTTTCATGCCTGGCAAATGTACCAATATGCAAACAATGTAGTGGCTGGCGTTACACCAGGTAAAGGTGGAGATTGGGTGTTTGAAGGGAAAGTGCCGGTATTTGATTCAGTCAAAGTTGCCAAAGAAGCAACTGGAGCAAATGTATCGGTAATATTTGTGCCCGCTCATTTTGCCAGCGATGCAATGCTGGAAGCAGCTGATGCTGGTATTGAGTTGATTGTTTGTATTACAGAAGGTGTACCTGTTCGTGATATGATGCGTGTACGAAAATATCTGGATCAAAAAGGAAGTAAATTAATCGGTCCTAATTGTCCCGGATTAATTACACCATCTGAAGCGAAAGTAGGAATAATCCCTGGAAACATCACTATGCCAGGTAATGTAGGTGTTATATCTCGTTCAGGAACCCTTACTTATGAAGTTTTATATGCCATGATGTTATTAGGAATTGGCACCAGCACCTGTGTAGGAATTGGTGGAGATCCCATCAGTGGTTTGAGTTATATTGACTTGCTTGAGATGTTCGAAATTGACCCATTAACAGATCAGATCGTGTTAATTGGTGAAATTGGTGGGACTGATGAACAAAAAGCAGCCGATTACATTTCGAGGTATATGACCAAACCTGTGGTTGCTTTCATTGCAGGACAATCGGCTCCTCCCGGGAAAAGAATGGGACATGCAGGAGCAATCATTGAAAGTGGATCGGGTACTGCTGAAGAAAAAATAAAGGCTTTACAAGAGGTGGGTGTTCAAATTGCGAGACACCCGGAAGAAATAGCCATTTTACTGGGTAGATAAAAAAAGCACCATAAGGTGCTTTTCTATTAATTTCGATTTGCTTCAATATAAGTTACTGCATCACCGACCGTCTTGATTTGTCTGGCACTATCATCCGGGATTTCCAAATCAAATTTTTCACTGAAACCATCGATGAGGAAAAATTGATCCATTGAATCGGCTTTCAAGTCTTCAATAAATCGAGTTTCCATCGAAACTTCACTATCATCAACTTTCAGTACATCCACAATAATTGCTTTAACCTGATCAAAAACTTCACTCATTCAATCCTCCTGTACATGCTACAGTATTGTATTTCAAAATTGTATCTTTACTTATAATATTGTCAAGTGCTCTCATTTTTATTGTTCTCAAATAAATAAATGATAGAGATAGCTCTGCTATACTAGAAACAAAACACTAATTATCAGGAATAGTTATGGATGAAGAATTGATTGAATCAAGAAAAAATGACCATATCAGGATTAATTTAGAGGAAAATGTCAGATCATCTCTTAGTAATGGATTGGAACAATATCGTTTTATTCATAATGCACTTCCTGAGATTGATTTTACAGAAATCGATTTAACCCAAAAATTATTTAATAAAAATATTTCATTACCAATTTTGATTTCTTCCATGACAGGAGGAACTCCCGAAGCTTTTCAAATAAATCAAATATTAGCGCAAGTTGCGGAAAAATTTGGTTTGGCTATGGGTGTTGGTTCTCAACGTGCAGCAATTGAAAACCATGATTTGATAGAAACTTTTAATGTTCGGAAATTTGCTCCCAACATTTTATTGTTTGCAAATCTGGGAGCTGTTCAATTGAATTATGGCTTTGGGATCGGTGAATGCAAACAAGCAGTGGAAATGATTAATGCGGATAGTTTAATTTTGCATCTAAATCCTCTTCAGGAAGCAGTACAGCCTGAGGGAGATACAAATTTTTCTGGACTTTTAAAGAAAATTGAAATTATATGTCGCAATTTGCCTGTGCCAGTTGTAATTAAGGAAGTGGGTTGGGGGATTTCAGATGGACTCGTCAAACAGCTTATAAATGTTGGTGCAGCTGCCATAGATGTTTCAGGTGCTGGTGGAACCTCCTGGTCGCAGGTGGAAAGATTCCGATCGGCAGATACAATAGGAATAAAGGTAGCAGAAGCATTCCTGGATTGGGGTATTCCAACAGCTGATGCCCTCACAAGAGTTAGAAGTTCATTTCATGATATTCCAATATTCGCCAGTGGTGGGCTCAAAACCGGGATGGATGTTACCAAATCTCTAGCTTTAGGGGCAAATTTAGCCGGGATGGCAGGTGTTTTCTTAAAAGCTGCTGTTGTATCACCTGACAACCTGGAAGACACGATCACCATTATTGAAAAAATTATTCGAATCAGTATGTTTGCCACTGGCTCAAAAGATTTGAAATCATTTTCTACCGGTAAAATTTTCAAAATAGGTGAATACCTATGACCCTAAATGATTATTCTCGATTAATGATTCCAGAAATTGAAAAAGCACTTAAATCAACAATTCTCAAAGATATTCCTGATCCATTTCCTGGTTTAAAAGAAATGATGAATTACCACTTTGGTTGGCTGGAAAATGGTAAATCTCAAAAGTCCCAGGGAAAACAGATTCGCCCCATTATTCTTTTACTTAGTAATTCAATTTGTGGTGGAGATTGGAAAAAAGCGCTGCCTGCGGCAATTGCAATTGAACTTATCCATAATTTCTCATTAATTCATGATGACATTGAAGATCAATCTGACCTGAGAAGAGGTAGGGAGACATTATGGAAAATTTATGGCATTCCTCAGGCGATCAATACGGGTGATGCGATGTTTTCCTTAGCCCAGATCAATATGTTGAAATTGGGATATGAAATTAATAAACAAATCGGGTTTGATTCCCTACAAAAGTTAAACGAAACCTGTTTACATTTAACCGGTGGACAAAATCTTGATATCTCTTTTGAAAAAGAAACCAGGGTTTCTCTTGATCGGTATTTACTTATGATTGGTGGAAAGACCGCGGCATTATTATCTGCTTCAGCAGAAATTGGCGCTATAACTGCATTAACATCTGAATCCAATCGAAAAGCATTAAGAAATTATGGCAATGCATTAGGTTTGGCTTTTCAAGCCTGGGACGACTGGCTTGGGATCTGGGGAGAAGAGGAACAGACCGGTAAATCCACATCTTCAGATCTCATAACAGGAAAAAAATCATTACCGATTTTATTTGCACTTGATAAGGGGGGAGATTTTTCACGAATTTACCTGTCTAATGGAGTGAACCAGGAAAATTTCCATGAATTACTCTTTCTGTTAGAAAATAATGGTGCAAAGGAATTCACAGAAAATATAGCAAAACAATTCACAGATACTGCTTTAAAATCACTAGAAGAAATAAAGGTTAGCGATCAAAATGCATTCCAGTCATTACTAGAGTTGACTGATTTGTTAATTACAAGAAAAAATTAAGAATTAAAGTTGAAATTTGATTCTTCATCCTTTTTCTTTTTGGCTTTTGTATTAACAAATATAAACACAACCATCACAAGCCAGGCGATTATTTGAAGCAGGTTTGCTGATAATATCAGGTTATTTGGATTCCCATTAAAAAAGTCCAGAAAAACCACTAAAATTGCCAAATAAAAAACTGTTCTAAAAAATAATTGCCCAGGGATTAATTTCTTTCTGGATATGTATATATTGGTTGCGATGACAGGTATTAGTCCAATGATGTAATAGATTTGGATAGGATGACGCGTGGTTCCCCAAAGTTGGATTGACCAGGCTAACGAAGATGGCTTTCCGTAAAAATTGCCAGATGCGAATAAAGACAAAAATAAAAATATTAGAAAGATTAATAAAGGCAAAGAAATAGCATCAAGTATTCGTTGAAGGGGTAGTTTTTTCTTTTGAATAAAAATCAGTGCAACTAAAAGAGCAAGTATTAATCCGGATGTGAAATCAAAGAGAGAGGAACTAATCGAAAAAATCGATAAAGGGTTTTCAAAAAATAATGAAGGAAATTGAAATACATACGATAATCTGCCAATGATGATTGTTGATATCAGATATAAGAAAATTAAATTTGAAACATCTTTAGTGTTTAATGAGTATCTTTTCGATTGTTTTTCAACCACTAAAATTGAGATATAAATGCCAATTATGTTTAATAAACCAGGGGTTTGAATGGCTAACGGGCCAATATTTAAAATCGGAAACATTATTTTTCTAATTCCTTAATTTTGGACTCAATTAACGTCTCAGACATAGGGCCGCCGATGACAATTTCAGATATTTTTCCAGTTTTATCGATGAAGAAAGTAGAAGGTAACGCCTGAACCTGATATTGGGCAGAAACGAAACCTTCCAAATCCAAAAGAATTGGAAAAGTCAGGTTATTTTCACTGACAAAATCAAGAACATCAGAAACATTATCCTGATACGTGTTGTTGACTGCCAATAAAATTAATCCCCTGTCTTTATACTTTTCGTAAATTTCTTGCATCGCAGGCATTTCGTATTGACACGGTTTGCACCAGCTTGCCCAAACATTGACGATTACCATTTTCCCCTTTAATTTGGACAATTGATACTCCTTACCCGACAAATCGTTTAAGACAAAGTCTGGAGCGATAAAACCTTTTTGGGGTGCTGAGTAAATCTCTTCTGCGTTTTCTTGATTGGTCGCGATTGTAAATAATACCCAGATTGATGTTAAAAGTATCAGTGCAAGGGAGAATAAATTGTTTTTGTTGAAAAATTGTCTCATTGCATAAATAATAATCTGATATCCGTAGATGTCAAATTCTACGTTTTACTGAATTCATTATTTCACCAAAGTTGGAATAACTTTCCGCACTTAATCGCAAAAAATAATATCATAATGGACAGAGGTTATAATAAAACCTGGAAAAATTAATTAATTATTTGAAGGAATTTAGCATGAAAATAAATTCAAAACTTGAACAACAGGCTATTAAGACAATTCGTTTTCTCTCAGCGGATGGGGTACAAACAGCAAATTCCGGTCACCCTGGATTACCCATGGGAACTGCAACAATTGCTTACACAATCTGGACAAAACACTTGAAACATAATCCTAAAAATCCAAATTGGTTTAATCGTGACAGGTTTATTTTGTCTGGTGGACATGGTTCGATGCTGTTGTATTCCCTTCTGTATCTCACAGGTTATGATTTACCTTTAGACCAGTTAAGGAAGTTCCGTCAATTGGGAAGCATGACTCCAGGACATCCTGAGGTAGGGGCGACCCCCGGTGTGGAGACTACCACGGGCCCATTGGGTCAAGGGTTTGCAAATGGAGTTGGATTTGGGATTGCTGAAGTTCATTTAGCCGCCAAATACAATTTACCTGGTCTCGAAAAACTTGTTGACCATTATGTTTTTGCTATCGTCACAGATGGTGATTTGATGGAAGGGGTAGCTTCAGAAGCTGCTTCACTTGCAGGACATCTGAAATTAGGTAAATTAATCTATCTTTATGATGACAATCGTATTTCAATCGATGGATCAACTGATCTGGCGTTCACGGAAGATAGAGCCATGCGATTCAAAGCTTATGGTTGGCAAGTAATTCATGTGGATGATGGAAATGATGTTGAAAAAATTGATCAAGCGATTATCGAAGCAAAAAATGTTAATCGGCCATCATTAATTATTTGCCGAACAAAAATCGGGTACGGTTTACCAACCATGGAAAATACAGCAGACGCTCATGGTAAACCACCAGGTGAAGCTGAATTAAGTGCTGCAAAGGAAAATGCTGGTTGGCCTGTTGAACCAAAATTCTTTGTACCGGATGAGGTACTGCAATTCTATCGAAAAGCAGTTGATATTGGGGAAAAGCAGGAAGCAATATGGAATGAAATTTCAGAACAGTACAAAAAAGAATATCCAACAAGGACAAGTGAATTCCTTCGAAGAATGTCGGGATTATTACCGGAACATTGGCAGGCGGATATTCCAGTATTCAAAGCTGATCCAAAAGGAATGGGGTCCAGGGTGGCTTCTGGAAAAGTGATCAATGCTTTGGCAAGCAAATTACCCGAACTGGTGGGTGGATCTGCTGACCTGACGCCCTCCAACAATACATGGATAGACGGAGAATCAGATTTTCAATCCGGCAATCCTGGTGGAAGATACTTGCACTTCGGTGTGCGTGAGCACGCAATGGGTGCCATTTTAAATGGAATCGCTTTACATAAAGGTTTTATTCCATATGGAGCTTCATTTCTCGTGTTTACAGATTATGTAAGACCGTCCATTCGTTTATCTGCTTTGTCACACATCCCGGTAAAATGGATTTTCACGCATGATTCAATTGGTGTGGGAGAAGATGGCCCAACACACCAACCGGTAGAACATCTTGCATCATTGCGTGCCATGCCTGGTTTGGTCGATCTCAGACCGGCAGACGCCAACGAAGTGGCTGTTGCCTGGAAAGTAGCGATACAGATTAATGACAAACCTGTGCTTATGGCATTGTCAAGACAAAACTTGCCCACGTTAGATCGCCAATATTTCAATCCGGCTGAGGGTCTAACAAAAGGGGCTTACGTACTAAAGGATTATGGATCAGAAAAACCAGATCTCATATTAATCGCGTCCGGATCTGAAATCGCATTGGTGGTGAAAGCAGCTGAAGCGTTGGTGGAGAAAGGCCAGAATGTCCGAATAGTCTCGATGCCAAGTTGGTATTTGTTTGAGCAGCAAGATCAAACCTACAAAGATAGTGTACTTTTTCCGGATGTAAGAAAGAGAATAGCTGTAGAAGCTGGTTCTGGGTTCGGGTGGGAGAAATGGGTTGGCGATTCAGGTAAAATAATTAGTTTGAATCGCTTTGGGGAGTCTGGAAAATTTGAGGAGATTTATCCCCACCTTGGATTTTCTGTTGAGAATATCGTAAAAAATGCCTACGAATTAATTGATTAAGGAGTTATTATGCGTATAGCATTGGGATGTGATCATGGTGGTTTCTCTTTAAAATTTACGGCGATCGAAGCTATAACTTCGCTTGGCCATGAGGTTGTTGATTTTGGAACTGATAACGGCGATTTAAGTGTTGATTTTCCTGATTACGTTTATAAAGTATGTGATGCGATCCAACGAGAGGTGGCTGACCGAGGAATTATCATCTGTGGGTCAGGTGTAGGTGCAAGTGTAGCTGCCAACAAAATGAAAGGGATCATCGCAGGTTTATGCCATGATCATTATTCGGCACATCAAGGCGTGGAACATGACCATATGAACGTACTTTGCATGGGTGCCCGCGTGATTGGACCTGCCATTGCTGATGAACTCACAAAAGCTTTTTTGTCAGCTAAAGAGGATCATGATGAAAGATTTGTTCGGCGAATGGGAAAAGTAAAAAAACTTGAAGAATTTGGTCATTTATAGAAAGTGAGAACGATATGAATGAAATAGATAAGCTGCACCAATTAGGGCAATCGATTTGGTATGACAATATCGAAAGAAGGTTGTTAAAAAATGGAGAAATGGAAAGAATGATCGCCGCAGGTGAAATTCGAGGGGTAACATCCAATCCTTCGATTTTTCAAAATGCGATTGCTAAATCCACTGATTATGACTCAGCAATCCAACCCATGGCGTGGTCTGATTGGGATCCTGGGGAAATTTTTTTCCAACTTGCAATCGAGGATATACAGCAAACAGCGGATCTGTTTCTATCTTTATATCAAGAAACAAACGGTGGTGATGGGTATGTCAGTCTGGAGGTAAACCCAAAACTGGCCAATGACACTGAAGGAACCCTAACCCAGGCGAAAGAGTTGTGGGAAAGGGTCAATCGAAAAAATCTCATGATAAAAATTCCTGCCACAAAAGAAGGTTTGCCAGCAATTCGACAAGCGATTGCTGCAGGAATTAATATTAATATCACATTAATCTTTTCAGTATCAAGATATGAAGAAGTGATTGAAGCATATCTTTCTGGTCTCGAAGATCGGGTAAAAAACAATCTTCCCATAAACAATATTGCATCTGTAGCTTCATTTTTTGTATCGAGGGTTGACACAAAAGTTGATTCAATATTGGAAACATTTCTTAATGATCAAAAGATAAACCAAAAACAATTTCTGGAATTAAGAGGGAAGACCGCAGTTGCTAATTCCAGGTTGGCATATGAATTATTTGAGAAAGTAATTTCCACAGAACGATTTAAGCAATTGGCATCCAAAGGCGCAAGAATCCAAAGGCCTTTGTGGGCATCTACATCAACAAAGAATCAAGCATATCGTGATGTGATTTATGTTGAAGAATTAATTGGTGAAAATACAGTTAACACCATGCCACCGCAGACTTTGGATGCTTTCAGAGATCATGGAAAGGCAGAAATAAAAATCAGGATAAATATCGTGGATGCAAGGGAAATATTTTCTGCTTTAGATAATCTTGGAATTGATATGGATGATGTAACCCAGGCTCTAGAAAATGAGGGTGTAAAATCATTTGAAAAAGCATTCGTATCGTTACTTGAAACGATCAATCATAGAAAAAACTCCATCCAAAATAAATTACCGGGTCTAATCAATGTAATAAAAGACAGGATTGATGATTTAGACAAAAAACAAATCATTACACGAATTTATGAAAGGGACGCTTCGGTCTGGAATGAAAATCCTTCGGTGTCCAATGAGATCCCGAACCGGCTTGGGTGGTTGGATGCTCCATTTATTTCTTTGGAATTAATTGATGAAATTAATAAATTTCGCGATGAAATTGTTCAAGAGGGTTTTACGCATGTCCTTCTGTTAGGAATGGGTGGTTCTTCATTAGCTGCTGAAGTATTGAGTCTGTCTTTTAGAGGATATTCGGAAGGATTAAATTTATCCATTTTAGATTCAACTGATCCACGGCAGTTGAAATTTGCTGAAGAAAATTGTCCTAATGGAAAAACTATTTACATTGTTTCCAGCAAATCCGGAGGAACGACAGAGGTGCAAGCTTTCCTCAAATATTTCTATCTTCAAATGCAAATTTTTGCTGGTGATGAAGCAGGAAAATATTTTATTGCCATTACTGACCCGGGAACTGAGTTGTCCCGCCAGGCAAATGAACTCAAGTTCAGAAAGATTTTCTATGCAGATCCCAGCGTTGGTGGAAGATTTTCAGCATTAACAGCCTTTGGTCTGGTACCTGCTGCACTGTTAGGTGTTGAAATTGAGACATTCTTGCAAAAAACCAAGGAATTTGCGAATACTTGTCGACCTGGAGTAGCCACAGGCAGAAATCCAGGTCTGGGTTTAGGTGTCATCCTGGCTGAAGCTGCCCAAAAAGGAATAGATAAATTAACCATTATTGCTGAAGAACCATATCGTTCTTTTGGATCTTGGCTGGAGCAATTAATCGCTGAATCGAGTGGCAAACTAGGGAAAGGAATTGTTCCAATTGACATTGAACCTTTTGTCAATATTGACATTTACTCACAAGATCGGATTTTTGTTTACCTGAAAAATGATGGAATTTTTGAACAGAAAATCAATGAAATCATAAATGCAGGGCATCCGGTAATTTCTTATGAATTGAATGACCCTTATGAATTGGGACTGGAATTTTTCCGTTGGGAATTCGCCACAGCAGTGGCTTGTGCGGTCCTGGGTGTGAATGCGTTTGACCAACCTGATGTTCAGGATAATAAGACTCGAACAAAACAAAAAATTAATGAATTTTTATCTTTCGGTAAGTATAATTCTGGTGATCCAGTTTGGGATAACGAAAAAGTCACTATTTTTTGTAATCAAACCGATCTCGATCTCAGTGATAAGAAATTAAATGAGATCCTTGAAATATTTCTGAAGCTACGAAAAGATGGTGATTATATTGCCATCAATGCCTATTTACCACGGATACCGGCTATTGAAAAACAATTACAGGACTTTCGGCAGCTAGTATTATCTCGGACCCAAAATGCCACTACATTAGGATTTGGGCCAAGATTCCTGCACTCAACAGGTCAATTGCATAAAGGTGGACCTGAGAATGGATTATTTATTCAATTCGTTGACACTCCTGATCAGGATTTTGAAATTCCCGGGATGGGGTTATCTTTTGGAAAATTACTGTATGCTCAAGCATTAGGTGATTATGAAGCATTGGTGAATCGCAATAGAAGAATAATACGTATTGAGCTTAAGAAATCAAATATCAAAGATCTTTGGATATAAAAAACCACTAAAATTAAATACTTTGCGCTAATGCAATCGCACCTAACATACCGGATTGATTTCCTAATCCTGGAGGTACTATATATTCATTCATGCGGGTTAAAATCATTTCTGATTGAACATACCCATTTAAATATTGTTGTGTCTGTTTATGAATCATTGGGAATAATTGTTTCTTCTGCATGACCCCCCCTCCGAGGATAATTTTTTTCGGAGAAAATGAGCAAATGTAATTACTCATAGCCTGTGAAATGTAATCAGCTTCCAAAATCCAGGCGGGATGATTATCATCCAGGTTTTCCGCAGAGCTTCCCCAGCGTTCTTTAATGGCTGGGCCACTGGCGAGTCCTTCAAAACAATTGTGGTGAAAAGGACAATTCCCTGCGTATGAGTCCTTGGATATGTCCTGATTCAGTCGTATATGACCCATTTCTGGATGTATGAGTCCATGCAGAGGCTTATTATTAATGATTGCTCCTCCGCCAATTCCCGTGCCAATGGTGAAATATAAAAAATCATTCAGGTTTTGCGCAGCTCCCCATTTTCCTTCACCAATGGCTGCCACATTTACATCAGTATCGAATGCAATTGGAATATTCAAAGCGTCTTCGATTGGTTGTAATAGATTGATGTTTCGCCATCCAGTTTTTGGCGTAGTGGTTATGTATCCGTAAGTAGGACTAATCATATCCAGATCAATGGGTCCAAAACAACCGATTCCGAGAGCATTTAATTTGATTTTGTGTTTTTGAATTGCATACTCGAAAAAAAGAATCGTCTTCTCAATCGTTTCTTGTGGATTGGTGGTCGAAAACCGACTTTCCTCGAGAATATCATCGGGATTATTAGCGATAACACAGACAAATTTTGTTCCTCCTGCTTCAATACCACCGAAATATTCTTTCATCATTATCTCCTAAATCGTAAAAATTGATTTGAACACACTATTTTCTAATCAGGTATAATGTATTTCTCAATTTGATTCACCTAAATTATTTATATGAGGAAATTATGGATATTTTTGAAAAATGCTTTGCCTTTACGACTGCAAAAGATGCAATAAAACAAGGCGTCTATCCTTATTTTATTCCATTAACAGAAAACGAAGGAACTGTTGTTGAGTATAAAGGACATAAATTAATTATGTGCGGATCCAATAATTATTTAGGGTTGACGACACACCCTAAAGTCAAAGAAGCTGTATGTAAGGCAACTGAGCATTTTGGCACCAGTTGTACTGGTTCCCGATTCCTTAACGGTACATTGGAATTTCACGAACAATTAGAACACGAATTAGCAGAATGGGTTGGAAAAGAAGCAGCACTTGTTTTCAGCACAGGAATGCAGGCAAATTTAGGTGCAGTATCTGCTATTGTAGGCAGTAAAGATATTGTTATTCTCGATAAAGATGATCATGCTTCCATCGTGGATGGTGCTCGATTGAGCTTTGGAAAAATTGAGCGATATCGCCATAATGATATGATTCATCTGGAGCGCGTGTTAAAGTCTTTACCAGAAGATTCGGGAAAGATCATCATCGTTGATGGATTGTTCAGCATGGAAGGTGATTTGGCACCGCTCCCGGAAATTATTCCACTTGCTAAAAAGTATGGAGCAAGGCTTATGGTAGATGATGCACATGGCATGGGTGTTACCGGTGGTGGTCATGGCACTTCACATCACTTTGGCGTCACGAATAATGTGGATTTGATTATGTCAACATTTAGCAAATCATTTGCATCCCTAGGTGGATTTATAGCAGGCGATGCCGATGTGGTGCATTACATAAAACATTTTGCCAGATCTCTCATTTTTTCTGCCAGTATACCGCCGGGGAACGCTGCAGCAGCTTTAGCATCATTACAGGTCATGCGGGAGGAACCCGAAAGAATAGAGCGGGTTAATCAAATTGGCGAAAGGATGAGAAGAGGGTTCAAAGAATTAGGTTTTGATATTGGCAGCTCAGAAACTCCAGTGATACCCATTTTTATCGGATCAGATGAAAAGACCTTTTTAACCTGGAAATTATTATTCGATGCCGGTGTTTTTGTAAATCCTGTTATCAGTCCGGCCGTATCTCCTGGACGTCAATTATTAAGAACCAGTTATATGGCTACCCATACTGATGATCAACTGGATAAAGTATTAGAGATATTTGGCCAGATTGGCAAGCAAGTTGGATTAATCTGACTTTTGGTCAGAGCACCTGAAAATTGGGGCTCTGATTTTTTCTCTATCATTTCAGGAATAATTTTTGGGAACTTATTTTCTTTTATTCGATATTGATGGTGTCCTAATTAATCCATCTGGATATCGTAAAGCAGTTTATGACACAACCAATTATTTCCTTAATAAGCTTGGTTTTTCAAAAATATCCATCAACGAAGAAATCATAACGAGTTTTGAGTCAATCGGCATTACTTCAGAATGGGATATGATACCTATATATTTATTAATGATAACCGAGCTTGCTTTAATCGAGAATCAACCAGATTCCTCACTTGAAAATTACCAGGATTGTTATAATTTTTTCCAGAAACATGAATTTCAACCTGATCAAAAAAAAATAATCTCATCTATTTTAATCCTTAAAGATTTTCTTCAAGACGGATATTCGGCTTGTGATTCCTTACTCAACCATAATTTTGAAAAATATACCTTACAAGTTTTCAACAATGTAAGAAGCAAAATTACCTGGATAATAAATGCATGGCTTAAGGAATCCAGAAACATTTGGAAATCCGAAATTTTACAATATTTTCAAAATTTAACTTTAGGCAGTAAATTATTTCAAGAAATTACGGGGTTGGATTGGCTTCTTGAATCTGAGCCTTACCTGGTAAAGTATGATTGTCCTCTGGTACTTGATGAAATAAGGGATGAAATCATAAGACTTCATTCGGAAAAAAATGTTTTTCCATCCATTATTACGGCAAGGCCATCTACATTTACCAATGAGCTTTACTCTGAAAAATCTCAACTAAACTTCCCTGAAGCGGAATTGGCATTGAGATGCCTGGAACTGGAACAGATCCCTTGTGTGGGTTTTGGTGCTCTTGAGTATTTAGGTAAAGAGAAGAATTGTTCTGGGGATCAATTTGTAAAACCTTCTCCTGTTCATGCCATGACAGCTATTCTATTATCAAGTGGTATGGATATAAATGATGCGTTAAAGTTGTCTTTTGACTATTTTTTCAATGATCAGCATAAAGGGATAGTGGATTATTTGTCACAAATTACCGCACCGATTAATGTTTGTATATTTGAAGATTCAACCATTGGAATACAATCTCTTGTAACTGTATGTGAACAGTTAACAAAAGATGGTCTTGAATTAAACATGGATGCTTATGGCATTTCAACAAAACAGAACAAAATTGAAGCATTAATAAATGAAAATGCCATCATTTTTCCCACAATAAATGAGGCATTTTCAGCATGTGTTGATGCTATGAAAATTTAAAATCTTCTTACTGATGTATTGTTTTGGCTTCTTCCCTGAAAAGCAGGTTGCTGAATTGAACCGGTTGGATCTGACACATATTCAGGATCTGGTCTATTGGAAAATCGTGGTTGTTTTAGATGTGATTGCACCGGGGCTTTGGATTGTAATGATGCACTTCGGGAAGTTAAAGTTGACCCGGAAGAATTATAGCGAGGTGATACTGTAGTATGAGTAGATGTCCGAGCCACTCTTGTCTGGCTTTTTGTGGTTGTTCTTTGGTCTGAGAGCGTCAGACTGCCAATCAATAAAATTCTAGTTACCCACACCATGATGGACACAAATATAGGAACAACGAGATGAATGGTTTCTGAGTCAATAATTCTTGAACTCATGATGGAGTGGTTGACAATCGACATGGATACGCCCCACCAAGTAAGAATTGCATTCATGGTTGCAGCTAAAAACCATGCGCCAAACAGAAACCAATCTTCTTTTATGTCTGATAATTTATTTCCTGGCATAAACAAGCGGGCAATCCCTGCAAAATCAATCAGACAGAAAGCAACTGCTAAAATTGTTGACCAATAAAACCCGGCAAATTTCAAATCTCCTAAAAGATCTTTCAGTGCGAAATCGGTGGTACTGTAATTAAACATCTCAAAAGCGATCAAACCGATTAATAAAAAAAACGTAGTGATGGACAGACGGTTGTTGGCGAACCAATAGCTCAGATTAGATTTTATGTTGGATGTAAATGAGTTTGTGTTAATCATGATAAGCTCCTTATTAGAAAATAAATTCTAATTTATATAATAGAACAAAATAACTAAAATGTCAATAGGGAATATTTTTTATATAATTTGATAATATTTAATCGAGGTAAAAATGAGAGATGATTTTCGTTTGATCGCCAGGATATATGATCGCATCATACAACCCAAGCAAGATATCTCCTGGAAAAAAATTGTGTGTGAATTGAGTTCATCCTCAACACTTCTGGATGTCGGTGGAGGAACGGGTAGAATTGCTGATGCGATGGCGAAATGTTTTGAGAAAATTATAATTTATGACGTTTCACCAGCAATGATAAAAGAATCAAAGAATAAGAATGGAAAAATTTCCGGTATTTGCGGAAAAGTAGAAAATTTAGCTTTGGAAAATGATTTTTTTGATGCTGTCATCATGGTTGATACGTTGCATCATGTCGAAAATCATCATAAAGCAATTTTATCCATTCTGCATGTACTTAAACCTGGTGGAATATTTATTTTAGAAGAACCGGATATTCGGAAATTTTCTGTTAAATTAATTGCTGTGATGGAAAAACTATTACTCATGCGCAGTCATTTCCTTAAACCAGAAGTGATAAATGACTGGATTGACAAAAATGACTTTAATGTCAATTTAATTGAAGAAGGCAATAATTATTACTTTATTATCAAAAAGAAATAATCCAGAGGTCTAAAAACATCTATGGTATGATTGGCGATGTTTAAATGGAGAATTTCATGGTAGACATTACGGTAGAAAAATTGATTTATGTGCTTCCGAAGGTTTTTATTCCGGAAAATGCAAAAAATACAAGAGCAAATATTCAAATTATCGCCACTGGTACAGAAGGTGGTGAATGGGGGATTCGTATCATTGACCATACCTGTAGTGTTGAGGAAGGTCAGATAGAAAATCCAGATTTTTCACTCATTGCTACAACTGATGATATATTGAAGATATTTCTTGGTGAATTAGATCCACTGCGAGCTTATATGAAAGGAAAAATTCAATTTAAAGGTCGTATCAAGCACGCGCTGGAGATAACAGAATTATTTTCTACGAATAAGTCTCAAATAGAAGCTATGATTTCAATCGAGGATTAATAAAGACCCCAATCATCCATCAGTCCTTCTTCAACCATTGAAAAATCCCAGGGGTCCATTCCAAAATCGATTGATGTTTCCCGTTCCAACACTTCTTCCGCTTTTTTGCGCGTCGATTCAAGCATAGCGGGGCCATAAGGGCAAAAAGGGGTGGTAAGAATCATACTCACGATAGCCCTGTTTTCATCAATGGTTACATTGCGAACTAAACCCAATTGAATAATATTAAACCCAATTTCAGGGTCAATAATTTCTTCCAATCCTTTTTTTAATTTTTCACTTAATTCTGGATGAGTTGTTTCTGAAAGCCAGATAGGGCGGTTTGAACCAGGTGTTTCACTCATGATAAATTCTCCGATTAATTTTCCATTGGAATAATAAAACTACAATGTTGGTCACCTCGTAAAATGCAATGCATCTTACTGACCGGAATGTCCAACATTTCAGTGATTATTGTTTGATCGATTGTGCATACCTCAGGATGAGATTGAACAACATGGAAATATGGACAACTTATTTCGTAGATCAAAATATGATCATTTTTCTTTTCCCACTCAACATTAAACCCTTCTTCGTCCAGGAGTCCCTGGATAAAGTTTAAACGATCTTCCAAAGGAAGATTTTTAATTGTATTTCGATGTGATGATGCAATGTCTTTTGCAATACCTGCAAAAATACTATTCAAAGCATCTGGTGATAAGGTTTCTTTAAACCGATCTAATATTCTATTGGTCAAACGATAATAGCGTGATGGAAATCTTTCAAGTCCTTCATCTGAAAGAGAGTACACCAGTCTGGGGCGTCCCACTCCATGTCTTTCTTCTTCGGCTAAAATCAAATCTTCAGCAAGTAAATTATTTAAATGGTGTCTGACAGAAATTGTGTTGATTGTCACTGCATCTGCCAAATCACTGATGGTTGATTTTGGATTTTTTAATAAAAATAATAAAATTTTTTCTCTAGTGCTTTTCATAAGTAGATACCATGATTTTGATATTTATCATGGCAGTATATCATAAATAAAAAGAAATTGTCAATATTTATGATTATTATAATAAATATTGACCCAATTATTCTGGCGTGATATAATTCTTGAAAATTCGGAGTTGAAGTTACCACCGAAATACAATTCTTATAAGGAGTTTACAGGTTCATGTCTGAATTGGTCATAAAAAACTTACATGTAAACATAAATGGGAAAGAAATATTAAAAGGTCTAAATTTCACTTTGCCCAAAGGCGAAGTGCATGCAATTATGGGACCCAATGGTACTGGAAAATCTACACTTGCCTATACTTTGATGGGGCATCCAGCTTATGAAGTTACTGAGGGTGAAGTGTTCTTTAATGGCGTTAATGTTCTGGAATTGGAACCAAATGAACGATCTATTCTAGGTATATTTTTAGCATTTCAATATCCAGTTGCTATTCCCGGAGTAACAGTAGCAAATTTCATACGCTCGGCTGTTAATTCTCGAAGACGAGCGGTAAATTCAGATGATAAAGGTGTTCCTTTGTTGGAGTTTCGTAAAGAAGTTAAACAAAAAATGGAATTGTTAAAAATGGATCCATCTTTTGCTGGACGTTATTTAAATGATGGTTTCTCTGGGGGAGAAAAGAAGAGAGCTGAGATTTTGCAGATGGCAATGTTAAAACCAGAAATTGCCATTCTTGATGAAACCGATTCAGGACTTGATATTGATGCATTAAAAATTGTTGCTGATGGCGTGAATACTCTGAGAGGTCCAGACCTTGGCGTAGTAATCATTACACACTATCAACGTATTTTAAATTACATCAAACCGGATTACGTGCACGTCATGATGGATGGCAAAATAGTCGAATCCGGTAACAGTGACCTTGCTTTACACCTCGAAGAACACGGATATGACTGGATTCGCGAAAAAGTCAATGGTTATTAGAAGGTCCGATTCAACGTCATCAGAATTGAATTAGGAGGTATATCATGAGTGAAAATGTTCAAGATACATTCCTTGAGCAATTAGGGGAATACCAATACGGATTCAGTGATCCTGACACATCCGTTTTTAAGACAGAAAAAGGTTTGAATGAAGATGTAGTCCGACAGATTTCCGTCATCAAAAATGAGCCGGAATGGATGCTGGATTTTCGATTAAAAGCGTTGAAACATTACATACAACGCCCCATGCCCAATTGGGGTGCTGATATTTCACACCTGGATCTGGATAACATTATTTATTATGTAAAACCATCTGAAATGGAGAGTAAATCCTGGGATGATGTGCCAGATAATATAAAAGAAACTTTTGATAAATTAGGTATCCCAGAAGCAGAACAAAAATTTTTGGCTGGTGTGGGTGCACAATATGAATCCGAAATGGTGTATCACAGTATCCAGGAGCATCTTGAGAAACAAGGTGTGATTTTTCTGAGCATTGAAGAAGGTTTACGCCAGCATCCAGACCTATTTAGAGAATATTTTGGAACGGTTATCCCGATCGAAGATAATAAATTTTCCGCTCTCAATAGCGCTGTTTGGTCAGGTGGATCGTTTGTTTATGTCCCGAAAGGTGTAAAGGTGGATTTACCCTTGCAGGCGTATTTCCGTTTGAACGTTGCCAATATTGGCCAATTTGAGCGTTCTTTGATCATCGCAGATGAAGGTGCACAGGTGCATTATGTGGAAGGATGTACCGCACCCACTTACACTTCGGATTCCTTTCATAGTGGTGTCATCGAAATTGTGGTGAAGAAAAATGCCAGAGTGAGATATAGCACCATTCAAAACTGGTCCACGAATGTATACAACCTCGTAACACAGAGAGCAAAAGTGGAAGCAGGGGGAACGATGGAGTGGGTTGATTGTAATCTTGGATCTAAAGTGACCATGAAATATCCTTCCTGTTACTTGATGGAAGAAGGTGCACATGGTGAGATTCTTTCGGTTGCGTTTGCATCTGATGGACAACACCAGGATGCCGGAGGAAAAATCATTCACTTGGCACCCAACACGAGCAGCAAGATTATCTCCAAATCCATCAGCAGGGGCACTGGAAGATCATCTTATCGTGGTTTATTAAAAGTTCACAAAGGAGCCTATAACTCACGCTCAAATGTGGTATGTGATGCCTTATTGTTGAATCCACAAAGCAGATCTGACACTTATCCTTATATTGAGATAGATGAAGAAGATGTGAGTATTGGCCATGAAGCTTCTGTTTCAAAAGTCGGTGAAGAACAGCTTTTTTACCTGATGAGCAGAGGACTAAGTGAAGAGGAAGCCACCACAATGGTCGTCTCAGGGTTTATAGAACCTCTGGTAAAAGAGTTGCCGATGGAATACGCTGTAGAAATGAACCGCCTGATCCAATTGCAAATGGAAGGCTCTGTAGGGTAATCAGGATAAGGAAGGATCCATTAATCTTATGGTAATAAAAAAACCTGTTGTGATTTCAACTTCAAAGAAAAAATCTGAGACTTCAGATTTTGTATTTTCTAAAGAACAAGTTCGCTTTACCGGAAATCAAACAATCGATGCTTATCGCGAAAAAGCCTGGAAAATTTATCAGGAGACTGGTATTCCGAATTCAAGGGAAGAAGCCTGGAGACGAACAGATATTCGAGGATTACGATTAGGACAGTTTAAATTATTGAATGAAAACCAAAAAGCTAGCATTAATGACATACCTGAAAATTTATTAGAACCCGTAGCAGATGGTGATCACGGTGGACAAATCATTCTTTATGGAAATGAGTACATTCATCGATTGGATGAAGATCTCCAGAAGAATGGGGTCATTTTCTGTGATTTACTTACTGCAGAACGAGAACATCCTGAATTGTTAGCAAAAGCGATTGGCACAATTGTAAAACCCGAAGAAGGAAAGTTTTCAGCATTGACAGGTACATTCGCCCAAAATGGTGTTTTTCTGTATGTACCAAGAAATGTTGTCATTGAAACACCACTTCATAGCCTGATTTGGGGAGCGGTAATTGACGTGGCTCAAATTTCACATATTGTTGTTTATCTCGAAGCAGGTGCATCTGCGACATATGTTCTGGAATTTGCATCTGAAACCGAGGAAAAAGGTCAAAGCCTGATCACCAATAATATTGAAATCTACATTGGTCCCCAGTCAAATTTCCGATTTGTTGAGTTGCAATCATTGGGAAGACATGTCTGGAATTTTACGCACGAACGTGTCCAGGTCGATCGAGACGGCCAACTGGATTGGATTTTTGGCGCTATTGGTGGGCATTTAACCAAAAATTTTGCTGAATTAGACCTGATTGCAAATGGCGCGGTGGGTAAAATGTCCGGTTTTTATTTTACTGATAAAAATCAACATCTGGACTATGATTCACAACAAAATCATCTGGCTGCCAATACAACCAGTGATCTCCTGTTCAAAGGGGCATTGGTCGATGAAAGTCGATCGGTGTGGCAAGGAATGATCTATGTAGCGCCAGGAGCTGACAAGACAGATGGATATCAGGCCAATCGCAACTTATTGCTGAGCAAACAAGCCAGGGCAGATTCGATCCCTGGACTTGAGATCCTGGCCAATGATGTACGTTGCACACATGGTGCGACTGTAGGAAAGATTGATGCAGATCAGATCTTCTACTTGATGTCACGAGGAATTGCCCGGTCAGATGCTGAAAAATTGATTGTTGAAGGATTTTTTGATCCCATTATGCAACGTATACCTTTCGAAGGTGTGAAACATCGTTTCCAAAAAGCAATTGCGGATAAAATGGGATCTTACTTAGGTTGATCAAGCAAAGGAATCCCATCACACGATCACTATTAAAACAACATTTGAGATTCCACTTTATGTTAGAATTAACTGGTTAATCTATGATTTGGAGGATAAAATGACAGCTCCTTTTATGCGGCCACCTGACCCGGAGTACGCGTTTGAAGTTGGAGATATTGTTGAAGTTTTATGTGATCACGACCGAAAGGGTGAACGCGTACGTGGATGGTTGCGAGGGATCGTAGTGCAGACTGATCCAAAAATGGTAGCTGTTCAATTTCGAGCCAATGTATATCTAACAGATGGTTGGATGGTCCCTGACCACATCCTCTGGTTTCCGCAGACCTCCGGTCAAATACGAAAACCCAGGAAAAGACCAGTTCTCAGCGAAGAATAAGAAATTCAAGAAAGGTCTTGAATGAATTTGGATATCAATAAAATAAAGACTGATTTTCCCATTTTAAACAGAGAAGTAAGACCCGGAACCAGACTTGTTTATCTGGATTCGACTGCTACGGCCCAAAAGCCGAGCATTGTGATCGATTCGATGAAACAATATTACGAGTTGAATAATGCAAATATTCATCGAGGAATCCATCAGTTAGCAGAAGAAGCCACAGCAATGTATGAATTGGCAAGGCAAAAGATTGCCAGATTTATTCATGCACGTAGTACCAAAGAGATTGTTTTTACACGCAATGCAACTGAATCAATAAATCTGGTAGCCCAAACCTGGGGAAGAAAATTCCTTCAAGCTGGTGATCTTATAATTTTAACAGAAATGGAACACCATTCCAACCTGGTTCCATGGCAAATGCTTGCAGAAGAAAAGAACCTTGTATTGGATTTTATCTCTGTAAACGAAAAGGGTGAATTAGATTTAACTACTTACGACCGTTTACTCGAGAAAAATCCGAAATTGGTGGCTTTTACACATATGTCCAACGTATTAGGCACAATCAACCCTGCAAAAGAAATGATCCAAAAAGCCCATGGTGCAGGGACATTGGTTTTAATCGATGGAGCTCAGTCGGTACCTCATTTTTCTGTCGATGTTACAGATTTGGATGCAGACTTTTATGTTTTTTCAGCTCACAAAATGGTTGGACCTACGGGTATTGGGGTTCTTTACGGAAAAGAGAAATTATTGGCTGAGATGCCACCATTTTTAGGTGGCGGCGACATGATCAAGAAAGTTCAATTACGATCCTTCAAAGCCAACGACTTACCACATAAATTTGAAGCTGGCACACCTGCGATTGCTGAAGCAATAGGATTTGGTAAAGCGATAGATTATTTATCATCTCTTGGAATGGAAAACATTGCTGATCACGAAAAGAAAATTACTCAATATGCTTTACAAAAATTACAGTATGTTGATAACTTAAAGGTCTTCTGTCCGAACGTAACAGAAAGAGGAGGAGTGATTTCCTTCGAATTAGATTTTGTCCACCCACATGATGTAGCGCAAGTTCTTGACCATTATGGAATCGCTGTTCGGGCTGGTCATCATTGTGCGATGCCATTGCATGAAAAATTTGGACTTCCAGCGACGAGCCGGGCAAGTTTTTACCTTTACAATGATTATGAAGATGTTGATCTTCTGGTTATTGGATTACAGCAAGTTAATGAAATGTTTGCATAAACAGGATGAGCCATGGATGACTTTTATCGGGAATTAATTGTTGAACACTATAAAAATCCAGCTTATAAGGGCACATTAGACCCAAACGATTTCACTTATGAAGATGAAAATCCATTATGTGGTGATCACATTCGTGTAGATTTGCGTGTAGATGATAACAATATGATTACCGAGGCTGTTTTTAGCGGTCATGGTTGTGCCATATCGCAGGCAAGTGCTGATTTGTTGATGGAATCCATTATTGGCAAACCTCTAGAGGAAGTTAAAAATATGACCAAAGAGACGGTTCTGGAACTTTTAGGCATAGAATTAGGACCAGTGCGGTTGAAATGCGCTCTGCTTTCGTTAAAAGTACTTAAAGCAGGATTGTATGGGATAGGGAATATCGAAGAAGAATTATTGGAGATCTAATCATGGGGCAGGAAGAAGTCAATTACGAGTACTATCCAGTGATATCTCTGGATGATCTCATTCCAGGTGAGCGGATTTTTATTGATGTGGATGATATGGCAGTGGTGATATTCAATATTGCCGGCGATGTTTATGCGATAGAAGATCGTTGTACCCATGATGATGGACCTTTAGGAGAAGGGGAAATTGAAGGATTTGAAATCATTTGCCCCAGACATGGTGCCCGATTTGATGTACGTGATGGGCGAGCGTTGTCATTACCAGCAAGTGAACCAACTTGCTATTTTCCTGTGCGAATTGTAGATAACCAGATTGAAATTGGTGTTCCTGTAGAATAATTTGCCTATCAGTTAATTAAAAAGGACATTCTGGTTTAATGCCTAAGAAAGTCCTTTTTCTTTATGCGTTACAGAATTATTAATCTTCACCAAATTGTGCAACAACCCGAAGAAGATCAAATCCTTCGGCAAACGGCCGCTCTGCAAGCGCTCCATGTCGAATCATCGTTGCCCGGGTAATTTGGGAATCAAAGTAATAGCGGCTGGTATAGGTTTTATATTCAGCCAACGCTGCTAATTTTTTCTCAACATCCTGTTCGGAAACTTCAAATAGAAAATGGGGAAAGAATCCATAGCTACTGCGAAGAACATCAAAGCCGAGCACAGTTGTGCCTCGAAAGGCGCGTAAGGCTTCATCTGTAACGGTGACATGATCCTGATGAATGTCATTTTTTGTATGGACAAATACAATTTCTGGCTTGAAAGTCCGTTTAATGTCAAGCATGGTTTCCAGAATCTCCTGCCGCACCTGAGGGAAACGTCGGGTTTCAAAGTCTTTTACGATATCGTGGTTACCGGTCACCCCCAGGACGGCCATACTGGCTTTATGTTCGGCTACCAGATTCTGTAATTCTGGATTTTTTTTATTATCAGAGAGGGTAAGGCAAAGAATGTCTGCCCGATTTCCAATATTTGAAATTAATGCTCCACAACCCAATTCAATATCATCTGGATGGGCTCCGATGAAACAAACACGTTTTCCGTACAAAATGAGATTTTGATTCATATTTTTATTTTGTTGCGATGAAGCCACCAACAACCTTTGTCATGATTAATTTGCCATCCTGTTTCAGTCTCTTCTCTGATGTCACAGTAATTGCATTCATAATGTTTTCGAAATCATCTTTGGTTTCAAAGAAACTACCCCACAATTTGCGATCTTCTGACAATGAAGCGCGCGTGTACGCCAGAAATGGTTCGACACTTTCAAAAACCAGTGGATTCTCAAAAACGTGGACATCAACTTTGCTGAATGTTGATTTCATCGCATCGAGGATTTGAGAGGAATAACGTGAGCTTCCGGGCATTGGTGGGATCTCTTTTCCTGTTGCTTCACGAATAATTTCGTAGAAAAATTGTTTATTTTCAGGCATTGGACCACTAGAGAATAATCTCCCACATTGTTTCAGAACACGATGCATCTCTCGAATGGTGTAAGGGATGTCTTCGGCATAATAGATGGCAAAGCAACAGGATTCGAAATCGAATTGATTATCTTCCATTGGGAATTTTTTGTTGAAATCAAGTTCAAGGAACTCCATTCCTGTGCCACGCTTTTCATTTTCCAGTTTTGCCTGTGAGAGTAATTCAAGATTAACATCGCCACCAGTTATGTTAGCTTCTCCATCAAGGAACTGGTGGTATGAAAAGCATTGCTTGCCAGCACCACAACCAACATCCAGAATTTTCATGCCTTTTTGAAGTTTAATGATATCCAACATCCATTCATCGATGTTTTTCGACCCGTATTGTGAGTGAATATCAATTCTTTTTAAGAGATCATTTGTCGTTTCACGATAATCGATTTTCATTTTTCTCCATTGCGTTAATTTTTGGTAAGTATAAAAGAGAAAGTTTCTTTGTCAAGATAAGCGTTTTCAATCGCTTCCTAATATTTTAACATATTCGCGGCAACATTTCTCCAGCCATCATTTCGAGCATGCGGGTTGTTCCAAAACTTGTTTTTAAAACCACATGTCCAGAATGATTGGCTACAACCTCTCCAATAAAGGCTGCATTTTTCCCATAGACGTTTGATTTCATGATTTCAAGTGCTCGCTGTTTATATTCTTTGGAAAGGATCACAACGACCTTGCCTTCATTTGCTACATATAATGGATCAAAACCTAACATTTCACAGGCACTCTGAACAGTGGAATTGATAGGAATCAACTCATCATAAACCATTAAGCCGACATTACTCTGCCTGGCAATTTCGTTGAGTGTTGTCGCCAATCCTCCACGGGTTGGATCGCGAAGTACATGAATTTCGGGTATTTCTGTGATCAATGACTGAATTAAATGATTTAGTGGGGCAACGTCTGATTGAAGGTCCGTCTCAAATCCAAGATCTCCTCTGGCGGACAGTACTGCTATTCCATGATCACCAATGGTTCCAGAAATTAAAATTACATCACCAGGTCGGGCTAAATCACCACGGATTTGGATGTGATCTGGAAGCCATCCTATCCCAGTGGTGGAAATGAAAATGCCATCCCCTTTACCTTTTTCGACAACTTTTGTATCCCCAGCAACGATTTCGACACCAGCCTCTTCAGCAGTCTCTTGCATGGACAAGACTATTTTATTCAAATCAGCGATTTGTAAGCCTTCTTCAAGAATGAAACTGGCGGTAATATAAAGAGGATTAGATCCTGACATGCTGATGTCATTTACGGTTCCACAGATCGCCAATCTACCAATATCTCCACCGGGATAAAAAATCGGTGAAATGATATGGCCATCCGTGCTGATGGAAAGTTTGCCGTTTTGGTAATTTTCAGGAATAGGTGTGTTGGCAAAGTCATTACCTGCCTTTATAAATGAATTTTGGAAATGAGCCTGGAATACCTCCTGAATCAAATTATGAGTCATGAGACCACCACTACCATGTCCTAACACAATTGTTGTTTCGTTTTTTAGTGGGAGAGGGCATACTGAACCCTCAAAGGTTGGAAATTGATCATCCATGAAAAGTTCCTTGTTATGAAATCGATGACTTTGAAAATCGAAAATAGGCGTTACATGCGCCTTCAGAGCTAACCATGGGAGCACCCAGAGGATTGGTTGGAGAACATTGTGTGCCAAATGCCGGGCAGTCGAAAGGTTTTTTCAAACCCTGTAAAATCTCGCCGGCAATACAGACTTCATGTTCTCGGGTTTGAATGTGTTCCACCTGAAAACGTTTTTCTGCATCAAAAAAAGCATATTCCTCTCGCAAACATAATCCACTTTGTGGAATGCTACCTATACCCCGCCAATTTCGATCACAAGGCTCAAAGACCTGTTGAATAATTTTTTGCGCGACTTGATTTCCAGTTTCAGTTACTGCTCTGGTATAGGCGTTTTCAACAAAATACTGATTTTGCTCCAATTGTCGTACGGATAACAAAATTCCTTGCAACAAATCTAATGGTTCAAATCCTGTGACAATGATTGGAATTTTGTATTGGTTTGCAATGGGGTGATATTCCCAATACCCCATAACTGTACAAACATGTCCTGCAGCCAGAAATGCCTGTACTCGGTTTTTAGGTGAACTTAAAATGGCGTGCATAGCAGGCGGAACGGCAACCTGGGAAACCAGAATCGAAAAATTTTCGACACCTATTGCTTTTGCCTGCAAAACACTGGACGCATTCGCCGGCACTGTGGTTTCGAAACCGATTGCAAAGAAAACAACTTGCTTATCCGAATTTTCCTGAGCAATTCTTACCGCGTCTAAAGGGGAATACACAACCCGAATTTGGGCACCACGAGCTTTTAAAGTAAAAAGATCTACTTCTGACCCTGGAACGCGTAACATGTCCCCAAATGAACAGAAAATAACCTCAGGACGGCTCGCAATCGCGTGGGCACGATCAATCTGATCCAGAGGAGTGACACAAACCGGACATCCGGGTCCATGCACCAATTCAATTTGGTCGGGTAATAACTGGTCCAAACCGTATTGCATAATCGCGTGTGTTTGCCCGCCACAAATTTCCATTAAAACCCAATTTTGGGTGGTGATTCGCTTTATTTCATCTACCACCCCTTGAACCAGATGTGAATCCCGAAAGGATTTCGAAAAATCAGATATTTTGTTCATTGATATCTAACTCTTCGCTTAAGTCTGCGATTTCCTGAAGCAAGTTTAATGTATCCATTGCTTCTTCTTCGCTCAGAACATTTAGAGCAAATCCGGCATGGATGATCGTGTAATCTCCAATTTTTGCTTCCGGTATTGCTTCGATACAAGCCGAGCGAATTACACCACCAAAATCGATTTTTGCCATTTTCATTCCAATTGAATCTTCAATTTCAATAATTTTTCCAGGTATACCGAGGCACATATTTTTCTCCCAGAGCTATGAATTATTTATAAATTTTGATGCGATTAAAGCCTGTCCTAATGATATTCCACCATCATTGGTTGGTATCGTTTGATGAATCATAACATCAAATTGATCTTTTTTTAGCCTTTTTATCATATTTTCCAACAACACTTTGTTTTGCCAGACTCCGCCGCTTAAAGCTACAGTATTTATTTTATTTTCACTTCTAATCAATTTACATAATTCAAGAGAAACCTGCACGATACTATTATGAAATCGGGCTGATAATGTTTGGATTGGAGTATTTTCAAGTAAATCAACAATAATGGCTTCAAATAATGGTTTGGGATCAATTAATCCATTTTCCCAAATTACCGGATAATAACCTGTTTCATCAGGGTCTATCAACGCTTCCATCTCAATGGCGGCTTGACCTTCATAACTGACTTTATGTCTTACTCCTATTAATGATGCAACTGCATCAAATAATCGTCCCATACTGGACGTTTTGGGTGTGTTAATTTGCCTGGAAAGCTGAACATCTAAAACGGTTTTATCCTCCATGCAAAGCGCAGCAACACCAGGCAGAGAAGGATCCCAATCGATTTGATATGCCCAAAGGTGAGATAAAGCCATTCTGGCCGGTATTCGAATGGAGATATCTCCACCAGGAAGAGGTACATACCTCAAATGAAATTTACGTTGATATTGGGCATAATTACCAACCAAAATTTCACCACCCCAGATCGCTCCATCCGTTCCATACCCTGTACCATCATAACAAAGCCCAATTATGGGATCGTCTTTTTCATATTGATTATCCGCTAAACAGGCAGCCAGATGGGCATGGTGATGTTGAATTTGAATGTTCTGAATATTCTTTGAGAGTGCTAATTGACTAGCAAAGCGGGTTGATAAATAGTCAGGGTGCATATCGCTGGCAATCAATTCAGGATTTATTCTAAATAATTTTTGATAGTGAGTAATTGCCTCTTCAAATGATTGCAAAGTTTCGTAATTTTCCATGTCACCAATATGATGACTGATAAATGCATAATTATCCCTGGTAAGACAAAAAGTGTTTTTTAATTCTGCTCCGGCTGCCAGTATTTGAGGAAGGTTAAGAGGTGAAATGACAGGATTGGGGGCATACCCACGCGATCTACGAATGGGGTAATTTCTTCCTGCGATGATTCTGGTTACAGAATCATCAATGCGCATATGGATTTCACGATTATGTATGAGATAAGCATCTGCAATATTCCCCAATTGTGAAAAAGCATCGGTGTCTTTATATGCGATCGGTTCATCGCTGATATTTCCACTGGTCATTACCCATATGGGCGGATTGTCATCAGCTGGTTCTAATAAAAGATAGTGCAAGGGAGTGTAAGGCAACATAAAACCAAGATGATTTTGAGAAGGAGTCACCAAAGGAGATAGATCATTCATGGATTTTAATTGCAGTAATACGATTGGTCTTTCTTTGGATTCCAACTGTAATTGTTCTGATTTTGAGACCAGACAGTAATCAGAAATAGTTTCAACTGAAAAAGCCATTAAAGCAAAAGGTTTATCACTGCGTTTTTTACGTGATCTCAATAAGTCAACCGCTTCGAAATTTGTTGCATCACAAGCCAGATGAAAGCCCCCCAATCCTTTTACTGCCAGAATATTACCATCACGAATCATCTTTCGCGAAATTTGAATCGCTTCTTCTCCATTAGCGATCATTTGGTTATCGATGATCAAACTTACCTGGGGTCCACAAACTGGGCAGGCGATGGGTTGTGCATGGTATCTTCGATCAAGCGGATTTTTATACTCTTTGAAGCATTGGTCACATAACTCAAATGATGCCATTGTGGTTTTGGGACGGTCATAAGGAATATCTTTAATGATGGTAAAGCGAGGGCCACAGTTGGTGCAATTAATGAACGGATACCTGTATCGACGATCCTGTGGATCGAACAATTCTCGTAGACAGTCATCGCATATGCTGTAATCGGGTGAAATTGGAAGAAATTCACCTTCCATTGAATTGCTTTCAATGATGGTAAATTCTTTGTATTCATGATTGGTTGTGTCCTCAACGCTCAATGTATCGATTCGACTGAGGGGAGGGGGTGAGTTTCTTAATACTGCGAGAAAATTTTCAAGGTTAGGCGAGGTACCATTAATTTCAATTTCTACCCCACTGGAAGAATTACGAACCCAACCTGTCAGACCATTTTGTAACGCCAATGAGTATACAAAGGGACGAAAACCAACACCCTGAACAATCCCTTTGATTTGAACATTTATTGTTTTTATATCAAGCATGGACCCGGTTTTTAAATTCATCCACTTGCTGCGATAACCAATGAATCCGGATTAAGTATTTCAACGCCTTGTTGAAAATAATCCATACGAAAATCGAGATAAGGAAGTAGATCAATTTTATTGATCAACAATACATCGATACCACGATAAATATTTGTATATTTGTAAGGTTTGTCATCACCTTCGGGAACACTGGAGATTACAACATTCGCATGCGTACCGATCTTAAATGCTGCCGGGCAAATTAAATTGCCAACATTTTCAACAATAATCAAATCGAGATTTTTGTAGTCGAGATGTTTCAAGGCGCGATCAATCATCATAGCATCCAGGTGGCATTGACCTCCGGTATTTATCTGTACTGCCGGCATTCCCATTGCCATCACTTTATCTGCATCAATTGTCACCGGGGCGGTATCGCCTTCGATGACACCAATTCGCATCATTCCGGATAACTTTTCAATGGTTTTAAGAATTACACTCGTTTTTCCTGCGCCAGGAGATGCCATGATATTAATGGAAAAAACACCTGATTCCGTTAATAAAGTTTGAGTTTGAGATGCAACCTGATCATTTGCGTCGAGAATTTTTTCTACAACCTGTACTTTTTCTGTAGCCATTTGATTACCTTTCAATTTCTATGCTCTCAAGAAAGAACTCTTCCCCGGATTGAATTTTGAGCTGATAAGATCCGCAATTAGGGCAGGGAATTAATTCTCCGGGAATTTCAAAAGTGTTATCACAAACCAGACAATACATGGTAGCTGGTAATCGATTGAAGTGAATAACAGAACCTTCACAAACTGTACCTTTGGAGATCATTTCCCAGTAAAAGACCACACTATCATCAACAATGCTAGATAAGTTTCCAATTACCAGAAAAATATCAGTGACTTTTTTGGCATTTGCTTGAATCGCATGTTTTTCTGCGATTTGTAAAATACTATCAGTAACAGCTAATTCATGCATTTCATTATTATAAACGCATTAAAATTATTTTCTCTTTTTAATATGATCTTAGGCTTATTTCTGCATAAAAAGATCAATCAGTTTTAATCTCATTGCCAGCATGCGTGTAGCAATTACGTTTGATAATCTGCGCATGATGACATAACCGAGCTCTTGATCGACATCACATAATTCATTCAACGCAGCCCCATCAAAATAAATCAAATTACTTTTTTTAAGGGCTGTGATTGTTGTTATGCGATGTCTGGCGACAGGAGTCATACTATCCCAACCTACTATATCCAATGGTTCTGCATCGTATAACCGCACCTGGCCATACCCAGGAACAAAGATTTCAATGCCTAATGAGCCTTCTGAAACGATATAGAGCAGATTATCATTATCGCCTTCTTTATATAGTATTTCCCCTTCTTCTAAAAAACGAAAACCAGATATCTTTTCTAATTTCCTAAGTTGTTCCTGAGATAAATCCATTAACCATGGAATACTCTGTAATGTTGGGCGAATATCTGCTTTGTCGATCATAATTTTACCTGTGGGAGTATGACTTCATACTGTCTATTTGTTTTATCATCGAAAGGTAGGATTAATAAGTGTTAATCCTCCTCGTTCGAACCGTATATTGTCACATCAAAGCCTGGAATATAAATTTAACTCACATTAACGATTCAAAAATGGACTACTAAGCTATTAATAAAAAAAACCTGCCAGAAATTATCTGACAGGTCATCACACAAAGTGTGGATTATTCAACACTCAGCTTCACAGCGCATACTTTATATTCTGGAATTTTTGCGACAGGATCTAAAGCCGCAATGGTTAAATTATTGGTATTCTGTTCCCCTGGGAAATGGAAATTTGCGAATACCAATCCTGGAGAAACGCGATCGGTGATGAGTGCTTTTCCTTTGGTGGTACCTCTACGAGAATTCAAGGTTATTTGTTGGTTCTGCTTGATTCCATACTTAATCGCATCTTCAGGATGTACTTCAATATAAGCTCCTGGATATACTTCCAATAATTCTGAAGAACGGCGCGTCATCTCACCGGCATGCCAATGGTATAGAACCCTGCCAGTTGTGAGTAATAGAGGAAATTCATCATCCGGCATTTCTTTTGGGTCAATATGTTCGGTCGGATGGAATTTTCCTTTTCCGCGTGTAAAAGATCCAGTATGCAGGATTGGTGTTCCAGGGTGCTGTGGGTCCTTTACAGGCCAATGTAGTGATTCACCATTATTTAAACGGTTATAGTTAATCCCAGCATAACTCGGCGTCAATGATCCGATTTCCTCCATGATTTCAGAAGCGTTTTTATAATCCCAGCCTGCAAACTCGCCAGCTACTTCTCTTTGTTCTTCATTCAGAATCTTCTTCGCCAAATTTGATAAAATTTCCCAATCTGGTTTTGCAGATCCTTTTGGCGTAATTGCCTGTCTGACCATTTGCACACGACGTTCTGTGTTGGTAAAAGTTCCATCTTTTTCGGCGAAAGATACTCCCGGAAGAAGGACATCTGCAAATGTAGAGGTATCGGAAGGAAAAATTTCCTGTAAAACAATGAAATCACAAGCCTGGAGACATTTGCGTGTATGATTTACATCCGGGTCGGTAACCAATGGATTTTCACCCATGATGTAAAGAGCCCGAATCTTCCCTTCCCCTGCCATCGGAATCATTTCTGTTGAGGTCAATCCGGGTTTGGTTGAAAGCTTATTATCCGACTCACCAGTTGGTGATTTGGTATGCCATGCAAGATCAAATTTATTTATAAACTCTTGATTGGTAACTGATTGATACCCCGGGAACACATTGGGGAGTCCACCCATATCACAGGCCCCCTGAACATTATTCTGTCCGCGTAAAGGATTTACCCCACCACCGTTAACACCCATATTACCCAAAACCATTTGAAGATTTGCTAAGGTTAGTACATTCAGAACACCGGTCGAATGCTGGGTAATTCCCATCGCCCAGAAAACAGCCATGGGTTTATGAGTTGCCATCATTTCAGCGGTTTTGTTCAACTCGCTGACGGATATTCCTGTAATAGATGAGACAATTTCTGGCGTGTATCCTGCTAAAGTTGCTCTAAATTCCTCGAAATTTTCACATCTTTCATCGATGTATTGTTGATCCTGCCAATTGTTTTCAAGAATAATATGCATCAAACCATTTATGAGTGCAACATCAGTACCTGCTTTATGGCGCAGATAAATGCTTGAAAATTCAGCAATATCAATTTTTCTTGGATCTGCAACGATTAATTTGACTTTTCTTTTTATGATTGCCTGCCGAATTTTTGAACCTATCACGGGGTGTTGTTCTGTGGTGTTTGACCCAATGATGAAAATTGATTCTGCGTGATCGACGATATCCTGAACTGTATTCGACATTGCACCAGATCCAAAACTCATCGCAAGTCCAGAGACGGTGGAGGAATGACAAAGCCTGGCACAATGATCGATATTATGGGTTCCAATGACCTGGCGTGAGAGTTTATTCATCAGATAATTTTCTTCATTGGTACATTTCGCAGAGGTCAATAATCCGATGGAATCAGACCCAGATTCCTGTTTAATTTGGATGAGTTTTTTGGCTACAATGGTTAATGCAGTATCCCAATCGACTTCAACCCATGGTCCGATTTCTTGTGGATTTTTCTGTCCCTCGTTCAACAAATATTCTCTGACCATAGGCTGTTTGAGACGATCAGGGTGATTGATAAATTTATACCCGTATCTGCCTTTTACACATAAATGCTTTCCATTTACAGGCGCATTTGGATTGGGGGTTATTTTTATTACCTGATCGTTTATAATATTTAAATCAAAATTGCATCCGACTCCACAATATGAACAAGTGGTTTGGACTTTTTTTTCTGTATTCATTTCACCAAATGAAGGTTTATGGCTGAGTGCGCCAGTAGGACAGTAATCTACACAAGCTCCACAAGACTCACATCTGGCCTGTAATAAGGGGACACCTGATCCTGCGATGATTTGATTTTCAATGCCGCGGTTCGCCAATCCCCAAACGAAACGTCCTTGTATTTCTGCGCAAGCCCGAATACAACGCGTACATAAAATACATTGATTGAGATCCACCCGAATAAATGGGTTCGGATCACTATCCACTGTATACTTCGGTTCTTTTCGCATTTTCTTCTGAATATCAACATCATATTGCTCACACCACTTGAGGAAATAATTAGGTTTGCCATTCTCAATTGACAAAGGACCATGATAATTCACCAACATCAGCTCGAGAATCATTTTTCTGGCATCTTTCAGATCATCTGTTTCAGTCTTAACTTCCATATTTGCGGAAACCGGGAGGGTACAAGCAGCAATCGGATTGCGAAGACCTTTAACTTCAACATCGCATAAGCGACAACCTCCGTGGGGTGTCAAATCCGGATGATCACAAAGACTTGGAATAGTAATTCCAAGATCCTGAGCAGCCCGTAATAGGGTTTTCCCTTCTGGAACGTCATATTGTTTGCCGTTGATTGTGATTGTAATCATGAATGTTCTCCTACCAATTGGACTTTTCCAGGTAATATTTCAATCGCATTGAAGTTACAGGTTTGAAAACAAATTCCACATTGAATGCAGATTTCCTGATCAATCTCATGTGGTTTCCTGCGTTCTCCAGTGATTGCACCAACCGGGCAATTTTTTGCGCAAAAGGTACATCCAGTGCAATTGTCTTTAATGATTTCGTAACGAATTAACGCACGGCAGACTTTCGCGGGACAGCGTTTTTCAAAAATGTGCGCTTCGTATTCATCCCTAAAATGTTTGATTGTACTGATGACTGGATTGGGTGCACCTTGCCCTAAACCACAAAGACTATGAACTTTGGTTACCTTGCTTAAACGTTCCAATTCTTCTATGTCGCCTTCAACGCCCTCTCCCTGACAGATGCGATTTAGAATCTGTAGCATGCTGTATGTGCCAACACGGCAGGGTGTACACTTACCACAACTTTCTTCCTGGTTAAATTCCATAAAGAAGCGAGCGATGTCAACCATGCAGGTATCTTCATCCATGACAATCATGCCACCAGATCCCATCATGGAACCTGCAGCGGTTAAGGATTCATAATCCACCCGTAAATCGATCATACTTGCTGGAATACACCCACCCATAGGTCCACCGGTTTGAATAGCTTTCAATCCTTTATTTTTCTTAATTCCTTCACCCACATCATAAACAATTTCTCTGAGTGAGATGCCTAATGGTACTTCGATCAAACCAGTGTGGTTTACATCACCTGCCAGGGCAAAAGTTTTCGTTCCTTTACTTTTTTCGGTGCCCATACTAGCAAACCATTCGGGACCAGTAAGAATGATTTGAGGAATATTCGCAAAGGTTTCAACATTGTTGATGCTGGTTGGTTTTCCCCAAAGCCCTGAAACTGCTGGGAAAGGAGGACGAGGACGAGGTTCACCGCGTTTCCCTTCAACGGAAGCGATTAAAGCTGTTTCCTCACCGCAAACAAAAGCTCCTGCACCCATTCTCAATTCTATGTTGAATGAAAAATCACTACCAAAAATATTGTTTCCCAGGATGCCATAATCCTGTGCTTGCTGGATTGCTTTAATGAGCGTGCGAACAGCAATGGGGTATTCAGCCCGGCAGTAAACATAACCCTGCTGTGCACCAATTGCATAAGCAGCAACGGCCATACCTTCCAAAACTGAATGTGGGTCCCCTTCAAGGACTCTGCGGTTCATAAAAGCACCCGGGTCACCTTCATCTGCATTACAAATGATGAATTTTTGAGTTCCTGGATTATTTCTGGTAAGTTCCCATTTTTTTGCGGTTGGGAAACCTGCACCACCGCGACCTCGTAATCCAGATAGAGCGATTGTTTCGATGACCTGTTCAGGAGTATATTGTTCCAATACCATTGCCAAAGCCTGGTAACCATCTTCGGATATGTAGTCATCCAGATTTTCCGGGTCTATAAGGGTACAGTTTCGAAGAACGACCCGGATTTCTTTTCCACGTGGTGCATCTAGTTCCTGATCCTCTTTAAGAGCTTGAGGAGCAAATTTTTCTGACCCCCAGCTTTTTCCCGGATGAGAGGTGATATCATCACGTTTTTTTTCAATAATCTGTTCTTGAAGATTTATAAGTTGATTTAGACTTGTAATTTTTGTCATTTGAAAAATGCTCCTTAAGAATCTTCGTAAGTTTTCATAATGTCGCGAATTAATGGGGGAACCTTGCTGGGGCGGACACGCCCATAGAGTTGTTCATCAACCACAACAACCGGAGCCTGGCTGCAAGAGCCCACACAACGGCAAACCTCCATGGTTATGTGGTTATCAGGAGTCGTATCACCTGTCTGAATATCCAGAATTTGCTCTGCTTTACGCATGAGCTGAGGAGTTCCTCCAACATAACAGGCAGTTCCCATGCAGAACTTAATCGTATGATCACCTCTTGGTTTGGTGGTGAAAAATGAATAAAAACTTACAACACCGGTAATTGTGCTGACGGGAATGTTTAATATCAGAGAAATATACTCCTGAATAGGCTGGGAAATATAACCAATTTTGCTTTGGATCTCATTAAGAATGACCATTAAACCACCCGGTACATCTCTGAAAGAATGTAAAATCTCATCGATAATTTCTCGGGATTCAGGTTGATTAAGCGGAAATTCTTTAAGTAATAGATGGAAAGAGGGGGTAATTAATCCATATGTCTGTTCCGATGACTGATCTTCCATAACTAATTCCTTTTCTTGATAGATTTAAAAGTGTAAAAAAACCAGGATTAAATTGTATTTGGATCAATTGCTCAAAATATTGATCTTTCATACTAAAAAGCTATTTGGATAAATAAGAGAAATTCTATAAGATATTTAATATAACATATTTTTTTGCCAGGAATTATAAATTTTAATCACATTATTACAATGACAAAACCTCCTGAATGGTTAAGGAGGTTGTTCTTAAATTTTGAGAAAAAATTAAAAACAAAAATTAAATCAGCTTATGATCCATTGAGAGATTTTGTCAATGGCTTCTGTAGCCAGATTTTTTGTTCTGGGTGAAAGTAAATTCTCAAAACCAAATTGATATCCTCGCACAGAAACCAGAATTGCTTCTGGTCGATGGTTGAAAGTATGTTCAAGAATTGAAAGAATAGTTTGCGGTGTCATGTGATGGGTGAGAGGGGAATTTTGGAATTTTCTATCCAATGTCTGGATATTAAGGTCATTTTCCATGGCTCCCGTGTGTGCATCCACAAAACATATTCTGGAATATTGAGCCATATCAAAAGTCATTTCCGGTATCAATTGTAAATCGAAGAGGAAATGTAATTTTTCATCAACCTTAATCAAATCTTCATCCAGGGTATCCGGTATGATCAATTCAAAAAAATCTGCCACTCCTCGTAAGATGTGCCAGGCTACGCCATCATCTTCACGATCCGGGTTCCCATATCCGATGAGTAGAGTTTTGGTAATATCCTTCAAAGCGTGCTTTGAACCATCACGCTTTGAAGGATGCTTTTTTTCTTCTTTCATAAATTATTCGCGTTTTAAGGTCTGGATGGTTTTTCCAGCAGCATCGACAACTTCAACGATCATTGGCATTTGTCCAACTGCATGAGTGGAACAGGACAAACACGGGTCATGCGCACGCACAGCTGCTTCAACCCGATTGAGTAAACCTTCGTGAATATCTGGTCCTTTTACGTAGGTTTTGGCAACCATATCGACAGCTTTGCTCATGGCATAGTTGTTATGTCCAGTTGAGACGATCAGGTTTAATTTCTGGATTTGACCATTTTCATTCGCCCAATAATGATGGATTAATGTTCCTCGAGGTGCTTCGATTACTCCAACACCTTCACCCTGGAAGTTGTGACGGGTGTTAAGAATATCATTGGACAGGATATCCGGATCATCCAACAGGACTTTAACACGTTCTGCAGCAAATAAAGTCTCAATCAATCTGGAGTAATGGTAATAAAGTGTATTTTCGATGGGTTTTCCACCATTGATTTTCTTGTAAACTTTGAATTCTTCATTGGCAAGAGGTGTGTCAATTTTGTCAATGATATTTAACCTTCCTAACGGACCGACCCGATAAACACCATCCGGCCACCCCAATTTTTTATAGAATGGAAATTTGAGGTATGACCAGTTTTCAACATGTTCACCAATAAAATCGAGATAATTTGAGGCTGGGAATCGTTCCAATTGATCACCATCTCTACCGATTAAGCGCAAATTACCATCATAAAGTTCAAGGCCATTTTCGTCAGTAATTAAACCAAAGTAGCCAGTTGGGAAAACAGCAAATTTTTGAATATCTTCCATATTTTTTGCTGCCCAATCTTTCATGATGGAAATTCCTAATTGGGTCGTTTCGATAGCCTGATCCAATTCCGCAAGAATCAATTCTCGATCAGATGCGCTTAAGGCTTTATTGACACCACCTGGCACCGCAAATGTTGGATGTACACGACGTCCTCCCAAAATTCGAATAATTTCCTGTCCATATTTGCGTAATTGAACAGCTTTAACTGTTATATCTGGGGCATTTTGGACCAGTCCTACAACATTTCGAATTGCCGGATCGGCGTCGAATCCCAGTAACAGGTCGGGACCTGCTAATTCAAAGAAATGCATGCCATGTGACTGGATAATCTGACCCATGTGCATTAATTCGCGCAGGAGTGATGCAGGTCGCGGTGGAGGTGCACCCAGGACGGCATCACCAGCTTTGGCTGCTGCTAAATGGTGGCTGACCGGACAAATTCCGCAAATTCTAGGGGTTATCAACGGCATTTCAAATACCATTCTACCTTCACAGAATTTCTCAAATCCACGGAATTCGTTTATATGCAAATAAGCATGATCTACGGACTGATTATCATTCTTCATATGAATGGTGATTTTTGCGTGCCCTTCGATACGGGTTACAGGTTCGATTGTTATTTTTTGCGCTACCATTATTTTCTCCTAATGCCAGTGAAGATTTTCATCTTTGATTTCTGGAATTCTACCCTGTGCTAATTCCGACAACACATGGAAAATCACATCGGCACTGGGTGGGCATCCAGGCACATGAATATCCACAGGAACGACTTCTGATACAGCTCTAACACGGGTGGGCACCGCCAACTCAGGATCCGTTGGGATGAAACCATCTACAGTGCTTTCTGTCTCTATGTATGCTCTTCTTAAGGATTCTTCAATGGTGAAAAAATTTCGCATAGCAGGAACACCACCAAACACTGCACAATCTCCTAAGGCAACGAGAATTTTGCAGCGTGAGCGCATTAACTTAGCCTGATGTTCATTGGCTGTGTTATTGATTCCACCTTCCAAGACTCCGACTACGACACCAGATTCGTCTGCTTCTTTAAGGTCTGTTATTGGTGATGCTCGCAGGTCAATCAACTCTAAAACTTGTAGTATTCTTTCATCTATGTCCAGCAAAGACATGTGACAACCAGCACATCCTGCCATCCAATCTGTTGCAACTTTTGGTTTACTCATAATATTTTTACCTCATTTCTACCGGTAGACATTATTCAATTTCGACGACTGATTTTTCTAATTTGACAGCTTTATCCCATACTGGATTAACGATAATTTTTAGTTGGTCGGCAATTGCTAGCACTACTTCTTTATTTGTTTTCACATCAACTGGAGATTGCAAGGATTTATTTGCCAATTGTACATGACCATCACAAGTGATGTAATATCCACTCTGTTCCAACCAGTTGGTCACTGGTAAAACTACATCTGCTTTTGCTGTAAGCGCAGAATGATAACTGGCCTGGACCACCAGGAATGAAATATTCTCTAATTTCTTAATAATTGCCTGTGAAGGATCTTCATCACCAAGGGCAACATATGCAGCTTTGTGCCCATTAACATTAAATGATTTGTTTAATTTCAATTGCTCTGCGACCAGACTGTTTGCTTTACCTTTGGGACTGATCAGTTTTGCATTGAGTTTCTTTGCAAGTTTTAGCAATGATTGCACAGTTTCTTTTTTTTGTTTGGTATTAAAATCTGTCCCGTAAACGATCACAAGATTTTGAGAGCGATCCAATAAATTAGCAATTTCGGTGATTTCCTGAGAAGAAACACCTGATTTTTCAGAAAATTGACTACAATCTAAACCAGTGATTGCTGCATCCAGTGCCTGAATGAAAGCAAGATCTTCATTCCGTTCGATAATCATTGAATGATGGGTAAAGGCATCCATACCACTGGATTCATAACTTACTGGAATAACTTTAGTACCTTCTGGTATCAACCTTTTGATGAAAAAGCCAGCAACCTGATGATCCTTTGTCAGATCCAACCCAATTGTCATGATTGTGTCTGCTTTTTGAATTTCAGATAATTTCACTTCGAAGGGTCCTTTATCTTCTGCAAATTCAGATAATACTTCGGTGTAGCGTCCTTCTTCGGTGCTGGTGACCATATTACTACCTAATATTTCTTCAAAGACTTGTTTGTAATAATAGAGCACATCAGCAGGTAATCTGGTAGAAGCAATCGCTGCTATTCCGTTTTCTTTTTTGTTGATGAATGGTTTGAAATTCTCCATCACAACTGATAATGCTTCATCCCATGTTGCTGCTTTCAGTCCACCATCTTTGCGAATCATGGGTGTAGCCAAGCGATTCCGTTTTTCATCCATTGGTATAAAGCGCCCTACATCACATAGCACACCGCCATTGATTTCTGCATCCCAATCACCGTTGATTTTGATCAGGTTATTATCACGATGCAAAACCTCAATTCCACAACCAATGGAACAACCAAGACAGATCGTTTTTGTTGACGATACATCTTTTTCCTGTCCACGATAAGCACTCCAACGATCAATTAATGCCCCGGTTGGACAGATTTGAACACAAACGCCACAGGAGATGCAGGAACTTGAACCTAATGGCACACCCAGGTCGGCGACCAATAAGGTATTAGCTCCTCGTTCTTCCATACCAAGGGTGAAATTACCAACGAGCTCTGCACATGCACGCACACAACGCCGGCAAAGAATACATCGATTGTGTTCTAAAACAAAGTATGGATGGGAGGCATCAACAGGATAAGGTTGCCAATTAGGTTGAATTGGCCAGTGGGTCATTCCTTCACCGTAGGCCGCATTTTGTAATTCACAATCACTTCCACTTACCTGACAATAAGGGCAGAAGTGGTTTCTTTCACTGAAAATCATGGAAAGGATAAATTTTCTTGCATTTTTAACTTTTTCTGTTTGAGTTTTTATTACCATTTTGTCAGAAACAGGAAGCGTACAGGCTGGTTGTAAAGTACGAGCACCTTCAATTTCTACCAGGCATAAACGACATCCACCATAAGGTTCAAGTGCTGGGTGATCACATAAGGTTGGAATTTCAACACCAGCCATACCCGCTGCTTTTAAAACTGTTGTTCCTTCCGGCACTTCGATTTCTTTATCATCTATTTTGAGTTGATACATAGCGTTTCTCCTTCGTTCAATTATAAAAATTCATTACTTATAATCTTTTGCCACTCATCGGACATACACCGGATGGACAAACTTTTAATCTAATATGGGCTTCTACTTCAGCTCGATAATGGTTCAATATATCTCGAATAGGTGAACCGGCTGTTTGCCCCAAACCGCAATTTGAAAGCTCAAAAAGGTTTTTGCTGATCATAGCCAAATCATCTAAATCCTGCATTGTGCCAGTTCCCTGAGAAATATTCTCCAAAATTTGATAAGCTCTTTCATTTCCAATACGACACGGATTACATTTACCACAGCTCTCTTTTTTGAAGAAATTTTGAAGAACTTTTGCCAGGTCTAAAACACAGGTATTTTCATCACATATCAACAATGCACCAGAACCTAAAGAGACACCCGCGTTTTGGAACGAGTCGAAGTCCATTGGAGTATCCTGTAAACTTGCCGGAATGATAGAACCACTGGACCCACCGGTTTGAGCAACTTTAAAGCTAACGTCTCTTTTCATCCCTTTGGCGTAAATGGCGATCACTTCTCGTAATGTGATTCCCATGGGTACTTCAATTAATCCAGTTACATTGACATTCCCTAAAATTGTGTAAACTTTTGTGCCCGGACTGGAACGGGTGCCAAAATTTCGATACCATTTTCCGCCATTGCGGAGGATCGCTGGAATATTTGCCAATGTTTCCACATTATTTACTAAGGTTGGTTTTCCCCATAAACCATGGGTGGTTGGATATGGAGGGCGAGCTCGGGGCTCCCCTCTTTTTCCTTCAATCGATTCAATTAGAGCAGTTTCTTCTCCACAGATATACGCTCCGGCACCACTGTGAACATGAATATCGAAATTGAAATCTGAGCCGAAGATTTTTTCACCCAAAATTCCGTATTCATAAGCTTGTTTTATGGCTTTCTTAAGCCGTTCTTGAGCAAGCATGTACTCACCACGAATATAAATAAAACCTTCATTGGCTCCAACTGCATATGCAGCAATAGACATTGCCTCAATGATACTGTGGGGATCACCTTCCAGAATTAGACGATCCTTAAATGTGCCTGGTTCAGACTCGTCACCATTACAAATAACATATTTCTTCTTGGCAGGTGTACCGGAAACAAATCCCCATTTCAAGCCGGTAGGAAAACCTGCTCCACCTCGTCCACGAAGTCCGGAAGCTTTCACTTCCTCAATGACATCTCTCGGGCTCATTTCCGAAAGTACTTTCCCTAATGCTTGATATCCATCATTGATGATGTATTCTTCGATATTTTCAGGATCAATAATTCCTACTCGTTGGAGAACAATTCGCTGTTCTGCCGGTAAGGTTCCTTTTCTAGCGTTAACCCAGGCTATTTTCCCGGTTAATTCTTTATGGGAAGCTTGTAATTCATGAACAACACGTCCCTTATATAAATGTTCTTCTACCAAGTGTTGAGCATTTTCGGGTTTTACAGGTCCATAAATGGTGGCTTCAGGATAAATTATTACAAAAGGTAAAGCATCATGTCGTCCGACATCACCAATCATTGTGAGTGATATTTCATCAGATAAACCTAATGTTTCAATTTCAGTTTTCAAGTTTGCATAGACTTGTTCAGCACCGCGTTCCATGCTGATTGGGTCGCTTGAGACTAATACCATTGATCGTACAGATTTCATCGATAATCTCCTAGTCGCTGTATTTGGCTAAAATATCTTTAATTTGTTCCGGTGTGACATTTCCATAAGCATCATCATCGATAACAATAACCGGACCTACTCCACAAAGCCCTAAACAGCTGGTTGTTATAAGTGACCATTTCCCGTCCGGAGAGGTCTCATTTTCTTCCAGGTTTACGGCTTCTTTCAATGCTTGCCATACTTCACGACCACCAACAATGTGGCATGGTGCACTTTCGCAAAACTGAATCACATGTTTACCCCTGGGTTTGGTAGATAACATATGATAGAAACTTGCTACTGAAAACAACTGAGAGCGTGATGATTTTAATCGGTTGCTGATTTCTTCCAGTGCTTCTGAAGGAAGATAACCGAGTTTCCGATTCACGTGATTTAATATTGGAATCAGTTCTTCCCGACTATCACCAAAATGATCGATCGCAGAATCGATAGCTTCGATGATTAAACGATCTTTTTCATTTTTACTTGTCATGTATTACTCCTTGATTAGTGATGAGATTTGGATGAAAAGCTTGAATCAATTCTGGTTAATTAATTAAACAATTTCAATTGCATTAAAATTACATACCTGAATACAAATTCCACAACGAATACAGGTATCTGGATCAATAGAGTGTGGCTGACGTCGTTCTCCAGAAATTGCATTTACCGGGCAATTTCGGGCACACACAGTACAACCCGTGCATGTATTTTCGATGATTTGATAACGAATTAAAGCCTTACATACTTTGGCAGGACATCGTTTTTCTAGAATATGGGACTCGTACTCATCTCGAAAATGTTTTAACGTGCTTTCTACTGGATTAGGTGCACCTTGCCCCAGCCCACACAGGGAATCTTGTTTTATCTCTGAACAAAGCATTTCAAGTTGTTCAATATCTCCCTGACGGCCGTTTCCTGCGCATATTCTTTCGAGAATATCGAGAATGCGCTTTGTACCGACCCGGCATGGTGTGCATTTTCCGCAGCTCTCCTCCTGGGTGAATTCCATAAAGAATCTAGCGATGTCTACCATGCACGTGTCCTCATCCATGACGATCATTCCACCTGATCCCATCATGGAGCCTGCCTGCACAAGTGATTCATAATCAACTGGAAGACCCAGATATTCTTTTGGTAAACATCCACCCATAGGACCACCAGTTTGAATGGCTTTGAATTCTTTGTTATCCCGAATACCGTTTCCAATATCAAAGATGATCTCTCGTAGTGTGATACCCATAGGTACTTCGATCAGACCCGTATGATTAATATCACCTGCCATTGCAAAAGTCTTGGTGCCTTTACTTTTTTCTGTGCCCATGCTTGCGAACCAATCAGCGCCTTTTAAGATAATTTGAGGAACATTCGCATAGGTTTCGACATTATTAATATTGGTTGGTTTCTCCCACAACCCTTTAACAGAGGGGAAGGGTGGTCTTGGACGTGGTTCACCTCTTTTACCCTCGATTGAATTCATCAAGGCAGTTTCTTCACCACAAACAAATGCACCTGCACCCATTCTTACTTCCAGATCAAAGGAAAAATCTGTTCCCATGATATTTTCACCTAAGAGCCCGAGACCTTTAGCCTGTTGAATGGCAATGTTGAGTGTATTGACTGCAATTGGATATTCTGCCCGACAATAGATGTATCCCTGTTTGGCACCGATTGCATACGCAGCGATAATCATTCCTTCAATAACTGAATGAGGGTCAGATTCCAGAACCCGACGATTCATAAAAGCTCCGGGATCACCTTCATCAGCATTACAAATAACAAAACGAATGTCACTTTTTTCCTGCTTCGTGAATGTCCATTTAAGAAATGTGGGAAAACCAGCGCCACCACGTCCGCGTAAACCAGATTTTTTTATCTCGTTGATGACATCATCAGCGGTCATTTCCGTCATGACTTTTGCCAGGGCCAAATAACCATCCTGGGCTATATAATCTTCGATATTTTCTGGATCAATGATTCCACAATTTCTGAGAACAACCCGAATTTCCTTTGCCGTTGGTGCAGTCAGTTCTTCGTCTTTGATCGATTTGATTGGAAGGATAAATTTCTTTGCAACACGGCCTTTAAGAAAATGTTCTTCAACAATATAGGCCACATCGTCAACAGTCATTCCTGCATAGTGAACACCTTCAGGGTAAACCATCATTTCAGGACCTTGCGAACAGGCACCAATTCTGGAAGTTTCCAGCACCTGTACTTCGTCAATTAAACCTGTGGCTACCAGTTCATCATTGAGGGCGTCTACGATGTCATGCGCACCTTTCGAAAGACATTCAGGATCTACGCATACTAAGACGTGAGTTCGAAAGTATTTCATCATATAACCTACATTTCTATACTTTAAGCTAAATATCTTAGATATTTACCATATGTTCTTTTACAATACTTCCTGCCAGAACATGTTCATCAACAATTCTGGCTACAATATCTTTGGTTACTTTTCCATAGGTGACTTTTGGCGCATCACCAATTTGAACCTGAACGATAGGTTCCATTTCACAAACACCAATGCAACCGGTTTGGGTGACGATGATGCCACTTAAATTATCTTTTTCAATTTTTTCGAGAATAGCTTTCATTGTGTCTCGAGCACCTGCTGCAATTCCACATGTTCCCATTCCGACGATAATTTGTTTTTGACCGGAGGCACTTTTCATTTCCTGTTTTTTGAGTGCTTCTTCGCGAATTTTTTTGAGATCATCAATACTTTTAATTGTGGGCATGATATTACTCCTGTTTAAGTTGAGATTTAATATTCATTGATTGAAATATTTTTAATTCCATTAGTTATTTCATTCCTGATGAATGATAGAACCATTGGCTCGGAAAGGGGGATGCCATCCAGTTCCGCTTTAATGATTTGATCATCAAATTCAAAATTTGCATCATTCACTTTATACTTGAAGGTCCAATGTGTTGCAGGTGAACCGACTACCAGATGAAGAATGGTCCCGGCCATATCTCCCAATGGCATACGATCAATGTGACTGCGTTGAAATTGGGCAATTAATTCTGTTCCTTCACCCGGTTGAGAACTAATTTTCAAAAAACCGTTGCACATTTCAGCGGCTGCTTTTAATAATGGTATCCCTAAACCAACTTTACGTGTTGTGCGACTGGTTGTGAAAGGATCAATAATTTTTTGTGTCATATCCGGGGTCATTCCATTACCATTGTCTTTGACAGACATTGTCAATCGATCTTCCAGTGTGTTTTCGTCAATAGAAATCGTTACATGAGATGCATTCGCATTTATGCTATTCTCTGAAATATCCATTAGATGTAACGATAATTCTTTCATTCACAATCCCGTAAAACTAATTTTGTAATTGTTTGATTGCCTGGGGAAGTTTATTCGGTTTTACCCTGCCCAATACTTCCTCATCAACCACGATTACAGGTGCCTGACTGCATGCACCTACGCAACGACAAATTTCCAACGTTATTAATCCATCCGGTGTTGTTTCTCCAATATCAATTCCCAGTATTTGTTTTGCCTTTTCCATTAATTGTGGAACACCTCCCACATAACAGGCAGTACCCATACAGAATTTATGTGTGGCTTCTGATACCCATCCAATTTTGCTTTGTACCTCTCCCAGAACTACCATCGCAGCTCCAGGTTTATCCCGATGTTCCTCAATAATCTGATCAATGATTGCTCTTTGTTCAGGAATAATCAAGGGGTCGTTTGCTGGAATGTTCTTTAAGTATTTCACCATGAATTGCTCCGTAATTAATGTAGGATTAAATTTGTTTGCTTATCCTTAATCAAGTGTACCTAATGGAGTGATTATTCGACATTGCTAAAAGTCATAAAATCCTAAGAAAAAGCGCTTGATTTGTTACAAATTTCACTAATTGTTTTTAAAAATTAAAAAGTCTTCCTTTCTTAATTTATGGAATTAACATTATAGGATCGATTTGCTTCTTTTCTTAATGCAAGTTTTATTTCTCTAATGGATGGATTTTCTATTTCAAAAATCGTTGTTCCAATAAAATCAGATAATCGATGAACATCACCATTTTGAATGATCTCGAATGTATTTAATTGAGGATATTCTTCTTTTGCATGCTTCGGAGAAATATGTCTGGATATTTCCACAGCTAAAAAGGGGATATCATCCGGCATGAAACCAAGAATTTCTAATAATCCATTTGCTTTGCGATTGACATGAGCTGGTATAAAAATACCACCAAGTTCATCAACCAGACTATATGCTTCGTTGATACTGAGGGCGGTCGAAGTGATTAGAAGCCGTTCTTCATTTCGAACGAAATCTCCTTTGTCATCCACAACCAATTGTTCACCAAAATAATCAGGACGATTTTTTATAGATGGGAGTTTTTGATCAACTATATTTTGAAATTGTATAATTTGATCTATCGTATCAAACAGGCAAAGAACGTGTACTTCTTCTTTTGTTTGTAACTCCATTCCTGGCAGTACGGTAATACCAGAACCAAGAGCTGCTTTTTGAACTGCGCTGATATTTGCAGAAGCGTTATGGTCGGTGATTGCAATCAAATTAATTCCTCGAACTTTTGCTTCTGAAACGATCAGAGGTGGCAACATTTCTATTTCTGCACACGGAGATAATACCGTGTGCACGTGTAAATCAGCTCTAAATTTTTTCAAAATCTTCTCTATTTTTCTGCTCTAATCCCTAATTCCCATAACATTCCAACCGTGTGGAAAGAATTTTGTTCTGTCTGTAATAAAGTGATACCTTCTTCATTGGCTTTATGAATAGTACCCGGGTCAGGCATAGCACCTTCAGTGATAATGATTGCACTCAGTTCCAGTAGTGCAGCAACCGCAACGATATTATTATGTGCCTGTAAAGTTACCCAGATGGATGTGTTGGGTGCCCCGGCCATCACACAGCTTAAAAGATCAGATGTATATCCATTCTCCACCGATATTTGTGAAAAATCTTTTTCTTCTGTCAGAACCTTTAATCCTAATTTTTCGATAATTGTAGCTAAATTAATCATAATTTTTGATTCTCCGCTTCATTTTTGTTATGGACTGAATCCAGGAATAACCGCATTTTTAAACGGGACCCTTTCCCCCAAACAGATTCCAGTTTCATTTGATCTACACAGCGTGAAATGTTAACTAGCCCCATTCCTGCTCCGAAACCCATTTCACGAACTGCATCCGATGCAGTGGAATATCCAGGTTTCATCGCCAAATCAACATCTTTAATACCGGGACCATAATCATAAGCATCAATGGAAATTTGATGAGGTTCAATTTCTACCCGTAACACACCGCCTTCGGTTGTGTGAATGATGAGATTCATCTCTGCTTCATAAATTGCAATTCCACAACGACGAGCAATTTGTTTAGACGCTCCCAGACGAATTAATGCCCGTTTTATATTGGAAGAAGCCTGACCACCTATGTCAAAATCACCCTGTTGGATTTGATAACGCAGGATGAGGCTGGTACGATCGGACTCAATATCTTCAAATAAATGACTTGCTCTATATTTGCGAATTTCTTCTTCCTGATAATCGGTTTCAAGAGCGCGCAGCAAACCACGATTAATATCACCTTTTGTAATCATGCCTACCAATTTTTGATCTTTATCAACAACTGGAAGCCGTCCAAAATTAGTGGAAACAAATTTCTTGGATGCTTCAATCAAAGGATCTGTGGGAAGAATGGTGGTCAATTTGGTGGTCATATATTTATTGATTGTTGAATCCAAATCAGTATCTACCAGGCAACGAATTAAATCTTCCATCGAAATGACCCCGATTAAATCCCCATGGGGAGAAACAATCGGTGCTCCTGAAATCCTTTTTTGGCGGAATACTTCCAAAACTTCCTGCATTTTAATTTCAGGAGAGAAACTAATTATGTCGCTGGACATAACCTCGCTGACTTTTATTTCATATGCCAGTTCTTCTACACGAGAAATATTTTCAGCTTCCTGGTCTGAAATTATTCGCTTTCTTTGAGGGGGATTGGTTGCCATTGTGACTCTAATCTTCTATTCACAACCACATTCTGATTGATCAGATACTGACTTTTCGAGGCTGGGTAAACCTGCTTTAAATAACCGGCCGCATAATTCAAACATACCAAAAGGAGAGGTGATCAAAGGTATTTCTTCATCATTGGCCAATTCAATTGTTGATTCTGGAGGAATTTTTCCGCGTACCAATACCACAGCAGCAACATCTGCCATTTGAGCTGTACGGATCACCTGAGGATTGCATAAACCAGTGAGTAAAACAGCTCCTGGTTCGATGGATGCCAGCACATCGCTCATCAAATCGGCACCGCAGCCGCCTAAAATCACTTCATTTTTATTAAACAAATCCGTTAATACGTTACCATCAACAATATTGACTAAATCGCCTAAATTCATTTTCACCTGCATTCCAATAAAAATCGATTCTTATTTGATTATTTTACCCTAAAATTTGATTTGTGAAAAATTTCATTAATAACAATCGTGACTTAAAAAACACATAAAAATAATGAGTTTCAACACTCTTTAATTATGATCAATTATGAAAATCTGTAGAAAAAAATAGGTTTATGATATTATTTGGACTTGAAAATAAAGAGAGGTTTTAGTATGACACAGATAATAACATCAGTAAAAGGAACGAGAGATTTTTATCCAGAGGATATGGCGGTACGAAACTGGATTTATGGAAAAATGCGTGATGTTGCTCATTTATTTGGATATGTTGAATATGATGGACCATTTCTGGAAAGAATTGATTTATACGCAGCGAAATCCGGAGAGGAATTGGTAAAAGAACAAGCATTTGTTTTTCCAGATCGTGGTGGCGACCTCATCACATTAAGACCAGAATTAACACCATCGCTGGCAAGAATGATTGCTCAAAAACAAAAACAGCTTGTTTTTCCCCAAAGATGGTGGTCATTCGGTCCTTTCTGGCGATATGAGCGACCTCAAAAAGGTAGGACCCGAGAATTCTTCCAATGGAATGTTGATATGCTCGGGTCTGATGCTACTGAAAGTGATGCCGAACTGATTGCGGTTTGTGCGACATTTTTCAAAAAGGTTGGTTTAAGTTCTGACCAGGTGAAGATATTTATCAACAGCCGGGAGCTAATGGATTCAGTACTTATAAAATTAGGAATCCAACCAGAATTAAAAATGGCAGTTTTTCGCCTGATCGACCGAAAAGATAAATTGTCTTCTCAGGAATGGCAAGAATTTGCACTCATTTTGGGTCTGACAGAAAACCAATTTGAAGGATTGAAAATTGCCTTAAATGATAAGCATCTCTGGAAGGAATCAAACGAACTTACATTAATAATGGGAATTCTTGAACGCATGGATCTTGGTGAGTATGTCACATTTGATCCGCAGATTATCCGTGGTCTGGATTATTACACCGGTGTTGTGTTTGAAGCGAGAGACATGGGCAAAGAAGGTCGTGCAATTCTTGGTGGTGGTCATTATGGTAACTTGGTAGGTGATGTCGGTGGGGAGTTACTGCCTGGTGTAGGATTTGCCATGGGAGATGTTATGCTTAGATTGGTATTGGAAAAATACCTCTGCCTTCCTGAATTTGATAATACCTCCGCAAAAGTATTGGTTACTGTTTTTGACGAGACTTTATATCCAGACTCTCTGGAAATTGCTAATATTTTGAGAATTTCTGAGATTCCAACAATTCTTGTCAATGAGAATCAAAAACTACAAAAGCAATTTAAATATGCAGATCGAATTGGCGTGCCTATTGTTTTAGTGCTTGGGCCAGAAGAAAAAAATAACAAAAAGGTTACTGTAAAGAACCTCAAAACTCGCCAACAGGAAAATGTACTCATCGAAAATCTGGTCACAACCATAAAAGATCAGCTTGCATATGAATTAGCTGTGTGATAAAATTCTGGACACTATGGTGCCTGTAGCTCAACGGCAGAGCGCTTCACTGTGGATGAAGAGGTTGAGGGTTCGAAACCGTCCAGGCACCCCAAAAATTCATGATTTGTTTCATGAATTTTTTATTTATTAACTTGATCAGTTAACCGGTAAAGCAATGAAGAAAGTCGAACCTTTTCCCGGTGAACTTTTCAATAAACCAATTCTCCCGTGATGAAGTTGGATCAAAGATTTACTGATCGCCAACCCTAATCCAGAGCCAAATGCTCTGCTATTCTCTGTAGATTTTGCTTGTTCAAAGGGTTTGAATAATTTAGCCTGATCTGCCTGATTTATCCCTATACCTGTGTCGGATATGGTAATCATAAATTCTTGATTTTTTCCTAATACTTTAACAAGAGAAGTTGAAATTGTGATTTTTCCGTATTCAGTAAATTTTATTGCATTGGTAATGATATTTATCAATACCTGGCTAATGCGATCTCGATCGACAATTATTTCTGGTAAATCCTCAGAATTTACGACTTCAAATTTTATTACTTTGTCTTTCACCAGATTTTCAGCCGTAGGAAGCAATGAATTGATCAGATTGGGGATATTGGTTCTTGTCATCGTTAATTTCATTGTGCCTGCTTCAATTTTCGTGATATCCAAAATGTCATTGACCAACCTTAACAAATATTGACCAGCACTGTGAATCGCAGTTAGATCTTGTTTTTGTGTCTCGTTAATAGGGCCATCAATTCCGGTCAGAATTACCTTTGAAAACCCAATAATTGAATTTAACGGGGTTCGAAATTCATGGCTCATATTTGCCAAAAACTGGCTCTTAATACGATCTATATCGGAAATATCTTCGATAACATTCTGAGTTTTTTCGTACAATCGAGCGTTTTCAATTTCAATGGCAATTTGGTCAGCTAATAATTGGTAGTAACGCAAATCCTTTGATTCAAAATCATTGGATTTGCTCGAGTGGATGTCCAAAACACCGATAATTTCCTCTCCGATTTTTAGTGGTAATACAAGCTGGGACCTTGTCCATTGGGTTTCTAAATTGTCAGGATCCTCATTTTGATCTGATGTATCTTTTAATATAACAGCCTGTCCTTTTTCAAAAACATCTGAGATGATCAAATAGGAATTTTCCCTCAGACCGGGAACGTGTTGATCATTATCGTCATACCCTTCATATGATATAGAAGCTTTGTCAAGTAATTTATTTTCATTATTGCAAACTTGAATCGCTGCGGATAGAAAACCAAATTTTTCCTGAATCTGTTTTGCTAAATTTTTAATTAATAAATCCGGATCTAAAATCGATGACGTATCATGAACAATACTGGCAGCAATATTTATTTTGTTGTCAAGTTGAGAGAGATCTCTTAAAATTGTTCGATTGGTTAAAAGAATTGATAATTCATTTGCTGCATATTTCAGATTTGAAATTTTTTCAGGGTTTATGTTCAAGGATTTATTTGAAAAGATCGTGATGTAACCTGAAATAAGATCGTCAAAATAAAGTGGAAAAATATAACCACTTTCAATTCTATATTTTTTTAACTCTTCAACCAATTCATCCTGAAGATTTAAAGTTGATAAATTTTCAAAACGATCAATATTTAGTTTTATTATCTCATTTAAAAGATCGTTGAATTTTGTTGATTTCCAATCATCATAAAGTGGTGTTAATTCATTGATTGAATATTCTTTGTTTAATTCAAAATATTCGAACGAATTCTGATTTTCTTTTTTTTCAACAACGAAGAACGAACAATCGCCTTCTGAACATTCATGAATGAATTCGGACAAAAACAAAACAATTTCACGTGGATTTTGAGTTCTGATTAATTTATTGATCTTTTTGAAAAAAGAGTTCTCAAAAAACCTTTCGTGAGAGTGTTCATGAATTAAGAATTTTTCAACCGAAGTCGATATAGCTTCTAATAAGGAATCAACCAAATTTTGTTCTTCTTTAGAAAATTCATGAATAATGTCGGAACACAATAGGATTGATCCAATTTTTCTACCTTTGGATTTTAGTGGAATAATACTCAGCGAAGCAATGTTCATTTGAGAGAACATTTGAATCATTCGATTGGAAATGTTAGCATTTTTGATATTAGAAAAATAAGTGGGAAATTCTTGCTGAAATAAAGTATTCACTGTATTTCGGTCGAATGTGTGAGTTTGAACTGGATGATTGAAATCTGGTTCTTTTGACCAATTAGCAACTACCTCAAAATGATCCGGTTTGCTTGATTCTGATTCTCCAAATAGATATATGGCACTTTCATTGATATCCAATGAAAAGATGTATTTCATGACGATTTGAAGAATTTCATTTATGTTTGATGCAAAATAAAGTTGATCTTTGATAATATTTAATGTTTCCGTCTCTAATAATTGATTATTTAATTGCAAAATGCGTTCTTCATATGCAACAACACCGGATAATGTTTCAGCAACTAGACCCAGAAATCGAATTTCATCCACATTCCAGTAATGATTTTTATGTAAATCTTCCAAAACAATTATCCCTGGTATCGGATCGCTATTGTTTACTGCTAAAACGAGAATGGATTTGGCTCGTCTATTACTCAGCCATTCATCAATCGGTCGATCAAGATTTTCATCGTTGACCTGAAAGTATCCTTTTTCTATAAATGTCGGAATAAATTCTTCAAAAACCTCAAAACGGATTTCATGGGTCAAGTGAGAAGTGTTGTATCTATCCACAGAATGCCAATTTGATTGAATGGACCAGGTTTGGGCTTCATCACCATTGTTTGATTGCGCATAGAAAACGCGATCGACACTCGAAGCTTTTCCCAACAAACCGATAGCTTCATCCAATTTCTTAGTACCTGATTTAGCTAAAATCTTTACAGATTGGGAGATAAGTGTCTGGTATTGTTCACGTGTTTCAATCACAGAAAGTGCGTATTGCATTTCCTGAAATAAGAAGGCATTTTCCAATGCGGTAGCCATTTTCGTGCCGATGGCAGATAGGTATTGCATATCAGTATCAGTAAACCGACTGTTTTCTCTATCGTACAAAACAATTGCACCTAAGACTCGATTTCCTAGACTGATAGGAACACCTAACAGGGATGAAGGAAAATTAATGGATCGTGAAGAAATTATTTTTTTTACAGATGGTGGGATCTGGTCATTTTGAATAATTACCTGGTTGGTTTGAATTACATATTTTAGAACGGGCTCAAAATCATCTACTTCCGGGTAATAACTAATTTCATTTTCAATTTTTCGAATTGGGTAAATCAGGTTTGATGTCTGTTTATTCGTTATACCCATTGAAAGATTATCATTCGGTACAAACTCATTAATGACATTGTAGGTCAATTTGTAAATGTCAATTGGCTCAATAAGATGATTTACTTCAACCGAAAAACGATGAAGATTCTCCAAAATTGCAGGTGAGAATAGCGTCTCAGCAATCTTCATAGTTGGGACTCGTTCTTCGAATTTTGAACTTATTTTTATATCCTCCAAAAACTCCGTGATTTCTTCCTCAATTGTCTGCGTTTGGATTTCAGCAGTACTAAATTCTTGATTCTGACTTTCGGAATTTGGTTTAATCGAGCCGTGTAAATCCTCAAGGGTCTGAACAATGCCAATGTATGTTGGTTTGGAATGATATTCTTCAGAAAATTTTGTCAATTTCAGATTACAGAAAAGCAAATTTCCATTATTTGATAAAAAGATTACATCCAGATCCAGGGGAAAATTGTGTTCAGAAAATTGTGTAAATAATTTTTCCCCAGAAGATTGATTAATTGAAAAAGTAAAAATGGATTGATCCAGAAATTCGGAAGATGGAACACCAAGACAATCAGTTACTTCAGGGCTAATATTGATATAATTCCCTTCTGAATCAATGATAAATTCCCAACTGAGTAAATTGCCAGATTGAGGATTATTATCCGATTTATCTTTTATTAAGAGAAGTCTTGTTAGAAGACCTTTACGTTTATTATCAGTTTTCACCATTTTGTCTTTTCTCTACAGTTCCCAAACCGAAATGCCTGAAAGTATTTTCCTCATTTGATCTGGAAATCGATCCAAATTTAATGGCTTACCCAGGAACCCATTAAATCCAGCTGCTTTGGCTTTTTCAATTTGTGCTGGATCAGCTTCAGCAGTTATTGCAACAACTGGTATTTGTTTCAATCTCTCGGATTTTTGAATTTTTTTTAGTGCACTATAACCATCTTCATAAGGCAATCTTATATCCATCAGGATAAGATCTAATTTTGGGAGACTATCTGCAAACTCAACGACTTCATAACCGGAAGTCTTCCACTCACAGTGAATGCCTAAGTATCCCAACATTCTTGCCATTAAGACAAAATTGGAGACATTATCTTCAACAACAAGAACAGAGAGACCTTTTAAGGACATAGTACTTATCAATTCTTTTTCTTGATCTACATTTGTCAGGGGAATAGGGTTGTTATCGACCATAATTGTTTTCCGGGATAATATCTAAGTTTCAATAAGATCATTTTAGCATGTTGTTTAAATTTTATTGGTTTAAAGGAAAAATGACTGCAAAATCAGTCATTCATCCAGGAGCGGGCAACGGGAATCGAACCCGTGATTAAGGCTTGGGAAGCATTCGTTTTACCGCTAAACTATGCCCGCTTATTAAAGATCAGTGAAAAAGATTATATTATTGTGCTCAAGTGCTGTCAAGAATTATAAAAAACCTGAAAATTGCCGATAAAGTGATTGAGCCAGTATAAAAAAGTATTGTTTTTGATACCTTCAAGGTAAAATGGAATTATGTTTTGGAAAAAGATTGATAAATCACTTGTAAAGAAGTATGTCCGACCTATTTATCAAAAGATCAATAAAAACTTACATGGAAGTTTGGATGTATTCAGGTTGGCTGGTCAAACTTTTGCAAAGGAAAGAGCGCCTGAAGCTGCTGCTTCCATGGCTTACTTCACATTTTTCTCGTTGTTTCCTTTGATTTTAGTGATTATCTCTTTTGCCAGTTTCATATTAAAATCTCAGTTTGTTCAGGATCAAGTTTACCAATTTATTATTGATTTGATACCCATCAGTCCAGATATTATCGTTTCAAACATCGAAAATGTACTTACCAAACGAGGGACCGTCGGTTGGTTGGCAATCGTTGGTCTCATTTGGTCAGCAACAACTATGTTTAATATCTTTGCTTTGAATGTTGATCGTGCCTGGTCGGATGAAAGGTCACATAATTTTTTAGAAAGACGATTAATTGGTATCATCATTATTGTGGGTTTGTCCATTTTGATTTTGTTATTATGGGGATTTAAGACATTAATAAAAATTGAACTTGTAGAAAACTTATTAGCGTATTTTCAAATTCCAATTTTTCAAACAACTTTATACGAAATTCTGGCTTATATTACCCCGAGGGTCTTTCGTTTTATTATCTTTTGGGTGATGTATCAATGGATTCCAAAAGCGTTGGTCAAACCTTCGGAAGCCTTTTGGGGTGCTTCATTTGCCATTATTCTAACCGAATTGATTACTGTTGTTATGAACTGGTACATTTCCAGCCAATGGGTCCGGTATGAATTAATTTATGGGTCATTGGGGAGAATAATTGCTTTAATGCTATGGATTTATTTTTCGAGCTATGTGATTCTTTTTGGAGCACATATTAGTTCAGCAACTGGTGTTTTATTCAGAAAGCGATATAACAATACGTTTCCGAAGGAAGAATACCAATAATAATTCTTACTGATCTGGTTTTATTGGATTGATATTACCAAAATTGATGGAAATCACATTGAATTCATTGGATAATGAGTTTCCATAAGCGATTGAGTAATTGTAAATATTAAATGATTTCTTCTTGCTAAATTATTTTATTTCTGGGTAAATACATAATGATTGAAATAATGATTATTAATAAAATAACTAAGGAAATTGCAATAATTCCTCGGGTTAAGTCCTCATTGCTGAAATTTAGAATTTTCAAATCGGAGGAGGTAATACCTAATTTGGGGATATTTGCTTTGTGGTTTTGATCAAATCCAGAATGAGTTTCAACAGTTCCACCATAAATATCAAATCGCCAAACTTCATTTGCATTTTTATCCAGGGAAACAAACACCTGATTATCGTTAGGTGAAATTAATATTGAAGTGAGTGTGTCGTTTAATGGTTGAAATTCAGTAAGAATTTTCAATCCAAATTCCTCTGAGAAATTTTCATCTGTTTTGTTAATTTCATCCATCAATTGAGTATGAAATATATCCTGTCCACCATTATTTAGATTGTTGTTAAATTCATCATATGGATAATGATAAGTGACTGCGAGATATGGGAGTTTGTTATCATACAATTGGAAATCAGTGTTATCTGAGTAAATGATGACAGTTTTTCCAAATTTATCAGCAAAAATTAAATTTGAATTTGGAATAATCCATTTGTTCATTGAATATTCTTCTGAATTTAAATCCGGGATCGTCGATGCACCAAATAGTAATTCTGAAAAATGATCTTCAAATTCTGTTGCAGATAATCTGTTTTGTTGCTTGCTCCCAGGATGATCTTGAATCAATATAAAGATGCCTTTGCTATTGTAAGCTCCTATTGTGTAAAACTGATTGTTCTCGAACAAATCAACATATAAAAAATTTTGCCTATTTTGTTGCTTAAAACGAAAACGTAACTCCTTGTTGAGTGAACCTGCATTGAAACCATAAAATGTCTTCTGGGAATTAACCACAAAACTCAAATTATTGTTCATCTCATCTGTTTGAGCAAAAATATCAATGGGAGGGATGATAAAAAAAATGCTGATAATGATTAAAGTGGATATAAATTTTTGAAACCCACTCTGCATAGAATTTTCCTTAACTTTCTTTTTTTTCATATTACACCATATTATATTACTTCACAAGATTTGCTCTTGAAATAAAAGAACATTAGTTCTATAATTGAAATATGAATAGGTTTCAAAAATTACGTCTTTTATCAGAGAATATGGATGCTGAGGAAGGAGAAAGTCTGGAAACTTCCTTAATGAATTGTCCTGAAAAATCTACAGTGGAAAAACACCCTCTTGTAACCTACGCAAAGATGTCTGGAGGAAAGACTCTTCCAATGTTAAAAACCATGATCACTTCTGTTTGCGAAAGAAATTGTAAATATTGTTCATTCAGATCAGGACGTGATTTTCATCGAACAACTTTTTCTCCCGACGAAATGGCAAACACATTTCTTGATTTATATCAGAAGAATATTGCAAAAGGATTATTTCTAAGTTCTGGAATAGCTGGTGGAGGGGTGCGGATGCAGGACAAAATCATAGATACCGCTGAAATTTTAAGAACCAAAAAAAAATTTGATGGGTATTTACATATGAAGATCATGCCTGGTGCAGAATTTGATCAGATCAAACAGTTAATGAAATATGCTGATAGAGTTTCCATCAATCTGGAAGCACCCAACCCTGAACGACTGAATATTTTAGCGCCGCTCAAAAATTTTGGAGAAGAATTATTTTCGAGGTTAAAATGGGTGGAATCCATAAGAAAAAATCATGATCCAAAGCAAAATTGGAGACAAAAATGGCCATCATTAACCACACAAATGGTGATTGGTCCTTCCGGAGAGAATGATGTAGAAATTCTTAAAGCAAGTGATTATTTAATTCAGAATTTTCACCTGGCAAGAATTTACTACATGACTTTTACTCCAGTCTTGAATACACCTTTCGAGAATTATCCTGCTGAAAATCCAATCAGAGGTCATCGACTTTACCAGGCATCCTTTCTTTTGCGTGATTATGGTTTCACATTTGAGGATTTTGCATTCGATCTTAAAGGACGCTTGGATTTAGATTGTGATCCAAAGAAATTCTGGGCTGAAAATAATCTGAAAGACAGACCAATAGAGATTAATCGAGCAACCAGAGAAGAACTTTTACGAATTCCAGGAATTGGTCCTAAAAGGGTAGAGATGATTGCCAGATATCGCAAACAAAAGAAAATTCAGTCAGAAGAAGATTTAAAATTGTTAGGGATCTCTATTGAATCGGTAGCTCAATATATCCTGATGAATGGCAAAACCCCGATTCATCAATTGAAGTTTGTGTTTTAAGAATCCAAACAAAAAAACTTCAAAAAAGCGATTTTTGGTTAAAAAAACAATTTTTTTCTAAACAATTGGTTTTTACTTTTACTCATCTGTATAATAAAAGTTAAAGAATGATGGTAAAAAAGGTGAGGAAAAAAATGGCAAAAAAAGATAAGAACAAGAAATCGAAAAATATCTTGGAACTGGAAAAAGAACCTGAAGAAATTATAAACAATGATAAAAAACCCAAATTAGCAACCAAGGTTTATGAAAAAGAATTAGGGAAACTCCAGGTGGAGCTCGTAAAGTTGCAGGAATGGGTAAAAGATCAAGGATTAAAAGTAGTGATCTTATTTGAAGGGAGAGATGCAGCTGGAAAGGGTGGAGTGATAAAAAGAATCACAGAAAGCCTTAATCCCAGAAATGTGCGTGTAGTCGCTTTACCTGCTCCAACGGAACGTGAAAAGACACAATGGTATTTTCAAAGATATGTGAACCATTTACCTGCCGCCGGAGAGATGGTGTTATTTGATCGATCCTGGTATAACCGAGCTGGTGTTGAAAAAGTGATGGAGTTTTGCACTGAAGATGAATATAGAGAATTCTTAAGATCTGTTCCGGAATTTGAGAGAATGTTAGTTCGATCAGGAATTATTCTCCTAAAATATTGGTTCTCAGTCAGTGATGACGAACAGGAAAAAAGATTCTCAGATCGAATCAAAGATCCAACCAAACGCTGGAAATTGAGTCCAATGGATTTACAATCCAGATCCAAATGGGTGGAATACTCCAAAGCAAAAGATCAGATGTTTGCACACACAGATATCAAACAGGTTCCCTGGTACGTGGTGAATGCAGATGATAAGAAGAAGGCAAGACTGAATTGCATTCACCATCTGCTCAGTATGATCCCATATCAAGATCTTACTCCACAACCGATCGATCTACCTCCCAGACAAAAGAATGAAGGTTATGTAAGACCACCAATAACAGATCAGTCTTTTGTACCCGAAGTTTATTAAAAAAAATACCAGGTCGACCAATAAGCCGCATTCTGTCTTTTCATTGGGTATCCTCTTCGGACGGCAATTCAAAGGATGATCATCTCTCTAGGTGAATTGTCACCAATTCACTCGTGCAGCCTACCCGGAACTTATAAGGAGACGAGCAGCCTCCTGCCAAATGGCTATGTTCCTGCTTGGCCTTGCTCCAGATGAGGGTTGCCTGGCCGTTGTATTACTACAATCGCCGGTGGTCTCTTACACCACCATTTCACCATCGCCCATAAGGCAGTTTGTTTCTGTGGCCCGATCTAGCAGGTTACCTAAAAAGGCATTCCCGCTCCGGGTATTACCCGGCATCTCGCTCTTTGGAGTGCGGACTTTCCTCGACACAATTTGTGCCGCGATCATCTGGTCAACCTGGTAAATTCATCATAATCGTTCTTTTATAGATCGTCAATGGGTGGGTGGGTATCAGTGAATTGGTTATCTGTGACGTCATAAACCAATTCAAATTCTAAGAATCAAACCTATTTTGGAGAAACTCCTTTCTAAAAACCGGGTTGGGGTAAAATAACTTTAATAAGTCCATTCTTGAGAGGAATAAAATGCGAAAACCTATTGTAGCTGGAAATTGGAAGATGCATAAAACTGTTGCTGAAGCCGAAGAGCTTGTAATGATGTTACAAAAAGATATTGAAAAAATCTCATCTATCGAGAGTGTTTTTTGTGTGCCTTTCACATCATTATTTAAAGTATCATCGATGCTGCAAAATAGTTCTATCGGGGTTGGTGTTCAAAATATTCATTGGGAGAAGCAAGGTGCTTTCACAGGTGAAATATCACCATTGATGGTTAAGGAATTTGCCAAATATGCGATTATTGGTCATTCTGAACGGAGAGCATACTTTGGAGAAACAGATACTACCGTAAATATACGGGTAATAGCTGCTTTAACGAACGACATTGTACCAATTATGTGTGTGGGTGAAACTCTGTATGAAAACCAAAAAAGAATGACTCTGGATGTTATCACCCGTCAGATGAAGATAGGACTTCAAAACATAGGTAATGAGTTTGCTGAAAAAATTGTCATCGCCTATGAACCAGTATGGGCAATTGGTACAGGTCTGGCATGTGATCCTGTGACAGCCAACGACATCATTTTCCATGCGATTCGAACACCTTTGAAAAATATTTTTGGAGAAAAGGTTTCTCAAACGGTTCGAGTACAATATGGTGGCTCTGTTAACGGAAGCAACGCACGAGATTACTTCTCTCAACCTGAAATTGATGGGGCATTGGTTGGAGGAGCTTCATTAAAACCTGATTTCATCGAAATTATAAAAGCAGCAGCAAAGTGAGAACTTTTGAAATTTGATGGTTTTATTTTCTTTACAGTGAGCCTCTTAGTTTTGATTTTTGCCCAACGCCAATTGCAAAGGGAAATACAAATCATTCTATTAATACTCACACGAAAACCTAACCTGGCAATTGGAATATTTTCAATAATATTGTTGCCAGGTGTTTTTATTCATGAAATCAGTCATTTATTAATGGCAATCATATTGGGAGTACCGGTGAGCAAGATATCACTTCTTCCCGAGATCACAAAACAGGGCAAAATAAGGTTAGGTTTTGTTCAAACAGCCAAAAGTGATGTTGTTAGAGATTCACTGATTGGGCTAGCACCATTTATCATTGGTTTGTTTATTGTCGCTTATATAGGGACCCAGAAATTAGGATTCTCAGCTCTCGTTGATGCCAGTTACAAAGCGAATATAAGTGCATTCCTGAATTCACTAAAGAATTTACCTGAAATGACTGATTTTGGTTTATGGTTTTATTTTGCTTTTGCGATAAGCACCACCATGATTCCATCCGAGGTTGATCGTCAATCCTGGAAAATAATTTTTCTTGTAATTTCGATCATTCTGGTGATAGTGATCATTTCTGGATTGGGAGGTTGGATGGTGGATCATATTTATCCTGCTATAAATAAATGGCTATTATCCATATCATTTGTTTTAATGGTATCTGTATTGGTTCATTTATTGATTTTCTTACCTACATGGATTTTAAGAGTGGTAATTTTCAGATTAACTGGATTGCAATTCGTAAAACAAGAAAATTAGAAATTAAATATTCAATAAATTTTGTATTAAAAGAGCAATTTTTTCATTGATGTTTAACTTTGAAAAAATTGCACTTTTTTTATTTTTGATCAGAAATTACTGACTATAAAATTTATTTATCCCGTTCCAAATTGGCGATCTCCTGCATCGCCAAGACCTGGCACAATGTAACCTACTTCGTTGAGATGATCATCTAATGCAGCCAGATAAATGGGCACATCCGGATGATATTTTTGTAATTGAGCAACACCTTCTGGCGCTCCAATTAGTCCAACGAATTTTATGCGGTTCACTCCCCAACGTTTGAGGACATCTACGGTCGCTACAGCTGATCCACCTGTAGCCAGCATTGGATCCAGTACAAGACAAACACTAACGGTAGGCTCTGTTGGAAGTTTATTGTAATACTCAACTGGTTTCAGTGTTTTTTCATCACGGTAAATGCCTATGTGCCAGACTTCCGCGGATGGCATAAGTTCCCAAATACCTTCTACCATACCAAGACCTGCCCTCAAAATAGGCACCAGACCAATTTTTTCTTTCAACTCAAATCCAGGTGCGATATCAAGAGGTGTTTGTACTTCAATTGGATCAATTTTTAAATCGGCTGTGGCTTCATATGCCAACAGACCTGCCATTTCCCGTACCAATTCTCTGAATTTCTTTGGTTCGGTCTTTACATCACGTAATTTCGAAAGTTTATGTGCTAATAATGGATGTTTTGAAATCATCAAACTGGTCATATAGATAACTCCTGATGAAATAATCGAGGTCATTATAGCATGTGATGGTTAATAAAGGAATTTATTATTTATCTGTAATATTTTGTTGGATAAGCGATTTATAAGACTCACCAACCAGGGTAAGGTTCTTTTTTTCCAGATCTGCAAGATTAGAAGAAGGAAAATAGGGATCACTTAAGCTAAACCAGGCAAATTTTTGAACCAGCCGGTAACCGTCTTCAGGGAATCCGATTTCAGTATCCTGATAAGTTAACATCCACAGACTTGTTTGATTCAGATAATCTGAGATAAATTCTTGAGAATAGCCAAATTCCTCAGGGAGTAATATCCCATACTCTGTGACAACCAGAGGTGTATCTTGATAACCATTTTCTTTCATCCATTTTCTGAATTCGATCAGATTTTGCTGAAAAATGGAGATGTCACCATGTTGCTCAATTTCATAAAGTATACCTTGATCTATGGATAAACCGACGGGTAAACCTACACCCCAGGAATCATCTTCCTCTCTCAAAACATACGCGTGTATATTCCACCAATCAATGGGTAATTTTTCGTTGTACACCTGCTCATAACTTTCCAGGACTTTATTGAGATAAGCCAGTCTGACTCGTGTAGGTTGACTCACTCCAGCGATTGCTATTTTGGCACTCCTATCTTTGGATTTGATCATCGTGTATAACTCGTGATAAATTTGAGCATACGTCTCCGGAGATGTATTGTCCTGGTACGCATTATCAGGTTCATTTCCAATAATCCAGGTATATCCTGAAAATTTTCTTGCAATCGATTCGATTTTTTCTCTGGATGGAGAATAACCATTTTGATTGACACGAATGGTTTGCCAATATTCTAATTGTGTTGACCTTCGCGATGCTTTTGTTGCCCAATCAAAGTACCATTGAGCCCCTAATTCATCTGACCAATAATCCGCATCAGCTTTAGAAGCCAATCCAAATCCAATCGGATTGCTCAAATCAATGGAGGGAGAACAAGATGAATTGAGTAAAACCATTACCAATGACAAGAAAAATCTAATTGTTCGTTTGTAAAAATGGTTGGAATATGAATAAAAAATTTTCATCTCTGGAAGAATTTTGAAGGTATAATCGAACACATGAGCGATGAAAGAATGATTAGTCCTGAAGCAAAACCCGATGATCGACTGGATCAAACCTTACGACCAACTTCCCTGGCCGATGTCATTGGACAGGATCAAGTTCGTGAGAACTTATCCATTCTAATCGATGCAGCAAAACAACGCAACGAGTCCCTGGACCATGTTCTTTTTTATGGACCACCCGGTTTAGGGAAAACCACTTTATCCCATGTTTTGGCAAATGAAATGGGTGTGAATATTCGAATAACATCCGGCCCAGCTATTGAAAAAGCAGGGGATCTGGCTGCTATTCTGACCAACTTGCGGGCTGGAGATATCCTCTTTATTGATGAGATCCACCGGTTGGGAAGAGCGATTGAAGAGATTCTCTATCCAGGAATGGAAGACTTTGCTCTGGATATCATTATTGGAAAAGGTCCAAGTGCGCGTTCGATCCGACTTAAATTACCCAGATTTACTGTGATTGGTGCAACCACTCGCTTAGCTTTGGTCACTGCTCCATTAAGAGCAAGATTTGGTGCTGTTTACCGATTAGATTATTATGATCAAATTTCAATGGAAAAAATTGTCCAAAGGGCGTCCATTATGCTCTCTGTTCCTTACGAGATAGATGGAATTAAGGAGATTGCGCGAAGAGCTCGAGGAACCCCCAGAGTTGCCTTAAGGTTATTGCGCAGGGTGCGTGACTTTACGCAGGTTCGATCGAATGGTGTTGTTTCCTACCAGACAGCAATTGATGCTTTGGACTTGCTCAATGTGGATATTCTTGGTTTGGATGAAATTGACCGCCGTGTCATCCGAACTATCATTGAAAAATATAGTGGAGGTCCGGTTGGATTAAGTACAATCGCAGCCTCTATCAGCGAAGAACCTGATACGATCATGGATGTAGTTGAACCTTATCTTTTACAGTTAGGTTTTTTAGATCGAACAAGTCAGGGCAGGGTAGCTACCAAAATTGCTTACGAGCATTTGGGAATGGTATATCCAGAAGATGATAAACAACCGCGTTTGTTATGATAGGTGATTTTGAAAACTGAAGATTTTAATTACCATCTCCCAGAAGAAAGAATTGCACAGACACCAATAGAACCTAGAGATCATTCCCGATTATTGGTTTGGGATCGCAAAGACGAAAATTTGCTGCATAGAAAATTCTATGAAATTGAAGAGTTTCTAAATCCTGGTGATTTATTAGTTATCAACCAAACCAGGGTCATTCCAGCACGTTTATTTGCCAGAAAACCTAACGGAGGAAAAGTCGAAATAATTCTGCTCAAAAAACGGGAAAATGACCTGTGGGAATGCCTGGTTGGAGGTAAACGTGTTAATGCTGGTTTGGAATTGAGTACGGAAGTTGATATAAAAATTAAGGTCATCGAAAATCTGGAAGGATCAGAAAGACTAATTCAATTTAATGGTTCGATTGATCAGTATTTACCTGATATTGGTCAGATGCCACTTCCTCCCTATATTCATACACCATTACAGGACCAGGAGCGATATCAAACTGTTTTTGCGAAAGAAACAGGATCAGCTGCTGCGCCAACTGCCGGGCTTCATTTTACAAATGAATTAATGGACAAATTAACCAAAAAAGGTATTCAATTTTGTCAAATTACGTTACATGTTGGATTGGACACCTTTGCACCCGTGACTGAAGATGATCCAGAAAAACACAAAATTCATACTGAGTGGTGCGAAATCAACAATGACTCTGCTGATTTAATCAACCAGACTTCAAAAAATGGTGGCAGAATCATTGCCGTTGGAACGACCAGCGTAAGAACACTCGAAACGGGTGCCAGATATGCACGAGATGGAGAAGTGATTGGCGTCTATACCGGGCCAACCAACATATTTATCTTACCTGGTTATGAATTTAAAGTAGTACAGGCGATGATTACGAACTTTCATTTACCTAAATCAAGCTTGATTATGCTGGTGAGTGCATTTACTGGCAGGGAAAAGATACTGGAACTGTATCAAAAAGCAATTGATGATGAATATAGGTTTTATTCTTTTGGTGATGCCATGCTGATTTTATAGAATTTCTTGTAGGGAGGAAATAATCTCATATGAACAACTATGATGAGTTAATCCATTGTCGTTTATGTGAACGTCTTGTGAGTTGGCGAGAAGAAGTTGCTTTCACAAAGAAAAAAGCTTACCAGGACTGGAATTATTGGGGTAAACCAGTCCCTGGATTCGGTGATTTGAATGGTCAGGTGCTGGTTGTGGGTCTGGCACCAGGAGCGCATGGTTCCAATCGCACCGGAAGGATGTTCACAGGCGATGCTTCTGGTGATTTTTTGTATCCTGCATTGTATCGTGCAGGATTTGCATCACAACCAGAGTCTTTAAACATTCATGATGATTTGACTTTAAATAATTTATTCATTACTGCGGTGTGTCGATGCGTTCCTCCGCAAAACAAGCCAATGCCAACAGAAATTAAGAATTGTCTTCCATATTTACAATATGAGATTTATCACATGAAAAATCTTAAGGTGGTGGTGGCCTTGGGTGCAATCGCTCAAAACCACACATTAAGAATATTTTCTGATCTGATTCAACAAAAGCACCAATTTCCATTCAGTCATGGGAGAATTGACAAGTTTCCAGGAGATATGCCATATTTAATTTCTTCCTATCATCCCAGCCGGCAAAATACGCAAACTGGAAAATTGACCATAGAGATGTTTGACCAAATCTGGTTGAAGGTAAATCAATTAATTCGTTAAATTGTATAAGATTTGCATAATGTTTATTCTTGCAAAGCTCTGTTGATTTGGATTTATTTATTTCAATGTTAAAAAAAAGGAACACATGAAAAAAGTTAATCCACTTGGTTTATTTATCATCTTACTTTTACTTTTAATCGTATTTGGACCATTAATTATGCCGTTACCTCCATTAGGTGGAATTCAACAATTGGAAGCTTTGGTCTATTCTGATAGTCAGTTTATGGAGATAAATGGGGCAGATGTCCATTATCAGGAAATCCTAAGTGATAGTGTGACCTTGATTGTTTTATTACATGGATTTGGTTCAAGCACCTATAGCTGGCAAAAAGTGATGCAACCTTTTTCATCTTTTGGTTCAGTTTTGGCATATGATCGGACTGGGTTTGGGTTGACTGAACGGGTAATTCCTTACAAGGAGGTAAATACCAATCCATATTTACTGGAATATCAATCGCAGATTTTATTGGCGTTGATTGAGGCAAAAAAAGCTGAGAAAATTATTTTAGTTGGGAATTCCGCCGGTGTAACGGTCGCGATGCAGACAGCTTTGTTATATCCAGACAGAATAGTTGCATTGATCCTCATCAGTCCAGCTGTCTATGGCAGTGGGGGTGCTCCTAAATGGATCAAGCCACTTCTTAATCTACCTCAAATGGATCGATTGGGGCCTGTTTTGGTTCGAACAATACGAGAAAGAGGGCTGGAAATTCTTGAACTTGCCTGGTCGAATCCTGAAAAAATTAGTGAAGAGGATTTAGCAAACTATCAAAAACCTCTCTCAGTCGATCGATGGGATGTCGGTCTTTGGGAGTTTACCAAAGCCAATGGTGAAAATGATATTGATTCTCGAATCACAGAATTATCAATGCCGGTTTTGGTGATCACAGGAGCTGATGATAAGATTATTCCAGCAGATCAGAGCATTCAATTCGCTTCAGAATTACCAAATGCTTCATTAGTTATTCTTCCAAATTGTGGTCATGTGCCACAGGAAGAATGTCCAGCAGAATTCATGAATGCAATTGATACATTAATTAATAATTTACCTTAATTTAAGCAGGTGATGAGTGTTTGATCGTCTTAGTCTAACATTGGATTTTTATCTGTTCAATAAAAAAGCTCCCTGATGGGAGCCTTTTTGTAATGTTCAAAAATAATTTCTCTTATTTGCGGACGTGTAAAGCATCCCAACCTGCATATTCAGCCGTATCGCCGAGTTCAGCTTCAATACGAAGAAGTTGATTATATTTTGCGACGCGATCAGATCTAGCAGGTGCACCGGTTTTAATTTGACCTGTGTTCAAAGCAACTGCTAAATCAGCAATGGTTGAGTCCTCAGTTTCACCAGATCGATGGGAAGTCACTGCTGTCCAACCCGCACGATGTGTTGTTTCAATCGCTTCCAATGTTTCAGTTAGGCTACCAATTTGGTTAAGTTTGATCAAAACACTATTTGCAGCATTTTCTTTAATTGCCCGGCGAATTCTTTCCGGGTTGGTAACTAACAAGTCATCACCAACAATCTGAATTTTATTTCCGACTTCGCTCACAAACATTTTCCATCCATCCCAATCATCTTCTGCAAAACCGTCTTCTATTGAGACGATGGGATATTGATTTACCCAATTTTTCCAGAAGTCAACCATTTGTTCCGAAGATAATTTCTTTCCTTCTTTACGTAAATTATATGTTTTAGTTTCTGATTCATAAAATTCAGATGCGGCTGGATCGAGGGCGATTGCGATTTGTTCTCCGGCTTTGTAACCAGCTTTTTCAATTGCTTCGAGGATTACTTCAACAGCTTCTACATTCGCTTTGAGTGCTGGTGCATATCCACCTTCATCGCCTACCAGGGTAGCATATCCACGAGATTTCAGAACACTCTTCAAAGCATGGTAGATTTCTGCTCCCCATCTGAGTCCTTCAGCAAAATTTGGTGCTCCTAATGGCATTACCATAAATTCCTGGGCATCAGTAGATTGCCAGGCTGTATGCGCTCCACCATTCAGGATATTCATCATCGGAACAGGCAAGACATGAGCATGAACGCCACCCAGATAGCGGTACAATGGCAATCCCATGGAATTTGCTGCTGCTTTTGCAACGGCTAATGAAGTTCCCAGGATCGCATTGGCGCCTAATTTGGATTTGTTTTCTGTGCCATCCAAAGCCAATAAAGCCATATCGATAGCGCGTTGTTCGGTCGCATCCCAATCAATCAAAGTGTCAGCAATCTCTGAATTGACATTCTCAACCGCCTTGAGTACGCCTTTACCACCGAATCTTTCTTTATCACCATCACGAAGTTCTAAGGCTTCATGTGATCCTGTGGATGCGCCTGACGGGACGGCAGCTCGGCCCCAACTTCCATCTGCCAAAACAACTTCTACTTCAACAGTTGGGTTGCCGCGCGAATCAAGTACTTCCTGACCATAAATTGAAACAATAGTTGTATCCATATTAACCTCTCATTCAATTGATTGTGAAAAATTCCATTTTCAATCCCTTAGTATAACCGTTTTTAGGTTCTTCAGGAAAAGAATTGGAATTATTTTTCTTATTTTTTGGTGGAGTATTCACTGGCTGCCTGTATGAATTTATCAAATAATGGATGGGGACGGTTTGGTCTTGAGAGAAATTCCGGATGAAATTGAGTAGCAAGCATAAATGGATGCTCCCTGAGCTCAGCAATTTCAACCAGTTTCCCATCGGGTGATAAACCTGAAAAAACCATACCATTCTTTTCAAATATATCTCGATAACGATTATTAAATTCAAAGCGGTGTCTATGTCTTTCTTCGACAGATTCTGTCTGGTAAGCATCCTGAGCAAGAGTATCTGGTTGTAATTGACACGGAAATAACCCTAATCGCATGGTTCCGCCCATGTCAGTTATGTGTTGCTGATCTGGCAACAAATCAATGACTGGGTGCGGAGTCGTGCGATCAAACTCAAAAGAATTTACAGATTCATCATTAAAAATAAACCTGCCAAATTCAACTACCATTAATTGCATTCCCAGGCAAAGACCTAAAAATGGCTTTTTATGGACACGCGCAAAACGAGCTGCAGCGATCTTGCCTTCAACCCCTCTACTACCAAACCCGCCAGGAACTATGATGCCATCTGCTTCCGAGAGGAGATTAAATGATTTACCTTTTTCTAGTTCTGAGGAATGAATCCAATCAATCTCCAGATCTAAATTTTGATTCACCGCAGCATGATTTAAGGCTTCGCGAACACTCATATAGGCATCATGCAATTCAACATATTTTCCTACTAATGCAATCCGCAATTTTTGTCTTTCTTTAAAAATCTTTTCAATCATTTCTTCCCATTCGGTCCAATCAGGAACCTGGCTGGGGTTAAGTCCGAGGCGTTTAACAATCAGGTCACCAACATTCGCTTTTTCTAATAATAAAGGAACCTGATATAAATTCGACGCAGTAACCATTGGAATAACTGACTCACGGCTTACATCACAAAATAGGGCGATTTTTTCACATAAATCATCATGAATTGGATAATCCGATCTGGCGATGATCATATCAGGAGAAATACCGATGGACCGTAATTCTCGTACTGAGTGTTGCGTCGGTTTTGTCTTCATTTCTCCTGTTGCGCCAATGGTAGGCAACCAGGTGACATGGACAAACATGGTATTTTCACGACCCAGATCACTGCGCAATTGCCTGATTGTTTCCAAAAATGGTTGAGACTCAATATCCCCGACAGTCCCTCCAACTTCAACCAAAACGATTTCAGCGTCCGTTGTTTTGCCCACTAAAGAAATGCGACGTTTGATTTCATTGGTTATATGAGGAATTACCTGAATTGTTCCACCCAGATAATCACCACGTCTTTCTTTGCTTATTACCTCTGCATATACCTGTCCGGTTGTGACATTGCATTCTTTACGCAATCGAATATCAATAAAGCGTTCATAATGTCCCAGGTCAAGATCGGTTTCTGCTCCGTCATCGGTCACAAAAACCTCGCCATGTTGATAGGGACTCATTGTGCCGGGGTCAACATTGATATAAGGATCCAATTTTTGAACACCGACCTTAATTCCACGTTCTTTCAGGAGACGACCAATCGCGGCGGCTGTAACACCTTTACCAACAGAACTTACGACACCACCTGTAAAAAAAATGTATTTGGTATTCATTAAATCTCCCTAAAATTAGTTAAAAAATTCATTAATTGAAAAATTATTTTTACCTTTATCAAAAAACTTTGATAAAAAATTTTACCATTTAATCCTTCATCCAATTGAAACTAATAAAAAAAGCCACTCGAAAGAGTAGCTTTTATGGTCATATACTTGGGAGATAAAAAAATTAATTCGTTTTTTGATCCAAGGTTCGGGCTAATAAATCATCCTGTACAGATTGAACTTTAGCAACTTTCTTTTTTGATTCATGTTTTTTTGCGTTAGCTTTATCCATCGCAGCCCGGATGGCTAATTCCATGGCTGTAGGCTCTTCTTCAGCCTGACCATTGGCCAGATCAAATTCTAATGAAGAAAATTCTGTGGAATCCTTCTTTCGATTTTTCTTTTCTCGTTTCTTTCGAACAGGTTTTTCTCGTTTAGATTGATCATCTGTATAAAATACAGGAGTTTGTTGATCAACTTTTTCTTCTTTTTCAGGTTCTGGAGTTAAGGCTTTGATCGAAAGTTTGATTTGTTTCTTTTTCCGATTGAAATCAATAATTTCTGCTTCAATCTCATCACCTTCTTTCATCACATCAGCAGGTGTGCGTACATATCCGTGTGCCATTTCACTGATATGAATTAATCCAGGGCGTTCTGCACCTATTTCCACAAATGCACCAAAAGTTTCTAAGCGGACAACTTTGCCTTTTACAGCTAAACCTGTTTTAATTTCTCGCCATTCTAAATCCAATGGTTTAATCATGGTGAGTTCGATTCGTTGATCTCGTACTCGTTTTACCCAAACATCAAGTTCTTCACCTTCTTTCAAAACATCCGTTACAGAAAGAATTGGTTCATTTGAGTTTGAGACCATCTGGGATACATGAAGCATAGCCGGCTTTTCCGCTCCAATATCGATGGCTGCACCGGCAAGTGTGGTTTTTAGTACTTTACCGGTGAATTTCATCTTCTGTTTGATTTCGGAAATCGGTATGCGGTTTGTTTCCGCTGTTACATTTTGTTCCATTAAACACTCTCCCAAGTTATTTTTTCAGCGGAGATTGATTATAATACCCGCAGTAAGAACTGTCAAACACCAAAATGAGAGTGTTGAAAAACAAGTGATTAATTGACAAATCCAACGAAATTTGATTCAATATAGGAAAACCAACAGAGAGGTGAAATAGCATGGATCAAGAAC
>PHBX01000046.1 GCA_002842045.1 Chloroflexi bacterium HGW-Chloroflexi-3 | reverse complement strand
TAATTATGTGTTCAAATCTAAAAATATTGAACCAAAAAGAACAGTTTTTGCTTTTTGGAAAGTGAATTTTGTCAAAATTTAGTATTTATCAACACCCTCCCTAATTCGAAAGGGGATAAAATGTCAACAAAAACTACGATAATTCTTCCTGACAAACTTGAAGCCGGAGCAGTAATACCGCAATGCTTGGACAATCAATTTGTGCCAGATAGTGTATTCTCCTACATGGTGAAGAACAATGTCTCGTACACAGACGAACATGTTCAAAGTAGGCGTACTGAAGCAACTAGAACAGAACTAAACCGCTCTTTGGTTTATGCGGCACAAACAGTCATAAACCGAGCTTTTCTATGGAACAACCGCGTATTGTACTCTTCCTATAAAGACGAAAAAGATAATCAAAACAATAGGCAAGCGTTTATTAAACTCATGAAAGATCAGGCAATAGTTCCATACCTTCATGATAAATCAAGTATAGAAGACGAACCGAATTTTGACTTAGATGAAGACGGCGTTAGAACTTTTAAATCTCTTTTACGAGATGTGGACAAAATAAGTTGTGTTAGATTTGCTATTGATGACGAGAAAAACAAATCAGCAATTCAGTTAATGACGCATAGATTTCACGAGTACTTCTTAGGGTTTGTAGCTCGCCCCGTTTCGCTTTTAAGACAAACGGCAGATGGGTTGTTGCCAGGAAGGGACTCGCGAGAAAGAAGAGAAAAAGTCGATTCATTAACAAGGGAACTGAATACTTGGAAACGAAAGTTGCACGATGTCGTACTTACACAGATTGATAAAAAGGGCACTGCAACACGGAATGATTTCTACCAAGAATTTATATGCAGAAGAGACATACCGAATTCAATCCCACAAGGCTATTTTCTTGATCCTGCAACATCTCCCTTCGTTTCCGAAAAGAAAAAACTTTTTGATTTACGATACAACATAAACTTGGCAGATAGCCTGAGAAGATATGTATTTACGCCATCGGATATGCCAATGCGTTCTGCTTTAGCCGTAGATGTTGATTTAGGTTTAGGAAAGGGGGACGAAATGATAGATATTCTTTCAAACAATATTCGTGATACCTTTGTTGAAGGAACGCAACAGGCATTAAATCTGCCATTTCTAAAAGATTTGGAAATACAGGATATTTATGAGTTAAGACTATTGCCTGGTTGGGGAGAATATATCAAGATTCAACGCGAAATCCTGGAAAAACCACTTGATAGTTTACAACACTTGGACGCCTTCACAAAAGCTCTTGAAGCCTATAATACCCAGGTTGCAGATTGGTATTATAAACAAAAACGCCTACCTGTCCTTGAGAAAAAATATCGTATGATAGTTAGGATAGCTATCAAAGTTGCAGGAGTTTGGATCGCCCATAATTTGACTGGTAATTTTTACACAGCCGCCCTCGCTGCGCTAATAGATTTACCAGACAGTGCTTTAGGATATACAGTAAGTTTGTTGGTTGATTTTATTCCTGTTGGTCGAGATGAAGTTGACCGCCAGCTAGGGTACAGTCTTGATATTGTAAACTATGAAGCAAATGTTACTAAAGCCTCATTAATTCAATTAGTTCGTAAAGCTGAAGAGGCATTTAAGAAAGAGACTCCACCTGTGGTCAAGGATTTAGCCAATCAATCCAAGAGCTAGATTTACAGAGGTCACATGAAATACGAAAATATAATGAAAGAGCATTCTGATTTGTTCGAGAATGCAGATTCGCCAATAAAAATTATTAAAGATGACAGTCGTATTCAAGAGTGGCAAAAAAATAGACGCGCGGAATTGTTGTCCGAAGGTAAACCTTTAGAATGGGCTGACATTGGGGTAGTTCTCAATGACCCGTATATTGTTGTACTCCGTGATCTAGTAGAATTTCCTGGAGGTCATGTAGGCGGCTATTTTCGAGTAATAAATCGCGCAGACTTTAATGGCGGTCAAGGGGTCGTGATGTTATGCGAGAAAGATGGCAAGTATTTACTTCTTCACCAATATCGCCATCCAGTTCGCTCTTGGAGTTTTGAAGTTCCAAGAGGTTTCGGTCAAGCAGGAATAACCGCAGAAGAACAGGCAAAAATAGAAGTATTTGAAGAAGTTGGCGGAGAAATTAGTAAGTTGGTTGATTTAGGGGTTTATTATAACAATACTGGTTTAGAAGCAAACAAAGTGAAGTTATTCTATGCTAAATTACAATCCATTGGTCAGCCATCTGAGGAAGAAGGGATTGAAAGTTATCTTTGGGTTTCATTAATAGAGTTAGAAGAAATGATAGCTAAAGCTAAAATCACAGATGGCTTTACAATCGCGGCATACACACGGGCTAAATTACGTGGATTGCTTGCTTAAAGACAAAAGCGGGCTAACAAAGCTTGCAATGGGCGCTGGAGGTTCTGCGGCATATTCAAACATTTTTTGGCTTCAAGCTTTTTTACTCCCAAGAATTGTCCACGCTCTGCTCACTACCGCTAACGCACATCATTGGCACATTCCTTTATTATGAAAACTAATCAAGCTTATATTTCAAGCACCTTGTTTTTTCCAAACTCTAAAGTCGTCATTGATCCCAATATATTTTCTGTAGGTTTGATTGCGTATGACAATTTATTTGTTGATTTAAATTTGGAAAACCTTCCCTGGTGGGCAGCCGAAACCTATAACAATCTTAGCAAGGGCAATATGTCTGCCCTAAATAAAAATGTTGAAAAATGGAAAAATGAAATCATTGACTTTTCCCAAATGAATCTCGCAAGAATTTTAGGTGGAAAACCAAAAGTGCTAAAGTTGATTTCTGACAAACTACAAAACATACGAGAACATCCAAATTCCGAAATTAGAGAGTTCTTTTATCTCTCATTTGAATCTATGAGAGGAAAAGGTACGCAAGCATTTCATCCCTTTTTATTGCCTCTCTTAACCGATTACTTTACAAAGAAGTTACATTTCGATTGGGATGACGTTTTGGATAGACAATTATCATTTGTGCTTGCACAAGAGGTATTTGTTTGTTCTATTCTCTCTCGTAATTTCGACTTTGACATCATCTACACCCTTAACGATATTGAATTTAGAATGGCAATCCAAAGAATGTCTACAATTCCAATCGATCTAGGTGAATCAATAAGCAAATTCGCGAATTCTGACATCAAGTTCAAATTTGAACCAATGGTCATTCAAAAATACGTTAAATCAAAAACAATCCAATCTATGCTTAGGGGACAACAGGCAAAAAAGCGAAAAGTAAAGGACATTGAACTTCTCCTTGAATTAAATGTTCCAAATTTTTCAGACATACCGATTTATGAGATTGCAATGCTCAAATCCAAAGACAAACTTAAATCAATTGCGCAAATTGCAGAGGAGATACGTGCGCAATCTAAAGGGACATCATCTATTGAATTTGCAAAATTTTTTTCCGATTACCTCTGGCGAGTGGGGAAAATTCTTTCTCCGTCCATTAAAGACATTATTATAGGGGTTTTAGGAGAAATACCTATACCAATCCCTATTAATCCAATCGGTATATTATCTTCAATGAACGACATTCAACAATTTATCAAATTCGAAAAGAAGTATCAATGGTTTATTTCAATATCTGAATTAAGAAAACATGTTGAACACTGATGCCTGTTAAAACAATCACGGTCTAGCAAAGTGTTTACCTGACTGGCGGAATTCTGCGATATTTTCGGGCTTTTTCTACCTCCAAAGCAGGATCCTTCTCCCAATCAGAGCTCACACTCCATTCACCCAGCAGCGCCTAACGTAAACCTGTAGAAGATTTAATGCGTGAATGCGCGCAATTTTGCTATTCCTGTCTGCGTTACAACCACCTTAGGAACCACCGAAGGAAATAAAATGGACAAATCTGCGGACACATCGACCCGAACGGTGTTATCTCCTCCATTGACCTGAATGTTAGTCACGAATGCATGAACCCCCTTGGCAGACAAACTTGTTGTATTGGAAGTCACATAAGATTGGGCATTTCCCCACGTCTTTGACGTGGGTATCAGACTCCCTGTATCTTGGAAAACTTTCTGGTTGATCTCTGCAGAGGCTGCAACGGCTGCTGCGTCCGCAGCTTTTGCTACTTCCGAAATCGCATAGAAATAGCGGCCCAGTTCAATTGCCAATGCAAGGGCTGGAATCATCACCAGCCCGATGAACACCGCCCAGAAGGTCATCGAATAACCCCGCCGATCACGCAGCAGCATTACCAGCCATCCTGGCGAAATGTCGAATCCGCTCGGACAGTAAACGTCTGTCCGGGCAATCCAGGAAACAAACTGGTCAATGGAGCCATAAAATTAGGGACGCTGCCACTTACCTGGATTTTGAGAATACTACCTGCGCTGCCTCCAGGAGCCAAGACGCTAACAGAAGTATTCTCTAATATCCCAGCTTGAGCAATTGCCGACTTAGCTCCACTCACTGCATAACAGGCCGGGCATTGCTGTGCCACACTTCCCATCCGAGCACCATGCCTGGCCGCAGCTTGCACCGCTTGCTGGGCGTAGACCAACATTCCCAGATTCACGATAGCCAACATCACTATAATCGCTATTGGGGTGGTAATGGCCGCTTCAAGTAATTCCATCCCACGGTTATCTTTGAAAAATTTCATTGTCCTCCTTGATAAAAATCGTTCTGCCAGATTTACCATTGCTGGCAGAACATTGAAATGGTTAAATTCTTCCAGCAACATCAGTTACGATGGCAGCGATATTCTGTCCCAGCAACCGGTAAGCGCCATAGGCGACCAGGACAACCACTGCAATGATCAAAGCGACCTCCGTCGACTCGATTCCCCGGTTATCTTTTAGGAAACGCAACGCCAATCACCTCCTTCCGTTTTAGAAATATGGATAGACAACAAATAACAAGGTTCCACAGAATATCGATGCAACAAACGGAATCTCTCTCTTCTTTTGCAGACTTGCAATTACGCCCTGGAATCCCCCAGAAACTGCAATGGGGATCAAAACAATTGGATTCCCTAAGGCGAGTGTCACAACGATCAATAGTTTTACATCGGCGCCACCCAGAATACCAAACTCCCACAATATCCAGAATCCGAGAATGAGGGCACAAATCAACGCCGCCGCAGGTTGAAAAATAGCAGAAAATGAGCACAACGTAAGAGCGAATGCCAGACGTTTTTCTCGGGGATTGAAATCTGATACGTGTGTCAGTGCAATCATCAACAATACTGGAGCCCATACGCCATTGAATAGGGCATATACACCTGCGCCAACCATCCCTCCAACGGTTAATGGCATAGGGACCTGGTGGTTGCGGAGATTGTAGACCATACAGGCAAAAAACAGGGCTAAGATGGCAAAACTGGCGATCAGAAGGCGCTCCTATCCATTCTGCATCTAGGCAAGGTGCTTAAAAAATTAAAGCTGGACTCACTTCTGCACCCAGAAGGTACTGTCCAGCCAACGATTAATTAAAGATTGTCTATTAATAATTATAATGACGGAATGAAGTTATCCAAGGTGGCCAAATTTTGATGAAAATAATTGCGATTTTTCCCGTTATCATGGAGGTGCGCATCTCGGTGAAAGCGCCCTGTTATTTTGAGGCCAGACAATATCGTTATAGAATATTTTATATCAAACCCGAAGCTAAAAATTTATATTTTACAGGATATGATTAATACAAATTTTTAACTTCGTCTCTTGCAAAATTTTCTACGGTTTCTTTGTCAACGGAGGTAAATATGGAGATTGAGGTTGCCAATACAAGATTGAAACTTCAAGTCACCCCCTTGGGTGATCCAACAGATTCTTTTCTGAAGGATTTATTTACCAAGTTTTTTAATGAATTGTTGAGGCCATACCCTGACTTCATTAGAGATTGTTACAAAGACCTTGAAGCAAATATTCATTCATACTTTGATGGCAAGATAAACAATCCACCTGGGCAAGATAATTTATTTAACAACTTGACTATCATTTGGAAAAACTACCAAAATAATGGACGCGTTGGTGAAGCACAACAATTTTGGCAAGACATTTTGAAAATAGTGCTTGATTGGGAAAATTCCCGTAACTCGCGAATTCATAAAGGCTCTCTGTTCTATTTCTGGAGCCAGACAGCTATCCTTCAAGGACAACTTGACAAAGGCTTCTTTCTAATTCACAGCGCATACGAAGAAGATGTGCTGACAAGTAATAGCCCCCTTCCAGGAACACCAGCGTTTAAAACAGTATCTCTAGATTACTCAGACAAAGGTAACTTACTATTTGGTTTGGTGGAAGCATGGGCGAATCATTTGGGCGGTCTAATAGCTAGGTACCAAGCCCTTACTGGGAGTAAATTTACCTTGGCTATCTTTCGAACAAAGTTCCTTAATCAACCTCCCAATAGAGATATATTGTTTTCTTTTACCTACGCGCCAGCCAGATTCTACGATTTTGACTTGTTGCCATCTTCCATTTTAAAAGGTGACTTTACCAGTTTGTATGAATTGAACTCATTATTCGACCTTGTACTGGTCACAGACTCTGTGATCTATTCAAGTATCTCAACTCCAACAAAAGATGATTGGAAATTCATTAACCTGGTAAGCTACGTTCTAGTAAAATCTGCGATTTCTCTTGACCCAGCAAGGAATAGAGATCACTTTGGGTACATAAACTCCATGAAAGATGCAGATTTTGAAAAAACCGTTAATGAGTTACTAGATCAAGCTTTTATTTATCCAGATGGGGTAAAACCATCAAGACCAGAATGTGATTTAGGGGTCGCATATTGCCTGCGTAATTACAGTGCACACAACATCGGCTCATTTCCAATCATTCGTCAAAGGTATGGAGATATACGCCAAAGCGTGTTCAACGCGCTATTCCTAGCCATAGAAACGAAATAGGAGCCTAAGACCCCAATTTGTTTTTCATCTAGACATGTTTTTAGCTTGATTCAACCTTTATGATTTATTCAGGGTTAATGAACTATGTCAGCCAGTGTGTACGAGAGGGGGCCTCGAAAGTTTTGCTATGAATGTAAAAACATAATCCAGATACTATGATTAACCTCTAAAGATAAACCCTACTTTCAAGATTAATACCGAGGCCAACAATATCGGCAATCCCGGTAATCGGTGAAGCTTGATTTTCTGTTCCCGTACCATAGATACCAATCCTGAAGCAATCACAACGATTAAGTGAATAACCAGAAACGATATGATAAAGAACATTCCTGGCCAGATTAGACAGACAATAATTGCACTCACGGCATCCGCACCACCCCACCACTTCATTTCCCAGGCAGCCCAAAAACCGATGATCGCCAGAGCTGAAATTGGCGAATATTGAATCGAGAGGAATGCTCCCAAAAAAAGTAACGGGAGCCAGGTGATTATTCGGCTTAACTCTTCCCAGCCAAATGCTTGAGATATCCTATCCCGTTCACTAACAGCTGCAACTACAGCAGCAAGTAGTACTAATGTCCAGTCTCCCTGCCAGATCCGATAAAGACCTGCGCCAATGAGAGGAATAACCACCCAGGCGCTGTGGGGTATTTCACTTTTTCGAATATCGAACCAAGATACGATTCCCAACCAGGTTACAACAAGGCCAAAAATAATCCAATCCATAACACCTCTTTTTCTACGGCTTGATCTGCCCTTCGATACGTCGAATATATTCAGCGCCACTTGCACAACCGCTTGAAAAATTGGCTGCAATGCTATTCCAACTGTTCGGATTTCCGGTTTTTTGAAGAGCCTGATAAACACATCCGGCGCCGGCATGGTAATTTGCTAGAACCAGATGCCAGTAATCGTCATAACATAAAAACGCAGCTGGTTGTTTACCGGTTGCCAGATTGAAAATCCGGGTCGATTGCAAACAACTTGCGTTGAGGGTTTCAGTCAGAACTCGTATCGCTTGGTTTCCTTTTTCAAGATCAACACCCCCTGGACAATTCGGGCAGGTAGCCTCTATATCTCGTAAAACCATTCCGCGCAATAGGAACTGCGTTGAAGAATCCAGGAATTGATATTGGGTAGTACACCCTATTTCTCCGTATGTTTGCCGGCAGATGGTTCGGAAATAAGCCGGTCGCCACATCAAAACAAGGTCTGCACCATATGTAGTCATCTGACCCAATCCAATCTCACCCAACGTCCAATTTGCCGCTGGCCAGAATTGCGATTCAACAGCAATGACAGCTTTAACTACCTTTGGGGGTAACTCTGCGGCCTGAGAAGAAGAGAGAATCACCGAGTCAAATTGATTCTGCCAGGTGAGCACTTGGTCTTTAGTAAGTTCGATTCCACAACCATTTGCGGAGCCATCAGGATTCAACCCTTGTGCTGGGCAGGTAGCACCATCGACTAATCCGGATGACAATAACTCGGCAGCCAAAACATCATAACGGTTGGCAGTGGCTAGGTTCGTGTTCCCGCTTACTGGCATTAACCAGTCAGGAATAGATGTTGGGGTTAAGCCATAAGCCATCTGGCAGGTTCCACCGGTATCAGCCTTCACGGAAGTTGGTTTCCAACTAGCAGTGGTCATCACTGTAAGGGCGGTTAATAGAATACGGATTACGGGGGACCATGCACGGGATGCCATGCCACCTCCCAAACCACGCTGGGTGTTCGATATGTCTGGCCAAAATCATCCGTCAAATCAGCCCATGCTGTCCAGATACCTTCTTCTGTGGTGCCAAAATTGAGATCTCCTGAATTCTCAGGAGTCACCGACCAGGTTGAGCCGTTGCGATTCAAAGAAAATTGGGCTCCCGATGGTGCCCGAACTCGTACCAGAATAGAATAAAGTGGAACGCCACCTGTAATCTCGCCTGTTAAGGTCTGTGCGGGTTGATCCAGGCTAGGGGCAAACAACAATAAACGCGCATATGTGACCGAAATTGTCCCGCGAAGTGGTGCAATGACAATAACCGTGACTGAATCGCTGGCAGTTTCATACTGATTTGAACAGGTGATTGTGTAGGTGTGAGTTCCAGTCGGGACTCCAATCAGGGATTGATTGCCAGCCATGACCACATTCCCAATCCAGCTGCCATCTGAGCTGGCTGCTGAACAATTGGTCGCATCCCGGCAGATCCAACTCAGGGTAAAGCTTGCGGGAGAAATTAATGTCAACGGACCATCGATGTTGTTAACCTTCAAATCCACTGCAGGTGGATTGTAGACAATGACCGTGACACTATCTGAAGCGGAGCCAATGGGATTGGAACATGTCAGCGTATAAGTGTAACTTCCTGCGGTGATGCCAGAGTAATTCGTTGAGCCGGACTGACCCTTCGTACCAGTCCAGCTTCCTGAGGCAGTACAGGTATCTGCATTACCGGATGTCCAGCTCAACAAATATTGAGCAGGAGAAGTCAGGCGGATTGTTCCATCCTGGTTATTCGCTTTCAAGTCCACACTGGGTGGGAGAGAGCACCGAATCGTTTTATTCGTTCCTGACAGATCAAACCAGGAGGAATTATAGGGATTTTGACCCTGAACGCGTACGGTGTGTTGAACATTGGGCGATATTACCCCCCATAAATCCTGACTATAGCCACACGTGCCACCTGTGCAGGTTCCAGTCAGATCCGCCCTATACTGGTTGGCGACTCCATTCGCTACCAAATTACCATCTACCAGGATGCGGTAATTGATATCCAACCCTGGAGCGGCATCTTGCATCAACCAGCCGTAAGCACGACATTGGGATTGAGGTACTGTTCCAGAGGCTCCGTCATGGTAGCTAATAAATGTATCTCGATAAGCCCAGATTAAGACGAAATCTTCAAAGTCGTGGTCATAACCACCATTACTATTATCTTCATCCCAATCCCCCCAAAATTGTGGAGTGCCAATAATGGTATCTCCGGAAGCGAGGAAAGCTGTCATTAAACTGGTAAAGTCTCTGCCACCGGCGCTTGGATTGTAGTTTTGCGAATAGAAGTAATTTGGGCAAAAGTAATCGTGATGAGGTGTTTTCCAACCCACATGCGGATTAGCACACCCACCGGAACCGCAGTTACCTCCATAACAATCGCAACCTCTGATCTGGATCGTCTCACCAGCTGCAACTGTGATCGGGGTCAGCACAGTTTGGTTGTTGATCACATCCATATAGGTGCAGTTCTGCCCTACTCTGCAGCCATTACGGATAAAGTAATAGCGCGAAAAATACCCCGGTGAACTTGAGGTGATTACATTCCATAAAACAATTCTTCCAGCTCTAGGAAACGTGATCGAAACGGGATTTCGATTATAGGAAACGATAGGATGACCATAATCAGCCAGAGCGGAAATCGTGATAACCAAACCAATCACAATGGCAAGGTTAATTCCCAGAAATGTTTTCTTACGTTTCATCAGATTTGAGATAAATATTTTCATTGGACAACCCCAGCGGCTGCAAAAGCCCGAACGGTTTTCAATTCGATTCCGAAAATGTTCAGAATCGTCCATTGGATTGGAACCTCCAAATAAACCCCAACAGCAGGCTCATTACTAGACCAATCGCTCAATCCATCTCCCAAGCGAACTGGACGGGGTGGAAATTCGGATATCGTTCCCCCAAAAGGATCAGGTAAAACCCGAATTGACGAGGTGTACCCAATAATTCCACGCGTTTGCATAGCAGAACTAACTACGTTTTGGGCTTCATTACTGGCCACGGCTTGATCCAGTTGGATAAAGCCAGTATTGAGAACAGCATCCCAGTCCCTTCCTCGGGATGCACCAGCAAGCGCAGCCTCTTGCGCTACAGAATAAGCCCAATTGCGCGCCGCATACATCCTGTAAATATCCACGAGCCCACCTGCAATGACCACAAGCACGAGGATGGATAGTAATCCCCACACCGCGGATTGTGCTTTTCTTTCAATAATCATGGATATCGCTCTACGATTCCCCAATGCTGAACCCGTATCGTCATGATGGGTTCAGAAAGGAAGGGAATATCTGCCCGAAATGGTGCAGAAGCCTCCAAGATAAAAGTAGTTCCAAATGGGCTGCCTGAAAGCCAGGCTGAACTCCGTGGAGTACCGGCAGCATCAAAAACTTGAATGGTTGTAGCCACAACCGTACCCATCACATTTTGGTTCGTCCCTTGGTGAATTAAGTTCTTTGCATAACTCCATTGGGAAGGATCTAGGGATAAAGCGCGAACAGCTGCGCCGGCACTGCTGTCCAATGCCTGCCTCATGGCCACTCCACGGCTGAGTTCTATACCACCAAAAATTACGAGTGCAAGCACCATTAGAACTAATAAAGCCTCAACCGCTGCTTGCCCTTTGGAATCTGATTTAAGACCCAATTTCGGCGTTGACATCATTGAACTTGACCTTTAAAGTGGAAAAAACTTCCCAGAGCGCGCCGCCAACCAGAGCGATGAAGATTGCCAGGACAACGATATACTCAACAACACTCTGTCCATTTCGATCATGCAACATAATTCCTCCTCTCCTTGGAATGCTCCTCTGCACATTTACAGAGGAAGCGGAGTGTTAATGGTTGGTGGCTGGTCTTCCGGATAGAAGACCAGCCACCAGGTTTGCTAAAAAATTATGGGTGTGCAGCCGGCACAGCGATGCTGTTAATCCAGTCCGCAATGCTGCCGCCCTGGGTACCGATATTGCTCAGGATGGCCCAGATAGCCACTGCTCCCAAGACAACGGCGATCGCCAGAACAACAACAAACTGTGGAATTTCGGATGCTTTCTTATCGAACAACATAAACAGGCTCCTTTCCCTCGCACTTTGGGCGGGGGTTTTGAAAAATGGGTTAGAAACCGCCGCCAATCGACTCCCCTGAGAGGGTTTTCAGGATGCGGTCGACAAGCGGGTAAAACAACAAGATAACAATTGGACCAAGGAGAAACGGCATGGCCAGCAGGGTGATGCGCAGGGGCAATCGCTGCATCTGTTCTTCTGATTGGTAGCCGATTTCCTCGTTTAACTCCTCAATAGCACTGGTAACAGCCTGGTCGATATCCGACACACCACCTGATTGTTGTGCCGCCTGAATACGTTGGACAAGTCTG
>PHBX01000023.1 GCA_002842045.1 Chloroflexi bacterium HGW-Chloroflexi-3 | reverse complement strand
GTAAACATCGGGCGACCACGTCTGGTAACCATAAGGCGGCTATATGTGGTAAACATCGGGCGACTACGACTGGTAAAGTCTAACCCGGTAATTGACAATCGTTCCAACTTGTCTCGTACTGTATGTTGATCTGATACGAACTTTAGATTGGATGCCTATTACCTGTGCTTACCGTTTGCTGGCCGAAGGAAAGGATTTACCCTGGTGGCATCACCTCGTGAGCGGAAGCCGAGATACTATTCACCAAATTGGCGTATCGGTGCGGGGAAAAATTGAGTATGAAAAGGAAATTGATCTGGATGATCTTGAGGATCATGTAGTTGATTGGTTTGACCAACCCTGGATGGTTGATTGAAATTAATTTCCGGTTGATTTAACGATGTCTTTTATTTCCGACAGAGCATAAATCTCATAATCTGGTTTAACATCAAACCCATATTCTTTGCCTTTATGAATGGATCGCCTTGTAATCCAGATAGATGACATATTAACCTTATTTGCTCCTAAAATATCCATATCTAATCGATCGCCAACCATGAAACAATCCTGTGGTTCTGTCTGGAATAATCTCAATCCTTCTAAAAAGATTTCAGGGTGCGGCTTGCGCATTCCAAAATCAGCAGAAATGATAATATGCTCGAAATAGTCAGTCAGATCGAATTTACCTAATAAAGCATAAACATCATCGACATCTGACGCATTTGATATCAGACCCAGACGGGAATCCTGTTCCTGTAGCCAGTGGAGCGTCGGCAAGGTATCTACTTCCAATTTCCAGAATTCCTGAGAAACAGAATACAAGACCTTGAGAGCATTTCTTATAATTTCCGGTTCCGGTTCTGAAAAACCCAGATCCGTCAGACATGCTCGTAAAACCCTGGCGCTGGTATTTTCAACCAGACTTTTATTTCGTTCCACGTAATAATTACGCATTCTATCGGAAAAATCTTGGGAAAATTGTTCCCGGTTCAGTGGATAACCAGCACCAATCAGATTCTTCCATAAACATTTAGTTGATCGATGCAATACTTTGGACCAGTCACCATCAAAATAAATTAAGGTATCACCAAGGTCAAAAAAAATTACACGAGAATTAATGTGAGAAGATTTTTGCTTTGCTGCGACTGAAGGAAATAAATTCATTGTAAAAATTAATAACCCACATCTGGATCAAAAGTATTGAGTAATTTGGTGTTATTCAAATATCTTTTTAAGTTTTCAATAATTAGATTGACTGAACGCTCGTTATATTGAAGACTGACACCGGCGATATGGGGCGAGATAATAAGATTGGGGGTATCCCACATAGGATGATCCTTCGGAAGCGGTTCCTGTTCAAACACATCCAGCATTGCACCAGCCAATTTCTTTTCCTGTAAGGCGGCTTTGAGGGCCGAATTTTTTACAATGCCACCCCGACTGACATCCACCAGATAAGCTGATGGTTTCAGAATAGCTAATTCTTCTTCTGCTATCAAATGATAAGTTTCATTGGTGCGCGGTACTGTTACGACGACAAAATCGCATTCTTTCATCATAGATTTGATGGCCTGATAAGGGTATAAGCGAGAAAATAAATCGCCATTGGGATCTCCAAGGCCGGGAATCTGATAGCCATCATCCTGGGTCTGCATGACATTTTTTTTGCAGGCTAAGATTTTTACACCAAACGGGGTGAGTAATCGGGCAATCTCTCGGCTAATGCTCCCGTATCCAACCAATCCGACCGTGCTGGCGCGAATTTCTCTGGGTGTGAAACGGGAAAAGCGATCAGGAGGCCATTCATGGTTCATTTGAAATTTTAAAATGGATGGCAATTTGTGAGACATCACTAACATCATGGTTAGGGCAAATTCGGCTACCTGTGGAGCAGCGGCACCACTCAAAGTCGTGAACTGTATGGAGCTTTTCTGGAAAACATCTTCATTCAGGGCAAAGTCAATTCCAGCATAATTGAATTGAATCCATTGTAGAGCTGGTACTTTTTCCGATGTAGGAATTACCCGTTCTGTGATTAAAATTTCTGTTTTTTTCCAGACCTCTTCATCAATTTCCTGTGATGATTTTGCTGGAAGAACCGTGATATTTAATTGCGGTGAGACTTCTTTGATTTTATTGATCAGTTCCTCTGAAAGGGGAAAAGTTATTAATATTTCTATTTTTTGATTGATTTCATCATTCATCAGATATAAATTCCTGTTGGATCCAGATCTTCTCTAAGAATCCGTAATTCTTCAGCGCTAGGTGGTAGGGTTTCACGTAAGTTTGCTGAAATGTTAACTTCCCACCCCGTATTTTCTTGAATCATATCAATATTCACTCCCGGATGCAAGGCAGCCAGTATCATCTCACCATTTTCATTTGGTTCAAGAATACCCAGGTGTGTCACCACTCCCTGGGGACCTTTCCCTCTGGCACCGCTGGCTTCTCTTTCCTTTTGATGAGAGAGGAAGCCGGCTGAGGTAATAAAATCCACTTTTTCGGGAAACCTACGTTTTTGGTGAGGGGTAATGATGTAACAGCGATTTGCCCATCCAGCAATCTCCATTGATCCACCAGATCCGGGCAGGCGGGTCTTGGGTTGATTGTAATCTCCGATGACGGTGGCATTGATATTTCCAAAGCGGTCAATTTGAGCTCCACCCAAGAACCCCACATCCACATTTCCTCTCTGCAAATAGAAACTAAAGATGTCATACATACTGCAGACGGCTGTAGCGCCGCTGACCAGACAGGGATCTCCGATAGAGAGTGGCAGGCGAGATGGTCGGGCTCCTATCACACCTGCTTCGTAAATCATGACCAGATTGGGGGCATGGGTTCTACGGGCCAGATTGCACGCCAGATTGGGAAGACCCACCCCAACAAAGACGACATCCCCATCGCGAAGTAACCTGGCTGCGTTGACTGTCATTAATTCAGCATTGTTGTAATCCATGTTAATAATCTCCATAGTCGATGGGTGAGCTCATTCGAGGGGTGACTTTTAATCTGTTGTGTGTTTCTTCACCTAGTTTTTCCCAATACTCATCGCGATCTTTCACCCCATATACCCATTCATCCAGCCAGTTTTGAATTTTTTCTGTGGATTGGCTGATTTCGTCCCATGCCAGATAAAAAAGATTATCTCTGTCGTAGTACCCCTGCGTATAAGATGGATGGGCAGCGAATGGCACATGACAGACCGCATCTACAATGATGGAGGGTATCACCGTGCGATTTGGATCACTGCGGATGATGTCTTCCTCAACAATCTCTTCAGCCGTGATAATGACATGCCTGGAGGCGAAAGCAGCTTCTTTTTGTTCACCCACAATACCCCAAATTTGTGAATTCCCATGCTTGTCACAACGTTGAACGTGAACAATCGCCACATCAGGGTTCAAAGGAGGTACAACAATAACCTCTGCTCCAGTATATGGGTCAGTAATCCGTTTTATATTGGGGTTGGCTTTTTCCAGACTGGGAGCGCCGGTTTGATTCATAGGCATAAAGGGTAAACCTGTCGCACCTGCCTGCAATCGTGAAATCATTCCAAAATGAGAGTATTCTTCCCATTCCATTTCACCCTGTTCAATCACATTACGCATGATACGCAAAGATCCCACGCCAGGATTGCCCATATATGAAAAAATTACCTTCTTCACACTTCCTGCGGCTGTGAGCATATCATAAATCAAATCAGGTGTAGCTCGAGCTACAGTAAGATTCTTTTTCTTTTGGCGGATAATTTCATGCGCTGCGGCAAATGGAATCATATGCGTGAACCCGGCTGCATAGATAACATCACCATCGTGGACGTATTTTTGAATGGCTTCTGATAATGTATGAAGTTTTGACATTGTTTTTCTCTTTTGAGGTGGATTTAGGATCGTCTGGATCGTCTGGATTGTCGATCTTCCTGTTCTTCATGATCTTTGAACCTGGAATTCTGGTATTTTCCCCGATGGTTCTTTTTTGAATCGGACTCATCAGGTTCTGATTCTTTGATTTTTGTTTTCTTTCTTAAGATTGTACCAAAAAGAATCAGCAGGATACCAGTGATAATCAGATAAAAATTCGCGCTATCTGCAACCATTGAGAAAACAAACAACAGCAAAAACAATCCCCCCAGGATAATAAAAAATTTCCCAAATTTAAATCTTAATTCAATCATAAATGAAATGCTGCCCTCATTGGTAGGACAGCATTATTCTAATACAGAGTTTCTAATTGGACTATATTTTCGTGACCAGATTATAAACCTGCTCACGCATGTACATTTGTAGATAATGTACTCCACCAGCATTCTTTCCAGTGGCTCCTGAGCCCTTCCAACCTCCGAATGGTTGGAAACCAGGCCAGGCACCTGTGGTCGCGCCTTGTGGCCGATTAGCATAGTTTACGCCCGCTTCAATATTGTCAAAGAACCATTCAGCTTCTTCATTGGTGCCGTAGAATCCGGATGTGAGACCATAATCCACATCATTGGCTATTTGCATACCTTCTTCGAGATTCTTGACCTTTCCAATCGTAGTAATGGGCAGGAACATCTCGTATTTCCATAAGCGATGTGAAAAAGGAACATCCGCGAATAACGTTGGGGTAACGAAATATCCGTTGGTATAATTCCCATCGGTCAGCACTCTGCCGCCTGTTAAAAGGCGTCCTGCCTGAGATAATTCAGCTGAAAGATCCTGGAAATCTTTGTAGGAATTTTTATTGATGACTGGTCCCATAAATACATTGCGCTCAGTGGGGTCACCAATGGCTAATTTTTCTGTAAGAACAACCATGCGTTCAACAAGTTGATCGTGAATCGATTCTTCCACCAGCACACGGGAACAAGCAGAACATTTCTGTCCTTGTAATCCAAATGCTGAGCGCACAATTCCAAGAGCTGCATCCTCGATATTTGCATTTTTTGAGACGATGGTGGGGTTCTTACCGCCTAATTCCAGAATGGTCGGTCGCACATATCGACCGTTCTGAGCAAAAGTTCGGAAAATTCCCATACCAACATCAAAAGAACCGGTAAAAGTAACACCTGCCACTTCAGGATGATTCACCAGGGCATTTCCCAGGGTGCTTCCTGGACCGGTAACGAAATTAAAGACACCATCCGGAATGCCTGCATCTAAAAATGCTTTAGCCAGCAAATAAGGAGTCAGGGGAGTGTCAGTCGCTGGTTTCATAACAACGGTGTTCCCTGCTACCATGGCTGCTCCAGCCGGTCCACCTGTCAATGCACCCGGGAAGTTGAATGGACTGATCACCAGCCAGACCCCATAGGGTCGCATTACGGAAAGATTGGTGGATTTTAACCCAACGAATGGATCGCTACCCATCTGGATTTCAAATCCATTATTTTTTTCCAATTGATCGCAACTGTAACGAATTAATTCAGCCGTTTCAACTGCATCACCAATACCCTCCATGCGGTTTTTACCCACCTCGAGCGACATGGCAGCACCGATATAGTAACTGCGCTCTTCAATCAGGTCGGCAACTTTTCGCAATAATTTTACCCGTTCCTGCCAGGGTGTTTTTCGCCAGGTTTGGTATGCTTTTTTGGCTGCAGCAATAGCATCATTGGCATTTTTCTCGTTTCCTTTTTGGAAAATCCCTAAAACCTGATCGGTATTAATGGGTGAGCGATTCTCAAATTTTTCGCTGGCTAACACTTCTTTTCCATCGATGATCATGGAATATTCCTGGCCAAACGTCCTTCGTAATGCAGCCAGATTTGACTCATATGCGCTGTGAAACTCTTCTGGTGGACTGAACATTGTCCCATACGTTAATTTAAATTTACTTTCAGATCCCATAAAATTACCTCCTTTAACGGGAATATGATTTCCTAAAGTCTAGTATACCTGATGGATGGGGTCAAAAACAAAAAAATGAACAGGCTTGCTCGTCTATTGATAAAGTAAGCCTGATTTTGGTTACCGTAAAGGTTATTTTTATTGTTTTGATGTCAATGGCAGATATACCACTTCAGACATCGTTTTTACTGTGATCGGATCATTAACCGTTGTACCAAAGTCATTCGTAGCAGTAATGGTTATGATGTAAGTGGTTCCTTTTTCCAATCCGCTGAGTGTAATGGGTAGTTGATTAATTTCAAGTCCTTGATCCAATGCCATCATTCGCGAGAGTTCATCCTGAATTTGAACAACATAAGTTACATCGTTATTACTTGTCTGCCAGTCTAATGTAATGCTTGAAATGGATGGCAAAACTCTTATGTCAGTCAGTGGTGCTGGAGGACTGCAATCTATCAATCCAGTAGTGGCTATATTACTGTAGGAAGAATTACCATTCTGGTTATAAGCATAAACCCGATAGAAGAATTGGCTGCCACATACCGGACTTTGATCCACGAATGATGTTGTGTTAGCTGCTAATGTCAGGAAAGATGACCAGGTAGCGCCATCTGTCGAGTGTTCCACTTTGAATCCCAATTCGTCCGTGCTATTATCTGCGAATGTTACAGTTATATCTGTTGATTTTACATCCTGGACAGCCAGGTTTGTTGGTGCGACCGGTACTACTTTTGTTGCTCTGAAATTTGATACGATCGGAGCAGTATTGTTTAATGTCAGGCGATTATCTGCACTGTTACTGGCTGTTGCCAGGACACCGGTTGGTTTTCCATTATAAAGAACTTCGGGATTTGACCAATTATTTATGCGTGGGCAACCAGCTGAGCAGTTGTACGCCATAATTGTTCGGAAGCTGGAATCCGGTGCTTGATATCCATAGGAATAACTATACATGGCAGTTCCACCGCCGGTGTTCAGACGATCATGATGAGCACCCATGTTGTGTCCGGTCTCGTGAGCGAAGGAATAATATCCAGTCGTACAGGCACGGGACACCACGCTATTTCCCACGGAGTCGTACGTATAATTCGGGGTCATCAACCAACCAATGCCGCAATAAGTCATGTTATTAACAATCATCACGACGAGATCAGCGCCATAGGTATTACGCATATTGCGGACTTCGTCAATCACATTATCTTGATTGGTTAATTGGGATAGCGCTGTACCCCAGCCAGTATTGGTGGATAAGATGGCTTCATCATAATTAATCTCAGCGGTATGAACTAATCTCATTCTGGAAAAGATTCCACTGCGCTCGTATCCAGTGTTGGTTTCACTAACGGCAAGATTAATCAGGTTTAGCATATTGATTGTTCCACCAGCACCTGAACGAGCTGCGGCGGTATAAACAACCAGAACATCAATCATAAATCCATTATCTGCTGATGTGGTATCCAGTAATTGTTCAAAGACAAATTCAGAGGATTCGGATAAATCTGGAATAATATCTAATTCCTCGGGAAATTGAGTCTGGTCAACCTCCTCAAATTGATACATACCTTGTCCGTTATCTCTTAATTGATATTGTTTTCCTTGAATTTCAAGGTTGGCACTGATAACCCCATCCGTTGAAACGATAAGAATGGAACTGTCCGGATCATTATTTAATTTTCCAGACATAATATATCCTGAGTGGATCGTGTGATTTATTTGATCGAATGTAGCATCAAAGGTCAAATCAGGAAAAATTTGGAAACGGGCTGTTTGTTTTGCGTCCTTATCAGTAAATAAATTTTGCGCGATTGTTTCGAAAGCGGTAGTATTCATACTTACTTTTTGGGTTCTGGCAACCCCAATATCCTGTGTGGTAACTGAAAAGGGGATATCTATATTTCGATCAATCGTTGTAATCACAGGTGGGTTGTTACTGGTTGCATTTACTTGAAAATTATTTGAACCCAAAGATATGATGATTCCAAGTAACATGATTATTCGAATAAATTTTATAGAAAACAACATCATTTTTACTCCTAAAGAACTTCTTTTCATATTTCAGAGTAAAAATAGCACGCAGCAAACAATTCAGGGTATTGTTGTTAGGTGATTGTAAGGGGATTATTTTCAAATCACGTAATTGTTAAGTAATTTCAAAGTGACGGATGGGAGGATTATTTTGATTAAAACTGGTGATAAAATTGAGCCAGTTGATCTCGAACCAACTCAACATTCGCTCTGGAAATTACTAATTCTTGATTGATAATTTTTGCTTTTCGTCTGATTTCAGGATTCTCATATGCGGTAATAATTGCTTCTGCCAGTTCTTGTGGATTTTGTGGTGAAACAAGAAATCCATTCACGCCAGGGGTGATCCATTCTCTTAAAGACTCAATATCACCGACGATTGGAAAACAGCCACAAGCCATTGTTTCCAATAATGTGTTGGGTGTTCCATCATGTGTAGTGACAGAAACAGATATTTGGGAACGATGAAAGGTGGACCATAAGATATCCTGTGGCAATGTCGACAATAGAAAGACATTTTCTTTAATTTGCAATCTTTCCACCCATTGATGAGCTACAGGTTTACCTTGCATACCCGGACAAAGGAAAATGGCCTTCGGGAGTTTTTTGAGAACAAGTGGAATGGATTGGAAGAAAACATCAGTCTGGGCATATGCCCGAATGCCACGTGGATTGATAATAACGGGAGCATCTGTCGGGATCTCAAGGTTGGGAATAATCACATGCTTGGCAGCTTCAATTTCATTAAACAGAATACCACCACCCCCAGGTACAACCAGGGAAGGTTTGTTTTCTGGGAATCCCCATTGGTGGGCAAGGGTGATATCACGGTGTACATCAGCCAGTACTCCGTCTACTCTTCGCATCACTTGTTCGGTGAGGTACTTCATCTTGCAATTTGCATATGCATGCAATGTGAAGTCATTTCCCCAAACAGACACCAATAAAGGGACGTACTGGGGGGTAACCATGGCCAACATGCCTTCGTATGGGATTCGCAGTGCGTGTATAATATCAGGTTTTGTTTCAGAAATAATGGCCAGTAACGCTTGCTGATATTTGGATAAGGTAGTTGGACCAAGTAGATAGCGAACTTTCAATACAATCGGTCGCGCGTGTTGGATCAATGCCTTCTTCCAATTTGTTCCAGATTGATTGTTCGAGCCATTTTTCGAGGAATTCTTAGCATCTTCTCCGACAGCACTGAATGCTACTGGTAATATATAAATTTGATCTACATCCAGTTTTGAAGTCAAGGGATAAGTGGACACCAGGGAAACTTGAAAATCAAGCGAGTGGAGTAAATCAATCCATCTTTTTGTGATGGCACTGCGACCGTCTGCAATTAATAGGATGTGGGTTTTCATAGGCTATTCCCCCCGGTAAGTGCATCCATACTTGCTTTTATGAATACTGAGACCATTTGGTCAATATTCACACTGGTTTTGACTGTTTGATAAGCTGCCAATCCCTTTTGACGCAATTTTTCTGGAGAACTGAATGCTGACGAAATGGCATCCAATAATGCCTGAGGATTCTTGGGTGGGATATTCCATCCATTTTCATCGGTTACCAGGTCCGATTGCGTCCCGTCTCCTTCTGCTACAATCACAGGCAGTGCATGCGCCATTGCCTGTTGAACAGCCAGACCACCCGTTCCGGGTAAGACAAATAAATCTGCCTGATTGAAAATCATATCTAATTCTTCACCAAATGTTTCACCCCAAAATTTTGTTTTGGGATAAGTTTTGGCAGCCAGCTTTTCTAATTCAGAACGAATAGCTCCATCTCCGACAATCCACAAATCTGGTTGAATTTTTTCTGGTAATTGGGAACAAACCTGAATGAGTGAATCAATTCTTTTTCTAGGTTGTAATCTGCCGACATACAGAAGAATGGGTGAGTAATTTTCATTCCATATTAACCGATTTGGAGGAGGATTTGTGGGGGATGCTGCAGTGGCGTTCAATGCGACATAAACATTTTCTGGATCAAACCCAGCCTGAATATATTGTTGTGCTCCTTTTTCGCTGTAGGCAATAATACTGTTGAATGATTTCAAGAATTTTGTGCGAGAATAGTTGCGAAAAAATGAAGTTGGTCCGGACGATTTTGGAACGCCTAATCCCCAACCAATCACAGGTTTCTTTTGGCTTTTCATCCAACGCAGAGCAGAAGGTGTTGATAGATAACGGGGATTGGCTTCCACAATCAGTACATCTGGCTGCCAATTTTTTACCCATTCTGGAAATTGAGGTTGGAAACAAAAATAAAACTTGCTGTGTAACAAATGAATGTTTTTTGTAAATTGATAATCTACACCATCCAACCGATTCACGATCGTAATCATTTCTCCGGGTTGGGGTGCACCGGCAATCACTCCCAGCTCAATTTCTGATTGTTTTGTCAATAATTCCAAAAAAGGAGCCCTGTAAGCCGGGATAACTCGTTGTTGAATGGCTAAACGTATTTTCATGAATACACAATCACTTCTACCTGGGAACCAGTTGGCGTTTTTTCTACCTCGATTCTTCCAGGAAAGGCATCTTTTAGTTCTTCAAGGTGGGTGATAATCAAAATTTTTGAGAAATCCCGCTTGACCTGATTGATCGTTTCAACCAGACGGCTGCGACCGGAGTGATCCTGACTGCCAAAGCCTTCATCAATCACCAGTGTTTGTAAGCGGGCACCAGAACGTTTTGCCAAAACCTGTGAAAGTGCCAACCTGATCGCGAAATTGATGCGGAAAGCTTCACCACCAGAAAACATCTCATAGGCTCTGGTATGGCCATTGGCATCATTGATCAGAATATCGAGAGTCTCTTTTTTGTCCTGTCGCTTTTTATCTTTATATTCACTTTGGGTTTCGAAATGGATGGTTAATTGACCCAATGTCAATCGATCCAGAAGCTCATTTGCATGCGCTTCAATTTCTGGCAAGGCTTGTTCTATCAGTAAAGCTGGCACACCATTTTTGCCAAAAGCTTCTTCCAATTTCTGATACCTGTTGATTGCTACAATGTGCTGATCCATCTCCAGTATTGTCTTCGCCTTGTCAACTTTTTTGCGCTCAATGGTATCTAATTTTTGTTTATCAGCCCCTATTCGACGACTGATCTGACTGAGCTCAATGTCTATCGTATCCAATTCTTTTTTCAAATGGCGAATATCAGGTAAATCTGCATACAGTTTATCAAACTCATTCTGCATTGTTTTGAGTGCTTCAGATTTGTCTGCAAGTTCCTGCTCTTCGTTCTTGATATCATCCATTAATTCATCTAGTTGTTTTGTTATGGGATCCAACATTCCACGCGCTGTTTCTAAATTGCGGTATTTTTCTTCTGTACCTCGCAGTTGATTTTCAATTTCCTGAAGGGATGAATGTTTACCTTCATCGTAATTGATATTTTTAATTTCCTGCTTCAATGAGCTCATTTGTGATTGATATTTCTGTTCAAAGAATCGATTTTCTAATTTGTGCGAAATGGTTTGATATTCGGATGATTGTTTTTTCTGCCATTCATCGATTGAATTTTGCATTCGTTCTTTATTCACACGTTTTTCTGTCATTTGATTTTGTGTTAGCGCGAATTCTTTTTCAATCGATTCTATTTTCTTAAGTTCAAGTCGAGCTTCATTAATTTCTTTTGTAAATTGTTCGATTAATGTATTTTCTTCTTCAATGATTCCTTTGCACTCAACACCTTCTTTGATGATTAGATCCTCATATTTTTGTTTATGTTCCTGGGTAAGTGGTTGGCTACAGAACGGGCATTCTGGTCCTGCACCACGGAATTCTTTCAAATGTTCGCGTTTTTCATCATTGAGATGTTCCAGATGTCTGATTTTTTCTCGTCTGGCTGCGATCTCACCCTGTAGATTTTGAATCCTCTCATGCAGATTTTGTTTATTTGAAATAAAGATTGAGAATTCATCCTGCTTCTTAATGAAAAGGGCTAACTCTTTCTCAGTTTCAGGAAGTGATCGTTTATATTGTTCAATTTCAGCGTGCTTTTCATCCAGGAATATCTTCTGAGTACTGAGAGATTTAAATTCTTTGTCGATTTCGTGGGTTATATTTATTAATTCATTTTTGGCTTTTTGATAAATTAATGATTTTTTGCTTAATTCATCCAGTTTGTGTCGAACTTTAATCCACTCTTTATAATTTCCTTCAATTTGCGCTGCATTTTGGACCTGGTTTTGTAATTTTTCTAACTTGATCGAAAGTTCATGCTGTCGTTTTTTATTTTTATCCAGGTTTGAGGATATTTTTTCAATGTCGGTTTTTTGTTGTTTTATTTGTGAAGCAGCATTAATTCTGGCTGAATCCAATTGTTTAGCCTGATCGATTAACAGATTGTGGTAATCTTTTGATTTATTCTTTTGATCCAGTTCTTTTTGAGTCTGTGCTAATTGAATTTTGAGTTGCTCTTCATCTGCTAACTCTTTATCTATTTCAATCAGAATACTTTCCAGCCGTTTTTTCTCAAATTCCAGATCTTTTCTAAATTCTTTTGTTTTCTTGAGATATTGTTCCCAAATTTCTAATCCGAGAATGTTTGACAGAATTGATTTGCGATCTCCAGGTGTCAATTGTGTAAATTGATCAGCTTTTCCTTGCAGGAAGAAGGATGCATTGATGAACGTATCATAATCCATTCGCAATGTGGATTGTATTCTTTTTTGAGTATCACTCACCGATTGCTCGGTAAGAGCACGCCATTGTTGAACGTCCTGATCCCGAATATAAAATTCAAGGATTTGCGTTTTATCCAATTGTTTTGTGCGTCGGACTCGAAATAATTGTTGTTCATATTCAAAATCCATTACAACCAGGGCAGTTTCAGATTGCTGATTAATCACCTGATCATTTTTTGCTCTTGCATACCCAAACAGAGACCATGTCATGGCATCTAAAATGGATGATTTACCAGCGCCATTTGGACCCGTGATACTTGCCAGATGTAGTTGTTCAAAATTGATTTCGACGGATTCTTTATAGGATAAAAAACCTTGAATTCTGAGATTTACAGGTATCATATTTCTGAGGCCGATTCATCATTTTGTTTAAAATTAAGGTTAATAGGAATAACCAGAACTTTATCAACCCGTTTCCCATCCATATCCATTATTTCGAAACGCATATCATAGACATCAAAATATTGACCAACCTCAGGGATGCTATCAAGCATGGTCATCATAAATCCCCCCAGAGTTTGAAAACCAACACGGTCTTCCTCTGGAAGTGTATCGATTCCCAGTAACTCTTTAATATCATCAATGGCCAATAAACCATCCAACAACCAGGAACCGTCTTCTCGTTGAAGGATCTGAATTTCTTCTTCTTCACCAGCGGTAGGGATTGATCCTACGATTGATTTCAGCACATCATATAGCGTTACCATGCCTAACACACCACTGAATTCATCAATGACCAAAGCTGCATGTGCTCCCGCTTCTTTGATTAGATCCAAAGCTTTTAAAGCTGATGTACTGTCCGGTACAAATAAGGGCGGTTGAATGATGTCAGGAATGGATGGAATGGCCCCATTCAGACTCTTACTCAGTAGATCTTTAACTAATAACATACCCTGTACATTATCCAATTCGCCGGTTGCTACCGGGAAACGGCTATGATTGGAATTAATAACCTGTTCCAATATTGATTCGAATGGCTCTTCAAGATTAATCCATTCGATTTCAGTGCGAGGAGTCATGATTGAGTCGATATACCTGCCACCCAATCGAAAAATTCCTGTAACCATATCTTCTTCTGCAGATTCAAAAATTCCTGATTGGGCACCTTGCTTCATTAATACTTTGATTTCTTCTTCGGTAATGATCGGATCTTTTGATTTCTTAATCCCAAGGATTTTCAAACCTATATCCGTTGATGCACTTAGCAACTTCACAACAGGTGATGTCAACCAGGAAATGGCTTTCATTGGCATGGCTACGGCAGATGCAATTTTTTCTGGGGAGTTCATGCCCAGACGTTTAGGAATTAGTTCTCCAATAACCAGGGAAAAATATGTAGTCAACAAGACGACTATGGCAACCGATAATACCTCGCTATAGGGTTTCAACCAGGAGACGTTCTGGAAAATCAAGCTTAAATCGGAGGAAATGGATGCGCCACCAAGCGCACCTGACAGAATACCAATTAATGTAATACCGATTTGAACTGTGGAAAGAAATTTATTCGGATTCTCAGAAATATCTAGTGCCACCTGAGCAGATCGCACTCCATCTTTGGACATCTGTTGTAAACGGACTTTTCTGGCAGAAATGAGCGAAATTTCTGACATCGCAAATATTCCATTGATGATGATCAATAAGAAAATTATTAATATACTAAGAAAAATGTTGTTCATACTCCCTTATTCAGTTTATTATCTCTGGGTCATTCTGATTATAGATTATTTCCTTGGCGATTAATTGCAATGTGTCAATTTCTTCCGGCGCGACTTTCTGGCTCTCCCAGTAAAGCTCGAGTAATTTTTCATGTGGCAGGTTTGAAATGCTCCCATCATCACCTAAACGAAGGCGGGTGGAAAAGATTGGTTTTCGTACGAGGTGAAAATCTAATGCTGATGAAAAATGCTCCTGAAACCAATGATCATCGATGAGATTGTCCCAATCCTTTGGGTAGACTAATGTCAAACGCACGATTGCATTTTCAACCTCTGAAGAATCAATCAAAGTACTTTCCAGGTGATTTTTAATTTCAATTGGTGTTGGTATAGTTTGATTTTCACTTGAGTAAATTTCTCTTAAATCCAGGGGGATATCAATAAAGGGACGACCATCTAATAATCGCCACGAGATTTGGCTTTTTCCTTTATCTACTTCCGCGATCACAAAAAATTTATCGTCTTTTGCTTCACCAAAGTCAACTCTTTCAATCGATCCGGAATAAATAACATGCGGATGATCGTTTTCGTTCAGATCCTGTGCTTTATGAATATGCCCCAGGGCAACGTAATCAAATTCTTTACGTTTGACCAGGCTGATTGGTAAGACGATATCATGACCCAGCATGATACTGCGTTCAGCACCGTATACCGCTCCATGGATGGATGCATGTGCAGTAAGAATTGTTGGCAAGGTCGGATCCAGATTTTCCATGAGGTGATCGATAATTTGCGAGGTGATTGACTCGATGTTCGTGTCGATTTCATCTATTTTCAGTAAATCATCCTGATGTGCAGATAAAAAGCCACTGCGGGTGATCCATGGAATTGCGATAATCTGGATGGGCAAATTATTTAATTGTTGTGAAGATATAAAATCAGGTTTTGTCACCAGATGTACATATGGCACAGAGAGTGTGCTGAATTCCTGCAGGGCTGTTGCTCTTCCAGCGGCAGGGGAGATATCATGGTTTCCCACTAATAAAATGGTGGGTATCTCTGCCTGAGAAAGACGCATTATACGTTTTCCCCATTCACGTTGAAATGTAGGGACTGGGGTACGATCTTTGTAAGCATCACCAGAAAAAATAACGAGCTCAATTTTCTCATTGATTGCTGTATCAATAATGGTGTCTAAAGCTTTCAGAAAATCAAGTACTCGTATTGGTAATCCTGTTTGAGGATCACGTTTTCCTTGTGATGCTATATCAATATGGGCATCTGAAAAATGTAAAAGTTTTATCATGTAGGTGGTTGACTAGGGGATATATCCAAGCTGCTTCATTAATTCTACACCAGGTATGAAATTAGGATGATATTCTAACGATTTCTTGAGATCCTCAATTGCGTTTTGGGTATAACCAAGTGCTACATAAGCCTGAGCACGCCAATAAAAACTTTCTTCCAGGTAGGGTTCACTGGCTGAATCAATTGTCAGCGTCGCTAAATTAATGACATCCTGATATCGACCACTATAATAATAGGCAAAATATGGACCTGTCTGGTACCACATCATACGCCATGGACGGTCTTTTTCAGGTAATTGAGAATAAACCAGGAAAGCCTGATCATAGGATTCAGCAGCTCCGGCGTAATCCTGTAACTGCACCATACTGGTGCCCCTATTAAACCAAGCGTAAAATAAATCATTTCCCTGGGTCGTATATATTTCCTGATTGGCATTCTGGTAAGCGATCTGGTCTGCATTTCGATTGTCTGCATAATCACCCAGAACATTGATTAATTTTGACTCCAAATCTGCTGTAAAAATTACCATAAAGGTGTAATTAAATGATCGCCACTGTGAGAGGAGATCTTCATATGAAACAGGATAATCAAGTCTGAAATAAGAATCCTGCGTTAAAAACTCCTGTTTAGCATCATCATAACCATTTAAAACGGCATAGTGCCCCATCCAGGAAACCTTGCCATTGACATCACGAATAAAAACACCTTTTTCCACTAAAACTGGAAGCCCATTGGCAATTAATTTTTTCAAAAGAGTAATGTTTCCACCAGAGCGGGTAATTGCCTGATACTCTGTGTGATCAATGACATAATTCGCCATTTCATACAACATAACATTTTTGTCTTTTTCGAAAGGTTTAAGAACTACACCTGTATCCATGCGGTCACCTTCCCATCCCCAGAATGAAAGTTGCATAGCAAGGGTGGCTGGAGCACAATAATTCCATAAACCATGTTGATCCTGGTATCGTATTCCATCCAGATTGAAAACAGATGGAAGAGGTGTAGGTTCGAGCGTTGGTGTTGGTGTGTCGATGTGAGTATCAATACTGATTGTTAGCGATGGTTGTGGTGTAATTGTTGGAGATGCTTGAGGAATTGGTGTAAATTGAATCTGCCCAGCATCCGGTACAAATACAACTGCTTCAGGGGGATTTAATGCATAATCGATTTGAATTTTCCATTGATCCACCCGCCACAAAACTCTTTCTCGTAAACTGGGAACAGAAAAAAGAACGATCACCACCAGGGAAATAATCAGGATCGTTCCAAGAATAATTCTGGCGAAGTTTTTATTAAACATATCCCGATTATAACACTTGTAAAAAAGGAGATAATTTATCCAGAAACTTAATTAATGAAAATATGAAAATAATCTAAAAATGTAAATTTGAAAAAAGGTGCTTACAATAAAGTGTTTTTCCTTGCACATTTTCGCTTTTATTGGTATTTTTATTTTATTGTTATCTGCATTTATCTATTCAATAATGAATGAATGGGAGCGAGAAAAATGGTTAAAAACCGATACAAAATACCTGTTAGTTTCAGTTTGCCACGTAGAATTCAAAGATTATCAGAATTATCCTTCAATATGTGGTGGGTTTGGAATCAGGATGCTCAGCAATTATTTAGATTAATTGATAAACCGTTATGGGATAAATTAAGTCATAACCCGATAGCATTTTTACATCAGGTTGATCGTGCCTTATTAAATAGAACCATTAATGATCTATATTTCTTAGATCGCTATGATGCTGTTATGAAGAAATTTGATCAATATCTTGAAGCGAAAAATACCTGGTTTACGGAAACATATCCTCAATTAGAAAAGGAACAAATAGCTTATTTTTCCTTTGAATTCGGTTTGCATGAAAGTTTGCCAGTTTATGCCGGCGGTTTGGGCATACTGGCTGGTGATCACTTAAAAACCTCCAGTGATCTTGGTTTACCATTGGTTGGTGTGGGATTTATTTATAAAAATGGTTATTTTATGCAATCTATTTCGGAGGATGGCTGGCAGGAAACACGAAATTTTTATCTAAATTATTCCGAAGTGCCAATTATTCCATTGACAGATGAACAGGGGAAGCCACTGGCAATTTCGATTGATTTACCAGGCAGATCGGTTTTTGCACGAATATGGCAGGTTAATATTGGCAGAAACTTCTTATATTTAATGGATTCTGATCTGGACGAAAATTCACCCAACGATCGCCAATTAACATCGAGATTATATAGCAATGATCTTGATGTTAGAATTTCACAGGAAATTTTATTAGGTATGGGTGGTGTTCGTGTGTTACGTATTCTGGGATACAAACCTACTGTCTGGCATATGAATGAAGGTCATTCGGCGTTTCTCGCTTTGGAACGCATATTGGAGATGATTGACAGGGGAAAAACTTTTGAAGAAGCCACAGAAATTGTTAAAAAGAATAATGTGTTTACCACTCATACTCCAGTACCTGCTGGTAATGATCAATTTCCGATTTGGTTAATTGATAAATATTTTTCACAAATTTGGCCAAAATTAAACCTCTCCAGAGATCAATTTGTTGATTTGGGAAAACAGGCTCAAACCTGGGGGGAAACATTCGTTATGCCGGTTCTGGCGCTTAAGCTCTCAGAACACATGAATTCAGTTTCTGAATTACATGGTGATGTTTCCCGAAAAATGTGGAACTGGTTATGGCCTGATAGAGGTGAAAACGAAGTTCCGATTACCCACATCACCAATGGCATCCACACAGGTACCTGGATTGCCAGACAAACGAATCTTTTATTCCAGAAATATCTGGCTCCTGATTGGATGGATCGGGCAGATGAACCCGAAATTTGGGAAAATATCGAAAGAATCCCTGATTTTGAACTTTGGGCAGTCCGAAAACATTTGAAACGAAAATTGACTGTTTATTGTAATGAAGTTGCAAGGCGAAAATGGCAGGAAGGTGGTTTTCACCCTGTTCAGGTTGTTGCCAGTGGTGTTTTGATGGAACCGTATTCCTTAACCATTGGTTTTGCCAGACGTTTTGCGACCTACAAACGAGCTAATCTGATTCTCAGAGACTATGAACGGTTGCTCAAGTTAGTGACCAATGAGCGTATGCCTGTGCAAATTATTTTTTCTGGTAAAGCTCATCCGGCAGATGAGCCAGGAAAATTGATTATTCAGGAAATCTATCGCGCTGTCAAAGACGCCCGAATGGGTGGAAGGTTAATTTTCCTTGAGGATTATGACATGAATGTAGCCCGACTTTTGGTTCAGGGAGTTGATGTCTGGTTGAATACCCCGCGAAGACCAAACGAAGCATCCGGTACATCCGGTATGAAGGCAGCTTTGAATGGTGTATTGAATTTCTCGGTATTAGATGGTTGGTGGCGTGAAGGTTACAATGGCAAAAATGGGTGGCCGATAGGCGATGACACTGAATATCAGGATACCAATCAACAGGACGAAATAGATTCCAGGGATCTTTATGAGACCCTGGAAAATGAAATCGTTCCATTGTATTATCAATCCAGATCGGCAGATAATTTGCCAAATGAATGGATTGCACGCGTAAAAGAAACTATTCGTTCCAACGCACCAAAATTCTCCACAAGAAGAATGGTCAAAGAATATATGAATAATCTATACGCTGGTGCTGCAGAAAATAATGTTGATAAATAAGAGATTCTTATGCCATTACCATCCTCTCCAATCCTGATTATTCTGATCATCTTTTTATTACGCGTATCTGATATGTCCTTGGATACCATCCGGGTATTATTTGTATTCCGGGGACGAAAAGGGTTGGCCTGGGTTTTAGGTTTCTTTCAATCCTTGTTGTTTGTGATTGCTATTACATCTGTGTTGTCCAATATGGATAATTTTCTTAACATCATTGCCTATGCAGCTGGCTTTGCAACGGGAAATGTCGTGGGAATGAATATTGAAAACAGATTGGCTATTGGGCATATTCATATGACAGTTTTCAGCCCAATGGCTGGACCAAGAATTGCGGATGCACTCAGAAATTCTGGTTTTGCTGTGACAGAAGTCTCCGGAAGAGGGAGAAGCGGGATGGTGTCTGTTCTTCACGTGGCAGTATTGAGACGGAAAGTGGATGAAGTAGAAACAATCGTCCTTGAGATGGATAAGGATGCCTTTGTTACGGCAGAAGATGTCCGGCCAATCAGACGGGGTTTTTGGCGGGCATAGCTAAAGAAAAAATAGGCAGGGTGTTGATCACTCTGCTTTTTTGTTAAAATTTTTCAATTCGTTTTACGATTAATGAAATTCCACGTTTATCAATCACTTGAATGGGAGTTCCAGCAGGTAAGTTTCCAAAATCATCTGTAATGGCACTCCATTCTTCTCCAGCCAGTTGAATTGTACCGTTGGGTTCCAATGGTGAAATGACAAAACCAGTTAAACCCATCAATGATTCCATTCCTGTCCTAACAGGTGTTTTAAGAGCCCGAATGGCAAATCGCAGTACAACGAAAATACCACCAGCTAAGAAAATTCCGGTTGAAACAACCAGAGGTACCGATACTTGTGGAAATCCTGGGGTCTCGATAGAATTGAAAAGCACCAAGGATCCGACTATAAATGATATTGTTCCTGCAGCAGTTAATGCACCGTGAACAGGTGCTTTTATCTCTAAAATGAAGAGAATAAATGCAGTAACCAGAAATAGAATGCCAAACCAATTAACGGGTAGGACCCCAAGCCCATATACTGCCAGGATCAGACAAACTGCTCCAATAAATCCTGCGACCCATCCTCCTGGATTGGATAATTCAATAAAAATTGCCTGGACACCAATGGTCAATAAAATAAACAGAATATTTGGGTTGGTTAATAATTGCAAGAGATTTTCGATAAAGCTCATTTCTACAGGAAGAAGAACGGAATTATCAAGGTTGAGAACACTTGCTCCTGAAGCCAACTCAACAGTGCTGCCGTTGATTTTTTCAACCAGATCATTCAAATCTGTAGCAATCAGGTCAATTAAACCCACTGCCAATGCTTCTTCTGCAGATGCGGCTTTAGCATTTTCAATCGTGTCCTCAGCCAAAGCCACTGCTTCCGCTCCTCTATTTGCAGCCAATGATCTGACAGAGGCCTTCAATATCTCTTTTTGTTTGGCTTCGATGGTTTCTCCCAGGTCCTCTCCCTGACCACCCACAGGACTCGCAGCTCCAATAGCTGTTTCTGGAGCCATAGCAGCGATATGTCCGGCCAGAGTGATTAATGTTCCTGCGCTTCCTGCGATCGCTCCTCTGGGTGCAACATAAACCACGACTGGAATTTCACTTGATCGTATGTTCTGGACAATTGTATTCATTAAATCAATACTGCCACCGGGTGTATCTAATTGCAGAATCAATAATTCAGCACCCACCCTTTCAGCAGTTGATAATCCGCGATCAATATATCCAACTAAAGCTGGGGTTAATGGACCTTGAACCTGGATGGTAATGATGATCGGCGACAAAGACTGTGCATACACAGACTGGATTGGAATAATTATGGCAATTAATATCCATGATGTTATGGTAATTAGCCTGATTAATTTCATTTTTTCCTCATTTCCTAATCAGATTATAAATAGCCTTTCAGATAAAAACAAGAAACAGTGAAAGAAATTAATGTATATCTAATTCTTATTTTTTTGTTAACAAGATTCTATTGTATGGACATTACTCTTAAATGTGTCGATTTATTAATGCTCAAGGAAGTTGTAAATGTCGAAAATTATTGGTATCGATTTAGGTACTACAAATAGTGTCGTAGCCATTATGGAAGGTGGTGTTCCGATTGTAATCAATACATATAGAAGGCTCGCGTCTTTGTCCATCTGTGGTTGCGTTTAACAAAAATAAAGAAAGGTTGGTTGGACAAAATGCAAAACGCCAATCAGTGATAAATCCAGAATATACTGTAACATCCATCATTGGAATTTGGTGACGGTGTAATTGAAGTCAAGTCCACAAGCGGTGATACTCATTTAGGTGATGATGATTGGGATGAAGTGTTGGTAAATTGGGCTGCTGTACAAGCTGGTGTGTTATCAGGACAAGTCAAGGATGTTCTTTTATTGGATGTTACACCATTATCACTGGGTGTTGAGACCTTAGGTAGTGTGATGACTCGGGTAATTGAAAGAAATACGACCATCCCGGTTAAGAAATCACAAATTTTCTCTACGGCAGAAGATAATCAACCTGCCGTCGATAATCATGTTCTTCAAGGGGAACATCAACTTGTGTCCGATAATATCAGCCTGGGAAGATTTCGTCTGGAGGGAATTCCAGGGACAACTCGAGGAATACCTCAAATCGAAGTAACTTTCGACATTGACGCAAACGGGATTTTGAGTGTGGAAGCACAAGATAAAGCATCTGGAAAAGAACAAAAAGTTACCATTACTGCTTCCACTAATCTGGATAAGGTAGAAATCGATCGATTGGTTCAGGATGCGAAACAACATGAATCGGATGATTTGCGTAAACGAGAATTAATTGAAGCTAAAAATGTTGCAGATCAGGTTATCTATCAGGCTGATAAGGAATTAACGGATGAATCTGCTGAGATAAATAGTCAAATGAAACAATACCTGGAAACGAAAACCCAATCGCTGCGCGAGATTATCAAAGGTGAAAACATAACAGGAATTAAAGAAGCTACCTTGGAATTAGAACAAGTCCTTAAGGAATACATAACTGGACAAACAGCATCTACCGGAGCAAAGAATACAAGTCAAGGTAATGAGTATAATAACGAGGTAATTGAAGGTGAATTCCAGGATGTGTAAAAATTAGTCCAGGTATAAAAAATAGGCTGTGTTTTCAGCCCACTTTTTGTCATGGTGTATCATTCACCAACGTGCCGATGGGCTCACCTAATATCGATTTCTTCAATGCCGAGGGGTCAAAAAGATTCAAGACCAGTATAGGTAATTTATTCTCCATACATAATGAGATGGCCGTGCTATCCATTACCTCTAACCTCATATTTAATGTATCAATATAGGTAAGATGGTCAAATTTAATGGCATTCGGATTTATCTTAGGATCACTGTCATAAACCCCATCCACTTTGGTGGCTTTTATCACGACATCTGCATCAATTTCCATCGCTCGTAAGGCAGCAGCAGTGTCCGTTGAAAAATAAGGATTACCAGTTCCACCACCAAAGATGACCACCCTGCCTTTTTCCATATGGCGTATGGCTCTGCGACGAATATAAGGTTCTGCAACAGACCGCATTTCGATTGCGGATTGCAGTCTGGTGACCACATTAATTGACTCAAGTGCGTCCATCAATGCCAGACCATTCATCACGGTCGCCAACATGCCCATATAATCCGCGGTTGCTCGATCCATACCGAGATCCAGACCTTGTTTTCCTCGCCAAAGGTTTCCTGCTCCAATTACAATGGCGACATCAACGCCCATCTCCCGCACTTCTTTGACACGTTTTGCTATTCTTACTGCGCATTGTGGATCAATTCCAAAACCGGAATCATTTCCTAAGGCTTCGCCCGAAAGTTTTAGTAAAATTCTTTTGTATTTGATTTGTTCCATCAGTTTGTGTCTTTCTAAAAAAAAAGCCAACCGAAAGGTTGACTTTTTCTAAATTATTCTTCTTCAGAAGTGGTTTCACCCAATGCCCAACGGGCAAATCGGCGAACGACAATATTTTCACCCAATGCAACAACTTTTTCGTTAATTAATTGTTGGATGGTAATGTCTTCATTACGAATATAAGGTTGACGCATCAACACAACTTCGTTTTTGAATTTTTCCAAAGTTCCTTCTACTATACGTGGGAGGATTGCTTCTGGTTTCCCATCTTCACGTGCTTTGGCAGCTGCGATTTGTGCTTCTTTATCCAATACTTCTTGGGGAATATCTTCTTCACGAATATACTCTGGTGATGATGCTGCAATTTGTAGGGCAATCTCATGAGCAAGCTCACGGAAAGCTTCAGAGCGACCAACGAAGTCGGTTTCTACATTTACTTCTACCATTACGCCAACGCGACCATTGCCATGATTGTAAAGTTCGACGACACCTTCTGAGGCATTACGAGATGCACGTTTGGCAGCTTTTGCCAAACCTTTTTCCCGCAGAAAATCCAATGCTTTGTTTAAATCTCCATCTGCACTTTCCAGTGCTTTGCGGCAATCTAAAATGCCAGCGCCTGTGGATTCTCTTAATTTTTTGATATCTTCAGTTGAAATTGCCATTTTTTAAAAATCCTTCACATTCTTGCATTCCAAATATAGGAATGTTCTACTCTTCATCCAAATCTTCAGATTCGGCGGATACATCTTCTTCAACATCTTCAGCAATTACTTCAGCTTGTGTTTCAGATACTGCTTCAGCTTTTTTGGTTACTTTGGCTTTTGTTGTCTTTTTGGCTTTTGTTGCAGGTTTTTTAACAATAACTTCTTCCACTTCGATATCAACAAGATCTTCAACAACAATTTCAGTTTCTTCTTCGAGTGATTCTTTAACAACTTCTTCTGCAACTTCTTCTTCTTTTTCAACATCAAGTTTTGCTAAAGTTGAAGCGCCTAATAATGTCTCATCAGCCAATTCTGCATCTTCTTCCATGCGGCGGCGGACAACTACCGGTTTTTCTTCGCCAGATGTCATTTCTTCATCTAAATCTTCATCTTTGCGTAAAGATTTACCTTCAATTACTGCATCAGCAATTTTGGAAACCATTAATTTTATAGCTCTAATCGCATCGTCATTTGAAGGAATCACATGGTCAATGTTGCGTGGATCGCAATTTGTGTCAACCATTGCGATGATGGGAACGCCTTTCAAGTTCGCTTCATGAACAGCTGTCTCTTCACGGCTAACATCAATAATGAAGAGCAAATCAGGGATTTTCTTCATGTTGCGAACACCGCTTAATCGGATCATCAAACGGTTAATTTCACGATCGATCATCAAGGCTTCTTTTTTGGTGTAAGAATTTATTTCACCAGTTTCGTGTAATCTTTCTAGCCGTTCAAGTTCGCCAATTCGTTGGCTGATTGTTGACCAGTTGGTCAATGTGCCACCCAACCATCTTTCTGTAACGTAAGGCATACCACAACGCATCGATTCTTCTTTGATTGTTTCTTGCGCCTGGCGTTTTGTGCCAACGAACAGAATTGTTCCACCAGCGGCTACAGTATCGCGAACGATATTATAGGCTGAATTGATTGCCTTGACTGTTTGTTGCAGATCAAGGATATGAATACCATTACGTTCCGTAAAGATAAACGGACGCATTCCAGGGTGCCATTTATTGGTACGATGACCAAAATGAACACCACTTTCCAAGAGCGCTTTCATGGAAATTACAGATGCCATATTGTTTTTACTTTCTCCTTATTAATTTTCGTTAGTCCTCCGTTCTCTTCAACCCATTTGATCAGAACATCCAAGATGCACGCTGATATGGTCAGAGAACGTGTGTGATATTGCTGCACGCAACTGGATTAGTATAACACAATGTTTGGTGAATCGTCCAGAAAACGTTGACAGAAAACATGGCTTTTCAATTATTTCAAGGATCAAAAATACAAAAAATCAAAAGATCCGTTGAATTATTCTATAATGGAATTATTGGAAAAGAAAAAATAATAAAAGCTAGACACAATTGGAAAATTTAATGACACACATTCTTGTAACAAACGATGATGGAATTCTGGCTCCAGGGATTATTCAATTAGCGAAATCATTAACCCAATTGGGAAAAGTGACGGTATTAGCACCAGATAAAAATTGGTCAGTATCCGGGCACAAGAAAACCCTTCATAAACCACTTAGAGTAAGAAGGGTGGATTTGATAGATGGAGTAGAAGCATTTTCTTCAGATGGAGCTCCATCTGATTGTGTTGCAATCGCATTATTGGGTTTTATTGAAGAAAAAATTGATTTAGTGGTTTCTGGCATCAACCCAAACGCGAATATTGGTAATGATGTCACTTATTCTGGCACTGTTACCGCTGCCTTTGAAGCTGCAATATCAGGGTTGCCCGCTGTCGCGTTTTCATTGGATTCTCCTGAAAATTATGGTGGAAATCTGAATTATTCGACAGCTGGTGATATTGCCATTACGACATGTCAACATCTCATCAACTATGGGCTACCACCAAAAACCATCTTAAGTGTAAATGTGCCGTATCTGAATAAGGAAGAAATTAAAGGATTTCAAATCACCAGGCAGGGCTTACGTTTGTATCGGGATGCATTGGTGATTCGAGACGACCCGCGTGGTGTACCTTATTATTGGATTGGAGGAGAATTCCCGCATGGTGTTCCAGAGTCGGGTACAGATTATGGCGCATTGAAAGAAGGTTTTGTTTCAATAACTCCATTACAATTGGATATGACTGCATATTCGTTATTTGAGTACTTAAATCAATGGAAATGGTGATATTCTACCAGGTAATAACTTGATTTTCTATCATACGATTCTATATACTAATAGTAGTTATCAGTATAATATTTTCGTAATTATTGGAAAGGAGAATATTTGAAATGCATGAAAAACATACCGTAAAAGATTGGATGATGGATCTGGTTGTATTTGTGGATCCAGATCAAACGGTATACGAGATTCTAAGTATTATGCGTCGTCGGTATATCAATAGTGTTTTGGTCAGGAAAAGCGATAAGAATCCTGATTATGGGATTATTACTTCAAGGGATATCAGCGATAAAATTGTTGCAGAAAATCGAAATCCAAAAGAATTAACAGTCAAAGACATCATGTCTTCTCCAGTCGTTTCTGTACGACAAGATCTATCCATAAAGGAATGTGCTATGCTCATGATGGAAAACCACATTCACCATTTACCTGTGATAGATGATAATGGTCTAATAATTGGTATGGTTTCAGCAAGTGATTTTTTGCTTATCGCTGAGGCCATGGGAACGAATTTTCAGGAGAGATCTCTTTCCTGATCAAATCCAAAAAAAGGTAAGAATTCGATGCATCGGTTATAATACCCAGCAATGCATCGAATTTTTATTTTAATTGTTACAGCATTCCTGATCGGTTTTTATGCTTTTTTACAGCCTGAAAGGCTTATTCAAGCACAAGCCAATTCCGCATTAGAGTTAATCAATACAGTCAACAGTGTTCGCGGGAACAACTCATTAGCGGCTTTAGAAATTGATAATACGTTAATGGCTTCAGCGCAGGAACACGCTGAATACATGGCAGAAATTGGACAGATTACTCACAATCGAGCAAATGGATCCACTCTGAATAGCTTGGGATTTCTTGAAAATATTGCCGGAGGATCCAATTTGACAGTGCAGGTGGTTGTATTTTCGATGTGGACGGACACAGCCAACTGGAACACCATTGTGGGATACCCTTTTGGAAAAGTTGGTGCTGGTGTCGCTGTCAAGAATGACATGATTTATTATGTGTTACAGGTTCAGGAAATCCAGACTGGATTGGCTGCTCAACCAACTATCAACTACCAGATCACACCTGATCCAAATCTCGTCAGTGATGTTATAACTGCTACTCCACAATTAGACGGATCGATCATTCATGAGGTGTTGGATGGCCAGTCTCTATGGTCAATCGCCATTGCCTATAATGTCACAATCGCAGAAATTATTCAATGGAATAATCTTATACCAACACCGGTTATATTTGTTGGTGAACGTCTGGTTGTGCAAATTGCACCGACACCTACTTTATCACCAACAATCACAAATACATCTATTCCTCCGACAAGAACGATCACACCCAGTCAAACACCCATCACACCACAACCTTCTGCAACTATTACACCCTTCCCATCACCGACGCCAAAACCACCATTTTCCATTTACAGTATGGAAAAAAGCCAGCGCACAACTATTGGTTGGGGGATGGGGATTATTTGCCTGATGGGCTTAATCATTGTGGCAATCAGAGGTTTTATTCGAAAATAAAACCCGGAATTATCAAATTGAGAAGTCTTCTCCTTGCCAGATGCCATCAACTGGGGCGTGAATATTTACCTTTTCTTTTCCGTTTCCGTTTTCTGGTGTTGATAACATTGGATGCGAATGAGATATTATATTGACTTTGGATTCCATTTTTTGCATGCGTTCTAAAATTGTTTCAATGGTTTTTCCGATCGTGTCTGGCAATAAGTCGTGGTGGAGATCTGGTTTTGTGCTGACAACCTGGTTGGATCTTTTTACGATTTGACCAGGTACACCAACCACCACAGAATTTTCAGGCACAGGGTTGACCACAACTGCATTCGCTCCTACACGGCTACTCACCCCAATTTCAATCGCACCCAACACCTTTGCCCCGGCTCCTATGACCACATTATCCATGATGGTGGGATGCCGCTTCCCTTTTTCAGTACTGACACCGCCCAATGTGACACCATGATACAGTGTTACATTTTCACCTACTTCAGCTGTTTCTCCAATCACAACACCCATGCCATGATCAATAAAGAAACCATTTCCAATTTTTGCCCCAGGATGGATCTCAATCCCTGTCAGGAACCTGGATAGTTGTGATATCCCTCTGGCAATCAGATAGAGATTATGAGTCCAAAACCAATGAGCAATTCGGTGAGACCAGACAGCATGTAATCCGGAATATAGCAGGATAATTTCAAGTTTATTTCGGGCAGCTGGATCACGGCTTAAAACCGAATCCAGATCTGATTTTAGAATATTTATAAAATTTTTCATTTTTCACCTAATCCTGCAAATTCTCATATAAAGGTGTGCTCAAATAACGTTCACCGAAAGATGGAATGATGACCACAATCCGTTTTCCTACCGCTTCAGGTCGTTTTGCTATTTGTAAAGCTGCCCAGGTAGCTGCACCGGAGGATATACCTACCAAAAGACCTTCCTGAGATGCCATTTTGCGAGCAGTGTCGAATGCATCTGGTCCGGACACCTGAATGATCTCATCATAAATATTGGTATTGAGTACATCCGGGATGAAACCTGCACCAATACCCATAATGGGGTGTTTACCTTTTTCGCCACCTGACAGCACAGCTGAGTCCGATGGTTCTACGGCAACCACCTTTATTTCAGGGTTGTGACGTTTTAAAGCTTCTCCGACACCAGTGATGGTACCGCCGGTACCAACGCCAGAAACAAAATAATCCAGATGGCCGTCAGTATCATTAATGATTTCAATGGCAGTTGTTTTCCGATGTATATCCGGATTTGCTGGATTTTGAAACTGCTGCGGAATAAAAACCTGAGGATCATTTCCGGCTAATTCATTCGCTTTTGCAATCGCTCCAGGCATTCCTTCACTTCCGGGTGTCAGGATTAATTCTGCACCAAATGCCCTTAGTAACATTCGTCGTTCTTTGGACATGGTGTCTGGCATGATGATGATGGATTTGTATCCACGGGCCGCGCAAACAAATGCCAACGCGATACCAGTATTGCCACTGGTGGGTTCAACAATAATTGAATTCTGGTCGATTAATCCGGCTTTTTCCGCTGCGTCAATCATTGCTACACCAATTCGATCTTTGACAGAATGGGCAGGATTGAAATATTCTAATTTTGCTAAAACTTCTGCATTTAACCCTTCTGTTAATCTATTGAGGCGTACTAAAGGGGTATTTCCAATCAATTCTGTAATGTTATTTGCTATTCTCATATTTTTCTCCTAGGTTTAAAAAAATACAGCCATCTGTTTATCAGGTGATTAAGTGAAAATGAGCGGGGCTTGACACCGCTGCCTGATATAGATGACTGTCAATTATCTGTTTATCTCAGGCGACGGCTATAAAGGGCCCCGCCTCAGACACATGCAATTTAATCTCATAAATCTCCAAAATACGATTTAATTTATCCTATTATATTGCTTTTAATTTATGTGTCAAGTGTGGAGCTGAACATTGTATAGTTTTTGTATAAAACTAAAATGCTACTTTTTTGGAGAATAATCGTATTAATAAAAGAGAATAAATTCAAGGATATTTGGAATTAATTAAAATTGTCAGAAAGTGAGAGGTAAGAAATGACCTTAAAAAATAATTGGCGTATTCTGTTAGGGGGGTTACTCGTATTGGTTGGAATTGCTTCATTTTTGGATTCTTTGAACGTAATCCCGTTTAGTGGGCTATTGTGGGGAGTCCTGTTTGCATTCGCTGGTGTAGCATTCATCGTGTATCTTTTCCAAAATCGAAATGCCTGGTGGGCAATTATTCCTGGTGTTGTTCTGATTGGATTAGGGTTCTTAATTCTAATTTCATCTGTATTTCCAAATTTTCAGGATGAAATTGGTGGATCCATATTTTTTATTTCCATCAGTATCGCCTTTTTGAGCGTTTATTTAATGAACAAGAAATTCTGGTGGGCGATCATCCCGGCCGGTGTGATGGCTTCTTTGGCAGCAACGATCCTTGTGGATGGATTTACAATGTTTGAGGGCGGTGGTGTGCTCCTGATGGGAATTGCTCTTACATTTGCTTTATTGACTATTTTGCCTGGTCTGGAAGGAAATCGACAATGGCCATTAATTCCTGCTGGAATCTTGTTCATTGTCAGCATTTTTGCTTTCTTTGAGGATTTCAATTTATCCAGCCTGGTTTGGGCAGTGGTTTTGATCGTGTTTGGTGTTTTTCTGGTTGTCAGATCATTCGTTCAAAAAAGTCAACCTTAGGAGGAACCATGTCAGAAAATACGAAATATACTGTTAGAAAATCAGATCGAAGTATCTTTTTTCCGTTATTAATCATATTTATTGGCGCAATTTTGTTGCTCTCCAATCTCAATCTATTTCCTGGGAACGGATGGAATTTGATTGTTCGATTTTGGCCAATCATATTTGTTTTTGGTGGTATTGATGATTTATTAAATCAAAAATGGACCGGGGCAATTATCAATTTTGGGGTTGGATCCATATTAATTTTGGCAAACTTTGGCTTTTTCTCGATGAGCAGCTTGCAGATTATTATCAACTTTTGGCCAATATTAATTATTGCCTTAGGTCTGGAAATCATCTTCAGTGGTCGCTCAATTGTCGGATCTTTGATTGGGGTGGGATTTTCCATTTTACTGGTGTTGGGTTTATTTTGGTTTGCTTTACAAGTACCACTCACAAAAGATGCCATTTCACATCCCATCAATTATGAGGTGGGAAATGCAAAACAAGCTGAGCTTGGTATCAAACCTATCGTTGGTAAATTAACAATTAATTCAGGTGATTTCACAAATCAATTAATTGAAGGTGTGATTCTTGCGTCAAATAATGAAGAAATCAAGATTGAATCAGAATTAAGTGGTCAAACTCAAAAAATTTCAATATCCACCTCTGGAAATGTTTACCTTCCGTCTACCAATATGAATAATGGATTTCCGTGGGACCTTTTACTGAATACAAATGTGCCATTCAGTATTAATATCGAGCAGATTATTGGAATTCAGACCCTTACTTTAACTGAAATTGATATTCAGAATCTTTATTCAAAACTGGTGATAGGAACCGTGGAAATTACTTTGCCAAAAAGTGATAAATTCTCTGCCGAGCTTGAGTGCATTATAGGTGAGATGGTTATCATTATCCCGGAAGGAATTCCAGTAACGATCCATTTAGATTCTGGAATGACCGGTGTTTCCCTGGGTGATGGCTTTGTGAGAGAAGGTGATTTGATTTATTCAAAAAATTCCGGGATAGACCAGGGTTATGTTTTAAACATTAATCTCCCAATAGGATCATTAAAAATCGTTAATCCTTAATAAATTTTTTTCGTATTGAAAAAGGTTGTTGGATCTCCAGCAACCTTTTTAATTTGGGAACTTATTTATTAATTCCTCGTCTTAAGTATACAAAAATAATTACAAAACACCTTTGGAGGTAGTATGAAGAAAAAAATGTTATTTGTATCATTGTTTTTTTTATTGGCCGTAATCTTGAGCTCATGTTCAGCCGTTGGAGTAAACGAAAAAAGTTTACGAACAATGTCTGTATCAGGCCGAGGGGAAGTGTATCTTATTCCAGATATTGCCTATATAAATATTGGAACCAGAAGTGAGGCTTTGGATGTAGCAACAGCATTAGCTGATAATAATAAGCAGGCAAAATCGATTTCATCGGTTCTGTCCGAAATGGGCATAGATCCACTGGATATTCAAACCACTGCGTTCAATGTGTATCCTTATCAGAATTATGGCATGGATGGACAACCGATGGAAATAAAGTATGTGGTTGAGAACACCGTGAGCGTAAAAGCACGAGATTTGAATCGCTTGGGTGAGATTTTGGATGCAGTTGTTCGAAGTGGAGCAAATCAGATAAACGGCATATCATTTGATATTGAAGATCGAAAGCAAGCTGAATCTGAGGCACGGCGCTTGGCTATCCAGGATGCCACAGAAAAAGCACAGGAACTTTCAAGTCTGGCAGGTATAAGCCTTGGAGAAGTACAAAACATCAGTGTGTACTCAAATGGTAATCCACAGCCAGTTTATGATGCAAAAGGTGGTGGTTATTATGCAGGGTTTTCTGCAGCCCCGATTTCATCTGGACAAATGATCATCTCAGCTGATGCAAATCTGGTTTATAGTCTGAAATAAATTACTACAAAGAGAAGTCATTGATCGGACCTCTCTTTGTATTTAAAAAATCCAGATGATTAAATAATAACTGATACAAACAGCCCAAACCCAGGTATCTATTCGATCCATTGCCCCCCCATGTCCGGGAAATAGGTTACTCGAATCCTTTAATTTAAATTGACGTTTAATCATGCTTTCACCCAGGTCACCCAAAGGTGTAATGATGCTCAAGATAATACCTAATATCAATCCATGAATCAAATTTATGGATGGAACGTATTGATGAAATAACAGTCCAATCGAAATTCCGCCTAATACCCCAAAGAAGACTCCACCAAAATATCCTTCCCAGGTTTTTTTAGGGCTTACCCTGGGGGCTAATGTATGTTTTCCAAATCGACTACCGATAAAATAGGCTCCACTATCGACGAACGCAATAATGGCAATAGATAGTAATAACCACCATTGTCCTTCTGGTAAAAACATAATTGAAATAAAGTAACTTCCAATCCAACCAAAATAAATAATGGCACTTAATGTCAGCGCAAAATCAAGAGGAGCTTGTTCACGACCTTTTTCATTTTGGATTGTGTGAACTGCCATTGAGATCAGAAATGACAATGCTAATATGGCGTCATTGTACTGAAAATCAAACAAAAACCGGAATAATACCAGGCCTGATACAGTAGCCAAAATAATTATTGTATTTGGTTGAAATCCACCTTTGTGATAGATATGAGAATATTCGCGTGCAGCTAATAATAAAATGATGGTAATGAACGAAAAATATGTCCATCCACTGAGGTAGATTGCAGTTAAACCCAGAACCAGAAGAACAAGTGCAGTTTTTACCCGGGTAATTAACATTCCTGGTTCAATCTTCCTGACAGGGAAACACCAGACCATACCGGCGTTCTCGTTGACCAAAATCAATGAGAGCTTTCCGAAATTCATCACGATTAAAATCTGGCCATAAAATTGGAGTCACATACCATTCTGAATAAGCTGATTGCCAGATTAAAAAGTTGCTAATTCTCATTTCTCCGGAAGTTCGAATGATTAAATCAGGATCAGGAATACCAGTTGTGAATAGATAATCACTTACGATATCATCACAGATTTGTTCAGGTTTAAGACCATCTTCAATAATGCGTTTAATTGCGCATACAATCTCATCACGCCCACCATAATTCCAGGCGATACAAACAGTCAGACGGTGATTGTCTTTTGTGAGTTCAATGGATTTTTTCACTTTATCTCGTAAGCTGGGATCCAATCTTTCCAATTGTCCGATATGAACCAGCTGTACGCCTTGTTGATGCAATTCTTCTAGTTCCTGGTCAATTACATCTTCAAGTATGTGCATTAATCCGTCTACTTCCTCCGCAGGACGTCCCCAATTTTCTGTTGAGAAAGCATAAATCGTAAGGTATTTAACACCGAATTCTACACAAGCTTTAATAATTTCTCGAAGGTTTTCGGTGCCTGCACGATGACCAGCCAGACGAGGTAATCCGCGTTTTTGAGCCCAACGTCCATTTCCATCCATGATGATTGCCACATGGGTCGGTATATTGGTTGGTAATTCTTCCAGAGTGCTTGATTTCGGCTCCATCAAATTTTATACTTCCATTATCTCATCGGTTTTTCTTTCACCGATTTTATCTATTTCTGTTATAAACCGATCGATCACTTTTTGCAATTCGTCTTCCGCTCTTTTTAACTCATCCTCGGAGATTAATTTTTCTTTTTCAAATTCACGCAAATCTTTGATAATATCGCGACGAACATTTCGGCAGGCAATTCGGGCTTCTTCCAGGCGATTATTGGTTACCTTAACAAGATCGCGTCTCCTCGCTTCGGTAAGAATAGGCAAATTCAAGCGTATCACTTTCCCATCATTGTTAGGGGTTAATCCAAGGTCTGAAGCAATGATTGCCCGTTCGATAATTTTAATAGTAGAAGCATCGAAAGGTCGGATCATCAGTTGTCGTGGTTCAGGAACACTTATTGTTGATAATTGGTTCAATTGTGTAGGAACTCCGTAATACTCAACCAAAAGTTTATCAATTAATGCGGGGTGCGCTCGTCCAGTCCGAATCCCATTCAAATCTTCCTCAAGACTGTTTATTGCACCCTTCATGCGTGTTTCAGCATCTTTGATTGTTTCTTTTATCACGGCAACCTCCTCAAGGAAACGGATATTAATTAAATCTTTGTTAATTTTAACGTATTTTCAAATTTGGACATATGAAAATCCTAACAAATATTTTTTACTGCTTAAGAATACAACAAATTTGCCCTCTTGACAAAATAAGAATAAATGTTCTATAATAGAACAAATATTCTGGAGGGTCTGATGACAAACGTAATTTATCACCAAACAGTTCTTAATAATAAACTTTACCAAAACGAATTGAGCAAGAAGAATCAGAATTCACATGCAGATTCGACTTATTCTTTTGATGCATTGATTCATCAGCATCCGAATATTCCGGAATTAACTGCAATTTTAGGTAAATCCGGAGGTATGCCGATTCTTTTTGACCTTGAAGATCCAAGGCCAGGTTCAATTTTAGTAGTAAATGATCATTTACCATCCATTCGTAAATTAATGACTGTAATGATGAAATCACTGGTTATTCATTCTCAGCCCACCAGTCTACAATTCGTAACCATCAGCCATTATCCTGAAAAGTGGATGGAAACTATTCAAGATTTTGATCCTCAATATTCGTACTGTGCAGGTGTGTCCGGTGAATATGAGAATAGTGCGGAAGATTGGATACATTACCTCGCGAAGAAAGCGGATGGCAGACTAACAGGAAGAAATCATGGTCCGGCAGCCATCCTTTTTATCGATGATAGTGAATTAATCACTCATATGGATATTCAAGCACGCCTAAATTATGAATGGTTGCTCGCTAATGGGGCTTCATCCAGAATTTGGGTGGTATCCGGTTTGGATTTACGGAAAAATCCGGATCTTTTGCATCCAATCGATCAATTCAAAACCAAAATATTTGGACATGTCGATAGAAATCTCTCAGAAGGGAAATCAAAATTTATACCTTCAGGTATATTGGACCAATTACAGCCTGAAAGAAATTTTGTTACAAAAATTAGTTCGAATTGGGTGAGGTTTTGGGCACCAAAATTGCAAGGTAATTAATTGTTGGAGGATTATGGCAACAGGAATGATTTGGTTCGATAACGACCCACATAAAAATATCAATGAAAAAATCAAATTCGCTGTTCAATATTATCAGAAGAAATTTGGCAGCGAACCAACTATATGTTTTTTAAACCCTAAATTTGATGGTAAATTACTCGACTCAGGTTCTGAAATTGAATTTAACTATAATGTAGGACTGTCCCCTGACCATATTTGGATTGGAATGAAGCAACAAATTGCTTAATTAGATTTATTATTAATGTAAGGACGAATATCAAAGCTTAATTCCTTATAACCATAACAATTAACCACACCGGTATTCATAAACCGGGTCATTGTCACTGCATCATTTCTGTAGACATGGATGTGCCCATGAAGGTGATACGTAGGTTTGAAGACTTTTATGAGCCACCGAAATGCTTTTATCCCTTGATGTGGCAAATCATCCTGGTCGTGAATTTTCCAGGGTGGTGCATGAGACAGGAATATGTCCAGAAATCGCCCATATCTGATTTTATTGAGGATTAATTTTGGGATTAGTTTATAAACGAGTACCCACATCTCTGATTGTGTATATTGAAAATCACCCAGATTGTATCTTAAGCAACCTTCAATCCCGGCTAATAACAATCCTGTATCATCAGTAACACTTCTTTTATGTATATTTTGTGCTCCCCATGGATAATTTCGTTCACTGCCAGTTGTGAATTCTAGTTTATTTGCATGGTTCCCATTGACATAGTACAGCGGAATATTGAGCATGGAAATCATGTATTCTAAATAATAATGCGGTAGATCACCGCAACTCAGTATAAGATCAACATCATAAAAACGATCAACGATTTTTGGTTGATATAAATATCCCAGCTCAACATCACTTACAGCAAGAATTTTCATTGTTAATGAATTTTACCTGTAACCGTACTTTAATATTCTTAAAATTATTGAGCAATGACAAATGCAATGGCCAAAGTTCTACCATGTGAAATACTGATTGCCCAATGATGAATTCCTAACTCTATTTCTTTCAATTTGGCATTAGCGTGCAACTTAATGATGGGTTGCCCTTCTTCTACCCGTAATATTTCGATGTCCTTCCATCTTATTTCACCTATACCAGTTCCAAGGACTTTTGATACAGCCTCTTTGGCTGCAAATCGACCTGCCAAACAGGCGTAATTATTACCACAAATTTCCTTCTCAGTTTCTGTATAAACACGGTTTATAAAACGTGCTCTGATTCCTGGGCGAATTTTCTCTAAACGCTCAATTTCAATAATATCAACACCATTTCTTAGCATACGAATCTCAAGTTCCTGCACTGATAATAACTAAATGTTTTGGATCAAGATATTTTTGAGATACCTGAAGAATTTGTTCTTTGGTAATACCCGATATCATGTCAGGATATTCCCGTAAATAATTAAGTCCTAATTTGTATCTTTCCATCCGGATAATTGCATTTGCTACCCCTGCATTTGACTCAATGGAAAGAGGAATCAATCCGATCAAATTTGATTTAGAATCAGCTAATTCCTGATCAGAGACAGGTTCGCTCACAAAACGGAATACTTCATCCTGAATGATCTCAATTGTTTTTTCAATGTTATTGGGATTTACACCGGCAGTAATCTCCCAGGTACCTGCACTTTGCCAGGCATTTAATGCCGTGGAAGCGTAATATGCAAGTCCAGATTTTTCTCTTACAGCTTCACCAATTCTTCCCATCATTCCAAATTGACCAAGAATGTTATTCCCTAATGAAGCTATCAGGAATTCTTTCGATGTTCTTTGGGGACCATAACTGCCCATAATAATATCAGTTTGAAATTTACCAGGTATGGATATTTTTTCACGATAAGAAAACTTCTTATTAGTAACCTCAGGTATCGTTGGTGGTGGCACCCAGATCGGGTTTTCCCAATCCCCTAAAGTACGGTGTACAAGATCAACCGCTTTTTGGTGTTCGATAGCGCCTACAATTGTGATGACCATTCCAAAAGGTCCATAAAATTGTTGATGAAATTTAACCAGATCCGATCTTTTTATTCTTCTTAATGTTTCTATCGATCCTTCTTCAGAGCGTCCGTAGGGATGGTTGGGAAAAAGTACCTCGTCAAATTTTAATGAAGCACGTTCACCGGTATCTTGTTCACGTAACTGTAATCCTGTGATGATTTGAGATAATAGGATTTTTAATTGGATTGGTGGAAAGATTGGCCAACGCATTGCTTCGGATAATGTCTTCAGCAATAATGGTAAATCTTCAACCAATGATTTCCCACCAAAACTGGTGGATTGAATACTGCTACTGAATCCAAGCGTTGCACCAGCCGTTTCTAAATCATTGTATATTCTTCTATGGCGATGGAATACAGATCCGCGCATGAGTGCATAGGAAGTAAAAAGACTAAGCCCAAGCTTTTCTTTCGGATCATGAATTGAACCAGAATTCAAATAACCGCTGATTACAATTGAGGGACTATTAAAATCGGATTTTGTTAATAAAATTATACCATTAGGTAACACAACACGATTGATGGTATCTTCGCCTGGTAAATGGTTCCACAAATTTTGATAGGTCATAATGATTGCTTACTTTCAGAATAATCAGGATGATAGATTCCAATAACTCGCTTTTCCGGATGGAGATATTTTTCAGCAACCCTTTGTATATCTTGTGGTTTTATCTCATTCAGCCGATCCAAATAACTTGAGTACCAATCATATTCAGCAAAACTTTCCGAATATCCAAGCCAAAATGCTTGATTGGTGATATTTTCCAATCCGTAAGCAAACATAGCCCGAGCTTGTTTTACAGCCCTTTGAATTTCCGATCTCAGGATTCTTTTTTCGGTCAATCTTTCAATCTCCTGATCGATCGTTTTGATGACAATTTCAGGATCTTGTCCCTGGTGTAGCGAGATGGATAGATCGTACAAGTGTGGGTCTAAGGTTGCCTGAAGCCCGCCTGCCAGGCTTACGGCTAATCTCTTGTCAACGATTTTTTTGTATAATCGACTGGTTCTGTTTGATGTTCCTCCTCCTCCAAACATGTTCAAGCTGGCTGGACCCGATAACAAACTATCCAATATCGTAAAGCCAAAAAAATCAGGATCATTAGCGCTGGGAGATCGATATGCTATTTGAATAAATATGGTATCACCCGGGCCGGATAAAAGAATTTCTTTTTTCTTCTGTATTTCATGCTCTGGTTGAATTTCTGGATCAGGAAGAAATTCAGATGAAATATGCATAAATTTATTTTGGATTTTTTCGATCATTTCTGAAGTATTGAAATCGCCTGCTATCGAGATAATCGCGTTGGCCGGTTGGTAGTATTTTCGATAGTGATGGTAGAGGTCATCTCTTTGAATTCGTCGTAAATCCTCCAGGCTTCCAATTACCTCATTTCGATAAGGGTGAGATAAAAATGCAGCTTCGTTGACAGCATTATTCAGTCTGAGAAATGGCTCATTATCTTTGCCTTCTTTCTCGGAAATGATGACTGTTCTTTCTGATTCAACATCAGATGGACTGAATAAGCTGTTCACCATTCGATCAGCTTCCAAATCTATCGCTAAATCAATTTTGTTGGCAGGCATTGATTCAAAATAGGTTGTCCAATCCACATGGGTGAATGCATTCCAAACACCACCTTCACGGGCTATCAATCTGTCCATAACGGTTGCAGGGTACTTCTCCGTTCCTTTAAATTGCATGTGTTCAACCCAGTGAGATATGCCCGTGAATCCAGGTTTTTCAGATCGCGACCCGACCCTGTACCACGTCCAAAGACTGATAATAGGTGCAGAGTGAATCTCTTTTAATAGAACCGATAATCCATTTTCGAGCCTTATTTTAGTTGGGCTATCCATTATCAACCTTTAGCTGTGCGAATGTAAGGACGTCAATTTAATTTTATCTAATCATCTGAATAAAACGATTACATTGCCTTTCAAAAAATATAGCACAACCTTTAATAAATAAAAAATCAATATTTGATTGAATATCCGATTATAATTATATAAATAGTTGATTTTATTATTGAACCTTAAGGATTATTCTATATGAATATTAATACATCACGTTGTATTGCGGTTATTGGAGCAGGTCCTGCAGGAATTTTTGCAGCAAAAGAATTGGCCAGCAACGATCACAAAGTGACTCTATTAAATAGGGATATTAAACCTGGTGGACTGGCAGAATATGGAATTTATCCCACAAAACATAAAATAAAAGAAGGCTTGAGGAAGCAGTTTTACTCAATTATCGCCAATGAGAATGTTTCTTATTTTGGAAATCTTGTTGTGGGAGAAAAATCTGAGATTTCCTTAAATGATTTACGAAACCTTGGATTTGATGCAATTCTGGTGACCACAGGTGCACAGGGAACAAAATGGTTGGGTATCCCTGGGGAGGATTTAATTGGATGCTACCACGCCAAAGATATCGTATACCACTTCAATCAACTTCCTCCTTTCAGTTCACATGATTTCAAAATAGGAAAAAAGGTAGCTATCATTGGGGTTGGTAATGTAATGATGGATATTGCCCGTTATCTTATTACGGAAAAAGATGTTGAAGAGGTTACAGCAATTGCACGTCGCGGACCTGCTGAAGTTAAATTTACCCGTAAGGAACTCGAATATATTGTAAAAAATCTTGATATGGATGATTATCTTGCAGAAATTGATCGTGTCACTCCACTGATGAATTCTTTGGGACAGGATCCTTATGAATCGGTCAAATTCATTCGCGAGGCATTTCCAAATGCGGAGGAAACGAATTCAGACTCCGTTTTCAGAATCAAATTTTTAGCTTCACCTGTTGGTATGATGGGAAATGAAAATCATGAGATAGTAGGGTTAGAAATTGAAGAAACTACGCTCATTAATGAGAATGGATCCATCAAAGCCAGGGGAACAGGTCGAAAATCAATGATGGAAGTTGATACAGTTATATTCGCCATCGGGGATGCGATTGATCCGAATTTCGGTCTTCCTTTTGATCGCAACGAATTTGTAAAGAACCTAAAACCACGTTTTCCAATCAATGGAATTTCGTATGAAAGCTTTGATCCGATTTCTTTAAAAATAATTGAGGATGTATTTTTAGCCGGTTGGGCTAGAAAAGCAAGTGATGGTTTGGTAGGAAATGCCCGAAAAGATGGTGTTAATGCAGTACAAGCCATTGAAATGTATTTACAAACGCTCGAGAATTCTTCCAGCGGTAATATTGAAAAGATCGAAAGCTTTATTCGAAGCAGGAATAAAAGAACTGTCGATAAATTTGATTTGAATAGTCTACTCGTTGTGGAAAATAAAATTGCAGCTGAAAGAGGTCTTGAGCACTTTAAGTTTGCCTCAAACGAAGAAATGTTGTCAATTATTGAACATAATCGCATCACCATCAACCAAACCAATTAATCCATTCATTTTTTTACACGTGTAAATGGTAAGGTTTGAAACCTGGGTGGGATTTTGATACACTTAATGTTAAATTAGTTATTACTGGTTTGGGATTTTCACAAACCAGATTAATCTACAACTGGAGGAGAATGAATGGAATTGTCCAGTGAATTAAAAAAGGAAATGTACTGGATGATGTTGCTTTCACGTCGCCTGGATGAACGTGCCTGGGTATTACATCGGCAAGGAAAAATTGCTTTTCATATTTCCGGCATCGGACATGAGGCAGCGCAGGTAGGAGCAGCTTTTGCATTAAAACGTGGACACGATTGGGTGACCCCATATTATCGTGATCTGGCATTGATGGTAAGTTTAGGATTAACCCCCGAAGAATTCATGTTAAGTCTGATGGGCAAGGCTGGGGAACCAAGCTCAGGATCAAGGCAGATGCCCAGTCATTTTGGATTAAGAAGGGTTAATGCTGTCAGCCATTCCGCGCCTGTTGCTACACAGGCAGTTCACGCAGCAGGTATTGGTCTGGCTATAAAGATCAAGAAAGAAAAGAAAGTAGTTTTGACAACCATTGGCGAGGGATCCACTTCGCAAGGGGAATGGTATGAAGCTGTCAATTGGGCGGCAGTGCACCAATTACCGGTGATATTTTTGGTGCAGAATAACCAATATGCAATCTCTGTCCCACCGGAAATGCAGATGGCAGTCAAGAGTGCAGCAGATAAGGCCTGTGGACTTGGACTTCCAGGTCAAATGATTGACGGAACTGATGTTTTTGCAGTTTATAAAATCATTGCAGAGTTAGCAGATGCCGCCCGAAATGGAAAAGGACCAGCATTGGTGGAAGCGAAAATGTATCGAATAACACCACATTCATCAGATGATGACGATCGTACATACCGCTCACGAGAAGAAGTTGAAGAAAATAAAAAATTTGATCCATTGTTATTGACCCAAAAAAGATTGATGGATGAGGGAATTTACACTGAAAAAGATTTGGAAGGTTTGGATAAAAAAGCAAAACAAATGGTTACAGATGCTGTGAAGTTAGCTGAAGATGCTCCCTATCCTACCGCACAAGAAGCTGCTTACCCGGTGTATGCTGAAGAGGTGCCCAATGTCTGAAAAATCAATGGTGGAAGCCATCCGTGACGCAATGGATGAAGAATTAGCCCGAGATGAAAATGTCTTCATTGTTGGGGAAGATGTTGGGCAACGAGGGGGTGTTTTCAGGGCTACAGTGGGGTTATTTGAAAAATTTGGGGCGGATCGTGTAATTGATTCTCCTTTAGCAGAATTATCCATTGTTGGTGTAGGAATTGGAGCAGCTTTATATGGGATGAAACCGATCTGTGAAATACAATTTGCTGATTTCATTTTTCCCGCGTTCAATCAAATTATCAGTGAAGCTGCAAAGATGACCTATCGCTCAAATGCAACCTGGACAGTGCCGATGGTCATTCGTGCTCCTTATGGGGGTGGAATTGGGGGAGGTTTGTACCATTCACAAAGTGTAGAAGCTTTCTTTGCACATGTTCCGGGATTAAAGGTTGTCATTCCCTCAAGTCCCTATGATGCAAAGGGATTATTAAAATCAGCTGTCCGGGATCCGAACCCTGTTATTTTTTTGGAACCCAAAAAAGGTTATCGACTGATCAAAGGTGAAGTTCCAGATGAGGAGTATGTAGTGCCAATTGGACCAGCCAGAGTTTCACGGTTTGGTGAGGATTTGACAATTTTTGCCTATGGAATGATGCATTATTATGCACTGCAGGCAGCGGAACAGTTGGAACAGGAAGGTTATTCGGCTGAAGTGATAGATTTACGAACCCTATATCCGGTTGATCGCAACACAATTCTCGAGTCGGTCAAAAAGACAGGAAAGGCTTTGATCGTTCATGAGGACAACCTGACAGGTGGCTACGGTGGAGAAATTTCTGCGATTATTGCTGAGCATGGATTCAATGACCTGGACGCGCCTATTCGTCGCTTAGCTGGTCCGGATGTACCAGCTGTGCCATTCAGCCATCCAATGCAGGAATGGTTTATGGTAAATCCAGAGAAAATTTTCAAATCGGCGCTTGAACTGGCCCGTTACTAAAAGGAGGTAAGCATGCCGGAAAAAGTAATAATGCCTCAATTAGGAGAATCAGTTGTTGAAGGTACACTTATCAAGTGGCTGGTTAAAGAAGGAGATCGTGTTGAAGAATTTGATGCATTAATGGAAGTTGAATCTGCCAAGGTAAATACAGAGATTCCCAGTCCAGCATCGGGTACTGTGCTGAAGATACTGGTTGAAGAAGGCACCACTGTCAAAGCAGGAACAATTCTTGGGTGGATTGGTGTTCCTGAAGAAAAAGTTCCTTCTGATGTTGGTAATAGCGTGGAGGAGGTTTCCAGTGAAACGACCCAACCCATACAGTCCAAATCCGTAGCGATCGCTTCGACGCGAGATGTCGGACGAGACCGGGACCTGGGTTTTATATCACCGGTTGTGGCGAGACTGGCTCGTGAACATAATATCGATCTGTCTTTGATCCAAGGAACGGGTAACAACAATCGGATCACAAAAAAAGATGTCCTTCAATTTATTGAAAAATCTGGCGATACGGAAGTTGAATCAGAAACCGCTGCCTGGGAGACTCCTGGTGAAGGTGATCTATTCAGACCCACAGAATTACAGTTCCCGGATCGATTCAAGTCAACGCAACCCGCCGTCGAAAAAAAAGAAGAAAAGGTTGCACCCACAAAAGTCCAAACACCGGTTTCATCCGGGGATCAAATCGTTCCATTAACCAAAATGAGGAAAGCCATTGCAGATCACATGGTCATGAGTAAACACACTTCACCGCATGTGACAACTGTAATGGAAGCGGATATGAAACTGGTGAGTGATCATCTTAAGATCAATAAAGAACTTTTTTCCAGACAAGGAATACGATTGACTTATTCATCTTATTTTGTCTCTGCGACAGCACTGGCATTAAGAACATATCCTTTGGTCAATTCTTCCTGGATTGAGAATGGTATCCTTGTAAAAAATGCAATCAATATTGGACTGGCTACTTCATTGGATGAAGAAGGTTTAATCGTTCCAGTCATCAAAAATGCGGATGGCTATTCGATATCGGGATTGGCAAGGGTAATTGGAGACCTTGTTAATCGTGCAAGAATCCATCAGCTAAAACCGGATGATGTTATTGATGGAACATTTTCGATCACCAATCATGGGACAGCAGGTTCATTATTTGCTACCCCGGTAATCAATCAACCTCAGGCAGGCATATTGGGTGTAGGAGCCATCAAGAATCGGGTGGTGGTCATTAATGACGCGATTGCCATTCGACCAATAGTTTACCTTTCATTTACATTTGACCATCGTATTTTGGATGGATCGACAGCCGATAATTTCCTGGCAAAAATTGTCTCAGTTCTTGAAAATTGGCAATAAAAATGCGTAGGATTGTTCTGAAATTGGGCAGGTAATTGATATAATTTTATGTTGATTGTGTAGAAAATTGTCTGATGAGTAGAGGAGTAATATGAGTGAATACGATGTTGTAGTATTAGGAGCTGGCCCGGGTGGATATGTTGCTGCCATCCGATCATCACAACTTGGGTTGAAAACAGCCATTATTGATAAAGAATGGATGGGTGGTGTATGTCTAAATGTGGGATGTATTCCATCGAAATCTTTATTGAAAAATGCTGATGTTGCCTATACCTTGCGAAATGGGGCAAAAGAATTTGGTTTTTCATTTGACAACTTAAAACTGGATTATTCAGTTGCTGTAAAACGTAGTCGTCAGGTTTCAAACCGGTTGACAAAAGGCGTTGGTTTCTTAATGAAGAAGAACAATATTGATGTCATTATGGGTGCCGGGCGTCTGTCAGCTAAAAATAAAATCAGTGTTACCACCGAAGATGGTGGCACCCTGGAAGTTGTAGCAAAGAACATCATTGTTGCCACGGGCGCATATTCTTCACAAATTCCTGGTGTGGAAATCGATGGAGAGAAAATCTTAACTTACAAGGAAGCTATTTTACAAACAAAGCAACCTCAATCGGTTGTTATTATTGGGGCTGGTGCCATTGGCGTTGAATTTGCTACCATCTGGAATGGTTATGGCACCGAAGTTACAATTGTTGAAATGCTTCCTCGCTTGGTTCCCTTGGAAGATGAAGAAATAGGCACAGAACTGGAAAAAGCATTCAAGAAGGCAGGTATAAAATCCCTGACAGGATATCGGGTTGAAAAAGTTGAAACGACGGAATCTGGTGTAAAAGTAACCGTTTCTCAGGACGGATCAGAAAAGATTCTGGAAGCTGAACAAGCGCTGATTGCGATTGGATTTAAACCCAATACGGCTGATATTGGTTTGAAAGAAGTTGGTGTTAATTTGGATAAACGCGGATTTATCGAAATTGACGACCGTATGGCAACAAGTGTTTCCGGAATTTGGGCAATTGGTGATGTAACTGGTAAATTATTATTGGCTCATGTTGCCAGTGCTCAAGGAATTGTTTGCGCAGAGAATATTGCCGGTGTGGAGTCTGTGAAACTGGATTATAGAATGATGCCTCGGGCTACTTATTGCCACCCACAGGTAGCTTCTTTTGGTCTGACAGAAGCACAGGCAAAGGAAGATGGATATGAAGTCAAAGTTGGGCGTTTTCCGTTCCAGGCCAATGGAAAATCGCTGGGATTGGGTGAATCAGCAGGTTTCATTAAGATTATTACTGATGTGAAATATGGAGAGATTTTAGGCGCTCATTTAATTGGCCCTGAAGTATCAGAATTACTGCCCGAATTAACACTGGCACAAAGCATGGAATTGACTGCTGAGGAAATTGCCCGGAACGTACATGCTCATCCAACGTTGAGTGAAATAATCATGGAAGCAGCGCACGGCATAGTGGGTGAAACGATCCATATTTAGAAAAAATGGTGACAACGAAAGGCTTTGTGAGTATCACAGAGCCTTTTTTAATTGATTAAAAACACAAAAGTTAAACCATCCTTCTCGATGATTGCGACGCTTATGCTATAATTTTCCACCAGATATGAAGGTAATCGATTTCTACGAAAAAATGCAAAAAATACTTCAACTAATCATTGATTGATAAAGGGAAAAGAATGCTAAATAAGATAGCCAAAGTATTTGGATATGATCCACAAAAAAAAGAGATAGAAGAAACAGCTGAACTTGCCAGATTAATAACCCAATTGGAACCCCAGTTTGAGAAATTATCAGATGCAGAATTATTTAACAAAACTGACAAATTCAAACAAAGGTATCAAGAAGGGGAGACATTGGACGATCTTTTACTAGAGGCTTTTGCTACAGTTCGCGAAGTAAGCAAAAGGACATTAGGATTACGCCATTTCGATGTGCAGATGATTGGTGGCATTACCATGCACCGCGGAAAAATTGCGGAGATGCGAACAGGTGAAGGAAAAACCCTGGTTGCCACTTTACCTGTTTATCTGAACGCGATCACAGGACGAGGTGTCCATGTCGTGACGGTCAATGACTACCTTGCCAGGCGTGATGCACGCTGGATGGCTCCTATCTATATCTCATTGGGGCTGTCTGTAGGTGTCTTGCAAATGGCAAGCCGTACTGAGAATGGACAAAAAGCATTCATCGTGGACCTGGAAAAAACTTCTTCCATTGAAGATCAAAATCAATTGGTTATGGTCAACCGTCAACAGGCGTATTTATCAGATGTAGTTTATGGAACCAATAGTGAATTTGGTTTTGATTATTTGCGTGATAATCTTACCAATCGCCTGCAGGATCGGGTTCAAAGGGGACATTATTATTCGATCATTGATGAAATCGACAATATCCTGATTGATGAAGCACGAACCCCTTTGATTATCTCTGGTCCTGCTTCGGACGAAACCGAATGGTATGTGCGCATGGCCCAGGTTGTTCGTCAACTGAATCCGGAAGATTATGAGATCAATGAAAAAGATCGCTATGTAGCTTTGACTGAATTGGGTGAAGCACATGTGGAAGAATTGCTGCAAATGGCTATTCATGACCCTGAACGACCAGAGGATATTTCTCCAGAACAAGCCAGAATTTTAGGATATCTTGAACAGGCACTCAAAGCACAACATTTATTCCGGCGGAATAAGGATTACCTGGTTCAGGGTGGAAAAGTTGTGATTGTGGATGAATTTACCGGTCGATTAATGCCAGGTAGAAGATGGTCCGAAGGTTTACACCAGGCAGTTGAAGCAAAAGAAGGGGTAAAGGTTGAACCAGAGAATGTTACCTACGCAACCATCACCATACAGAATTACTTCAGAATGTATGAAAAACTGGCAGGCATGACCGGTACAGCCGAAACAGAATCAGAAGAATTCAACAAAATTTACAAACTGGATGTATTGCCGATTCCGACTAATCTTGAATTTCAAGCATTTGGCAAAGATGCTCTCATGATAACTATCGAGGATAAAGATGAAGCTGGATATCGGTACACATACTATGCAAATCGTGACGATTCGGAAAAGAACCCTGTTTTCTTCAAACGAAAAGACTATCCGGATATCGTCTACCGGACGGAAGAAGCAAAGTTACGATCCATTGGAAAAGAAGTACTTTTTTATCATATTCTGGGTCGACCACAATTAATCGGGACAACATCAGTTGAGCTTTCTGATCGATTATCCGATCGGCTTTCAATGGAAGAAATTCGCAGATTAATGCAAACGCTTCTCATTCGGGATGCCTGGATGAAGAAAAATGACCGTGAAATGATCGAGCAAAAAGTACCCGAGTTGGAATTTCTGAATGAACCTCTGCATCAATTGAATATTGCTCAGATGAGAAAATTTGCTCGGGATTTGGGGCTTGAATCGGTGAATCCACAAGATCCAGACAATCTAAAACGTGGGTTAGAAATTCTGGATTTACCAGAAAAATATTCGTCGCGTCTCAATGACGTTTTAGGTGCGGGTATTGCTCATCGGGTTTTGAATGCCAGAAAACATGATGAAGAAGCCTTGATTATTAGCAAAGCAGGAGCTTTCGGATCGGTTACGATTGCAACAAATATGGCTGGTCGTGGTGTTGATATTAAATTAGGTGGTGAAATCAGTGAAGAGGTTCATGCAGATATAGCCCGGGTATTAAGAAGGAACCAGATCGATCCATATGCACTCAGGGATGAGGATAAACGGCAGCTATTGAAAAATATGGATCCGGAATTGTATGGAATTTATAGTGATTCGGTTAATGATTTTTTGCAGTCAATGGATGAAATGGAAAGTGTCCGCGCTCTGGGGGGGTTGCATGTGATTGGTTCGGAACGTCACGAAGCACGCCGCATTGACAACCAGTTGCGTGGTCGTGCAGCTCGTCAGGGAGATCCCGGGTCGTCACGTTTCTATCTTTCATTGGAAGATGAATTAATGCGTTTGTTTGGTGGTCTGCAAGTGGATGGTTTAATGCGACGTTTCAATGTCGATGCTAACATCCCGATTGAATCTGGTTTGGTGGGGCGATTAGTTGAACAATCTCAGCAGAGGGTTGAAGGTTCGAATTTCGATGTCCGCAAGCATTTGCTGGAATATGATGACGTGCTTAATATGCAACGTAAACGGATTTATTCTCAAAGAGATCGTGTCTTTGTTAAGGAAGATTTAACAGAAGATGTGATGGAAATGGTAAAGCTGGATCTTGAACAGCGAGTTAATAATGCTATGTTGGATGAAGAAGGTCCATGGAAATTGATGGCATATCTGGCTGATATCCAACCATCCATAGACTATGAAGATGTATTCTTCCCTTCATTTCACCTAAAAATAATCCTGGAAGAGTATGGTAGCAATTTGGGTGATTTTCCGATACCAAAAGATAAATTAAAACCGTTCTTGCTCAAACTCTCTGAGGATAGTTTGAACGCAGAAATCACACATGCGATAGATAGCTCCCAAAAATTCCTGGTCCGGGTCGATGAAACGGTTGAAACACAAAAACTGGAAAGGTTTGATGCGCTCGATTCGTTTTTAGCTGGTTTGGAAGATTCACAAAATCTTGAACCACAGAAGCCGCAACAACTACTACAGGATCTATCTAATCTCGTTCGGACCCCATTGCAACTGAATCCCCGACAGTTACAAGAGTTGATGGAAGGTTCCAACGATATTGAAAATGAAATTCGCAATCAAATTGAGAAATTCTTATTAAATATCAATATTTCCCGGGCAGTTGGGACATTTGCGCTCAGGTTCAATAACCTGGATGTAAAAAAAATACGCTTTTAGGGGAACAAGGTCAATTAGCAATCGACATTGATAATTGGCTTCGACAAATTGATTCCAAAACAATTGATCGGGATAATTTCTTTCGGTTATTGATTTCGCTTGTTCAAGGGAGTCGATTGGCTTTTGATCGTAAGACCCATCGCCAGGTAAAACAACGCTACAACCGATTGAATTACATTTTCCTGGCAGCACATGCTTTACAAGCCCAGGATAAAGCCCAGATTTCTCAATCGATATTAGAACATTTACAGGATGCATTGATCGCCCTTCAATCGGTTTGGGGTGTGTATGAATTGAACCGACTTCAACAAAACCAGGTTTCTTTATCCAATCTCGATGAAAAGAACCGAGATTTAATTGTCAAAGAAATCGGGCAAGAAAAATTCGAGGAGTTAAAAGATAAAATTATCCCAGAATTTGATTCCGAAGAACGCATAATTCTGCGGGATATCCTCGGGAAACGGGTCAGAAATGAAATTTATCGAGAATTACTGTTGTCGATCATTTCTCAAATGTGGGTGGAATATCTAACCAAGGTTGAAGCATTACGCGTTTCGATTGGTTTAGAAGCTTATGGTCAACGAGATCCACTTGTTCAATATAAGTCTAAAGCTTCTGAACTATTCAAGACATTGTTGGAAGATATCCGTTCAGCTTTGGTGAATCGTATGTTTACTTACCGGCCCTCGCAACGGGTTAATACAACGATAGAGAAAGAACGTGTAAACCCAACTGAGGAAAAGATAATTTCAAACAACCAAGACGTTGATAAATCTAAAAGTAAAAGAAAAAGACGACGTCATTGATAATTTATTGGAGTATGTAGATCGTATGGAGCAAAAAGACACCAATCTCGAGCAAACAAAACCTGAAAATTCGCAAGAAGACAATATGGCTTCATTGCTCGAGCAAGAAGGCATGGATATAGATTTTCCACGAGCTGGAGAAATCAAGCAAGGAGTCATTGCCAGCATTTCACCGAACCAGATTTTGGTTAGTGTTGGCGCTAAATCGGAAGGTATTATTACCGGACGTGAATTTGATGCGATTCCCCAAGAAGAGTTAGAAAAGTTAGCTGTAGGACAGGAAATTTGGGTTTTTGTATTGACACCAGAAGATTCCCATGGCAATTTAGTTCTCTCACTCATGCGAGCCATGGAGGAAAAATCCTGGTTCAAAGCTGAAGAACTTCTGAAAATAAAAGATTCCTATAGCAGCGTTATTCGTGGATACAACAAAGGTGGCTTAATTGTTCCAATTGAAGGTCTGAATGGATTTGTTCCAGCGTCACAGATCAGTCTCTCTCGTAGAGCAGGATTAGTAGGTGATACCCCCGAAAAACGCTGGAGCCCTATGGTTGGTGATGAAATTGAAGTCTGTGTCATTGAAGTTGATCGCGAACGCCGCCGATTAATTTTATCCGAACGGGCTGCCAGCTCAGAAACACGTGAAACGATCAAAGATCGGATTCTGAGTGAGTTACAGGAAGGTGATGTTCGTACCGGAAAAGTTACCAGTCTGGCAGAATTTGGTGCTTTTGTTAATATCAATGGTGCTGATGGACTGGTTCACCTTTCGGAGATTTCTTGGGACCGGATTCAGCATCCATCCGAAGTTTTGAAAGTTGGTCAGGAAATCAAGGTCAAGATAATCAATATTGATCGTGATAAAAAACGAATTGGTCTTTCCATACGCCAGTTATTGGACGATCCCTGGATTAATCGAATTGGTCAGTATGAAGTTGGTCAATTATTAGAAGGAACCATTACGCGATTAACCAAGTTTGGTGCCTTCGCCCGAATTGAAGAAGATCTGGAAGGTTTGATCCATATTAGTGAGATTAGCGAACGTAGAATTGAACATCCCAAAGAAGTGCTCAAAGAAGGTGAAACAATCACACTGCGTGTTATCAAGATTGAACCAGAAAATCATCGAATTGGTCTCAGCATTCGTCGCGTAGATTCCATGGCATTCGCAGAAATGGATTGGAAGACCCTTGAGGATATGTTGTTAGACGAAGTTGAACTCGACGACACAGAAACACCTGAAGAACAAGAAGTATTGCCAAAAGAAAAACAAGAAGTACCTTCAGAAGGAAAAAAAGATGTAGTGCCAGAAGAGCAGCAAGATGAAGAACCGGAAGTTCAACCAGAAGAAAAACCCAATCAAGAGTCATAAGAAAATTGTCGAATGATTACAAAAGCGCGCCTGAGGGTGCGCTTTTTTTCAATAAGGTAATCCATGAGAAAAATTCTGATCGATGCACATGAAGATATAGCTTACGCAGCAATTTCATTCAACCGAGACTATTCAAAATCCGCTGCAGATATTCGTATGACCGAACAATTCACCGAGATTCCACTATGGAATGGACACGCCATGTTAGGTTATGCAGATTGGCAGAAGGCGAATGTCGGTATCATATTCTCTACATTATTTATTATGCCAAAGCGATACCAAACCGGAAATTGGGAGAAAGTGGTTTACAGAAATTTTCAAGAAGCCAGCTCACTTTTACAGCACCAGGTTGATTATTATTATCGGCTGGAAGGAGATTACCCCGAACAGTTTATTGTTCTCAGAAACAATTCGCAATTTCAAAACCATTGGGAAACATTACAAAAAACTTCCCAGAATTTCTATCCAATCGGATTGGTTTTATTAATGGAAGGCGCTGAAGGATTACACCATCCCAAAGAAATTGAAGACTGGCACCAGAAAGGAGTCAGAATTGTTGGCCCAGCCTGGGCAGGTGGTAAGTATAGTGGTGGGATGTATGAACCCGGTGGATTGACCGATGAGGGAAGATTATTGTTAGAGATAATGCTTGATTTAGGTATGGGTTTAGATATCGCCCATATGAGTGAACAAGCAGTGTACCAGGCTTTGGATATCTATGAAGGGCCTGTTCTATCTACACATGCAAATGCTAAATCTTTGTTATATGGTGCGGGTGAAGAGAGACATTTATCTGACCCAATTATCCGTAGAATTGCTGAGCGAGATGGGGTCATGGGGGTAATGCCTTATAATCAATTCCTGGTAGCCAATTGGACAAAATCATTCGCTCGTGATAAAGTAACCTTGGAACATTATGTAAACCATATTGATCATATTTGCCAGATCACTGGTAGTGCAAATCATGTGGCAATTGGCACTGATTTCGATGGTGGATTTGGTTTCCCGGATGTTCCAGTTGAATTAATATCAATTGGTGAATTAACGCAAGTGGATGCTATTTTGGCCTCTCGTGGTTATAATCAAGAGGAAATAAATGCGATTTTTGCAATGAATTGGAAAAGAATACTCGATAGGATTTTTTCTAAATGAGTTCGTCGAAACAAGATAATCATCTGGATAACGAATCAATTTCAACCAAAGGATTACCATATTTCAGGATACGTTTGGGATTAATTTTCACCATCCTGGGTTTTATTATATTTCTGTTAGGAGCCCGACCCTCAATATTTGGTCTTGATCGCAGTCCGGTGATAGGATTTGTCCAGATTGGTATGTTTTTGGTGGGGTTGGCGATTATGTGCCTCGGAGGATACATCAGTATGATGGCATTATGGAATCGAGAAGCTCCCAGCATTTTAGCTGACATTGGTTTGAGACTTGTAGCTACAGGATTTGTCATTGCTGTCTTTGCTGGAATGGCTGACGTCTTTGGATTCGGAAGCCATCCATTACCAGATGTGCCCTATTTCGGAGGTTGGCAGACCAGGGGAGTTGAGATAGGCGAAGCAATCATTGCGATTGGTTTTCTATTCATGGTTCCGTTCAAGAAAAATCGTACTTCCAAAACAATCAAAAATTAGCATCAAAAAGGAAATTAAGAAAATTTTTATTTTTGATTTCCTGAATTTTGTTCACCTTGACACTAATTTTTTCATTTGTTATGATGGCTCTCTAGAGGTAAAAAATGTCAATTGAAGATTTTAATAATTCACCAGATGTGAAGGAAGAAGCCACTGCAAGAAAAGATTGGCGTTCCATCTGGGATAATATTGTTCGATTTGGACTGGGAGAAGCCAGTATGCGTGTAGGTACCGTAATCGCTTCGATCGCGCTTATATTACTGGTCGTCTGGGTAATGGGTCGCTTTTACTTGCAGGGTGAAATTTCTGAAACGCAGGCCGCCATTGCAAAAGTTGAAATGCCAACAGCAACTGCATTTGTAAAATTACCAGAATTCTCTATTCCAGATCCTGAGGTATCGACTGTATCATTGGATAGAATAACGAAAATGGATACCACCTTACCGGAAAAACCAAGGTATGAGATCGAAAAGTACACTGTAGTTGAAGGGGATACAATTTTTGGAATAGCAGAGAAATTTAATCTGGATCCATCAACCATACTTTGGGGGAATCTATATACTTTAGGTGACGATCCTCACAGACTTTATCCAGGTGTTGAATTGAATATTCTTCCCCAAAATGGTGTTCTACATACCTGGAGTGCCGGCGAAGGACTTAATGGAGTAAGCCGTTACTATGATGTTCCACCTGAGGAAATCATTAATTGGCCAGGAAATAATTTAAATATTGATGAGATTGGTGATTTTGCTGCTCCAAATATCGAACCTGGGACCGAATTATTTGTTCCCGGAGGTAAACGAGATTTTATTACCTGGAGTGCTCCAAGAATTACTCGAGATAACCCTGCAGTCGCAAAGAATATTGGACCAGGTGCATGTGGTGTGATCACTGATGGGGCAGTAGGTATTGGGACATTCATCTGGCCAGCCCCGCAACGGTTTATCTCCGGATATGATTATTCTCCTGCGACAAATCATTATGGCATTGATATTGGTGGCTATTTAGGTGATTCCTTGTACGCTGCCGATAATGGCGTCATTGTTTATTCTGGTTGGAATGATTATGGTTACGGTTATATGATGGTGATTGACCATGGTGGTGGATGGCAAACGCTTTATGCCCACATGAGTGAGATCTATTATGGTTGTGGCGCTTCAGTTTTTCAGGGTGATGTGATTGGATTAATGGGAAGCACAGGCAACTCATCAGGTCCACATTTACATTTTGAAATGCGCCATGATGATTATGGTCGTGTAGATCCGAAATTGTTTTTACAATAAAGGTAGATTAATCTCATGAATGACCGTTTTAAAAATTAACGGTCATTTTTTATTTCAGACATGTATAATATGAAGGAAAGGATCTGATGAATAGAATCACAGAAACCCGCCCTTCTCCGATCGCAGGCCATTGGTATAGCGGAGATGCTCAAAATTTGAGAACGGAGATCAATAATTTCCTGAATAATACCAGCTTACCCGATCCGGGCGGAGATATTATTGGCGTGATTGCCCCACATGCTGGATACCGTTATTCTGGTCAGACAGCTGCGTATGCATTTCAAAGTGTTCGCAATCAACATTTTGATCTGGTCGTTGTGCTCTCGCCTTTTCATTCTTATCATCCGGCAATGATTTTAACCAGTGCACATGAATATTATCAGACGCCGCTTGGGAAAATTCATGTTGATCAGGCATTAATCAGATTGTTGTTCACTGAGAATATCTCAGATACAGACTTCAAAATAGCACAGATTGCTTATGACGAAGAGCATTCATTAGAAATTGAGCTACCTTTCCTGCAATGTGCTCTAAAAGATGAATTCTCTCTCTTACCAATAATGGTTAGAAGCATTGATCCAGGTCAGAGTAAAATATTTGCGAAATATTTATTTGAATTAATCAAGGACAGAAATGCTTTGATTGTGGCTTCTACTGATCTCTCGCACTTCTTTCCACAATCAGTAGCAGAACGCCTGGATAAAGAGATGCTAGATCAGATTCAATCCTTTTCTGTTCAGAATGTTTATCGTACAGAATTTGAAGGGAATGGATTTGCCTGTGGATTGGGTGCTGTCATGATCAGTATGGCACTCAGTAAAATGCTTGGTGCTGATAAAATAGAAATTCTGCATCACTCAACATCGGGAACACAAACTGGAGATTTTTCTTCCGTGGTAGGCTACGGTGCCGGTGTTTTTATTAAATCTCATTCATAAAGGTAGCGTCATTGCATGCAAATGTTCGTTCAGGTGATTGTCAATGTTCCTGGAATAGAAGGTGTTTTCGACTATCAAGTTCCCGAGGAATTTCAAAATGAACTTGAAGTGGGGGCATTGGTATTGGTTCCATTTGGAAAACAAATTGCTCAGGGAATCATCCAGGCTTTTGTTTCTTCCCCACAGGTACCAAAAACCAGACCTATTGACAATGTCATAGACCCACATGCGGTAATCAACCCAAAACAACAGAAATTAGCGGAATGGATGGCAAGAGAGTCACTCTCGCCAATTTCGGCATGTTATAAACTGATATTACCATCCGGTTTAAGCCAACAGGTGGACAGCTTGTATGAATTGGTGCAAAAAGATTTGGATATACCCCTATCACCTTTACAAAGAAGAATTTTTGCACACCTCAAAGAAAAAGGAGCAACGCGCGGCGCTCAATTAAATCGGGCTTTTGCCAGAGTAAATTGGAAAGCAGCTATCCGGCGCTTAATTCAATTAGGGATTGTCCAATCACAAACTTACCTTGCCCCTCCTCGTGTTCAGGCAAAAATGGTGCGTACCATTCATCTGAATATTAAAACAGAAGACATCGATTTTCGGGTAAGTGCCATCAGCAAAAAGGGTACTGCATATGACCGTCGAAAAGAAACATTACAGCTTTTGTCGAATTATCCCGATGGGATTGAATCATCCATGGTAACAATGGCAACAGGTGCAACTTCTGTGGATTTGAATAAATTAGCCGAAGCAGGCTTGATATATTTTGGTGAGGTTGAGTCAATTCGGGATCCATTAGAACATTATGAAAAGATATCTCATGATCCTCCGGTTCTGACAGATGATCAGCAACATTGCTGGGAAAAATTGAAAGATATGATCGTTCAGCAAGATTTTTCCAAACCTGTTTTAATTCATGGCGTTACTGGATCTGGAAAAACCGAGTTGTATCTGCGCATGGTAAAAGCTGTTCTAGAACAATCAAAGACAGCGATTGTTCTGGTTCCGGAAATCAGTCTCACGCCACAAACAGTAAAACGATTTCAGGCTAGATTTGGCAATAAAGTTGGGATTATCCATTCGCAGATTTCAGAAGGGGCCAGGTTTGATACATGGCGTCGAATAAGAAAAGGTGAGCTGAAAGTTATTGTTGGACCCAGGTCTGCATTGTTTTCTCCCCTGGAAAATCTTGGATTGATTATTGTCGATGAATCGCATGACGATTCCTATTATCAGGATGATATACCACCCAGGTACAATGCCATTCAGGCAGCCGAGGTTTATGCCAAATTAAATCAAGCTCTGGTTGTTTATGGCAGTGCAACACCCAGTATCGAAATGATGTATAAAGCTAATCAACAGAAATGGACAATCCTGAGGATGCCATTGCGGATATTTGCCCATACTGAAGCTGTTAAGTCTGAGTTTCAGCCTGAAAAAGACCTATCCAAGCAGGATTTAAAAGCATTACCCTTACCAGATGTCAACATAATTGATATGCGCCGTGAACTCAAACAAGGCAATCGGTCCATTTTCAGTCGTGATTTACATGATAAGATCCAAACAACGCTGGATGCAGGACATCAAGCGATTTTATTCTTGAATCGCCGTGGTTCAGCAACATATGTGTTTTGTCGCAATTGTGGATTTCGATTATCATGTCCACGCTGTGATATACCACTTACTTTTCATGCAGATCAAAACCATTTATTGTGCCATCATTGTGGTTATACCCGTCAGATGCCAACTACCTGTCCACAATGTAAAAGTAATCAGATTCGTCAATTTGGTATCGGAACTGAACGGGTTGAGCAGGAAGTCAGCAAACAATTTCCTTCAGCCCGGGTGATCCGTATGGATTCAGGAATTTCAAAACAAAAAGGCATTCATGAAGTGCTCTTAAGGCAATTTGCTGACCGCAAAGCGGATATCCTGGTTGGGACACAAATGTTAGCTAAAGGAATTGACTTTCCCTTTGTCACTCTGGTAGGCGTCATTCTGGCAGATGTCGGATTGTCTATGCCCGATTTTAGAGCTGCTGAGAGAACTTTTCAATTATTAACGCAGGTAGCTGGGAGGGCAGGAAGAAGTCCACTTGGTGGCAATGTGATCTTTCAAACCTATCAGCCGGATGAATATCCCATTAGAATGGCTGCTAAACATGATTTTAGTTCTTTTTACGAACATGAAATGGGATATCGATCAAAACTTGGATATCCACCTTTTTCACGATTGATTCGACTTGAATTTAGACACCAGGATGAGAACGAAGCAAAATTAAGTGCTCAATCCATGTCTGATAAAATTTCTTTTTGGATTAAGGATGGAAACCACAAACAAACTGATATCATTGGTCCTGTGCCCTGTTTCTTTCCAAAACTAAATGCAATTTACCGGTGGCAAATCATTTTACGAGGTCCTCGACCCGTCGAAGTGTTATTTAACAGAGAATTGGGAGACACTATTGTTACAGTCGATCCAGTCTCATTGTTATGAAGAAAAATATAAAAACACGCTTCTGTTTGATTTCAACAGAAACGTGTTTTCTGACATTTGTAAATTTTACGGCAATACATAATGAGGGTTTAAGAAACCACCCATAAATCTGACTTCAAAATGCAGGTGAGGACCGGTGGAATTTCCGGTGCTTCCGGCGGCACCGATTACAGATCCTTGATAAACACTGGAACCACAGCGAACACTAATAGCACTCAAGTGGGCATACAAGGTTTGGTAGCCATTTCCATGATCGATCATGATCATATTTCCATAGCCACCACTGATGCCACCAGCATATACAACAACACCACTATCAGATGCATAAACATTATCTCCAGTCATTGCACCGATATCGATTGCAAGGTGCCCAGACCAGTAATCATTACCTGAGATGAACTGATTATTAGCTGGCCATATGAAAGTACCGGTACCATAAGCACCACCCGCAGAAGTATCACAAGCACCTGGAATACTGCTGTTTACACCAGCGGGACCTCTCGGAATGGTGGGAACAACCCATTGTTGGAATTCCCGTTTACCCCCAGGTATCATTACATATGTGCCTGGAGTGATTACCGGGTCGGTACGGTCAATTCTGTTGGGTGTCCAATCCAGAATTGCATCAACATTTACCTTAAATTGTCCAGCAACTGATTCTAGGGTATCTCCTTTTTGCCATTCATAATAAACGCCATCGGTTGGCGGAATACGCAATTCGTTTCCGACAGAAATCATATGGGGGTCATCATTCATCGTATCTTTATTCGCCCATAATATCGTTTCTGGTGTCAGATTGAAAAATGTTGCAATGCCAAACACCGAATCACCTGTTTCGATTGTATAGGTAGTTGCTTCTGTTCTTGCTCTGGTAGGAATAATGGTTACAGGATTTGCATACCGAATAAGCGCAAAATCATTATCAACCGATTCGAAATTTGGGAGTGGTGCAGGTGAAGAATCAGATGAATTTTCTGAAACACTACTCGAATCTGGTGTCCAGGTTGTTTGACTGGGTTTGAAAAATTGTATTGCAACAAAAACTAAGAGGGCTATCATCAGAGATGCCAGCCCCCAAAATATGATGGATATTAAATTGTTTGTTTGTGATTGTTTATTGTTAGTTTCTTGTTTTTTACCTAAATTCACATAGCCTCCGTTAGACTCTCCAAGAATTCTACATTATTTTTCGTCTTTGACAAGCGTTGTAGAATAGCTTCGGATGCTACGGAGATATCCATACCTGCCCCTTGAGGGGGATTAGAGATCATTTGTAAGTACATGCGGCGCATTACCCAGACTCTTTGAAGGACATCTGGGCTGAGCAAAAGATCTTCACGTCTGGTTGAGGATTTTTCAATATCAATTGCCGGGAAAATCCTACGTTCCTGCAATCGTCTCGAAAGATGTAATTCCATATTTCCAGTACCTTTGAATTCTTCATAAACAACGTCATCCAGTCGAGATCCGGTATCCACTAGAGCAGTTGCGATAATGGTGAGTGATCCGCCCTCTTCAATATTACGAGCGGCACCATAAAACCGTTTAGGCGGATATAAAGCCGATGGATCCATTCCACCTGAGAGTGTTCTTCCGGATGGAGTTACTGACATATTATATGCTCGTGCCAGTCGGGTGAGTGAATCCATCAAAATTACTACATCTTTTCCTAACTCTACCAATCTTTTAGCGCGACTTAAGGCAATCTCGGCTGTTCTGACATGGGCTGTAACAGGTTCATCGAATGTTGATGCGACCACTTCGGCATCTACCGAGCGATCCATATCTGTGACCTCTTCTGGTCTCTCTCCGATGAGTACCAGGGTGACATAAGTGCCCGGGTTGTTGGTGGTAATCGCATTACATAATTCTTTGATGATGGTTGTTTTTCCCGCCTTTGGGGGGGAAACAATCATGGCACGCTGACCACGTCCGATGGGTGCAATCATGTCGATAACCCGGGTTGATAAAACCTTGGGATTTGTTTCCAGATCAAATCGTTGATCAGGAAAAATGGGTGTCAAGGTTTCAAAATACTGCCGTTCTTTTGCACTTTCAGCTTCAAAACCGTTAATAAAATCAACTTTAACAATTCCAAAATGACGTTCGGATTCACGTGGAGGTCGAGCATAACCAATCACAAGATCACCACTTCTCAGGTTATATCTTCGGATTTGAGCCTGTGAAACATAGACATCATCTTTTCCAAGTTTGTAATTCTGTCTTAGAAAACCAATCCCTTCAGGCATAACTTCCAGAATTCCACCGCGAACTTCTTCGCCTTCATCGTTCGCTTCAGTAGAATGTTGTGCAATCCGCACAATCAGACTTTCTCGCTTGAGCCGGTTTGAATTTATAACATTTAATTCTTTTGCGATTTTTCTTAATTCAGCGAGAGAACTTTTTTCAAGATCAGGTACATTAATCATAGGGTTTCCTTTATAAAAAGGTTAAATGTCTGTTAAATTTTGAATCAATCATAAAGAATTCGTGCAAGGGTATCCTTCATGAAGTGCACAATAAATCAAAAATGGATTGTTTTTGGGAAATGAAAATCTATCTGTTTCTTTCTGAATAAAAAAATTATATCATGTGGAAAATTAACAAGCAAGTAAAACCACTATAAAACATACTACAAAAAACAATATTTCTGTAATCGTATTTCTATAATTTTCCACTCATAGCATTAATAAAATACTTAATCTTGAATTCCTTTCCGAATAATAAGTATTGAGCCCTGAAGAAACTGGATACCGATCGAACGATCCAGTATGCAGAAAATAATAACAGTAAGATGGCAAGCAGTAGCTGCCAGAAAGGAACATTACCTGCTGATAATCTTGTCATCATGGAGACTGGGGATGTAAAAGGAAACAGACTTAGAATGACTGCCAATACCCCATTCGGATTTTCAATGACAGGTGCTAACAATACTAGAGGAATTACCATTGGTATTACTAAAATGGTTGTAGCCTGTGATGCCTCTTTTATGTTGGAAACTAAAGCACCAACACCTGCCATTAAACTTGCGTATAAAATAAAACCCAGAATGAAGAAAATAATCCCCCAAACCAGAATTGACGCAGGTAATTGAAATTCTTGAGGTAATGCGAAACTTCTTCCACTCAATCGTAGAATAAAAAGACCGGTTCCACTCCAGACGATGGTTTGAAGTAATCCAACAAGACCTAAAGCTACAATTTTTCCGCTCAATAATTGCATTGGGGTGATCGATGTCAGTAAGATTTCAATCACCCGATTGGATTTTTCATTGGTAATACTATTTAACATCATACTTGAACTACCTAATATCACAATATAAAAAAGGAGGGTTACGATGTAGGGTAGAAAGAATGTCAATTGATGTTCAGGATCTCGTTGAGGTTCAGGCGTTAATAATTCAGTTTTAAATTTGGGAAATGTATTCACCAGGTTCATGATTTCCGGATTTTCCGATAACAAAGCTGAATTGATTAGCCTTTCAATCACATAGTTGTCATCACCAGCACTCAGAGGATTAAAATCCGGTCGATAGACTACGATCTCACCTTTTTGCACATAATCTCCAGGAATGAAATAAAAAGCTTTGATCACGCCTGAATCCAATTCGAGATTGGCGGCTTCCTGGTTGCTGTAGAACTTGATACGATCCTTCAGTTCATCAGGGATTTCTGTAATAGTTTTTGTTTCATCCATTAATCCAATTGATAAATTTTCCTCTTCTGAGGCTGTCAATTTAGAAATTATGCTGGTAATACCGGAGGATTGGTCTCTGTTCCCTATAACGAGAGTAATAATCAAACCAATCAACGGTAATAAAAGCAATGTCAGGATAAAGGATTTTCTCTTGATCGTTGTAATTAATTCATTTTTAAGTACGATGATGGTTTTTTTCATTTTATGGCCTTTGTGTAAAGATTTCTTTTATTGTAAGTTTTTTGCCATAACGTAACATCCCCAATCGGAATGCTTTTCCCGCAAACCAAAGTGCTGCAATCGCAAATGAAATCAATAGCGATACCGTGATTACAACTTGCCAGGCAGGAATAGTAGAAAAAGCAGCTCTCATTGGTAAACTTACGGGGGCTGTGAATGGAAACAAACTAAAGAATATTGATAAGGGACTATTTGGTTTTTCCATTAACACCTGCATAAACCAATACGGTAAAACCATAGGAATTGTAAAAATACCAGCTATTTGCTGAGCTTCTCTGGTTTCTGTAGTTGTTGCTCCTAACGCAGCCATCATCGCTGCTATCATTACAAATGCAGGGATAAATACCATTATCGTTAATAAAAGAAATGATAAATCTATTTTTGTGGATTGCAAATCAGGGAATAAGCGGAATATAGAGAAAATTCCGATGATTCCAAATATAATCCAGACAACCAGTTGGGTTAACCCGACACTTAAATTTCCAATAACTTTCGCTGTCATCAATTGGTTAGGAGATAGCGATGTGACCATAATTTCCATGGTTCGATTTTCTTTTTCCTCTACCACTGACTGAAGGAGGTACCCTGCACTGATGTTGACAGCCATGATGAATAAGAATCCAACCAGAAAGGGTAATATAAAAACAAATACATTGTCTTCATTGGCGGATTTTTGTTCTCCTGTTGATTTAACTTCGAAACTAGCACCTTCCATGAGCCGAGATGATATCTCTTCGGGTAAATCTTTAAGAACATTCAATTTGAGGAAAGTATAAAATTCGCCATTTACACTTGAATCAGGTGCCTTAATTGCTATAACTTTGATTTCTCTGGTTTCAATAAAATTTTTATCTATGACATAAAAAGCTTGAATATTATTGTCGTGTAATGCTGATTCGGCTTCAGATTCATCCGTGTACCGAATAAATTCAATCGGTTTCATTAAGCCAATTGGAGCTTCAACCTGATATTCAATCGGATTATCCAGTATGCTGCTACGGTCGACGAAGCCAATGGGTGAATCATTGTATTGGAAAATTACCGATAAAAAGCCAATTGCCACCATAAGTAAAATGAAAAATGGCAATGACAAAATTGCTAAAATAAAGCGTTTCTTTTTGACATGTTTCCAATACTCATGTTTAATCACAAGCCAGGTTTTACTCATATTTCATCCCTGATTCAGTAACAACTTGAATAAATATCTCATCCAAAGTGGGCGTCGCAATTTCAAATTGATTTATATTGATATTCGCAGCTACCAACGTTTTAAGGAAATCCTGAGGGGAGATTTCCAGATCCAGATCAACTTGATAATGAGAATGGTTTTCCAATCTTCTAAATTCTTTCATCCCGGGCAAAGAAGCGGGAAATTGATCTTCTGTTCGCATATGGATTGCATGACCAGCATAGGCCTTCTGCACTTCGCTCAAAGCTCCGTACAGTACAGATTTTCCTTGATTGATCAATACCAGACGATCACAAAGTTCTTCAACCTGATGCATCTGATGTGTACACATTACAATTGTTTTCCCCAAATCCCTTTGCTCGCGTAGAATATCTTTGACCATTTGGGTGTTCACAGGGTCCAATGCTGAAAAAGGTTCATCAATGATAACAAGTTTGGGATCGTGAACAAGCGTTGTGATTAATTGTGCTTTCTGTTGCATGCCTTTACTCAATTCCTTAACTTTTTTCTTCTTGTGCTCGTCAAGATTGAACCTGATCAAATACTCTTTGATCCTTCTATGACTTTCAGAAGATGATAGACCTTTTAATGACGCCAGATAATTCAAACATTCTTCAAGGTTGATATCCTGGTACAGTCCTCTTTCCTCCGGTAAATATCCGATCTGATCCTTTTTTCCTTCGCTCATGCCGTTGCCAAAAAGCTTTACTGAACCACTATCTGGTTTAAAAATATCCAGGACAATACGAATACAGGTGGTCTTTCCAGCACCATTTGGACCTAAAAGACCGAAGATCTCTCCCGGTTTTACCTCGAATGAAACCTCGTCCAAAGCTTTTTGCGACCCAAAAGTTTTAGAAATATTATTTACTTCAATTGTGTTCATATCAGGAACTCATTTCATAGATGGTATTGGATATTACAAATAACGATTCTACTATAATATTTACGCAGATTTTTAGATTAAGTTTCAAATTAATCGATCCTTCGCTTTTCATGTACAATATTTAAAAAGTGAATGGGAGAAAGAATATGTCAATGACTTCAAGAGAACGAGTTCAGGCAGTCCTGAATTATGAGACACCAGACAGAGTACCGATCATCATCGGTGTGAGTAATGCGACCGGGATAAAAATACAACCATATCGTGGAATCAAGAAAAATTTGGGTATCGAGAGTGAAGACAAGTATATTTATGATTGGCCAGAATTAGGGACGTCGCTTCCTGATGAACGAGTGATGTTACGACTCCACAGCGATGTACGAGGTATTTTGGATCGTTTTCCCAAGGAGGTCTATGAGAGAAACCAATCCCGATCACCACATTCTCCTTTTTTTGATGATTGGGGCAATGGTCAGATGGAAATTGGACCTGATAACTGGTATCCTGGCGTCCATCCAATGCCAAATGCAAAGACAATCGAAGATCTGGAGTCTTACCCCTGGCCTGATATGGATGATCCTTTTCGAACATCCCATGTTCGGGAAGAAGCTTTGAAAATCCATGAAGACAACCAATTTGCCATTATGGCAACCCCCTGGCTCATGTTTCCATTTGAAAGGGCTATTGGCTTGCAGGGAATGGAGACTTTTCTATCGAATATGGCGATGGAACCGGATTTTGCTCAGGAATTGTTGATCAGAATTAACAAGCTCTGCTTGACCAATATGGGGCATTTTCTGGATCAATGCGGAGACCTGATTGATATCATCAAAATTGGTGATGATCTGGGAACACAAGAAAATTTGATGATCTCTCCACGCATGTATCGGAAAATGTTGAAACCATTACACGCAGAAATGATTTCATTGATTAAACAGAAAACCAATGCAAAAGTCTTTTTCCACACGGATGGAGATGTATTTAATCTAATTGAGGATTTTATTGAGATAGGGGTTGATATTTTAAATCCGATCCAGACTTCTGCAGGAAAAATGTCAAACCTGGAAGAATTAAAAAAGCAAAATGATAAACGGATCGTCTTTTGTGGGGCAATTGATACCCAGAAAATACTTCCGCATGGAACTCCTGAAGAAGTCAAAAAAGAAGTCAGAAGGGTGATGAATATTCTTGGAAAGGGTGGGGGATATATGGTCGCTACCGTTCATACGGTCATGAATGAGGTGCCGGCTGAAAATGTGCTGGCGATGGTGGATGCTGTAGAGGAATATGGATATTATCCTTTGAAAGGCTGAAAATGAAAAAAGGACCTGGCGAGGGTCCTTTTTTGATCTTTCAATGTTTCTTTTTTTAGTTTACTCTTTTTCGTATGGTTCGCCCTCAGCAGCAGGAGCATGGCCACGTCCAATCACACCTGCCAAAACAATGATGGTTGCCAGGTAAGGCGCCATTCCAATAAATTCACTCGGTAAGGGAACTTGCAATAATGACGCCTTGGCTGAAAGAGAGTCAAAGAAGCCAAATAATAGTCCTGCCCCCATCGACCCAACCGGATGCCAATTGCCAAAAATCATGGCTGCGAGCCCGATAAACCCTCGTCCTGCTGTCATGACTTCATCAAAACGACCAGAAGATCCCAGAGAAAAATAAGTGCCACCAAATCCCGCCATCATACCACCCAGAATGACAGCCATATATTGTGTTCTGTGAACGTTAATTCCCAATGTATCGGCTGCTTTAGGATGTTCACCAACAGAGCGCAATCTCAACCCCCAGCGGGTTTTGAAAAGCATGAAGGTTAACAAAATCACAAAGAAAAACATGGCGAAAACATACATATTGTGGCTGAAAAGTATCGGCCCAATAAATGGAATCTTAGAAAGTACAGGCACATTAATTTGAGGAAACATGCCCGGTTCATTTAAGTATTGGAATTCCACTTTTTGAATATATTTGGAAGAAAGATACGAAGTTATACCGGTTGCAAAAATATTGATGACAGTACCAGAAATGATTTGATTGATCTTATATTTGATAGAAAGCCAGGCATGAATGAGTCCCATCAAACCACCAGCAATTATTCCCGCCAGAAGACCAACAATCAGGCTATTGAATAAAGATGCAAACACAGTACTTACGAAGGCGGATGTCAACATCATACCTTCTATTGCAATATTGATAATGCCACCACGTTCGCATAAGATGCCGGACATAGCGCCTAATGTTAGCGGGACTGCCCGTACAACCATAACACGTAACAATCCGGCTAAATTTGTTTGCCCGCCAGCGGTAGCCCATGTAAGGAAACCAAATATGAACAAAATGGCAACGAGTGCAAGTACACCATATGTATATTTGCCAAAACCTCGAATAATCTGAAATGCTCCTAGCAGACCCAGAATTCCAGCAATCATATTCAAATAGGGTAGACTCTGAAAGACCCAGTCCGCTGCCTCTGCAGAACCACCGCCAGGATTCATCATGAATCTTGTTTCCACACCTGGTTCAACATCTGTCGCAAAAACCAGCCAGATAAATACAGCAGCAGCCAAAAATAGAACCCCCATTGTAATTCGACGCCGTCGTTCTAATTTCAGGATACCCTGGCTTTTTTGTCCAATCTGAGCATCTGTAGTTGTAGTCATAATTTATTATCCTTTCCAGCTGCGCAGGGATACAAGATCTTCTTTATGTTTGGATTCTCTCAAGCGATAAATTGTTCTAATAATCGCTGGAGCAGCAATAAATGCCAGAATTACTGCCTGCAAAATGGATACAATGTCAATTGGTACACCAACTGCTAATTGCATGGATCTGGCTCCATTCCGTAAGAAACCAAATAATAGTGAGGATAGAATTACTCCCAGAGGGTGTGTTTTCCCTAATAATGCCAATGCGATACTATCAAAACCATATCCACTCGAGAATGCTGGTAGCAAGCGGTAATTCACACCAAGAACTTCATTGGCACCTGCCATACCCGCTAATGCTCCGGATAAAACCATTGCCAGGATCGTTGTTTTTGTAATTTTTACACCTGCGTAACGGGCAGCATTTGGATTCGATCCAACCATACGAAGTTCAAATCCCCAGGTAGTTTTAAATAAAAGATAATAGACAACAACCGCCATTAAAATTGCGATGAAAAAACCGATATGAAAGCGAATTGGAGTATCAAATAATCTTGGCAATTTGGCTGTCTCTAAAATCCAGGGAGTTTTAGGCGTGAATTCATTTGGATCCTTCATCGGGAATTTTAAGAGCCAATCCACGAGCCTGAATGCTATGTAATTCATCATTATTGTTGTGATGACTTCGTGTGCTCCAGTTTTAGCCTTAAGAAGTCCCGGGATAAATCCCCAGAGTGCACCTCCCAGTGCACCGAAAAGCATGGCTAATGGAATATGAATAATTGTTGGGAGTCCAATGATGGCATAACCTGCCCAAACACCAGTGGCTGCTCCAATGAAAATTTGACCTTCCACACCGATATTAAATAAGCCTGCTCGAAAACCTAAAGCAACAGCCAAACCACCAAAAATATATGGTGTGGATTGGACGAGACTTTCAAAAAATGGGTTGATTGCACGGCGAATGGCTAATTGATCACCACTGGCAAACGCCAATCCTATTCTTTCTGGATTACCTACAGATCCAGTAAACAAAGCTACATAGGTATTCCAGGCTGTTCTGAGGGCAGCACCTAGACCAGACCAGATTGATTCTCGAAAAGCCGCATAAACTTCGTTGGTTGTTATGGCAACCAGAACCCCACCGAGCAGGATTCCAGTAAAAATCGCCAATATAATTACCAGGAAGTTGCTTCTTGAAAACTCATCCCAAAAAATTGAAAGAGATTTCTTTTTGTTTTCTGTTGTTTTTTCCATATTTTCGATTCCTTTATGTCATCAGAATCTGTTTTTTCTTGGTTAGAAGCTTCTGTTTTTCTTCTTCGCTTGGGATGATCCCTGCCATTAATAAACCAATCATTTCTTTCGTTGCGTACTTTGCATCCAGGATATCCAATACTTTTCCACGATAGACCACTGCTATACGGTCGGATAATTGCATAATTTCGTCTAATTCGGTTGATACCAAAAGAATTGCACAACCTTCGTCTCTTTTCTCAATCAACCGTTTATGGATATATTCAATCGATCCTACATCCAATCCACGGGTAGGTTGTGATGCGACCAAAAATTTTATGGGTCGGGAAAATTCTCTGGCAACAATAACCTTCTGTTGGTTTCCTCCTGAAAGATTGCTTGCTGGAACAAATGGGCTGGGTGTTCGGATATCGAAACTTTGCACAAGTTTTCTTCCGTTTTCGTTAATTGATTTCTGGTCAATCCAGATTGATTTAGAATTCGGTTCCAAATAATAGGTGTTGAGGACAAGATTATCTGTTATGGGAAATCCCAATACCAAACCATCTTTTTGGCGATCTTCTGGAATGTGTGCGGATCCTATCTCAGTAATTTTTCTGGGAGAAAGATGGGTAATATTCTGACCACAAAGTCGCACATCACCATCAACAGCTTGAAGCAAACCAGTAATAGCCCGAACCAGTTCAGTTTGACCATTACCCTGGACACCTGCAATCCCCAGGACTTCGCCTGCATGGACTTTGAAGGACATGTCATTGACAGCTAATGCTCCCAGTGGATCTAAGACTTTGAGGTTTTCAACCTCAAAAACAACTTCACCGGGAACACTTTCCGATTTTTCAACTTCAAGATTGACATCCCGACCAACCATCATGCTTGCCAGGTTGTTTAAATCTGACTCTGCTGGTGTAGTACTTCCTACAACTTTACCCCCTCGGATGACGGTGATGCGATCGGCAATTTCCATCACTTCGCCTAATTTATGAGTGATGAAAATGATCGATTTTCCCTGTTCAATCATGGTGTGCATGATCTTAAAGAGCTCTTCAACTTCCTGCGGAGTCAGTACTGCTGTAGGTTCATCCATAATCAAGATATCTGCTTCACGGAAGAGAAGTTTGATAATTTCAACCCTTTGCTGCATACCAACAGGAATATCGCTGATGTAGGCGTCTGGATTTATATCCAATTTATAGATGTTAGATATTTCCCGGATTTTATTTGCAGCTTTCGTTCGGTCGAGAATCCCTCCTGCTTTAACATACTCTTCGCCGAGCATAACGTTCTCAGTGACAGTAAATACAGGCACCAACATGAAATGTTGATGTACCATACCTACTCCGGATTTGATGGCGTCTATGGGAGAACGGACTTCTAATTTTTGACCGTTAACAAAGATTTCACCCTCATCAGGATGATACAATCCGTATAAAATATTCATCAGGGTGGTTTTACCTGCACCGTTTTCCCCCAGCAGGGCATGGATTTCACCTTTCTCAACAGTCAGATCAATATGGTCGTTGGCTAATACCCCTGGAAACCTTTTGGTAATGCCACGAAGTTCTAGAACTGGTGCCATTTATACCTCTTTTTTTGTCAGGTTAATGGAAATATAAAAATTATTGTATCACAATGAAAAAATTTGAATAATTGAAAAAGGAGTCAGGTTTTATCCTGGCTCCTTTTTTGTAAAGTTCAATTTCTATTAACGGGTTGGCATTGTTGCAATTTCGCCAGAAATGATTCCGGGGATCAAAGCTTCAATTTCAGCCTTTAATGCAGCTGGAACTTGATCTGCCCATTTTGAACCATAACTAAGTGCTGTTCCACCATTTTCAAGTGTAAGCATGTAGGGAGATCCACCTGCAAATGTACCATTTACAACTACTTCAATACTCTCATAGACGAATACATCAATTTTCTTTAATGCACTTGCCAGAATGAAATCAGCTTTATCAGGATTGGCAACTGACCAGTCATTATCGACACCGATCAAAAGGCCAGTACCTCGTTCCTGCAGTACAGCTAATGTACCAAGTCCAACTGGACCAGCTACTGGCATGATGATGTCAGCGCCTTCATCCAGTAGTTGTTCGCCTAATGCGCGACCATCATCCAAACTTTCAAAGTTACCAACTTCGAGACCCTGTTGGGTTTCCATGTTCCAACCAAGAACTTCTACTGCTGTCCCATGTACTTCATTGTATTTCGCGACGCCCATCGCATAACCATCCATGAATGCCTGGGTTGCGGGGAAGAGGATACCAACATAAGTTCCAACTTTACCGGTTTTGGTCATACCAGCGGCTAAATAACCAGCAAGAAATGTTCCCTGGTCAATTTTTGTTGCATTCCCAAGAATATTTGGTTGGCCTAAATAATCAACATCCACGATTGCATATTTTTGATCGGGATTTGTATCAGCAGCGGCACTGGTTGCGTCTGCCAAAAGGAATCCAACGGGAACGATCAAATCACAACCAGCTTCAACGAATGTGTTAAGGTTGACTTCGTAGTCTGATTGTTGTTGTGATTCCAGATACTGAACTTCAACACCAAAATCCTGCTCAGCTCTTTGCATACCTAACCATGCTGTAGCATTGAATGATTTATGGCTGCTAAAACCATCGATGCCAAAACAAGAATTGCTACTAAAACAGAAACTTTTTTAGACATTTTTATTCTCCTCCGAATAATGTAAGTAAATAGGATAACTGATACGCGTCCGACGTATCGACTTTAGTATATCACTTTCTTAAAATCAAATACAAGAGGAAATATTGATTAATTGTCAGTGAATAATGTCAATAATTTTGAATTAAAATGTTTTATTCCTTTTTCGCTTCACCGCGTTTAACGCCTAACATCATAATAAAAGCAGCCAACATAAAGAGCGGGGAGAATAGCATCATCAGGCTGTAATTATTACCACTCAACTGCACAATCCAACCGTTTAAATTTGGACCTAATATGGCGGCCATGGTTGAAGCCAGATAATAAAGACCTGTGAAAGTGCCGATATGGCTATCAGTGGTCATATCCACAACCATTGGCAAGGAATTGATATTAATTAATGCCCAGGAAAAGCCAGCGATCATCAGAATGATACTCACAGAATAGAAATTACCAACCACAGGAAGTTTGGAAAAAAGAACAGTCAATGAATCGATTGGTAGGACATACATTGAGAAAATAGCACACCCCATTATAAACACACCGGTCATGATGGTTCGTTTCCGACCAAATTTTGCTCCAATGAAACCCGCAGGAAGTGCCATAAGAACAAATATTAATGAAAGTTGACCTAATAATCTGGCACCATCTGCTTCTGGTAAATGTAAATGTTTTACAGCATATAACGTGAAAAAGGCTTCGATGGCATTATAGGCAACAAACCAAAAGAAAATCGCTGCTAAAATTCGTAGCGGGCTTTTCTCTTTTTCTTTAATTAGCTCAGCAAGCGCATGAATAAGACTCGGTTTTTGATCCTGGGAAATTTCGATGTTTTTTGGTTCACGGATAAAAGCGAACACAAGAAGCGAGGATATAATCACCAAAGCTGAACCTAACCAGAATGGATAGTTAGGGTTTTTTTCATATAAACTGGCACCAACTAAAAATGCAATGATGGAACCGACACCACCCATGAAATTGATTACCCCGTTTGCCTGTGATCGAAATCTGGATGGAGTAATATCAGGCATTAATGCAACGACAGGTGTTCGCCAGAGCGCCATACTGATTAATAATGTGCTTGTACAAAGAACAAACAGCGGGAGTATAGATACCACGGGAATAAAACCAAAGGCAATTGCGGCAATTGGAGCTCCAATTAAGATGAATGGCATACGTCTGCCTATTGGCGTTCGTAAACGATCTGAAAAAGCACCTACAGAAGGTTGTATTAGAAAAGCTGCGATGTTGTCTAGCGTCATGAAAAAACCGATCCACGCTGCACTCAAACCAAATTTGCCATCTAAAAATAATGGTACAAACGCGTTATATACAGACCAAATGACACTTACACCAAAAAATCCAAATCCTAACAAAAATGTTTTCGGGTAACTCAGTTTTTGTTGCATGATTGATCTCCCTTTTTTACGTGAATAATAATTTTGATGCCTTATGAAATAACCAGATCACTCAGGAATCTGGAAATGCCCTAATTTCTCATTTTCTTCTAATTTAGCTAGGAAAGTTATGTCTTTTTGACTCAGGTTTGCTGTTGGTAATAAATCAGGCCTTAAAAAGTAAGTCCGGATTAATGATTGTTCCCTGCGCCAACTCTCGATTTTGGCATGGTGACCGGATAATAGAATGTCAGGCACTTGCCAATCTCTGAAATTTTCAGGTCGTGTGTATTGAGGATACTCCAATAACCCGTTACCAAAACTATCATCCAATGCCCCTTCCGGATCGCCTAAAACGCCGGGGATAAAACGAGCGACAGCGTCAATCACCATCAGTGCTGGTAATTCACCGCCAGTTACGACAAAATCCCCAATTGAAATTTGATCGGTGATAAGATGCTCAATCACCCTCTCATCTACACCTTCGTAACGGCCACATAAAATGCCTATTTGCGGGTATTTTGATAGTTCAATTGCAATTTGTGTAGTGAAAGGTCGACCCTGTGGGGACATCAGAATAACCGGGGTCTTGGTTTTTTCTCCAAATACATCTTCGACTGCTCTAAAGATAGGTTCTGCTTTCATGACCATACCGCCACCACCGCCATAAGGAGTATCATCGGTGACATGGTGCTTGTCAAATGTCCAATCTCGAATGTTATGTATATCTATTTCTATTAAATTTTTCTCTATTGCTTTTTGCAATATGGAAATTTCAAAATAAGAATGAAATATGGAAGGAAAAAGACTGAAAACGTCAAATTTCATGTGATGATTTTAGCCTGAGGATTATTGAATAGCAAGTAAATATTGCCCAGTGTTGTTGTAATTAATTACAAAGGTTTTGATTTGTGTAGAGCGAACCTGATTATAGTTCTAATGACTAAAATCAATTGAAGTATTCTTATGATTAATAATTTCCTTAATATGGAAGAAAATCCATTCAAAGCATCTTGACGAAGAAAAAACGATAATGGTAAGATAATAATATGTATCTAAGCAACAAAAGATTAAATATAAATAAGCACAAGCGCCGTGGAAATCCAATCAGGATTCTTCTATTAGTCGTTTTGATAGGTGTCGGAATTTATGTAAATCAGGTCGTCATTGCGGACGTTCCACCCCTCTTTATTCCTACACCAACACCAACCCGAGCTCCAGAATCCTTTGTAACCGATGCTCAGACATTGGAAAATGAAGGCAAATTGTCCCAGGCGATTGAAGTATACCGGCAGGCAATTCTGGCTGATTCTACAAACACAGGGAACTATATTTCATTGGCTCGCCTACTCATTTATTTAGGTCGATACGATGAGGCTTTGGAACAGGCAAGTAATGCCTTATTGATTAATGAAAATAATGCAATGGCTTACGCTTTACGTGGTTGGGCACAGGGATTGTCAGGTGATTATTTGAATGGAACGGCATCCCTCAAACGCGCAATCGAGTTGGATCCTAATAATCATGTTCCTTATGCCTACATTGCAGAAGTATATGGACTGCTGTATGAATCGGACACCGCTGCTGTTGGTGTGATTGATAATGCCATATCAAATTCTCAAAAAGCCAGAGATTTGAGTCCGAATTCTCTTGAAACACGTCGAGCCAGAGGATATGTTCAGGAATTAGTGGGAAGTTATGGCGAAGCTGTGCAGGAATATGCAGCTGCAATTTCCATTAATAAATATATTCCGGAATTATTCATGCGTATGGGAAGGGTTTATTATTATCCAGATGTTGCAGAGTATGATTTAGCTGTTGAGGCTTTCAGGGAAGCAGATTTACTTAATCCGTCTGATCCATTACCTGACGTTTATCTTTCAAGAGTCTATCAAACCATAGGTTCATATGCAACTGCTATCCAATACGCAGAAAAGGCGATTGTTGATGATCCAACAAACCCGTACTATTACGGCAATCTAGGTGTATTGTTTTATCGTAATTTTAACTATCCCAATGCGATAACAATGTTGCGATTGGTTATTCGAGGAGGAACATCAGATGCTGGAACAACTATCGAAGCACTTCCTTTGGATTATGGAATAATTTCCCAATATTACCAGGTTTATGGTTTGGCTCTCTCTCGTGTTGATGAATGTTCAGAAGCCTTACAAATTTCTGAAGCGTTGTTAAAAAATGTTGGGGGAGATGAAATAACAGTTTACAATGCGGGTGTAATTGTTGATATCTGCACTGGAGTTAGTGAAGAATAATAATCAGATTTTACAAATCTGGTTTTGAAGGGTTGATTAATGGGAATACGACTCCCGGATGATAATCATCTATTTAGATCACAGAAAAATAATAATCCAATTCGGATCTATTTTTTATTGTTGTTTATATTAATTGCAGCTTTTGTCTTAAGAGAAGTAAATGCTGGCAATATTGAAAAACCATTCCTTCCGACACCAACACCCACCAGAACTGCTAATTCTTATGCTTTGGAAGGTGAAACACAATTTCAGGCTGGAAATATCCCGGCAGCTGTAGAAGCTTACCGCAAAGCTGTTGAGATTGAACCCAACAATTCAACAATCTGGGCTGAATTAGCGCGTATTCAAACCTATTCCTCGAACTTACTCACAACCGACGCCCAGAAAAAGCAACGTCTGGAAGAAGCAATACAATCGGCTGAAAAAGCGGTTGAATTGAATCCGGAAGATAGCACTGCCTCTGCTATCCTTTCTCTCACCTATGACTGGTACTCAAACCCTGCCTATTCTGGTAATGAAGCGGAGGATTATGTTTTTAACGCTGAACAGGCCTCTGCGAGAGCATTACAATTGGATAGCAATAATGTATTAGCCGTAGCTTTTCGGGCTGAAATTTATATGCGCCAATTGCGATATAGCGATGCCCTGGATTTTGCGGAACGAGCAGTAGCGATGGATAGCACCTCATTCGATGCTTATCGGGTTTATGGCTTTGTTCTTGAATCGCAGGGAGGTCGTTATGGTGAAGCAATCGAGGCATACAAAAAAGCAGCAGAAATTAATCCAAATTTGACTTTCATACACTTATCCATTGGGGTAAATTATCGCGAGTTGAAACAGTATGATAATGCCTTGGAGTATTTTGCCCTGGCAGCAAAGATCAATGAACAAAATAAAGTGGCAGACCCTATTCCATATCTGGGTATTGCCAGAACGTACAGTCAAATAGGTGAGTTTTTTATTGCTGCCAGAAATGTCATGCGTGCTTTAGAGATTACCCCTGAAGACCCATATGTATATTCTCAATTAGGGTTGGTTTATTTTCGCTCACGAAATTATGAGGGTTCAATTCCTGCTTTTGCCTGTGCTATCGACGGATGCACTGCCTTAGAAAGTTGTATTGTCCGGCAGGAATGTTCCGAGGATACACCTGAAGAGGAAGTGCCTCCTTATGATATCGTGGGTCTACCTTTGACTGAAAGTACCGTTGTTTATTACTACTCATATGGTTCGGTTCTGGCTGCGATGCATCGGGCTGGAACGGGATATTGTGAACGTGCATTAGTGGTCTTTGATACCATTCGGAAAAATTTTATAAATAATGATGGTGTGATGAGCATTGTAAATACCAGCGAGGAGATTTGTGCCTCCTATGGCATTACTCGTTAATTACTTTCTCTGGTTGCACGAGAGTGCTAAAAATCCAAAATTTTACCTTTGTGCAAAAGCAGGAGGAAGTACACATGAAATTAAAACCATTAGGTAGTCGGATATTGGTCGAACCGATCGAAGCTGAAGAAGTTACCGCTGGCGGCATCGTTCTACCGGAAACCGCAAAAGAAAAACCCCAGAAGGGGAAAGTTTTGTCTGTAGGTCCTGGTGACCGTGATGAAGATGGCGATCGCATTAAGATGGATGTTGTTGAAGGTGATGTCGTCTTGTTTGCAAAATATGCTGGAACCGAGATTAAAGTAGATGGTAAAAAATTGCTCATCTTACGGGAAAGCGATCTTTTAGCAATTGTTGAAGAGTAATTGAATTAATAACAGGAGTATAAAAATATGGCAGCAAAACAATTGGTTTTTGGAGAAGAAGCACGACGCAAATTACGCAATGGAATTGATGTAGTTGCAAATGCTGTTGCAACAACCTTAGGACCAAAAGGCCGTAATGTGGCCTTGGACCGCAAATTTGGATCACCAACCATCACGCATGATGGCGTGACCGTAGCAAAAGAAATCGAATTAGAAGACCCATTTGAAAATATGGGTGCCCAACTGCTCAAAGAAGCAGCCACAAAAACAAATGATATAGCCGGTGATGGTACTACCACGTCAACCGTTCTTGCACACGCAATCGTAACAGAAGGTTTAAAAACCCTGGCAGCTGGCGCTAACCCAATGCTACTCAAACGTGGTATTGAAGCAGCCGCCAAAATGGTTGCCGATGAAATCAAATCACAGGCAATTGAAATTCGTGAAAAGAATGAAATCGCCAACGTTGCAACAATTTCCGCTCAGGATCGTTCCATCGGTGAATTAATCGCTGATGTAATGGATAAAGTTGGAAAAGATGGCGTGATTACAGTTGAAGAGTCCAAAGGTTTGGAATTCGAACAGGAATATGTTGAAGGTATGCAATTTGACCGCGGATATATTTCACCTTATTTCGTAACTGATGCAGAACACATGGAAGCAGTCATCAGCGATCCTTATATTCTGATCCATGACAAGAAGATTTCTGCAGCAGCAGATATCGTTCCTGTACTCGAGAAAATGGTTCAGGTTGGAAAACGTGATCTGGTAATCATTTCTGAAGACATTGATGGCGAAGCACTGGCAACCCTGGTTCTCAACAAAATCCGTGGCATGATCAATGTCCTGGCTGTAAAAGCTCCTGGATTTGGTGATCGCCGAAAAGCGATGTTGCAGGATATTGCAACCCTCACAGGTGCTCAGGTAATTTCAGAAGAAACTGGCCGCAAATTAGAAACTACAACAGTATCTGACCTCGGTCGCGCTGAAAAAGTGGTTGCTGATAAAGACAATACCACAATCGTAGGTGGCAAAGGCGATGAAGCTGCGATCAAAGGTCGTATTGATCAGATCAAAGTTGAAATTGACAAAACTACCAGTGATTATGATCGCGAAAAACTGCAGGAACGCCTGGCCAAATTGGCTGGTGGAGTTGCAATCATCCGTGTTGGTGCTGCAACCGAAACAGAATTGAAAGAAAAGAAACATCGTGTTGAAGATGCTCTTTCAGCAACACGCGCAGCAGTAGAAGAAGGTATCGTCCCTGGTGGTGGTGTTGCATTGATCAATGCAATCCATGTACTGGATGGTTTGAAAATGCAATATGATGACGAGCAAACTGGTGTCAATATTGTCCGAAAAGCATTGGAAGTTCCAATGCGCAGGATCACTGAGAATGCTGGTAAAGAAGGTTCTGTCATCATTGAAAATGTACGCAAAGCACAAAAAGATGGCAATAATATGCAGATTGGTTACGATGTTCTCACAAGCGAGTATGGCGATATGGTCAAATGTGGCGTAATTGATCCCGCAAAGGTGACCCGCGGTGCCCTGGAAAATGCTGCTTCCATCGCAGCCATGATCCTGACTACTGAAGCTTTGATAACTGATGTTCCAGAAGAGAATAAAGCTCCTGCTGGACCACCGATGCCGGAATACTAAACCAAATTAATTACAAAATTGCAGGTTGTGGGTTTCCCACGACCTGCTTTTTTTTGGATTATAATCAACCAAATGAAAATCACAATTCAGCAATTATTTTTTATCATTGTTTCATTTTTGGTTCTTACTGGCTGTGCTACAACCCAGACTCCATTAGCTCCTAAAAACCTAACTCCTGATCCTGGTATATCAATCAGTACTGAAACAATTGTTGGTCCTGAGGAGTTAGCTACTCTTGTTCCGACGCCATCAGTACCGATGATAGTAACAATCAACGATGAAGGAATCTGGTTGAGTGACTTTGAAGATGAAGTTCAGCGATATGTAGAAGCTGCCACAAAGCTTGAAAAAGAAATTGATGAGAATCAAGCTAAGGAAATTGTTCTTGAGACAATGATCGAAACGCTGTTATTAGCACAGGGAGCCAGAGCAACCGGATTTATTTTGGATCAAGATACCTACACCAGGAAATTCGAAAACCTGGTTATTGAATCTGGCGGGGAAAATCAATTTCAACAATGGTTACTTGAAAATCATTATTCACCAGAAAGTTTTGAGCGTCTTTATAAGCTACAAATTGAAGCAGTATGGATGAGAGATTATCTCATTGGACAGGTTCCATCAAGGGCAGAACAAATACGCGCCAGGCAAATATTAGTCTCCAGTAAGTCTCTGGCAGATGACATTTACAATCAACTGCAGAATGGAGCTGATTTCACTTATTATGCCTGGGGATATGACCAACTCGCGGGAGGGGAGTTAGGCTGGTTCCCAAGAGATTATCTGGTGCTCCCTCAAATTGAGGAGGTGGTTTTTAACTTACAACCTGGAGAATATTCACAGGTAATTGAATCAACCTATGGATATCACATTGTTGAGGTCATGGAACGCGAATTAGATCGTGAACTTACCCAGGATGCACTTCTTAAGAAACAAAGACTTACATTAATGGACTGGTTAGTGGATCAGAAAGCAAATAGCTCAGTTATTTTGAGTCAAAATTAAGATTCAGAATCATTGGGAGGTATGAATTGCAACAAGAAACATCGAAAACAAAAATTTTAGATCTGATCTTGAATATTTTTACTGGATTGATAGTGGTGTTAATCGTTGTGATCATCGTACTTCAGGTAACCATTTATTTAAATCCAAAAGTAGTTTTCAACCCATTACCTCCCTATGATCTACCTGAAGCGTTGGTGCTAGTAAACCCGCCGCGACCCAGTGCAACACTGGAATTACTACCAACTGCGACTTCAGAATTAGTATTAGCGCCGACTGAAACCCGTATGCCTACTGCAACGGAACAGGGAACCTATAGCAATGGCACGCCTGTACCTGAAATAACGCCGGTAGCACCCACAGAAACGCCTTTTAGCGGGTATTATGCATTTGTTTTACAGAATGACATCAATGCCATTGAAAGCACGTTATTCAAGCCGAATTATGGTTGTAATTGGATTGGAGTTGCTGGTCAGGTGTTTGATTTGCAGGGCAGACCAGTGATGGGTGTTCGAGTCTGGTTACGCGGAACTTATAATGGGAAACGCGTCGATTTACTCAGCCTGACACTTGAATCGTCTCCATATGGACCATCAGGGTTTGAGTTTACACTGGGCGATACACCGTTGAATAGTACCGGTCAACTCTCTATTCAATTATTGGATCAGGCAAATATTCCAATTTCTGACCGCGTATATTTCGATACATTTGAGGATTGTCAGAAAAATCTGATTCTCATTAATTTTAAACAAATCCGATGACAATTAAATTGATTCGACCTGCCTTGGTCTTAATTTAAATTCTTCGTTGATATTATTGAAAAAACCTGTTAACGCATTTGCATCAATCGCCAGGACTCTTCCATTCGAGAAAAATTCAAAATCGAAATTAGTCAAATCTCCTGCTTCTTTGCCAGAAATAGGCATCAATCTGGCTGTCAGAGGTTTTTTCAAACGCGAAGAAAGTGCTGCAATGTCAAGCAATAGCGCTTCAATTTGCTCACGTGATGTTGATCCTGGAATAGGGATGGTGTCCAAACCTGTTCCACAGACAGCTGAGAACATCAATAAATCTTTGATGGTCAACGTCTGATCGATGGATCTTTGTGACAACCGTGAATCTTCTAATAATGGCAACATGAGACCATTGAAACCACAGCGTGCCCAATTTCCGCGATCCAGTGTATCGGTGAGAAATGCAGCAGCAGCCAGTGATCCATGCTTTCCTAACGATGATACACCAAGACTTTCCATGGCTGCACCTAGCGAACAGTTATCCTCAGGAAATGGTGCAACTGAAAAATCAAATCCCTGGAAAACCACTTTTTGATCTGCTAATAATTCCGAGTAAATTAGACCTAATTGATTAGCATGATGTTCAAGGTTTTCTACGAGTATTTTCCGAGCCTCTAAAAGGTTCTTTGCGCTGCTGAATGCATGGATAACCTCATCTGCGCCTTCGATCGCAATACTGATTGCAGGTGGTTGCCCTGGTTGGTGATAGGATCCAGGAAAGAATGGACCAAAGGGTTTTACATTGGCTATGGCACTGAACCGTAGGTTTGCGAATCCATTATCTTCCAATGTTGCATTTTGAGAAATTATTTTTGCACATTGTTGGATCGATTTAATGCTTACACCGGTTTTCTCATCAGCGATAACTCCACTGAAAAAAGTGATATCTGTCTCCGAAAGAAGATCAGAAATTACATCATAACTTTCAGAATGACCAATTAATGCTGGTCCCAGGGAGAGATAATCAAAGCCATTTATTTTGGCTTTGGTTTCCATTGCCTTCGTCAAGGTGATCAGTTGGTCGGCATTTTTTTCAGGCTTTATCAGGGAAAAAGGAATGGTTGCCAACCGTATCGTCTGAACTTCGTATCCATTTGCGCTACAGGTTTTTTTACATTCTTTTGCCAGAGTAGATAAAACTTCCAGGGTGTGATCGGCTTTTAATGTTCCTGGATCATAAAAACTGGTAATCGAGCGAATTTTCATGTAGACCTCTGTCTTACGGTTTCAAATAATAAGATACTGGCTGCTACAGCAGCATTTAAAGATTCACTTTCACCCGGCATAGGGATTTTGATTTTGGTATCCGCCATTTCATGTGCATCATTTCCCGGTCCTGATGCTTCACTTCCAACAATAATCGCGCAAGGTATTTTCAGATCAGCTTCCCAACAACTCAAGCCAGCATCGGCAGCGGCAAGATAAGTATGTAATGGTTGTTTAGAATTCCTGCAGATCCCATAAATTTCCTGCCAATCAGCCTGATAGATTGGTATGTGAAAGTGTGCTCCCATACCAGCTCTGACCACTTTGGGTGAATAAGGGTCTGTGCTGTTGGGTGAAATTAACACTGCCTGAACTTGAGCGGCATTTGCAGACCGCAATATGGTTCCCAAATTGCCTGGATCACTGATTGAGTCACAGATCAGTACAAAATTTAGGGGGCGGGGAATTAGTGCTTTTTTTTGTTGAACAATTGCAATTATCCCTTGCGGATGCTCTGTGTCAGCAACCTTTCTCATCAGAGAAAAGGGGATCTCATCAATGTCAACCTTCCGTTCCTCTGCCTGATTCAGCAATTCCAACCCGCGAGTAGAAAGATTGTCACTATGCAAAATAAAATCCATCTCCCAGTTTGCCTGCATGGCTTCTTCGAAAAGCCGTACACCTTCCACAACAAATAAACCAGAATTTTTCCGTTCTTTGGATTGTTGCAGGAGTGCTCGAGTTTTCTGGATTTTTGGATTTTGGTTGGATGTGATCATCTTCCTAATTTTACCGGAAAATAAAACCGGCAGGTTAATCACCTGCCGGATAAGTTTTAAATCAGATTGTATTAAGCTGCTTTTGCTTTTGCAATAATTGCGCTGAAAGTTTTTGGATCACGCACTGCCAGATCAGCCATCATTTTTCGGTTGATGGTGATATTCGCTTTGCGCATCAGGTGGATCAACTGACTGTATGAGACACCATTCAAGCGTGCGCCAGCATTGATACGAGTAATCCATAATCTTCTCAAATCGCGTTTTCGATTACGGCGATCACGATATGCATACCACAAGCTTTTTAACATCGCTTCATTTGCGCGGCGGAACAATTTACTTCTGGTTCCGTATTGACCTTTGGTCATTTTCAGAACTTTTTTGTGACGTTGATACCCTCTCGGGCCACCTTTCACACGTGCCATTTTTTACTCCTTTGCATACCCCTGGGCGCCGGGATTAACCAGTTTAACACCCAACAGTTGCACTAATCATGAATACGAACAGCCTATCCCTAGAGATAAGGGGCAAGGCGACGAATACGTTGGGCAATCTTGGTAC
>PHBX01000045.1 GCA_002842045.1 Chloroflexi bacterium HGW-Chloroflexi-3 | reverse complement strand
AGGACGTGCCATGAGAATCTACCTCCTCAATGTTGGTAGATATAGTATAGCACATTCTAACTAGTTAGCACAGTTATTTCAAATACATTGTACTAGTTCTATTATTTTACAGATTTAGAGTGACTTATACAATATTAAAATGGCAGGAGGTTGTCAGATTGTTGGGCTGTGAGTTGACTTTCAGGCTCTTTGAGCCCTTCCACCAAAACACAGGATCATGCGAAATCATGGTGGAACAAATGATTGAAGGTGATATTTATCAAGCATAGTCATCACTATAAACTCAAGATGCTTTGAAACAAAGTGTTCTCTCTGGATTTTTCGAATATGCAGTAACTACAAGTAGTCCAGAGCCATTTACGCTCTCATAAGGCTACTTTACACTTGTGACAAATTACTTTGAAATTTTTGGAATATCTATTGTTTTAAGTATGGAATTTGCTATACTAAAGTTGCCCTTGGGACAAATAAATAATATGATATTTATTCTTTAGCTTGTTTCAAAGCAGGTTGAGCACCCGAAAAGGCAATCCCACCGCGAGATGGAGACGCAAAGTCATGGATCTGCGATTATTACGAGTGCAGACCGCCAGACTGCCGAAGGTCATTGAGACTTCAGTGGTCTGTTGTTTATTTAAAGGAGGGTTCAGGAAAATTACTGTTTACAACATATTCACCAAATAAATCAACCTTTTTGTTCGCTATTTTTCAGAGGAGTGTGTTGAAATGAAAATTAAAAAATTTTTTGTATTTATTGTTGTTCTGGCTTTGCTATCTGTTGTGGTGCAAACGCAACCAGTTTCAGCGGAGAAACCGGCACCTGTCGAGGTGCAGATTCTGGTTGTCAACGATTTCCACGGAGCATTGGATACTAGTTTAACAAAGCCCAACAAGAACGATAATACTACCTGGTACTACAGAGGTGGAGCAGAGTACCTCGCTAACTTCGTTAATGCGGCGGTTGAAACGAATCCCAACACTGTTAAAGTATCCGCAGGTGATATGATCGGAGCTACTCCGTTGCTATCAGCTTTGTTCCACGACGAGCCGACTGTTATGGCATTCAATCTGATGGGTTTCGATTTCAGCAATGTAGGCAACCATGAGTTCGATGAGGGCTGGCAGGAACTACTGCGCATGCAATATGGCGGTTGCCACCCAACCGACGGATGTATATCAGGTGTACCGGAGTTTCCAGGAGCAGAGTTCGAATACCATGCCGGTAATGTAATCCAGCTGGAAAATGGTCAGACACTTTTCCCTGCTTATAGTGTGCGTGAATTCGATGGAGTGAAGGTGGGGTTCATTGGCATCTCCCTTGAATCCACTCCAACCATCGTTGTCGCAGCGGGGGTGGAAGGTTTGATATTCGAAGCTGAGGTAGATATCATTAACCACTATGTTAAGATCCTCAAAGATACAGAGGAAATCAAAGCTATCGTAGTCGTACTTCACAATGGCGCGGGGGCTGGGCCAACGATCAATTCATGTAACATGTCTGATCCATTCTTTGCCAATGTGGTGATGAATCTGGATCCCGAGATAGATGCCCTGATTACCGGACACACCCACAATGCCTATAACTGTCAGGTTCAGGTCAAGAAAAATTATGATCCAATGATCGTGACCGGGGCTGGAAATAACGGACGCTATCTGACGGACATCGATCTTACAATCGCTGGCACCAATGGTCAGGTGATTGGCAGGACCGCCAATAACATCCCGGTGGAAACTCCATATTTGAGTGCCGTGCCGGATCCTACTATGAAGGCTCTGCTTGATCAATACCGTACAGCTTCTGCTCCTTTGGCAAACAGAGTCGTTGGTTCAATTACGGCTGATATCAAAAGGGGAAGTAACCTGGTCGAGTCGGCCTTGGGTGATGTGATTGCTGATGCGCAGCTTGCCGCGACTATTGACCCTGCAAATGGAAACGCCGTGATAGCAATGACAAACCCGGGTGGTATCCGCACTGACCTGCTTTACAATCAGATCAGCGGTGGAGAACTGGCTGGTGAGGTAACATATGGCGAAGCTTTTGCGGTGCAACCTTTCAGCAATAGCCTGGTGACGTTGACTTTGACAGGTGCCCAGCTCAAAGCAGTCTTAGAACAACAGGCAACAGCCGGATCCGATGGTTCAGGACGATTGCTACAAATCTCCTACAGCCTGACTTACACCTGGACAACTGCAGCCCCAGTTGGCAGCAAGGTTAGTGATTTAAAGATAAATGATGTAGCAGTTGATCCCGCTGCCAGCTACCGCGTGACAGTCAACAACTTCCTGGCAGGAGGAGGAGACGGATTTACAGCACTCCTGGCGGGTACCGATCTATTGACTGGCATGATCGATCTGGATGCATTCACAACATATCTTACAGCGAACTCGCCTGTTGCACCCGGCCCACAAAATCGAATAACCATCATTCCATAAATCCTAATCATTTATGCGATATGGCCTGGCATGCATGCCAGGCCATTGTGTTTTAACAATGGCAAAAAAAAGAATGCGATTACCTGTGCCAATTATTGAATTTTGAATCCGATCAGGTTGTAAAGATAAGTTCTCAGCGAGAATGGTCATCCGAATCTACTCTGCGCTCGGAGACCGATCAAATAGCTAAAGGAAAATATGATTCCTCCTCCGAAGCAGACCAATTGGTTGTTGAGCGGGTGGCTGAACTCGCAAGCAAACATGGCGTTCCACGCAGTCAAATAGCCCTCGCCTGGTTAATACAGAAAGAGCCAGTAACAGCTCCGATCATCGGGGTAACCAAAATTTCGCATTTGGAAGAATCGATTGGAGCTTTATCCATCCAGCTGACCCAGGAAGAAGTTCAATTTCTGGAAGAACTGTATGTACCGCACCGTATTGTTGGTCATCAATAAAGTCTGTTATCGGTGGAGGTCATGGCTTGAGAGATGTGGGGATGCTGCTTTCAGCCTTAGGTAGGCCACAAGCAACCGTTGATGGAAAAGAATTGTATCCGGATATCATGCTGAAAGCGGCTGCACTGATGGATTCTTTGGTTCGCAACCATCCATTTGTGGACAGGAACAAACGGACGGCGATCACGGCATCCGCATTATTTTTACGACTAAATGGCCATCTCTTGCAAGTTGAGAATCTTGAAATGGTACGTTTCAACTTAGCTTGCGCTCAATCTCGCCTCTCGTTAGAAGAGGTTGCTGATTGGTTCAGGAAGTTTTGCAATAATATTGAATAATCGATAAAATTAACCATTGATAATCCATCGATAAAGGGAGAATACCATGCCTTCAAATTCTAAAAAATATTCAGTGCCAAATGCAATGCAATACCAGTATCAAGAAATATGCTCAATCATAGATGAGTTCTGTTCAGAAAAACTGAATGAAGATTATTCATCGTTGAGCAAGGAACTTGCGGCAAAATTGGCTCGAAAGCGACCATCACCCCTCAATTCTGGAAGATTATATACGTGGGCTTGTGGCATTGTTTATGTGATAGGATCGGTCAACTTTCTATTTGATAAATCGCAGAGTCCACATATTAAGGCGGCGGAGTTGTGTGCCTGGTTTGGAGTAACAACCAGTACCGGGTCAAACAAAGCAAATCAGATTAAGAAAATGATGCATATCAACCAATTCAGCAATGAATGGATATTGCCTGATTTGGTCGATAAGCACCCCATGGCCTGGATGATATCAGTGGACGGATTCATCGTGGATGCACGATTGCTACCGACTTACTTACAAGAAGAAGCATTCCGGAAAGGGTTAATCCCGTATATTCCTGATAACTCTGCAGTGGAAAGTAATGATTGATGTGTGATTTGTTCGGGCATATCGTTCTTCCTCTCATAGCCGATCAATCCAAGTTGAATTTATTAAAACAGAAAATTTTTCAGTATCGGCATCGATATGAAATATTCATGAGGGTAGGAATATAATGGATTGTTAACACAAAAAATCTCGGATGTGAATATGACAGCAATAATCAAAGATGCACTAAAGAAAGATCGAACCATTGATATCATCACCATTGGCGCGAAATCGGGATTGCCAAGGAGAATAGAAATTTGGTTTACCAATGTGAATGGACGCATTATCATTTGTGGTACACCTGATGCGAAAGGTGGTAAAGGTCAATACAGCCCTCGCGACTGGTTAGCAAACCTGAGGGCAAATCCTGATTTTACGTTTTGTCTCAAAGAATCTATCCAGATTGAACTGCCAGCAATAGCCGTGGAAATTGTAGATCCGGAAGATCGTAGATATTTGATGAGTGCTCCTGCAACAAAATGGTATCGAGATCAGGTTGACTCTATCGATGAATTGGTCAATGGAAGTCCAATCGTTGAAGTATTTTTTAAAGTCTTTACAGAGTCATTGAGATGTAGATTCATGGTTGGTGTTTCCATATTCATGCCCGTTTAATCATAATGGATTTGTAGACAGCATAATTGGAACGTATAATTTAACGGTGGATTTAACATAAACTCCATGCATCCATTCAAGGCTGCACATCCCCTCGTGAGCCGAGTGATACAAGTGTAACACGCATGACAGTTACCTTTCTGTTATTTGAATAGATTGGTATTCAAAACCAAAGTAACGAAGATACCGCTGGATGGAGCCTGGAAGGAGCGGAACCGGATCATTCAGTTTCACCTCCTGTGTTTATAAGTAAATTAATTCCGAAAGGATCATCTTAAAATATGACTGAACTAAATTCAAACAATCCTATCCTTGAAATGCGTGTCGCATTCACAACAAGTGAATATAAACGATTGGTAAACTTCTATTGCAAGGGACTCGGGATTGAACCTGCTGTCATTTGGAACAACGGGCAAGATCAGGCACTTGTCCTCAACATGGGGAACGCCACATTGGAGATTTTCGACGAAGGTCAGGCAGAAACGATATTTGCCTTGAACAGTGCTTTAGAACTTATTAAAAAATCAGGTGGTGAGATTGTGGAAAGCTACTCTCAAGATACTCAAGACGAAAAGTAAACAATTCGTTCTTATATAAGGGTTTTATACATTTGAACAATCTGCTCATAGTCCCATCTTTGAGGAACCTGCAAGAATGATGGAGATCCTGCAGAATGACGTATTATCGGGTGTGAATCATCTGGCCAATCATTAATTTATCTTCAATATCAAGAAATAATTCCACAATAACCTTTTACACAAATTCCAAAAAAAAATTGGGGAAGAGTAAGATGGTTATTAATCACTTGACCAGAAGCTGTTAATCCTGGTAATTTCTGAATTTACTCTTTTTAAAGATTGTTTAAAAATGATTAAGTAATCAGGAGGATAATATGTCACCTACTCAACCTGGTGGTCACCTTGCTATCACTAAAAACAAAAGTGTCGGAAAAGTATTGGTCTTACATGCCTGGTGGGGATTAAATAAAACCATCAAGAATTACTGCGATCAGTTAGCCGAAGAAGGCTTCACAGTCTATGCACCGGATTTATACCATGGCAAACTGACCGATGAAATTGAGACCGCTGAAATTTACAGCAATGAATTAAGCCTGGATCAAGCCCGAATCGATATGGATGAAGCTTTAAATCTCCTGCTGGGTCAGACCCAACCATCAGAGGAAGGTATCTCGGTCATTGGATTTTCTTTAGGTGCCTTTCTGGCACTGGATCTCTCGATTACCCATCCAAAACAAATTAGCAAAGTCGTTGTTTATTACGGCACTGGTCCCGATAATTACACCAAGTCTACAGCATCCTATCTTGGTCATTTCGCAGAATTTGATGTATTTGAACCTCAAACAAACGTCGATGAACTTGAAACTGCGCTCAAGAAGTCAAACAGACCGTACTCCTTTTACAAATACCCTGATACCGGCCATTGGTTCTGTGAACCAGACCGAGTGGATGCGTATAAAGAAGAAGCAGCCACACTCGCATGGGAAAGAACCCTTTCCTTCTTATGTCAGTCTTAATTTTGATGGATCTCAAAAGGGGATTTTCGACTGATTTTTATTGTTCAATTTAGCGAAGTCGACGTCTGCGATTACCCCTTTGAGAGGAAGAATAGTTGCTTTTTCGTTCTGTCTCATTCCCGAAACGAGGTTTTGGACGACGTGCACTCCGTTGGCGTTCCTGCTGTTCTTCCGTTATTGGCGGTAAGACAGATGAATAGAAGGTCTCCTGGTAAAAATCATCCAGGAGCATGGCAAGCAAACCGGTTTCTTCATCGCTTTCGCTCAGGCTACGGGCGAGTGGCAGGAAACGGTGCATACGTTCTGTTCGCAATTTATCCCTGGTGCGTAATTTTGCTTCAAGCAAGGTGATGATGCGCTCTGAAACCACCTTTTCCACAAGTTCATCATCGGGTAGATCTCGTTCCTCTATTGTTAAAGAAAAACGTTTGCCAATTTGGCGCAGTTCAGCTTGTTCAGTGATGTTAACCAAGGTTATGGCTGTACCACTACTCCCAGCCCTGCCCGTGCGGCCGGAACGATGGATATACGCCTCAGCGTCTTCAGGCGGTTCATATTGGATGACATGCGAAAGTTCTGGCAGGTCAATCCCACGCGCGGCTACATCCGTAGCTACCAGGATGCGCAGTGTACCACTGCGAACCCGCGCAAGCACCTTCTCACGAGCGGATTGCGATAGATCAGAGGTCAAGAAATCAGCATCATAACCAAAACGCTGCAGAACAGTGGTTACATATTCGACATGTACCTTTGTATTGCAGAAGATGATGGCTGATAGAGGATTTTCAACTTCAAGGATTCGTACCAGACTGCGATCCTTATCCATGCCAGGGACTTTGTAGTAGACATGCTCCGTCTCAGTTACGTGGATGTGCTCGCTGCTGAGATTGATAAATCCTGGATTTCGGAGAAATTCGCTGGTAACGCGTATTACCTGGGGTGGAAATGTGGCTGAGAACATATACGTGCTGATCGGGTGATCGGGCATATAAGATTTCACCCTGCGCATATCGGGGTAAAAACCCATGGATAGCATATGGTCGGCTTCATCAAGGATCAGGAATTTCAAATCTTTGAGGGAAAGCGACCGGCGTAGCAAGTGATCGAGTAAGCGGCCAGGTGTGCCGATGATAATGTGTGCACCTTCCTTGAAGGCATCCAATTGAGCACGATAGCCAACACCTCCATATACCGCGATGGAACGCACACCAATTCCACGTCCAAACAGTTCAGCTTCGGTAGCAACCTGTAATGCTAATTCACGCGTAGGTACCATAACCAGCACCTGAGCCGAATTCTGGAGTGGATTGATCATTTCCAGCATGGGGAGCAAATAGGCTCCGGTTTTCCCACTGCCAGTATGGGATTGAATCATCATATCGCGCCGGGAAAACAGATAAGGAATGGCTTTAGCCTGAACGGGTAGTAACTCGTCCCAGCCTGCCAGTGCAGCGCCTTGACGCATTTTTTCGGGTAAATCAGCCAGCCTGGCTTCCGGAAGAATATCTTGCAGTATTTTATTATCTGGTTGTTGAGTGGAATTTTCACTCGTTTGAGGATTAATTTCTTCCATTATGTTCTTTTCTTCCTAAGTATTTTGGGTATCATCTCAATAAATCGCGGTAAGCAGGTATTTTTTGGCAGGCTTGCACCTGCCAAAAAATACCCTGACCACTAATTATTGAAAGGACACTATTTTAGTTATTATTTGTTAGATTTCATCTTTGATTGTAACTTGTAAGTCTGCTTCGTGATAGACATTATTAAGATTGAACTGAATTTCCAGCTATTTCGTTAATACAATGTAGATTATGTAAATATTTGACAAATTGGATCATATTACTATTATATAAAAAGGATCTGCATTCAATTTTATTAGCAACAATATGCGATTCATAATAATTATAAAAACATAAAACCCATCAGGGGAAAGGCCAGTGATCCATGGGAATGATTTTTTTACACACGTGAATAAAAACTTCAAAGGAGATTGTGAATGAAATTAAATGTGCTTGTTTTAGGTGCTGGTTTTGGTGGGCTTGAGCTCAGTTCCTTATTGTCAGAAGCTTTAGGAAATGACCTGGATCTCACTTTAATTGACAAAAATGATTTCTTTTTCCTTGGATTCTCCAAGCTTGATGTGATGTTCGGCAAAAAGACCTCGGATTCCGTGCGATTATTTTACAAGGATATCGTTAAACCTGGTGTCCGATTCCATCAGGAAGAAATATTGAAAATTGATCCTGAGACGCGGCAGGTGATAACAAATAAAGGTAACTACCATCCTGATATTCTCGTTATTGCCCTGGGAGCAGATTACGATCAAGCAGCCACTCCAGGTTTAATGGAAGGCGGTAATGAATTTTATTCTTTTGAAGGGGCTGAACGATTACGATCCATTATTCCTTCATTCACAAAAGGACATGCAATCATTGGGGTAACCTCCACTCCTTTCAAATGTCCACCAGCACCCAGTGAAGCCGCGTTATTATTGGATGAATATCTCATTTCTCATGGTTTAAGAGATAATTGTGCAATAAGCCTTGTTATGCCCTTCAATATTCCAATTCCCCCATCTCCCGAAACTTCAAAAGCCTTATTATCAACTTTCAAAGAACGCGGGATTACATTCATTCCCAATCGCCTCGTGATTGCCCTTGATCCTGACCGTAAAGTAGCAATTCTGGATGATAAAACTGAATTACCTTATGATCTTTTTCTTGGTATCCCCAAGCATCGTGTGCCAGCAGTCGTGGAAGCATCTGGTATGACGGATGATGGTTGGATCCCTGTCGAATATAAAACCCTGGAAACCTTTTATCCCAACGTGTATGCCATCGGTGATGTAACAAGTGTTGGGACCGCAAAGGCAGGAATTTTTTCTGAAGGGGCAGCGCAAACAGTTGCTGCAAAATTGATTGCAGAATTTAAAGGTGGGAAACATCCCCCCGATTATGATGGAGCTGGCACATGCTATATTGAGTTTGGTAGAAAGATGGTTGGCCGTGTTGATGTGGATTTTCTTTCAAAGGATACACCTACCGGCAAGTTCTTTGAACCTTCTGATACGCTGGTTGGAGAAAAACAGCACTTTGGAACATCACGTAAAGAGAAATGGTTTGGATTGAAGGACTGATATCACCACTTTCCCCTGGGCATGCCCCTGCTTAAGATAATTAATAGCATCGGATGTTTCTTTCAGTGGATATGTTCGGTCGATGACAGGTTTAATTTTGCCTTCTGCAACCAATTTAATGATGAATTCTAAATCTGTTGTCAGCGCTTTGGCTGCCAATAAGGAGATTTTTTTACTACCCATCGAAAGAATTGGTCCGAATATCATTGTTTTCAGAATTTGCGATAATGACCCTCCAACCATAACAACTCTTCCTTCTGCAGACAAAACTTTTTTATAAAGCATCAGTCTACGATTCCCATTGACCACTATGATCACATCGAATTTTCTATCAAGATTGAGGATATCTTCTTCGGAATAATCCACCACATGATCTGCGCCCAGTGAGCGAGTCAATGGTACATTTTTCGTATTACAAACGGCCGTGACTTCTGCGACATAATATTTTGCCAATTGAACAGCGAATGTTCCTACGCCACCACCCGATCCATAAATCAAAACTTTCTGACCTGCTTGTACCTGACCTTTGTCACGAATCGCCTGTAAAGCAGTCATAGCAGCCATCGGGACGGCAGCAGCGACTTCAAAGGAAACTGTCACTGGTTTAATCACAAATGTAGATTCTGGTGCAGTCACAAATTCGGCAAAACCTCCGGATCCTTTGCCTGATAAATCACCAAGAACTTCATCACCCACACACAAGGATTTGACCTGGCTACCCACAGCTTCCACCACTCCAGCAACATCAGACCCAAAGATTCCATTTTTAGGGATCATCCCAAGTTGCATTGATCGATAATCAGCTGCATTCACAGAAACTGCGCGAATTTTCACCAGAACTTCATTCTCAAGCGGATTAGGTTTTTCTACTTCTTGTAAAACTAGTTTTTCCGGTATACCATTTTTATTAAACACAATAGCTTTCATTGTTTTTTTCCTTCTTCAACTTTTACTTCGCAGGTGAATACCTCACCAATGGATACCCCGAACACATCTGCAATCCTAAAAGCCAATTCCAAAGATGGCGAATATTTTCCTGCTTCTACGGCAATAATGGTTTGCCTTGATACGCCCGCTTTCTCTGCCAGATCCTGCTGGGTCATCTCATTCGCAAAGAATCGCAAAGTACGAATATTATTTGTAATAATATATTTTTTAGCCATGGTTCAATCCCCTTCGGTAATAATATATTTTCACAAATCCTTCGAGAATGGAGCCAACACTAAAGGAGATGAAAATGATGTTCAACATCACCACTGCTGAATAATTCAAAATTAAGGCTACAAGTCCACCTATGAAACCAAATCCAGCAACGGCGAAGCCAAAACGCAATGATTTTAACTCAATCATTTTATCCATTTCATCTTCAACCATATCTACCTTGATTGCTTTTTCTATTTCCTTGTCATCGTAATTCCCATCTTTAACAGCTTTCGATACTGCAATAGAAATAGAGAGCATGATATGAAATACAATTTGAATTACGATGAATGCCACAATTCCTATTCCAATAAATACCAGAATAGTTGTTGCCCAAAATTTTAAATCTCCTGGTACTACCAATCCTTTTTGATATTTTCCTATCGTATACAAGCAATAGGCTGCTAAAAGGACTATTCCGGACAAGATACTAACAATGGATCTCTTTTCTTGATAAGACATGATACTTAACTCCTTTTACTGTAAATATTTATAGACATAATGTATCATTAATTAAACTTAATGTCAAGTATTTTTTACTTTTTGTATATTATTTCTTACTAATTTTTTTCCTGAATAACTTTTTCCTCTTAAATTATTTCTTCCAAACGACAGGAATCAGTATAATAACCTTGGAAATGGATGATTATTTTATGAATTCCAGAAAACCTCATCAAAATGAAGTCCAGTCCTTCCTGATAAACCAATTTTCCAGCGACACATGGGAATTCATCTATCCAGGAGGACTTGGAAATGAAACCTACTTCGCCCGGAGTGGTAAAGAGGTTTACTTCGTGAAGTTAGGATCGCAGGTCGCAAGATATCAAGCGATGGTCTCCTTTGGATTGACCCCACCAGTCCTGGCAAAAGGATATCTCGAGGATGGTATCTCGAGGATGGTATCTCTATCATGGTACAACCTTGTATTGAAGGACGCATACCCACCCGGTGCGATTACCACACTCATCTTGAAGATTTTGCCACTGCAATCAAAGAGTTTCATCTCTGTACTGAGATAAAACAAACTCTTCCGGAGGTTTCAACCGATCAGTTCAGCACCATTGGTCTCCAGGTTCTAGATGAAATTCAAACCAGGTGGGAAAAATTCAAGCCACTTGTACCTGGTTCAAATGATTTGGTCGATGCAGGGAATTATCAGTTAAGAATGCGAGTTAGTCAATTTCAAGGCAGTGGTTTGGTCGCGTCCCATAATGATATATGCAACGACAACTGGATCATAACCCCCGATGGAAGACTGTACTTGATTGACCTAGACTCCATGTCCATTGATGATCCAGCGCTTGATGTTGGCGCAACCTTGTGGTGGTACTATCCTCCGGAAATGCGGCAGGAATTTCTGGAAATTGTCGGATATGCTGGTGATCATGAATTCAAAATCCGGATGCAGGTCAGAATGGCGATGCATTGTCTGAATATCATCCTCCCGCGGGAAAATAGTTTTGATTCTTTTGATCCGGATACATTTAGCGAGAACCTTACTGACTTTAAAGCAATCATGGCTGGGGAGGAAAATCCTCAGGGATATGATGATTTTTGAGTTTTGAGGATCAAATCTTTATGGAGGCACAGGCGAAATGACACCAACCCGTTTGTTTCGAATAGAAGCAACAACGCGAATTGTTCTGAAATTTAATAATGCATTCAATCGACATAATGTCCTGGAAATGATGCAATTGATGAGTGATGATTGCGTTTTTGAGAACACAAATCCTCCACCGGATGGAATGATTTATTCTGGAAAGGATGAGGTGACTCAATTCTGGCATAAGTTCTTCCTTGATTCTCCGCACGCCTATATCGAGATCGAGGAAATTTATGGCTTAGGTATGCATTGTGTCATACGTTGGAAATATTATTGGATTGATGCGAATGGAGATAAGGGGCATGTTCGAGGTGGTGATTTTTTTAAAGTTAAAAATGGACTCATCTCTGAGAAATTGTCTTATGTAAAAGGATAAATTTGTCAATTTTATCTAAAAAATGAAATGTCTTTATAAACGATCATCTACTTAAGGATTGTTGATCACCTTTTGTGTCAAATTTACAGAATCATTGAAGAAATTATAAAAAAACCACGAAGAAAGCAAAAAAATGGGAAAAATTAATGAAATTAGATCCAACTCGCTTGAATTTCAACAGATGGTCTTCGAGATGCTTATCATCATGAATAAGTTGAATCGATCCGAAAAGATTGTGATGATGTCCGAAGCAATGCGCGCAGCAGATGGTTATTTTACAGAAAATCGCACAGTGTTTGTTTATAAAATCAAAAACAAAATGGTGGGTTATTCGGTGTTAAAAATAGAAGACCAGGTGTGCTGGTTGGATTGGCTGTATGTTGATCCTGGTCATCAAAGGAAAGGCATCGCATCGAAATTATTTGATCATGCCGAGGAAATTACCAAGAAATTAGGTAATGATCAACTTTATATCTGGGTTCACCCGGATAATCACCGTATGCTAAAGTTTTTGAAGAAAAAAGGATATGATGTTCTTAACTTGATTGAAGTTAAGAAAGAGAAATTGCAGACGAATACTTCAATTTCCATATTGGGTAATGAATTGCAATATTAAATTTTTAAACCAGTTACTAAGTAAACAGTCGAATGTTCTTTAATAAACATGATAAACTGAGGGTATGCGAAAACCTAGAGACTATTACCTCAGCGAAGAAGAATTGGACGTGG
>PHBX01000022.1 GCA_002842045.1 Chloroflexi bacterium HGW-Chloroflexi-3 | reverse complement strand
GTAAACTCGTTTACTCAACCCATCTGCCCATTTCTTATTTGCCGAAAGCAGTTCACTTTTGAATTTGCGTTGAGTTCACTTTTGAAGTTTTCCTAACACATTTATAAGTTTTGGCAGATGTCTCCCCAATTGTTCAGTTTGTTCTCAATGTTTTGCTATTTTCAATTTCCCTGGACTTCTTACAACAGAGCTTTCTCGGATGCAGATCTACGGGATATAGAGCTATTTGAGTGAACTGCCGGTGGTGGTTACCTCAAAATAAAATCAACAGCCCTCGATGACCATCAGGTTTTGGTCAATTTGTGGCATCCAGGGCGCAGCGAAAGCTCAAGTCATTATCGACAAAATCGCGTCTATAACCATAACTTGCATTGGCTGGATCTTTTAATACACACATATCACTGGCGCGTTGAACAGAGCGAACTGCCCCTTTAAAATCCGTCCAGCCCCCACCACGGCAAACCCTGAAACTACCATCCTGAGGCCCGGCTGGGTTGTTTTGTGGTGAAATGGAGTAGTAATGTACGTCGTACCAATCGGCCACCCATTCCCAGGCATTCCCCGCCAAGTCCAAAGCACCATACGTACTGGCACCTTCGGGAAAGCTACCCACAGCCATAATATCACCAGTTTCTCTGGCATAGTTTAGCCGATTTGAGGAAGGTACTTCATTGCCCCAGGGATACAGGCGTCCATCGGTACCCCGGGCAGCTTTTTCCCACTCTGCTTCCGTAGGAAGTCTTCGACCAACCCAATCGCAATACGTGTTTGCCTGATCCCAACTCACATATACCACCGGATAATCACTGAATTCTTCATAGGGAAAATATTTATCATGTTCTGGCGTTGTGCAAACACCAGCTTCCATACATAACCTGTACATAGCATTGGTTACTTCGGTGCGGTCGATCCAGAATCCATCAAGAACCACCTTATGTGAAGGCCTTTCGTCAGTTCGCCCTGCATCCAAACCCATACTGAACATCCCGGCAGGCACATAGACCAACTCCATGCCGTCTTGTGCTGAAGTCCGCGTGGATCCAGAAACAAGTTCGGATTCCGTATTGGCATTATTATCGGTTTCCGCGTCAAGATTGGTCTCATTTCTACTGCATCCCACCCCGAGCAGGATGATAACCAGAATTGCCTTTATCCATATCATGGTTTTTTGTTGGCGTAAACACATGTCAGAATAAAGTGCAAACATCGTTGCCTCCTTCCAGATAACATCGACATTGATGATAATACGTAACTACCCAATATCTAAGATTTTTCCAGGTTGTAACTATATTGTACACAAACCACAAAAGGGTGGAGAAGGATGGGGGAGGAATTCTGAATTATGATTACAGGGGAAGATTACGATGGACAATGATTGCTATTAAGTTCATTAGTAAAATAACGATTAATTTTCTTTACTCTTTTATCCAGTCATAACGAGCAAGGACATACGCTAACCATTCAGTCAATTCAGGTAGTTGTTCTTTAGCCAATTTTCCAAACAGATCTTCGGTATAAACACTCTTGAAGCGAGTTTCATCCTTGACCAGTTTGCCCCAGATCTCTGTTGGTGAGCTGCCCAGATGCTTCAATGCTGGAGAGGTTACTTTCTTGAAATCCAGGTTGTGGGCTGGTGCGATGTGCAGGAGACTGACGATATCGGCATCCATTTCCCGGGCTTTTTCCATCTCGTGAGCCAAAAATTGTTGTCGCATGAATTGATAGAAAGGCTCAAAGAAGAGCGCATCAAAGCCGGGTAACAGTTCTTTGCGAATGGGACAATCCTCACTGTCATACAGGTGCCGGTAGATGCCGGTGCGGTCTGTGCCACTTTTAGCAAATTTCAGGTTGGTTCCCCCATAGGATTCGGTATATTTCCACTCGATCAGCGCGATCTGGCGTTTTTTGTCGGTGCGTTCGAACAACACGATGGCATCTGCGCTTGTGTAATTGGCTCCCCGGGTTCGTTTTCCATTGCGCGAGATCTTCTCCCCGAGATAATTGTGTGAACCTATCCATTCAAAGGAAACCAACTTACCATCCTCAACAGGCAGCATGTGATCCAATAGTGGAAAAATGGGTTTCAAGAGTTGGGCTAGAGCGTGTGGTTGATCTGCAAAGGGAAACAGGAAATTGACACAACAGACCTGGGAATCACACATATGGTTGCTACATTTGCCATTCTGCCCATCATGCCACTTGATCTCGTGTCTGGCGAAGTGCTGGAGAGCGCTCTCGCGGATACCGGGGAAGAGGTTCAGTTCGGCATATGTCAGGGGCAGGCAGAAGGGACGATATTTGGTTTTGTAGAGCCCAGGTTGTCTGGCTTCAGGAGTGAACGTGGGTGAGGATTGCTTGAAGGCGGATTGGTGCGGTTTTTCGGATTCGAGGAATTTGGACATGAGGTCTTCCAGATTAGAAAGGGATACAAAATTTATTGTTGTAGATACACATTCTCAATCTTTTTATTAACAACAGGTGCAATGCACTTCTGGTAGTGTGGAGGATGATGGTTGAGTTCCAATTCGGAATTTTGGGTTTATCTCCAAGTGCAATGCACCGAGTTATTTTTCCACCAATGGATAAAGAATTGGACTCGTGGTCGAAAGCAGATAAATTTACATTTAATGGAAATTTGATTATTACAGAAATCCTTTGTCTGCTATCTGGTGCATTGCACTTGATGATTTACCATTACCATTGAGATGGGAGAACAATCTCATTAACAATTTTTCAGAAGTGCATTGCACCTGTATTTTTGCTCCTTTGAATTTCGACCTTGAGTTGTGGTCTTATCCTCAGATTTGAGGTAGCAGATTATCTCTCTAATAAATCCAAGTAATTCCTCAATGAATCGGGCAAATTTCTTGAGGATAAATCGTCCATCACATACTTATGGTAATCCTTTGTATCTAAAAAAAACTCAGTAAAGAATCCTGGATCAAATAATGAACCATTTCTCGTACCGATGAATTCTCTGTAGTTTGAATATTCCCAATCAGCAGGATCTGAAACAAAACCGTCTTTAACCGGATTTCCATGGATGTAACGACACAAATGTAGAAGGTGAGATGTGTCTTGGATTATTTTTATGTGAAAACTATCTTCAAAAAGTGTTCCAGAATGATTGTATCGTTTATTGAATGCTTTGGTATAGCTGTTGAAGATTTGTTAAGGGAGCAAGCTGGCCTTAAAACCTCCATCTTGTCTGACCAACAAATGGTAATGGTTTGGCATAAGGCAATAGGCAATGATAGTATGCTGAAATTGATTACTATAATGTTTAATTTTTCGTAGGACAAACAGGTAATTTTCGTTATCTTTGAAAATGGATCGCTGATGGGCTCCCCGATTAAATATATGATAATAAGTACCTGGTTGATATTCTGGTCGTTTTACTGGCATCGTTTTTCCTGGTAATTGTGGTTTGTGAATGTTAGTGTTTGTCTTTCGAATCGGATTAAATAGTATTTGTGATAAATAATCAACATGTTGGAAGGAGGAGAAAAGAGGTGGTTAGTTTAACAAGCTAGCAGGTGCAATGCACTTCTGGACTTGTTATGATTGGTGGTTTGCTTGCATTCTTGTTGTGTCGGTCTATCACCAAGTGCAATGCATCGAGGTAAACAAAAACAGGCGCAAAGCACTTTTGGTTTTTGGCTAAATTGGATTGATCTTCCATTCCAATAATTTGCGTTTTTCCCCAAGTGCAGCACACCTTAATAGTTCAACAACGGAACAGCTCAACACCTTTCCTGTTATAATCCTTCTCATGATTGTTATCTCCGACATGATGGGCACACTGACCACCGGATCTCCGATCCTGGGGCTGCTGGATTGGATCAAGGTGCACCAGAGCAAGGCGCAGGCGCGCTGGCTGCTGGCTGCGATGATGCCAAGCTATCTGCTGGTGAAGCTGGGGTTGATTGATCCACAACCGTGGGGGCAGGGCTTGATGATCAGGAGCCTGACCTGGTTGAAGGATATGGACGCGGAGAAATTCTCACAGGCATGCGAGTGGGCGGTGGAGCATAATTTGTGGCGCAAACGCCGTGAAGATGTGATTGCCCGGTTGCAGGAACATGCTCAGGCAGGTGCGCAGGTCTATCTCGCCAGCAGTGTGGTCGAACCCATTGCCGAGTCTTTCGCCCGGCGGATTGGCGTGCAGGCGATCGGGTCGCCGGTGGAGATTGTGGGGGGTAAGGTGCGCCTGGTGAATGGTCTGGTCAAGAGTGAGCGCAAGATCCAGGAAGTGATGAAACGATTGGGGGTCGAGTGGGTGGATTATGCCTATGGGGATACCTTCATGGATATTCCCTTGCTGGAGAACGCCGAACATCCCGTGGCGGTGTATCCGGACCAACGTTTATTGGAAGAAGCAAAATTAAATGGCTGGGAAATTATTAATAGTTGACAGTCAACAGTTGAAAGTTGAAAGGGAAAAATAGTTTAAAGCTGATGGTTGACAGTTGAGAGGGGAAAATAGCTAATAGTTGAAAGTCAAAAGTTAAAAGTTAAAAAAATGCCTTTGAAAAAACAATTCTTATGTAAAATGGGTTAAGGGTAAGGAAAAAATTCATTACACAGAAAGGTAACATCATTGATGACTGACATCGCACCTGAAAAAACGCTATCCACTCCACAACCTTATCAACTTCCCTATAAAGATCTGATTGTCTGGCAAAAAAGTATTGAGTTTGCCTGTAATGTGATTGATCATGCTGAGAATCTTGCTTCAAATCGCAAACATTATCGTTTGGTAGAACAATTAGAAGCTGCAGCAACCTCCATTCCAATGAATATCGCAGAGGGAAAAGGACGCTATTCCACAAAAGAATTAAAACATTTTCTGATGATCGCCCGGGGATCGCTTTATGAAACCATGACGCTTTTGGAAATTTTCAAGCAAAAGTCTTGGATCCCAGAAAAAGACTTTCTTCAATTGACTCAACAAGCAATAGAAATTTCAAAACTAATTACAGCATTTCATCGAAATCTAAAAGTCGAATAGTTGAAAGTCTAGAGTTTACTGGTGAAAACTGTCAGATGGTAACTATCAACCATTTTTTCCTTTCGACTGTCAACTGTCAACTTTAAACGTAGTAAAAAAACCATTACAATTAGTAAAAACAAACCCTGGAGAGAAACCATGCCCCCTTACACCTGGTTACTATTCGATGCTGATGGAACACTGTTTGCCTATGATGGTGCGGAAGACCAGGCATTGCAGAATGTCTTTGCCCATTATCAATTACCGTTTGAGGAGAAGATTGCTGCTGCCTACAAACGCATCAATCAGGGGATGTGGCGGCGATTGGAGGAGCAGACCATCACGCTGATGGATTTGCGCTGGCAGGGCTTTGCGGATCTGTTCGCTGAGTTGGGGATTGATCAGGATGCGCTGGAATTCAGCCGGACCTATCTGCATTATCTGGGGCAGGCGGCTGATTTGATTCCGGGTTCATTGGAGGTGCTGGAACAATTGTATGGGAAATATAACCTGGCGATTGTCACCAATGGTTTTACAGAGGTGCAACTTTCGCGCATCCGAATCTCCGGGTTGGACCGTTTGTTTCGGCATGTTTTTGCCTCGGAGTCTTTGGGTGTGTTCAAGCCTGACAGTCGATTCTTCGATGCGGTTTTCGATCGAATTGGGCAACCAGCCAGGAATAATGTGCTGGTGATTGGAGACAGTCTCAGCTCGGATATTGCCGGAGGTGCCGGGTATGGTTTGGATACTTGCTGGTATAACCCAAATGGTGCTGAAAACAATCAGGGATTGCTGGTTACGTACGAGATAAAGGATTTAGCGCAATTGCTCGCTATTGTATGATAAGATATTCATACTTTTCAGGTTTCAAATAAAGCATTTATACTTCAGGCGTTTTTTGGTTTTTGAGGATGAAATTAAGTAAACTTATTCAAATAGCGCTCCCACAGCAGGTGGTCTGGGTAACCCCCGTACAGGAGGTGGAGATTGAATGGGTATCCACTGATGCCAGCCAATTCCAGCCTAATGAACTGATGCTCTTGCCAGACGTGGAAGCAATGGATCAATGGCTCAGCATTGCTCCTTCTCAAAAACCTGCTGCGATCCTGGTGAATGCGGCTATGGCACCTGACTCACTTCCCGGTGAGCTTGCTTTACCGGTGCTTGGACTGCAACATCCGCTTGTTTTTCATGAATTGCACCAAAATTTGCTGAAAAGCTTGATGAGCGTTGGGCAAAATTTACTCGAAAAGCGCTTTGCGATCCACGAGCAATTTTCCAAAGCAGTGGTAGAAGGGTGTTCGATGATTAAGATCGCCCAAACCATACAAAAAATCACCGGGCATGCGGTTCTGATCCAGGATAAACGCCTTAATGTGATAGCAGACGCGCCTTCAACAGCCCTGGTGGAAGTATGGCCGGATATCGTCTCCAGTCTGGCACAGGTACTGAATTTACCTGAAAAATTTCAAAACCGTAAAGCAGCCGCCACTTTCCAGGATCCCATTCACCAGGAGATATCAGGTGGCTTGGAACGCTTGCTTATTCCGATCACAGTCGATCAGATCGCACGTGGTTATCTTTCGATCATTCATTTGCTGGGTGGTCTGGATGAGATCGACCATCTCACCATTCTGGAAGGGGTGCTATTCTGTTCAATGGAAATGGCACATACCAAAATCATGCGCGAGACTGAAAAAAAACTCCAAAGTAATTTGTTGCAGGCAATATTACATGGTTTTCTGTCAGCACGTGATGCCGAACTCTGGTTTCAGGCGATGGGACTGGATGAAACCCAGGCGCATATCCCCTTACAATTCGCCTGGGACGACCCTTATGCACCTTCCTGCCGCCGCCTGGAGACGGTAATTAATGGCATTATCAAAAAAGATGAATTGACTGCTATCATCAATCCAACCGGTGATAAGGTGATCTGTTTTTACCAGTTGCCGAAGGAAGTTAAATATCCGGAAGGGCCAGTGAAATTTGCCAGAGCGGTTATTGAACAGGCAAATCAGGAATATCCTCGAATCGCAGTCCGATGCGGGATTGGTACGGCTGCTCAGGATACCAATAGCTGGAACATTGCATTCACTGAATCCGGATTTGCACTAGATCTGGCTTTTCGTATGCAGGCCAGCCAACCGCTTTACTATCCTGAACTTTCGATTTACCGCCTTTTAATGCTCTGGGAAAAGCACCCTGAGGTGGGAAAGTTCAAGCAGGATCTATTGGGTCGCTTATTGCAGCATGTCAACAAAAAAGTGTTCCTGGAAACTCTGGAAGCTTATTACCAGAACAATGGAAACCTTTCACGGACAGCAGGTGCGCTCTTTATCCACCGTAACACCCTCACCTACCGTCTGGAACGAATTGCAGAGATCTGTAATTTTGATTTTTCCAATCCGAATTCTAACCTTGCTATGCAGGTTGCTCTGCGCTTATACTTTTTGGAAGAAGATTAAAACTTTGTAAATTTCCCTGATAAACCAGGAATTGTATCTTCTCAATAAATCGGGGCTGGTGAGTGTTTTTGGCGGGTATTAACCCACCAAAAACTCCCTGACCGCTAAATATTGATCGAATTAATAAGCATTTTGTGCAAATTGCACAAAAAAATCAGTAATTTTCTCTCAAGATTTGTCAATAGACAAAGCAAGTCGCTTGATCTAAACTTGTTACCAAGTAAACAATCTCTCTTAGGAAAACGAAATTTAATCATGTTATATTCTTCAGCGCTTGTTATTTTGGTTGTCATTATTATCGTTCTTGTAATTTTAGTAGAGAACGCTAATTTCAACATGGGCAGCCAGAGCGGCTAAGAGCGAAGAAATCGCCAGAGGATCAACAGAAAGACTGCCCACACCGGCAGTCTTTTTTTATCTAACTTTTATTCAGGATATCGGAGCTAATTATGCAAAACCCAAACAAAAAAATCGACAACAATTCACAGTTTGAAGAGGAAAATATTTTTCCAATGACCACCAACGAACAAGCGAAACAAAGTGTGTTCGCCAACGAACATGCCTTTGCTCAATATGATTTCGTGAAGAATGCAGGAATGCCATCATCAAAATCTACAGCCACGGAAGCTTAAAGGCAGATCACCAATGCGATCCGATACGATTAAAACAGGGTATGAACGTGCCCCGCATCGCTCCTTACTTAAAGCAACCGGGGTAAAGGATGAAGATTTCCACAAACCTTTTATCGCAGTTGCCAATTCTTACATCGATATCATCCCGGGTCATGTTCACCTGCAGGAATTCGGACGCCTGGTAAAAGAGACGATTCGTGCAGCGGGCGGTGTTCCTTTTGAATTCAACACCATCGGCGTGGATGACGGTATCGCTATGGGTCACGGCGGGATGAAGTTCAGCCTCCCATCGCGCGAATTGATTGCTGACAGCGTGGAAACCATGCTGCAAGCGCATTGTTTTGATGGGGTAATCTTTCTTACCAATTGCGATAAAATTGTGCCTGGTATGGTGATGGGGGCACTACGGGTCAATATTCCGGCTATATTCGTTTCTGGCGGAGCCATGGCGGCTGGTAAAACGCCGGATGGCAAAGTGGTTGACCTGATCTCGGTTTTTGAGGGAGTCGGTGCATATAAAGCTGGAATTATCGATGCACATGAACTAAAAACCCTGGAAGATTTTGGGTGCCCGACTTGCGGATCCTGTTCGGGGTTGTTTACAGCTAATTCAATGAATTGTCTCCTGGAAGTGTTGGGGTTGGCATTGCCATATAATGGAACCATTCTAGCCGTTGATCAAGGGCGTAAAAATCTGGTACAGCAAGCTGCCCGGCGCATCATCGAGCTGGTGCAGGCGGACCTGTGCCCACGTGATCTGATTACACGAGAAGCTCTCGATGATGCTTTCGCGCTCGATATGGCCATGGGGGGCAGCACCAATACCGTACTGCATACTTTAGCCTTTGCCCATGAAGCCCATGTCGACTATCCTCTGGAACGCATCAATCAAATCGCCGACCAGGTACCCTATATCTGTAAAGTCAGCCCTTCTGGAAAATGGCATATGGAGGATGTGCAGCATGCAGGTGGTGTGCCAGCAGTGTTAAAGCAAGTGGCGCGCTCAGGATACCAGTTGCATCAAGCGCGTCAAACAGTAAGTGGTGCCAGTATTACTGAAATTGTGGCGGCTAGTGAGGTTAAAGATGCTGAAGTGATCCGCTCAATTGAAAATGCGCATTCAGCTACGGGAGGTCTGGCAATCCTGTTTGGTAATTTAGCGCCAAATGGCGCGGTGGTCAAAACTGGCGGTGTAGCAACTGCTATGCGCAAACACAGCGGTCCTGCCCGTATTTATGAGAGCCAGGATCAGGCTCTCCACGGCATCCTGAATCATGAAGTACGGGCTGGAGATGTGGTGGTGATCCGCTATGAAGGCCCGGCAGGAGGACCCGGGATGCAGGAAATGCTCGCACCTACATCAGCCATTATGGGAATGGGTTTGGGTGATTCTGTAGCATTGATCACGGATGGGCGCTTTTCCGGTGGCACTCGCGGCGCCTGTATTGGCCATGTTAGTCCCGAAGCAGCTGCTGGTGGACCGATAGCTGCTTTGCAAGATGGCGATCTGATTGAAATTAACCTGGATCAACGCAGCCTGAATGTCTTGATCAGTGAAGAACAGATCCAGAAACGTTTGGATCAATTACCTGAATTTGAAGTACGAACCAACAGTGCCTGGTTGCGACGCTACAGCCGCATGGTCAGCAGTGCTAACCGGGGTGCGGTATTACTTTAATGGATTTATCATCTTAAAAAAATTGGTTTGGTGGTTGTTTATAGCAGGCCAATACCAGCCAAAAACACCCTGACGGCCAACTATTGAAAAGTAACTATTATTCGTAAGGAGAATTATTATGTATTTGACAGGTGCAGAAGTAGTAATGGAAAGTCTGGTGCGGGAAGGGGTGGAAGTTATTTTCGGTTATCCAGGTGGGGCAAATATGCCCATTTATGATGCCATGATGAATTACCCGATTAAACATGTCTTAACCCGCCACGAACAAGGGGCAGCCTTCGCTGCCGATGGATATGCACGTGCTTCCGGTAAGGTCGGGGTAGCTATGGCAACTTCAGGTCCTGGGGCGACCAATCTGGTCACTGGGATCACAACAGCTATGATGGATTCTTCACCGGTTGTTTATATTACCGGTCAGGTTGCCTCTTCCTTGATCGGGGGAGATGCTTTTCAAGAAACAGATGTAACCGGCATTACCCTGCCGATCACCAAGCATAATTACCTGGTAACCAGCGCGGCACAACTGGCTGAAACGATTCGCGAAGCTTTTTACATTGCCCGTAGTGGCCGCCCGGGTCCAGTGCTGATTGATATTTGTAAGGATACTCAATTTGAAAAAGTATGGTTTGAATATTCTGAGGAAGAAGTTGTTTTACCAGGCTATAAACCTCCGCTTCACGCTACTAAACAATCTCTGGACGCAGCTGTCAAACTGATTCAAAACGCCAAACGTCCAGTGATCCTGGCAGGTCATGGGGTGTTGATGTCCGGTGCTATGGGTGAATTGGCTGAATTTGCCGAAAAGACCCAGACCCCGGTTGCATTAACCCTGTTAGGATTGGGTGCTTTTCCAGCTGGGCATCCCTATCACCTGGGCATGATGGGTATGCATGGTACTGCTCATGCCAATTTTGCCATTCAAAATGCAGATTTGATATTGGCTTTTGGAATGCGTTTTGATGATCGCGTGACTGGCACCCTGCATACCTATGCAGCGCGTGCCAGAAAAATACATGTGGATATTGATTCCTCTGAATTTAATAAAAATGTAAAAGTGGATTTGACTTTATTGGGAGATTTGCAAACGGTACTGGCAGACCTCAACCCAATTGTCCCCAAATTGCAGCACCCCGAATGGTTAGAGCAAATACAAGCCTGGAAACAGGAAAGTGCGCAGCGTGATATTTTGTATTGGGAACAAAACGGCAAATTACACGCCGCACATGTCATTCATGATTTTTGGAAACAATCGCTGGGGGAGAAAATTGTTACCACCGGTGTCGGTCAACATCAAATGTGGACCGCACAATACTACGTTCAGGAGAAACCGTATCGTCTGATCACCTCGGGTGGGGCTGGTTCAATGGGTTTTGGCACCCCATCAGCGTTAGGTGCCTGGTTTGCCAACCCGGATAAGGAAGTCTGGACGATCGAAGGAGATGGAAGTTTCCAGATGTCGCTCAATGAACTGGCTACCTTGAAGCAGGAGAATGCCAATGTCAAGATTTTATTGATCAACAATGGCTTCCTGGGTATGGTGCGCCAGTGGCAGGAATTCTTCTTTGATAAACGCTATGCCGCTACCCCGATCACAGGACCAGATTTTGTTAAACTTGCCCAGGCGTATGATGTCCCGTCGATCGCTGTTAATCAACGAGATCAGATTAACGGAGCCCTGGAGATGGCGCAAAGAACGTATGGACCGGTTTTAATTGAATTTCAGGTTGAACCAGAGGACTGTGTATACCCAATGGTGCCTTCCGGAGCAGCCCTGGATGAAATGCTCTTACGCCCAATTAAAGTAAATGCTTGATTTGCAAGCCGAAGGATGGAGAAAAATGCAACACACATTAATTGCCAAAGTTGAGAACAAGCCTGGTGTACTGAATCGCATCGCGTCATTGTTCCGTCGCCGGAATTTTAACATTGATTCATTGAACGTTGGGCGTACGGAAAACCCTGAAATATCCCGCATGACGATCGTCCTGGATCACAGCGACCTGGAACCTGATATGGTCAAGAACAATCTTTACAAATTGGTCAATGTGATTGATGTGCAGGATGTAACCAACCAACCAACTGTCACCCGTGATCTTGCACTGATTAAAGTTGCGGCTAATCACGAAAAACGACATGAGATTACAAATTTAGCCAGCATTTTCCGCGCCAATGTCATCGATGTAGCTTCCGATTCGATCATTCTGGAAATCACCGGTACCGTAGATAAGATCGAAAGCCTAATGGAGTTATTACGTCCTTTTGGCATCATCGAGATGGTTACCACCGGACAGGTAGCCATGTTGCGCGGAAAAGCCAACGGGTATCATCCCAATGGACATAAAGAAATTTCATCACTGGAGCGAGGTATTTAGAATGACAAAAATATATTATCAAAAAGATGCAGACCTGTCATTAATCCAGGCAAAGAAAGTTGCCGTGGTCGGTTACGGTTCGCAGGGACATGCCCATAGCCTGAATTTGAAGAATAGTGGTGTGGATGTAGTAGTTGCATTACGTGATGGCAGTAAAAGCAAAGCCAAAGCTGAATCTGATGGATTAACTGTTAAATCGGTGTCTGAGGCTGCCCAATGGGCGGATGTGATCATGATGCTCGCCCCCGATACAAAACAACCAAAAATTTATAGGGAAGAAATTGAGCCTTATTTAAAAAGTGGTAAGACACTCATGTTCGCTCATGGATTCAACATCCGCTATGGCACCATTACCCCACCTACAAATGTGGATGTCAGCATGATTGCGCCCAAATCTCCCGGGCATCGAGTCCGAGAAACCTATATTGAAGGTGGTGGAGTTCCATCATTGCTCGCAGTACACCAGGATATTAGCGGTCAGGCAAAGCAGCAGGCACTTGCTTATGCTGATGCGCTTGGATCCACGCGGGTAGGGGTTCTGGAAACCACCTTCACCGAAGAAACTGAAACAGATCTGTTTGGGGAGCAGGCAGTCTTATGTGGAGGGGTATCCGAGTTGGTTAAAGCTGGTTTTGAAACCCTGGTTGCCGCTGGATACCAACCGGAAATTGCTTATTTTGAATGTTTGCACGAATTAAAATTGATCGTCGATCTCATGTACCGTGGCGGCCTGAATTTTATGCGTTATTCAGTTTCCGACACCGCTGAAATGGGTGATTATTATGCTGGCCCTCAAGTAATTAATGAAGAGAGCCGTCATGTTATGCGTCAGCTACTGACGAATATTCAAAATGGACAATTTGCCAAAGACTGGATTGCAGAAAATGAAGCCGGATTGCCAAATTTCAACAAAACTCGTCAACTGGAACAAGAATCATTGCTGGAAAAAGTTGGCGCTGATCTGCGCAGTTTGATGCCCTATGTCAATCCAGTCAGGGTAAAACCAGGAGAATAAAATGCAGGATCAATATGTAAGAATTTTTGACACTACCTTGCGGGATGGTGAACAATCTCCGGGAGCGTCTTTAACCTCGAATGAAAAGCTGATGATTGCTCGTGCTTTGGCAAGGATGAATGTGGATGTGATCGAAGCCGGATTTCCGGCAGCTTCTCCGGACGATCTGGCGGCAGTAAAAAAAATTGCTATGGAAGTTGGCAATCCGCAACCGGGACAGGGTCATAAAGTACCCATCATCTGTGGTCTGGCGCGTGCTTCACAAAAGGATATTGACGCCGCCTGGGAAGCGGTACAGCATGCCCAAAAAGCACGTATTCACACTTTTTTGGCAACCTCACCGATCCATATGAAATATAAACTAAAAATGGAACCACAAGCAGTGTTGCAGCGTGTGGAGGAAATGGTCTCATACGCCCGATCCCTGTGTACAGATATTGAATTTTCCCCGGAAGATGCTGGCCGTAGTGAAGCAAAGTTTCTGTATCAGGTGTTGGAGGTTGCCATCAAAGCCGGGGCAACCACACTTAATATCCCTGATACGGTCGGGTATACCATCCCGGAAGAATTTGGTGCCTTGATTGCAGGTATCAGAAAGAATGTTACTGGCATCGATGGAGTGATCCTCTCGGTGCACTGTCATGACGATCTTGGGCTGGCGACTGCCAATACCATTGCTGGAATCCAGGCTGGAGCACGCCAGGCTGAAGTCACCATTAACGGAATTGGCGAACGGGCCGGGAATACTTCACATGAAGAAGTTGTAATGGCGTTGAATACCCGTCGTCAGGTATTTGATTTAGAGACAGGGATCGATACCACCCAGTTGACACGCATCAGTCGCCTGGTTTCCACACTGACCGGGATTCCCGTACAGCCCAATAAAGCCATTGTAGGCGCAAACGCCTTCGCACATGAAGCTGGCATTCATCAGGATGGAATGCTCAAACATCAGGAGACCTATGAAATTATGCGCCCTGATATGGTTGGGGAGGTGCAATCACGTCTGGTGCTGGGAAAACATTCCGGGCGACATGCCTTTAAGAAAAATATGGAAACACTTGGGTTCGAGTTAAACGAATCTGATCTTGAACAAGCTTTTGAACGCTTTAAGAACCTGGCTGATAACAAGAAAAATATCACTGAGGCGGATCTGGAAGCAATCATCTCCGATCAAATTTACCAACCTTTGGAAGTTTTCAGGCTGGAAGGCTTGCAGGTCAGTTGTGGAACGATGGGTATGCCGACTGCTACAGTGAGATTGCGCGATATTAATGGAAAGGAATACATCAATGCAGCGTTGGGTACCGGTCCGGTAGATGCTGTGTTTACAGCCATCAATCAGGTGGTAAAAGTAACCAATACCTTATTGGAATACAACGTCAATTCTATTACGGAAGGAATTGATGCGATGGGGCATGTCAGTGTTCGCCTGCAGGCTGAGAATGGCTCAACCTTAAAGCGCCAATCTCCTCAAAATAATCAGTTATCACAACGAACCTTTGGTGGTCATGGTGTGGATACAGACATCATTGTAGCCAGTGCCAAAGCGTTCCTTTCTGGATTGAACAAAATACTGGTTGCCAGTGGAAAACATGACCCGGCACAATCAAAAGAAAATAACCAACCGGTAAAGGATTATTATGAAAAATTCGCGGTCTGAACCATTAACCTTACTGGATAAGATCTGGAACGAGCATGTCGTTGTGCAGGAGTCTGATGCTCCAGCTGTGCTCTATATTGATCTGCATCTGGTACACGAAGTAACTTCTCCGCAGGCATTCACTGGTTTGCGAGAACGCGGGATAAAGGTTCGTCGACCAAAGCGCACATGTGCTACTATGGATCATTCCACGCCTACTGTTAATATTAACCAACCACAGTCTCTGGATGCCATGGCACGTGTACAGCTACAACAATTACGCGATAATTGTGCGGAACATGGCATAAAGCTGCACGAATTGGGCTGCGAGACTCACGGAATTGTGCATGTCATTGCTCCTGAAATGGGACTGGTAACCCCCGGCATGACCATTGTTTGTGGCGATAGCCACACCGCCACGCATGGTGCGTTTGGTTGTCTGGCTTTTGGAATTGGCACCAGCGAGGTCGAACATGTGCTGGCCAGCCAGTGTTTGCTGCAGAATAAGCCCAAATCGTATGAGGTGCGTGTGGAAGGAGAACTTCCCATTGGAGTGAGTGCTAAAGATATTATCCTTGCGCTGATCGCCAGGATCGGCACGGAGGGTGGAACCGGGCATGTTTTTGAATATACTGGTTCGACCATTCGTGCTCTTAACATGGAAGAAAGAATGACAATCTGCAACATGTCGATCGAAGCAGGGGCACGCGCTGGACTGATTGCCCCCGATGAGACCACCTATGCCTATTTGAAGGAAAGGCCAAATGCCAAACAGGGCGCTGCCTGGAAAGAACAGCTTGCACGCTGGAGTACCTATCACAGCGATCAGGATGCTGTTTATGATCAGCATGTGTTCATAGATGTTACCCAACTCCAACCGATGGTGACCTATGGTACTAATCCGGGCATGGGCATCTTTATCAATGAATTGATACCCCAACCGTTACAAGAAACCAACTTTGAAAAACAACAAACCTTGCAGAAAGCGCTTAAATATATGGATCTGGATCCAGATTCCTCTATCGAGGGTCATCCAATCGATGTTGTCTTTTTAGGAAGCTGTACGAATTCCCGCATCAGCGACTTGCGAAAAGCTGCCCAACTCCTCCGAGGGCAGAAAATCGCGAAAGGGGTGCGACTCAAACCCGGTGAATACGCCATCAGTACCAGTAATCGCAATTTTGAAGGACGCCAGGGAAAAGGTGGACGCACCTTTTTGGCATCCCCTTTAACAGCAGCAGCCAGTGCCCTTTCAGGCAAAATAACTGACCCCAGAAAGTTGATGGGAGGTTAAAATGGAGACCTTTACACAAATTACTTCACAGATAATACCTTTACTGGTCAATAATATCGATACTGATCAAATCATCCCGGCACGCTACTTAAAAGCGATCGATAAAAACAGCGTAGCAGAGGGCTTGTTTGCTGATTGGCGCTATCTTCCGGATGGTAGTCCCAACCCGGAATTTGTGCTTAACAATCAGTTGTATACCGGGGCGCAAATTCTGCTGGCAGGAAATAATTTTGGCAGTGGTTCCTCGCGCGAGCACGCGCCTTGGGCGTTGACCGGTTGTGGTATTCGTTGTGTCATCAGCACCGGATTTGCGGATATTTTTAACAATAATGCTCTTAAAAACGGTCTCTTACCCCTCACGATCACTGAAACGCAATTTATCCAGTTATTAACCAAATTGCAGGAGGACCCCTTCACGAAAGTCACAATTAATCTAAAAGATCAAACAGTATTGATCGATGGGGAAGTGGAATTCTCTTTTGAAATTAATGCGTTTGCAAAAAAATGTTTATTAAGTGGTATAGACCAATTGGATTATATTTTGTCCTTTGAAGAAGAAATTATTCAATTTGAACATCAGCAGGTATAGTGAACCTGGTAGTTGGATAAATAACAACAAACCTTTGGTTCACCCCAAAGGTTTTGTTTGTCAATGATAGGCAGGAGATTATGCGAAGACCAATCACAATTTATGATACGACTTTACGAGATGGTACGCAACGCGAAGGTTTATGGCTTTCGTGTGATGATAAATTGCGCATTGCGCAGAGACTGAATGATTTAGGTGTGCATTATATCGAGGGTGGCTGGCCAGGATCCAACCCAAAGGATGTGGAATTCTTTCAACGCCTGGATGAGTTATCCCTGACCAGTGCTAAAATTGCTGCCTTTGGTTCCACCTGTCGGGCAAATTCTAACCCAGCACAGGATACCAATATTCAGGCGTTGATTAACGCCAACACGCCTGTCTGCACCATTTTTGGCAAATCATGGACACTACATGTTACAGATGTATTAAAAACAACGCTTGCAGAAAATGAACGCATTATTTTTGAAAGCGTACACTACCTTAAGCAGCATCAAAAAATTGTCTTTTATGATGCTGAACATTTCTTCGATGGTTATAAAGATAACCCGGACTATGCTTTAAGAACTTTGTTAGCTGCACAACGCGGCGAAGCTGATGCTCTGGTATTGTGTGATACCAACGGTGGCTGCCTGCCGGATGAAATTGCCGAGATTGTCAAGATTGTTCAAGCTGCATTTCCGAATACTGAAATTGGTATCCATGCCCATAATGATGGAGAATGTGCAGTTGCCAATTCGCTAATGGCGGTAAATCATGGTGCAACCCATATCCAGGGTACGATCAATGGCTATGGCGAACGCTGTGGCAATGCCAATCTGTGCAGCATTATTCCAAATCTGGAACTAAAACTTAATCAACCTTGTTTAGCGTCTGGTAAGCTGGAACAGTTATATGAAGTTTCCCATTTTGTATCCGAAATTGCCAATCTGGCACCATCTCAGCACGATGCTTACGTTGGTAGGAGTGCATTTGCTCATAAAGGCGGGGTGCATGTTGCAGCTTTGCAACGCAATATCAATAGCTACCAGCACATCGACCCGACGCTTGTGGGTAATCAAATGCGAACTGTGGTTAGTGAACTTTCCGGACGGGGGAATTTACTGTTCAAGGCGTCTGAATTTGATATCGAAGGCACCGATAAAGAGGAAATGATAAAAGTTCTGGAGAGCATTAAATTGCTCGAATCACACGGTTTTTCCTTTGAATCAGCAGAAGCTTCGGTTGCCCTTATGCTTCACCGCCGGAAAAAGGACTATCAGCCGCCCTTTGAACTGGTTGATTTTTTTGCAACCGTCGAGCACCGCTCCGGTCGCGGTATGGTGGTTGAAGCCATGGTGAAGATTATTGTGAACGGGCGGACAATCCACACCATTGCTGAAGGAAACGGCCCGGTCAATGCGCTGGACATTGCTTTACGCAAAGCGCTTACCCCACTTTACCCACAATTGGAAGCTTTTCATCTTTCCGATTATAAAGTCAGAATTATTGATGGCAACAATGCAACCGCTGCTACTACACGAGTTTTATTGGATACTCAAAATGGACACCGCCGTTGGAGTACGGTAGGCGCCAGCACGAATATCATCGAAGCCAGTTGGATGGCACTGGCAGACAGTATTGAATACGGATTAATTACCTCATGAAAGCTAACCTCGTTCTCCTCCCCGGTGATGGAATTGGCCCTGAAATTGTGGCGGTTGCCGTTGAAATATTGTCTTTCGTAGCACAAAGAGGCGCACACCAATTGAAGATGAATTCCCAGTTATTTGGCGGTAGTGCCATTGATGCCTATGGTGATCCGTTACCCCAGGAAACCCTGGATGCTTGCCTGGCAGCGGATGCAGTGCTTCTCGGGGCTGTTGGTGGACCCAAATGGGATCATGGCGGTCCGCGCCCGGAAGCTGGGTTGTTAGGACTGCGCAAACAAATGCAATTATTTGCCAACCTGCGTCCCATCCAACCCCATCCCGATTTAATTTCCGCTTCTCCCTTGCGTCCTGAAAGGCTGCAGGATGTCGATTTTGTGGTTGTGCGTGAATTAACCGGAGGAATATATTTTGGAAAACCAAAAGGACGCAAACAAGTCGATGGTCTGGAGACTGCTTTCGATACGATGGTTTACAACACAGCTGAAGTGGAACGGGTTACCCGCGTTGCTTTTGAATTGGCACGTACCCGAAAAGGCAAGCTTACCTCGGTGGATAAATCGAATGTTCTGGAAAGCTCACGATTGTGGCGGGAAACAGTTAACCGAGTTGCCCAGGATTACCAGGATGTTATTTTGGAACACCTGCTGGTGGATGCGGCAGCTATGCATCTTATCACCCGACCGGCGAGTTTTGATGTGATCGTTACCAGTAATTTGTTTGGTGATATTTTGACGGATGAAGCTTCGGTTATCACAGGATCGATTGGGAACCTGCCATCCGCTTCAATTGGCAATGAAAAGAATGCTCTGGGTTTTCCGAGCGGATTGTATGAGCCAATCCATGGTTCCGCCCCGGATATCGCCGGGAAGGGGATTGCCAATCCGGTTGGTACATTGCTCTCAGCAGCATCCCTGCTGCGCTTTTCTCTCGGTTTGGAAAAAGAAGCCCAATGGATCGAAAAAGCGGTTGATCTGACGCTCAAAGCGGGACATCGCACTGCCGATATCGTTGCTGAGGGTAAATTTCCCCTGACAACCATCCAATTTAAAGAAAAACTGCAGGAGCAACTGAGCCAATTGTCTGACTAACACCAGGTTGCTAACCATGTTCCAGCGATATCACAGGATAATCCTTTCAGTTGATGATCGCAATTAGGCAGCATGCTCTTTCCATGGCATAAAAACTTTCAATGTAGGAGGAAACTATGAAATCAGATTATATTTGGATGAACGGTAAACTGGTGCCTTTCAAGGAAGCACAAGTCCATGTGCTTGCACCGGGGCTGCATTATGGTCTCGGAGTATTTGAAGGCATTCGCTGCTATGATACCCCACAGGGTCCTGCGGTATTCCGGTTGCGCGAACATATCGATCGCTTTGAAGATTCAGTCTTAGCGCTGGGCTTGTTGGAAATGCCATATAGTGTTGATGAATTGGTAATAGCTGTTAAAGAAACAGTACGAGCTAACGGATTTAGATCTTGTTATATCCGTCCATTGTTGTATATGGAAAATGGTCCCCTGGGGCTTAATCTGGATGCACATCATGCGGGGATTAGCATTTCAGCCTGGGAATGGGCTTCCCTGTTGGGAGATGAAGGTGTACAGAATGGTGTCCGCCTGATGGTATCTTCTTTTACCCGTTTGCATCCCAATGTAAACCTCACAAAAGCCAAAGTTTCCGGTAACTATGTCAACTCGGTGATGGCAAAAACGCTCGCTGTTCGGCTTGGATTTGATGAGGCTGTCATGCTCGATCCTAATGGATTGGTGGCAGAATGTACCGGAGAAAACTTGTTTCTGGTACGGAAGGGCAAAATTCACACCCCCTCAACCGCCACGATACTGGAGGGTATCACACGCGATGCTTTGATCACCCTTGCTTGTGATGCTGGCATCGAGGTTAACGAAAGTCCAATTTCACGTGACCAGCTCTACATTGCAGATGAGATTTTTGTATGTGGCACGGCAGCAGAAGTAGTACCAGTTACCGAGGTGGATTTCCGCAAAATAGGTACCGGAAAAATTGGTCCGGTCACCAGCCATTTGCAGCAAGCTTTCCAGGCTGTGATCCTTGGTGAGAACCATCATTCAGACGAGTGGTTTGATCTGGTCAATTAAGTATGGCTCCGATTGATTAAATATATAGGGAACTCTTTCAACAAGCAAATTGATCGCGGTTAACGATTTGATTCTGCAGCGATTTTGATAGAATTTAACCAGATGGTCAGTAGATTATCTGGTTAATCCTTTTAAAATGAATTCCAAACTCGAAATTATTCAAGATTTTTCTGAGAAAAGAGGTTCTACTATGAAAGTACTTTTCATTGGTGGCAGTGGCAATATCAGCACCAGTGTTTCCCGAATGGTGATTGACCGCGGTATCGAGCTAACCCTGCTCAATCGCGGCAAGACAACGGTGGACATCCCTGGGGCGCGCTGGTTGACAGCCGATTTTCACGATCAGTCTCAGACACAAAATGTGCTGGAGCATGAAACTTTTGACGTGGTCGTGGATTGGATCGCTTACACTCCACAGGATATCGAACGCGATCTGGCGCTCTTTGCAGACAAAACCGGGCAGTTTGTGTTCATTAGTTCAGCTTCCGCCTATCAGAAACCACCCAGCAGCGTGATCATTCGCGAGTCGACCCCGTTGCACAACCCCTTCTGGCAATACTCGCGCAATAAGATTGCCTGTGAGGAGCGGCTGATGCAGGCATACCGTGTGCAGGGTTTCCCGGTGACGATCGTGCGTCCTTCGCACACTTATGATAAATACATACCGATCGCAGTCGGTGATTGGGACAAGTTCACCATTGTCGATCGGATGCGTAAAGGCTTACCGGTGATTGTGCATGGGGATGGCACCTCGCTGTGGACAGTCACGCATGCTGAGGATTTTGCAGTGGGATTTCTGGGGCTGCTCGGGCATCCAGGTGCCTTGGGGCAGGCCTTCCACATCACCTCGGATGAACGCCTGACCTGGAATGACATCTACCGCGCCATTGGGGCAGCGGTCGGGGTGGAGCCGAAGATTGTGCACATTGCTTCGGACTTCATCGTCAAGGTTGCACCGGATTATCTGGGCACGTTGATCGGCGATAAGAGCTGGAGTGTTATTTTTGACAACAGCAAGATTAAGAGCTATGTACCTGAGTATCAGGCGGTGATTCCTTTCCATCAGGGCATCAAGCACACGATTGGGCAGTTTGAAGCGGATCCGGAGCGAAGCCGGGTAATACCGGATGATCATGCAGAGATCGAACGAATATTGAAGGCGTATGAGTGGTCGGGTAATTAATAACGGAGATGGTTTTTCCGGTGACAGTCTTTTATTGATTCATAAGTGAATCGAGCACTGCTTGAGGGTGCTTTTGAGCTACTTTCAATAGTGCCATAGCGGGTCCTTCAGGTGTTCTGCGACCTTATTCCCAATTACGCAATGTCGACACGCTGATTCCTAGAAGGGCAGCAAATTCTCTTTGAGTGAGATTATACCCATCTCGAATTTTCTTAATATCAAGTGGATCAAAATGAAAACCTCGTAATGGTTTTTGTTCACCACGATAAATAGCTGCTGCTTCTTTTACGCTACTCAATAATTCAGCAAAAGAATCGTCATTCATTTAAATTCCTCTTTGATAATTTTTCGTAAAAATTTAAGTTGATCACTGCTTGGGTTTTCCAATTCGTTTTTTGTGTATATGTAAAGCATAAAAATTTTTTCATCACTGACAGCCCAGAAATAAATAGTTCTTAGCGCACCACTTTTTCCACGTCCTCGTGGAGCCCAACGGATTTTTCTTAATCCTCCACTTCCTGGAATGATTTTGCCTTGTTCGGGATGACGAATCAACTCCAGTTGTAATTGACGATAATCGTACGGGCATCATGGGTGTACGGGCGGGTTCCGAACCCGCCCGTACACCCATGATGCCCGTACACGCAAAATGCCTCTACGGTTATATATACAAATCGCGTTTGTTGTAGACCCAATAGGCTGCGATCAGTGCTGCCACAATGATCGCAACGGAAACACCCAGATAGGTCGTGTTCAATTGACCTGAGCGGAATAGGTTTCCAGCATCATAATAATGGAACGGGGTGAAATGTTTTAGAAATTCGAAATTTTCATTCATGCTGGCGATGACAGACATGAAGTAAGTCGCGAGAATGATCCCAGTGGCCGTTGAGCCGGAACTTTTGTACTTTTTCAGCACGCAGCCCAGCATCAATCCGATCGCCAGGAAGATCAATTCCATCATGAACATGGCTTGCATCTCAAGTGCAAGGAAGTCATAGAATGCCTGGTCGGGTTTATAGGATTGCACCGCGACCACTGAGAATCCCCAGGTGATTAAGTCGAAGGCAATGCAATTTACCAGGGCAGCCAGTGCTTTGGCGGTCACTACCCGGCTGCGGGAGACGGGCAACACCAGAGAGAACTCTACCGTCTTATCCCGTTCTTCCTTGGAGATGATATCACTGCCCCACATGGCGGCGGCAAAAGCTCCCATCAATCCAAAATAGAGAAACATAATCCCATAGAATCCAATCAATGTGGTCAGATTGAAGGCATTCATGTTCATTGCATCCATCACAGCGGGTGGCATGCTATCCAGAATCTTCAACATCTCCGGGTCACCGGCAAAAGCAGAAAATTTGAAGACAGCGATCAGGATCAATAGCACGATGATGAAGCTCCAGATGAGCAGGGATTTTAGATTGGCTTTTAATTCACGTAGAAAAATGTTCATGATCTCTCCTTATGAAACCGCATGAATATCGCGATGGAGATACAACCAGTACCCGGCTACCAGGGCGATGACCGTGATAACCACATTGATCAGGACCAATGGGGTGTTTAAAGCTCTATTATTGACAATGTATGCGGGTTCAAAGTGTTTGAAAGGCGTGATGTATTCCAGTTTGACATCCCCAAAGACGCCGCTGAAGGCGCTCAACACGTAAGAACCGAATGCCAGACCCAGTGAGTAAGGTGTGACACTGCGAACACGTTTTACCAGTAATGAGACCATTAAACCAACACTGAAGAAAAAGAGCTGGAAAAGGATGACGCTAAAAAGCAATAACAGTAACGTCGCCATATCATAATCTTTGCCCTCCGAAAAAATCGAGATAGCCGTGAACATACTGATCCACATGAATATATCGGTCAGCAACATACTGGCCAGGGCAGCCATGAGCTTGCTGGTGAGAATTTTAGCACGGCTGACAGGTCGAGTCAGTAGAAAATCGGCTGTCATCTCGGTTTCTTCTATCGAGACCAAGCCAAAACCATAATTGCCTGCCTGGATCGCCAACAGGAGCTGGATGAACAAGAAATAGAAACTGATGTATCCCAGCACCGTATGGTAATTCATATTATTCATTCCAAAGGCGATTAATAGTTCTTTGGGAAACTTTTCCAGCATCTGGTTCATCATCTCGGCTTGATCTGCAAAAACAGAGAAAAAGGAAAAGAAAACAAAGAGCAGTGCTGATACGGACAGCGACCAGGTGATAACGGATTTGATTCGAATGAGAAATTCGTGTTTAAAAATCATTTTGTCCATGATCGCTGCCTATTCGTAGTAGTGCATGAAAATTTCTTCCAGGGTGGGTTCTTCGATGGTTACATCGTCCAGTTTTAGACTGCTAACCTTCTGAACCATCGCATTGATATCACCTTTGAAGAAGAAATTAACCGATCCATTTTCAGTCTGCACATTGGTCACGCCTGGGGTATCAAAGAATTCCGGGGTAAGGCCACTGGCGGTCACACTGATTTTTTTATAGTTGTTTTGTTGTAATGAGCGGATATCGGAAATCTCCACCATGCTGCCTTCGCGGATGATACCGACGCGGTTACACAATCGCTGCACTTCTCCCAGAATGTGTGAGGAGAAGAAGACGGTCACACCACGCTTGTTTTCTTCACGGATCAGATCAAAGAATTTGCGCTGCATAAGCGGGTCGAGGCCGCTGGTGGGTTCATCCAGGAAGAGTAATTTCGGGTTATGCAACAAACCCTGCACAATCCCGACCTTCTTTTTATTGCCAAACGAGAGATCACTGATGCGGCGGTTCATCTCCAATTCCATTAATTCAGAAAGATATTTCATCCTCTCGGTAAAATTACCTTCATAAAAACTGGCGGAGTATTTGAGCAGGTCGATCACTTTCATGCCCTCATAATAAAAAACTTCGGAGGGCAGGTACCCAATAGAGCGCCGGATCTCAGGTCCGTGTTTGGTGACATCCAGTCCGAACACTTTGCCTGTCCCGCTGGTGGGGTGGATCAACGAGAGCAACAGGCGGATAGTGGTTGATTTCCCGGCACCATTGGGGCCGATGAAGCCAAAAATTTCACCTTCTTCCACGTTGAAAGAAACATCCACAATCCCGCGAGACTTGCCGTAAAACTTGGTCAGATGGGAAACCTCAATAACGCTCATAGACACTCCTTTGAATTAAATAACACCCCAAAGTCAGGTGGATTTTCATCCAGCTGGACCCTAAAGGTGCCATTGAAAAAACTCGATAAATCGAGGAAAATTTTTGTATATGAAGTTTATATGGATTTTATCCGGGTGTCAATCAAAAAATAATTAAATCGCCTGGGATTCTGGCAATGGAAACTTGTAATCATGCAGGATAAAGCTCTTGATGGTATTCAGCCAGTTGAAATTACCGAGGACTGTAAACCCGGTCTCTCAAATTTGTTAATTTCAGGAACTCACATCTATGGTATAAAAGGGATACATCTTTTAAAAGGAAAAAATCCCAATGCAATTTCTTGAACAATTGAAAACTTCGAATCCTGCGCTGCGTGTGCGCCGCAATCACGCCCTCGAACACGCCACCTTACAAATTCTGGCGGAAAAACGCCACCCCCACCGTCTGGGAGGGCTTTCCGATACCCGCGGTTTCTGGGTATTTGGCGATATTGATCCCGAAACACTCATGCAAGCTGCTGAGGAAGCACGCAAGCGTCTCAACAAAGGTGAGCACCATCTGGCAATTCATCCCCATTGCGGCACTAACTTTGCCGCAGCCGGGATTGTGGGTGGATTCTTCGCCTGGTTGGCTATGCTGGGCGTCAAGAAAAACTGGAATGACCGCGTGGACCGTCTGGCAAATGTGATCACCCTGGTAACGCTGGGCATGATTGTCGCCCAGCCGTTAGGTCCTAAACTGCAAAAAGCTGTGACAACAGAAGCAAACCTGGGCGAACTCAAGGTACTGGAAGTGAAGCGCATGAATGATCATGGTATGTCCACGCACCGTGTGCTGACAGTAAGTTAGGTTTGCGTAAGAATGTTTGGATCAACTGCATCCTCTGAAAAGAAACCACGTGTTTACCTGTTTTTTGGCAATGATGAATCTGCCATGAAAAAAATGGTTCACGGTTTGGTGGATAAGGTGATGGATGCAGCTATGGGGGACATGAACATCACCCGTTTTCAGGAGAATCCCCGCGTGGAAGATGTGCGCGACGCGGCTTACATGATTCCCATGTTCGGTGATCGCAGAATGGTACTGATAACCAATGCTCAGGATTGGTTGAAAGGCACCAGAAACAGAGACGCGATTGTCAATTTATTGGAAGGTTGTCCCAGTAGTACTGCTTTGGTGATCCAACTCAATCTGGAAATAGAACGGGGAAATTGGAAGGATTTTGCTCCTGCGCACTGGTTGCGCAAGTGGGTGAAAGACCAACCCGCCGGGACTGTTTTTCAGAAGGAATCCAGTCTGCCGGGAATAGGCCAGATGTCAGGCTTGATCATGAAAGAAGCAAAAGAGAAAAAAGGGGAATTCAGTCCGGAAGCCGCTCAGGAACTGACACGAGCGATTGGGAGCGATACGCTCATTGCCAGCCTGGAAATTGACAAATTATTGACTTATGTGGATTACCAACGCCCGGTGACTGCTGAGGATGTACGTTTGCTTACGCCGGAAGTGGCTCCTATCAGCGTATTTGATATGGTGGATGCGATTGGGGAACGCAACATCCCCAAAGCGGTCCAATTATTGCATCGTTTATTGGAGACGGAATTGCCCATTCCTTTATTCGGGATGATTGTCCGCCAATTTCGACTTCTGATTCTGGCACGCGAGGTGATCGATCAGGGTGGGCGCAAACAACAAATTGAAAAAGCACTTAAAGTTCACCCGTATGTGGCAGAAAAACTGGATAAGCAAGCCTCTTTATTTGACATGAACCAACTAAAAGAAATTTATCATCGTTTATTGACCACCGATGAATACATGAAAACCGGCCAAATGGATCCCAAAATTGCCATGGAAATGTTCGTGAGTGAAATGTCGACCGTTTGATCAGGCACTAATCTTGCAACGTTATTAAGATCAAAACCCTTATTTCCTGAAACAGGGTTGTGGTTCTGAAGGCAGAATTACACGCTGGAACCTGTTTCACAAGCAAAAAAGGACGGATGTTATGCAAAAATGGCGCTGGATTTTAACGACTCTGATATTGTTTAGCTTGATTGCGGGGATTCAACCGATCGACACAGTGGCTGCCCCTCCTCCCCCCGAGGAACAGGCTCTGGATGAAAGTACCTCGGAACCGAAAGAATTTGATGTGGGTCTGGTAAAGGCCCTGGAGGGTCGCTTACAACAGATTGCGATGGCAAAAACTGAAGTATTGGCTTTTGTTTTATTTCAACCTTATATCGACCATGTTATTTACTCTGAGGATGGTGTTACCGCTCTGCTCTGGTTGGGATTACGTGACCCGCAAACAGACGAAGTAGTTGATACCGAACCCGGTTTGGCAATCGCTAAAGTGGATAGTTTGCAAAAGTCTGTAGATGGCGTTAATAACTGGGATATGACCTTACAGGCTGATATGGACTGGCAATCTCAGTTTGATGCTTTGCCTTCCGATCTGGTCTCCGATGACTTGCGGGACCGTTTTTATTCAGAACCGATAGCAGACACCAAAGGCGGAACCGTCTATCGAGGTTATAAACTCCCCTGGGCGGGTGGTGTTACTCATCGTATCACCGGCAGTATCGGGCATTTTTTGCTGTATTACTCCTGTTCAGAAGCATCCTGCCGCTACGCGTATGACTTCTCCAGTCGCACGGCAACCACACCGGCCACCATGTTTCCTTTGCTGGCATCAAAAGGTGGAACTGTTTACAAATGGCGTGATGACGTTCCCAACAATAGTGAAACAGGTTCGAATTACATTGTGATCAAAGATGAATCCACAGTACCGACGACCTATCAATTGTATTTGCATATGGCACAATACACGATCCCGCAAGACCTGAAGGTAGTAGGTGCAAAAGTGTTGCAAGGCCAATTCATTGGAAATGTAGATGATACTGGCTACAGTACCGGCCACCATTTGCATTTCCATGTTCACACCAATTACGCTTCCTATTGGGGTAATTCTGTCGATATCCGCTTTGAAGATGTTGATACCAATGATGGAACACCGCGCACCTGTGAAGAGGTGGACCTTTTCCCGGCGTACGGGACGCAATGTCACCGTGCAATCCCCGGTGTGCGTGAAGTGAACCAATACACCTCTGGCAACTATGGCGCTTTTCCTCCCACGGGTGATCTGATTATGCCTTCTCATGGCGATGTGATCAGCGACACTACCCTGATGGTAGGTGGCTGGGCAAAGGACGACCTTGGCATTGCCAAGGTACAGATCATTGCCCGCCCCAAAGGTGGGGATTGGGTGGAGGTCGGTCCGGCTATGACCGGCACCACCTACATGACCGAGATCAGTCTGTGTGATGCCAGATTGCCCAATGGCCCGATTGATCTGGCTGTACGTATTTTTGATATTGAGGGCAATCAAACCCGCACGATTGCCGGTTTACGCACCATCATCAATAACGCTCCCTGTTCAAAATTACCACCTCCAGCCTGCAATCCAACAGATAATCAGGTGGCGCTTTTTACGCAGAAAGATTATCAGGGCACCTGTAAAGCCTATGAAATTGGAGATTATGGTACCTCTGATAATTTAGGCGTAGGATTTGATAACAACGTCGAGTCAATTCTCGTTGGCAATAATGTACGTGCTATTTTGTATGATTTAGATCAAGGACGTTGGGTGTCGACATCCCCACCCCCTTCACGCAATGAGACTTTTGAAGGCAATGACCCCAATCTGTTTGATAATCGCATCAATCTAAACATGGTTTCTTCGATGCAGGTGCAAACCCGAACCAATAAACCATATACACCTGTAATATCCACCATCACTAACGATACCAATCGAAACACCGATGCAACTGGATTGGCTTCGAATGAATCCTATGTGGTTGATTTCAGTGTGCGTGGGGCAACGGAATTCAGAGCCGAGTTAACCGGTCCCCTCAACAAGACCTTAAACTGGATCAAACAGGTTGGATGGTCACTGGGTTCATTGCCAGCCGGGGACTATACCCTCAAAGTATATGGGCGTAATTCAGCTGGTGAGAGCGCTGCAGCGACCAAAACGTTCAAAGTTAATGCAGTTAGTTTAGCAGCAGCCACAGCGGTGACGGCTCCGATCACGTTTGATTTCGAATCCGGTGGGCAAAGTTGGGATGGTGTGAAGATGTGGTATTACACAGATGCACCACAAGGGTTACGTACCTCTAAAGTCTGGTTGTTCAACGATGCTTATCCAGGTGCTGTCAATCCAAACAGCAATTTAGGTGACCCAACTATTGGTGGTGGAGATCTAACCTCACCACCGATTGTGATCCCGTCCACCGGTACTTATTACCTGCGCTTTGATTATTACTACCAGACGGAGAACTTCTTCAACTTTTATGATCAACGCTGGGTACAGATCTCAGTCAATAATGGCCCCTTCAACAATGTGATGCAGCTTTCTCTGGATGCGGATAAAGCCTGGTTGACCAGCCCGGGGATTAATCTATCGGCTTACGCTGGCAAAACCATCCGGATACGTTTCCATATGGATATTGTGGACCCATTCTTCAATGAAGGTTTTGGCTGGATGGTGGACAATGTACGGGTCACCACCGAAGCGCCGGTCACCTGTGTCAACAACAGCGAACCGAACAATACTTTTGCACAGGCGATGGTATACCCGGATGGTGGAGAAATTTTTTCGAAGATTTGCCCGCAAGGTGATCTGGACTTCTACAAATTTACTGGTTTTGCCGGCGAGGAAGTGGAGCTGGATATCGATGCCATGGCATTTGGCTCAGCACTGGATCCTTACCTTTTGTTCTATGACTACAAAGGTGATTTACTGGCAGAAAATGATGATGTGGAATATACAGTCATTCGTGATTCCTACATCAAATACACGCTGCCTTATACCGGTGATTATTATGTGCTGGTAAAAGCCTGGGATTACCCACGTGCAGGTGGTGATAGCTATTTCTACACTTTGCGCGTCAAACGATCAGGTGATTTTACCCCTCCGCAGGCAAGCTTCGCCTGGCCAACGACCAATCTGATTCCGCAGAAACCTTTCTACCTGAAGGTGGATGCCAGTGATATCGGTGTCGGCACTCAAACTGGTGTTCAAAAGGTGGATTTCTACTGGCGAAATGTTAACATCATGAGTCCATGGGTGTTGCTCGGGTCAGATACCAATGCTGGTGATGGTTGGTCAGCTTTATTTGATGTTGCAAAATATGAGCCTGTATTGGATGGCTGGTTATATGCACAGGCATTCGATGGTGCAGGCAACCAGCATGGCGTGTTGAGAATTGTGAAGGGTTATGACCTGTCAGTGCCTTCTACAACCCTGGCACCAATCAGTTCACCTTTGGCAACGACATACATTCCACTCCGTTGGACAACCAATGTGCCAAGCAGTTCCATCAACTACTATGATTTGCAATACCAGGTAAATGGTGGTGATTGGCAGGATCTGCAATTGAAGATCCCGGGATCACAAACTACCTACAACTTCCTGGGTGAAATGGGCAAGAGCTATGACTTCCGTGTAAGGTCGGTAGACCTGAGCGGCAATGTGGAACCCTACCCTGATGGTACCAAATCAGTGGTGCTGATAACTACCTGCTCACTGGATGGCAATGAAGCCAATAATGTTTCTACCAATGCCACCACATTACCCATCAACACCTCACAAACCCACAATTTCTGTGGAACAGGTGATGTGGATTGGGTCAAAATGACGGTGGAAGGTGGTAATCCCTACATGGTATTTGTAAGTTCCCGTGGTGGTGGCGCCAGTATGAATGTGGCGGTGTACAAGAACAATGGTACAACCCTGGTTAAAACTTATCCGGCTACCATCTTTGGTCAATCTCAGGTAGTTACCTTTGAGGCTGAGACCAATGATACCTACTACCTGAAGATCACGCCGATCGATCCGAAACTGGCGGGCAATGCTGTCAAATACACCGTCTGGTATGACATAGGCACACCGTCATATGTGTACATGCCGGTGATCAACCGCTAACCTTATTGAATTTTGGAAAACACCCTGCAGGAACCAGCGCCTCGCGGGGTGTTTATTATTAAACTAAGAATAGGTTTACCAATGCGGTAATTATCAAAAGAACAATTTCCAGCAGAAATAAACCTGCCAATATATAAGCCACAATCATCCAGGGGTTGCTTGGAGCTGAAGTGCGCGGGGTTTTATTTTCAGATAGCTGTTGCACGGTGATAGCTACTTCCTGCATCAGAAGTTTTTGATCACGGCTGACTGTACCCAACCAATGCCAGTTTTCCTGTTCCTCTGGGATCACCAAAATTTTACCGGTGTAATTCTGCAGAACCATCTGCAACTCTTCGGAAGGATTGGTTAACAGGCTGGATGGGATCAGCAATAACCTGGCCAAATTAATCGCATCCAAACTTTTTGTCAATTCCATCTGAAGGATAGATACCGGCAGATCTGGAGATTTAAGTTGAATGGCTTTAACAAGCTGATTGCTGACCGAAGAATCTTCTGATGGTAAAACCAGGACAGAGAATTCAGAGCGTTCAGCTTCCTTTGCAGGTTGAGCGCCACGACCATCCGCTCGCAATATGCGTAAATGATATACCAGGAAGATAGCAAACAGAATGGCAATACGCAGTTGCAGGTTGAAATTCAACCAGAAATCAGATGGCATCTGGCCAAGAAGTGCATTTAGAATTCCATAGATCCACCACCCGGTGCTCAACATCGCGCCTACTACGGTGGCAAATAATGCCAGGTATAAATAAGCTTTGCGCAATAAGGATGTACGTGCAGCGGTTCCCATTTCATCAAAACCGGTGGTTTCCAATTGAATTTGCTGCCAGTAAATCAACCAGAGCGGCAAACCAATCAGCAGGAGCGCCAGCGCATCACTGAGTGAGGCTGCGTTATTGCCAATAGACAGGTTGAAAATACTTTCAATGATGGTTCCCAGAAGTAATAAGAGTCCCAGAAAACTGACGACCAGACCGGCAAACGAAAGGATTGAATGGTAGATGCGGTGAATTCCAGCCTGGTGGAAGATGTCATCCTGGTCTGTAATTGCAAATTTCAGTTCTCGCCTGAAATAGCCCCAGACCAACCCCATAGTGATCAGAACAGCCCATTGGGTGGCAAATTGATCCATGAAGGAAATCAAACGCCAGCTATCCACCTGGAATATCCAACGGAATACATTTGCCAGCAGAATTCCCAGTACTGATAAGCTGAAACCAACCCCCAGCAGGGTTAAAACGAATAGCACAACCAGTCGCAAGGAGGATCGACTTTCATTTTTTTCTGACAAACTCTTTTGAATGACCAACCATGCTTTCCCGAAGATTGGCAGACCAACCGGAATCAGCGCCAATCCGGTTGCCAGAACCATCTCAGGTACAGAGCCAAAATCCTGGGGCACGGAAAAAATAAACCTTAGAATTTGCTGCACGCCAAAAATCAGCAATCCCAAACCATACACCATCCAGATGTAACGATGCAAACGACTAAAATCCATCAGATTTTCGTGATTAGGATTTATTTTCCAATCTTGCTGTAGCACACGCCAAAAATAAACCAATACAATCAGGTTAGCTGCGATGGCGATCAGATTATCGATATTAGTTTGTGCACCTCCCACCGCAGATGTCGTCACGGGTAATCCCATCCATTTGACAAATAAGCGGTTGAGAATTGCCAGAACTGCGTATGTAATCGGAATACCGGTTGCGAGAGGTGTTGCGTACAGATAGAGACCCCGGATGCGGCTGCATGCTTCCTCTTCCTCGCGGTGGGCATCACGCTGGACAGTCGTCCAATGTAACCAGAAGATGGGTACACCAACAGCGACGAAAGCAATCCCGCCTGCCAACCAATCCACCGCAAATGTCACGGTCGATCTGTCGAAAATTGTGCGCAGTAGATTAACCACTGCCCAGATGACAACCTGCACGCTGATCAGACTGAGTAGATAAAAATAAAACCTTCGAATTGTTTTCATGGTTTTTCTCCTGCTCTATGGAAGTGGTTTGATCACTTCGTTATACCAGTTCCAGGACCATAATGGATAGGGCATGTTGACGATTTTCCAGGTTCCGTTTTCCCTGATCAATTGGGCAGTTTCAGCATACCAGGATGATCTGGTGATGGGACCACCATAGGATTGACTCATGTTCAATGCAACTGTGGCGGAATCATCAGTTATAAATATCTCTCCAAAAGTCACGCTGACCCGTTTGATTTCGTTTTCACTTCTTGCTAATTCCATCTGAAATTGGGGAAAATCAGGTTTTTTCTGAATGTCTGCAAGATAAGAGTATGCCCGTTCATAGTCATGTTGGACAACTCCCAGAATGTAATTATGTACCACACCTTCTGGTGAATCATCTGGCAGATATTCCGCTTGCTGCTGGCGAACAAAAAACAAGACCAGTGCGATCAGAATTAATACACCAATACCAGTAAGTATCCCGTTTAAGAAACGATCATTGTTCATAGCTAATCTCCAGTTTCCAGCCAATTAATGAGTGGCTTTGTATTCTTATTGTAGGGTTTTTCTATTGACTTCACAAGTTAAGAATAGAAGTCCAGATAGTTCATGCCAGAGTCATATGGATAAAGTATTCATTTAACAGCATAATGGTTGGCTTTTTGTATATACATATCCCGGTCAGCATTGCGAAAAACATCTTGCAGATTGGGTGTTAATTCACTGGTGGAAAAGCCAATAGCGAAACTAATGGGATTGTGTTCTGGATTCAACTGGTTGAAATCATAAATGACTTCTTTAACCCGTTCAACAATCTTAATTGTCGTTTCAGTATCTGTTTCTGGCAATAAAATTACAAACTCATCCCCACCAATACGGGCAACAATATCATCTGGTCGGAAAGCTTTACGGATCTCCCTGGCTGCTACTTTTAATTGATCGTCGCCTTCTGCATGACCCTGGGAATCATTGATCTCTTTCAGACCATTCATATCCATCACTATGATACTGACAGGTTGTCTCCTGCTGTTCTGTAATCGGTCTATCTCCTGCTCAAAATATTGTCGGTTGTAGAGTCCGGTGAGAATATCATGAGTGCTGCGGAATTCCAGGGCGACCTCAGCCTTTTTGCGTTCAGTGACATCGATTATAAAATACAGGGTGGCTAATTCACCTTTCCAATCGATGCGAATGCCACTGGTTTCTACCCAACGGAAAGAAAGGTCTTTTCGCACCAGACGAAACTGATAACGACCCTGAAGATCCTCGCCACTGACATGTTTTCGATAATTTTCTGTGATCATTGGGATGTCATCTGGATAAATTAACTTCACAAAAGACTCATTGATTAGTTCTTCCATCGGATATCCGGTCAACTCGCAGGTGGCTGGGTTACAGAAAACGACCAGACGATTTTGTACCACAAGAATACTCTCAACCGCATTATCAAACAGTAGACGATACTGTTCCTCAGACCGTTGAATTTGTTCCTGGACCAGCCGGTACTCGGATATATCATGCAAAGTGATCAGCTTTCCAGTTATCTGATTATTTTTATCCAACAATGGAAGAGTACGCATCTCAAATTCATGCATTTGCTCATTTTTGATTTGAATTTCAGATTTTTCTACATTAATTTGTTGTTCTAAAACAACCAGTTTTGGAACCTTAAGACCTGCCAGTTGAATTGTTTGACCAATCACTGCGGTCGTTAGACCAAAAATCCTTTGAGCAGCTGGATTGAAATCTACGATTCGATTAACTTTGTCCAACACGATTACACCATCCAGGAGACCTTCCATCAAGCCGGAATGAGCAATTGGCACAATTTCCAACCATCCAAATCGGAAGAGGGCGAACATAAAAAGAATTCCACTGGCTGTGAACAGGAACGGTGTCAGATCCAGTCCTGGAAAAGGACTGAACCCCAGCAGACTGATGATATTCCCCAGCCAGGGGAGCATCATACCTGTTAACAGCAGCCCGGCTTGAACCTGAAAAAACAGTTGATCCTGGAAGGTCTTTTGAAAAATAAGTACACTGGCCAAAAGCAGAATAATATAAGTGTAAGCGATGAATATCCAGAACCAGACGCCACCATTTAAAATGGCATCACCCGTTCGCAAGCCATTGTAAAACAATCCGTGCCAGGGGTCCGTCCAAAGGACCAGAATGGTTAAAGTGGGAATGGTGGCAAGGCCTAAGCGTACACGTGAAGTGAGGACGTGAACCTGGTTAGTGTATTCCAGCGCAATAACCAGAAAGGCAGTGGGGGCAACCACCACACCGAAATAGGTGGCATCCAACCAGTATAATTGGGCTGCTTCATTATGAGCTATCCAGCGAATCGCATATGTCAATGACCACACCACCGCTGCTGACATCAAGATGAAAAGACTTTTGGCACCAACAGAATTCCGACGTTGCCAGGCGATCATTGCCACGATAGTGGAAATGATGGCTGCAACGATTAATGCAACAGCGTATTGTAATTCCATTTGGGGATGCCCTGTTTTCTTGCGAAATATGCGCTCATTTGGTTGAGTTATTCAGGATTAAACCCTCAATGAGCTATTTTGTGTCGCAAACCTCGAATAAAAATTTCCTAAGACCAAAACCAAACCAGGAAATGGTATTTCAAAATTATACTATACTGGTAATTATTACAAAAATCACATTATTGGGCGTACTTTCTAAATTGTTGGCTACCGGACAGATTTCCTTGACAAAAATAATTATTTTATGGCTTGGCACATCCTGGTTTACAAATCATCTTTATTTTACAAAATAAGACTATTTTGTAAAATAGATTTATGACTATTTTCGAACGACCTATTTTTAAAGAGATTGCTAAAGCTCTTTCAGATTCAAGAATAATCGTCATAACGGGTATGCACAGGGTTGGAAAGACAACCGCTGTACGCTGGTTGATGGATCAAATATCCACGAATAACAAATTGTTTATGGATCTGGAAAGATTGGATCAACGAGCTGTTTTTGAAGAGCAAAATTATGATTTGGCGTTGAATTATTTCAGAAACCAGGGATTAGATCCATCAAAATCTATGACAATAGCCCTGGATGATATTCAATATGTTCCCAGTCTTCCCAGTGTGATTAAGTATCTATATGACCGCTATGGGATCAAATTCATATTAACCGGTTCCAGCTCTTTCTATCTGAAGAATTATTTCAGTGAATCGATGGCTGGAAGGAAAATAATTTATGAAATGTTTCCATTAAGTTTTGGTGAATTTTTGAACTTTAAAGGGATTCCTTATTATCGAAGACATTCGTTTTCAGAAATGCTATTTGACAAACATGAGTATGAACGATTGAAGGCTCATTATGATGAATTCATAAAGTATGGAGGATTACCCAATGTTGTTCTGGAACCGAACCCGGAAGTAAAGCGAGAGATTTTGAATGATATTTTCTCTTCATATATAAATATTGATGTGCAGTCTCTGGCTGATTTTAGAAAAATTGGGGAATTACAACAATTGTTGCAAATATTAGCCATTCGAATGGGTAATCGAATTGACTATTCAAAGCTATCTTTGATCGTAGGCATATCACGCCCAACATTAAATGAATATCTCGAATTTCTCAAAAAGACATACATTATTTACCAATTACCGGCTTATTCCAGTGTTGATAAATCAGTATCTTTGGGTAAAAAATTTTATTTTCGGGATAATGGTATTGCCAGTATTCTTGCCCACCCTGGTGAAGGTGCTTTGTATGAAAATGCAATCTTTAATCAATTGCGCGATTATGGAGAATTAGCTTATCTCTCTAAAGGAAAAGAATTCGAAATTGATTTTATTTTGAATGCTGAGAATATTGAAGAAACTGCTTTAGAAGTAATGTATCATCCTGTAGAAACAGATGAAAACAAATTACAAAAAATTGCCAAAAAATACAAATTTAGAAATTGTTGGGTTGTAGGCCGTTACCCTACACCAGAATTTGAAAAATTTGTTTGGGGAGGATCGATTTTCTAAATCGTATCAATTTGGCTCTGTTTTTTCCAGTTCAACCAGCCATTGATCCAGACGAACTTTGATGGCATCTCTGACCTGCACAAAAGCTGCTAACCTCGCCTGGTGATCGCCCTCGATTGCCGCTGGGTCGGGAAAGCTCCAATGGATACGCTTTGCAGTCCCAGGGAAGATTGGGCAGACTTCCGCTGCATGATCACAAACGGTGATGACGTAATCAAATTCCTGGGTAAGAAATTGATTCAGGCTTTTGGAATACTGATCACGGATATCTATACCTATTTCAGCCATGGCAAGCACAGCGTACGGGTTGAGCGTGGAGGGAGAGGTGCCAGCACTAAGGACATCGAATCGAACGCCTGTTAGATGTTTTAAAAGACCTTCCCCCATTTGAGAACGGGCTGAGTTTCCTGTGCAAAGAATGAGAACACGAGTTTTGTTCAAAGGGCATCCTTTCCTTTAACTGAGATTATTATAACGAATTGCATGGGCGGACATAAGCAAGGAAGTAATGATTTAACCCAATGTTAACCCAGATTTATGGTTCTTAGGTTATTAATAATTTTGGTAGGTTGATCAGACAATAACCTCTCATTCGATATGATACAATTTTTTTATCCCAAACTGGAGTTTTGCCAATGAAACCAACCTTTGACTCTTACGATATATTGATTGTAGGTGCAGGTCCTGCGGGTATTTTTACTGCATATGAAGCCAAGCAATTCAGGCCAGATACCCGTATACTGATGATTGAAAAAGGCAACTCGATTGAAAAGCGCAAATGTCCCAAGCGCAAGACCGGGGTGTGTGCCAATTGTGATCCATGTGCCATCACCACCGGATTTTCAGGCAGTGGCAGTTTCAGTGATGGCAAACTTTCGATCAGTTATGATGGTGAAGTGGGGGGAGACTTAATCAAATATATCGGCAAGGAGCCATTTCGGCGCATTCTGGAGTACACTGATGGACTGTATTTGCATTTTGGTGCTGATCCGGAGGTGCACGGTATCGACACCAATGGGCGGGTGGACCATATCCGCCGCGCAGCTGCCCAATCACATCTGAAATTGATCGAATCCGGGGTGCGTCACATGGGTACGGAAAAAGCCTATGATATCTATGCCCGCATCCAGAAAGCATTGGAAGATTTGGAGATTGAAATGTGTTTCCGCACAGTGGTGAGCGATTTTTTGATCGAAACTGATGCGGATGGGCGGAAGAAGATCGTCGGTGTGATCACGCAGGATGGTCACCAGATGCGCGGGGATAAGGTGATCGTGGCCATTGGTCGCGAAGGCAGTGAGTGGCTGAATAACATGTGCAAGAAGTATGGGGTGGTCTCACGCAATGGACAGGTGGATATCGGTGTGCGTGTGGAAACGGATGCCGGGGTGACCTATGATATTGACTCAACCCTGTACGAGGCCAAATTGGTGTATTACACCAAAACTTTTGAGGATCGTGTGCGCACCTTCTGCTGGAACCCCCGCGGAGAGGTGTCCGAGGAGCGCTATGGTAATCTGGCGGTCGTGAACGGACATAGCTATAAGGATCAGACGCTCAAGACCAGCAATACCAATTTTGCTTTGCTGGTGTCAAAATCCTTCACAGAGCCATTCAAAACCCCGATCGAATATGGACGCTATATCGCCGAATTGGGCAATATGCTCTCAGGGGGGAAGGTGCTGGTGCAGCGCTATGGGGATCTTAAACGCGGCCGGCGATCCACCACCTCACGCGTAGCCAAGAATATCATCCAGCCCACGCTCAAGGATGCTGTAGCGGGAGATTTAAGCCTGGTGCTGCCCTATCGCATCATGATTGACATCATCGAAACACTGGAAGCACTCGAAAATATCATGCCTGGTATCGCCAGTGATAGTACGCTTTTATACGGAGTTGAGGTGAAATTCTATTCGAACAAAATCGTCATTAATCCACAGTTTGAAACGAATGTGAAGAATTTGCATGTGTTGGGCGATGGTGCCGGACTGACACGTGGTTTGATGCAATCCAGCATGAATGGGGTTTGCATGGGACGCATCTTAACCGGGAATTGGTAAAGTGTCACACCAGTTTCATCAGGGCAGATTGAACGGCTTCATAGGTCGCCGGTATTTCAAGCGGTGGATTAGCGTATTGTGCCTGCACTCCTTCCAGCTGTTGGTGGTGATAATCGACCTTGAATTGCGAGAATTTGAGACCATGAGCAGTGGAGATAACCACCACCCGGGCATGCGGATCGATTATGCCTTTTTGTAACAGCTTCTTGAGTGCGGTAAGTGCCACCCCGGTATGCGGGCAACAGTACAGTCCTGTTTGATCGGCCTGGGCACTGGTATTAGCGATCTCTTCTTCACTGGCCTGTTCCACGATGCCATTGAAATCGATCAGGGTTTGGCGGGCGCGTTCATAGCTGACCGGGTTACCAATCTGAATAGCAGAGGCTACGGTCTTTTTAGCTTTTACCGGTTCAAAGACCTGAAAATTGGACAGATATGCTCTATAAAGTGGGTTGGCGTTCTCGGCTTGCGCACATGCGATGCGTGGGAGGTGATCGATAAGTCCCAGATCGAGCATCATCATCAGTCCATTTCCGAGGGCACGAACGTTGCCGAGATTACCGGCCGGCAGGATGATCCAATCCGGCACCTGCCAATCGAATTGTTGTATGATTTCTATGCCAACTGTCTTTTGCCCTTCAATACGTAATGAATTGAGCGAATTAGCCAGATAAATGGTGGGGTCTTCGGTCAGTTGTTTAACGATTGCCATGCATCCATCGAAATCGGTATCCAGCGAGAGGACAGTAGCACCATTGGCGATGGGTTGGATCAATTGGGCGGTAGAGACTTTTGCGCGCGGCAGGAGGATTACGGTGGGGATTCCGGCAGCGGCTCCATAGGCAGCCAGGGCAGCAGAGGTGTCCCCAGTGGAAGCACAGGCAATGGCACGAATCGGTTTTCTATTCGCGATCATCTGCTTGACAACCGAGACCAGAACGGTCATGCCAAGATCTTTAAAGGACCCGGTATGGCTGTTGCCACACAGTTTTATCCAAAGATCATCCATGCCCAGTTGTTTCCCGAAGCGTTGTGCCCAGAACAGGTTGCTGTTGCCTTCGTAGGTGGAAACGATTTGTTCATCATCCACGAGTGGGCAAACCCACTCCTTTTTACCCCACACACCACTACCGTATGGCCAGGCGGTGGAAAAAACGCGCTGTTCAAAAACAGATTTCCATTCGGCGGCGGAGCGTTGTCGCAGGGCATTCAGATTGTGCTTCACTTCCAGCAATCCACCGCATTCCTCGCAGCGATAGACTACATCAAAGATCGAATAGCGTTTTCCACATCCACGAATGCATTCATACCAGCAGTTATAGTCCATTTTAACCTCCATTGGATGAGGGATCTGTTTCGGCATGGATGGCTCCCACAGCCCTTACTGCATCTTCCTGATCTAATACGAGAGAGATGCTGAATTCGGATGATCCCTGAGCGATGGCAATCACATTGATCAGATTCTTTCCAAGCGCACCAAAAATGCGCGCCGATACCCCCGGGGTTTCGCGCATCCCGGAGCCGATAATGCTGACAATGACCACGTGATCACGTGCCCATACACGATCGATGTCCCCACGCAGCAATTCCAGTGCCATTTCGGACTCGATGGACTTGATTACTTCCCCATTGTGCAACGAGGGGATGGTGAAACAGATCGACTGTTCTGATGAGGACTGCGAGATCATCAACACACTGGCACCGGTACGGGCGACGGCCCCAAAGGTGCGGGCAGCAATACCAGGCACGCCGAGCATGCCGCGTCCTTCGACGGTCAGAATACTCAGGTCTTTAATCATAGAAATTGCGGTGATCTCTCCACGTGACCTGGATGGATTCTGGGTGATGCGTGTACCGGGAAAATCAGGATTAAATGTATTTTTGACCCATAAGGGCATGTTGCGGGTGACGACCGGCCGAATGGTTTTAGGGTGCAATACCTTTGCACCAAAATATGCCAGTTCCCCCACTTCGGCGAAGGAAATCTCCGGGATGGGTCGGGCATCGGGTACCACACGGGGATCGGCGGAGAGCACCCCATCCACATCCGTCCAGATCCAGACTTCGTCGGCATCCAGGCAATCTGCCAGGATGGCGGCCGTATAATCGCTGCCTCCACGTCCAAGGGTAGTAATGATTCCCTCGGGAGTGGCTGCCAAAAAACCAGTTACGACCGGTACGATTGACTGCTGGAAGAGGGGTGCGAGATTGGATTGGATTCTCTCACGGCTGCGGTGCATATCCGGGACAGCATTCTGAAAGGTGTGATCGGTGATGATGCATTCGGAAGCTTCCACAGCCTGGGCTGGAGTCCCGATGCTGCGCAACACGCTGGCTACCACCTGGGCATTGATGCGTTCCCCTAAAGATGAAATCACATCCATACCACGAGGAGTGACTTCTCCGAGCACTTGAATGCTCTGGCAGTAGCTGCTCAATTCGTTCAGGCGTTGCTGCAGGACCGTAAGTAGGTTTTGTTTCTCGGCTGGATCCGAAACCAGTGCGTTAACGACCTCCAGGTGCTGATTCTGGATCAGGGAGATGATCTCGCGAGCACCTTCTCCGTCGTTATCCGCAGCCAGTCGGGCACTCTGGATTAATTTGTCGGTGATGCCACTCATGGCAGAAACCACCACGACCAGGTTGTCCCAGATATGCTTGTGTTTCTGGATAATTTTGGCTGTTTGATGGATAGCTGTTAGGCTTCCAACTGAGGTTCCACCGAATTTCATCACCAATGTGCGCATTTTGCCTCCGAGATCTAGATTCAATAAGTTGATTCAACCGTGTAAATGTGGAAAAGGATTAGCAAGATTATACGCGTATGCTCAGGACAGGTCAAATAAGACCTGTACCCCGAATATGTTTTGACACAGGAATTTATCGCTATAATATCTTAATCCATCAAATCAACCTGGAGAAACTGCATGACCTTTATCGAGAAAGCCAAAGCCTTGCTGCAATTAATCCGCCCGGAGTTACCCATTTCAGCCGGAATCTGTGTGGTGGTTGGTCAAACGATTGCTCTGGGAAGAATCCCAGCGGTAACCGATCTGCTTCTTGGTTTTGGATTGGGATTGTTCTTATCCAGCTCTGCCATGATCTTCAATGACCTATTCGATCTGGAAGTTGACCGGATTAATACCCCCCATAAACCTATCCCATCCGGCAAGGTCACACCCACGGAAGCGATTGTATTCGGCGTGGTCACTGCTTTGATTGCTTTGCTGATTGCGGGGTGGATTGCCCCACTGGTGCTGGTATTGAGCCTGGCGTTGTGGATCCTGGGCTTTCTGTACAACTGGAAGCTGAAAGCCAGCGGTTTGATGGGGAACCTGATTGTAGCGACCAATGTAGCCACGACCTTCATTCTGGGGGGCATCAGTGTTGGAGAGGGGAGCAATCCTTTGGCGTGGATATTTGGTGCGATAGCGTTTGTCTTTGATCTGGCGGAGGAAATTGCGGGAGATGCCATGGATATGGAAGGTGATCGCAAGCGGGGTTCACGCTCACTGGCGATCCTGTATGGCAAGCAATCAGCGCTTAAAATCAGTGGTGTTCTATTTTTGGTGATGATTGTGCTGACTCTTCTGCCAGTTGTGTTGGGTGAGACCCATCTGGCGTATATTCTGCCGATTGGGATGATGGATGTGGCAATTGTCTTTTTTGGCCTTCGCTTGCTCAAGTCTGCGACCCATAATGAAGGGCATCAAGCCATGCGGGGATTGTATATCAGCGCTACCATTGGGTTGGTGGCGTTTATATTATCACGGTTTGTGGGTTAACAACTTACCAAAAAAAGGACGGATCTCTTTACAAAAAATTTACATGATAAAATTATAATTTTGATATAATACGACATAATTTATCCATTCAGTCATGTTACATCAGGAGAAAATGATGGATACATCCATTTGGATTGTATTTTTTACCGGATTGACCGCAGGGGGATTGAGTTGTATGGCCATTCAGGGAGGATTGCTGACCAGTTCGTTGGCAAGTCAAATAGAAACGCAGGTTCAGGTTACCAGGAAGAAAAAGAAGAACCAGAAAATTAATCTTCCGCTGGCGCAACCAATCTTTTTGTTTTTGATCGCCAAGCTGGTGGTTTACACCCTGTTTGGAGTGCTACTGGGGGCATTGGGTTCTGTATTCGACCCGACACCACAGATGCGTGGTGGTTTGCAGATTGCCATTGCGATCTTTATGCTGGGAAATGCCATGCGATTATTGAACGTGCATCCCATTTTTCGATATTTCAATTTCGAACCGCCAACATCCTTACGACGTTGGATCCGCAGAAAAGCTAAAGGTCAGGAAAACTGGTTTTCCCCATTGTTGTTGGGTGCCATGACAGTATTCATTCCCTGTGGTGTGACCCAGACCATGATGGCACTGGCAGTCAGCACGGGCAGTCCCGTGCAAGGTGGATTAATCATGTTTGCTTTTACCCTGGGTGCCAGTCCGTTGTTCTTTCTGCTCACGTGCCTGGCGACCAAACTGGGTGCTTTGATGGAGAAATACTTTGTGCGCTTTGTTGCCCTGGCATTGGTGATCTTTGCTTTCCTTTCACTGGATTCCGGACTGAATATTTTGGGATTTCCGTATACCATCAGCCGTCTGACGAACGCCAGCCGAGTGAATGCCAACACCATCCCGCGCATTGATGACCGTGCAAACTTCCCTTCCGTTTCGGTAAATGCCACACCTGAAGTGAGTAGTGATGTGGTGGTGTATGCCAATAACGATGGATATTACCCTTACGAAAGCTTAGCCACTGCCGGGGTTCCTATCACGCTGCGATTAAAAACCAATAATACCATTTCCTGCTCGCGCTCATTTATTATCCCTTCTTTGAATATAAAAGCATTACTGAATGCCACCGGTGAGAAGATCATCGAAATCCCACCCCAAAAAGCAGGCACCACCCTGGCTTATTCCTGCTCGATGGGGATGTATACAGGAGTGATCAAATTCCAATGAGTACTGTAAAGAAGACTTTTCGGATACCGGATATGCATTGTTCTGCCTGTGTCATGAAACTGGAAGGCCTGGAGGATGATCTGCCGGGGGTGAGAATGGTGCAGGCCAGCTATCAGAAGCAAAGTATGGTGGTGGAATTTGATGATGGCATGGTTAGTGAAGGGGAAATTCGAAAGGCAATTCGGGAATTGGGGTATACGGTGGAGGATCGGTGAATGCCACCTGTGATTCAAATCACAGGATAGTAGGTGGGTGACACGGATTTTAATCCGTGGTGTGTGGGGGATGAAGGCAGGGGATGGGAAGTGTGAAATATTAACAAAAAAGGTCGACCGATAAGATCGACCTCTGTGTGCCCCGGGCAGAACTCGAATCTGCAACCATCTGCTCCGCAAGCAGGTACTCTGTCCAATTGAGCTACCGGGGCGTGCTGGATAAGCACGCAAAATATACCGCATTTCAGATAGATCGTCAAGGAAAACGACCGGGGATGTCGGGTTGATCTAATTGAATACCAGGTTCTTAAATGGATATCACCTTACTCGCCCTGAATTGAGCTTCGATGATATCTGTCATGCCACCTACGATCCCAACCTGCACCTGATCGGTGAGTTCATAAAAAGCCAGGCAAGTACCGCATAGAATGAGGTGCACACCTTTGCGTTCCAATTCTCTGAGTTGATCCAATACAGGCGAGCCTGTGACTGCTAACTTGACCCCATCCGTATAAAAGCAAATCACAGACGGTAGAATATTGTTTTCATTTAATAATGAAAAATATTTGACGATAAGGGACTGCTGTAACGTTGTGTATGAATCTCCCATACCGTTGCGAGTTACCAGGATTACGGTGTTTGAAGCTGATAATTCCATTAATTCCTCCTGTTTTGTGTTTGAAAATACGTAATAGAAAAACCACCCGCACATACAGGTGGTTCTCCAGAAGGTACAATCTCAGCCGGAGATCAATCCATCAGACCTGTATGTGCAAACTGCACAGCGGCGCGCAAGGCACCTATTAAGTTGCTTCAGGTATGACGGTAAATGCCAAGCATTGCTATCTCCTTTGAGTTGATTATATAGAGAAGTTAGAAAAAGGCAATTTTTATTACAAGCGAATCAAAATAATTCAAATTCCCAAAATTCGTGCTATAAACCAAATATGATCCCTCGAAAGATTGAAACAGTCATTTATCAGAGGCTTACGACATTTCACAAAGCCATTATTTTGTTGGGTGCCAGGCAAGTAGGCAAAACAACTTTGTTACTGAAACTTCAAAAAAGACTTGAAGAAGAAGAAGGCAAAACAGTCCGATTCCTGAATTGTGATTTCGAGGAAGAGCGTCAGGCGATCAACACAACCTCCCGCACCATGCTGGATAGATTGGTTGTTGGGGTGGATGCCATTTTTATTGATGAAGTTCAGCGGTTGAATTCTCCCGGATTGACCTTGAAGATTTTGGTCGATCTTTATGCGCAATTGATGATCCTGGTGACGGGGTCATCCAGTTATGAACTGAGAAACCAGTTAAATGATGCGTTGACAGGTCGGTAAATGTGTTGTTACCCAATGTACTCCGGCATGGATTTTATCCGGAAATTTATCTGGAACCAAATCCTGTGACCAAACAAATATTATTAGCCAAAATCGTAGAAAGTTATTTATTCAAAGATATTTTGGCCTTTCGTCGTATTCGTTACACACAGGCGATTGTAGATCTTGCCAGAGCCTTGGCGTACCAAATTGGCAGTGGAGTCAATGAAAACGAACTCGCGAGGAGATTGAAGATCGACCGCAAAACGATTCTGAGTTATATAGAAATCTTGGAAAAGGCTTTTGTCGTCAAAAGACTGTATCCATTCTCCCGTAATCCTCAAAGAGAAATTGGAAAGCAAAGCAAAATATACTTTATCGACCTGGGAATCCGAAACGCACTGGTTGGTGATTTTAAAGAGTTGGATGTAAGAACAGACCAGGGAGCTATTTGGGAAAACTTCCTTATTGTTGAACGATGGAAATTACATGCAAACCTGGGAAAACCCATCCAAAGTCGATTCTGGCGTGCTTACAGCGGTCCAGAGGTTGATTACATTGAAGAATCAGGTAGAGATGACCTCAAGGCATATGAGTTAAAGTTAACCTCAGATCGAAGCAAAAGTGGAAAATCCTTCTTTAATGAATGTTTCAGCGTTAGCGCACCTTGTGGGTATAACGGAATCCGCTATTTCTCACCATATGCGCGGATTGCGTCAAATGCATCTTGTTACTTCACGACGGAGAGGTAAAGAGGTTTATTATCGAGTTCTTGATCCCCATATTATCGCATTGTTTATGCAAGGTGTTAACCATATCCTGGAAGATCAGGATTGAGGTCGCGTGAACAGATCCGTAAAAATCTTTTGTTGGTGATCGTTCCAATTTTGGCTGTCCTGCTAACCTATTTAGGGTATAGAACAACTCTTTCCAACCCTATAGGTTGGTTTCTATTTTTAACAGGTTTAGTTTTCTGCGCAATCCAGCAACTATTACTTTCGGAATTGGATTGATTGTTATCGGATCCACATTGTTTGTATTGGCCAGACACACCTTAAGGAAGGCGTATTCCGGACATTTATCGGTAAAAAACAATCAAAATTTAGTTCGTGATGGTCCATATCGCTTAATCCGTCATCCAGCTTATTCTGGTTATTTGTCTATGGCATTAGGAATCAGCATTGGATATGAAAACCTGACTGGCATGCTCAATATTATTATGCTGTTGATTTGTATGCAGTATCGTATGAATCTGGAAGAAAAAATGCTGGTTGAATATTTTGGAGATGCTTATCGTCAATACATGCAGACGACGAAACGATTGAATCCTGGAATCTGGTAAGGGGAGATCTATAAAAATCCTTGTTATTGGTGCTGGTGTCATTGGCACAACCTATGCCTGGCAACTAAGTAAATCTGGAAAGGAATCGTATCTGGCCATGCGGGAAGGTTGGAAAATTTGTAAGCGTCAGGGAATTAATCCAAGAAAAGTTTCCCCCACTAAATATTACTATTTACCGTTTTTCCTTTTAATTCCATTCACCAATTGGATATACCGGCAAAAAGGTATGCAGGATAGGTTCGAAGGGCACGTTCAGCATTCACCGGAAGAGATGAAAGATATGTACTATACACTGCTTCAGTTGGGTAAAAAATACGGCATTAACATGCCTGTCTATGAAAGCTATTTGCCTTATCTAAAGGAAATTGACTAAACCAACGACTGTTCGATTGCTTCCAATGTAAGCAGAATCTCATGTTCGCCGTGCATGCTGGACAAAAAACCTGCTTCAAATTGTGAAGGAGCCAAATAAACACCATAATCCAGCATGTTGCGGAAAAATTGAGCATATTTCTCCCGGTTGGCAAGACTGGCACTTGCCCAATTTGAAACCGGATTTTCTGTAAAGAATAAGGTAAACATGGTGCCGGCACTTTGCAAATGATAATTCAAAGCTTTTTTTCGGAGAATGGATAACACACCATCTTTGAGCTGCTTGGAACGTGCCTCTAGATTTTCCCAAACTATAGGGTTCTCCAAAATTCGTAAAGTTTCAACACCAGCCGCCATCGCCAGTGGGTTTCCGGAGAAAGTTCCTGCCTGGTAAACCGGGCCTGCTGGGGCGATCAAATCCATGATTGCCTGTCTACCACCAAAAGCTCCTACAGGTACACCCCCACCGATTACCTTGCCAAGGGTGGTTAGGTCGGGTTTAATGTTATAAAGCGTCTGCGCTCCGCCAGGATGAACACGGAACCCGGTCATCACCTCATCAAAGATCAGCAGAGCACCAAATTCTTCCGTAAGCCCTCGCAACCCTTCAAGAAAACCTTCGACAGGTGGGACAACCCCCATATTTCCAGCCACTGGTTCAACGATGATGGCAGCTATTTGATGTGGATATGATTGGAAAATTGCTTTTACAGCGTCCAAATCATTGAATGGGGCGATCAAGGTTTGATTGGCTGTTACGGTTGGCACACCAGGCGAATCGGGTAACCCTAATGTTGCCACCCCCGAGCCAGCCTGAACCAGAAAGCTATCCGTATGTCCATGGTAACAACCTTCAAACTTGATGATCAGGTCTCGATGTGTAAAAGCACGTGCCAAACGGATTGCTGACATGGTTGCTTCAGTGCCGGAATTGACAAAACGAACTCTTTCCATGCTCGGATAAAATCCCATCACACGCCGGGCAAGTTCCAATTCCAAAGGGATGGGAGCACCAAAGCTGGTGCCTTTTTGAGCGGTTGTACAGATAACGCGGGAAATATCGTGGTTGGCATGCCCCAGAATTAATGGTCCCCAGGACAAGACATAGTCCAGATAACGATTTCCATCAACATCATAGACATAAGCCCCCTCGCCACGATCAATGAATAACGGTTGGCTGCCAACAGAACGAAACGCACGTACGGGCGAATCAACACCGCCGGGAAGTAAGGATTGTGCTTGTTGGAATAATTCTTGTGAACGTGTGATATTTTTTGATTGCATGGATTTAGTCCTTCCTTTGACTTAGTTCATGCACCATATCCACCGCTGCTTTTACATTATCTACTGGGGTTTGGGGTAAAATTCCGTGCCCGAGATTGAATATGTGACCAGGTTGATTATTTGCCCGATCGAGGATCGTTTGTATTTTTTTCTTCAATTCGCTTTTTGGTGCAAAAAGGGCCGCTGGATCCAAATTGCCCTGAACAGCGACATCCATTCCCAAAATATTTCTACCCCAGTCAATGGGAGTGCGCCAATCGAGACCAATTACATCTCCTCCAGCCTCCTTAATCAAAGGTAGATAAGTTCCTGCACCAACGGAAAAGTGGACGGCAGGCACACCCCCTTGACGAACTTTATTAAAGATTTTCTGAGAGTAAGGTAATGCATATTGTTTGTAATCTTCCGGGCTTAAAGCTGACCCTGCCCAGCTATCAAAGAGTTGGATTGCCTGTGCACCAGATTCAATTTGTGCCAGTAAAAAGTCCGCGACCACTTCTGCCAGGAGATTCATTAATTGCTCCCAAACCTGAGGTTGTTCAACCATCAGTCCTTTGGTTTTCAGAAAATTTTTGGAGGGACCACCTTCAATCAGATAGCTGGCTAACGTAAATGGCGCTCCGGCAAAACCAATTAAAGGAGTTTTTCCAGCCAACTCTGAAGTGATAAGATCGATTGCTTTCAAGACATGCGCCAGATCTTCATGGGGATTTATTTTCCGAAGTTGACCTACATCCTCAGCAGTACGCACAGGGTTGTGAATGACTGGTCCTTCACTGGCGGCGAATTCCAGGTTGATTCCCATCGGAATTAATGGCAGAAGAATATCTGCAAATAAAATGGCAGCATCAAACTCAAAGGTATGAATCGGTTGTAATGTTACCTCGGTTGCTAATTCAGGAATGGCACAAATTTCCAATAATGTGTATTTTTCCCTGATTTTCCGATATTCTGCCATATAACGCCCAGCCTGGCGCATAAACCAGATGGGGGTGTAATCCACCGGCAATTTTCTACAGGCACGCAAGAAAGTGAATTGGGGTTCTTTGTTTTCCATTTTATTGCTTCTCCTTAAGCCATTGAGCAACCTCTTTAGCATGATAGGTTATGATTAAATCGGCTCCAGCTCGTTTCATACTGAGTAAGACTTCCATAATTGTGCGGCGTTCATCCAACCAGCCATTGGTAGCAGCAGCTTTGATCATGGCATATTCTCCACTGACGTTATAAGCAGCCAGAGTAAGTTCCGGGTAGGTTTGTCTTAATAGATGAATTACATCCAAATATGCCAGGGCGGGTTTTACCATAAGGGCATCAGCCCCTTCTTGTACATCCAGTGCAGCTTCACGCAAAGCTTCACGCACGTTAGACGGATCCATTTGATGGCTCTGTCGGTCGCCAAATTTAGGTGCACCTTGGGCTGCTTCACGGAAAGGGCCATAAAAAGAAGAGGCATACTTGACCGAATAGGACAAAATCGGAATGTGTTCGAAGTGGTTTGCATCCAACCCATTGCGAATGGCTGACACCATGCCATCCATCATCCCGGATGGGGCCACCATATCGGCTCCTGCCTGTGCGTGGGAAACTGCTACTTTTGCCAAAATTTCCAGAGTTTCGTCATTCAGGACATAGCCCTCTGGTAAATTAGCGTTTTTTGTTTCACCCAGATTCAAAATACCACAATGACCATGATCCGTGTATTCACATAAACACACATCGGTAATCACGACCATTTCCGGAACGGATTTTTTGATGACTCTAATACTTTGCTGGATGATACCATGTTCTGAAAAATTTTCTACCCCGATCGGGTCTTTTGATTCGGGTATTCCAAAAAGGATAACCGCTGGAATACCCAATTCAGCGATACTTTTTGCTTCAGCTGCTATCAGATCAGGTGACCACTGGAAAACACCTGGCATAGAACTGATTTCTTGCTTTACCCCATTTCCATGGGTTAAAAATAAAGGATAAATAAAATCACTGGATTCCAGTCTTGTTTCACGAAACATTTTTCTCAAACCAGAGGATAAACGGAGCCGTCGAGGACGTGATTTCAATGAGTTGAAGAGATATGCTTCATTTTTGGTATATGGTTTCATTAAGGCACCTTTCGATTGTGATCGGCAGAGAACACTACTATAGCCTCAACCAGTCCTTTGGTTGTATAAGTATCAGCTATAATCTGAGCAACAATCTTGTATTCTTCCAATGCTTGTGCTGTAATAGGTCCAATGCAGGCGATTATTGTATGCATTAAATACGTTTTAGCTCGATCACCTAGAAGATCAAAAAAGCCATGAACTGTGGATGCACTGGTAAAGGTGACAAAGTCGACACCTTTTTCCATCTCTTTCCAGGCTTGCGGATCCGGAGAGTTTGTGACGGATTTATACAGAGAAAACTCATGAACAATCGCTTTGTTTTGTAATAATGCCTTTATCAATTCTTCCCTTGCGCCTTCTGCACGGGGAAGAAGAATGTGGTTGCCTTCAATATTTTCAAGTGAGTTTACGATCTCTTCCCCGATAAATTTTTCTGGCATTGTGTCAACTGAAATTCCATATTCATACAATGTCTGCCTGGTTGCTGGACCGATGGCGGCTATTTTTAATTTTTTTAAGTTATCGATGGAACAATCTGATTTCTGAAATTCTTCCCAAAACAAATTCACAGCATTCTGGCTGCTAAAAATAATCCAGTGATATTGATCTATTCTTTCCAATTCTCTACGCATACGGTTTAGTTGATCAAAATCCCGGACTATCATGGTAGTAGGAAATAAAACCGGATCAGCGCCTAAAGACCTCAAATAATTGATAAAGTGTTCAGTCTGATGAGCAGGTCGGGTTACCAGGACACGTTTACCCAATAACATTACAATGCTCCTTTTTCCAACTGCAATAATTTATTGCCGCCGCGCCATAGGATGGCTCCTGCCAACACCTTTCCCAATTGAGATGCTTGATCAAGGGTGTTCTTACAATTTCCACTTGCTCGCAATAGTTTTTTTCCATCGACTGAGGCAACCAATCCATACATGTAGAAAGTGTCATCTTTTATGCTTGCGTAGGCAGCGATAGGGGCCGAACATCCGCCCCCAAGATTTTTCAAAAATGAACGTTCTGCCACAACAGCATTCCGGGTATTTTTATCTTCAATAGTTGATAGTATTTCAATTAAGGCTTTATCACATTGGCGAGATTGAATTGCTAATGCTCCTTGGCCTGGAGCAGGCAGCATGATCTCCATTGATAGCTCTTCTTGAATAAAATCTTGTAAACCTAGGCGATATATACCTGCAGCAGCTAAAATGATGGCATCATATTCTCCACTCAAAGCTTTTTGAATGCGCGTATCAATATTTCCTCGTAGAGGTAATAAAATTAGGTCGGGTCGCGCATGGAGTAATTGAGCGCTCCTGCGTAAACTGGAAGTACCTACTCTTGCTCCCTGAGGTAAAGTCATTAAATTACATTTTTGATTTGCAATCAACACATCTTGAGGATTCTCTCGAGTAGGAATTGAGGAAATGATTAACCCAGGCGTGTCATCAACGGGTAGATCTTTGAGTGAATGTACTACAAAATCAATTGCTCCGGTTTGGAGGGCAAGTTCTAATTCCTGAGTAAATAACCCTTTTCCACCGATCTCAGGCAGAGGTTGATCCAGTTTGATATCACCAGTGGTAACAAAGGTTTCCAGTCGATAATTAAAACCAGGCTGTATTTCTTGAAGTAGTTTCCCAACATAATTGGCTTGCCACAATGCAAGTTTGGATTTTCGTGTTCCTAAAACGTAAGTACGATCAGTCATTTTTTGGTTGTTCCATATCGATTGGGTATGCGTACATGTCTTCATCCAGCCCAAATAAATAATGCAGGGTGTTGGTATACAAATTCATTTCTTTGTTCGTGGTTTCCATGCGCATTTTGGTAGATGGCTCGTGTAATATCTTTTTTACCAAAGAACGGGTGAGTAAATCTATTTTTTCTTGTAAATGAGGATCCAAATCTGGTGTGTGTTGGATCATTTTTTCCAATTCGTGACGACGGATCATTTCTGCCTTTCTATGCAATTTTCCAACAGTTGGCATCACTTCGACCCAATGAGAGTAATTCCTTACTTCTTCTTTTAGGATTTCTTCCACCTGTTTTGCTTCCTGTTCACGATGTTGTTTGGTCTCATCCAGACGTAATTTAAGGTCATCCAGGTCTATCAATTCCACACCGGATAAGTTGCGAATGGCAGAATCAACATTGCGTGGCAAGGCAATATCAAGAAATAAAATTGTCGAATTTTTGCGATGTTTTAAGATGGGATTTAATAATTCAAGCGTGATAATTGGATGCTCAACGCTGGTAGCAGTAATTACAATATCTGCAGTTAATAACAAATTTTCCAATTCTTCAAATGGGGCTACCCGAAATGAAAATTGTTCAGCAAGATCTACTGCTTTTGTATATGTTCGATTGACAATGGTAAGGTTTTTGAAGTCACGCTGGTTGAAGGATTTTAGAGCCAGTTTGCTCATTTCTCCAGCACCAATCACCAGGACCATCTGATTCCTGTGATGTTTCAACCATTTCTCAGCTATTCGAACTGCTGCAGAACTGATGCTAGTTGGTTTTTTCCCAATCTCTGTTTCAGTATGAGCTCTTTTGGCTGCGTGGATAGCCGATTGAAATAAGCTGGCAAGTGGATGTCTGGCAGAGCCAACTTCCAAAGCAACGGATAGAGCCTCAGAGACTTGTCCCAGAATTTGAACTTCCCCCAAAACCTGTGATTCCAGCCCACAGCTGACGCGGAAAAGGTGTTCAACAGTATCCATATTCTGATATCGAATAAAGAGTGGGGCGATGTCATCGATTGAAAGATCGGTTATTTCAGAAACAAACATGAGCATTGTTTGGAAAACTTTTTTTGAATCATCCAAAAATTCATGTTGATCGCCCCGAAAAGTTACATAGATTTCAAAGCGATTACAGGTGGAAAGGATAACAATCTCAGATTTCGGTCCCAAAAACTGTTGATTATTTTCTTTGTAAAATTTCAGACTTTCTTTAATGTTATGTTGCGAAAAACTGAATCTCTCGCGAACATCTATGTTGGCATTTTGGTGCGAGGTGCTAATACAGTAGAAATCCATATTAATCCTACCAGATCAGGCGTAAACCTGTTCCTGTTGAATATATTGGAGCAACTGCCCCGCAGTCTTTTTTCCCTGATTAATACAATCTGGAATTCCTACGCCTTCATAGGCACTACCAGTTAGATAGATTCCAGGAGTTTCATATGCGCAAGCGGAAAACATTTCTTTAACCCGATCCAGATGTCCCACTTCATATTGGGGATTCGCTTTTTTCCACCGATAAACACGGGTAAGAACCGGGTCAGCACTCAAACCCAGTATCAAATTTAATTCTTTATGTGCTAAACGAAAAAGCTCATCATCAGTAAGATCCACCATTTCTTCTTTACCAGGTCCACCCACAAAACAACGTAAAAGCAAGTAATCTTCGGGAGCACGATGGTTGAATTTTATAGAGCTCCAAGTGCAGGCGGAGATATCCCGGTTTTCAGTGCTGGGAACCACAAATCCAAATCCTGTGAAGGGCTTTTGAATATCTTGTTTACGGAATGCCATCGAAATGGTAGCGGTTGATACGTAAGGAATTTTTCCCAATTGATTTGCTAGTTTGGGGTGGAACGATCCCAATAATTTGGCGGCATTATAAGCAGGTATTGCTAATACAACCACATCTGCACCGATTGATTCGCCATTATTTAATTCAACAGTATACATTCGGTCAGCGGCAGGCAAGATGGATGTAGCCAGGGTATTTGTATAAATTTGACACTCATTTAATGAGTGTTCCAAACCGTTAATCAGTTCTTCCACACCGTTTTTCAATGAGATGAACAGAGAATTTAATTTAGAGGGATTTAGGGGTTGGTGATTCGCAGCTTTTTTCTGTGTCAGCATGCCTTTTATCAAACTACCATGTTTTTGTTCAATGTTGCGAAAGCGCGGGAAGGTAGCCAAAAGACTTTGTTTTTCAGGGTCAGATACATGGATTCCTGACATGAGTGGTTCAGCAATTTTATAAAGGGCTTCTTCGCCCAATCTTCTGCGAATGAAATCACCTACACTTTCATCATCTGCACCTTTAAATGGAGGGATAAACAGGTCCATTCCCATGCGAATTTTTCCAGACAAGGAAATCAGAGGGGAAAAAGCGAAGGGCATGATTTTGGTGGGAATGATAAGCATGACACCATCAGGTAAAGGGGTCAGTTTGCCATTGACGAGCACATAGGTCTTCCTTTGATCATCATTCGTCCCAATCAATTCCTCCCCAATTCCTAATTCTTCAGCGAGTTCGGAGGCCCATGGTTTTTGGCGCAAGAAACAATCGGGGCCACCTTCAATGGTGAATCCATCCACTTTTTCAGTGGTAATTTTTCCCCCGAGTTTTTCTCCGGCTTCAATCAGGGTGATAGAAAGTGGAATTCCATTAATTCTTTTTTCTTTTTGTAGATAATAAGCAGTAGATAAACCAGTTATTCCCCCACCAATGATAACAATTTTTTTTGGTTGAGAAGTTATTTCTGTTAAAGGTGTCATAATGATTGCTCCGATTCAGCAATGATATTGGCTAATGCTTTAATAAATAGAAGGTGATCGTTTGGTGATGAAATGCGTATAAGTTGGAGATTTAATTGATTGGACAATCGCTTCGCTTCCACATCAATGTCATAAAGAATTTCAACATGATCGGATAAAAATCCAATGGGAGCTATTAGTACTGATTTTTTTCCACTAATTGAAAATTTTTTCAGGGTTTCTTCCAATGACGGCCCAAACCAACGTGTGTTTTGTGCTCCAGCACTTTGAAAACAATATTCATATTGAGATTGAGATAAACCGGCCGCTTCGGCTACCAGGGTAACCAGATGGGAAAATTGTTGAGCATAAGGGTCACCTTGCTCGGCTAATATTACCGGAAGACTATGAGCGGTGAAAAGGACAATAGGAGCAGGAATACCTTTTTTGGATGCTATAGCTAATGATTCTTGGATGTTTGTTGCAATCGCCTTGTGAAACAAGTGGTTAGAATACCATGATCCAATTTTCGTAATGGAGAGATTTTTTTGCCAATCCGGGTAATTGGTTTGGTCTGAAATAGCCCTATCCAGGTGATCATAATAAGTGCCAATGCTCATGCGTGAGAAAAATGGTGTCATACAAATCGCAATGACCTTTGTTATTCCTGAAGCAGCAATATCAGCAACAGTCTCCCGAATGTAAGGATGCCAATGTCGCATCCCTACGAAAACCTTATAAAGAGAATTAGAAGTTAAGTTCAATTCATTTTCTAATGCTTGTGCTTGCTGGCGAGTAATATCAAGTAATGGGGATTTGCCACCGATCACCTCATAACGATGACGGATTTCTTCAATCAATTCGGGGGAAGTTGGTCGTCCACCACGTACATCCAATAAATATGGTTCAACACTTTCCGGTGAGTCAGGTCCGCCATATGCCATCATTAAAATTGCTGTTGTTGGTTTCATGGTCCTCTTATTCAAATAATTTCAATGTGTTTGCAGGAGAATGGTAAATTGCTGTAAAAATTGGTGTGTCCCGATCCGTAAATAACCGGGCTTCACTGCTACGCAGATCGGTAACCAACTGTGAAAATTGAGCAAGATCCTCAGTTTCATAGGTGACAATAAATTCCTGATCCTGTAAACCGGTGGAATATAACAATAATTGTTTGATTTCGGGGAATTGATGACCAATACGAATATGCTCATTCATCATCCCCTGACGGGTATCACGCCCCATTTTGTACCAGGAAGCATTTTTTGAGAAAGGGTAAACGATCAAATAAGTGTTGCGTTGGTCTTCAAATGGGTTGATTTCCTGGGCTGATTTTCCACGTGAATAATCGGAAGGGTGGGTCATTCCCCACCAGGATTCTTTGAGTTGTAAATACACCCTATATGGGTTGATAAGCGCTGCCATTTTTTCAAAGTATTGAGCAACAAAATCATTTTCTGACACCTGGGTTGTGATCCACAGAACGATATCCACTTCAGCATGTAAAGGATATACCTGATAAAGCTCATATTTCAATGCAGTTTTTTCAAGATCTGATAGAAAATTTTTCTGAAATTCACTTCTTTTTTCGGAAGATAAATTCCAATATTGAGCAGTAAATTGAAAAAATTGAAAATGACCGAGCATTCTTAAACTCATATTACCTTTCCTCCTTGCAAAAAATTAGCTGAAATTTCCATCAAATCAGTTGACCATCTCAAGAAGTGCTTCCTCAAACGGAAAAGAACCAGGCTCATAAGAGCAAAATGGTTCTTCGGCCAGATAGTCACCGGTCATTGCAAAAGCACGTGATCGAGAACCACCACAGACGAAACGGTATTCGCACTTACCACACCGACCTTTTAGAGCGTCCTTATCCCGTAATGCCAAGAACAGTTCACTCTGTTGGTAAATATCTTTCAAAGATTTTTTTTTGACATTACCAGCACTGACAGGCAAATAACCGGATGGAAAAACATCGCCCAGCAATGAAATGAAGACAAACCCATCGCCCGCATTTACATGCATTGGCGCCCTGCGCATTTTTTCAGGTACTTCGGTAGCAGGTAACACATTTTGAATATGTCTCTCAAGGCCTTGCTGTAAACGGGTATAAGTTCCATTTAAATTCATATAATCGCTGTGTTGTATATTATTCCTAGCCAGATAAGAACGCTGCAAAACAACACGTTTGTAATGATGTCCTTCAGTGGTTTTTAAGCGCACATATTTTGATGCATCATATAGAAAATTTAATACAGCTTCATAATCATCCGATTTTATTTCATCTTCAACCAATCCCCTGCCAGTCGGTACCAGGAAGAATAAACTCCAGGTCATAACCCCTAATTTATGAACTAATGCAAACATGTCTGGAAGATCAAATAGATTGTAGCGGGTTACAGAGGTATTTAGTTGAACTTTTAAACCCAGTTGATTGGCTAACTTCCAGCCATTGACTGTCCAAGCATATGAGCCTTTAACACCACGAAAAGCATCATGTATCAAAGGGGTAGAGCCATCCAGGCTAAGAGAAATAGCCTTGGTGCCAACATTTTTTAGTTTGATTAAGTTTTCAGGGTTTAATAATGGGGTGCCAGAAGGTGATAATGCAACCGGTAACCCCTGATCTGAAGCATAAGCAGTCAGGTCAAATATATCTTCCCGTTTAAAAGGATCCCCACCTGTGAGAATAAATAATGGGTGAGGTTTGCCGAGATCCACTACCTGATCTATTAACCTTTTTCCATCCTCAAAGGAGAGCATATTGGGATGGTGGTTGGGTTGTGATTCAGCACGACAATGCTTACACGCCAGGTCGCAAGCCTGTGTGGTTTCCCAAATGACCATGAAAGGCCTTTGGCTTAAGTCATAAGCTGGTCTTCGAATTAATTTCATAGTTATACCTTTGGTGATAGTATTATGAGATAAGTTTGTTATACTCATCCACCATTGTTACTAAAACTTCATCCAGGAAATGGTTCATTCTTTCAAAAATTTGTTGATTAATTGCATCGTTAGTTGATTGCAATGATCCGGTTTCATGAATAGAGTTGAGCATAGGTTGTCGGAATAATAAAAAAGTTTGAATACATTCGGTAATTGTCAACTCCAAAGAATGACAAATTTCTCCATATTGTTTAGAGATGTGTTTGGCTTGTTCAATAAATACTTCGTTATTTTGTTCGCGTGCGCTATATTGAAGCATTAAAGCAACCAATCGATTTCCAGCACCTCGCATGCCAGATCGTTGTTCAATGGAGAGCTTGTTGTACCATCCTTGCTCAGGTATTTTCACTTTTTGCATTGTTTCTCTGGTTCTGAGAATAGCAGCTTCCTGTAATGTGGCTATTTGCAAATTCATTTTCGTTGAGTGTTTATATTGATTGAGAAAGTCATCCAATATATCCTTGTGGTATTTTCTTTTACCACCCGGGGTACGAATGAACTCAATTAATCCATCATCACTCCAACGACGAAGGGTAGTAAAGTGAACTCCTAAATATTTAGCTGCTTCAGAAATGGAAAACCAGGCCGAATTTTCAATCATATTTCTATGTATTCCTATGTTTTTCTATAAAATTCTATAGAATAATACCACTTGAAAATGATAGATTGATGAAAATCAGATTAAATATGAATTAGAAAAAAGAATAATAAAGATTTTAAAGTCAGGTATAAATTTCATATTATCAAATTGATTACCGGTAGATTTTTTTGAAGTATACTGTTTTAATAAATTTACTGAGGAGAAAACCCATGAATCAACGCGCAGTCAGTGTAAGTATCGGTTCAGCAACAAGAGACAAAGCAGTCGAATTAGAGCTTTTTGGCAAAACCATTCAGTTAGAACGTATCGGCACCGATGGGGATATGAAGGCAGCCGCTCAGATGTATCGCGACCTGGATGGCAAAGTAGGAGCCCTGGGAATGGGTGGAGCCTTATTAGGATTTCTGGTGGACCAGAAATGGTATGAAATGGAAAGTGTAAAACCACTGGTTCGGGATGTGAAGATTACACCGGTGGTGGATGGCACCGGACTGAAAAGCACCCTGGAGCGCAAAGCTGCAGCGGTGGTGGAGCCTTATTTGCAGGGGCAACCCAAACGAGTTTTTCAAATGAGCGGGGTCGATCGATATGGTCTATCGAGTGGTTTCATGAATTTGGGATATGAATCCATTTTCGGTGATTTAATGTTTGGGCTGGGTATTTCAATTCCAGTCCATGATGATGCCGGATTGAAACGACTGGCTAAATTGCTGGTACCGTTAATCGCACATATGCCTTTCAGCTGGCTCTACCCGATTGGTGAGAAGCAAGAGGTGCGAACGCCGAAATTTACGAAATACTTTGAATGGGCAACAGTCATCTCCGGGGACTGCCACTACATTACGAAATATATGCCTGAGCGGATGGATGGCAAGATTATTGTGACCAATACTACCACACCAAAGGATCGTGAAATTTTCAAGCAGGCCGGGGTGCGTTTATTGGTAACAACCACCCCGATGCTGGACGGTCGTTCCTTCGGCACTAATATGATGGAAGCTGGGATCGTCACCGCAAAAGGTTATACCGAAGCTGTTAAGTATCCATCGAAGACTCACTTTGAACGAATGGAAGCAGCCATTCAGGAACTCAATCTTTCTCCCCAGGTACAGGAATTGTAATGATGGATGTGATCTTAACTGCTGGAGGCATCCCTACTCTGGATGATCCATTGTATGCTTATTCGAAAGGTCTTCCGAAAGCACTCATTCCGATCGGTGATAAACCTATGGTTCAGTGGGTGCTGGATGCGTTGGCAGCTGCGGAAACGATTGATCGCGTGGTCTTGATTGGTCTCGCGGATGAATATACCGTGAAATATCCACGAGATCTCGTACGAATTGAGGATCAGGGCAGTATGGTCGAGAATATCATAGCCGGCGTAAATAAATTGCTCTCTTTTCCTGAACCCAGCCAATACGCATTGATCGTTGCTTCTGATGTCCCGGCTGTAACTCCTGAATTGATTGATTGGGTCAGTGAGAAAGCGATTAATTCCCAGAAGGCATTAATTTACACAGTGGTTACACGTCCCGTCATGGAGAAACGATTCCCTGAATCCAAACGCACGTATATACCGCTTAAAGATATGGCAATTTGTGGGGGTGATATCAATGCCATTGACCTGACCAAGATAAATTATGACAAACCGTTATACCGCAAGCTGATTGATGCACGCAAAAATGCCCTCAAACAAGCCTCTTTGTTGGGTTTCGACACCCTGTTATTGATCCTTTTTCGGGCAATCACGCTCGCGCAAACAGAAAAACGTGTGTGCAAACGTCTGAAAGTGGATGGGCTGGTTTTACCCAGCCCCTACGCAGAAATTGCCATGGATGTGGATAAACCTGGGCAATTGGAATTATTGAAGAAAGATTTACTGAAACTGTAACTCAAATTCGGTTTGCCAATATCCGAAAATGATAGCCATAAATTGCCAACGTGATTGCTTGTGGAAATAGTTTTGGCTTATATATCAATGTCCAGAAGAATAATTTCCAGTATTCCAGCCTTTCCACTCCTTTGAACCCAAGCAAATAAATGGAGCGGAAGAATGCACGCATGTAGCTCAGGTCAATTCCTCTGCGGATCTCGGGTGTCTTAATCGTTTTCAAAAGCATCAGACAGCGCTGATAATATTCTTTGGGATGGTATAACTGCTTGACCAGTTTGCTGTAACCTGATTTCAAGAGCTGAATATCGAGGTGAGGAATAATATTGGTCGATCCATCAGCATTATCGCCGGTCATCTCGCCCAACAATCGCCCTTCACCCAGCAAGCGTTTATACAGGCGTGTGCCAGATGGCGCCTGCAATAACCCAATCATAGCGGTGGTGATGCCGGCTTTGCTGATAAAACTCGCTTGTTGTTCGAAGATTGTTTCTGTATCGGAATCAAAGCCAACAATGAAACCACCCTGCACCATCATTCCAGCGCGCTGGATGATTTTGACACTTTCTACCAGATTCCGGTTTCGATTCTGTTTTTTGTTGCACTCGATCAGACTTTCATCGTTGGGTGTTTCGATGCCAATAAACACTGTATTGAACCCGGCTTTTGCCATTAAATCCATTAGTTCTGTATCATCTGCCAGGTTGATGGATGCCTCGGTGTTAAAAGGTATCCCGTTTTTACCTTTTCGCCATTCAATCAAGGCAGGCAGCAAGTCCTGTTTGATGATTTTCTTATTACCGATAAAATTATCATCCACCAGAAAAATCGCATCACGCCAACCCAAAGCATAGAGGTTATCCAACTCGGTTATCAATTGTTGTGCACTTTTGGTGCGTGGACGATGTCCCAACAAGGCAGTGACATTGCAGAATTCACAATCAAATGGGCAACCACGCGAGAATTGCAGACACATGGTGGCGTATTCCTTCAGGTTCAGCAGCTCCCACATGGGCGCTGGGGTGGTACTCATATCAGCAAATTCACTGGTCTCATAAATCCGTTGGGGTGTACCTTGCATCCAATCGTTAAGGAACAATGGTAAAGTAATTTCACCTTCATTGAGAATAAAATGATCCACCAGTGGAAAGTCTTCATATTCACCTGTGAAAATGGGTCCGCCTGCGATCACGGTCTTTCCGGCTTCTTTACAACGTGCAATTACCTGGTGAGTGGATTCGCGTTGCACCACCATAGCAGAAACCATCACCATATCAGCCCAGGAGATTGCATCCTCGGTCAAAGGTTCAATGTTGAGATCAACAAGCCGTTTTTGCCAATTTTCTGGAAGCATTGCGGCGATGGTAATCAATCCTAAAGGCGGATTGCCTGCTTTTTTGTCGATGAATTTTAAAGCGTGCCTAAAACTCCAAAAAGTATCTGGAAATTCCGGGTAAATCAACAATACATTCATGGTTTCTCTCCTTTTTGTATGATCGGAGGTATGCTAAAAACCCCGATCAACGTGCGGGTTTTATTAGTTGGATGAGTGAAGGAAAATTTATTTAGGGCAGGGCAGGATATTGATCCATGCGGGCATAAATCACGCCAACCAAACCGCGACCGGTGTGCGCTCCCAGTACGGGGGCTACAGTGGAATTGGGCAGCCAATGGCAATCAAAACGTTTATCCATGGCTTCACGCAATTTTTCCGCACCTTCCGGATTGGCTGTATGTGCAATTTGTGCTCTGATTTTTGTGCCTTCCGGGATGTCTTTGGTGATAGTTTTGGCAATACTTTCCAATGCCCGATTGAAGGTTGGGCTTTTTCCACGTTCGTAGTATTTGCCATCTGTTTTACTGACACCAATCAAAGGTTTGATGCCTAATACTGAAGCGAGCAGACCTTTCATGTGGCTGATGCGGCCGCCATGAATTAAGTAGCGCAAATCCGGTAAGGTGTAAATGGTTTCTGATGCGTCGCGTACTTTCTTGACGAGTTCTTTAATTTTTTCCACTGACCAACCTGCTTTTACACCGTGAGCAGCAGCTTCTACCTGCCACCCTTCTGCGCCAGAGAGGGTCAATGTGTCGATGAAGTGAACTTCTGCTTCTGGCACCAGATCTGAACCTGAATGAGCAGATTGGTACGTATTGCTCAATCCTGATGAAATATGGACCATAATAATGGGTCCTTCAGCAGCATATTTCCGAAATACATCCGCAAATTCACCGGGAGAAGGCAATGAAGTGATTGGTAAACTTGGTGTGGTGAGGAGTAGTTCGTAAAATTCTTCAGGTTGAATATCCACACCACTTAAGTAGGTTTTGCCATCTAACTCTAATTTGAGTGGAACTTGAACGATGTCAAATCCATCCAGCTGGCCAGGAGCAGAGTCCATGCCACTATCCGTAACAATTTTCATATTCTCTTGTTTCCCTTCAAGTTGAACTAATAAAGTTCCGGCAATGGCATTGCGGTTGGACCTTGCTGCATTCTTCCACGACTCTGGTGAGCCATTTCAATGATATGATGCATGATCGCTTTGGATACCTGGCGCACATAAGCATGATTCTCTACGTTTCCATGGAATACCAATGGGCGTCCGATTGTCATGTTGTATGGACCATGTGTATACCAGCGGCCAATTTCCACTTTTCCTTCCACCATACTCTTGATGAAATGGACGCGTTCTAAAGGCAGGTGGATTCCCACTGGTATTACAGGTGCACCACTCATCAATGCCAGTCGGGCAGCTCCGGTACGGGGTTCGCAAAAACCACCTTCTACCGGGCTGAGTGCTCCTTCTGGAAAGACGATGATGGTATCACCTTTTGCCAGGCGTACTAAGGCTTCATCCATGGCGGCTTTGCCATTTCCGGCGACAACCGGGATATGTCCCGAACGCCGTAAATATTCGCCCAACACGGGAACTTTGAAAAGTAATTCGTTGATCAAAATGAATACCTGGTGGCTGGCTAATGAGGCTACAAAGAAAGGATCGGTAGTGGTTGGGTGGTTCGCCACTATGATTTTCGCTCCCGCCGGGAATGGTTCATGCCATTGCACATCCATTTTTAACATGGATTTTGTGTATGTTTTTACAACGGGGCGGGAAAAACGATACATTAATTTTTCGATCATTAATTTCCTTTTTGAGGATACGTAAATCCCCAGGTTTTCGTTCACCTGTTGGTCATGGTAAATATTAGCCGATACCAAAGCAATTCACATGGTACCGATGGGCTACATTTATGTTGTTCAGAGGCACATCTTTATGCGTGATAAAGCGTGCCGTCATAGTGACCCTCATGACCACTGCAGATGTGTATGTTAAAACCCTGACAGGTAATAAAGTTTCGAAGAAAGCACCATTATTCAGGTGGTTTCTTCAATTTAGTGCTTATTTTTTATGAGACATTTTTTTGAGTTTGTCGTGAGATAGTCTCTTCTTTTTTGATTTTTTCTTGAGATCTTTTTCCGTCCCAATCCAGATACCAAAGGCAGGTAGAATCTTGCGATGCAACAGGAGGAGCAAAGCGGTCAGGCCAAATGCAACTGCGAAGATGACCAGCGCGCTGTTGAGATCATTCAACAGGTTGGGATTGAAAATCATCACACCTGCCAACGTCAACATGAGAGTACCGCCAATCAGTTTGAGGATTCGACCATGTTTCTCTTCCATGCGGGAAGCTTTTAAAGTAAACACGGCTACAAAGAAAATCACCAGCTCATCAATCTGATAAATAAGCATATAGAGCAAAAGTAAAAGAACAAATTCACCGGTTGATACGCCCTGGGAAGAAACCATGTTCGTCCATAATACCGGGAATCCAGCCGTGCAGGAAAATTCCACCAGGGAAACGCCAGCAGCCAGCACAACGGTAGCACTGATGACTCCCCATAAGGAATTACTGGCTTCCAGCACTTTGCGCATGCGTTTGAAAAGACCAGGTTTCTTCTCATCGCTGATGGTGAAGGAAACACCCTCTTTATACCAGAAATAATCCTTTATGTTGACCAGAGCAAACACCAACGCAACCAAAGCAACCACCACCTGGATCCAGGTGACAAAGCTGATGAAGGTCAGGAATGTGAATAAACCAGCAATGAAAAGAGCATAGACCAATGCAGTAATGGTAATGAAGATCATGCCTATTAAGGCTACCCGTTTACGAGAACCGGTATGCAGGGTCAATGCAATCAGCATCGTGAGGACCCAGATAGAACAGGGATTGACACCATCGACAAAGGCGATCAATACAGTGGCAATGAATAACGGCTGATTATTTAAGTCTACTTCACCAATCAAGGGAATCTTGATCTTGCGATTTTTGACAATTTCCTCTTCGGTGTTTACAGGATCGATATTGGAAGGTTGGTTTGTGGCAGGAGCAATAATCCCAGCGCCGGCGTCTTTACAACCATTCTCGATACAGGTGTTGATAACGCTCTCAAACTCTGGCTGTAGAGTTTCTGAATAACCTTCCCAATAGTGATCTCCAATAAAAATAGTAGGTACTCCCCAGGCTTCAAAGCCAAATGCATCTGCCATTTTGGCAAATTTTTCCTGATTTTCTGCAGAATTGTAGATTTCATAGAAGCGCAATTCTATTTCAGGATTTTTATTCGCCAGGTCCTCAAAGTAAGGTTTTGCGGCTGCACAATGTGGGCAACCCTCACCCCAGAACATATAGATTACAACCGGATTGCCTTCTTGGGCAGCAACCGGTTTGGGCGAGGTAAATGTAAGCAGGACAATTGCCAGAATGGTCAGTGTTATCCAGCCAAGTAGACGTAAAGTTTTATGATGTTTATGCATCTGTCACCTGATATTTTCAAGATATAAATTACAAGGATTTCCCGATTTGTGATAATTGTGAAATTTTTTGCTATATTTTCTCATAATAATCCAGAATCGTCAAAATTACATTAAATTAAATGAAGAGTTCGGTCTTCAAGGATAATGATAATATGTTTTTGGAAAAAAATCACATGACAAACATCAAAATTTATCGATGATGAAGTATCAATAAGGTTGTTTCATCATTGTGTAAATATTCTTTCCACTGAAAATCAACCGACCTGCATAAGGTCAGGCAAATACGATCTGGTTAATGAGAGTCTGGTTAACCTACTGCTTCATGCAGATATTCAGCTTTTTCAGAGAGGCTGATGTTGTGCACCTGATCCTGGAATTTGGTCACGCTGATTTTTCGCAATAATATCAATGAAAATGCCAGCATGCCTGCTTCCAGGATGAAAACGACCAGATATCCATTCACTGGATCATGAAGTATGCTTGAAGCTACATCCCGTACCACGCCACTCATCAAAGTGCCGATGAATCGTGAGAGAGCGTTGGCAACCCCCCATGCGCCAATAAATAACCCCACTTTTTCGGTGGTCATATCCAGCATCAGAGAGAGATTGGAGGTGGTACTGGAACCTGTGCCAAATCCCAAAATGACGACACCCAGGTAGAAGACACTCAGATTGACGATGGCGCCACTTAAGGCGATCAGCAGAAAACCTGTCAGAGCGATATAGGCAGAGATCTGCGCGATCCTTTTTTTGGAAATCCAGCGATCCACAAAACTGGCAATGAGTAGAGAAACCAGGAAAGCTGTCCCCCAGATGGCGGTGATGCGGGTGGTGACGCTGACCGGCAGATTAAAAGCCTCAGCACCAAAAGGTTCGAGGAGGATATCCTGCCCCAGGATGGCTGCCAATAAAACTGTAAGGTAAAGGAAAAATCTACGCGCCTGTGAACTGCCAACCACCTCATGGATGATCTTTGACCAGGGTGTGCGCTCTTCTTTGGCAACTTCGCGTGAAGGTTGTGTATGCTGAGGTTCGAGTTTGATCAGCCCTACCAGACCCAATACCAACGCAATCATGGCAACGATTAAGAAGGAACGCTGCATAATTTCGGGGGAGTAAGTCTCCAATAGTCGACTGAGTCCGGTGGAGGTCAGGATGATACCGATGATCATCAGGAAGAACATCACCGCGATGGTCTTGGAACGTCCTTTTTCACCTGAGATTTCGGATGCCAGGGAAAGGTAGGAGACAGCAGCAAAGTTGTAGCCCATGCCCCAGGCACCAAACACCAGCATGCTCAGGAATAATCCCAGCCAGAAGTTTTCCGGCATCACAAACACCACAAAGGGGGCGATGGCCAGCCCGGCTACATTTAAAAGAAGTCCCATGAGAATGTAGGGTGAGCGGCGGTAACCTAAAATGGGATGACGGTCGGCATAGGAGCCGATGGCAACCTGGATAGGGGCGAAAAGATAGGGTAAGACGGCAAGTACAGCGACCAGGGTGGCTGAGAGCGCCAGCTCTTTGATCATAACACGGTTGAGGGTACTGTTGATGGGCACCAATGTCATTGCGACCGCGACGTGTATGAATGAGATTTGTATGCGCTTTAAAAACATGCTGTATCCTTATTCCGTGCTTTACTAATTGTAAACGAAGGGGTATGAATTTGGAGGTTTTACGGCTGTGTACAATGAAAGTCTAATGTACTTTTAATCTCACAATCTGGCTTATTTCAACCAGTCAACAGACGTCCTTGTTACATCATGACCACGTTTTATAAGTTCACGCATTAATGAAACCATGGAAGCATCCGCATCCAAATGAAGTCTGGCTTTGGTCAAATTCTAGGTTCCAGTTCTTCTTCAGCTTTTATACTTCCATCTATTTCTGATCGGTGAACATTGTAGAAGGCTTGCGCTTCCTTTACTTTATGGATTTCCAATCCGTATTCTTCTGCAATTTGTTCCGGTTTCATGCCATAAGATAGCTGTTTTGCGATTGTCTGAACGCGAATACCGGTACCACGAACAACAGGAGCCACCCACCCAGACGCCCCTCTGCGGAACGTGATCCCCGGAAAATCCGGGTCATCCAGCGATTGGCGTAATGAGGCTACCTTCTCCGACACTGACCACATAATGAACTGATTGAGAGAAATTCCCTGTTGGGCAGCTAATTCTTCGGCTTCCCGTTTCAAATCGGCTGGTAAATTAAGCGCATATCGAGACATAATTATCACTCCTGATATACATCATATACCACATCATATTAGATGTCAAGAATGAAAAAAAGCTATTAAGGTATTAAGCTGTTAACATAACATGAAATGTCTTTCACAGATAAGGACGATAATTCACCATGGTGAAAAGAAGCCCCCCCATTCGTTTATTCGTTTTAATATTCGTTGACGGCCACCTTCAACGCCGCCTGCAGTGCTTCTCTCACCGAGCGGGCTTCGATAATCTGAATCCCATCTGGCCAGGGCTCTCCCCGGCGGATTCGTTTGGGTACGATGGCGCATTTAAAACCCAGCTTGGCGGCTTCCTTCAGGCGTGCTTCCAGTTGGCTAACCCAGCGTAGCTCTCCGGAGAGACCGATCTCGCCCAGCAGGACGGCATCAGCGCGGATAGGGGTGTCCTTCATGGAGGAGGCGATGGCAGCTGCAATAGCCAGATCAGCAGCCGGTTCATCGATCTTTAGCCCACCGACCACATTGATGAAGATATCCTGTTCACCCAGTGGGATTCCCAGCCGTCGGGTAAGCACAGCAGCCACCAATAGCAGGCGGTTGAAATCGACGCCATTGGGGGTTCGGCGGGCATTCCCAAATTGGGTAGGGCTGGTGAGACCCTGCAGCTCGACGATCAAAGGACGGGTGCCTTCCATGGTAACCACAATCGCAGAGCCGGGAGCATTGACCATACGTTCCGCCAAAAAAGCTTCGGAGGGATTGGGCACTTCAATCATGCCGTTCTCGCGCATCTCAAAGACACCCACTTCAGAAGTTGCCCCAAAGCGGTTCTTGACCGAGCGTAACAGCCGGAATGCCTGGTAGCGATCGCCTTCCAGATACAGGACGGTATCGACGATGTGTTCCAGCACACGCGGTCCGGCGATGACCCCTTCTTTGGTGACATGCCCGATCACGAACACAGCGATCCCACTCGATTTTGCCAGTTCACGCAACCGGGAGGAGCATTCACGCAGTTGGGTGACCGATCCGGCGGAGGAGTTGATCTGGGGTTGATAGACGGTTTGTATCGAATCAATAATCAATAATTCCGGTTTGACGGATTCAACATGCTGGAAGATCACATCCAGATTGGTCTCGGTGACCAGGAAAAGCTCTTGTGGGAAATCCTTACTTTTTTGTCCTTCTACAGCATTCAGACGAGAAGCCCGCATTTTGATCTGCCGCTCGGACTCTTCACCCGAAACGTACAGGACGCGCCGACCCATTGGTAGGCTGGCCATCTCAATGGTAACCTGTAGCATCAGCGTAGATTTACCGATACCCGGATCACCACCGATCAGAACGATCGAGCCGGGCACAATCCCGCCACCCAGGACGCGCGCAAATTCGCTGATTGAAAGCGGCAACCGTTCATCCGGATTCCCTTCAATATCATTCAGTCGTACCGGTTTGGATTGGATGCTCAGTCCACGTTGGCCGTTCTTGCCGGGGGTGAGTTCTGGCGCGATGATCTCCTCAATCATAGTGTTGAACTGACCGCACTGCGGGCAGCGCCCCATCATGCGGGCGGAGATGCGCCCACATTCCTGACAGATGTATTGGATTTGAGGTTTGGACATGAGGATATTATAGCCCTACTGGCTGATAACTCATAGAATATAGTCGAAAGTCCGCAGTTGACAGGAAAAATTTTTTCGGTCAACATTTTTTAGGACTAGACACTAGACACCTTCACCTTTAAACGAATCAATATACCCCCGCTTCTTCCCATTTTTGTGGATTCTGTTCAATATCGGCAACGATTCGTTCGAAGTCCACCTTGTCGCGAATGATGTGCTCGTAGTAATTGCGATGCCAGATGGTTGATCCGGGAGTCTTGAGCAGCTTGTTGATCTTTCGTGAACTGACGGACTTGAAATTCTGCACGACAGCCGGGAGAGAGCCAGGTTGACTCCCCAAGCGTATGGGTAAAGCATTCGATCCCAAATTAGTGGATTTATTATAATGATTCGAGTAACTTGGAGTAGTATGAATTTTTTGAGTTTCACGATAATCGAATGCTTTACCCTTACGGATCTGGCAGCCCTTGCGAAGCACCATCTCCGCGCCGCATTTGGTGTAACGTGGTGTCCTCCACTTTGCGCTGCAGCTCAGCAGCCTCTTGGTGCCAGGTTTGCTCTGCATGCGGACATTGAAACTCATCATACAAACTTTCAATGCCTTGCCCAGGAGGAGGGCCCCTTCTGGCTGCGCTGAACGGTGTTGAGGGTACCGCAGACCGGGCAGTGGGGCTTTGTAGGTGTTGGGTTTGAGTTTGGGCATGCTTATACCCCCACAAAAGCTGATCTGATTTTTATGATTACATGATAACCTATGATAGCTGATAAAAACGGTTTTAATTCCTGAAAAATTTATCCATAATTTTGCAGTTGAATGAAAATAATAAGCAACCCTATTCGTTTCTTATATCATGACCCTTGGTCATTCGATTCTTATATCACCCTGTGGGTTCGTTGACGGACTCTTTTCACCCCTCATATGCCACGATATTTTTACACTTCGGATAATTCGAGCAGCCCCACCTGGCTGCCCGCATGACCATCTCCGACCCACATTTCGTGCAGCGGGGTGTCGTCCAGGATTGTTGTGGTTTGTCGTCGGGTGGCAGGGGTTGGCTGGCGTCCAGCTGGATATACGGCTGTAACACCGCCTGAACTTCCTGCAAGGAGTAGGTGTGCTTGGCAGGGACACGCACCAGTGGAATCCCCGCAGCAGCAAAAACCTGATCGACAAACAAACCAATTTCTAAATGTAATCTTCAAATTTCAATTCGAAAAACTCAGAAGCTTTCATTTATTCGTAACCTGTTAACCATATCAGGCAGCAAGATCCTATACGAACAAACCAATATCGATTATTTATATTATTCAATTTTTAATAACTCCAAAACAAATTGAGAAGGTCCATTTTTGAATATTTGACACCAACTAGTTTCATACCATCCAGAATAAACAAGATGGACTTCCCTTTTTGCTCTAGTTAATCCTACATAAAATTTTCTTCTTTCCTCTTTGAAAGAATCAGACTCTTTTGAAATTCTATAATTTGGTATTCTTCCTTGTTCTAAACCCATCATGATGACAACATCAAATTCTAACCCCTTGCTACTGTGCAAAGTCACTAAATTTAAGTGATCAGGCGAACCTCGTTGTTTACCAAACAGATTAATATTAAAGGTTCCCATTTTATCTAGATTTGAGGAAGAAGAAATTAGTTCATTTAAAGATTCAATCTCATCTACTCTTATTTGAGAATTATCAAGATTTTCTATTAATCCAATTTCAATGAAGTTTTTTAACCACTGATCTAATGGAGTACTAGGGTCTCTATTATTCCAAATAGTGTTTATGAATAATTGACGGAATAATTTATCGTCCAATTCAGATTCTATATTATTACGAGTATTCACCCAAAAATGAACTAGGTTTGATAGTTTGGGATCACCTATTTTCCATCCTCCAGAACACCATGAAGCACAATCTTCTAACCATCTGGTAACAGGAGTTGGTTTATATCGAACATTTTTATCACCACCTATATAATTTAAACCAAATCTTTTCACTTCTTCAGTTATTACTGCTGCATCAAATTTGTCAAGATATAATACTGCAATATCTCCTAAGTTGCGCCCAGGTGCGTTTTTGAGTGAAGTGGGGATTATCTCATTACAAATCATTTCTGCTTGTTCTTGAACCCCATTGCGGTATTCCCAGAAATACAACTTACCAGAGTCAACTGTCGCAGATTCAAAATTTCTTTTTTCACCTAGTGAGATTAAGGAATTATTAATTATCTTTTCACCACACCGATAGTTCAACTTCAATTCTACTCTTTTTATATTTTCACTTTCAGCCAATGAATTTAATAAATTTGGTTCTGCCCCGGTAAAACCATATATTGATTGATCTGGATCTCCAACTGCAAAAATTTCAACACCTGCAGTAAATACTAACTGAGTAACAATTTTGTGTAATGGGATTCCTAAATCTTGGTATTCATCTATTATCAGATATGGAAATCTGGCACGTATGGCTTTGCGAACCCAAGAAAATTCTTTTATCATCATAAAACCTGACAAAACCATATCATCAAAATCGATAAAGCCATCTTCATGAAGAATTTTTTCAAAATTAATGATTAATTTTGATATTCTCTTATTGTTCATTATAAATTCTTCACTACTTTTATCAATAAATGTTCTACGATACCAACCAAAATGAGTGATGGTCTGATATGTATTTTCAATCCCCAATTCACAAGCTGCTCTAGAAAAATAATGATTCCAATTCTCAGAATCAACCACTTTGATTGGGTCTGGTAACGGATAACCTGCTATTTTTGCATATGGTCTTATTATTTGATTCAAACAGAATCCATGTATGGTACCAATATATATATTTCGCTTTTCTTCAATTCCAATTTTATCCAATCTCTTTTTAATCTCTCGTGAACATTCAGTACTATATGTTATACAAGCGATACCTTGAGGTTCATTAATCTTCTCATGAAGCAATCTTGCGATTTTTAAAGTTAAAAGTTTAGTCTTTCCGCTCCCCGGACCTGCCAACACAACGCAATTAACTTCTGAATTGTATGCCTCCCTTTGACCAGAATTTTTTAAAAGATCTTGAACTTCTTTTAAGTAAGCAGGTTCATAAAATTTATGGGATTTTATTTGTGACATATATAATCGCTTTTGAAATATAATCCGGACATATCTTTTCTTTTATTATAGAAGCAAGTCTTTGAGCATACCTCCCTTTTCCAACTTCTTCTACATCCTTTAAGAATTGTTCCTTATCTATGCTTTTCGGTTCTTCGTTCCATCTAATTGCTCTTGCCCTAGCAGCTCCATTTTCTGAAATTTCTGCTAATGCAGAACACATATCACTTTTATGCCCAGAGTTTAATAATTCCAATTCAAATGTTGAATTATTCAAGAATATTCCCCAATTTTCTGCAAATTTAGGCAAATCACCATCACTAATATCATCTACTGTGTCCTTATCCATGAATATCTCTAGTAAACTACCAACTCGTGTTAGCCCAAGCGATTTTTTTCCTTCCTGAGGGTCCATATCTGTTAAAACTGCTACAGGAATATTCAAGCCTTTTTCACCCAATAATTTTAAATAAGGAAAAAAATTTGTACCATTTACAGAACAAACAGAAATTCCTAATTCATCAAAATTATGATTAAGAAGACCTCCAAGTTTTGGTATGAGGAATTCTTCTGCAAGTCCTTCAACCAGTAAAACACCTTTTGCAAAAACAATTTCTCCTCGTTTTGTATCAAGATATCTCTCTAAATCTTTAATTGATTTCTCATCAATATCAATTTTTGCTGTTGACATTCCAACTGTTGCCATTCCATCATCTGATTTTCTTAAGACTGTAATTGATTTTAAAGGTGCAACACTAACAATATGAGGAGAGTGAGTGGTTAATAGAATAGTCTGCGTACTAGAGTTTTCAGTATCTTCTCCTTCATCTCTTGTTTTCAAGAAATCCCGAAATATTAATCTTTGAATGTGGGGATGTAAATGAGCCTCAGGCTCTTCAATAGCCAAAAACGTATGACTACGTTCTCCTTCTGCTACTTGTCGTTCTAACTCAAGAGTTAATAAAGTTAAATAAAGTAAATTTGCAGAACCTAAACTTGCATCGCTTATTCCTCTTTGGCCATTATCAATGAACAATCTAAGTGAACGTAAAAGTTTATCAGGATCAGTCGGTGAAAATCCTAAGCTAGTATTTATCGCATGTTTTTCTCCAACTGAATTAACTAAGCTGTTTTGTATTTGTTCAGCAAGGGACTTAATCTCGGATATCTCTGCAATTTTTTCATTTGATTTAGTAACTTCTAGAACGGCCTCATCTAATGTTTCTCTTTGAATATTTGATATTACAGCACGTAGTAATGGAGCTAATGGAGAGTGGGTCCAACTAGCCAAATCTGCTTCAGCATTTCTTAATGCTGGTAACAGTGAAAGTGGAATCCATTTACGGGTTTCATATCCTATTCGATTCTCTATTCGATGACCACCATAAACTAAGAACTCATAATCAGATTCTTTTTTGGGTGGTGTATCTAAATTTGCTTTTGGTTTAAAAACATAAGTTAATCTTGATATCATAGGCTCAGGTTGAATAAGATGTTCAGCTAGTAATGCTAATAAACTTTCATTATTTTCAAATTCGACAATATCAATTGAGACTCTAATAAAGGCTTTTTCATCCAAAGGACGTGGCAACCCATCCCAAAAATCGTCTAATCTTAAGTGTCTATCAGCCTCAGGCAATTTTGGATCTAACAACAGGCGGAGCGCATAAATTAAATTTGTTTTACCAATTTTATTTTCACCAACAATTACATTATTCTTTGATAAATCAATTCGTAATTCATGAAAATTACGAAAATTATCAATCTCAATTCGAGAAATGTACATTTTTCCCTCCTTAAAAACTATTAGAGTTGGATGGAACTTGATATAGACAATGATTTATTATTGATTTTATTCAGCTTTGATAATTATAGAATATTTTAGAAGATCCTGTTCAATTTTATTGTGAGGATTAATAGGATTCGTACTGGTATCAAAATTATATTCTTACATGTCGATAAATTATTATCTATGTAATAACAAATGACCTCCCTCCTCAATATCCCCAATGCTCATGCTTCAATGGATAACTATTCAACTCATCTCGATTCAATCGCCAGTTGGGCATGTATTGATCCATCAAGGCAATAAACCGTTCATTATGGTGTCGCTCTAACAAGTGGATCATTTCGTGGACAATAATATATTCTAGGCAGCGCTCTGGTTTTTTGGCTAACTCCAGGTTGATCCAGATGCGGCGTTCTTCAATATTGCAGGTGCCCCATTTGGTTTTCATTTGTTTGACCTGCCAATCATCCACCGTAATTCCGATGAATTCTTCCCATTTGGATAAGAGGGGTGGAATTCTTTCTTTTAGTTGCCTGCGATACCATTCCGTAAATACTTTCTTGCGCTGGGAAAGATCGCTGCCTTCACGAACATAAAGATCAATATAGGTTTTGTTGCGAATTACAACTTTTGGATGTCCTTTTTGATAGACAACATTCAGCAAATATCGATCACCAAAATAATAATGGCTTTCTCCGCTGACCATTTCCCGTTCGGACTGCCTGGGTTGTGCATCAAATTTCCTTTGTTGCTTGTGTATCCAGGACAATTTTGAGATTACGAACAATCTTACTGCATCATCATCAATGTTCATCGGAATGGCAATTCTGACCCAACCATCCGGTGGATTGACACTTAAGTGCATATTCTTGATATCTTTTCGTTCTACTTCTATTTCGATATCACTGATGGAGATATAGTGCATATTAATAACCTGTCTGGTTCTTTACCAGTTCGAAAATTTCATCCAATTTGTCTTCAGATACCAGGTCAGCGATTGCATAACGAACCTCTCGTTCTTTGATCTTATTTCCTTTCCAGCCATCTTTTTTGGTGGATCGTATGACGTAATCAAGCTGATTGGCCAGTGCTTCATTTTGATCCAGATTATCGTAAAGTGCTCGCTTGGTATCAGAATCGACACTGCGAGGATAGGTATGGCTCTCAGCTGGATTTTGGATTTGTTTGGTTAACTCGATGATTTTTTTAAGGTAGATTTCATAAGCCAATGCTTCCGCACGTCGTTGACGAATCAATTCATTGAGAAGGATTGACATATTTTCATAGTATTTCGGGTTGACTGGCTGTTCTTCGATGATCTTACGACGCAAGTTATTTTCAATAGTTTCTGCTACCGCCTCTTTTTTCTTTTTAATCCCGTCTGGAAGCGAATCAATTGCTTCTTCTCCGCGTTCAACAATTAATTGAATCAAAGATAAATCATCGAAGGCAGAGATTTTTTTACTTTCTTCCGCTCGAATATAAGCATCAATTAAGTGACGCATGGCTGGTTCGTACATTTTTAAATCAATATAATCGCCACTGGCTAATCGTATTTCCGTGCGAACTTTCTCGTAGTAATCTACCTCTCCTTTTATTTTTTCAATCTCTGACTTTGAATACCCCGCTTCTTCCATTTCATTGGCTAGATTGGCGAAAGCTCTGATCAATGAAACGGTTTGTTTGTACAACGCTATTCTCCGGGGTTCGGTTTCTTTCAATAGCTCTTTATTGCTGGTGTCATTTCCGCAAAAATAATGGATATATGCCTGGGTGTCTTTAGGTGGGTTTACAGGTTCACATAAAGCCTTGATGCTTTCACGAGTCTCATCTAACCTATCTTTTGCTTTATCCAAGCGATCGGAAAGCAAGCCTTCCACATCTGCTTTCTCGTAGCCATCCAACGCACCGGAGGTGTAATCCTTTACTGCGCCTTCCAAACTCTGGAATAGATCTTTGTAATCCACAATATAGCCGTATTCTTTATCGTCACCATCCAGGCGGTTCACCCGACAAATTGCCTGGAACAAACCATGGTCTTGCATTTTTTTATCAATAAAGAGATAAGTCGCAGGTGGAGCGTCAAACCCGGTTAATAATTTATCCACCACAATTAATAGTTTCATCTGCCCGGGTTCTTCTATAAATTTCTTTTTCGCTTCGCTCTCAAACTCCTCCACACTTTTCCCGTTGAGCATTTTTTGGTAGATTTCATATTGTTCCTGTTTTTCTGTTTCCCCATCACCTGTTTCTTCTCCTCGAATGGATTGAATGTTTGGTACATAGGATGTGACGATGGCGCATTTTTCAAAACCAGCGGATGTGAACATTTCATAATATCGACATGCCTGATAGATACTACCCGATACCAGTAATGCATTGCCATGACCACTGGCTAATCGATCTTTGGTTTCCATATCCAATAAAATATCTGCAACGATTTTTTCTAAACGTTCCCGACTGCTGAGGACAGCCTGCATGGTTCCCCAGCGTTGTTTTAATTGACCTTTTGCGATATCAGTTAATCCTTTGGTTTTAATCTCAAACCATTGGTCTATTTTTTCTTGTGAAGTAATAGACTGATCAATATCCCTGGCTTCATAGCGTAAATCCAGAATTACCTGGTCTCTTACTGCTTCATCGAATTTGTAGGTGTGAATGTACTTTCCAAAGACTTCAATGCTTCTTAGTTTATCTGCTCGTAAAAGCGGAGTACCGGTAAATCCAATAAAAATTGCGTCAGGCAGGATTTGTTTCATGGCTTTATGCAATTCACCCGATTGGGTGCGGTGGCATTCATCCACGTAAACAAAGATATCCCCTTTTGCTTTGAAGTCTTTCGGCATGACTTTCTGGATATCCTCGATATATCCTTCGACGTCCACTTCATCTCGATTGGCAAATTTATGAATCAAGGAACAAATCAGCGGAGGATAGGTATCGTTCAGCATTTCCAGCAGATTGCGACCACTGCGACTGCGCACAAGATTTTCATCGACCCCTTTATAGACCTTTTCTATTTGTTTATCCAATTCGGTACGATCTGTGATGATCAATACTCTGGAGTCTTTAATATTCTCTCGAATCCATTTGGAAAGCCACACCATGGTCAGGCTTTTGCCGCTACCCTGGGTGTGCCAGATAATTCCGCCTTCTCGTCTTCTCAAACTTTCCTGCGCAGCTTTAACGCCAAAATACTGGTTATGACGGCAAATCTTTTTGATGCCAGCGTCGAAAACGATGAAGTCATGAATGATTTCAAGGAATCTTGTTTTCTCACAAACCTGTAACAATTGTCTTTCCAGCACATTTTCGACATCCGAAGGCTCTTTCCAGCTGAGATAGTGTTTTTCCGGTGTTTCGATGACACCATAGCGCATCCCTTCTGTCTCATTACCCGCCATGACTAACTGAATGGTTGCGAAGAAATTTCGAATGAAAATCTCTTTCTGATTATCCAGGTTTTGACGGATTCCTTCAGAAATGGATACAATGGATCGTTTCAATTCAATCACACCCAACGCAATGCCATTCACATAGAGAACCAGATCTGGGCGCTTGATGTGAATACCTTTTATGGTCACTTCTTCCGCAATGCTAAAACGGTTCTTTTCAGGATGTTTCCAATCGATCAGCCAGACAGTTTTTTTAGATTTTCCTGTACCGGAACTGACTTTAACCCCATACCGCAAAAGGCTGTACATCACTTTGTTGATATCATACAACGATTTACTTTGATCTTCTGCCACCCTCTTTAATTCAAAGATGGCTTTTGTAATTGAATCATCTTTATACCCTGCACGAAAGAGGGAATGTGTCAGTAATTTTTCTTCAATATTGCTGTTTTCTGGGCGGTCTTTCCAGTCACCTAAGTATTCATAATTTAATTTTTCCTGGAAAAGTTTGATGACACGTTTTTGAGTTTTTACTTCCATCTCCCCAATAGGACTCATGTCACTCCTTTTTCAATTTAAAGCTCACCTCATATCGATAAAAATCAATATTTGGGACAACTGATAATGCCCGTCTTAATCTTGTATCATCTTCCATGGCGATAATAGCGCCTTTTACCTGTTGGTTAGGTTCGGCAAGTTCTTCTTTGACATACCCCATATACCTTAAAATCTGACCCACCACAACATCGGTAGCACGGCCTTTTTTTAGTTCAAGAACAAGAAGTGTCCGCTTATCTTTACTGATAGCCAATATGTCAATTGGCCCTGTATCCGTTTGATATTGTTGTCCAGCCTGTTCCCCTTCTTCTTCAAAAATGGAGAACTCTCTGCCTAAAATGGTTTTTGACCAATTTGCAACCAAAAAATCCTCTAAGTGTTTTTCCATTGCAAATGCAGATGGGTCTTCAATCGAATCATCAGTACCAATGATTCCAGGTGGAGTAATGCCTGACATGAGCCTATTGATTTCTTCTGCAAATTTTGACAGATCATTTACTGTACCGGTATATCTCAGAGCCATTTGAAGCGGTTCGCTCATATTAGCTTTTGAGATTGTTTTTTGGAGCCATTGGACAGGTCGTCGATGTGGGAGGATTTCACCTGGTTGGTAATTGTAAGGTCCAGTGACTTCGCAGACGTGATAATTTCCAAGTCCATCTGGGGATAAAACCATATCTCCTTCACGAATACCTTTTGAAACAGTCCAAACAGCACCACATGCCAGGCCTGCGGCAACTCTCGTTTTTTCTGGATGAGATTCCAAATAAACAGGTATGAAGGCACGATTAAATGCACGCCATTCATCTGGCAATTTGTGTGTCAGGTCTTGATTAATCCCAAAGTCAACCCCGATAAAATGACTGTTAATGCATTCATTGAGGAAAATACTTCCCTTTCCTAACATAACTCTGATATATTTTTTCATAAGCACCTCAAACCAAACGAATTCGACCTGAAAGTAATTCTTGCATCATACCTTGTTTTATTAGTTTAATTTTCTCCGTTTTTTTATATATTTTATTTATTTCACTCTCAAGGCTATCAATCAAATCGGATATAGCTTCTTGTTCATTCAAATCTGGGAAAGTCAATATTTCTTCTTTTATACTATTTTTGCTTATACCTAACTGTGCTGAACCTATTACTTTTTTTCGTACTCTATTATTTATTTCAAAGCTATTTATTAAATAATGGAAAAATCTAGATTCACCAAATTTTGATTTTAAAATAAAAATATGGTCACCAGCAACATATTCATCGTTTTTGTCAATATATGCGGTTTTTCCAATTATTTTTCCTCCACCAATATCATCTTTCGGCATTACTAAATCACCTATCATTAGGAAATCACCTGAATAATTGGTTTGTTTTGAAGGAATTAATTCGCCATTTTTTGATATTGATCCCATATCAATTATCAAATATTTACCTCCTTCAGTAATATACCGACTTTTCGATGATGCAGTATTTATATTAAAAATTTCCTCAATACTTTTTTTATTCCATTTCCCACTAAACCCAGGCAACCTTCTTTTTCCCGCCAACAATTCCTGCATGACTCCCTGTTTGATGGCTTTCTTCTTTTCAATCAATGCTTCCAATGAGGAGATCAATTCATCCACATCAGAAAGGGCTTCCGCAATGGCTTTTTGTTCAGCGAGGGAAGGTAGAGGTACTACAAGATGTTTTATTTGTTCAAAATTTATACCTTGACGGTTTCCACCTGCTTGAAAACTATTAATTTGTTTTTGTACATAATTAGAAAGAATTACTTGATTTAAGAAATTTGCATATAAGATATGTTTCTTAACTCTGATAATGCAAACATGTTGATTTACGTTACCGCCTTCAATTGTTTTATTAGCTATCGTACTTCTTCCTATAGAGGCACCTGTAATATTTAACAACACATCATTTGTCTGAATTTCAGTTGAGGGGAATTTTGAGTGAGTTAAATCATCTATGAATTTGACGTCATTAAGAATTAATTTTCCCCATCCAACATTTTGACTTCTAATAAAAAATCTTCCTTCTTTTTTATAAACCCTTTCCCCTCCTTTTGGTGTAATACCGCTTCCAACTTTTTCTGTTAAAGAACCTAATTCACAATATGGCCATCTATTAGGGGTATTTTTAGAATGTTCCTGAAGAAAATAATTATTCATTTCCATAAATAACCCATTTTTTCTAATTGAGAATACGCTTTATCACTTAGTATTTCAATTTTTTCTTCGAGAGATATTAAGGATGTGTTATATTTTCTTTCTATTTCTAATAAGTACTTGTATAGACACTGAGATAAATTTTCTAATTCATCGTCTATTTTAATTTTTAATTTAGGCATCCATTTCATTTCAATTATTAAATTTTTACTATCCAAATTTGATAATTTTGAATATCGATTTTTCACATTTACTTGTAATTGTTTTTGATTTTGGGTAATTATCTTGTTTATTGCTACTTCATTATCGAGAATTTTTAAATATTCATTGAGAATCATAAATTCATCTACAAAATCATAATCATCCTTAATTTCCTGGATTCTATGCTTTAAATCACTTTTACTGATTTTCCCATTATCAGCCCTTAATTCCTCAAAAACACCTTCTTCCCCGCTATGTTCTTCTTCCAATTCTTCTTTTTGAGCAACTAAATTTCCTTTTTCCGTCTCAAATTCAAAAATTCTAAATTGTTCTTCAAGGAAAAATTGATTAATTATGATTTCAGCTGGAATTAGTATTTCATTGGGAACCCAACCTTCATTAACTATCATAAAAACATCATCTTGCATGGTTTCAGTCCAATAATCCATCAATTTTTGATAAACATCATATTTATCAATCAGAGGGATATCCGAAAATTCCTGGAAGAGCAAATCGGAAAGAACTTCGATGAAATTTTTGATAGAAATCAATGGTGGATTGAGGGAATTGATCGGTGTCAATATCCGTTGACTCCATGTTTCAAACGCAAGTTTTACTTTTTTAGAAAATTCCTGAAAATCTTTATTGTTTTGAATGACATTTTTTATTTGATCTTTTTCTACCTTAAGTTGACTATAACCATCTCTATCGGCTGTCATAAATAGCTGTTCTTTTAAAGATGGAAAATCTTTCCAATATTTCTCTAATGCCTCAATATCACGATTGGGTATCCCTCCTTTGAGGTGGGCTTCGATGTCCTGAATATCTTCTAGTTCACTGCTATCAATGTATCGGGGAATATTCAAGTTAAACTCATTCTCTCGAATTTCCGCAGTCGGCACCATTCGGGAGTAACCCGGGATTTCCAATTGTCCATTAAATACATCCACGATCTTGCGAATATCTTGATGGCGTAAACGATTCTTATTTCCATCCTTGATAAACCCTTTGCTGGCGTCAATCATAAAAATGCCTTTGCGGGTTCCAGCATTCTCTTTGTCCAGGACGATAATACAGGCGGGTATACCAGTGCCAAAAAACAAGTTGGCAGGTAAAGAAATTATTCCTTTGATGTAACCTTTATTAATGATATTTCGGCGAATTTCACCTTCTGCATTTCCTCTGAAGAGAACACCATGAGGAAGAATAACCGCCCCTTTACCGGTACTTTTCATGGAACGGATGATATGCAATAAGAAGGCATAATCACCATTCTTACTGGGTGGAATACCATCTACAAAGCGATCATAAAGATCATGATCCGGGTCAAAGCCATTACTCCAGGATTTGGTCGAGAAAGGTGGATTGGCTACCACAAAATCAAAGGTTTTGAGGGCGCCATCAGGATTTTTAAAATATGGGTTAGAAAGGGTGTTGTCTTTCCAGATTTCAGCTGTTGGATTCTCATGCAGGATCATATTCATGCGCGCCATGGCTGCTGTAGCGTTATCCATTTCCTGCCCATAAATGGTGATGACTGTTTCTGATTCAGCCGCGGCTTTCAGTAATAAAGAGCCTGATCCGCAGGTTGGATCATAAATGGTTTGATTTTGTCTGGTCGCTTTTTGAACGCCGATTACCTGGGCAATGACTCTGGACACTTCAGCCGGAGTATAGAATTGGCCTTTGCTTTTGCCAGATTGCGTGGCAAAGTTCTTCATCAAATATTCATACGCATCCCCCAACAGGTCATCACCTTCTGCCCGGTTCTTGCTGAAATCCAATGCCGGGTTCTGAAAAATCGATATCAAATTGGAAAGACGATCAACCATTTCCTTCCCACGGCCTAACTTGTCCTCATTATTAAAGTCAGCAACGTCAATCACACCTTTTAAATCATTGGCCTCAGCCAACTTGGCGATAATTTTGTTAATGCCATCCCCGATATCCACTTTCCCCTTCAGTGCAACCATATCCTGAAAACTGCCGCCTGGTGGTACTTCAATCAAAGCGTGATTTTTCCCGGCATATTTATCCGAAACATACTTCATAAATAATAGAACCAGCACATAGTCCTTGTATTGTGAAGCGTCCATGCCGCCTCGCAGTTCATCGCAGCTTTTCCAGAGAGAGCTGTAGAGCTCACTTTTCTTTATTGCCATGTTTTCACACCCTGTAGTTGAAAATTTGTTGTGGTTGGACTTTTAATTATAGCTTGGATTAGGAAGGAAAAAACAATGTTTTAAATGAAAAATTAAACATCTATTTCGTGAATGTTAATTTTTGATGTGTCCCATTCTGAAAGAATTCTGAAGAATTCCTTATAATCCTCAGGTATGATCAATTCAATTCCTTTGCTTTGCAAATCAAATAAAGTTTCAGAAACATAATTCAATATGTTTTCTAATTTTTCATCACTAATTACTTCTTGAGGTTTTTTCGGCCAATAAATGGCTAATCTTTTTTCTAAGTTATTTGAAGAAAAAATGGTGTTCCATTTATCTGTCATTTTTCTAAAATGATTATATTCAAATATATCCAATCCAAATCCAATTATCGAAAAATATGTTCCTAAATGATTTTCAAAGCTTTGAAATGAGGTCAATATTGACCGTTTATGCAGGTATTTTTCATTTGCATTTTGAAATTTAATAAGATCTAAACTAAATCCATCAAGATCCTTAATTAATTTCAAATCAGAAAAAGTGACTAATTCATCGAACCAACTTAATGAGCCCGCAAAATAATCATATGAAAACTCTGAATTGAAAATTCTAAAAATATTTGATATTCCCCACAAGAAAGCTCTTTTCAAAAAGATGACACTTTTATTTTTATTTACAAGAATGTTTTCCTTTGCTAACTTCAATAATGTCCTTATTTCATAATTTTCAATTAAGTTAATAATTGAAATTTCATCGAAATCCAAACCAAAATAATTTTGGTAAATTTCTTCCAAAAACAACTTTGTTAAAGATGAATATTTTTCAACTACATTTTCAGAAGGATCATCTGCATCATGTTGCACCATATTTCTTTGAGAATTCAAAGATTTCATTTGTTTTATTAGGGGAAAATCTTTTCCAACTTGATCTTTATAAACAACATTCGCCTCACCAATTAATTCATCAAATTTTTTATCAGAATATTTTTTATCAGAATGATACAAGATGGTTCTAATAATTATTTCAATACTATTGTGAATATTATGAATTGCAATCATTCTATTGATTTGGCCGCTTTTTCTACTATGCTCAATGCCATGGAGAAAAATTTGTTTTGAAATAATTAATTGGTCAATTTCGTTTTTGTTTAACTTGCGTTTCTCTTCTTGGTTCTTGATGTCTGACGATACATTAGAATCATTTTGAGGAATAACATTCAATAACAATGCCGGTTTATCATCATTTACCTGGATATAAAAATTACCGTCATTTTTGTGCTTGATCCTTAATCGTATCTCAGGACTATTCGACTCGTCATTTTCTAGACGCACATACCCTTGTTGTAGTAATCCTGGCAAATCTAACTGGAAAATACCCACAAACTGGATAGGATCTTTGGAAGAATGTCGCCAGGAAAATTGTAAATACAGTGGAGATTCTTCTAATCTAACGACTTCATGATGGTTGGAGTTGGTGGCATCATTCAACACCCATTTGCGGGTTGTCGCTCCGGCGGGGATTGATTCAACGCGTTGGCAAAGATTTATATTTTGCAAAGGATTACCCTCCTGGTTTATGAGAAACAGAAATACTGTTTTATTTAATAGAAGGCATAAGTATATCCCACTGATAAAAGGTGCAAAATGAAAATTCCTATTAAGAATTATACAACGGATGGGAAGGGGGTAAGTCTTACAGGTGGTTTAGAAATTATGAAGGCCGTCAACAAATTTGAAACGAATAAACGAATGACCAAGGGTCATGATATACCAAAAGGGCACGACGTGAACGAATAATGGGTTCATAGTCGACACCTGTACCCTTGGGTATCATGAAAACATAAAAATCAGATCAGGGGTTTACCCCACCAACAACCTCTGCCTATCCTGATTGACCTGGATGTAAAAATCACCATCCCTGGCACGCACGATGCGCAAGCGAATCTCTGAACTGTGGACCGGGGACGGGAGATACCACTCGCTCTGCTCGGGTACTTCGCAGGTGACCGGGGAGTGTAGGACGCGCAACGCATCCCATCCGATTTCAATTGGTTTGAATTATGCAGCCCCAGATTTTAATCTGGGGCAAGGGTATGGATAAGCGATCGGCAAGACTGGTGAAGAGACCGGGGATGGAGGACCGGTAGTCGAGAGTGGGCATCTCAATTTTGAGCGTTGATCTTTGAGCAAAAAGAGATGCGTCGCACCACAAGAATGAGGGGCAAGACGAAATCATAGTCCACACCTGTACCCTTGGGTATATCATGCCCTTTGGGTATCATGAAATCACAAAAATCAGATTGGGGGGTTATATACAAGGTGCAATGCACTTCTGCCGGGCTTTTCACCGGATTAATTCTGTAAAATGGTGTAGAGTTCTGATCTCTAAGAGTACCCTAAAGGGCATCTGCGACAATGCACCAGTTCAGCTACAAGCCAATCCTGTAAATCCTGTCATCAAACACCGAAAATCAACAATCCTCACACGCAAATCAAATCCAGAAATCCAGAATCCGAAAATCCTGTAAATCCCAGTTCTGACTTTTTTGGCAGCCACCAGCGAAAGGTGCACCGGAGTGAACCTATTCGTGGACGGCAATTCCCGATCAACAAAAAAGGGGCAGGTCATGGACACTGCCCCGAAATACGATATTACACCAAATGGCTATCAGCCATCAGCCATGAGCTATCAGCTAAATAGTCGCTTCCAGTTCCTCTTCGGGTTGATCCTCTTCAGGCTTCTCGACGGCGGAGAAGCTGAAAATTTGCTCTTCCTCGTTCCACCCGATAATGATGCGGGCTCCCTTTTGGAACTCGCCAGCCAGCAAGGCATCCGAGAGGCGATCTTCGATGCGGTTGGTGATGACGCGGCGTAATGGTCGCGCGCCCATATCCGGATCGTAGCCTTCATCCGCCAGTTTTTCCATGGCGATTTCACTGGCTTCCAATTGCAGGTCATGTTCCACCAGGCGGTTGGAGACTTTCTGGATCTCAAGCTTGACGATGCTGCGAATGTGATCGCGATTCAGGCTACGGAAGACCAGCACACCATCCAGGCGGTTGATAAATTCCGGGCGGAAGACACGTTTCAAGGCTTCCATTAATTTCTTTTTCATTTCGTCATAAGCGCTCTGCTCTGCCAGATTCTCGTCAATGGTTAAGGAGAAGCCAAAGCTTTGCTGGCGCTTGATCACATCTGCCCCAATATTCGAGGTCATGACGATGATGGTATTGCGGAAATCGACCTTGTGACCACGGGCATCACTGAGATGGCCTTCTTCCATGATCTGCAGGAGCATGTTCATGGCTTCGGGATGTGCTTTCTCGATCTCGTCGAAGACAACAATCGAGTAGGGTCGCCGGCGAATGGCTTCGGTCAGTTGACCGGCTTCTTCGAATCCGACGTATCCGGGAGGAGCACCCACCAGACGACTGACCGAGTGGCGTTCCATAAACTCGGACATGTCCAGCTGTACCAATGCATCCTCACTGCCAAACATAAAGCGTGCCAGGGCTTTGGTCAGCTCGGTCTTGCCCACGCCGGTGGGTCCCAGGAAGATAAAGGAACCAATCGGGCGTTTGGGATCTTTCAAACCAGCACGTGCACGCCGTACGGACTTGGAAATCATCTCAATGGCTTCGTCCTGACCGATGATTTGTTGCTTGAGCTCAGCTTCCATGTTTAACAAACGCTGTGATTCTTCACGTGCCATCTGCATCACCGGAACTCCGGTCCACATGGAGACCAGTTCGGCGATGTCATCGCTGGTGACGACCGGGCTGTTGGCACGATCCCAACCGGAGCGCAGTTTTTCAAGTTTTGCTTCCAGATCTTCGCGACGCTCAAGTAAATCCCGGGCTTCGTCTTGTCGCCCATTTTCCAGCGCCATATTTTCATTGGTTCGAACTTGTTTCAGTTCGGTCATAATCTCTTTGGTGGCTTTGGCCTGATTGCTCTTGTACATGCGCACCCGGGAGGAAGCCTCATCAATCAGATCGATGGCTTTGTCGGGCAGGAAGCGCTCACTGACATACCGTGCTGAGAGCTTGACCGCAGAGTCGATGGCTTCATCCGAGATGATCAGGCGGTGATGTTCTTCATAAGCACCACGAATGCCATGCAGGATCGCAACTGCTTCATCCATGGAGGGTTCCTCCACGGTGATGGATTGGAAACGGCGTTCCAGCGCAGCATCGCTCTCGATGTGCTTGCGGTACTCTTCCATGGTGGTAGCACCAATCACCTGCAACTCACCGCGTGAAAGCGCGGGCTTGAGGATATTGGCCGCATCCACGGAGGATCCGGCAGATCCAGCGCCGACCAGCATGTGCACCTCATCGATGAACAGGATCGCACCGGAGGCTTTTAGCTCGTCGATGACACGTTTGAGACGCTCTTCGAATTGTCCACGGTACATGGTACCGGCGACCAGTGAGCCCACATCCAGTTGCAGGACTTGCTTACCCAGCAAGGGTGCCGGGACATCGCCTTCGACGATGCGTTGTGCCAGACCTTCCACAATGGCGGTCTTACCCACGCCAGGTTGCCCGATCAATGCCGGGTTGTTTTTTGTGCGGCGCGCCAGAATCTGGATCACGCGCTCAATTTCCATTTGTCGCCCGATAACCGGGTCGAGTTTGTTTTCTTCTGCCAGTGCGGTCAGATCGGTAGCCAGTTGATCAATTAGCGGGGTTTTCGCATCCTTCTTGGCTTCCTGTTTGGATGTACCACGGGTAGGGGTGCCAGCAGCAGGGGTCTGCGGTTTGGCAGTTGTCTGTGAGGTGCCTTCCTGCAGGACGCGCCGGGTCTGACGGCGGATCTGTTCGGCAGAGATGCCTAACTTCTTGAGGACCTCCAGGGCAAAACCCTGGTCAGAGCGTACCAGCGCCAGTAATATATGTTCGGTGCCAATGTAGTGGTGCCCCATCTTGCGGGCTTCTTCAATCGCGAACTCTAGGACTTCCTGTACCCCGGGGGTCAGGTCGAGCCGCTTGCTTTCGGACTCACCGAGACCACTGACGCGCTCGGTCATCTCGCGCACACGCTCGGATTCGAGACCCAGATCGCGCAACACCCGTCCCGCGACGCCACCTTCTTCTTCGATCAAACCCAACAGTAAATGTTCGGTACTGATCGCATCTTTATGCATTTTCTCAGCTTCTTGATGAGCCAGGCTGAGAACCCTTCTTGCTCGTTGGGTAAATCGTTCCATGCCAGCCATGGCAACCTCCTGTTTTCAAAACGCCTGTAAACGCATCCATGGGTGGCTACAGGCGAACTTCTTTCTTTCCGATTGGGGACCGAAGTCCCAATTACCAACACTCTTTAATTTGATTCTACCAGAGTTTGGGGGACTGTCGAGTCATGAGTTTGGAGGTGTACAGCGTTTGGGGAAAGGAAGATGTATCCCATCCAGATGATATAGAAGAGAAATATCCATTCTAAGGGGAAGAGAGCAACCCAGCCGGCTTTGGCAGCGAAGAAGCCTCCCCAGGAGATGAGGATGGCGGAGAAATAGAAGAAGACTTTGGTGAGGGTCGAGGTGGACGGAGGGTTGGAGAAGATCCAGATCAGGAAGGGGACGAGAAAGGTGATCTGCTCGTAAGAGACCGTGCGCGGGTGGATGAAATAAGTCAGAAATCCGATGAACGCCAAAATTTTCAAGGATGAAAAGCTTCCAAACCACCATTTACGCAGCATCCACGCCAGCACCACAAACATCAGGATCGTGATCATGATGGAGAGCAGATTGGCAGTGGATTCCTTCAGGAAGAGCTGCAGAAAAATGGTGACATGCGGGATAGCTTGATTGGAATCGACATATTTGAATAACTGCTGATACCACTCCAGTGGCCAGGAGGGTAACAGAATGAAGGAAAATGCAATGAACACCAGAAAACTGATGATGAAGGATTGAATCAAGCGCCAGCGTTTGGAACGCAAAGCGAGTAATAATATGAAGAGGATGAAGAGAGCGCTGAATTGGGGTTTGATGGTGCAGAAAGCCAGTAAAAACCCAGTGAGTACGTCCCATTTAAGGCTTGGTCTCGTAGAATCCAATAAATATCCAAGGATAAAAACCAGTAGCGTGCCGATTAATACGGCATAATTTCCTAAGATCAGGCCAAAACTGATTGGGTAAAGACAGAAGGAAGAAATCAGTGCCCACCTTGGAATGAGTGGATAGGACAATAGAGGAAGTATTAAGAGCAAACTAAATAATAACGAAATCCAGATCGACTGCGCTAATTTTAATGGAAGGAATGCGAGAGAATAGAACAGAAACAAGGCATAGGGGGGATAGCTGAAAGTCAGCAAATTCTCACCGGGTTGTGCCACCCGGCCATATACCCCTAACTGGTTGGCGATTTCCACCTGTTCAGAATAAGGACTGATCCCTTCAATAAACAAAGCTCGGGATGCTGAGTGAAAGACGTAGAAGTCATTGCCAAAGACATTGTCAGGCGTGGCAACATAGATCCCGATGGAGAGAAGCAAGAAAAACAGCAGGAAAAAGAGAAGGAAAATGAATTTTCTTGGGATGATTGTATGTTTTGACATATTGCTATAATAATAGAATGATTATGGTTTGAACCACCTGGAAGTTCCGTTTATTCAATTATATAGGGCAAATAGAAAATCTATGAAAGAGGGGATATCCTGACAAATAATTTTATAAAAATTTCAAAAATAAACCACAAAATTATCACAATTATTCTTTCATTCGAATTAATAAATTATGGCTGTTTCAATTCAAAGTTATAAAAAACACATTCCAAAAATTTTACGCTGGATCATCCTCTTTCTGGTATTTTTTATCATACTGAACCGGGCATGGATGAGTGATGACGCTTATATAACCCTGCGCACCGTTGACAATTTTATCAATGGATATGGTTTGACCTGGAATGTTAATGAACGCGTGGAGGTCTATACCCATCCATTGTGGATTCTGTTGTTGAGCTTTTTCTACTTCTTCACCCATGAAGCCTACCTGACAACGATAATAGTATCTCTGGCGTTGGCATTATTTACACTGATTTACCTGCAATCCAAGATAAAAACATTACATCACTTTATCCTCGTTTTTCTGGTGTTGGGTTTTTCCAATGCTTTTGTTGATTTTGCCACATCTGGATTGGAAAATGTCCTGAATTACACCCTGTTTACGATAATCTTCTTCCAATTCTTCGATAAAAAAGAACCAAAGGAGAATTATTTCAAGATTGTTTTTCTGGCTGGGTTGATTGGCATGACCCGCTTGGATTTGTTGCTGATGATCTTCCCAGTATTGATTTATGTTTTCTTCCAGCAACCCAATAAATGGCAAGCGATAACGAGAGGTCTTCTGGCTATTTCTCCATTGATAGTATGGGAGATTTTTTCTTATATTTATTATGGATATATGTTTCCAAATACAGCTTATGCCAAGTTAAATAACGGTATCCCAGGAAATGAATTATTGTTGCAAGGCGTACTCTACATTTTGGCAACGATAAAAAGGGATCCACTGACGCTGTTGGTAATTCTTTCGTCCATAATTTTCGGATTATCAACCAAGAACATAGTCTTGCGTCTGTGGAGTGTGGGTATTATTTTTTATCTTGCTTATGTGATGAAAATCGGCGGTGATTTTATGATTGGAAGGTTTCTGACGGTACCGTTTTTGGTGTCAGTACTAATGTTATCCCAATCACTTATCAGGAAACAAAATATTCCAAAAACAATCTTGACAGGAATATTCGTGATCGCTTTAGGTCTGATTTCTCCGATTCCATCATTTCGACAGTTTCATCCTGACGGTTTTTTCGAAGGTTTTTATGGTATTGCAGATGAAAGAGATGTATATTTTGGTGGCACAGGTTTATTGAGAAATAAAGATTTCAATATTAAACCCAATATTGTTTGGGTAGATCAAGGAAAAAACCTGAATACTCTTTCAGATTCTTTTGGAAAACAAATCTTTGCGTTTGAGTATGTAGGTTTCCTGGGTTATTATGCGGGAAAAGATGTTTATATCATTGACACATTAGGTATTGGAAATGCATATTTAGCGCATCAACCAATGGAAGATATATCTAACTGGAGAATTGGACATTACAAAAGAGAAGTCACCGAAGATTATATTCAATCTTTGACCCTGGGAAAAAATTTGATTCAGGATAAGGATTTGGCTATTCTCTATGATGATGTAGTGATTCGGACACAGTTGCTTGTATCGAATAAAGATAGGTTGGAATACATTATTTCTAATTTAAGATGAAAGCAATCAATTTATTTCTTGATAAATTCAGGCAAATCAAACTCATTATATAATTTCATATAGAGTAATAGAAATCTCATTATCAGTAATCATAATAATCCCTTTCAGGTAGAAAAAAATGAGCTTATTAATAAAGGAAAAATTTTTAAATCTAATAAATTCTTTGTTTAAAACAAACGATTTACCGGTAACAAAACTCCTTGAAAAAATCCTTTTAATCATTTTGTTTATATTTGGAATCATATTGTGGCTTCGATTTCTGGATTATGGACAAATTCGGGAGGACCGTATTGATTGGGCTGATATCACCTTTCCAAGGTTGCAGGTATTACAACAGGCAGTGCAGCAGGGAGAAATTCCTTTGTACGTTGCCCAGGATAAAGGTCTGAAAGGGGAGACCAATTTCTTTCTTTCGGTTCCGGATCAGATTTTATCACCGGATATTCTGCTCTTGAGGTTATTAGATTTCGACCAGTTCATCGTCATCCATATTTTAATTTTTTATTCCATTGGTTATTGGGGACTATTGTTATTTCGAACGAAATATTCACTTTCAACCATCACGTTTATCCCACTATTTTTATTATTTAACTTCAATGGTCATATAGTGTCGCATTTATCCGTTGGACATCTCACCTGGTCAAGTTATTTTCTCCTGAGTTTCTTTTTCCTTTTTGCTTTTGAATTATTTGGAGAAAAGTCTTTGGATTGGAAATGGGTGGTAAAAATATCAGCATTACAATTTTTCATTTTTCTATCAGGAGGATACCATTTCTTCTTCTGGATCGTAATGTTCCTGACCATTCTTCTTCTTTTCCATAAACGCAACAGAAATATTATTGTAATGTCAATTTTCTTTTCATTTTTAATCAATATGTTTCGAATATTACCCGCTACGTTGCTATCCAGACACCTGAAACTCGAATTTATGTTTGGTTTTCCAACAATTGAAAGATTGTTACAGGGGTTGTATAAAGCTTATTACCCCACCGAATTGGTTCTGGATCTGGCATATTGGGAATATAATTTTTATCTTGGCGTATTCGGCATGCTTTTTGTTATTTATTTCGGTTTTGTTTATTTTAAACAACAGCAGAAGAACGAAATATTCACTTTAATCATCCCCGCAGTTGCCATGCTGGTGCTTTCAGTGGGAAATATATATAAACCTTTTTTTGATACAGGCTTGCCTTTCTTATCCGGTGAACGTGTGTCATCCAGGTTCATAATAATGACGCTCCTACTGTTGATTTTTGTTTCCGCTATTCAACTGCAGACGTATTTAAACTCTGTTCATAACAACTTTATAAAATGGGGAATCACCTTTGGCATTTTCCTGATGGCGAATGATCTGATTATGCACCTCTCGCAATGGGGGATAGAAAAAATAATCATTGCTTCACCAGTAGCAGAGAATTATGTGCCATTGTCATTAGGCGTTGGAGATAACCAGATTTATCAAAATTTATTGATCATAGGAGCTTTGATTTCGGCAGCCACTTCTGTTTTTCTTTTCGTAATATTGAAACGCAATGCGAAAAGCAGGTTGATTGAAACAACATAAGCCTGAAGAGTCCATGTTTAAACGATATTTTTATTCCCTCAAAACGGTTCAACCCTGGATGCTTATTCTCTTATTAGCCGGGGGATACAGTATATTCACCCTGATTCAACATGACTGGGACCCAATGGCTTTTGTTGTGATTGGAAAACAGTTTGATCCAAGCCAGGGTATTACGGAAATGGGGTATGACGGCCAATTTGCTTATCAGATAGCCAAAGATCCAGCCAATGCCGCCCCATATCTGGATGAGCCAGCCTATCGTTATCAACGCATACTTTATCCGATCCTTGCCCATTTATTGTCATTTGGAAATGTAGACGATATCCCCTGGATGTTAATTCTGATTAATATTGTCAGCCTGGTTCTGGGGACGCTTGCCACGGAAAAATTATTAAAAGATCATGGCCACTCCCCGTGGTATGCTTTGGCATATGGAGCCTTTGCGGGATTATTGCTTTCGCTCAGATTGAATCTCACAGAACCTCTGGCTTTCGCCCTTGTTCAATGGGGTGTTCTGTTCTTTGATCGCGGAAATCTGTGGCGCAGTTTACCTTTTTTTACACTGGCAGCGCTGACGCGTGAATTGACATTATTTTTTGCAGCTGCATGTGTGATCACCTTGTGGTCTAGTAAACACTACCGCAAAAGCGTTGTCTGGGGGTTGGGGGTGATAATCCCCTTCGGATTATGGCAAATCTTTCTGCGTTTATGGTTGGGAGAATGGGGAGTAAATTCAGGGGGAGCAAGAGCTTCTTCATTTGAACTAATTCCTTTCCGTGGGTGGTGGGGTTATCCTCATACTGACCCGAATATATTCATACTTCTTTCGATTTTCATTTTACTTGTAGCGCTCATCCCGGCAATGGTAGGATTGTTTGCCAGCTTAAGAGCACTATGGAAAGGTCAACGCAGCCTGGCTGTTTGGATCTTGCTCTTAAATGTCGTGATTTTCCCGTTTTTACCCACATCGAATGTGTTGAATCTGCCCGGATTGTTGAGGATCACAATAGGTCTGGTTGTAGCGGTGCTTAATTATGGAGCGATTCAATCCTCCCGGAGAGCGCTGTTGTATAGCCAGCTCTGGTTGGTATTACTGGTATTTGGGGAAGGATTAATTGCAATTTATTGATAATTTGAAGTGAAATATAATGAATAAATCAGGGAATTACTGGATAATCATGATCATCCATCAATGCGAAAATTACCTTTTATGTTTAAAAATATAAGATTTCAAGAATGGAAGAAATCCGTTTATGCAAGAGCATTGTTTTATGCGTTGTTAGCTTTTCTGGGCTTACGGATATTTACCAGCCTGGTTTTATTAATTGGTGAATTCCGACCCGCTACGGTTTATCCTGCATTGGAAGTGACCAGAAATACTCTGATAAATCTTGAACAGAAGAGTAGTTTTTCAAGATTGTTTCTGGCACCCTGGTATCGTTGGGATACCGTTCATTATCTTGAAATTGCTGATTTTGGATATGATTTTGATCCTGTCAACACGATCTGGCCTCCCCTGTACCCGGTTCTGATCAAAATAATAAACTTTCTCTATCAACCTTCTTTGGTGGCCGGAATCCTGGTATCCAATATTTTTTTTATTATTGGTTTATTCCTGACTTATGTGTTAACTGCTGAAATTATCGATGAGAAAACAGCAAAAAATACGTTGTTGTTTCTGGTTTGTTTCCCCATGTCTTTTTATTTTATTGCTGCATATTCCGAATCATTATTTCTGGTTTTTACCACAGCTGTTTTTTTATTGATCAATAGAAAAAAATGGTTGTGGGCTGGAGTTGTGAGTGCTCTGGCATCTTTAACAAGAGTGCAGGGGATCATATTAATCATCCCGATTCTTGTAGCACTAATTCGCCAATATGATAAAGATCGCGATCTGAAATATCTCCTTGTGAACGCTTTCTCCTGTGTGTACGCACCCTTTGCATATGGACTTTATAGCCTGTATGTATTTTTCGGTTTAAGAGCTGATTGGCCCTGGAACACCTTATCCTCCTACTGGCTTCAACGTTTTAGCCTGCCCTGGGAAGGTTTTTACTATACATTTTTATCTATTTTAGGAAAAAATACACATATAGATTACTCTCCTTTATTGGTAAAAATCTTAAACATAATCCTGCCTTTGTTCTCGATGTATATCCTGATAGCCATCCGGAAGAAGATTCCGCTTTCGTACTCCATTTACAGCTGGGTTATGCTCTTCCTGGTGGTTGGAAAGATTGACTACAATAATACATTGGTCAGCACAACCAGATATTTGTTGACTATAATTCCCATTTTTTTGGGGATGGCGATGATTCTTAACCATAAATACTTAAGACTGGCTTACTTTTCTATTGGCATCATGCTGCAAACCATCTTGATTATCTTTTTTTACTGGTGGTTTTGGGTGGCGTAAAATTTTTTTATCAACAAATTCTGATTATCTAAAAAACGACTGAACTATGATAAAAAACTTGATCATAAATTGCAGGGAGAAATTCAATACATATTATGAAAATGTATATTTTCGTGCAATTGTTTTATCGCTGATTGCTTTTTTTGGCTTAAGGATTTTTACCAGTTCGGTACTATTAATAGAAATAGTTTTGCCAGGTCCTACTTCGCCTTACTCTGGGATCACACAGGAGATTTTATCTGATTTGGAACAGCAAAGTGTTTTTTCACGTTTGTTTGTAGCTCCCTGGTATCGTTGGGACACTGCACGCTATCTGGAAATCGCTGATTTTGGTTATGATTTCAACCTTATCAATACGGTCTGGCCACCACTCTATCCATTCTTAACTAAAATTTTCAATTTTGTATTTCAACCTTCCACTTTTGCAGCAATTCTGGTCTCCAATATTTTTTTTGTGGTTGGGCTATTTTTAACTTTTATATTTACGAAATCTCTCTTTAATGAAGATACAGCCAAACATACGATATTCCTTATGTCGATTTTCCCAACATCTTTTTATTTTCTGGCTGGATATTCTGAATCGATTTTTCTAACTTTATCAGTTGGCGTGTTTTTATCGATCAGAAAGAAAAAATGGTTGTGGGCAGGTCTTATGAGTGCGCTGGCAGCGCTCACCCGGGTGCAGGGCATCATTCTGGTGGTACCGATTTTTATTGAATTGATCAGTGGTTATTTTAAAGATAAGAATCTAAAACAGCTTGTCATCCATTCTTTTTCCTGTGTGTACGCGCCTTTTGCGTATGGGTTATACAGTCTCTACGTATTTTTTGGTCTGAAAGTGGATTGGCCCTGGAATATGTTAGCGACCCATTGGGACCAGCATTTCGGTTTGCCCTGGGAAGGTATTTATTTTACCTTTTTATCCATTTTAGGAAAAAATATCCATATTGATTACACACCTAACCTGGTAAAAATCGTAAACATATTGTTATCTTTGTTCTCTATTTATATCCTGATTGCTATCCGGAAGAAAATTCCACTCTCGTTATCGATTTATAGCTGGATCATGCTCATTTTAGTGATGGGGAAAATTGACTACAATAACACATTGATCAGTACAGCCAGGTATTTGTTGACCATTTTTCCCATTTTTATGGGGATGTCCTTGATTCTAAAAAATAGAATAATAAAAACAGCTTATTTTTCAATCAGCATGTTGCTGCAAACAATTTTGCTGATCTTTTTTTTCTGGTTTGTGTGGGTGGCATAATAGAATGATTGTATCGATTGTTATTCCCGGTTTGCAAAAACATCTATAAGGCCGAATAAATGGAAGACTTTACAACGACACGACTGAATTATGGCAAAAAAATAATTAAAAATTTCATAGAAAAATACAATACATATTATGAAAATGTATATTTCCGCGCAATTGTTTTATCGCTGATTGCCTTTCTTTGTTTAAGGATTTTTACCAGTTCGGTATTATTAATCGATCTAATCCTGCCGAGTCCCGAACCACCATATTCTGAAGTTACACAAGAGATTTTAACTGACCTGGAACAGCAAAGTGGTTTTACACGCTTATTTCTCGCCCCCTGGTATCGCTGGGACACAGCCCGCTACCTGGAAATAGCTGATTTTGGTTATGATTTCAACTTCATCAATACCGTCTGGCCACCGTTGTATCCTTTTTTGATAAAAATTTTTAACTTCTTATTTCAGCCTTCTATTCTGGCTGCAATAATCGTGTCGAATCTCTTCTTTATAATTGGTTTGTTCCTTACATACTTATTAACAAAAGACATTTTTAACGAAGAAGTAGCAAAAAAGTCCATATTTTTTATTGTAATATTTCCAACCTCTTTTTTCTTTGTGGCTGGATATACAGAATCGATGTTTCTGGCAATCTCAGTTGCTGTATTCTTATTGCTAAGAAAGAAAAAATGGTTGTGGGCAGGAATCTTGAGCGCCCTGGCAACACTTACTCGTATACAAGGGCTCTTATTAGTCATTCCAATATTTATTGAGCTAATTAGAGAAATTATTGAACAAAAAAAACTGAGGAGATTTTTTATCCACCTGATTTCATGCTCTTATGCTCCTTTCGCTTATGGCTTATACAGCTTGTATGTCCGTTTTGGACTAAATACGAATTGGCCCTGGATGGTCTTATCCTCAAATTGGGAGCAACATTTTGGAATGCCCTGGGAAGGAATCATAGGAAGTTTAAAAGTTTTTTTCTTGAAAATGATATATAACGATAATCCAGGTCCTGTTTACCTTATAAACGTGATTTTTTCTCTGTTCACAATATATTTATTAATACGAATAAGAAAAAGAATCCCATTATCGCTTTCGGTCTATTGCTGGGTAATGTTGTTGGTGATATTAGGAAAAATTGATATTAATAATGCATTGGTTAGTACAATACGATATTTATTAATCTTATTTCCTTTATTTATGGGTCAGGCACTATTTATTAAAGGAAAATATAAGTTAATGTATACTACATTTAACATTTGTTTACAGGTCTTATTATTAGTTGTTTTTTATTGGTGGCTTTGGGTGGGGTAATTATTATTAATGACCAAACGGACCTTTTTGAAGATATCATGAAAATCAAATTATTCATCATAAAAATTAGAAACTTTTTCCGCCAATCATTTATATCAAGAGCGCTACTTTACGCGTTCTTGGCTTTTTTATTCTTGAGAATATTTTCAAGCATTGTCTTACTAATTGGCATTATTCAACCAAATCCGGTAGCACCTTATTCTGAAATATCGCAAGAAATTTTATTTAATTTGGAAAGCAAAAATTTTTTCACCAGATATTTTCTTGCACCCTGGTATCGTTGGGACACAACCCATTATCTTGAAATAGTAGATTTTGGATATGAATTCGATATAGTAAATACTGTCTGGCCACCAATGTATCCATTCTTAGTTAAGTTAGTCAATATATTAATAAAACCATCTTTTCTTGCTGCAATTGTAATCTCTAATTTGTTTTCGATTCTTGCGTTTGTTTTGTTATTTTTATATACGAAAGAAATTTTAGATGAAAAAACTGCATACAGAACTCTGGGTTATTTAATTATTTTTCCAACAGCTTTTTATTTTATTGCAGGTTATTCGGAATCTTTATTCCTTGCCTTCTCAGTACTGGTTTTTTTATTCTTGAGAAGAAAGAAATGGTTGTACGCTGGTTTGGTCAGCACTTTGGCGACACTTACACGCGTACAAGGATTATTATTGATTATACCCATTGGCATAGAATTAATCATTGAATTAATTGAAACAAGGAATTTGAATAACTTTTTCCTTCATTCTCTTTCCTGTTTATTTGCTCCTTTTGCATATGGAATTTATAGTTTGTATGTGTATTTTTGTTTTAATGCTCCCTGTCCATGGGAAACTCTCTCGATTTATTGGGAGCAGCATTTTGGATTTCCCTGGGAAGGAATTATTGCAGGGGTAAGTATAATTTTAGGTAAAGAGATTTACATTGACGTTACTCCAACATTGGTAAAAGTACTAAATATAGTACTCCCATTATTTTCTGTTTACCTACTAATTCGGATCAGAAAAAAAATTTCCATCTCCCTTTTAATTTATAGTTTAACAATGTTGTTGGTGATAATGGGAAAGATTGATGATAATAATGCACTTGTTAGCACAATTCGGTATATCATCACAATTTTCCCAATATTTATTGCGCAAGCATTGATAATTAATAAAAAAATACTTACATTTTCCATATTTGTTATTTCTATCGGATTACAAATAATATTGTTAGTTTATTTCTACTGGTGGGTATGGGTTGCGTAAGAATAAATTATTCCTAAATAAATTAAAAAGATTTTATCACTTTCCATTCATTTTTTTGCAAATACATAAAATTGAAACACCAAATGGAAAATTCAAATAATCCAAAAATGGCATCTCTAAATAAAAAATGGAATAAAGAATATTATTCATCCAAGAAGGGCTTAACTGGGATTCGGAAGTTATATTGAAATATTGTAACTACTCAGCCTGATAAAACAAAATCAGGAATAAATGGGGTGCCAGCAATCGCCATTCGCAATGAATCCATTGCATTAACACCATTCTTGCGTGAAGTTGAGATATAATCTCGGATCACACAGAAATTATCAGCACCTTCTTTTGTTCGAAAACAACCGGATATCTTCTGTTTTACCTTCATCATGCGAATATCACGTTCTGCCAAATTATTATCAAATGGCACATCGAATGCAAAGAGAAAAGCAAGTACACTGTCTTTATACTGTTTAAGTTGATCCAATAGATTTCTAGCCGGACTTTGTTTGACCCTACCTCGTTTTTTATGTCCCTCTGTTTCAATACGTTCAAGTACCGGGTTCGCTAAATATCCTTCTTCTATCAATACATCATAGAGGCTTAGATAGTCAAAATATTGTTGTTCCGAGAGACGATCCAGTCCTTTTTCTTTCGCTCTTTCAGCCACCTCTTTCATTTTCAATAGAAGCGCTGTTATTTTTGTAACCCAAGGCTGCGGATAACGCTCTTCTAAGAACTTCAGTTTTCGTAAGTGATGCACATTACACAAACCATGTGATATTTTGTATTTGAAATATGAACTCCATCCATCATGAATTGCGCGACCCTGTAAATGCGGTAGTATCCCGATATCATTCATCGCTGGATATCCACGTTTCTAGTGAAGCGTATAATGTGTCAATTTTTCTGTACTGGCTGAATGTAACCAATGCAACTTTCCAGCTACCCGTGACCCGGTTTCATCAAAATGTACTACGGCTTCTCGCTCTGTTATGTGTGTTTTGATGCACTGGTTGACGAATTGAACTTTTTCGGCAATTTCCTGGCAGAATCCTATCAAACTACCCTGAGATAGCGCTTGTCCATAGATGGTTGCGAACAATTCGCTTATTCGCTGAAGAGGT
>PHBX01000044.1 GCA_002842045.1 Chloroflexi bacterium HGW-Chloroflexi-3 | reverse complement strand
TACGTTCAACGACATTTTGAGCCCATTGCAGGTTGGCATGCATGTTGGCAATCCCATTTTCAAGGGTCAGTAGCCAGAAGAAGTGTTCACGCGGGGAGGGGATTTCTTCCTGATAGGGGCCAATCGAGTTGGGCACCTTATCATATTGATCGAGGATAGCTTGCATGATGGCAACGTAGCCTTCGAATTTTGCCAGAATTTCCTGATCGGATAACTGCCCGGAGAAGAAGACCTGAATGAGTGGGGCACTGCGAGGCTCATCCAGTGGGGGAGGACCACTGATCCAGGTGCGCAAGGCAACCCGGCCGGCATCCGTGATGTGGTAGACCTTGCGGTCCGGGCGGTCTTCCTGTGGGACTTTTTCCATTTCTGCGTAACCCTGCTCGGTCAGGCGTGCGAGTGTGCGGTAAATCTGGCTTTGGTCAGCCGGCCAGAAATGTCGGATGGAGTTATCGAAGATCTTTTTGAGATCGTAACCGCTGTACGAGTGATAATTGAGAAAACCGAGAATGGCATAATCGAGTGACATAGGTGAAATTCCTTATATAGGATAAGTATAATATAGGATAAGACATATAATATTACTGTAAGCGACGATTGTCAAGAGAAATTTTTTTAACCAAAAGTTAAAAGGCGAAAGTTTGAAAAAATTATCGGATCTTTGGTGCATTGCACTGGGGGAGAAGGAGTTTACATTGGATGGAAAATTGGCATAGTGAATATAGAAATCAAAAGTGCGTTGCACCTAATCAAATGCGACATTTGAGAGCTGTTTACTTGAAAGTGATAATAAGGAATTAGTCTTATTACTGAATTATGGAATAAATGATAATAAGGATATTACCTTATTACTGAATTAGTGATAAAATGATAATAAGGAATAAGACATATTATCAAATCAATTAAGGTGACCTTAAGATGAAAAAAACAGATTTCTCTCAAAATGCACCAGGTAAGATCATTAAATCAATGCGTGGTTATTTTACCTATATCCCCAATCCATTACCTCCGGAAATAGAGTGGACACCACGCTTGATAAATCACTTAACCCAGGCTGAGCGTAGTATCGCTCGTCTGGAAGAAGTTGGACAAGCTTTTCCAGTTCCACATGTTCTTGTGCGTCCATTCGTTCGAAAAGAAGCAGTATTATCGTCTCAAATTGAGGGCACACAAACTACCTTTCAAAATCTGTTGCACTATGAAGCGAAACAATTGACATTTCTGGCAGAAGCACCTGATGCTCATGAAGTTCAGAATTACGTAAAAGCCTTAGATTATGGGATAGAAAGAATTCAGGCTCTTCCCATGAGCATACGTTTGATCAAAGAGATTCATGCAATTTTGTTGAAGGGTGTAAGAGGAGAATTGTCAACACCTGGAGAAATTCGATGCAGCCAAAATTGGGTTGGTCGTCCTGGTGCCACACTGGAGAATGCTCCCTATGTACCGCCACCTGTGGATGAGATGAAAGATTGCCTGGCAGCACTCGAAAAATTTATTCATGAGGATTCGGATCTGCCAGCTTTGATAAGAATTGGTTTGATTCATTACCAGTTTGAAGCAATCCATCCCTTCTTAGATGGGAATGGCAGAATAGGACGATTGATCATCACCTTATTGTTAACAACCTGGCATATCCTCACTCAACCTTTGCTTAATATAAGTATTTTCATTGAAAGAAACAAAACTGAATATTATGATCGCTTGTTAGCGGTTTCGCTAAAAGGGCAATGGGAAGAGTGGTTATCGTTTTTCTTAAATGGAGTCAATGAACAAGCGCAAGATGTGGTGCTAAGAATAAATTCCTTACAAACATTACGAGTAAAATATCAAGAACAATTTTCCAATGACCGCAACCGAGAAAAATTAGGCGAAGTGGTCAACTATTTTATCAGTACCCCTATCAGTTCCATCTCGCAGGCACAGGAGAACACAAACCTCGGTAGTTACACCATGATACAAAGGTATTTTGATAAATTGGTTCATTATGGTGTGCTTGAGGAAATTACTGGAGGGAGAAGGAATAGAATTTATCAGGCAACGGAGATTCTGAGGATATTGGAAGAATAATGGTGGTGAGGTAAAAGTCCAAAGCTAGAAGGCTAAAAGTAGGAAGTGCCTGGAAAGTAGAAGAAATAGAGTGAGGCATTCGTTTTATCTCCCATTAAAAACTCCAAATTTTCTGCCAATAACCCACATCAATCCATTGATCGAGTTTATACCCCATATCTTTAAAATGTGCCACCTGCTTAAATCCAAAACTTTCGTGTAATCCCTGACTATTTTCATTGGGAAGGGCGATGGCAGCAATCATAGAGTGGATGCCCTGGGTTTTGAGCCGGGAGAATAGTTCCTGGTAAAGCTGCTTACCGATACCCAGGCCAAGATGTTCCTTATCCAGGTAGATAGTGACCTCAGCTGTAAATCGATAGGCAGGCCGGGGACGCCATTTGGACGCATAGGCAAAACCCCTTACCACACCAACCTGCTCATATACCAGCCAGGGGTAGTTGGCTGTGTAATCCTGCATTCTTTTTTCCATTTCATCAACTGTAACTGGATAAATTTCAAAGGAAGCATTGGTTGTTAAAACATAGTGGTTGTAAATTTCACACACACGTTGGAGGTCTTTGGATTTAATGTTTCTGATCATGTTATTTTCCCATTATAGTTTAGTGTCTACACATCTTTTTCAGAATGCATAATCGTCTAATTATACTTACACTCAAACTGAAATTAATGTTGGAAATCAATTATTATTTTGTAATAAAGGGTAACTGACGCTGTAACAACAAAAATGATACCACCTGGAATTGATGAAATGGAGGAGAATGATTATTCATTAAAAATAGCATGGTGTGTTTCACTTTTCGCAAATGGTGCATTGTCTTTGACTCACAAAAAAGCCCCTGAGAAACTCATCTCGGGGGCTAAAAAAATATATATTGTTGTTGAATTTACGGTGTAGCAGCCAGCGCAGCGTCAGCGGTCGCAAGACCTGAACCGGAGGCATCGTCACCCCAGCTGACTGTAACTAAACCATACGGACTAAGAACATTTCGGGAACCAGCAGGTAGCGGAATGGCTGAAGTTTCAAGTATCGTCTCAGCTTCAAATGCAGAGAGTCCAGGATTCTTTTGTGCCATCAAAGCCACAATACCAGCCACATGTGGGGAAGCCATTGAGGTTCCACCTAAATAGTAATAGGAGGGAGTGTTTCCACTGTTGATCTTATATGGACCAACGATCCATGATCCTGGTGCTGCTACATCCAGATCCTGCCCAGGGAGTTCACGACTGGAGAAATCAGTAATATAAAAATAATCGGGATCAGTTGGATCTGCCACATCTAGTGTTCGCCACCAGCCTGCTGCTGTCCATTCACCAACCCAACCGGAAGCTGCGACCGAGATGACCGGCTCGTATGCTCCGGGGAAACCCATACCTGCCATGCCTTCATTTCCAGCGGAAGCAACGATAATGACACCAACTGAAATTGCGTGGTCAATAGCGGCTTTTTCTACCGCATCCAGTGCTGATCCACCCAAGGACATATTGATCACGACCGGATAAGCAGCCAATGGGCCCTCTTTCAGTTCAGCCACGTAGCTGATACCACGTGCTACCACTGAGGACCATCCAGAACCATTCTGATTGAGCACCTTTACCGGAATGACAGTCGCCATTGGGGCAACTCCATTTACTGCAGCACCTCTAAGGCTGTATCCCAAAATGGTGCTGGTAACATGCGTGCCATGGCTGTTCTGATCATGTTCCCATTTATTCGGTTGAGAAGAAACAAAACCCATTTCGCCGCCACCGCCACCAAAAGCGATCCCATATTCCTCGGCAATTCTTTCTTCGGGGAAGAACATACGCCAGGTATCTACCAGACCTGTATCCAGGACGGCAACATATACACCAGTGCCATCAAATACCTCGGTACGACCTGAGCCATAATCGGTCACATTCACTGCATCCAAATCCCAGGTGCTTTGACCGCTTGAGAAATCTGTAGCTGCCACTGTGTCCACCGGAGCGCCATTGCGTATCGCATCCGGGTTGGCAGATTCCACAAATGGTAATGCCCGAATGGTATCCAATTTACTCTCGCGTACCTGCATGGTCAGCGCATTGATGGCAGGGATCAGATCCCGTACTTTTCCATGCGTGCCTAACTCAACCAGGATATCATCGGTTAAATCCGTGTTGAGAACAACATTGACCCCGATCAACTTATCCGGAGCCGCAAATGCGGTCGTTGTACTCCCCAGTACGATTGCAACGACCATAAATAAACTGAACAACATTTTTTTCATATCATAAACCTCCCGAAAAAATTTAGAGTCTGATGTCACTTTCCAGCAAACATCAGACTTGGTTACCAACATGATTTACAAATATCCTCTTATTATTGATATTTGTATTTAAAAATTATATAGGCTCGATTTGAAGAGTCAATAGAATTATCAGGGTTTATAGACTTTTCCACATTCTTATGCACCGCACCTAGGGGTTGAACAAAAAAAATCACATTGATGATCTACCACATTTCAACTTATCAGGAGTTCTTCCTGCCAAAACCGAGGTTCAAAAAACCTTTCAATTTTGTTAACTGGTAACGAACTTGCAACTAAAGGCACATATCTTTGTGCGTAGAAATCCGGAAATTATGAACCTGACTGAAACATTTTCAAAGGCTTTTAATAAGCTGCCTCTCAATATCAGAGAGAAAGTAACCATACCTTATCTCTTTCTCTCGATAATTTTATTGTTCGGGGCAGCTTATGTAATTACCCAGGTCGTCTTTGATACTGTCGAAGAACGCTTAACCAATCAATTGATTGAATCCAGCAGTCTCGCGACCACCAGAATGGTCGAAGAAGAAAATCAGATACTGAAAGTATTGCGTCTGTTAGCTTACAGCACAGGAGTTCCCGACGCACTGGCTCAGAATAATCCCGAAAATCTACGCTCATTAACTTTTGGCATCATTCTTAATAACCAGACTAAGGTAGTCGAATTCCTGGATATCAATGGTAAGCGGATTTTGTCGGTTAATCATCGCACTGGTGAAAATATTGAAAATTATGATTTCAGCACGGGCGGTGGGGATATTTTTTCTAAACAAGCATTTGTTCAGAAAGCTCTATTACAGCATGTTGATGCTCGGGGAGATAAATATGCCGGGTATGTTAAAAGCGATGGCCGTGATTATTTTTATGTTGCAGGTCCGGTTTATACAGATAATAATGAATTTGCAGGCGTAATTTTGGTTGGAACGCCTATTTCATCTCTGGTCAGTCAGCTCCGGGAAGAAACTTTGGCTCAAATCACCCTGTATGATTTTGAGGGAAAAATCCTGGCGAGTACTTTTACTTCACCTTTGGAATTGGCGGATCAGGAAGTTCGCAACGTCGTTCTCAACCAAATCAATGCCAGTTTCATTCGCTCCAGTAGCAGCCGGGATATGAATGTACGCAATATTGAATATCGGGAATTATTAACTTCCTGGAAGGTGCGCGGAGAGACACATCTTGGTGTCATGGGTGTGGCATTAAACGAGTCATTTCTTGTCAGAACAACCAGGGTCACTCGTTTACAGATCGCAATCATGACGAGTTTACTTTTACTGTTGGTGATCATGTTTGGGGTCAATCTTTCCATACTGATTACTCATCCTATTATGCAACTGGTGGATGCTTCGAAGAAAGTAAAAGCTGGTGACTTGGAAGTCAATGTCAAGTCTGTAAGCAAAGATGAATTGGCTTTGTTAACCGAGAATTTCAATCAAATGATTATAAGCATGCGTGATTCAAAAAATCATATTCTGGCTTCATACGATAGCACTCTTGAGGGTTGGTCTAAAGCATTGGAATACCGTAATGAAGAAACCAAAGGTCATACCGACCGCGTGTTGAAATTAATGGTCAAAGCTGCCAGAGAATTAGGTATCGAAGAATCAAAAATGGACCATATCCGCCGTGGTGCCTTGCTCCATGATATCGGAAAAATGGGGATCCCGGATGTGATTTTGAACAAACCTCATGCACTCACGGAAGAGGAGCAGAATATAATGCAGCGGCACCCTGTTTATGCCTGCGAGATGCTCAAAGATATTGAGTTCTTAAAACCTGCTTTGAACATTCCATTTTGCCATCATGAGCATTGGGATGGAACCGGGTATCCACAGGGTCTGAAGGGCGAGGAGATACCGATTGAAGCGCGTATATTCGCCCTGGTGGATGCCTGGGATGCGATCACCACCGACCGCCCTTATCGATCGGCAATGACGAAGGAAGAAGCAGTTTATACCATTCGTAGTGAAATTGGAACCAATTTTGATCCTGGGATTGCAGAAAGATTTTTAAAGTTGGTTAGTGAATAAACACAATCAAAGTTGGATAAATCAATGAAATTATTCTTCGTAAAAATCACATCTGGGTTACTGCTTCATAACCTGTATTGGATCGGCTCATTGATTTTAAGTTTTATCATCATTAGCGGTGTCGTAGTTGGTACAGTAACTACATTTGTTGCGCCAAATGAGGAACAATTCTTCCAAATTCCGGTAGTCGTTCAGGTAGTTGAAGAAGCCAATTATCGTGATGGTGTGGAACAATTTGCTCTCCCTGGGGTGGAATTAGCCATTGTAAAAGAGGTCCTGAGTGACTCAGACGCTAATTCTGAAAATGAAGTTTCCCTGGAAGAGCGTATCTCTTTGGTAGAAGAACAACTCCAACAACCGGTTCCCCAGGTGACAAATCCGCCAGAAACGAATGAGGAAATTGTTAACATTCTTCCCACACCAACAGAAACTGGGAATCTAAATTTACCAACCAATACGTTGACGGTCAGTCCTTCTACCACAACAACCGGCACAAATACGCTCACAGCAACCAATACAGCCACATTCACCCGGACTGCCACAAATACGTTGATCCCAGTTACTGGTACCAGCACCCGAACTCAGGGACCGGGTACTTCACCTACCTTCACCCAATCACCTTCGATGACCAATACCTCGACCTGGATACCGACATATACGACCTCACCCACCTGGACCAGTAGTGTAATGCCTACATTTACATTTACACCCTCCTTTACCAGCAGTCCATCGCAAACTTTCACATTTACACCTACCAACACGCATACCTTCACACCCACCTTGACCAGCAGCATTACCCCAAGTCTTACTTTTACACCTACATTTACACCTTCGTTACCCCCTACATTCACATTTACGCCGACATGGACCAACAGTCCCACTGTTACTTATACACTCACACCAACCTGGACTTTTACGCCAACGCAAACTTTCACACCAACGTTGACCGGTAGCGTAACTCCAACCTTCACATTCACATCTACATTGACCCCCACCCATACTTTAACTCCTACTTTAACTTCGACCTTTACGACTACACCAACCCCAACAGCAACGATATCTACCTGTAACATAAATACCGGTGGTGATTTATTGAAATACATGTGGCCATCGGATGGAAGTGTAAATATACCGGTGGATGTCATTCCTGTTATCGTCTTCAATCAATCGATGGATGCGTCCACTTTAACCTATGGTAATGCCAGTCATATCGTGATCTGTCAGAAGGTAAGCTCCAGTTCAAATTCCTGCCGCAATGGAACAGAAGTAAATGCTTATATCGAAATTCGTTCCGTTGTTTACCATAATGATTGGGTGATCATCCATCCTCTTGAAAATTTGAGTAAAGGAATTCTCTACACCATGTTCGCCGGAAACCAGATCGTTGCTTTACCGGAATGTTCAAGCTACTCCACACCGCTGGGTGGCAGAATTCAGAGTAATTTCACTACAGTAATTGAGTAAGGTGGCGTGGTAATGGGATTTTATTTTCTCGGTTATGTCTTGATCAATCGATAATAATTATTTACTCCATCCAGTAGAACTATGAATATCACATCCTCAATTACCAGAACATTTAATAACCTTTCTCTCAACATAAAATAGAAAGTCACACCCCCATATTTGATTTTAGGAGTAATCCTGGTGATTGGTGCTGCATTTATGGTGATCAGGGTGGTTTTTGACACGATCGAAGAGCGCTTCACCAACCAAATTCTGGAAGCAGGCCAGTCATTTCAGGTAGAGTTCAAAATAGTTTTACAACTGAAAACCCTTAAAAAAAGGTGGTTTTGAATAATTCATAGCCACCTTTTTTTGGTTTTTATGTTGTTAATTACTTATTTGTTGGGTAAAAATCGGGTTACCTTGGTGCCACATGTAGGGCAGACACCCTGTACCATTTTACGCCCATTTTCGGATACTTTTACGGTTCCAGCTTTTACCTGAACCTTTGCACGACATTTTACACAATAGCCTTCAAAATCCATGGAATATCTCCTTCTTTAATTGGGTTTTATAGTTTTCCAAATCTTGATCTGGAAATAATTATCAGACTTCACGCCTGAACCTTTCTTAATATAGAGCATATACGCGTAAAATACAAGTGTTTTGAGCGTATTGTATAGCTTTGCTGAAAATGCTACAATTTCTTTATCCACTTCTCCTCTTTGCTATTCAAAATTCCGTGGAAATAACCAGTCATACTCCGATCATCCAAAACTCAGGGAATGTCATTGATTTTGGTATTACAAAAATATTTAAATCCGGTAATGGACAAGGTTTTTGGTTAACAAAAGAAACGAATGAATATTTTTCAGGAACATTACGAGAGAAATCTAAAATCGAATTCATCAAACCCGAAGCTGAATCTGGAGAAACAGAGTATGATTTGTGGTTTATTGGACTTGAAAATTTCTTGGGGAAGAATGGGATAACAGATCCCAAGGTTTTATTGTGCTTTTATACTGGTGAATTTGATATGGAGAAAGTAAAAGCAGCCGGAGAAAAAGGCTTTGCTGATTTTTGCTCTTTGCCTGAATATGGTTATTTGGTTTGTAACCCCAGATAGTTAAATTATTTTCTCCACCCTACCAGATGTGATCATCACCAATTGCTGTGGCTCCAGCGGAAAAACAGCATTCGGAGTACCGGCAGCTGCCCAGATTTCTTCATATTTCATCAAATCCTCGTCGATGATGGTTTCGATTGGTTGGGCATGTGCCAGGGGAGGGACACCACCGATCGGATACCCGGTCACTTCTTTCACATACACAGCATCTGCCCGTACGATTTTTTCACCCAGTATTTCTTTGATGCGCTTCTCGTTCACACGATTGCCACCACTGGCTGCGATGAGAACCGGATGACCGCTGGGTTGGCGTTGAAACACCAGCGATTTCACGATCTGCTCTACCGAGCATCCGATGGCATTAGCAGCCTCCTGGGCAGTGCGCGTGGATTCGGGGAACTCCACCACCACCAGATCCAGCCCAAATGCTGCCAGGGCTGCCTGTACTTTTTTTGCATTGTTGGATAATTTTTCTTTGCTCATGCTGCTCCTTTCGTTTACATCCACTTGCGGCTGCGCATCCAGATAAACATGCCCACCGGCAACAGCACAAAGATACATAGGAGAATCACCAGCACCGGTTGCGAGGTCCAACCGGCAAATGGCGGATCGCTGGCGAAGAAGTTCATCCCGAAAAAGCCAGTCAGGAAGGAGATCGGCATGAAGAGGGTGGTGATGATCGTTAAAGTCTTCATGACATCGTTCATGCGATTGTTGATCACCGAGAGGTAGGTCTCCAGCGCCCCACTGATCAGATCCCTTAGGCTTTCGGATATATCGTACAGCCGCACCATATGATCATAAATATCCCGAAAAAATACGCGTTCCTGCTTATCAATCACATGATCATCACCGCGCGCCAGTTTGTTGAAGACTTCACGCTGTGGCATCAGGATTCGGCGCAAATGCAACAGCGAACGCTTCAGGGTGAAGATCTGTTCCAGAAGCTGCTGATTGCTGCCATTGAACATGCGATCCTCGATGGCATCGATAGCGTCATCCATTTGGTCAACGACCGGTAAAGTCTCTCCTACCAGGTCATCAGCCAGTTTATAAAAGAGGTGGTCAGCTCCTCGTTGGAGAAAACGAGGCTCCCGTTCGATGTATTGTCGCACTTTATCAACCACAGGGATGGCAATATTCTGGTAGGTGATCAGATAATGTTTTCCGAGGAAAATATCCAGCTCATGCGTATGCAAAACCTCTTCCTGGGTAGGATCAAAGTTGATACTATGAAGCACAAGATACAGATAATCCCCCCAATCATCCACACGCGGAACATGGATTTCATCCAGCGCATCTGACACAGCCAGCGGGTGAAAGTGGAATGCATCCAGTAGAATTTTTTCACTTTCCTTATAATCTGACTCGACCATATCAACCCATAAAACCCCTTGATTGCCTTCGAATGCAGCCTGAATTTCTTCAAGTGTAAGGTCGGTTTTGGTAATTCCGTTGAGATAATAAATCGTTTTTATCATAGCTTGATTTTAAACCTGATTTATAAAAAATGGTAAATGATGCTTGCTTGAACGTATCGTTTTGATTAATATCCTCAAAATTGCTGTTTTGGAATTATACTTACATTGTGCAGGCATCAGCTGAATTTCGTATCCCCGAGCACTATGCCACTGATAAACGTGGACCATTTCGTTGGATCTGGTCGCATGCCATCCATCAGTGGGTTTACATCCTGGCAGCCTTGATTGGCGGGTTTGGCAATGCCGCCATGATGGCGGTGGTGCCGATCCTTACCGGACAGGCTTTCAATATGGTGCTCGCGGGGGATGTGGACTTGAAACGTCTGGGGCAGCTGGCATTGCTGCTGGCTGGATCGCAACTGGTGCGCGGGGTACTGCAACTGGGACGTAATTACGGTTTTGAATTTACCGCACAGCGCATTGAGCGCGAGGTGCGCTACGAGCTTTACACCAACCTGCTCGGCAAGAGCATGACCTTCCACAACCTGCAGCCGGTGGGGGATACCATGGCACGCGCCACCAATGACGTGCGCGAGGTGAACTATATGTTTAGCCCGGGCTGGAATGTGGTGATTGGATCGCTTAATTTCCTCTTGATGCCGCTGCTGTTTGCTTCGCGTTACCACCCGGATCTGCTGCTGGTGCCGATCATCTTCACCGTGCTGTATGCACTGGCATTGTGGCAATATCTCGCCTCGCTCAGCCCCATCACGACCGAAGTACGGACCGCTTTCGGGCAGTTGAACACACGTCTGGCGGAAGCGTTGGACGGTATCGAGATCGTCAAGGGCAGCGCGCAGGAAAACCAGGAAGTGCTGCGCTTTGGCAAGAACGTGAACCAGTATCGCGACTCGATGGTGCGCCAGGGTGATGTGGAAGCGCGCTTCCTGCCGCTCTTGCTGCTGGGATTTGCGCTGGCAGGTGGTTTGCTGCACGCCATGCTGCTCTACCGCCAGGGTCTCATCAACGTCGGGGATGTGGTCTCCTACTTTGGACTACTCTCCATGCTCGGCTTTCCGGTCTTCGCTTCGATGTGGGCGTATTCGCGGATTGCGCTGGGCGTGGCTGGAGCGCGCCGTATTCTGGAGCTGATCAACCGCACCACTGATCTGGATCAGAACCAGGGTGGCTATGGTGAGAGCATGCGCGGTGAGGTTGTCTTTAAAAATGTAACCTTTGCTTATGATGAAAATGATCCGGTCCTTAGAAAGATTGATTTCCGGGTCAAACCGGGGCAGACGGTGGCGATTGTTGGCCAGACCGGCTCGGGCAAGACTTCTCTTGTGCGTCTGATCAACCGTACTTACGACGTCTCGGACGGGCAGGTGCTGGTGGATGGCATCGACGTGCGCGAATGGGACCTGGAAGTGCTGCGCCAGCAAATTTCGATTATTGAGCAGGATATCTTCCTGTTTTCGCAGACAATTGCCCAGAACATCGCTTTTGGGAAGCAAGACGGCAGCATGGAGGAGATCATCCAAGCCGCCAAAAACGCGCAGGCACACGAGTTCATCGAGAGCTTTGCTGAGGGCTACCAGACCGTGATTGGAGAGCGCGGTGTGACCCTTTCGGGTGGGCAGCGCCAACGTCTGGCTCTGGCACGCGCGTTCCTCACCAACCCGCACATCCTGATTCTGGATGATTCGACCAGCGCAATCGACTCGGAAACCGAGGACAAGATTCAGCGTGCCATTTACACAGCCGCCAAAGGACGCACGACCTTCATCATCACACACCGTCTCTCTCAGATTCGCTGGGCAGATCAGATTCTGGTGCTGCGCGGTGGCGAGCTGGTGGCGGCTGGCAATCATGATGATTTAATGCAGACTTCCGAAGCGTATCGGAGGATTTTCAGTGAGTAAGGGAGTGATGGTTCCGAAAGGTTAGAACCAGAGGATTTATGGGCTTTTTTTCCAGTTTGAATGAAGAGAAATATGACCGCCAATATACCGACCGCCAGCTGATGGTCCGGATCCTGACCTATTTCCGTCCCTTTGTGAAGCGTCTGCTGGTGATCGTGGTCACAACGCTGGCGATCTCGGGTAGTGATGCTTTGCAGCCGGTGGTCGTCTCGCGCGGGCTGGATCTGCTGGGTACTAACCCGGAAGTACGGCGCATTTATCTGATCGCTGTGGCCATCATGATTATCAGCATCACCAGCTGGCTGATGAACTACATCCGCCGGCGTCTGACCGTGCGCGTGATTGCCGATCTGCTGGTGAAGCTCTCGACGCAGGCTTTCGAAGCCTCGACCGGGCACGACCTTTCTTTTTATGATCAATATTCGTCCGGGAGAATCGCATCCCGCATCACTTCCGATACGATGCAATTTGGCGAGCTGGTTTCGCTGGTCACGGATGTCTCTTCGCAAATGGTGGAAACGCTGATCCTGGCGGTGGTGTTGTTCAGCATCGACTGGCGGTTGACGCTGATCCTCCTCTCGCTGGTGCCGATCATCTTCGCCCTCACGATTCTTTATCGCAAACTGGCTCGTAAGGTCACCCGGCAGGGGATGCGCGCCATGGCGGAAGTCAACCAGACCATCAAAGAGACCGTCAGTGGAATCGCGGTGGCCAAGAATTTCCGCCAGGAAGCCAGTATTTTTGAAATCTTCGATAAAGCCAACCAGGTTTCTTTCAAGGTCAACATCCAACGCGGACTGGTGCTCTCGATTGTCTTCCCGTCCCTGAACACGATTGGCGGGATTGTAACTGCCATCCTGGTGTACAGCGGTGGGATCACCACCTCGCAGGGGATTGTGACGGCCGGCGCCTGGTACCTGTTCATCCTCAGTCTGGATCGCTTCATGCACCCGATCATGAGTCTGGCAACCTTCTGGACGAATGTGCAAAGCGGTTTGTCCTCGGCCGAACGCGTGTTTGCGCTGATTGATGCTGATCCCAACGTGGTGCAGACCGATGATCGCGACGCACCGGAATTGAAAGGCGAAATTGAGTTCTGCAACCTGAACTTCCACTATAAAGATACCGAACCGGTGCTGCGGGACTTCAACCTGCACATCCAATCCGGGGAAACAGTGGCCCTGGTAGGGCATACGGGTGCCGGGAAGTCCTCAATCGCAAAGCTGATTGCGCGTTTCTACGAGTTCCAATCCGGCAAGATCCTGATCGACGGCATCGATATCCGCTCTTTCAACCTCAACAGCTACCGGCGTAAACTGGGGATTGTCTCGCAGGTGCCGTTCCTGTTCTCCGGGACGGTGCTGGATAACATCTGCTACACGTGCGGGCAGGTGAACCCGGCGGAGATTGAGCAGCTGGCACGCCAGATTGGGGATGGCGAGTGGCTTGAGACGCTGCCGAATGGGCTGAATACTGAGGTGGGCGAGCGTGGGGCACGGCTTTCGATGGGGCAACGGCAGCTGGTATCGCTGATGCGCGTGCTGGTGCAGCAACCGGCCATCTTCATCCTGGATGAAGCCACCGCCAGCATTGACCCGTTCACCGAATGGCAGATTCAACAGGCCTTGAACCTGATTCTGGAAAAAACCACCTCGATTCTGATTGCGCATAGATTATCGACCGTCAAATCCGCAGACCGCATCATTGTCATGCGCGAGGGCAGCATCATCGAAGTAGGCAACCATGACAGCCTGATGCAGTCCGCGGGACATTACGCGGAGTTGTATAACACCTACTTCCGGCATCAAAGTTTGGCATATGTGGAAGAAGCGGCATTTAAGTTGACAGCTGATGGCAAAAAAGACTGAACTGGGATTTACAGGATTTTTGGATTCTGGATATCTGGATTTTCTTACATGTGAGGAATTTTGATTTACAGTGTTTGATGACAGGATTTACAGGATG
>PHBX01000043.1 GCA_002842045.1 Chloroflexi bacterium HGW-Chloroflexi-3 | reverse complement strand
TGGCTCGATCACCCTGCCCGAAGGCGTAGAAATGGTAATGCCCGGAGACAATGTCAACATGATGGTCGAACTGATCGTCCCGGTGGCGTTGGAACAGGGTTCAAAATTTGCAATTCGCGAAGGTGGCCTGACAGTAGGCGCTGGCGTGATCACTAAGATACTTGAGTAATTTATTGTAAAGGAGCTAGGCGCAATCGGTTCAAATGTCTGGTTGCGCCTGTGAAAGACTATGGCATCAAAGAAAGATATCCGCCCAGTAATCACATTTGCGTGTGGTGAATGTAAAGAGAGAAATTACACCTCTCAGAAAAACCGTCGCAATGATCCGGGCCGCATGGAATTAAGTAAATATTGTCCACGTTGTCGGAAGCACACTCTGCATCGCGAGACGAAGTAAGCTCATTGACTATTGGCTGCAGAATTCTTGATTGAAAAATGCAACTGACGGTCAACCTAGGCGAGTAGCTCAATTGGCAGAGCACCGGTCTCCAAAACCGGGGGTTGCGGGTTCAATTCCTGCCTCGCCTGCCTGAAAGCTAGACAGCGCCGTCCGACCAGGCGGCGTTTTGGGTGTAAAAAAGGAGAGAAAATTGGCAGCTAAGTTTCTGAAACCAAAAGAAAAAGAAGTTACAAAACGTTCAGATAAAGCCTCGAGCTCAGCAAAAAAGAAACAAAATCGACTGGCTCGTTTTTGGCGTACCACGATTGGAGAATTGCGCAAAGTTAGCTGGCCAACTCCCCAAGAAGCCTGGAAATTAACGAAAGTTGTGTTGGTCGTGGTTTTTGTTATGGCAGCGATTTTGGGATTATTAGATTTTGTATTTTCTCGCTTGATTGCTGCTTTGGTAGCTATCTAAGAGCTACAGTAAGTTGAGGGATAACCGATGGATGATTTTGTAAACGATCAGATAAATCCAGAAGAAGAACCAGAAAATCTGGAAACGGATGAAGTTGAAGAAAAACCAGAATTGGATACACTGGACTCTGATTTGCGCGATGATGAAGCACACTGGTATGTAATCCATTGCTATTCGGGTTATGAGAACAAAGTTCGCCATAATCTGGAACAACGAATCGATTCCATGGGTATGAAAGACAGAATTTATGATGTTGTTATCCCGACACAGGAAGAAATTGAAGTTAAGGATGGCAAACGTCGCACGGTAGAACGACATGTCTTCCCGGGCTATGTGTTGGTCAACATGGTTATGAGCGAAGAATCCTGGTATGTTGTGCGAAATACTCCGGGTGTCACCGGTTTTGTGGGTATGGGTAACGAACCAACCCCCCTCCGCAGTGATGAAGTATCCCAGATTCTACGCCGTATGGAAGCCGAAGCACCACATGTTAAGGTATCATTCAAAGTTGGCGAACGATCTGGATCGTACCAAAGTGCGTGTGATGGTTAATTTCTTCGGACGTGAAACCCCGGTAGAACTGGACTTTTTGCAAGTAGAAAAATCGTAAATCTGGCACTTGTTAGAGTGCCTTAATTTAGTGGGAGGATGAAGAATCCGATAAAACCACGAAGGAGAAATAGTGGCAAAGAAATTTAAAGCATTTGTAAAGTTGGTGTTGTCTGCTGGTAAAGCAAACCCTGCACCTCCCGTTGGTCCTGCGCTTGCAGCGCATGGTGTCAATATTATGGCGTTCTGTAAAGAATATAATGCCCGCACACAAAACAAAGCTGGCGAGATTATTCCTGCAGAAATTTCCGTTTATACGGATGGTTCGTTTACATTTATCCTTAAATCGCCACCTACAGCCTTTCTCTTGAAAAAAGCTGCCGGAATCGAAAAAGGTTCGGCAGTCCCGAACAAGGAAAAGGTTGGCAAGGTCACTCGGGACCAGGTGCGTGAGATTGCTGAAACCAAGTTCAAAGATATGAACGCAGTTGATATGGAAGATGCAATGGCCCAGATTGAAGGCACAGCCCGCAACATGGGCATTACGGTGGTTGATTAGTTCATTGTGGGAGGGTGACCTGTGTTACCCGCTGGAACCACAGAGGAGAAAAAATGGCAAAAGTAGGTAAGCAATTTAAAGCAGCGCTGGAAAAAGTAGATCGTCAGAAATACTATGAACCTCGCGAAGCACTGGAATTAGCAAAAGAGTTATCTTTCACAAAATTTGATGGGACGATTGAAGTCCATTTACGCACCGGTTTGGATCCCCGTCAGGCAGATCAACAGGTTCGTGATGTCGTCGTTTTACCCCATGGTTTGGGTAAAACTGTACGCGTCCTGGTCTTTGCCCAGGGTGAAGGTGCTGCATTGGCACGTGAAGCCGGCGCCGATTATGTCGCTGATGACGATGAATGGATCAAGAAAATTCAGGATGGTTTCACCGATTTTGATGTTGCAATCTCGACCCCGGATATGATGGGTAAGGCTGGCCGTTTAGGTCGTGTGTTAGGTCCACGAGGCTTGATGCCGAATCCGAAAGCTGGCACCGTTGTGCAGGCACAGGATTTACCTCGGGTTATTGAAGAATCCAAAGCCGGTCGTGTTGAATTCCGTCTGGATAAAACCGCCAATATTCACGCTCCCATTGGTAAGGTTTCTTTCGACCTGGATAAGCTGTTTGAAAACTTGTCCGCTTTGATGGAAGCTATTCGCAAAGCCAAACCAGCTGGGGCTAAGGGAAGTTATATCAGGCGCGTCACTATTGCCTCCACCATGGGCCCCGGAATCAAAGTGGATGCCACAGTAGCGCAGGCATTGAAGATTAAAGAGTAATTAGCATTTTTAACATTGTGAATACCCCTGGTTGTGTTACAATTGGGGTTCACCGGAGAAAGCAGGAGCCTTAGGGCTTAAAATTTCCCGCCGAGGTGGAGACTGAAAGACGAAATACCTGTTAGCAGGATCATGTCATGTTTGAAGTCTTTACTTTGGCGAAAAGTAAAGACTTTTTATTTTAATTTGAAAGGAAGGAGGTAAGACGTTGGCTTTTACCAAGAAACACAAAGGGAAAATGATGGCTCAATATGAGCAGTGGCTGCAAGGCAGTGAAGCAGTTTTCTTTCTTGAATATCAGAAAATGAGCATGAAAGAAATCGATGACTTGCGTAAAAAAGTTCGTGAAACTGGCAGTGAAATTCACGTCGTGAAAAACACATTGTTATCGAAGGCTTTCCAGAATACTGGCATTGATGCTAAGTTTGATATGGAAGGTACTACAATGGCCGGCTTCGCGTTCAGTGATCCGCCCGCTTTAGCAAAGGTTTTCAAAGAAATAACCAGAAAATCTGAGGTTTTTGCAGTAAAAAGTGGTTATTTGGGTTCCCGCAGGATCAGCCAGAAAGATGTTGACTCACTGGCAGAATTACCCGGTTTGCCGGTATTACGCGCTACCCTGTTAGGTTTAATCAATTCACCAGCCAGCAAACTGGTTCGTACCATTGCTGAACCTGCTCGTGGATTGGCTGCTGTTGTCAAGGCTTATTCTGAACAAGGATAAGCAGGAAAATAATTAATAAATTTATAAAATACACTTAAGGAGTGATTAGAAATGGCTGATTTAGCTAAAATTGTTGATATGTTGAGCGAGCTTTCTGTTTTAGAAGCTGCTGATCTTGTTAAGATGTTGGAAGAGAAATGGGGCGTTTCCGCCGCTGCACCTGTTGCTGCTGTTGCTGCTGCTGGTCCTGCCGCTGCTGTAGAAGAAGTTGAAGAACAGACCGAGTTCGATGTTGTTCTCAAAAATGCTGGCCCCAAGAAAATTGAAACCATCAAGGTTATCCGCCAACTCACCAACCTGGGTCTCGTAGAAGCCAAGAATATGGCAGAAGCTGCTGACTCAAAGGTCCTCACCGGCGTTTCCAAAGAAGCTGCCGAAGATGCCAAGAAGAAATTGGTTGAAGCAGGCGCTGAAGTAGTAGTTGCCTAATCCATTTTGGATATAAACTAAAAAACGGCTGAATAACTCAGCCGTTTTTTGATACATATCAATGGCAAGAAATGGATCTATTAAACAGGAGAATGAAGATTTTACAAAATTTCGCTTTTATATTGTCGGATCACCATCACAACTTTACCCATGATGCGCAAGGCTTCCGGATTATCGATGTAGATGGGATCCATGGTGGGGTTGGCGGGTTGCAAGCGGATTCGGCTTTTCTCTTTGTAGAAATATTTCAGGGTGGTCTCGTCTTTGTCATCCAGCCAGACAGCGACCATTTCACCGTTGACAGCCTGGTTGGAAGGGCGGATGATGATCAGATCGCCATCATTGACCATGGCATCGATCATGGAGTCACCCTGCACTTCAAGAGCGAAAAGTTCACTGACGCGTTCACGCGCCGGTAAAAGACTGCGGGCGATTTCCACACCACTTTCTGAATCGTAGTAATTGAAATCGGAGGCAGGCATGGGAATCGGCGAACTGGCGACAATTCGACCACGCAGCGGAATGTTGACGAGATTGTCCACCGCGGAGTTGACTGCGCGGACGGTATCCCGAACTTTGGTGCTGATGGCTTTGCCAGCGGAGCGCATCGGTTTCAATACACGAATGCTGCGGGAGATGCGTCCTTCCCGTGAGATGTATTCTTTTTCTTCCAGTTGGTTGAGGTAATAATCTACCAATGAGGTTGATTTAACATCGATGGAATCACCGATTTCACGAATAGAAGGGGAATAGCCAAATTCATCGATGAACTCGGTCAGATATTCCATTATCCTGCGATGGCGGTCACTGAGACCTTCTCTTTTTCTAGCCATTTGAATTCTCCTTAATAATCGAATATTTGTACTATATAATAACACGAACATGTGTCCTAAGTCAAGTCCTATTTTAGCTTAAAGCTGATGGCAGTTTGAGTTCTCGCAGGAGTTCATCCATTTTGGTGGTTTTGCCGCGCTCCGAATATGACACATCGAAAGTCAGCGTGCCATCTGATTCCACTTTCCGGAAAGAATATATCACCTCTCGTTTTTCGTTGGCGCGCTTGAGAGTCATCTGGCCGGCATCGAAATAGAATCCCTGGTCATCCACCTCGACGCGCAGGCTGGTGAAAATCCGGTCGGTTTTCACGTAATACAACATGTGAGTTTTCCAGAACAGCATCACATCGCGGTCATCGGTGTAAACCTTCTCGTAAATATTCTGGTGTAAGGGTGTGTAACGAAAATAAATCGAACCGCTTTCGCTGAAGTAACGCGAAAAAAAGGTGTATAGTTTGTCGAATAACTCCTCACGAAAATCAGGAAACGGTGACAGGGCTGTATCAATATCCGCTTTCAGGTGTGGAAAGACCCCCTGCTCATAATAACGTGCTTTAATTCGCATCAGATTAATGAACCCGGAGTCACCTTCCACCTTCGCCCCGACAAAAATATCGCGCAAGGCATCGAAGAATTGACGTTCGTACCTGTTTTTTTCGGCATATTTCACCTCATTGGATTGCAAAACCATGTGATCGAGAAGATGGTTTTCGAAAGAATTCACTGTTTAATGATAACCCAGATTAATTATAAGGAAGAAATTGGAATTTGGTAATGAAAATGGTTTAATCTACCTTCCATGCAAGATAAATTTCTATGGTTGAGAATGGTTAGCAACAGGGCAACAGCTGATGAAATCCTGACTCTTGCAATTGTTCAAAAAAATCTGAAATATGGAGACAATTGGTGGATTTGCCTCCGAACCCCTACTCTTAAAATTTTCTGTCTTAACCTTAAATTAAATAGAAAATATTTTCTATTTATAGTACAATGAAATTAATTGAACCAATCAATAATTTTAAGGAGTTGATATGTTTGCTTTTTTAGATTTTTGCAGGAAAACGGAAAAATCTTTGTCGGAATTCTTTAAGGTTCTCCCAAAGCTTCCCAATGATCCTACAAATCATAATTCTTTGAGATTATATTTCATCATGAATTTTCTACAAAAATTTATACCTACAACCATTGATATTGGGGCTGGCGAAATCATCGATTTTACAGGTCGAAAATCATCTATGCAGGACATCATTCTGTATCGATCCAATTATCCTGTCTTTACAACATCTGATATCCACGATACCTATCTGCTCGAAGGTGTTATTGCGACGATTGAAATTTTACCGCATGGTGACCTACTTCAATTAAGACAGCGCTTTATTAATAGTGCCAGCGTAAAAAACCTGAAACCGTCAAAACACAATATTTCAGCCAATAACTCCCAGGATTATATGGAACTGAAGTTAAGGACCATGCCTAAAACTTTTATTTTCTCTCCTTTTAATTTGGTAAATCAAGATGCTTTTGTAAAATCCTATCAAATTGCAAAAAAGGGAACTTCAGGTGTTGTACCAGATGGGATTTTTATTCAGGGTGATCCAGGGAACTATGCACAATACGACCCGTATACCCGAAAAACCGCATTTTTGACAGAGGATCCATTTATTCACTTTTTTGAACATCTCTATACCATTATTATGGCAGAAGTAAAACCAACCATGCTTTTACCAGAGATCAGTGCGGCCATGAATTATGATTTTTCCAGTTACTTCTCGGACTTCATGAGGCAATCAATTCAGAATCAATAAGTATCCTATCGATTGGTTTTTTCCAGGCTGACAAACTCATACAAAAAGTGGAGTGAAAGATTGTTTTTCATTCAACGTTAATAAAAGGCCTTTTTAGTACGTTTCTGTTGGTTAACAAAACTGATAACTTCAGAACCACAAAAATTTCCTATAATGAATTTATCAGTTATTCCAGGGAAAAAGGAATGAATAAAAATTTAATCATTATTGGGGCAGTAATAAATTCTCTGATTTGTTTTTCACTTGCAATTTCCAGTGTGCCATTTGATCGTTTGGTAACCCCAACCCCTACCGTTCATAAAACCAGGATTATTCTACCAACAATCATCCCTACACAAACACCAATTCCAATTCCGACAGTAAACCCATTCCAGGGAGAGTTTTATCAGGAAGATCTTTTTGATTTTATTTTTGATTTCGCTGAAGCAAATGAGTTAATACTTGATCAGGAATATACTGATTTAATAACCGATAAAGGAACCAGGATGTTTTATGTCCGTTTCATTAATCCCGATAAAAATGAAGGTGAAACAGGTTCTTTAAGGTACAGTATTGTTTATTATCCAGAAATTTCAGAAGCCATAACAAAATATGATGAATCATTCAATTTGTTAACAACTGGAGGGGTATATACTTTAATCAGCGAGACTACCATTCTGGATGACTATCCCGTTTCCTTATTTTTAAAAACAAATGAGGAAGATGGTTATGAAATGCGGTTCCTCACCCGAACAAAGAATATATACTTTGATACAGCCGGTTTCACTATCATCCCTTCTTCATCAGATCGAGAAGCAACTTTGAGCCTTTTTATGGAATTAATGAACACACTTCATTTCCGCGCGATTGATGAAGTATCTCCATTTTAGTTTCTGAATATTCTTGAGCAATCCCAACCGAATTTACTTCTTCAGCAACTCCATCAATATCTTCGTTGCCATCTTCGGGTCGGCTTTGCCGCGCATTTCGCGCATGACCTGTCCGGTAAACCATCCAATCAGGCTCTCTTTGCCGGCACGGAAGGTCTCGACTTCTTTGGGGTTGGCTGCCACGATTTTCTCAGCTACCGCACGAATGGCGGAATCATCGCTGACCAGACCCAGACCTTCCTCTTCCACGATCTTACGTGGGGATTTAGCGCTGGTTTCCACTTTTTCCAGCAGACCCTTGCCGGTGGAGGTGTTGATTTGCCCGGCATCGACCATTGTGAGGATCTCTGCCAGGAAGGTGGGGGTCAGTTGCAGCTGGTTGGCGGTCTTACCGCTTTCGTTAAGCATGCGCAGGATGTCGTTCATCAGGTAGTTGGATACCTTCTTGGGGTCGCCAGCATAGTGCTGCACGGCGGACTCAAAATAATCGGAGAGGTTGCGTTCCCCGGTCAGGATGTCGGCGTCGTATTCAGGCAGTTTGTACTCTGAAATGAAACGCGCTTTGCGTTCCAGGGGGAGTTCGGGGAAGTCTGCCAGAATTTCATCCAGCCATGCCTGAGTGAGATCCAGGGGTAGCAGATCCGGTTCACGAAAGTAGCGATAATCGGCTTCTGTTTCCTTGGAGCGCATCTTGCGTAACTCGTTCTTTTCCTCATCCCAATCAAGGGTCCAGGCCTGCACACGGTTACCGGCTTCCACCTCACGAATCTGGCGTTCAACCTCGTGCTCGATGGCGTTTTTCACATTGTCAATCGAGTTGACGTTCTTGATCTCGGTCTTGGTGAAGAGTTGGTGCGAACCTTTGGGGCGAATGGAGACGTTGGCATCGCAGCGCAGGTGACCTTTTTCCATGTCGGCTTCTGAGATGTCCAACCAGCGCAATAGCTGGCGCAGTCGAATCAGGTATTGAGCGGCTTCGTTGGCGGAGCGCAAATCCGGCCCGGTGACCATTTCGACCAGTGGAACACCACAGCGGTTGAAATCTATCAGGCGCAGGTTGCCAGCATTTTTGGTCTTGCCGGCATCCTCTTCCATGTGCAGCTTGTGAATGGTAACCCGGCGGGTATAGCCTTCCGGCATGGGGATATCCAGGTAACCACCACTGGCCAGCGAGAGGTCATATTGGGAGATCTGGTAGCCTTTGGGCAGGTCAGGATAGAAGTAATTCTTGCGGTCAAAGAAGGAACGCATGCGAATATCGGAATGCATTGCTTTCGCCAGCAATACGCCTTTCTCCACCACCGCTTTGTTCAGCACGGGTAGTACGCCGGGTAGGCCGGTGCAGACCGGGCAGATATTGGTGTTGGGCTCATCATCCCAGGAGTCGGCTTTGCAGGCGCAAAAGATTTTTGTTTTGGTATTTAACTGGATATGTGTTTCCAGGCCAATTACAACTTCGTATTCTGTCATCCAATCCTCCTGGAGGTGGTTTGAAGGGTAGGTTGGTTATCGTTTTTCATGTTTACACCTCAACGTAACACAGCTGGCTTTTGTAAACGCCAGACTTCATCCTGCGTACCGATTTCTAAGGCACGGCCGATACTGAAGAGGGTATGCTCGGAGAAATCAGGTCCTAATAGCTGAACACCAATGGGTAAACCATCAGCCGCGATACCACCCGGGAGGGAAAGGCCGGGGATGCCGGCATGGTTGGCCGTGACGGTGAACTGATCCGAATATTGCATCAGGACTGAGTCGCCATAGATCGCACCAATAGGGAAGGCAGTGGTCGGGGTGGTGGGGGTCAGCAGCGCATCCAACTGGTATTTACCCTGTTTATCGAAGATCTGGTCAAAATCACGACGCAACAAAGCGCGAACTTTAAGGGCACGGTTGTAATATTGTTCTGAGTATTGGGCAGCACTGACGTACATACCCATCAGAATGCGTAACTTCGGCTGTAAACCGAAGGCTTCGTTACGGGTCTTGCGATACATGACGCGTAAATCATCTTCGGCGCTGGGAGTGCGGTAACCATATTTGACGCCATCATAACGGTGCAGATTCGAAGCAGCTTCCACCCGGCTGATGACAAAAAATGCCGGGATGCCATAGCGGGTGTTGGGCATGGGAACATCCTCGATGATCTCTGCTCCCATTCTTTGCAGTACCTCAGCGGCGTGATAAACGGCCGCACTGATATCTTCCTGCACCGGTTTTTGATGAATCTCGCCACTTTCGGCATCCATGTAACTGATCTGGAAATAATCGGGTGATAAGCCGATGCGCTTGCCTTTAACACCCTGCTCGAGGGTTGCCAGGTAGTCCGGTACCGGCACGTTGGCCGCGGTACTGTCACGTGGATCAGCCCCGGCGATGGCTTGCAGCATTAAAGCAGCATCGGTGACATCTCTGGTGACCGGACCCGGGCAATCAAGCGAGGAAGCAAAGGCGATGATGCCATAACGTGAGACGCGGCCATAGGTGGGCTTGACACCGACCACACCACAAAAGGCAGCCGGCTGGCGGATGGAGCCAGCAGTATCCGTGCCGAGTGAGAAAGGCACCTCACCGGCAGCCACTGAAGAAGTGCTACCACCAGAGGAACCGCCGGGCACACGGCTGGTATCCCAGGGGTTGCGTGGGCAGGGCTGAAAAGCAGTTGACTCGTTGGAAGAGCCATAGGTGAACTCGTCCATGTTGACTTTGCCCAGCATGATGGCACCCTGCTTCTGCAGACGTTCCACTGCCGTGGAGGTATAAGGGGCTTTGAAATTCGCCAGGATTTTGGAGGCAGCGGTGGTGTAGGTATCTTTGACACAGAAGACATCTTTGGCTGAAAAGGGAATCCCGGCCAGAGGCCCAACCTGTTCACCTTTTGCCAGTTGCTGGTCGATAGCTTTCGCCTGATCCAGCGCCTGTTCGGCTGCGACAGAGATGAAAGCATGCACAGTGCGTCTGTCCTGATCGGTTTCTTCTCCAGATTCCAGGCTGCCAGGGCGTCCATCTACCACAGCAATCCTTTGCAGGCTGCTTTGCACAACTTCTTCAGCAGATACCTGCTTGCTGCGCAATAAATCCAATAATTCGTGGGCTGAGCGATCGCAAAGTTCCATGGCTTAATCCAGTTTCTCGTGTGGAATATCCGGCACGATGATGTATTGCTCATCCACCTGTGGGGCTTGTGCCAGAATCTCGCCCGGATTTGGATGGGGTAGCCAGGTGTCTTCACGCAGAACCGGGCTGGTTGTCAGGCTGTAAGAAACGCCATGGGTGGTAATCTTCAAATCAACATCCAGGGGAATGGATTCCAACTCATGGATGGCTTTCAACTGTTGATTCAGCTCACGACGTAAATAGGCTGCCTGTTTATCGTCTAATTCCAGGGCTGCCAGGGTGACAAGATGATTGAAAATTTCGGGGGTGATTTCTTCGCTCATAATACCTGCTTTTGCTCTCTTTTTTCATCAATGCTTGTTGAATTGATGTGCCTCTAATTTTACGGCATTTTTGATCATAATCCCATTTTTCTATCGAACTGATGTCATATGTCAGTGATATTCGGCTTAAACTCAAAATGCTATAATCAAAATGAATGCAAAACGATACCCAAAATTCACCCAAACTGGAATTGTCCACTCAAAAACTGGTGGATAATAAATTGATCCTTGAAGTCAATCTGCCTCCAGAGCATAAAGTCGAAGTGATTTGCAATCATCTCGATCATGAAGGTCAGCTACGGTACACCGAGCTGTTGAGCCCCGTCCATGGTCAGGAGCAAAAACAGGAAGGCAAGACTTTTCCATTCAAAGGAACGCAAGTATCCAAACTGGGAATTCTGCTTGCATTGCTGGTGTATCTGCTGGTGCGATGGATCGGGATTGAAGATTTTCCAATCAGCTTTTTAGGGGACGAAGCCATTCAAAGTGTGCGCTCAGCCGATCTGATTCGTGATAATTTTTTTAACCATCGGGATGAATTTTTACCCACATATTTTGAAAATGGCGGACAGTACAACCTGAGTACCTCGGTCTATTTTCAGGTCTTACCGGTGTGGATATTTGGAAAAGAAATCTGGGCAACACGTGGTGCTGCTGCCTTAATGACCATCCTGGCGGCCGTGGGTGTGGGGTGGATGATCGAAAAGGGCTTCAAACAGGGATTTGGCTGGTTGGGCGTACTGGTGTTGTCTTTGATGCCGGCCTGGTTTTTACATTCACGAACAGCTTTTGAAACTGCCATGGCAGTCGCTTTTTATGCTGGATTTGTCGGATGTTATGTGGTGTATCGAAATGGCAATTTACGCTACCTTTATGGCGCGGCTATTCTGGCCGGGCTGGCTTTTTACAGCTATAGCCCCATGCGCATGGTGTCAGGGCTTACATTATTGGGATTCTTACTGAGTGACTGGCGTTACCACTGGCAACATAAATCAGTTTTTCTGAAGGCAATCGGGATAGGACTTGTCTTACTGATCCCTCTCCTGCGATATACCCTCAACCATCCGGGTGAGACGCAACGGCATTTGGAAATATTGGGTTCCTATTGGGTACAGAATATTCCAATGGGTGATAAGGTGTTGAATTTTCTGAAGGAATACCTGCGGGGGTTAAATCCGCTATATTGGTACCTGCCAAACAATGTCGATCTGCAACGCCATCTAATGAAAGACTATGGGCATTTATGGCTGCCTGGATTGCCATTTGCCCTGATTGGCATCCTGTGGTGTATTAAAAATTTCAAACAATCTTTTGCCAGGATGGTTCTGATCATGCTACTGGTAGCGCCGAGTGGTGCTGCACTGGTGCACCTGGGAATCACGCGCGCATTGGTGATGGTCATCCCGGCAACTGTCTTGACCAGTATTGGATTGATCACATTCTGGCAATGGCTGGAGAGAAAGATGCGCAGTCGAATCAGCCATTCTGCTCTGACCGCTCACAGTATTGGGATCTATGTATTTGTGTTGTTGGGTATTTTGAATATCAACATGCTCACAGATGCCTTGCGCAACGGACCGACCTGGTTTACGAATTATGGCATGTACGGAATGCAATATGGAGCCAGACAGGTGTTTAGAACAATAAAAGAAGAATTGAATAATAACCCTGAGAAGAAGTATTTTGTGACATCAAACTGGGCGAACAGTGCGGATGTTCTGGCGCGTTTCTTCTTTGATGATCCTGTTCCGTTTCAAATGGGAAGTATAGATGGATACATCAGCGAGTTCAAACCGATCGATCCGGCAATGGTGTTTGTGATGATCCCTGAAGAAATGCAGAACGTGCAGGATAGCCAAAAGTTCATGAATATACAGGCTGAAAAAGTGATTCAATTTCCGAACGGAGAGACTGGTTTTTACTTCACCACCTTGGCGTATGTTGAAAATATCGAGGAGATCTTTGCTGCAGAACTGGCTGCCAGACACAACCTGAACGAGGGCAAAGTTTCCATGGTGGATGGGGAAGAAATAGAATTAGAGTATTCCACACTTGACATGGGGTCGATCCAGGATATCTTTGATGAGGATCAGTCCTCGCTGGCACGAACCTGGGAAGCAAACCCGTTTCAGGTGATTGTACGGTTTTTACAACCGCGCCAGGTTTCAAGAATAAATCTGCGGGTGGGCGGAGAACCAACCAAAATTGAAATCGAGGTATGGCCAGATGGAGCAGACGAACCAATCCCCATGGTGATGAATCTAAATGAAGCTTCTAAACCGCGTTTCGTGGAACTGGCCTTGCCGGAAATGATCTCTGTGGAGTGGGTTGATGTAAGGGTCACCAACCTGAATAATGCAGAACCAGCGCATGTACATTTGTGGGAATTACAATTCTACCCATGATCCATGAAGAGCAATAAAAACGCCTGAGAAAGATGATACGAATTTTTCTGCCTGACCGGACTTCGAGTACAATTCCTGCAGGATGGAAAGATTGAAAAAGAAACGACCATTCTTACTGAAGCTTATCATACTCTCACTCCTTATCATTGCTGTGATGGGCTGGCTGCGGGTATACCAGAGCATTTATCAATGGGAAACACTGGTGCGATTTGGTGTCCAGCCAGGTCCGTGGTATAGTTTGATCAGTGGTGCGTTGATTGGGGTCCTTGGCACCTTCGGTGCGCTCAGCACCTGGCTGCGATTATCATGGGGCCAGAAATATGTTCAAATCAGTATCGTGATATTGGCTGCCAGCTGGTGGCTGGATTATTTGGTCTTTTCCCAGAGCAGCATTGCTTTTTATAATTTGCCATTTCGGATTGTGGCAACCAGCATTTATTTAGGTTTTGTATTTGGCTATTTTTACCTCACAAAAAACAAGTCGCCAAAAGGATGATTAATGAAGAAAAATAATGATGTTGAAATTGAAGTGAAATTTTATGTACTTTCTTTGAAAGAAATCGAGCAAAAAATTCTGAAATTAGGCGGCACATTGCTACAGGAACGTTGTTTTGAGTCGAATTTGCGCTTTGATACTGCTGATGGGCACTTACGCAATCAACGTCATGTTTTACGCTTGCGGAAAGACAAAGAAAATATTCTGACATTCAAAGGTGCGGCCGAAGCCGGTAAACCGGTCAGCATCCGGCAGGAAATTGAAGTTCTTGTAGATGATTTTGATACAGCCCGGACATTACTGGAAGGACTGGGATTTGAAGTGGTGATGGCATATGAAAAATACCGCACCACCTATTCACTGCTGGACACCCTGGTAGTGCTGGATGAATTGCCGTATGGAAATTTCATTGAGATTGAAGGTCCCAATGGTACCAGCATTCAGAAGGTGGCTCGCAACCTGAACCTGAATTGGAAAGCACGGGTAATGACCAGTTATACCTATTTATATGAAGCGTTGAGAAAAGAACGACCCGAATTGCAGGGTAAATATCTGACCTTTGAAGAATTAAAAGGGATGCGTTTTATGCCGGATGAATTGGGTGTCAGCCCGGCAGATTTGCCTTAGTTGGTTCATTAATTACAGAAGTTCGTAAGAAGTACTGATTTCAGCGGTAGCGCGAACAGTAGCTGAGACAGAACAATATTTTTCTTCCGAGAGTTGAATGGCCTGTTCTACGGCTTTATCAGTTAACTCAGCGCCTTGCAGAATGTAATGAATGTGAATCTTGCGAAATGTCCAGGGTGGGTTGTTATCCTGTTCTGAACTGACCTGGATTTCGAGACTATTTAATTGAAAGCGCTTCTTTTCCAGAATATTGACCACATCCACTGCGGTACAGGATCCAACAGCGACCAGTAACAATTCTGAGGGCTTCATCCCAATACCTTCATCGGGCGTTGACAAAACAACAGAGTGATTGGTTGAATCAATGCCAATAAAGGTTTTGCCACCTGGTTGCCAGATAATTTTTGCATTTGCCATAATTTCTCTCCCTCAGGGGGTCTTACCCAGAATTTGAATGAGATCTTTTAATAGTTCATCGCGTTCCTGGGGGCTTTTCTCCTCCAGGTTCACAAAACAATCCGACATGTAGTCTTCCAGCAGGAGCAGACTGACGCCCTGAACAGCTGAGCGGATGGCGCTTAACTGCTGTAAGATATCACGGCAATTGCGTTCATCAGATATCATCGATTGAACTCCGCGTACCTGACCTTCAATGCGGTGTAAGCGGTTGATTAACTTGTCTTTAGCCTGGTTATCGGTGAGTTGCATAGTATTCCGATTTCTGCCTGACACGCAGGCAATTTATCCCCCTCAGCGAAAGCGGCTGGTGGGGCTGCTGCCACAACTGGATGAACTGGAGGAAGAGGAAGACCCCGAACTGGCAAATAATGAGATTTGTTTGCTGGTATTGATTCCAGCGCAGGTTGGGCAACTGGGAGATTGATTTAACTCGCTAAAGCGCATCATTTTTTCGAAAGGTTGACCACAATCATTACAAACATACTCATATAATGGCATTCATTCACCTCAATTTCCAGATTTACCAATATACCCCCATGGAGTATATTGGTCTGGATTATACATGGAGGAATAAACATTGTCAAGACAGAGATGAATACAGAGATGAATATGCGAGTTGAGATATAAAGATCAAATCCGTTCCGAGCGTTCTAATTTGATCGTAACCAGATTATATGAATCCGGGTATTGTAATTCGATCGAATGGCCTTCTCTCCTCCTTATTTTCCTCTACTTATGACCAGGTCACATTTACCCTGATGAAGGATTAACTTGATATAACGTAAATGCTTGAATAAATAAGAATTAGTCATAAAATATCATTAGAACCTATCCGGATGTTTATCCTGCGGTAGTACGTGAGGGTGTTGATAAATACTAAATTTTGACAAAATTCACTTTCCAAAAAGCAAAAACTGTTCTTTTTGGTTCAATATTTTTAGATTTGAACACATAATTA
>PHBX01000042.1 GCA_002842045.1 Chloroflexi bacterium HGW-Chloroflexi-3 | reverse complement strand
AAAAAAGAACCTTGCAGAAAACCCCTGGCTCATACCTCCCGCACCTGGATACCCTGGTGTGCGGCGAGATGAATTGATGACCTGGGAAGAATGCGAAGCGATCAGCCGCAAGGTATTTCTTGAAACCGGATACGGCCCGACTGCATAAATTACAGGACCCTAATGGGCCCCGCAAGGGGCAAAATGGGGGGACAGCATCCCTCCAGGGGTGGTCTGTCCCCCATTACACTGGAGACAGACATGAACAATCTACAACCGTACCTTATTGAAAGTGCACACCCTCAAACTTACAACTTTCCCCGGCTCAAGCACCTGCCCGTTCGAGAGCAGCCGGTTTTCCGGGTAAGCAAGGACTCAGATGCATGCAGTCTGGCTGAATTGCTGGCAGTCATCATTGGTGGTTCAAATCAAATTGAGTCCGCTGAACAACTGCTGGCACAATTTGGCACGATCCAGAAAATTGCCCAGGCACATGTGAATGAGATTGCCAGAGTGCCGGGTATTAGCAATTTGACTGCACTGCGGCTCAAAGCGGCTTTAGCACTTGGACGTAAACTCCTTCAACCAGAAGATGAACGCCCAACAATTCATTCACCTGGAGATGCTGCTCAAATCTTGATGCCGATGCTGGCGCATCGTGAACAAGAATTCATGGTCGTGATGCCGCTTGACACACGCAACCGTATGTTGGATGTGATTGAGATATATCACGGCTCGCTTAATTCTTCGATGGTGCGGGTTGGTGAGTTATTCAAACCAGCACTGCAGCGGAACGCGGCGGCTATCTTGATCGCACATAACCATCCCAGCACAGATCCCACACCCAGTCCAGAAGATGTCAGCGTGACCCGCGCCATTGTCCAAGCAGGCAAGCTTTTGGATGTGTCAGTCCTAGACCATTTGGTCATTGGATTATCACGATGGGTGTCCCTAAAGGAAAAAGGGTTGGGGTTTTCATAATCCACGAATTAACACAAAGAGGTCAACATGAAATCTATTTTGTTTTTTGATATTGAAACGACCGCTAACTCGGATGCAATTGCGCTCCTACCCGAGCCTTCTGCTCCTGCCAACTACAAAGATCAGGACAAGATTGCCCAATACATCACTGAAAAGAAAGCAGAGCAAATTGCTCAGGCACCGCTAGATGCTGATCTGGGTAAGGTTATCGCCATCTCGCTGCAAAACGGGATTGAAAGTCCGGTAGAAGTTCACCTGATTGGTGATTCTGAAACCCAAACCGAAAGCGATCTGATCCGCTGGTTTTGGTCTTTGTTCGTAAAAACCGATGGCCGTTCTTGTGGTTATAACATCATCGGTTTTGACCTGCCCTATTTACTCCGGCGGTCGTTCGACCTTGGCATCCAGGTTCCGATCCAACCACAACTGTCCAAATTTCGCATTGACCCCACTATCGATCTAATGGCTATCCTCTACAACTGGGGACAGGCTAAAGGATTGAAATGGGTCTGTAAACGCTACGGGATAAAAAACCCGCTACCTGATTTGGATGGTTCTCAAGTGGTCAACATGGATCCGGAAACATTGCGTAAGTACGCTGGAAATGATGTTTTTCTGGTCGTAGAGCTGTACAAGCGCATGTGCGGGATATACCTGCCGGCAATGAATACTTACCAACCTGCTTTTTTTAACCGCTAATTTCAAGGAGGATCACATGGATCAATTACCTACCCTACAACAGCTTGAATACCTGGAATCAGGTTTCGAGGTTTCCAAGGTTTTGGCACAGGCTGGATTTCTTTTGGATAAACCTGCTTTCGCCATTACTTGGGGACAAATTGCCGAAGAGATCGCTCATACCCTGGCCGATCACGGTCTTCCTCCAGATCGGTTGGAAGAAGATTTTTTGATAGACCTGGCGCAAGGAGTCCAGAAGGTTCTTCAGAACGATGATGTACTTTTCTGGCGCAGTTCTATCCGTACTTTTACAACAGATCACCCAACCGTCACAGCCTTCACAACATCGAATCTAGACAAAGATGACGAAGGTCCTCTCACGGAGCAATACGAAAACGCAATCCGCCTGGGAGATGATGAGGCTTACTGGCCAGATGGTGGTGCTTCTGCAGATTTATTTGACGAATTCTAAGCACTATGAGACACGCAGGGGTTGAACCCCTGCGTGTCGAACAACGTTGGCGCAAATGTATGGATCAATCTTCTGATGGTTGGTCTGTAGATAGCTTTAACGTTGGTTTATTTAGATGTGTAACGTTGGATTATTTCACCAAAGGAGGAAGAATTGGAGGTTTTGTGCGAAATACAAAAAGATGAGAATTGGGAACTGGTTCAAGCAGAAATTGCCCTAATAGATGAATGCTCCAAGAAGTCTTTGGAAGATTTCATCCTGGGCAAGTTTGATGAAGAGTATCTGGGTGACAACCCGCCCGAATCGGATTGGATTGATTGGTTTCCTCCTCCGTCACGCATGACAGAAGAGGAACTGGGCATGCTCACTGATTGGGTTGAGGTTGAAGCGGAAAAGCATGATCTTGATCCGGACCCGGATACTTATCCACTCGAAGACTATTTTGTAACAAAGGAGATATATGGAAAAACAGATGATCCAACTCAAAATCCCTGTTCCACCTGCACCACTTCTAGAACAGGCAGTGGGTTACCGAAATTATCGGAATGCCCATTATCTTGTCCTCTGGTGGGAACCCTGCGGAGATGAGGTCATGGTATCGGATGGTCTGGTGACCTTTACTGGTCTCTGGCCTGGCTACCTGGCCTATTTGCAACATAAATCAGTACGTCCTCTCCTGACGGAGTTCAACCTGGGTTCTTCTGAAAATCCTGCGGACTATCACTTGATTATCGATCTTGTTGAGCGGCGGGCTTTCGTTGCGCCATGCAAAGTAGCAGATCGCTTTCAAGCAACCCAATGGAACCAGGGAGTTAAGCTGGAAAAGCCTGTTTCCCTTTCGTCAGAAGAAATGGAGGAATGGGTCGAGCAATTGGAGCAACAGCTATTGCACTTCCCCAGCATGGATGAACTCATGTCACAAATAGCTGAGGACGATAAGCTCGTTGCTGCACTTGAACACTGGTTGGACGACCAAACGCCCAGTCAATAAAACAACAAGGAGATACAGAATGACCTGCAAAGTAACAGTTCAAAAGAATACATTTTCCGAAAGTCTGGCAATTGTTGGACGGGCGGTAGGTTCTCACTCCCATCTACCGATCTTATCGAACATTTTGCTCAGTAAGGATGAGGATCAGCTTCGCCTCTCGGCGACCGACTTGACCGTGGGTGTCACGGTTTGGATGGATGCCAATTTGGACGGCGACCTGGGTTTGACCTTACCCGCCAAAACACTGACAGATGTGATCAACAGCCTAACAGATCCCGAAGTCGTTTTTTCGGTAAATGGGAAACCGGAAGCATCATTGAAGTGCGGAACCTACAAAGGGATCGTCAAGGGAATTGATTCATCCGAGTTTCCAACCATCCCGGAGTACCCTATCACCAATGGGGTTTCAATGGACGCAAGTATGTTCAAAGAGATGATCCAAAAGGTTGCGTTCGCTGCTTCCATGGATGATACCCGACCTGTTATGACTGGAGTCTTGATGAGCATGGATGGAAAGACCGTATCCATGGTCGGAACAGATGGATTCCGTCTCGCTATCTGTAAAGCGATCCTTCCAGACCTATTCGCCAAGAAGCAGTTAATCATACCGGCTTCCGCATTGAAAGAGGTGATGCGAATCCTGAACGCGACTAAAACAGCCAGGATCACTCTTGTTTTACCCACGAATGGCAGCCAGGTGGTGTTCCGTTGTGAAAACGTGCAGATTGTTTCACAATTAATCGATGGGAAATTCCCGGATTATCAGGCAATTCTACCCAAAGGTCACAAGACCAGAGCAGTCCTTGACGCGGGTGACCTGCTCAAAGCCTGCAAACAGGCCAGCATCATTGCTCGCGAAGGTAGCAATGTGGTGCGGTTTCACTTTCAACCCGGAGCTGACCAAACAGGGAAGGTCAAACTGTTGGCCGAATCCGATGAGACCGGCGCCAGTGAGATAGAGCTTGATGCCACGGTTGAAGGACAGGAATTGGAGATCGCATTCAATGTGAAATTCTTGCAAGATGGGTTGGAAGCCATCACTACCAAAAAAGTGACCATTGAGGCGAATGCCCACAACACACCAGCGGTACTCCATTCAACAGGAGATGAGGAGAATTTATACGTTTTAATGCCCATGCATATCGATGGAAGGTAGATAATCACGGGGAAGCATTGGGCTTCCCCGTGAACCTTTCCAATGAAACTCCGGATTCTTGGTTAGAAATAATAGAGTTCTTGATACCAGCCTACCCATTCAGATAAAGCCGGCTCATTTATCTCTTTTGCTCGGTTTATCAATTTTTCCGATGAAAACGCAAAGAACCGGTCGTTGTATCCGATCAATTTCTGAAATTCATTGATGGATGGCTGTAAGGAATCATTCCGAGGATGATACACCACCGAAAAATACACTTTCTTGAAAGGCCATTTGAGAGAGGGCAATGTTTCAAGGCTTGTGGCAAGCAGCTGATTTCGCCACAATTGATTCATGCCCCCTTTGAATGGGCATTCGTCATATTCTCTAATACGGTCAGCATTAAACGGTGAAGTATCTTGCACTGTAATATCCCAATAACGAAATTTACATTTGCTGTGGTAATAACAAAGATTTTTATTATCCAGGATCGCGGATGTTGGTGCGCAGGCATGTGAGGGAGTGCGCCCCGGGCTCTTGAAACCTCCGCAAGTTGTAAACTCCACTTCCGTCAGTTTATGTTCAATCATCCATAGGTTGAGATTGCCCAGATTGTCGTAGTATGCAATAGCAATATCTGCATCAGTTCCACTCACATTCGTATGATCATTTAACACGTTGTCAGGTTCATCCCAAAACTCGATCCGAAATCCTCTGTCTAGATGATCCATCGCAATTGACTTTAGGTCTGTTTTTACAACACTTAGAACCTTGGCGGCGATCAGTGGATCTTCGAGGATAGGCAAGAACAAATTAGCGCATGCTGCTTGAGAACTCGCCATATGTCCAAGAAACTTATGGGATTTGAAGGGGAAACGTTGTTGATGATCCAGGAAACGCTCTTTGATTGGGCGATACAGCGGATAGCCCTGTGATTTTAATTCGTCTGGTAGCAAAGCATCATAAGGAGAGTGATTGAAATACCCCGATTCTTGAGTCAGGTGGGTCCATTTCCAATTTATCAAGTGAATGTACATTTGTAACTGAAAATCGGTAATTTCATTGGGTAGCCGATATTTTTTTCCATCGATTTCATAAATTTTCATAATCAAGTCCGTTCGTTTTGTGGCGGATACAAAAAGGCTTACTTCATTTTACATGCGAATGGACAGGGCATGAAACCTGGTTGCTGAAACAATATTCACGTTTCAGACACCTGGTTTGATGTTCTGTTATGCAGTGCATACAGAAACACAAGAACGTTGGCAATTTTTACTATTCAACGTTGGTTATTCAATCCACATCTAATCCAAAGGAGGATCACATGAATGTATACGAAGACAAATACCTGCGTGAAAAGGTGAACCGTATTATCACCAGGCAGAAGGAGGGCAAGATCATCATCGCTGCTTATAAGGATGGCAGTGGCTTACCTGCGAGAGAAGACCTTGGGCAGGAACTGACACGGGCAGCTTACCCATACGATTATGCCGTTGGTAAAGCCGGTTTCCTTAAGTACGATTCGGAACTCGGAGCTTACCTGTTTACTGCAAAATCGGGAGAGAAACTACCTCAAGTGTTAGCTAACTACCAAATTCTTACTCTAGGCGAAGCAATCCTCGATGTAAAGGACCGGAGTATCCATATTCAATGCGGCGAAACCAGCGTCACCTTCACCGGAGCACAACCCTGGAAAGGTCTGTACGAAGTTCTGAAAGAGGTCAACGAAGAACTGGCTCGAGTCAATTCTGGGATTGTTGTTTGGAAGATTGTTCCGAAGGAAAGCGGGGATTCCAAATCGGGTGGTCGTCTTTTTCCTGAAGCGGTACCAAAGCTTCGGAACGGGCAAGCAATGGCACATGCCACCGGCTATGCCTATGACACCAACTACAACCTGGCGTACATTGGTCTGGTAGGTTACAAGACCAGCCTGGAGTCGCTGCGAGTGACTCTGATGTGCGGGAAATCCTTACAAATGACCCAGGATGGTGTAAGCGATGTACCCCTGATTCCCACTGATAAGTATGAACAAGCCTGGCAAGCCATGCCTGAATACACCAGTCATCATGTCGCGTTCGTATCTCGAATTGCGCTTCCTGGAAAATGGGAACCAGAAGACTTGTGTGCATATCTGCTTATATTTCGAGGAACACCCGACCCAGGGAAGGAATTGATTCAGCTTTTCATTGAACGAATCAAAGAAGCTCTGGAGGTGCCGATCCTGGATGAATGGTCGGTAGCCCTTTGGAGACAAGCTCACAACCGCAAGCTGGTTCAAGATCTGGCCACAGGTGGCGATTGTATCCTTGGTGCCAGAATTGACCTGTGCCAAGGGCGGGCAGACGCCCAAGCTGAATGGAAAGAACTGTTATCCGAGTTATTAGCTCAGGAGGAAATCTCACTGACCATCTGAGTTAACAAGTAAAACTACTCGCTACATCACCCCGGAGGGGGCGCTTTTCATCCCCTCAAGGGGTTGGACGCGTCTCCTGCGGGGATTTTATTTTCGTAAAGGAGTGAAAAATGCGTCCACCAGCAATCGAACGAATGGGTTATTACCCCACAGATGACCCGGTTGTCGAGATCATCCGTACTTACCTGAAACCGTCCATAGAAAAAGGGCGATTATTTGATCCATGCGCAGGAGAAGGCAAAGCTGCTTCTGCTTTTGGCAAGGCGCTCAACTGCGAAACCTGGGGAGTTGAACTCTCCCCGGAACGAGCCGAGAAGGCGATAAACGTAATGGACAAGGTTTACCAGGCTCCCTGGCAGGCCTGCGTTCTGAGCGACGAAAGTGTCTCCTGGCTCTACCTAAACCCACCATACGAGTTTGACCGTTTCGATGGTCAAAAGAGGCTCGAATGGGATTTTCTCAAGACGACCACATCCAAACTGATGCGCGGTGGCTTGCTGACCTATGTCATTCCCCAGAAGATTTTAGGAATGATGGAAGTCGCCCGCCTGTTGGCAGGTCACTATGAAGCTATCACGGTCTATCGTTTTCCGGATAGCCTGTATGAAAAGTTCAAACAGGTAGTGGTGCTGGCCTACAAGCGCAAAGTCTTTCACGCTCCCACCGACAAAGAGATACTTTCCCTGCAAAGCCTGGCTACAACAGAACTGGAACCCATCGAAACCGTTATTGAACCAGTCTATGAACTGCTGCCAGCGCCTTCACGTGGTGCGAACGGCAAACCGATCGTGTTCAAGCGTACGGATTGGGAACCGGATGAAGTGGTTGAAGCCACGATTGAAACAGGTGTCCAAAATACCAGCGAATGGCTGGATCTGATCCACCCCATGCGGGGTTTGGCGCAGTTATCACAACCGGTTATGCCCTTGAAAAAAGGTCATATTGCAATGCTCATGGCCTCTGGCATGATGGGCACGGTGCGATTGACTGATGAAGCGGGTAAACCCATGCTCATAAAGGGACGGGTGATCAAGGTGGTCGAGAAGACCGAGCAGCCTGATTCTAAGGAGGCGGATACCGTAGTGGAAACCTACAAAGACCGCTTCGTTACTACGGTGGCTGTGCTGAAACAGGATGGTATCCAGGTGATCCAGGACGTGAAAGGACTTTCGGAGTTTATGAAAGCTCATGGCGAAAAGATCGCTGCGCATGTACTGGAAACCTACAAACCGCTCTACAATCTGGACCCGACGCAAAAGGAGGTTACCGTTCTAGATGGACTTGGGACACGGCGGAAGCCGTTACTAGGACAGGAAAGGGCTGGATTGCTTCCTGCCCAAAGACATGCGGCAGCAGCGTTGGCTCGTTCAATTCGTAAAAATGGCGTGGCCAACTGCCAAGCAGAAATGGGTACCGGGAAGACGACAATATCAACTGGGGTGATAGAGCTGCTGGATGCTTATCCTGCAATCGTGCTTTGTCCTCCACACCTTGTACCCAAATGGATCCGCGAAATCGAGGAAGTGATCCCAGGAGCATATGCGCGAGAAATCCGTCGCATCGGTCGGAATAGTGACGAAGTTTATGATGTGAACGATGTCCGTGAATTCCTGGATCAATATGAGGCGGCTTATGACACTGCACAAAAGAAAGGAGGTTCAAAGCCCAAATGGATGGCAGTAGTAGCACACACCTCTGCCAAATTCGGGGCTGGATGGCAGCCGGCAGTCATCACCAGGAAAGCGAGAGACCCACTGACTGGAAAGATTGTGGATGCTTGTGCTTGTCCTGGTTGTGGTAAGGTCGTGATGGTCGAAAAGGACGGATTTGTGGTTCCGGTGACCGATGCCTCTGAATTGGCAGAAAAACGCCAATTCTGTCACAATCGAATCCCTGGCTGGGAGTTGGATGCAGACGGGAGGACGAAACTTGATGCCAACGGTGACTCGGTATGGGGCACGCGTCCATGTGGGACACCTCTGTTTGAGTTCAACGGGGTAAGGCGACATAGCATTTCGGAGTACATCACCAAACATGCGAAGGGCGCTTTCAAGCTACTGATAGCCGATGAGGTCCATCAGTTTAAATCCAAGTCATCAGATCGAGGAGTCGCGTTCCATCAACTGGTAACAGCGGTGAAGTGGACGCTGACGCTCACCGGGACATTCTTTGGCGGTAAAAGCACCTCAATTTTCTGGCTGCTGCATCGCTTGAACCATGGTGTCCGTCGTGATTTTGCTTTCCATGACGAGAAGCGCTGGGCACGGTTGTATGGAGTGCTTGAAACCACCCGAAGACGGAGGCGCAATGAAGATGCCGATGAAGATGGTGTGTACACTGGCAACAGGCGCTACCGTAATCAGGCTAAGGAACAGCCGGGTGTCAGCCCGGCCATTGTGAGCCGGTTACTAGACACCACCATATTCCTGAGCCTGAAGGATCTGAACCTGGCTCTGCCGTCGTATAAGGAGGAAGTGGTTGCTCTGGATATGCTCGATGACCAGGGACAGCAGTATCACAGCATGGACAGCGGTTTGAAACAACTGGCTATCCAATCCAGTCGTTACTTATCCACCTGGCTTCAATGGACTCTGGCACGACCGAATTCTGCTTTTCGGGATGAGGTTGTGGTGGTGGATGAGGTGGATGACGGCGATGGTAAAACCGTACGAAAAGTACCGTTGATGGAGTTGCCGGCAATCAATCCGAATGACCATAAATGGCTGCCGAAAGAGAACTGGTTGGCAGATTTCTGTAAAGTTGAAAAGCAGCAAGGGCGAAAAGTGCTGATCTATGTTCGTCAGACAGGTACGCGCGATATTCAAGATCGGGTGATGATGCCGCTGCAAGCCAACGGACTGAGAGTCTCTATCCTGAGTGGTAATGTTGACCCACGCAAGCGAGAAGAATGGATCGACAAACGCGTGAATACAATCGATGTTTTGATTTGCAACCCCCAGCTAGTGGAAACAGGCCTCGACCTGGTGCAATTCTCAACCGTGGTGTTCTTCGAGATCGAATATTCACTCTATACGTTTTGGCAAAGCGTGCGGCGTGTATGGCGTTTGGGACAGACCCAGCCGGTCAAAGCAATTTTCTCGGTGTACTCGTCAGCCATGGAAGCAACAGCGCTGGCCTTGATGGGAAAAAAGATGAAAGCCGCGCAGCTCGTTTACGGGGATGAGGTCGGAGGTGCAATTGTTCCAGAGGAGGAAGGCGACTTTCTCACTCAGCTTGCTCGTGATGTGCTGGAGGGCGCGAAGCTCTCTGACCTACAGACCTTGTTTGCTGATGATCTGCAAGTCAGTCACAATCCGATGGGCAGCCTGACGACCCCGAGTGCAGTGATTATTCCTGGTGCGAAAGTGATGACCTGGGATGATTGGGTGAGCCAGAAGACGGTGGTGGTAAGGCGTACAAGAAGAAAGGAGGTAATACCGGAGGGTCAATTGGGATTCGGAATTTAAGATCTACGGCTCTGGGAAATCTCAGAGCCGTTTTGTATTACATACTTCAGATTAGACACTAACTGACTTTGGCCTCAATAATAAAATCAATTCACTTGATTTGTTCCGAGCTTTTCTGTTGCCGTTATTGCCGCCGAGAGAACTGAATTGTCCTTCAATTGTGTTTTTGTCTTCTACCTGAAACCATTCAGAAGCAACAGCTTTTATGTAATCCCCAGATAACCCATTACTTGAATCTCCAGACGGAAATGTGAATATAATTGTCGATCCCTTTTCCGCAATACCTTTTAAAATTAACTTTAGAGCATCCTTTGCCTGGCTTATATTACTAAACTTCGATTGCGGTCTCTCGACTAAAGACGGATATCTCCCCACCCCAGAAACAGATATTTGTTTATTGCAGCGAGCAATTGTTTCAAGGACATGGTAAAACCGGCTATATTGAACACCTGAATAAGGTGGATCAATAAAAACAAGATCCCTCGAATTCAATTGTGAGATAACATTTTGGGCATCGGCTGTGATAACACAACCGGGCACTTTTGCAAATTTTGGACATAAAAACCCTAAATTATTCTTACATCGTTCCAACGGATCTCGCCGCCATGATTCAAGTATGTATTTACCAGCCCCTTTAGTAGGTTGAAATGGTTGAGCAGTATGCCCAGGTGACGCGACACACTCACTTGCTGTAGCTATACATGCTGCCAAACATAAAATTCTCTCTTCCTTTTTGTCGGGTAGGTTGTCTAGTAAATAATCGAACGTTATTGCTTGGGTAGGACTAAAGTAATGGCCCCCGTACGCATTCCATATAGGACCGATCAGTGATTTAGTCTCGCAGAGAATCCTTGCTTGATCCACAAATGTCCGAATTTCGATAGCTTCGTTTGAAAAATGTTTGGCTTTTTTCCAGAGATAAGACGCGTTCCGTTTCCTTTTTGCTTCAGCTATCCATTCTTTATTAAGTGCATCTGCATCAAGTGATTCTGTTCGGGAAATAACAGCCTCACATAGAATCGTTGAGTATTTTTGCAAATCAACGGCTAATACTGGCTTGGCTATCCTTTCTGCAACAAACCAAGAGACAAAACCACCTCCGGCAAAGAGATCGACAAACCTATCAAACAAAACCGCTTGTTCTAACAATAAATCTCCAAGCCCATTTTTAAGCATGGAGCGTTTGGATCCCATATACTTCATGGAATTAATCCCCAAAGCCCAATTCTTTCACAGCTTTCTAGAACTCTGAGAGAAGTGTTTTGTTTACTTATTAGCCCCGAGTAACTTGGATGACTTACTTTGCTGTTCCATGCCGAAATTTTCTGCAAAGCGATGTCCACGTCATCCCATAAAGTAATAATGTCCCCAGAATTATTTCCGGGTTTATTTCGTTGATTCCAAAGTCCTCGTTCTACACCCAAGTTATTCCACCAAAACTCCAAATCCGTTGATGAAAATGTCGCGCTGTTTATTAACTGGAAACAACTCCCAGTAGCGATTCTGAGAAGTAATGTAGCCCTTGATAATACTTCGAAATGATGTCTGGGATCATTATAAGGTTGTCTCTTTTCTGCCTCACTCAAAATAATAGGGTCTGGAAAGTTATTTCCGACAAAAAAATTTTTATAGGAATCAGATACAGCCGTGCCAAATGAAAACCTTGATAACATTGATGAAACACGGTCACTGTATGATATTTGCCCACCGTGGGCATCTGGTAAAGGTGTATCTCGGTTTATGGTTTGAAGACTTTTTCGTAATAAGTAGCGATCCAAAAGATTGTATCTTGTAGTTTGATATGGATTTAGAGTACTCCAAAGATCTGATATAAAAGAGCTACTTTCAAGAGCATTTACACAAACCGTATTTGTAATATGAGAAGGGCGATAACTTACAATGTTGCGGGCATCATGATCATTATTGAGAATGTTTAGGTCTAATCCCCAACTTGACAACCAATAAGATGCAAGAGTTGCCAAATTTCCAGTCGCCACAAATTCAATTAGCCAGTCTCTAAGACTAACTGAATTAACTTTAACGATATCGCCAAGCAAATTAGCAGCCTGTTGTGTAGAAGACCAATTCTCAAGAGCAAGCCAAGTAAACACGTGTGTTCCACGCCTGTCAGGATGATCGGGAAATTCATGCGCATGGCCATTATTATCAATTACCACGTGTGTATTGTTTAGTACTCCGATACCAGCAGAAGCTAGAAGTGACATTGCTGCACGCAGTTCAGCATAATAGGCGAGATGCCGTGCAGTATTTGTATCACCTCTAACAACACAATGGATAGCCCTTCCAAGGAAACCCCACCCATCCATACAATGGGTTGGAATTGATGCTGCGACGTATTTGCAGAGGTCAATAGAGTTAATACTATTTGTCCGAAAATGATCTTCTATTGTGGTTGTAGTATTTACGCTATAAACATTATTATGCAACCATTCTTTGTAAGTAATATCAGAATAGAGGGATTGGAAAGTGTTGGCAATAGCCGAACGAGAAGCCATTGCAAGAATTGTTTTTTGGGCGTTAGTCAGTGTCCTTGGTGGCATATTTATTTGTACCGTAATGTTTTCATGACTAATTGTGCTGTTTTGCCAATTTCACCGGGTTCCAAAGTAAGCAATTTTAACAGCTGCCTCCGAAGTTCTTTATACCCTCCACTACCTCGGAATACTAATTTGGCAGTTCTTTCCTCTACAGACAATGAGGCGAAATTGGCTGTTCTCCAATCAAATTTTGCCAGCCCTTTCGCCAATGCTGACATGAAATTTTTTATCTGTTCTTCACTTTCAAGTAATTCAAGAGCCTTGGCAATATCTTCAAGAAGGTTTCCTGTAAGTTCTTGCTTGTAACCCCATGATTCCAAATCAATTTGATGGTGGATTGCCTGTAAGTAGAACATATCGTTCACAAGGTAAAGAACACCTCTAACACCTTGATCTGTATTTAATAATGTATCTCCACCAGAAAATGCTAGGTCCTCAAATTTACCTTCATCTTGCAATAAAACCATTTGGTGTCCTGAAGCACGCAGTGTCGAAGCCCAATCATAATTGATTGATTTAATCTCGTGTGCTAATAATTGCCAGGCAAAAATTAAGAATGCTGCTTGTTGCGCTCCATCCCAAGATAAGACAGTATCGTCACTACCTATTTTTGCTCCATACAATCCTCCGATGGAGCCTCTTCCTTCCCAGGCTTTCACGAAAGTTGCTAGAAGTGAATGTATCCATGCCGCTTGTGAAACAGTTTTTTGTCCTGTCTCACCCAACATATTTATCCGTTGATACCATGGACTTGTTGGAAAAGACCAGAGAGCTTCAACTAATTCTTGGGCTCTTGTTTGCCGATATACTACAGGTCCTTCAAATTTTTCTAACCAATCCTCAGTGCGAAGTAATGGGTAAAGGTCAAAAGCCATACTTGGATTTATTCTCTTGGGAGTAATATTGATCGTCCAGAATAAGTATGCCTGCCAACTAATGTCTAGTCCGTAAAAAGCGACAACAGGTAATTCAAACCTTCCATCCGGAAGATTTTCATCAAATGCAAACAACCTATGTTGCCCATCAATGATTTCAATTGGGTGCCTTTGAGCCGGTTGCCAATCCTTATCTGTATAAGATTGTGGTAAATGTATTTTTGTTATTGCATTTTCAGTAGCTTCAAGAGTAATGAGATCTTTTTCAGCAACCCCTAATCCGCGTCTGACTTGATCTGGTTTTAAAATGTTTACAACAATCGCTGTAGGTAGCCAACCAGGCTTTCGCAAATCATCGTATTTTCCCGAATCTCGTTTTGATTTGCTGATTTCAGTCCATGGATATCCAGACTGAATGAAATCATGAATAACTTTAGATCTCTCTGGGTCATGTCGCCTTTGAATTCCTAAATCAAGAGATCGTTGTAAACCATCTTTTGTAGTTCTTTGATATATTCCAGATAATGACCGTAATTCATTTGCATCCATACTAAAGATTAAGAAATATGGTTCAGGTTTAGAACGGTGTGTCTTCGAGTCAAATTCATACTTTTCCCACTCATTAAGCCATTGATATACTTTTATGGCATGGATTTTCTTTTGATTTTCCATTGGTTACTCCTATTTCGTTTCCCGGGGAAAAATACTTAACAATTATATGGTTGCTTCTGAAAAGTTCATAGGTTTTGGTCAAATTTGCTTCTGCAGATTTAATTCAACACAACCAATTACCTTACCTTCTTCCAATCCACACTCTTCCCGCCATGTTTTTACTGTTCGTGGTTTGCCTTCTCAAACCCCATCATCATCTTTCTGCTTCTCAAGGAAAAAAGCTTTGAAATAACCGCGAAAGTTTTCAAACGAAATGGCTTGATCTATCTCAAATATCGCACTGTTGGAGAAATCGACCACTTTAAGACCCCGAGGTCATTATTCGATTTCTGATCCAACCGTTATATCAATTTCCACAAACCTCATATTTTTATTTTACATCGAGGCTGTCCAAAAAGTACAGAAAAAAACTTTACAATAAAAAAACATATGATTCAATTAAGGAATGAAAAGAAAAGAAGCAAAACCCGTATTCAAACCC
>PHBX01000021.1 GCA_002842045.1 Chloroflexi bacterium HGW-Chloroflexi-3 | reverse complement strand
GTAAACTCGTTTACTCAACCCATCTGCCCATTTCTTATTTGCCGAAAGCAGTTCACTTTTGAATTTGCGTTGAGTTCACTTTTGAAGTTTTCCTAACATTTCTTCTGCTCAGGTTTATTTTCCACGCGACGCAGGATGGCATGTACCCTGGCTACCAACTCAGCTGGGGCAAAAGGCTTTACCAAATAATCATCCGCACCAGACTCCAATCCTTCTACCCGATTTTCGATCGCATCTCGGGCAGTAAGCATCAAAACCAGCGTGCGGTTGTCTTGATCTCGTAAGCGTTGAATAAAGGTCAAGCCATCCATTTGCGGCATCATCCAGTCCAGGATGATTAGATCGGGTTGTTGAGTAGTCACGAGGGGAAGAGCCTCCACACCGTTACTGGCTGTAAACACCGTTAAATTTTCGTATATCAATGTGCGTTGCAACATTTTTAGCAATTTCGGGTCATCGTCTACAATTAATACTTTCAACATCTTAATCTTTCTAATTCTAATCTGTTTACCACATAAGCATAATAACAAATTCTTTGAAGAAGCTGTGAAAAATGGCGATTTTTTCAATTTTCTCAGCCAATTCACAGTTTCTTCATGGCTCCTTCACAGTCTTATTTTTTAGACTATAACTGAATACAAGATTGAAATTAATCCGAAAATTAAGAGGAGTATCCATGACTACGCTCAGCCATACCATCCGGTATTTTAATCGATTTGAATTGAAGTACCTGATTACTATGAAAAAAGCCGAAGAAATTCGAAAAACGCTGCATGATTATCTCCAACCGGATGAACACGGTAATGGGAATGGACATTATTCGATTACCAGTCTTTATTACGACTCACCTGATTATCGCTGTTATTGGGAAAAAATGGATGGAGTGCGGTATCGGAGAAAACTCCGCATACGAAATTATGATTCTAATGGGGAGGTTACCGCAGATTCGCCTGTATTTGTTGAGATCAAACAACGTATTGATCGTGTTACACAAAAGCGACGGATCATTTTACCTTACAATGACGCCATTACTTTGTGTAATCTTCGTCAACTGCCTGCTGAGTTAAGTAATAAAGATAATGAGATTTATAAAGAAATCCAGTCCTTCACTTGGCATTACAACCTGAGACCCGTGAGTATTGTTCATTATCAACGACAGGCTTTTGTGGGTGGAGATTTTGACCTTGGATTAAGAATCACATTTGATACAAATATGGTGTCTCAGACCTATCCATTACGAATCAATGATTTAACTCAGACCTCACTAATGTTTAATCCGGATCAGGTAATCATGGAAATAAAAGTTAATGAGCGTATCCCTTACTGGTTAACCGAGATGGTCGCCAGTTACAACTTACGAATGGTACGGGTCAGCAAATATTGTCGCAGTATCGATCCATCCAATGTTTTTCCAGCATTTTCAGCAAATTATTTACGATCAGTAATTTAATTTTGAAAAATTTTATTAAAGGAGTTCGAACATGGATATTTTCACTTTTCAAGATTTAACCGGGGAATTTTCAGTATTGGATGTTGTCATCGTGATGGTACTCAGCTTTTTTTTGAGTGCCTTTATTGGTTGGATTTACAAACAGACCCATCGAGGTACTTCTTATACACAAAGTTTTGTGTTCACCCTGGTGATTAATGGCATGGTGGTTGCACTGGTGATGATGATTGTTGGTTCCAACATTGCCAGGGCTTTCTCGTTAATTGGGGCTCTGTCCATCATCCGCTTCCGAAATGCGGTTAAAGAAACCAGGGATGTGGGCTTTATCTTTTTCACCATGGCTGTGGGTATGGCTGTTGGTACAAAATTCTACTTCCTCGCAGTCGTCGCGGCTATCGTCATCAGTTTGATGATCTTATTAATGACGCGTTTCAACTGGTTCGCGCGAGAGATGGCAAGTCAGATTTTACGGGTACAGGTTTCGAATGGAACACCATTCGATAAACTATTTGATACTCCATTTCTCAAGTTCACCACATCTTCAGAATTGATCAGTGTCGATTCTGTTCATAGTGGCATGTTGACAGAATTAACCTACAGCATTGGGATGAAGAAATCCAGCCAGATTCAGGAATTTTTGACTGAGATTAGGAATCTGAATGGTAATAATAAAGTCACTTTGATTGCTGGTTACAATAACACCGACTTATAGTAGAAGGGCTTGAAATGAGTCTTACATTTCGTCGTTACTTTCCCATTATATTATTGGTTATTCTGGTTCTTTCTTTGTTTACGTTTGTTTTAGGAGAACAGAGAGTTAGAGCTTATACCACCCAATCCAATTTGGAAACAGAATGGGTAAGTGGAAAAGAGAATGATTTTTCAAATAATAAAGAGTTGTTTGATGAAACGATCATTCACAGCATTCAAGTGATCATGTCCGATGAAGATTATGACACCATGATCACCACCTATCAGCAAACCGGTGAGAAAGATTACTTTCATGCAGATGTGATCATTGATGGTGTTCGCATCAATGATGTGGGTATTCGCCTGAAGGGAAACGCTTCCTTGCGCTCGGCATTGGGTGGAAAAATGAATCCAGTTGGGATGGGGCAGGGGAATTTTGAGGGGCAACAACCCGATCTGGAGGATATGCCACAAATGCCAGAAGGGAGAGTAAGACCAAATTTTGGGGAACGAACTCAGCCACCACAGGACCTACAACCACCCGTAACGGACGAGGAAAACCCGGATAACGATCAAATTCCGCCCAACTTTGATGGGCAAGCAGATGATCAACAGGGTAACATTCCTGCTCCTGGAATAGGTGGTTTTCCAGAAATGAATCGATTGGGTCAGAATGATGGTGAGGTGAAAATCCCATTCATGATTAAATTTGACGAGTTTGTAACCGGTCAAACCTATCAGGGCTATACTGCGCTGGCGATTCGAACTTATGGGGCTTCCTATGATGAGGCTTTATTGGAGGAACCAATCACCAATCACATTGCCAACCTGGTGGGTTTGCCTGCCACCCAGACAGCCTATACCGGGTTTAAGATAAATGATACAGAGGAAAAACTCTATGTGATTTCGGAATTGGTAAACCAGGTGTATCTGGATGAAAACTTTGAAAATAGTAATGGGGTTCTGTATAAAGCTGAATTAGGTTCAACCTTGAATTATAAGGGGGAGGATCCCAGCAGTTATACGGAAAGTTTTACCCAACAAACCCGAAAAAATGATGCTGACTTCTTGCCATTAATTTCTTTTATGAAATTCTTAGAAGAAACAGACGATCAGGCTTTTGAAAAAGAATTGCCAGAATGGTTGGATGTGGATTCGTTCGCCTTGTATCTGGCAGTCAACGCGATGGTGGTCAACACTGATTCGATGATAGGCATGAACAACAATTTTTACCTGTATTATGATGATGTTTCCAGCCAGTTCACGGTATTGATGTGGGATGCGAATGAGAGTTTCGGAAAATTGGGGGGATCTGCAACCTACGATATCACTCTTTCTGAAGTCCCTACTGCTTTTCCCGGAGGAAGGATGGGCGGACATGGTGGAATGGGTGGTGGTCAAAATGTGTTAATCTCGCGTTTTCTTGGTAATGCATCCTTTAGAACGCTCTATGAAGATAAATTAAAACTGATATATGAAGAGGTTTTTCAAGGTGATAATTTGGAAACACTGGTGAATCAATATTCAGATCTGATTCATTCGATCAATGAAGAAAGAAGCCTGGTTGATCTGGATGCATATAACCAGGCAGTCGATGAATTTCTGAATTTTATTACACAACGCAAGGAATACCTGGGTTCGCAAACTCTTAAAACAAATTAAATATTATTCATGACTATTTACAAAGGAAGATCTTTTTTTGAAAAAATGTAAATACCCAATGAATATAATATCAATCCAATCATAAAGAGAGCAATAAACGCAGGAACTACCGAATCGCTTTTTGAAATAATTGCAATGGGGTCAAATAAAGTTGTTAAGGTTAAGTATTTTAATCCTGATACTTCTTCACTTACTCCAGATAGCAAATTCAGCAGGAAAAAAGCAACGGGAATACCGCCGCCCAGTGCTAACGAATGTTTGCTTTGATTGAATGAACAGGAGAAAAAAAAACCGATTCCACTCAAGGAAAAGTAGAGCATAATGACGCCCAGATTTATGGTCATAAATACAGGAATATCGAGCATTCCGGGGTACATACTCTCACAGGCTAATATTCCAACAACAATCAGTAAAAACACTAATAGTATGATGCTGCTCATAAAGAAAACGGCTTGCGTAAAAGCGATTTTCACTCTCGAATTTGGTGTTGAAAGTAAAAATGCCATCGAACCTTGGTCGACAAATTTGGCAATCATTCGATCCGCCATAATAACTGTGTAAACCAAAGGAAACAATAGAATCAAAAAGCCATAATAATAGCCAGCCAAAAATCCGACTAACGTTGGATCAGGAATGGTAAATTTCATCGCATCGACCAGTTGAGGAGGGAGGGCTTCCAGCATCGCTTTCATCGAGTTGATGGTTGCCGGGTTGTACAAACTTGCAATGATCGAAAAATACATCAACAAGATGCCTGCAAAAATAAGCCAAATAATGTAGTTGAATTTAATATTGACTCGAAATAGGGGAAAATTAATCATTTTTATCCTCCTTGCCATAATATTGCATAAAAACATTTTCTAAGCTGAGTTTGACAGTGTCTAAACCGATCACATCAAGTCGGGTTAAGACTTCCAAGAATTCTTTCAGATTATCCTGGATTTCTACCTCTACTATGTTCGAATTGGATGACATGATTTTGAATCCAAACTTTAGAAATTCTTGAACTGAACTTGAATTTTTGAACGTAACAGTATAGGATTTTCTTTGGGAAGCTTGTAGTACACTGATATCTTCAACAGTTACAAGGTTTCCCTCACGAATGATACCAGCTCTGTCGCAGGTGTGCTCAATTTCTTCAAAACTGTGGGACGACATCAAAACTGTTTTTCCAGCTGTTTTTTCTTCTTTGATCAATGAGACGAACCGTTGTTGCATCAATGGATCGAGACCACTGGTAGGTTCATCTAAGATTAGAATTTCTGGGTCATGCATCATAGCGGCAACCAATCCAAGCTTTTGTTTCATGCCTTTGGACATTTTCCTGATCTTGCCTTTTGTGTCCAATTCAAGGATGTCAATTAATCGCTCTTTTTTATAATTGGATTTCAACCTGCGCATGTTTGCAATTAAATTCAAAAATTCATAAGCATACATGCCGTCCAGAAATTCAATCTCACCCGGCAAATATCCAACAAATTTTTGAATTTCTGCAGCTTCTTTACGACAATCTAAATTTTTTATAACACAACAGCCTTCGTCTGGATTCAAGAAACCCAGCAATAGGCGAATGGTGGTCGTTTTTCCTGCTCCATTGGGACCGAGATACCCAAAAATCTCGCCTTGAGGAATTTCAAAGTCAAGATTTAAAACCCCGCGATTTTTTCCGTAATTTTTGGTTAATTTGTGAATTTTTATCACTGTAAGCTCCGGGTAATTCAACTCTAAATTATTATCCAACTAATTGGATAATAATTAAGGATTACCATATGGTCGAATGATTTTTACTAATTTATAATTATAGTAATAATTTAATTGCTATTGTAAAAATTAGTAGGTCTACGAATAATTATCTATTTTTCAAGACAGTTTCTGAAGAAGATTTATACATAAATTATTATTATCACGGAGACTTTTTCATGCAAATTTATTTGATCTGGGTTACTAAAAATCCGCTGCTTTCAGCTGCCATCCAATTTGCAATTTTGGGCACATTGGGTGAAGTTATCGCTTTCAGCCTCGTGAAGAAAAAGCTAGCGATTCCCTGCACCTGGCTGAAATTGTTAGGAAAAGTAGTAGCGTGGGCAATCCTTGGAATTGTGATTAAGTATGGTTTTGCCGGCATGAAGGGATTTACGCAAGCGCTCCTGGACCATAGGTTGTTACCTGCCTTTCTGGGTTCTGGTTTGGGATGGGCATTCGCGGTCTCTGTGTTTACGAACATACTATTTGGCCCCCAAATGATGGCCTTTCATCGCCTGGAGGATAATCTCATACTCAGGCAGAAAGGCTTTCAGGGCATCACCAGAGCCTGGAAAACCCTGATCTGGTTCTAGATCCCCGCCCATACCGTCACATTCTTGCTTCCAGCAGATATGCAAATTAGTCTGGCAGCTTTGTGGTCATTGGTGCTGGGGATCATTCTGGGCGCGACCAGGAAGAAATAATTTATTCCCGATTTTTTTTCTGGTTTACGAAGGAAGAACCATCAACGGTTTTGAAGACGATATGGAATTCCAAAAAAAGTCTCATCTCCAATGATGTCTTCTATTTCAAGCCGATTCTCATGGGATGCGTACCAGAATATGATATCTGCTTTGCCCTGACAGGTAGACGAGTCAATTTCAACCTCAACGAATCCAGGATTTACCGCTTCGATTTCTTTGATTACATCATTTTTCTCCCGGATAATTTTATTTACCTCAACCTTTGTTGGTAGTTTTTCACACGGTAAATAATGGTTTTTATTATCGTAGATGAAATCATCGAAGATTCTTCGAATCGTATGGGTTTTGGTTTCGATCAAAATAACAACAATGCATAAAGTGATCAAAATAAGCAGAAGAATGATAAATCGGGATTCTTTTTTCATAGTCTCGATAGCCTGAGAAAATTTAATTTCATTGGTTGTTTCAATCATACAACAAATCAGCTTATTTTACCATCTATTAAAATTGCTGGAAATTGCCTGGTGGAATTGGTTAAAGACTTTAAATCCGAAATATTATGAAACTTCTTGATTTGATAATAGTAATGAAAAAATAAATCCGCTGTATCTATTTATTTTGTCCCACGAATATATTCAACCATTCTGACATTCAAAATAGTATTTGATCAGCAGGCTTCTGAAAGTTAAGTCAAAGATTCGGCGATTTGGATTCTTCCAATCCTTCTCCAACATCAAGCCACTATAAGCTCCCCATTTTCCAAAGTATTTATGGGATAGTCTTTTCGAAAACCAACCTTGATCAGAGATAAGCAATTTATTCAATTCATTTACCTGGTCAACCAGTGCCGATACCATGTGGATGATTCCCAACCGGGCTAATAATTCCATTCGATGAAACCACATCATCCAGCCAACATCATCTAATTTGTGGATGTCAGGATTGAAATCCAACATACAAAATGATGCCGGGGCTACCAGTTGGGATTTGTATTTTAATAGAATATATGGCATTGGTGACAACTTTACCAATTGTTGAATACCATCGGCAAGTATCTTGTAATTTTCTTTGGTACGCCAGGTATGTGTAAAAGCCAACAATCGCAAGTGATAGATGGATGGCCATACGATGGCTGGTCTGTACACCAATTTTCCTTTGTGTATGGTGGTGATTTCTTCAATGGCCCGGGTAATTGCAGGGGTTTGAAAGCTAGTCAGGGCTTTTTGAACCTGTTCCTGCATGATGGGGATATCCTCAACTCCTGCATAGGAAAATACGACAGCTCTGATTAATTGGGTTCCCCCAAGATTCTTTTTATCCAGAGAAATGCCGGCTTTTCCGATTCCACGGGTCAACCTTTTATCATCTATTGATAAAACCTCCAGGGCTTTCTTCAGGATCGGATGTGTTTTTTCTATTCCTTTTTCACACAACACCCGAATACCGGTTTCCAGGCTGTTTTCACCATGGAAATCCCTGCCAATCCAGCCATCCGGTTGCTGCCAGCTGAAGACCTTCCGTACCCATTCATCTGCCAATATCTCCTTTTGGAGTTTTGCCATCACTGCGGTGTCGATCGATTCACCCAAAATTTCCGATCGAATGCGATACCGAATGGATGGGCAGGCATCTTCCAGAAGTTCTTGTAGGATTTCCATTTATTGACTCAGTCTATTTTTTATAAATGCTTCAATAAGTACATAGTTTTCGGGTGTACAGAAAACACCTATATTTTCAACGGGATTTCCCCGCAACAAAATAGTACTCTGCCTGGGGTTGTATTTGACTTTCTTGATTTTGTTCCATTTCAAACCAATGGATTGCTTCGAATTAGCCAGCACTCCTGCCCCTGCAACGGATGGCTTTCCAGCCAATAATCCCAAACCAAGGGTCAGACTATTCACAATTTTGTTTTTCTTTGCCATGTCAGCCTGTGTAAAGCTTTGAATCCCTTTGCCATCCATGCTGAAGCTTACAGAATACTTGCCTTTATAAATGAGCAAGATAAAAAGATAAGTGAGGAAAAATAATATTAAAATTACACCAAACGCGTACAAAGTATAAATCCGGTCTTCAGGTTTACTGATAATAAAGAAGAAAATCAACAGCAAACCGAATGGAATCCCAATGGCAATTCCTAATTGTTTCAGAATGATTGCATTCTTAAAGATAGGCACATCTATTGACCACTCAATCTTTTCAACTTCATTTTCTGTTGTGTTCATCGTTTCACCTTGGTCTCTAATTTTGTAGAAATAAATATTCAGCTAAAAAAAATACTGAAAAAAGGATTATTTCACAGGATAAGTTAATTTTACTAAAAAAGAGCAGAAATGATTATCTGCTCCTTTCTATTTGCTCCAATGTTGTTCCAATAAACCATCATTGTATCTTAACAAGAGGAGGTGTTGGACTATTTAAATTTGTTTTCTTCCGGAAGAAACGCAGAAATAAAAATGTGATTATGACCGAAAAAACTGCTGCAAGGATCAGACTGAAAACAGCAAAAATCCCACTCCAGATCAAGGCATAACTTCCGCCCAGATTCTTTATGGATATACCATTCATATCCAGGCATACCATTTCATAATATGTTGCTTGTCTGGGAAACCCTTTGACATCCAATTCAGTTGATTGATATGTTTTGATAGTGGGCATGGTTTTTTCTGGACAGAGAAAAGGTCCTAGTGTGGATGCGATTAAGTCTTCTGAAAAAAAAGTACTCATTCCAGCTACAAACAAACTTGCCGGTACTAAACAACCACTCACCAAAAGAAACGCAATAACCCAGATAAGACAACTGGATAATAATCGATTGGTATTTCTTTCCATCTACCCACCTCCTGACCTCTGTAGTTATTGTATTCAACCGATTGTGTGCAGGAAATTTCCGTATAACGGTTGTTAGCGTTTCTTTGCCCAGAAAATGGCTTTTGGAGCGTAATGGTGGTATGGATTTCCTGAATGATCTCCATACACTCCCAGAATCTCGAACCCATGTTTTTCCAACCAGGTTTGAACTTCAACTTTGCTGACAGGGTGTTTTTGTTGAGTAAATTGATATTCTGTGATAGCCCCATCTGGAGAAATGATCTGATATCGCCGGTCAAATCGGGCAAGCCTTCGTTTAACATCAAACCAGATGGTCTCGCGTGTGTTTTTTACCTGGTATCCATCTTTGCAAGTTCCGGACAAATACACGTATTTGTGATTCATATCTTGCCAGGCAGCATCCAATTCACCTTCCATGTGGTCATTATCCACATAAATGTATCCCCCAGGATTACATGCCCTGGATGCCTGATAAATGCAATTTTCCTGTTCTTCTGCTGTTGCCAATTCATAAAAACAATTGAAGCCAAGAATCACCAGGTCGTATTCTTTTGGCCAAGTCTCCACGGTAACATCAGTACATTGTAGCTGAACTCTTTTTTGTACATCGTCAGGCAATTCTTTGATCTTTTTCTGTGCTAATTGCAACATTACCTGTGATTGATCTAATCCCAAAATTGAATGGCCATCAAGCGCGAGTGGTATAAGTAAGCGGCCGGTTCCGCAAAATGGTTCCAGAATATTTAGACTGGGTTTCCCTCGAAGCAAATTTCGTACAAGTTCGATATCCTGTGTGTCATTCTCCTGAGTATCATAAATTTCTGCGATGTGGGTGTCGAAGTCATATAAGTTGTGTTGATTAATACTCATGATTGGTGTGTGTTGCCCTTCTAAAATGAACGTATTATTCAATTACTATGATTTTAACCAATCGGGATCTGTATTAACCCAAACTTTATCCCGAAGGTCATTAAAAATTCTACAAATCGCCAGACTGACCCACAATTTATGTTCTAATGTTTGAAGGGTGGATTTCTCTGGTGTGTCTGAATAATAATTCACCTTCCAAAGGCCATCGGGTTTTTGATTTTCGATCAACCAGTTGATTGCTTTTTCGATTTGTGGGTCGATTACAGAAACTTCCATTTTCACCATTATATCCATAGCAGATACCAGATTATTCCACCAATAAGGATATTCAAAGCGTATCCAGTAATGTGCTTTCTGTAGGGAAGAGTAAACATCTGCTTGAAAGAACCTGGATTTCAGCAACTCCACTGCATGTCTGGCTTCCTCTAGCTGACGATATCTGGGATGCACGGCAAAAGCACGCAACACCATGCCTGTCCAGTTGTGCGAGAATGGTTTTGTGCGGTCTGGTTCCACGGGTGGGAGAAACTCTGTCTGCAATTTGTATTGTGTTTCTCGATCAAATTTATGCGTGATCATGGGAATGGACCAACCGCCATCATCCTGGCGCATGGACAGTAACCACTGGAAGCACTTTTCGACGTTTACAAAATAACGGATGGCTTCATTTTCGTTGATAATAAGACAGGAATAGGGTCATAAGTGAGATGATTTTGCCAATTTTGCATAACAGCACTCATGGAATTATTGTTGCAAATTTAAATTTATTTTTTCTTAATTAATGCTCGCTCGCCTTCTATTGTATCCTTCCATGCATTTTCCAAGTTGTAAAATTGCATGTGCAATTCCTTTTCAGCCTTAGCACCAGAAAATTGCCAGTTACTTTTAGCAGCGAAAATAAATTCCTTACTAAAAACGACTGGTAGACCTAATAACCGTTCGAAAGGAGGTGCGATAGTGTTAATAAAAATTGCAATAGAATCTGGTAACCAAATCCAGGTTTTTTTACATCCGCCTTCACATTTCTTCCAACTATCAAACATTTCTTTGTGCGTTTGGTTATTTGTGCTAAGAATATAAGTTTCTCCAAATTTTCCATACTCAACACAATGAACAATCCCTTTCGCTACATCATCAACATAAATATGTGCTATTTTTGCGTTGGGTGTCCATAGGATAGGAGGTAAAAATTTTCGTACATACATTTTTGATAGATACCCGATCTCTGAATGATCACCAGCACCAATCACGCTCGCTGGGCAATTGATGATTATTGGGGCTCCTTGTTTTTGTAATTCAACAGCAATTTCATGTGCTTTCGATTTTGTTTCTTCATAACAGGTTATTGGAGGAAATTGCCTGACATAGGTTTCATCTGCAATTATTTTTCCCGTTCTTCCGAAGGCGATAATTGTGGATGTATAAATAATCCTGGGTATACCAATTTCTACAGCCAGATTTAAGGTGTTCTTAGTTCCTTCCACATTAATTTTATACATCAAGTCACGATTTTTTTTGGAAATGCCAAATTGATACCAACCAGCATTATGGATGACAACATCCGATCCTGACATGGGAATAAGCATTGATTCTTTGTTGGTTATATCTCCCTGGACAAGATGAGCTCCTAATGCTTGAATCTCTTGTGATTCAACACTGTCCGGTTTGCGCACCAATGCAGTGACTTCCCACCCACGATCTAATAATTTTTGGGTTAATGGCCGACCAATAAAACCGGTACCACCTGTTAAAAAGATTTTCATAGAAACCTCCCAGATAAACCCAAGGTCCTGATCATGTAAATTTCTTTATTTCTATCTCATGCAGGAGGGGTTTTTCAGTGTTTGAGAATTTACCGATGATGGATGATGCTTGGGATAATTATATTTTTATTATACCGAGTTTTGATTGCTTTTTAAATGATCAATATTTCATTTCATTAAGTCAACCAAATTTTCCAGATTAGCTGCTTGATTTATGGTGCTTTCGATTTGATTTTTTCATATGTATGCCTTGCGATAATTTTCACTTCCGGGTGAACTTGAGAAAACTCTCTTATTCGTTGCACATGATTACCTAATACCAGGCGATTGAGCCATCCAGGTGTTAAATCAAATTCTGCATTGGTTGGGGTGGAATCCCCTGCCTGAAAAATTCACCCCAAACCGTCTTGAATCGCCACACCACAATGTCCGGAAGTATGCCCAAACAGAGGGATCAGGTACATTTTTGGCTCAAATGGAAGGGGAATGGCGTCAAACTCAAACCATTTTTCCGTGCAGAGTTCATAGATCACCCAGTTTGGATGGTGAGTAAAGTCAGCTTGGTCGTAGGCAAACCTTTCCAGCCAGGTTTTTGGTTTATTTTTGGCATCTAATTCTTTTTTATGAAGATGTACCTGTGTCCAGGGAAAGTCAACCAAACCACCGGCGTGATCAAAATGAAGGTGGGTCATGACAATATGTTTCACGTCACCAGGATTAATTCCCAACTGTTTCAATTGTCTAACTGAGGTTTCCTCTGGTGCATATGGAATACCCTATTGGATCGCGGATGGGGTTGAGGTGGATAACGGTTTCCTCTGGTGCATATGGAATACCCATTTGAAAACGGAAGAACTTCACCTTTTTTGATGGATTTTCCTGGTCATGGACCCCGAGTCCAGTATCAATCATAACCAACCCAGCATCTGTCTCAACCAGAAGTGTAAGATTTCCCACTTTCCAGTTTAAAAATTTTGGATACATGGTTGCAGAATTAAAAAAGGAAATCGCCATGACAACGCGCTCGATGTCATTCATACCCGCCAGATCCTGCCCATCCAAAACCACTTTGCCAGACGAGGGTTGGAGTAAAGCTGCCAGAATGGATAACATGGTTGTTTTTCCCGAACCGCTGGGTCCAACCAGGGCAACAAACTCGCCAGCTGCTACCTGTAAAGAGACATCATCGACTGCTTGAATGGTACCGGATTCACTTTGATACGTTTATATAAGGGATTGAGTTTCGAGTGCGTAAGTTGTCATGATGATAACCCCAATGGCTTTCAATACACCAATCTGGGCAACTTTTTGCAGGATCTGAATCTGGAAGAAACCACCAATGACCAGAATACCGATGAAGAGGGTGAAATCACCCTGGGTATTGAGCGTGCTCTGTTGAGCTGAATAGCCTGGTAATGCCTGAATCGCTGTTCTCAGCGTTGCAGTTTCAACATTGCTTACCTGAGCCACCAGCCATTGGCTGACCTGTTCCAGTTGGGCTGGATCCTCTAATTTGACCAGGACCACATTCCCAACCGAGGTCAGACTGTTGACTTCCCCTTCCGATTTAGACCGGATCCGATCCCAGGTGAAGAAGGGGACGAAGATGGAAGGTTGCAATTGAAATTGTCGACCATCTGAAATACCAACAATCCTCAGATCGAAGAATTCATCACGGGTACCCTGGGTAACACGCACGGTGAGGATATCTCCAATGGTTAAATTGCTGCGTATAGCCGTATTGCGATCAATAATTACTTCAGATGCCAGGTCGGTATTGAGTTGTTGACCATCTACCACATTTGGTTCACCAGTTCTACCCGGTTCGACACCCAGCATAGCGACTTTGAGTGGTTCGATATCACCCGGAAGGATCAGGGATGCGCTGGAGGTCCCGATCATGGCTGCATCTGCTACGCCATCCACACGGCGCACGGCTGCCAGACGATCTCTACCCAGGCGGCTGGCTGCGATGACATCATCTGATTTCGCCTGGAAAACAATCAAATCGGCATCCAGCTTGGAGAGATATTCGCGATTACCATTGCCTAATCCTTCTCCCAGTGCAGCAATAAACAGCACCAGCAGGATAATCAAAGCTATCACCAGGCTGACCAGCAGGAAGCGACCCCGATTACGCCATACTTCTTTGACTGCCAGGTAACTTGCGATGGAAAGAGTTTGTCTCATTAACATTTCCTTTGTTTTAAGGTAAGAATCGTACGGCAGCGGTCATACCCCAGCGTATTTGTGGATCCATTTGATCCAATACGATGGTAGCTGTGTAGGTTGTATCACCACGTTTTTCTTCATACACCATATCGATGTAGGCAACCTGACCACTGAAGGTTTGCTGGGGGAGTGCATCCAGAACAACGTCCACTTTTTAGCCGACCTGAATATTGACTACATTGATTTCTGTGAGATTATCGGTTTTGATTTCCCAGTTGGCAAAATCAGCGATGGTTATTACCGGGATCCCGGCGGTGATACGCTCACCCGCTTTGATATTGATATTGGTGACGGTTCCACCCACGCTCGCCTTAAGCTCATAGCTATCGATCGCCGATTGGGCGCTGAGCATGGCTGTCATGGCTGTAGTAACACGCGATTCTGCAGCTGCCAGTCGATCTTTGTCAACCCCGTTGCTTTCTTCCAATATGTCCAAATTCTCTTTCGCTAATTCCAAGGTTGCCTGGGCGACATTCAAGCGCAACTGATTTTCTTCACTATCATCAGCATCGAACTCTGTCTGTGCTTCATCGACCTGGGCTTGAGCGTTGAAAACGTCCAGTTTGCTTTGTGCAAGGTTGACATCCGCGTTCTTCTTTAATTCCTCCACAGCCAGCTGGGCATTTTGCACCTCTGTCTTGTTCTGAGAAAAAGCGACCAGCGCGGAATAGGGTACATCTAATTTGGCGATCGTCTGGCCTATTTCAATAACATCACCTTCCTGAACCATAACTTCCAGCACCAGCCCAGGTCATTGTAGATAAAGAAGGCATTGCCCGTTTTGCCCATTACGGTCATGCGATGTCCGATATCCCGGAAAATGCTGAGTTGTTGGCATTGTTGGATGAAATCAATAATAATTAGGAAAGGACAAGATGGATATTTTATTCATACTAAAAGTAATCGCAGCCATGTTAACCATTGCAACCGGTTTACTGGCACTGATCAAGCCCTCGGCAGTCCCTGGATTTACAGGACTCTCCTATAATGGACCCAGGGACATATCCGAAGTGCGCTCGATATTTGGTGGGCTCTTCATTGCGTTGGGATCAGCTCCATTCTTATTAGGTGAAGCTGCTTTTGTTGTCTTGGGACTTTCTTACCTGGGGATTGCAGTCGTGCGGCTATTCTCAATCTTCTTTGATAAATCCAAAGAACAATCCAATCTAATCAGCCTGGGGATAGAGATTGTGCTGGGAATCATTTTGATCCTTTAAAATTCTCTTTTTAATACGGGTGTTTTTGTCTGTGATACACGACAAAAACACCCACTTTACCTATACTGGTGCTAATGTTCCTGCGAAGATTATCCAGGCCAGGGTGGTTTTCGCCAGTAAACTCAAGATGATGTAAACCCGTTCCCCATAAAGATAATCCTTCCAGGGTCCCACTTTTTTATATTGCAACACCATATTGATGGCAAAAATTATGAATTTCCATCATGATCCCAAATAAATTCATCATCGCATTCAGACCAAAGATCAAAATCAGTGCGCCCAGATCCCACTGTCCGATCAGCATGCCGATCAACACAATCATCCAGGAGGAGCTCAAGGCATATTCATAAAAGCGGATCGGGTTCATGCCCTTTTTAAGATTTACCACGTAGCCCTGATACCCAATGGTAGATAAATAGAAATGCGCCACAGCTGAGATTAAGAGGAAAACTGCTACGGCCGGACCAAAACGCAAATCCAGGAATAACTGTGTATTTGGTTTCAAGGACATCGTGGCTACGTCAAAATTTGGATAATTTGTAAATATCGGATAGGTTGTCTTGTTGCTGACAAAGATCATAAATACACCCTGAATGAGATGTAAAAATCCCATGATCAGGTTGAAGCGTTGTAACCCTCAAATCCTTCATTTATCTAATTTCATTATTCGATTTCATTCACCTGGCACAAACTCCAGCATCACCCAACGATGTTTTTCCGGGTAATATGCCAGACGAACATAGCCAGTATCCCCAAAAGAGATAACAAATCCTTGCAGGTTGACTGTGGGGATTGCACCCATCATGGTCTGTAAAGCGGTATTGAGAATGCCACCATGTGCCACCACCAGATAGGATCCCGGTCCGCGCTGCACCAGCTTCTGCACGGCTATGGCTGCCCGGTTGTAGATATCCCACTCGCTCTCTCCGCTGCCTGCCATGGGCGTGTAGGGGTTACGAAAGGCTGGTTGTGGATAGAGTTCTTCAGCCAGGTCGAATGGCAACCCTGCCAGCGGACCATTGTCCCATTCCATCCAGTCCGGATCATTCTCCACGGGTACCTGCAAAGCAGCTGAAATGATTTGTGCAGTCTCATTCGCCCGTTGCAGCGTACTGGCGATGATCAGATCAAACTGGAAATCACGCTGTAGAAATGACAGCACACGGCTGTGCACCTGTGCTCGACCCACTTCCGTCAGAGGGGAGTCGTAACGCCCTTCATGAACACCTTCATCGTCTGCCCGAGAGCGACCATGTCGTAAGAGAGTAACCAGAATTTTATTTTCCATGCTTTTATTGTAGCGGGAATTAAACGTTTGTATCATGAATATGTATTGTGTTTTGACTTAGTTATCACAGCTTGTTCAACTTTCCAATATTTTGATTATGTGGATGTCATTCGGCTCCAACGCGTACAACTCCGGATGCGCATCCTGGGTGGGGATGAAACCCTGACTGATATAAAAAACCACCGCGGATTTGGATTCGGTGGCGGGGACATACAGGCGTTTGTGTCCATCCGCGATGACCTGTTGCTCCAGCAGTCTTGTCAGGTGTGCAGCAATGCCTTGCTGGCGATGGTTCTTGTCCACGAAGAGTGCATCCAGTTGCGCCATGTCTTCGGTCAGGTAAGGTCGATAGACGATGATGCCTACCATGACCTCGTCCTCGAATGCTCCCCAGGCTTTGACGCCCGGAAGGGGGAGTACACTGGCTCAGTTTTCCTGCCAGGTTTCGGCGGTACGCGGGGGGCGATCCCAGACCAGTGGTTTCGTGACCAGTTTTCCATCCTGCCAGAGATAGATCAACTCGCCATGCTCCGAAACATCCACTTCCAGGATGTGCTGGTAGATTTCATCGATGGTGATTTCGCGATAGGTGATCATAGTTTTTCTTTTTGGTTTAAAATTTAAATGGATTTCTGATCTACATTATATCAAGTCTGACCAATCAACCAAGATTAACCAGGAAAGAAATTATGAGTTTGAAAAACGAAAAGACGTTTAAAGGCCATAAAATAATCAAAAAATCTTTTGCTGAAGTAAATGCTAACCTCTCAGAATTTTTGGATTGTGTAACGGGCAGCCAATCAGTAGTCATAGTCATTATTCAGCAAAATGACAAAAAAGATGTGGCGTAGATTGCCAGATCTGAGCTGGACACCCTCATGGAAACAATCTATCTATTGAAATCTCCTGCGAATGGAAAAAAATTGCTGACTGCTATAGATCGTGCATTAAAAAACCAGATTTAATCACTCAGAAATCATCACACCGAATCATCATCTTCGTGGATTCTTAATCCATGTAAACGATTCTTATACGTTCTGGCGTTCCTGATCTTGCGGTTAGCGATGATCTCAACATCCGGGATTTCCAGATCATCATCCATCGATTCCGGATATTCGGTCGTGATCAATGCCTGGATTTTTTTCTGAACTTGTTGATTGTTTTTTTTTGTAGGCGCTCAAAGGACTCTTTTTCGTTAGGGATTTTAGCATCTTCCGCCGTGATGACTGACGTAAAGGTGTTGTTTTTTGTAAATCTGGTATTCTTGCGTGGTTAATTTACGTTTTTTCTTCATGGAACACAGTCATTTATAATGATTAATAATTTCATCATTCAAATGAGGATAGAACTTTTACTGATCTTTTATCAGTGATTCTTATCGAAATTAATCGTCTTAATGGTAGATAACCGACGCTTTCAAAAAAGGAAAATTATGGACTCAGTGGATTTATTATTCAAGACAGATCAGTTTGTCTTCAGTTATCGCCTGGCAGGCATACTCATCAAAAACGGAAAGGTACTGCTGCAACGAACCCTCAACGATCCTGGTTATGCCTTTCCCGGAGGGCATGCAACCTTCCCTGAAACAAACGAGGAAACGCTAATGCGAGAACTCGAGGAAGAAATTGAAGCTGACATTCGGGTTGGTGATCTGAAATGGGTGGGCGAGATCTTCTTCCCCTGGCAGGGGAAGCCCTGTCAGCAGATTTGCCTGTATTACAGCATTGATCTGGTAGATGAGACACAGATCCCTCTGGATGGCAGTTTTATTGCTCGCGAATCCTTTGATGGCAGAATCTTTGACCTGGAATTTTCCTGGATAGCGATTGATGAAATTGACACCATCCTGCTCTATCCGCCGATTGCGAAACAGCTCTTACGCGACCTGGATGGGGGTGTGCAGCATTTTATTTATAAAGAGTAGTTTCTAAGACCTTTTTTCGGCTTTCTTGCCCACATCTGATCTACAATTAACTTATTCTTATTTTTCAGGTGGTTGATGATGAATGATATTACCCTCTCTCTGCTTGTGATTCTGGCTACAGGCCTGTTGGTCATCCTCATTTTTGTTCTGGTACGTCGCAACCGCTCCGAGCAGGAAAAACAGTTGACACAAATGGCTTTGGAGCGAGGTCGGAAATTGGACCTCGTGAAAGAGCGATTGGCATATGGCCAACGCATTCACCATCGGGATTGGGTGATTGAATTGCTGACTGAATCGATATGTAAGTTGCATTTTTGTAGTATTCGTTTATTCGATTCCTTATTCGTGGACGGCAATTCTGTAGTATCAATCTTTTTTGGGATGGGCGATGAAAAACTTCCACATCGTCTGGGTGGCGTTGATATCATCGTTGGTATGTCTATCAATCCACTTGGATAAGGGGTTGCCACCCGGCCAGGAGTGACCACCGCCATCAATGATGTAGTAATCGACATCGGCATTTCGGACACAATCTGTGAAGTGGTTTCCATAAACTTCACCCTTCGTAGGGATTGTTTTCGGAATTCTTTCGCATCCATGCTTCTCTGCCATATATTGCACCCATTCTGTGATATTTGGGAAAGGCACATCAAAGGATTCAGAAGTCCCACCCTCAAATGGGACAATCGGATCAGCTGTGCCATGAAAGATGATGGCAGGCACGGGACGGTTGAGATTGCAATCCTCCCAACTCACCATATAGGTGCCAGCTACCCCGCCGAAGGCAGCAACGCGATCTTACAGCGTACAGGCGTGCTGGAACGACATCCCACCGTAGTTGGAAAGCCCATTGACATAAATGCGTTGAGAGTCGATGTTGTAGTCTTTTTCCAGTCTGTCAATCATATCCGCAATAAACTGCACATCGATCAGACTCTCTCCCAGTCCATTCGTGCGCCAGCGTAACGGGAAATTCCTGCCGGAGGGATACACCACGATGAAATTCTCCTCATCCGCCAGATCATTCCAACAGCTGAGGTCCATCTGGTGGGCTGGCCATTCTGCAATACCATGGATGCTGATCACCAATGGGGTAGATTTTCCCGCATCATAGCTCTCCGGGACATGCAGTAAATAATTGCGCGGTCCTTCAGGCGTCATGATCTGCCCATCACTGCGATTAATCTGGATTAACAGGTAGGTTGCCAGGAAGATCACCACAGCAGCAAGAATGCCTAAGACAATGAATATTGATTTGAAAATAGGTTTGATGATTTTCATAAGAATTTGATTATTTAGTCTCGTTCCAATGAAATAAACGCTCTGAGAGACTGGAGATTTCCTCCCGCATCACCAGCTTTTCCAACCAATGCTGCGGGATACCGGTCTCACCATAGAATGCCCCTGCCACCTGGCCACACACAGCAGCGGTGGTATCGGCATCATCACCCAGATTAACCGCTTTGAGAATGGCTGCATCGAAACTGTCCGTCGTCCAGAAAGACCACAAAGCCGCTTCCAAACTCCGCACCACATAGCCTGTGCCTTGAATCTGGCTTTCTGCTTTCTCAAAATAATCTCCATAGGAAATTTCTTTCAACGCTTCAGAGGTGAGTGGATTCAGATCTTTCTCCACCAACACATCAGTCTTATTCTTGCCCTGAAATGCACGATAAATCACCCCAGCCAATATCTGGCAGGCTTCCAGACACTCCACTGCAGCGTGAGTCGTACGTGAGCTTTTGACTGAATAATGCAGAACCGCTTCCATATCTGGGTAATATAGCATCACCACCGGTGCCAGGCGCATGATAGAACCGTTCCCGGCAGAAAATGGATCAATTCTGCCACTTAAAGGATTGCTGGTTATATGAAATTCTTCCAGAGCCTGTCGGGTGATGTTGCCGATATCAAAACACTTTCCAATGCTGCTCAGATATCCTTCTTTGTACCAGCGCCAATAGCGTTCCATCTGATCCTGCGCATCGAAGCCATTCTTTTCCAGCAGGCTGGTTGCCAGACATAAGGCCATCGAGGTATCATCCGTCCAGGCCCCGGGAGGTAATCCAAAAGGACCACCACCAGCCATATCTGTGACCGGTTCAAAGGTGCCGCGGGGTTTGAATTCCACGGCTGTGCCAACCGCATCCCCAACAGCCAACCCTAACAAACAACCACGAAAGCGATCGAGCAGTTCCATGATACCCTCCTTTGAAAAACAACCCCATATAATCTGATTTTATAACAAATTCTCAATAAAGGTTGTATGAGAGTGTTGAAAAACAAGCAAATAATTGACAAAACAGACAAAATTTGATTCAAAACAGGAAAACAACAAAGAGGTGACCAGTATGGATCAAGAACGATATGCAGAAACAAGAAAACAATCCTTTTATGGTGATTATCTGTATGATATGGTGGTTCCACAAGACCATTTCTTTCGAAAATTACGGGATTTAATCGAATGGAGCCGCTTCACAAAGAAACTCATCAAGCTATATAAAGGAGAAGGTGTAGTTGGGCGACCACCTTTTGATCCAGGAATGCTACTCAAGATCGAACTGGTTGCATACCTCTACAATCTTTCAGAACGACAAGTGGAAGAATACCTGAATGACACCTTATCAGCCAAATACTTTGTTGGTCTGGCAGTAGACCAAGCTGCGCCAGAGCCTAGCACGCTGACCGTATTTCGCAATCGATTGATACAACGCGGGAAACAGAAGATATTTGCAGAAATGCTGGCAGAGATCGTCCAGATCGCGCTGGAAAAGGGAATAAAGTTTGGATCCATTCAGATCGTTGATAGCGTTCATAGCATAGCCAATGTCAACACAGCGAAAGATAAAAAACGAGAAGACAAGGGGAAAGGACCCCGCGATCCAGATGCCAAATGGGGGGTAAAACACCAACGCAAGGTAAAAACACCTGAAGGCAAAGAGATTGAACAAACGGATTACTTTTACGGATATAAAGCACAAGTCAGTATGAATGCAGAGACTGGACTGATCAGCAGTCTGGACATAACCCCAGGAGGAGCCTATGATGGACATCATTTATGCTCTCTGGTGGACAAAGATTTGGAACAATCCTTACCGTTGAAAACATATGCGGGGGATAGAGGTTATGATGATAGTAATAATCATTACTATCTTGTACACAAAGGGCTCTATTCAGCCATTCGTTTGAAAGAGAACCGGATTAAAAAGAAAGACAAAAACAAAGAGGTTTGGCTGAAATTGATCCAAACAACTGAGTACCAACAGGGAACGAAAGAACGGTATAAGATTGAACGCAAATTTGGGGAAGCAAAGCAAGGACATGGATTAGGAAGGTGTCGGTATATTGGAAAGGTGAAGTTTGCTTATCAGGCATATCTTACGGCACTGATACTCAATTTGAAAAGGATGGTGAGACTGCTTACAGGCGTTGGATTCAAAACGAAAGGTGTAGTGATGAGCTAGCCAGGGGACAATCGTCGTTACTGGCAGAAATGGAGTAAATTTCAAACCAATAATAACCTAATTTTGTACTCAATATCGTAAATATTGACCCAAAAAGTGATTTTATGCCTTATTGGAAAGTAAATTTTGCCAAAAAATAGACTTAATCAACACCCTCCTTTACAATTTGGATATCGTTGTCCATCGATAATTACCCCCATTAAAATCATTGCTCAGCGAATTCCTGTATCGATCTCAATATCCAGTTGTACGCTTTGATCGGCTTTGATTTCGATCAAAACAGGCAAACCTTTGCTGAAATCAATTCCAATATGATTGATATCGACCAGGTATTCACCGGTTAATAGCTCAATTCGATAGGAACCATCAGATTTGATCGGAACCTTCGCTACTTCTTTTTTACCATTTTTTGAAAATATTACGATTTGACGGGCAGAATACACCTCTGGAGCAGGAGTTGGTTCAGGAACTCCTGCTTGCGATACTGGCGATAAAGGTCCAATATTGACCTTACCTTCCAATATACCTGTCTCACGATTAATAACAGAACATCCTGCCATAAAGGGCAATAAATTCAAAAATAATAGGATATGTAATATTTTTTTCATCGCGATTCTCCATTCTGGATAGTAAAGACGCTGTATTGCTAACATTTGTTCCAGTGAAATCGTAATTAATTTCAAAAAACTTGACAAATATTTATATACACTGTATATTTACATTATAAATTATTACGCAAAGGATTGATTATGTCTCCACGCCCAAAACGCAGATTATCAACTTCAGACTTTTCTGAAAAAATCATTGCAGCAGCATGGAAACAAATTGCAGTGGAAGGTGCTCCAGCTCTCAGTTTACGATCAATTGCACGTGCTCTCTCTATCACTGCACCCGCTATTTACAATTATTTTCCGGATCGTGATGGATTGGTGACAGCGCTCATCATTGATGCTTTTACTTCTTTAGGTGATAACCAACAGCAAGTCCTTCTCGGCATTCCGGAAATGAATCATGCTGAACGATTACAAGCATTGGGTCTGGCATATCGTGATTGGGCGGTAAAATTTCCAGAACGATATCAATTAATATTTGGAACACCCATTGCAGGATATATTGCGTCAGTTGATCAAACAATGCCTGCCGCAGCAAGATCCCTATCATACCTGGTGAGTGTTCTGGACCAGGCAGAAAAATCTGGATCTCTGAGCTCAAAATATGCCTGCAAATATTCAGTGGATTTGGCAGGGATGTTTTCCAAATGGCAGGAATATTTAAAAAAGGATATCAATCATGATGTTCTTTATCTGGTTCTGGTCATTTGGGCGAAAGTTCATGGTTTAGTTTCACTGGAAATATCGAATCAGTTTCCACCATTCATTTACGATATTACAGAAATTTTTGAGTCTGAAATGAAAAATTTAATAACGCAAATAATCAGAAGTGATTCATAAGAAGAATCGTAGACCCGTTTATTTGATCAATTTGTTAATCGTTTTTTTTATATCGGCAAGGAGAATAATGAAAGAATTACACGTAATATTTGGTACTGGTCCTTTGGGACGTTGGACAGCAGACGCGCTATTGAAAAAGGGAAAATCTGTCAGGATGATAAATCGCACCGGAAAAATGATGGATCCACTGGATGGTGTCGAGATAATCAGCAGCGATGCTTATGATGTCAGTAAAAATATCGAACTCACCAGGGATTCAACAGCGATTTATCAATGTGCTCAACCTCATTATTATGAATGGGTGGATAAATTCCCGTCACTTCAAAATGCAATTCTGGATGCTGCCATTGCGAATCGCTCACGCATGGTAGTTGGTGATAATTTATATATGTATGGGCATTTTTCAGGTCCGTTGACTGAAGATTTCCCGATTAATCCGAATACCAGAAAAGGAAAAGTGCGTGCTGAAATGGCTCAGGAAATCATGAATGCGCACTCATCAGGTAAAGTTCAAGCTGTTATCGGAAGGGCATCAGATTTTTTTGGACCTTATGACACAGCATTTACCGGTTACGCGATAGAACCAGCAGTCAAAGGAAAAACGGTAAACTTACTGGGTAATGTGGATCAACCTCATTCGTTCACTTACATCAAAGATTTTGGAATGTTATTGGCTGAATTAGGCACAAATGACTCTGGTTTGGGACAGGTCTGGTTTGCCCCAACGAATCCTCCCATCACTCAGGCAGAATTCCTTAAATTAATTGAATCTGAATTTGGTAAACCGGTAAAATCCATGGTAGGTGGACCTTTGATGATGAGGATGATTGGATTGTTCAATAAAGAAATAGCTGAAACGGTTGAAATGATGTTTGAATGGATGAATCCGTATGTGATAAATAGCAGCAAAGCTGAAAAAACCTTTGGACTCAAAACCACACCATTTTCACAAGCAATGCAAGAAACGATTGAATACTTAAAAAAAAGAAAAATGAGTAACCAATAATCATCTGAGGAGTCTGAAAAGTTGGATATTTATGAGTCTTAGGTAGATATCCAATCAGCACTCAAATTTTTGAATCGAATTAACTGGAATTCGTTTTGAGAAACCACTTTCGATTTTTGATTAATAAAATCATTGGAAAAAGAGTGATATATAGAACGATAAAACCAATCCATCCTAAGTCATCTATTACTGTGAGTACTGCAATGAAGAATAAGAAGGTGATTGCAAGGAAAAAAGCAATTTTTGTTCTTTTCTTGAGTAAGAAGTATAACAACAACAAAAATGCTGCAGATATAAATGCTGATATTGCCAGAAACCACTTATAAAGTTCAGAATCTGGTAAGGCAGGGTGAATACCGGTCGCAACGATAATACTGAATGCCAACCAGATGATTGTGTTCAGTAATACAAAACCTCTTGTGATTAAGATAGATTTATTCATATAACCATTCTATCCAATGAAAAAAACATAGGATGGTTAAATTATAGGTTTATCTGTTCAAAATAAAAACATATTTAATAAATAACCGAAATTCAGCTAAATCAAATCAAAATCTAGTGACAGAGTTTGTTGAATTTTCTGGAGATCAAAACCAGAAATATCGCCCAGGGGATGAGCGACCCGAGAGAAAATACCAGTCCAATCGCTCCAGCCGTAGATGGAATTGACATCAACACGCCTGATATGATTCCGATGATGGCTGTGGTTTTGTTAAAAATATCACTGCGCAACATAACAATAGCGAAAATCAATAACGTGATGGCATTCAAAATATAATAAACATTGAAAGCTGTGCCTTTATAGACAGCTAATAATGCAGCACCTGCGCCTAGTAAAGCCGTTTGATAACTCTCAGACGAAGCGGTTGCATATTGATTGCTGAGCGAAAGCATTTCAAAGGACATATTGGAAGCAAAGTAAGCAGCGATGCCTACCAATCCCAGCACTAACCCTATCAACATTACTGCTTTATTAATCTTGCGCAAAGAAAAATATAAAGCAAGATATATCACGATCAATATTGTGTTGTTGAGGATATAAAGTAAGTCCAGACTCAATAGACCTAAAAGCCAATTGGACTGAAAAAGGTAAAAGAAATCGATGGCTGTTTCTGGTGGTGGCCACAGAATATAGATGATGATCTGGATCACCATGATTACCAGCATGAAGATACTGGCGATACCTGCCACTTTATAAAGTGATTTCCAATTTTCGGAATGAGGTTCTGTTGAGGTATTGTTTGACATCGATGTATTTCCTTCATGAATGGGAGTTTGGAAGGAATAATCTTTCCGGGATGAAGTGATTATCTCATAGTTATTCTAAAAACACCTCTAAGATTTTTACAAGTGATTTCGTTGGGATAATTCGTTTTATTTGTAAATTTGCTTTCTTTAGCAAACCATCAAATTCTTCTTCTGTGCGTTCCTTGCCATTGAATAGTACCTGCATGTTTAAATCATAAAAAGCACCAATTAGATCAGTGGGTGAGTCGATTATCATTTCAATGATCAACAGTCGTGAAGATTGAGACATCACTTCGCGACAATTATTCAAGACCATCAATGCCTTTTCATCCTCCCAATTGTGTAAAACACTTTTTAAAATCATCAAATCAGCTGATGGAACTTTCTCGAAAAAATTTCCGGCTTCGACTCTTACGCGATCAGACAAATCTGAAAGAATATGGGTTTCGACCACACTTTGTTGATCAAACAAAATGCCCTGCATATGTGGATTTTCTTCCAACAAGGTTTGCAGCAAGACACCCTGTCCACCACCAATGTCACAAACAGTCTTGATTGTTGAGAAATCATATGCTTGAACAATAGAATTGGCGGACATTTTTGTCGAAATTGTCATCCAACGGTTATAAGGATCACCATACTGTTTAAAACGATTGATGTAATCATAAAATGGTGTACCCATAGCAGCTTCGAAAGCATTCTCACCAATTGTTAATGAGTATGTTAAATTATGCCAGGCTTGTTGCCATGGATCACTTCCAGCCAACATTATTCCGTAATATAAACTCCCCGGGACATCCTTCAATAATAATTTACCCATATCAGATAAGGCATATTTGTCATCCTGTAATGTGATTACTTCGATGACTTCAGCAAACCTTAAAGAACGAAAAAGAACATCTGGGTCAAGGCCACAAGCATAAACAAGTTCATCTAATGTCTTTGAATCAAAACGCAATTCTTCAACGACTTCAGATTTGATAAGCGCATAAAGGACAGCTGTATTCGCAAATCCTAATGCTAATTTCCACATTTTTTCCTGGGCAGAATAATTCGATAGTTCCATAAATTATCTCTTTTCTATATCTTGTAAACTTCTGAAATAAAGCTTTCGTTCGAGTCTGATGTAAGTGAAGTCATGATTAATTTCAGATTATTTAAGAAAAAATCCAAAAGGATTGTGAATTCTTGATGTGGTGTGTTAATGCGATTATAGTTGTGTGTTTTGATAGTAATAAGATAAATAATAGCATATTAATAAAAGACTGCAAATATTTGTTAATAAAAATTTGCTCAGTAGAAATAATCAGAAAAGGTTAACAAAATGAGTTGGATGATTCCTGGCATATGTTCAAAGGAAGGAGATAGCGTGTTTTTATGTATTTTTTCTCCAAATTCGTTTTTGTAAATAGTCATCCCCATCTACAGCAATGAGTCCAATTCCAATCGTATCAATAAAACCGTGGGTGAAGATTACCAGCCACAGGTTGAAATCACTGAGAATGAAAATTCCGCCCAATACAACACCGACAATTCCGGTGCTGAGCTTGCCACTGGATCCCTGGTAGCCGTGGGAAAGCCCAAATACAATGGAAGAATATAGAAGGTTGATGACCAATGCAATACTTCCTGCACCCAAAAGATTTTTTAGTTCAGTCATCAGATAACCCCGATAAATTCCTTCCTCGACAACAGCCACCAGAATCCATACCATCAACATCCATTGTAAAAATACTTTCCAGTTCCCCTTGACAGCATTAACCAGGCTATGATCATGTTTGGTGTTAGTAAATTTCTCTGTTAATGGCTCAATCAGGATCACTGATAATAGCTGGATGATCAATCCCAATCCGAGTCCCATCAGAATGGTAAATATCCAATTCTGGGGAGGAGCAAAACCAATTTGAGATATAGGATCACCACGAACCCACATAAATAAAACGATGATTATGATGGCACCAAAGATACCAATTCCAGGTTGTTTTTTCAATCCTGTGAAAATAAGTAGTGCAGATACAACCAGAATGATGATCAAATGAATAGTTGAGCTATTGATGGACATGATCACATCTCCTCATAACTTACTGATTATTGATTCGATATGAACAAATTTTATCGTATTAAGTTTAACGATTGGTTTTAAACTGGCTATGGTTTTCCTGAAAAGCTGATTATGTTTTGGACCTTAGGGTCTTATTTACAATGAATTGTCACCTGGTCGCTGATTTGGTGATAAGCACCTTCATACCAGGCTTTGATATGAACGGTATAAGTTCCACTGGCAAAATATCTGTATTGATCCTCATTTTCGGCATTTCTCTCCAAAACAGAGAATCCATCCTGATCCTGGATGACCCAGGTTAATGAACTGACAGGAGTGTCCCCCTGGACATCGCCACGTACAATTCCACAGCCATCATCATCAACAGATAGTTCGATGGCTACATTGGGAACTTCATTAATATTAATGGAACTGGATTTCCCAATGCCAAAATAGATTATTGCACCAATTACAGCAATGCATGCTGTAATCAGGAAACAAGCTGCTAATATTCCTATTAGAATAAATAACCAGCGTCTATTGTTTTTTGAATCAGATGAGGAATTTAAATTTGTTCCCATAACATTTTCTTAAATTATGATTTAAATTAAAATATACTCCCTATTGATTATTATTGGGAGTTATATAAGGTTAAAGTTGAAGCTTACTCTCTTCCTTGATAGGCCTTCTGCAATAAATCTATATCCAATTTAACCATACTCAACATGGCTTTCATGACCCGTTTAGAGCGCTCAGGGTTCTGATCCTGCATGAGCTTTCCGATGATGGATGGGATGATCTGCCAGGAGACTCCAAATTTATCTCGCAACCAACCGCATTGTTCTGCTTCACCACCCTCCAAAAGCCGATCCCAATAATAATCGACTTCATCCTGGGTCGCACAATCGACCATGAAGGATATGGCATGAGTGAAACTAAATTCGGGACCACCATTCAATGCCATGAATCTCTGTCCTTCGATCTCAAAGGTAATGGTCATCACTTTTCCGGGTTCTCCATATCCTTCTTCATTGTAATAAGCAGTTTCTAAAATTTTAGAATTGTTGAAAATGGAGGCGTAAAAATTTACAGCTTCTTCAGCTTGATCATTAAACCATAAACAGGTGGATATTTTTTGCATGCTGACTCCTGATGTGATAGATGGTAATCAAAAGCATACAACAAATTAGTGTCAGGATCAAACAGTATTTATAAAGTTAGGAATGAGATACATGTTCATTGAGTGGTAGTGTTGGATCAATCACCACCAATGCAATATCTTTGGTGTAATCCGTCAAATCCGTTGGGGTTGGGGGAATCGAAATACCCGCCTTTTACCGGAAATACGACCCATTGTTGTCAGCAACAAAACAAATTTTCCCAACAATGGACCGAGTCCGAGTGCGTAAGCAACTTGTGGGGGAGAGTGGATAAGTTTTAGAATTGGTTTAGGTATTTGTTTGAATCCGGACATATGTTTAATTCAGGAATCACTTCCTCCATAGTCTTGGAAGCATAAATGGCGTGGAATTCTTGTAATTCACATAATCCTGCCCAAAACGGATTTCCAATTCTTTTTCTTCAACCTTTTTGATCCAAAGGATTAATAACAGTAAGAAGAGGAGAACCATTATTAGAGAGGATAATGATCCTACAACAATAGCCATCCCAAGATACATGGTAATCGCTCCAAACCCCATCGGATTGCGGCTTTGTTTGAATGGACCATCGATCAACAATTTTTGGGTTGCCATCATCGGCAGTGGAGTCCCTCTGGCACGTGTCAATTGAGAAATAATCGACCGGAACGCATAAATTGCACCGATCAGAACCATAATTCCACCAATGGCATAATTGATAATCCCAAATGAAAAGGATGGAAAACCGATTATTTTATCGACTGGCGGTAATTCTCTAATGAGAAGTAAAGGAATTAATACGAGAAATAAGACTCCCGCAAGAAGTGTGGCAATAAATCTTCGATTAAAACTATATTCATGTTTCGACCATTTGATGATTCGTTTCATGAATAATCCTCCTCAAATTTGCATTTCTAATATTGATTCTATGTCAAAAATTATTTCGGGAGGATGATCATAAGTTCGAATTAGATTCTGGCTAATATTTTCAATGCCGAAGGAGGTTCTTCAGAAGTTATTCTTTCTTTAATTGACTTCGCACACTCTTCTGCAGTTAAGATGGATGTATCAACCTCTAGATCGTATATGCCTCTGCCAAGCACAATATCAAATTGCAAGTGTGCTTGCCCCAGGGTACGATTGCGACGGGATTTCTCCCTTTCTTCCAGCACCTCCAAAGGACAGCGGATTCCAATCAAATACGCTGGTAATTTGCTGAATCGTTCGATACAACCCTGCCACCAGGTGTCCTCAACCAGCACATCGTCCCACAAAGGCCGATCCAAGTAACGATCCGGTAACACCCAGATAAATTTATCAATTCCAGCCTCCATGTACGGTTCATCCATAATATCCTGTAATGCTTTCAGGATACTCGTCTTCCTTGAGCTGGAGGTGCCATTCAGAATGATGATTGTTCCATTTTCAGTATTCAACTTCACACTCTTTTACTTCACCACCATACATGCAGGTATCAAAACCTGGTCCGCCATCGATAATATCATACCCGGATCCACCTATCAACATATCATCACCATTCTGTCCCCGTAAAGTGTCATTTCCGCCACCACCAATAATACAATCTTCCCCCATACCTCCGCGAATATTATCATCTCCAGGGCTACCATAGATCAAATCATTTCCAGGACCACCAGCAATATCTCCGGATCCAACGATAATGTTATCAAACGACATCCCGGCACATTGAGGAGGAATAAATTCGCTCTGGTCGGTCGGGATTGTAGAATCCATCGCGTATGAAACGGGAACAGAATTGGCAGCAGCGATGGCACCAATGGTACTTAGAAGTATCAAAAAACATAATCTAATAAATGAAATCCTGAGGATTCTTCTACGGTACATATTTTCTCACAGGTCGAAATTTGTAGTTTCGTACACTTGCACCTTATCATCGGCACCAAGCAGCTTCTGCAATGTTTCATCGGCAGTTACTGGTTTACCAAACAGGTATCCTTGCGCAGAACTGACCAGGTGGGAGCGTAAGAACCAGAGTTGTTCTTCTGTTTCTACCCCAACCGCATCAATCGCCATACCAAGGCTACGTGCTGCAGCAATGGTGCTGATAGTGATGGCATTCATCTGAGGATCACTCATTTGATTCATCATGGCTAATGCAAATTTTAAATTCTTTGCCTGTAATCGAGCTAAATTAGCCATCGAAGCTTTTCCAGTGTAATTATCAATAGAAATGCCAACGCCGATTTTTTTCAGGGAATCCAGAATTTCAACACTGTGATCCAGATCTTCTAACAATTGTGTTTCCGTAAATTCCAACTGCAACCGATAAGGGTTCAGTTTATGGTTTTTCAATTCTCTCTTTACCAGTCGTGGAAGCTCTGGGATCAGTTGTCTACTGGAAACATTAATCGCCATCGAGACGGTCGGGCTGCCTGCATCATCCCATTCCTTCAGTTGTTTACAGGCAGTCTGTAAAACCCATTCGCCTAACTGATAGATTAAACCAGTCTCTTCAGCATCCATAATAAAGGCGGAGGCTGGAAGTGTTCCCAAAGTTGGATGATTCCAACGCAATAAAGCTTCTACTCCAATAATTTGTTGCTGGCTAATATCAACCATTGGCTGGTAGAACAGTTCGAATTGATTTTGCTCCAGTGCCTGAATCAATTCGGCTTCAACAATTTTCAGCTCCTCAATTTTAAAGTTTGGTATGTTCTCTTTAAATTTCAAGCGATAAATTGTGTTATCCTCTTCCACCAGATAAGTATGGGTGCCATCCTGATCAAATTCATGTAGAATCACACTGTTATTTCTCTCAGCTAGACGTGCCAGATCTTCGAATTTTTGAACCTCCACGTCACCGCGTCTTAAAGCGGGTGGTTGTTTTTGAACGTTCACAATCATCGGGCTGTAACGCAACTGTATACCTGCGGATTGGCTGGTTCTACTCATTTTCTCGGTAGAATACATCAGGAAACCTAACCAGCCCGCGCTCAACACAAAAAGAATCGATGTTCCCCACCTGACTCCATTGACCGGCAGGTCCAATCCAAGAAAAGCCATCGTTTCAGGTGTTTCAACCCAATTACGCAGCATACCTTCCGAACTGGGATTTAAAGGATCTGATTCTTGCGAACCAGGTGGATTAGACGACACCATCCAGAAACCAATATCGTTGAATTTAAAATTCAAGGTTGGAGAAAATTCATCATCCAATCGCAAACCGGAAATTTGGCCACTGACTTTGGTGGATGGTACGATCGCCAGCGAGAACTCGGAACGCTGTAACCCTGTTTTTTCTCGTAAAGCATCAACCATTTCGGAAGCCTGGCAGACATTAAATAAAGATTGAGATTTGACCGAATTTCCCTGAAACACTGATTCTATTTGTAATGGAATGGTGCGTTTCCACCCAGTAGTGTCACTGATCACAGCTGCCATCGCTTGGGTTCCATGAATGCCAGACAGAACATTTCCATTTAACGTGTACTGATAACTTACCTGAATTTCACAGGTAAGTTTTAGGAAAACCGGTGAGCCCGATTGAATGGTGGTGTTGTCATACACACCTTCCGGAGCAGGAGCGCTGTAGTTAAATTCTCCAGTGTGTTTGTAATAAACATCCTGGGGTATGTTCTTTTCTACAGGTTTTGAAAATGCAATCCCTCCGAAAATGATGGCAATGATTAAAAAAATTCCCAGCGAGAGGAAATATGTCTCGCCGGATTTTCCTAAATGTTCTGCATTGATCCATTGATACATGCTGAAGGTCTTTTTGGGTTTGGGTCGCCATTTTTTATTTTTTTCTTTAAACCAGTTTATCATAAGCACTCCTCCAAAAAGGCTGACGGTAAAAGCGAGGTAATAGGGTTTCCGTAGCCATGAGATTACTTTTCCTAGTTTTGGGATGTGAATCCAATGTTTACCGATAATTTCCACCTGCGATGGTTTGAAGCCATCTGTCCAGGTATTGTTATCACCTTGTAAAATAAAACGATTTAATTCTTCACCAATAATTCGATGAATGACATACTTGCCCATTTGAAGGTGTTTGTATGCCACAATATCCCCAATTTGATAATAATCAGAGCTGTGCACGATGATCAGACCGCCCTGATGGTAGCCTGGTTCCATGCTGTTGCCATCCACGATGACCATGGTAGCTTGACACTTAATTGTGGCGGAGCGAACAGAACCCACCCCGTGAAAGCCAGCACGAGTATGGCTCCTGACCAAAAAGCGAACCACCATTTTCTCTGATTTGTCATATACACCCGTTTTTACAACTCTGCCGGGCGGATTTCAAGAATGAGTTCTCAAAATCCGCCACAACCAGAATCATTTGACTTCTGGTCCTGAAGAAAATAATGAATGATACCCATCAGGAACCATGATAATCCTATTGACCTGCAACTACCAGTAATGATGAAGCTGAAAGAACTGAAACTGGGCTACCACTAAAATCGCAAGACCAACTTGTTGTTGCACCAGAACATGTGACTAATGTACCTCCATCCATGGCAGCTTGAACAACAGTTGCACTTGCGTTTAGATTAAATGATACTCCAGTGATATTTCCTCCAGAGGTGGAATATGCAATATTTGAAACGGTATATCCACTAATAGTACCCTCACCATCTCCAGCAAAGGTTGGGGGAACTGTGTTTTCAGCTGCATATGCATAAGTAGCTCCGGCCAGTACGAACAGCAACAAGGTTACTAACAAGACACGAGACGATCTTTTAAACATAATTTTTCCTTTTTATTGAATAATGATTTATTACGAATGAAAATGGAGGGTTAAATTGAAATATTTATCCCTTTGTCTCAATAAGAACTTCCTCCTCAGGATGAGAATCTCCGGCTTTTCCAATCTGATTGGGAAGTTCCGGGCACGTCTAAAAAACTTACAGACCTGCCGAAGTTAAGTGGAAGTTGTATGCCCTGAAAATTATGGTACGGATATTTATCAGTTATTAAATGGATAGATTTTGTATTTAAGATGGATATTTTTGTTCTGAAAATTAAAATTGATTGGAAAATCTCAAATAAAATGGGGTTCCTAAGCTATTTTTGAAAATCTTGATTAAATTTGAAAAAAATTTTTGAATCCTGGTCATAAAACTAAACAAATGGATTTATTACCTGTAAATCCTCGATCTTCATCCCATTATGTAAATCTTCTGAAAAAAGGATTGAACAATCCTGACTGAGTGCACTTGCAACAATCATTGAATCATAAAATGAATACCCAGTTTTTTCCTGGATCTCAATCGTATTTTGATAAATATTCAAATTGGGAAATACAGCACATAGCGGAAAAAGAACCTTCTGCAAATAAGATTTAGCATCCACTGCTTTCAAAGGAGAAACAAATTTTTTGGTAGAAACATTTAGAAATTCCTGGACAACTTGCCAGCTGATTATTCCTTTTCCACTCTGCAATGCTTCACCAATTATTGTCAATGAACGGACTTTTTTCTCCGTATTGCTTTCATCGAAACAGTAAACAAAAATATTTGTATCAATGAAATATTTATCGTTCATTCATTTCATCCCGGGTAAATTTTCTTCCTGATTTTGCATAATTGAATTGTTTCATTAATGCAATCAAATCATCCGTGGATTGAGGAGCATCAGCATATTGTGCTAACCACCTCCGGAATTCAGCATTTAATGTTGTATTTTTTGATTCGGCCCGTTTTCTGGCACGTTCAATTAATTTTTCTTCAGCGCTTAAAGTAATATTTTTCAACATAATTACACCTTATTATTTGCTTGCACTAAAATTAGTGTACACTAAAAATAGTGTTCAATCAAGAGTATAAACAAATCCCCGTCAAGACAGATGCATTCAATAAATGCTTCTAAATTTTATCAGATTTACATTTTACCCAGATTGCAATCTGAATGAATTTTGAATTATTTCCAAGGCAGTAGATATACCTCTTCCTCTGTGATTTTCTGTGCCAGATAAGCAGCTTTTTCACGATATTGCGGATTTCCAATGCCATCTTTAATAAGCTCGGCTAAATTTTCCACGGTCAGGTGTCGGACTTCTGGTGCAGAAGGACCTACACCCATTTTAGCGAGTCTTTTCGCCCAAAAAAATTGATCAACGGAATATGGAATAGCAGTATTCGAGATACCAGCAGATAGTGCAGATCCACAGGTTCCAGCTCCTCCATGGTGAAGGATAAACGCCACGCGTGCCATAGGTAAGGATAACAATCCGCTTTTGCTTGTTCACGTTTTCATTTTAATAATTCATTTTTCCTGTGAGATTCATTTGGGAAAGCAATGATTTCTGCTTGATTATAGCGATTTAGCGAAAAAGTTACTATTTTCTGCCTGCAATTTTCTGATTTGCCTTTTCACTGATTTTGTTTGAATTCTCTTTGTTGGCGAAATGCAAACCTTGCGTTTCCATAGCTGCAGAAATAATTCGAACTGCTTTCGGTCCAATACCATGTAATTTCAGCAATTCTTCCTCACTCACCAGCGTGAAATCGGTTAGATTCTTGAATCCAGCAGCTTCCAACACTCGCAAAGCAGGTTTTGGAATCCCAACTGAAAGGTCGTTTTCACTTGATTTTGATTGATTATTCATAGCAACCTCGTTTATTTGGCTTCTAAACCATAAAAATCATTTTGATTCCACCGATAACGAGAACAATTGCCAGCAGCCACTGGATGGCTGTGTTTCCAAGCCGTTTGCTACCATACTCAGCCCCGATCAATCCACCAATAACCACAACTACCAACCAGATGGGAAGGGTGGGATGGAATTGTGTTAGTGTAGAAGAGACACCCAGAATCCCGGAAATGGAATTCACTAAAATGAAGCTGGCTGCTACACCCGAAATCACCTTGATAGGTGCCCAATGGAAAAATAACAATAATGGACTGAGAAAAATCCCTCCGCCTACACCGGTCAAACCGGATAAAAACCCGAGCCCTGCCCCGGTTAGCAGTAAAAAGGGAATGGATGGCTTTCTTACTTCGTAATTCAAGCCATTTCTGGCTTGATAAATTAATCGCCAGGCAGAAAATAACAAGATCAAACCGACCAAAGGTTTATAAAAATTTTCAGATAAAACAATACTTCCACCAACATAAGCCAAAGGAATGGATGTAATCACCAATGGGAGCAATAATCGCCAGGAAAAGGATCCGGCTCGATAAAATTTTACGGTGGCGATTGCAGCCACGACAATATTCAATGCCAATGCGGTGGGTCTCATGATTTCAGCAGAGATCCCAACCAATGCCATGACGGCCAGATATCCGGAGGCACCAGCATGCCCCACCGAGGAATATAATACTGCTACCAGAAATAACAGCATGGTAATCAATATACTTTGAAAATCAAACATCAAATCCAAAAATCACGTTCCTCACAGTCAACCAGTCGCGATGGTTCTTCGTGAACAGGTTGCATGATTATATACGACTTTTTGTTTAAAAAATTACTGACGTAAAAGCATTAACTATAGATGGATTTGCTTTTTTTAATTGCCAGGTATCAAGTCGTCCGCTCATAACTTCTAAACTATCCGGTCAATTTCGCTAACCATTCATCATCGGTTAGGCTGAGGCGTAGTGGTGTAAGGGACACCAGATCATGATCAACAGCCCAGCGGTCACTATGCTCATCAGGATTGGTTAATGGCGTTGCGGCAAACCAGAAATGGCGGCGGCCATTTGGATCATGCCCTTCGACGACCTTGCCATTGTAATGGCGCACAGATTGGTGTGTCCAACGCATACCTACCGGCTCCTCGGGTAGATTTACATTCACCAGACGCGGTTGATTCCCGCTGGTCAGCATTTTGATTACTTCAGCTACATACGGTTTTTGTTTCTCGTAATTAGGCTCTTCTCCGTTGATCACCTGACTGAATGCGATTGATTGCACTCCCAGGATCACTCCCTGCTTGGCGGCTGCAACAGTGCCGGAATGCCAGATATCGCTGCCGAGGTTGCTACCTACGTTGATTCCGGATAAAACCAGGTCAACTTCTCCCAGGTGGTATAACCCCATGGCGACACAATCTGCCGGGGTTCCATTCACACGGTACGATTCGAAATCCTTCAGGAACTTCACACGATGATAGGTTAATGGTCTTTTGATGGTGATGGCATGCCCCATGGCGGATTGTTCAAAATCCGGAGCAAAAATAACCACCTCGCCAAATTGGGAGGCCACCTCCGCTAACGCAATTAATCCAGGGCTAAAAACCCCATCATCATTACTGACTAAAATTTTCATAATTCTCCTACCATAAACTTTTCTTAAGTATTATAAGTCTACACCTAAAAACTATGTTTTAAGGGACGCTTAATAATGTTTTAACAGAAAGTAAAGAAAAAATATAGTGGAATCAAAAAGCACCGCTCTGCGAATCTGGTTTTTTATGCGTTTTTTCATTGAGATTATCAGGTTGATATGTCAATTTAATTGAATAATATTTATTAGCTATTGAGATTTGAATATTCTTAAGATTATGCACTATGAAATCCACACCAGCATCCAATAATTCCCCTTCGGTATGGGTAGATAGGATTCCAATTACCCGCATACCGGCAGCCTTTCCAGCTTTCACCCCAATTGGTGCATCTTCAATTATCACACAATCTTCAGCAGATACTCCCAGTTGCTTAGCTCCGATTAAATAAGGCTGTGGAGATGGTTTCCCTTCAGATACATCATCTCCTGTAACAATGAATTTGGGCATGGGGATTCCCGCTTTCTTCAGGCGAGCTTGAACCAGGTCAAAACCGCCAGAAGTTACAATTGTCCAGGGTTTCACGCCAAGTTTGGACATCAGCGCCTTTGCACCTGGAATGGCAACCACACCTTCGGTATCCAGGATCTCATTAGCGGTGAACTCCGCAGTTTCCCGATCTGCATCTAAATGTGGGGACACCAAACGAATCGTCTCAATTGTACGCACACCATGGGCATTTTGTAGAACTTTCTTCAAGTCAAGCCCATGCTTATCCGCCCATTCTTTCCAGTGACGTTCAATACAACTGGTGGAGTCGAGTAATACGCCATCCAGGTCAAATAGAATAGCTTCACACTTCAAATGGATTATCTTATTTCTCAAAAAAACTCCTTAACTTCTTTGCAGGTTACATGAGATATAAATCAATGTTTTGATTTGTTAAGATTATGACACAAAAAAATCCCCATCTAGATAAAAGATGAAGATTTATTGAGGACATTCATCTATGATATTTTTGATTCATATTAATCTCCACAAATGGCACAATTCAATTGATCCGCTGCGATGATAGCCTGCTCACTGCTCCAGAAGAAGTTTTCCACTCCAATGCTGCCTTCCAATCCACCCCGTTGCATTATCCCTCTGACGTTTTCCTGAACTCCAGCCAGCATCAATTGACCACCGCTTTGTTTTATTTTTTCTTGCAGACGTTGAATGACCTCCAACCCGGAAGTGTCCAATAATGGCACAGCGCGCATTGATAGGATGAGTGTCTGTGTATCTTTCAGTTGAGAGAAGGCTTCATTAAAAATGCCACTGGCGGCAAAAAAGAGGGGTCCTGTCAGGTATGCGACACGGATATGAGGGCATTTCTGTGAGATATCGATCCCACGTGATTTGAGTTTTTCCGCATCCACTTCCTGAATATTGATTTGTAAACTGGCTATTTTGTTCAGAAAAATGGTACCTGCGATGAGCGTTCCAATTAATATCGCCTGTGTCAGATCAAGTGTGATGGTGGCAAGCAGGGTAATGGAAAATGCCAGAATGTCACTCTTAAATCGTTTGTTAAAAATAAATTTTATTGAATGCCATTCATTCATCCGCCAGGCGGTGACCATCAAGACACCAGCCAAAGCTGCCAGTGGAATTTGCTGCATAACCGGAGCGAGTAAAAACATGGATAGAAGAATTCCTATTGCATGAATGATACTGACCAATCGGGTTTGCCCCCCGGACTTGATACCCACACTGGTTCTGGCGATGGCAGCTGTGGCAGGCACACCACCGAAAAATGGGATCAGCATATTGCCTATTCCCTGCCCGACCAGCTCGAGATTTGCCTGTAAGCGTACACCGGTCATATTCGAAGCCACTGCACCGCATAACAGGCTCTCAACAGCACCCAGGGCAGTGATTGTCAGTGCTGGTGCCAGGAATTCCGGCAGGTTCTCCCAGGGTATTTGGGAAAAACTTAAACGCTCTGCCAGGAAAATTGTTTTGGGAATCTCTCCGATGACGGCCACTGGCCATTTCATTAATCCATTGAATACCGTGACTACAATGATTCCCAACAATGAAGAAGGGAAACGTGCTGCCCAGCGTTTTGGCCAATAAACCATAATCAGGATAACAATTAATCCCATTATAATGGTTTGCCAATCGGGAATGAACCCACCCTTTAAATATTCCAGTAATTTGAATAATGCCGATTCACATCCAGGTGTTTTAATACCCAAAAAGCTGTCGATTTGACCGATAAAAATAATTAGGGCAATACCCGAGGTGAAACCGGTGATCACAGGCGAGGGGATGAAGGCAATAAATCGCCCCAATTTCAGCACACCAATAATCAATAGAAATAAACCAGAAATCAGACCTGCAATCCAGATTCCCTGCAAGCCATAGCGTTGCACCAGTACGATCAACACGGCACTCATCGCTCCCGTCGGTCCCGAAATCTGATAAGGAGCACCAGAGAGCAATCCGATCACCAACCCAGCAATCACAGCCGTTACCAATCCTGCTGCTGCACTCGCTCCTGATGCCACACCAAACGCCAGTGCTAACGGTAATGCCACCGCAGCCACCGTCAACCCGGCCAGGAGGTCCTGTTGTAATTTGGTACGGTTATATCCTTGAAATTCATCACGCAGCATCTGAATGTAATTTTTTCTTCCCATTTTGCTGCCCTTTCATTCGTTGTTAAAAAAATGCGCACCTCGCTAGAGGCACGAAATGCAATTCTATCACCAAATAAAATAATGAAAAGGGGCAGGTACTTTCTGCGAAATTATGGATGAACAATATAATGCATTCCACGGATCATCGTGGTATTTCTTATCTCTTTTTCCCCCTCCAGACCTGAACGATAACAATGCCAATCGTCACCAATCCCAACCCTATTATCTGTCTCAAAATTAATGCCTCATCCAGAAATACCCAGGCCAGGATCGCGATCTGGGGAAGCATGGTGTTATTGATGATGCTGGATTCTACTGCAGTGAGTGATTGTAGGGATTTGTTCCATAACGTGAAGGCAATTGCTGTATTGACGACTGCCAACCAGACAATGATCAACCACTGAAGCCAATCGAGTTGACCAAATCCCTGGGTGGTTGCTCCGGCAATTAACAGCAAAACCCCGCCTATCCCCATACTGATAGTGGTTATGACAATCGCAGGCAATCCACTTTGGGTGTTGATTTTTCTGCCCAGTAGAGAGGAACTGGCATTCGCCAGAACGCCAACGAACACTGCAACCAGACCAATAATCTGATTCGCCGGGATACTTAAAGGTAGAAAATAAATAATTGCACTAGCCACCGACAAAAGAATCCCCATCCATTGCGTAAAAGTGGTGCCCTCCTTGTTGACAATTCCACTGGTGATGGCCACAAAAATGGGTGAGAAATTCAATAAGTGGGTTACTGTAGCAGCTGGGAGGAAAGCCAGCCCGATAAATTGAGCGCCCTGGGTGAAAGTGTAAAACACCATCCCCAGAAGAATCAGTTGTAACCAGGTGGATTTTGATAAATTCTTTACCAATTGACGATGAGTTGATTTCATCACCACAAACGGCAGCAAACATAGAAAGGCCAATGTGTAGCGTAACCCGGCAAAGGTCAACGGTGGTAAACTGGCTTTCAATCCGATTTTTATAAGAACCCAGTTTTCGTAATCTCCCCAAGCGGTCTTTGAAATTCTCGTTGTTCAGAAAATCAATACCCCAATCTGGTGAATTTTATGCATGTACACCCATATGCCAGAGGTAACGGGCACACTCAAATAAGGGAACCGCCTGAATATCCAATTCTTTGATTGATCTCTTTTCACGATAGGCATTGATGAAAGCGTCCCATCGAGTGGCTACAGCATCCTCTAAACGACAGCACCATAAAAACACAGCCAGATCGTAAGCCCGGAATCCATATCCACCGCAATCAAAATCATAGAAAGTCAATTTGCCATCCGGGGAGACATTGGCATGATAACCCTGTAAATCCCCATGGGTGAATCCCAACTCCAAATCATCGGCAGGTAATTCCAACAGTCGTTGGCGCAGTTTTCCAGCGAATTCCTTCCGGGGCATTCATCGGGTAATAGTATTCACCATCCCGGGCTGGTAGCGGGTGAGCTGCCTGGAAATTCTTTTTATGGAGATGACTGAGGACATCCAACTCATATTGAATGTCTGCCAGGGTACGCCAATTTTTACGGTAAGCTCTCAGAAAGAAAGCGATACCATCCTCTGAAGTAATCCGATACGTGTGTTTAAATCCTCCGGAAAAGTATTCGCATTTGGCGTGTTGACCTAACCCATACTGAGGTAAAACCTCTGAGGCTATTGCTTCAGGTGATAAATGCGAGGAGGAATCCGGAAATATTTTGTTCATATTTTGTGTGTCAAAGATTTAATCCGGGTCAAAATAAATTGGATTGGAGATTAATGCTGGCAATAAAGGAACGCCGGGTAAGAATGCCCTTAGCACTTCCACCCGCGCAAATCCGGGTTTCTCCATTATGTAGTTCATCTTGAAGCTGCCATTGCTCGGTGCATCCCAAACCGCCTTGCTATCCTGTCCGGTCACAACCCGGACTTTGTCACCTGCCAGCAAATTGGTCAATTCAAATTCGAACCAATCATGTTCAGACAATTTCACGCTGTCGCCCAGAATGATATCTTCATTCACTTTCATGTCCAGTTCGGGGCCATTGGGTGCAAAGATGAAGTAAGCATGCCCGGCTTTGAGCGCTGCCAGGATATCACTGGCTCCATTTGACTCGGCAAATACGCAGGTTGTGGGTCCACCCAGGAAGATGAAGGGCGTATCGCGATGATAGTCACTGCCCGCGCAAGCCGGGATTTTCTTGCCTGCGGAAAGCAATGTCTGCCACAATCCCACTGCCTTCAGGTTTGATTCACGCATCGGACCATTCCAGATTTCCAGGCAATCAAAAGGCAAACTTTGTAAATCATACTTGAATTCACAACCACCTTCATAAGGGTGATTGATACTGATCAATGCGCCACGCTCTTTAGCCGTTTTAAATATCGCCTGGGTCTCTTCCAGTGTGTTGGTGGCAAAACAGCCATCAAAGGGTCTGTCCACTCCCAGGAAGTTTGCATGCCCTAGATAGTGTGTCCACTCAACACCTGGAATCAAGGTGATGCCTTCCACCTGCGGGAGAGCCGCTCTGGAGAACATTTGATTGTGATCTGTGATGGCAACAAAATCCAATCCATTGCGTTTGGCTTTCCAGGCCAGTTCTTCCATGCTGTGGACACCATCTGAGGCAAAAGTGTGTGTATGAAAATCCCCTTTCAAAAGTCGCCGTTGTTTATAAGCGATCGTCACCTCATAAAAAACTTTCACCCCATCCGGGTGAATTTTGTAAGCGCCAACCAGGATTTCCCATTCACCAGGTTGGATGATGCAGGGAGTATATCCGAGCGTTGCCAGTGCTTCACTGACAATGATCTCGGTTTTATTGGAGCCAGAAGCACCTACTTGTTCGCCATTTGGAGCAATTAAACCCAGGTCGATAATATTGATTTCAGGTTCAAGCGTGGCTTCGGAGTGATCTTCGAAAACTTGATCGAAATCAAAGCGTTTGTATTCATATTTTATCCTGATCGATTCTGCATTTGGGTCGACATTAAAAGGAATCGAAAAGTAAGCACCTTCATGATCGTGATCAAATATTTTTTCGAATAAAATGATATCTGCAGCATCCATAATGTTCTCCTGAAATTTTTTTATTTGTTGGGTAAGGGATCAAGAACTTGTTGAAGAAAAGACAGAATTTGTTTATCCCAGAAAAACCAGTCATGATTTGCATCTTCTTCGTGATAATGGACATTCAAACCGGCAGAAAGGCAGGCTTGCTGAAAGTATACGTTCAGGGGATACAAATCATCCTGTTTTCCACAGGCAATATAAAGTTCAGGCAATTGTTTATTCTGTTCAATAGCATTTTTCAACCAGGAAGCCGGGTCGTGTTCACTACCCGGTAACTTGCTGAAATCTCCAAATAGGTATTTAAATTCCTCCTGGCGCTTGTCATTGGGATTGTTCAAAATGGCCAGAGAAAGAACACCAGATAGGCTGGCAGCCGCCTGATATAAATCAGGTCGCAAAAAAGCGGCTTTGAATGCGCCATATCCGCCCATGGAATTACCAGCGATGAAAGTATCTTCTCGCCTGGGAGAAAGATGAAACACATCGTGTATATACTGGGGTAGCTCTTCCACCAGGTAAGTAAAATACGCCTGTCCATTAGGTTGATCAACATAAAAACTACGGCCTGCTGAGGGGATAATCACTAACAACCCATACGCATTGGCGTAAGTTTCGATGGAAGAAAACCGTTGCCAGGCGCTGCCATCATCACTGAGTCCATGCAGAAGATACAGGACTTTTCGATCCCGAATAGGGACGTTCTTGATCTTTCCAGGATCGGGAAGAATGATATGGACAGGAACATTTACCTTAATGGTCACAGGAACATGATCCAATCGTATGAGGGCCATTATGCTTCTCCTGATGGGCTGAGATCGATCACTGGTTTTGTAGGGTCATTCTTTGGGAAATTCACCAGGAAGGAAAAGCCAAAACTGATCACCATCAATACAAATGGGAATACGGTCAATAAGAAGCGGGATGCATTCGCAGGATCAGGTCCGGGATTATTCCCACTCTCAAAATGAAAGATAACAAAAATCAAATAGAAGGCAAAACTGGTGAACAACCCATTCAGGCGATTCATGAAACCTAATGCGTTGGCAATGATGCCTTCCCGACGCAAATTATATTTTTTGGTGTCTTCATCCATGATTTTGGCACCAATCAAGTCCATGGTGGTGATCACACCAGCAAATCCAAAACCAACCAGTGCACTACCTACAATGGCTGTCACCAGAGAGTTGGCAAAATACAGGGGGACGAAAGCAATTGCCAATGAAATCAAGGCTGCCCGCCAGACTGGAATTAATGTATATTTCTTCACCAAACGCGCCCAAACGACCACACACCCGATTGCGATGATCAAAACGGATGCAAATAAAATGGTGGATTGACTATCAGGGATTTGTAGTGTGTATTTTACAAAGAAGGGCAGGGATGCCAGTACCAGGGACATGGCTGCGCTGTAAAACGCATTGGTAAAACCGGCTAACCAGAATTTTCGATTGTTGAACAGACTTTTCAAACTATGCCAGAACTTCGGCTTTTCCTCATCTTCATGAAATTCTACTTCTTTCGAAGTGAATGTCATATACAGGATGACCGCACCACCTAAAATACCATAAATGATCGCGGTTGTACTGAAACCTATTGCACTGGTTACCACAGGTGTCAAGGCAATACTGATAATCATGGCGACCAATTGGAAGGCCTGACGCATGGCATTCGTCTTTGCCCGGCTGGCATCTGTACGGAACAATTCGGGGAATAAAGCAGCATAATTTGCATTGATTACTGAATCCAGTGTACCTGCCAGAATATAAAATAACATTGCATATGCAAACAATGAATTACCAGATAAAAAACTAGGGGTGCTGTAAAAGGCAATAAAACACAGCACCAATAGCGGTGTACCAATTACCAGCCATGGTTTGCGACGTCCCCAACGGCTACGTGTGCGGTCAGACAGGAAACCATACACCGGGTTGTCCAACGCATCAATAAAGGTGTACCAGAATAAAATCGATGAAAGTTGCATGGTAGTCAACCCCAGGTTGACCACATAATAAATCGCTGCATATGTTTTAAGCATATTGATAGGAATTGACGTGCCAAACATACCGATGGCATAATTGAAGGACTTGAAGCGTGGTTCTTGCATTTTTTCCTCCTGAGAGATGGATTGAGTTATTCCAATGGTTGATATGTGGGGATCAGATACCATCATTGTATAACAGAAAAATTATGAGATTCATTTTTTTCTGTTTGGAATTTTTAAGGAAGTTCGCGATAAAAACTTAAACACAAAGCTTTGATTAAGATCATGGTATGCTTCTTATTCAACATGCTCCACATGTTTCTTTCCAATCCCTTGCCGGTGATGAGAAGGATGCACAGCCAAAAAATGGATCTCAAGTGAGTTATCTTTTTCTCCACATTTCGGAGCACAATCCCTTTAGCTTCCAGATCCAGTTGAACACTCTTTAGCCACCACGTGGCTTTTGCTCCATTTGGAATCATATCATCCGGTAAATAAATCAGCACTGCCTGACTCATATCCGCTTGTGTCAATCCAGGTTTTTGGTATAGAAGGATAGATAATAATTCCTTGCGCATAGATAAATATTTATCTGCGCTACCCTGGTTGTGAGACCTGGAGAATTGATATTCTCAATGCTTATTTTATCCTGTTTGATTTATTTGCCATTCCCGTTTTAATATCGCATACAGATATTCGCTTCCCCATTTGCCTTTGAACCAGTAATTCTCAATATAGTGACCTTCCCTGCGCATCCCCAATCTTTCCAATAAGCGAACGGATGGGTGATTTTCGACATCGCAAATTGCGATGACACGGTGCAAATTAAAGGAGGAAAAAAGGTAATCCAATAATCCTCTGACAGCTTCCGTGGCAAAACCTTGTTTTTGAAACGGAAGTGCAAATGAGAAACCGATCTCAGCCTGTTGTCGATCGTATTTTTTGATCTCGAAACCGCAATCTCCTATTATTCCAGGGTCATCTTTTCTTTCGATTGCGATTTGGAACCATTCCCCGGGATTACCTGGTTCTGTTTTACTGATTTCTGAGAATAAAAAATTTGCCTGTTCCAAACGATAAGGTGTATTCCAGGATTGGTATCGGGCAATTTCAGGATCAGACCGATATTCAGAGAAACCAGACAGATCCTCTTCTGTAAAACTTCGTAAAATTAATCGATCAGTATTGGTGAAAATCACAGGTGTTTATTTACCTTTTTTCTTTTTCAGATTATTCATATTTTCTTCCACCCGAAAAAGGGTCACCCTGCGGATGAGGTCATAGGGAATGGGTTCGTCCAGAGGAAATTGTACCGAGCCTTTTCCACCTTTGTATTGAGATAATTCCTCTTTGAATTTTTCAATACCACTTGGAACCGGGTAAAAACCGATATGCGTTTTGAACGCAGCAAAATGCACCAGATTCCCATGGAGATAGAAGGTTGGCATCTGGTAACTGATCTTCTCGGACGCATCCGGCGCAGCTTCTTTGATGACAGTACGAATCTTCTGTAGTATTTCTTGTATTTTGTTCGGAAATTGCACGATATACTCTTCAATTGTCTGATAAGAGGGATTCTTTTCCATGTTATTTCCTTTTCCTTCATAAACTGAAACGACCTTATTAATTATTGCATGAATTAATTCAAATAAAAACCAAATAGGTTATATAAATACATTTTTTCTCTTATCTCAATTCAGAGTTAGGAGTTACTGGATTGATTTGAAGGAAGAACAAATAAAAATTTCCCGATCAAACGATGGTTCAGAATTTAATTCCTCGTGCGGGTGTCATACGGTTTGGAACCTTACACAATCGACCCCTGGATCATGGATTATGCCCAGCAACATTCCCAATACCAGGCAGACACCTAAACCAGTACACATCTCCACTCCGACGGCACAAATTCACTCAGTGTTGGGCTTCGAGAGAACGTCGCAGGTGGTGATTTTGGTTATGTCAGTGTTGCGGTTGTCGTTTACCAGATTTGGGCCGATTGGGGACATTTGAATACCATGATCGGCTTTGCCAGCGGTGAAGTCGGCGCAGGTGAGGCAGTTGGGGATAACGACACCACTTACTACTATACCCTGAATGTTCGCCCCGGTCCCGCAGTTTCTTCCACTCTGACCCAGGTTGCTACCCCTGCACCGTTCCTGCCAATCATCACAAGTACTCCTCCCTCTTCAGGGGAGATCTGGCATTTTGTGCTCGAAGGGGAGACGCTGTGGGGTATTGCAGTTTCCTACGGCGTAACCATGTAAGCCATTCGCGACCTGAACGGTATGGGAGGCGAGGATACCACAATTTATTCGGGCAGCAAGATGCTGATCAGGCCCGCTGCGGCACCATCAACGGCAACAACCCTAGAATCGGCTGATAAGGTTCCGGGTGACACCAGTCAGCCACCAACTACAACCACTTCACCAACAGAAACTACTACCCCATCCATCCAATCTTTAATTCCTTCTCAGTATTGCCAATGGGACCAAGTGCAAAGAATGCAACCTGTTTTTTGTAGAGTATAAATTTGGAATCCTATTCAAAAAAATTTTACCATTTAAAATAATTATTATGATAATCATATAATATGACATGAATCACTTGCATGTTTTTTTTATTCGATTTACACTCAAACATGGATTAATTTCCAATTCCATCAAGGAGTATTCCCTATGCAAAAACAATTGAAAGCACATATTGATCGGCTTAAAGCGGCTGGCGCGACCTATGTGGATGCGCGCTGGTATCCAGTGGAAGAAGCCAATTATCTGATGATGTGGAATGGCAATCTAAAGGAAACGACCTCTTCACGAGAGAGTGGATTGGGAGTTCGCGTTCTGTACAAGAATGCCTGGGGATTTTCAGCTTCATCCGATATGAGCAACCTTAGTACGCTCTTTGATAAAGCCTTTGACAACGCCAGGGTGGCTGCAGAACGTGTAACATTCCCGGTCCGACTGGCTGAAAAAGATGCCATTCAAGCATCATTTAAGAGTCCAAACCAAATCGATCCATTTGGTGTCTCCCTGGCAAATAAGATTGATTTTCTGAAAAGCATGGACGAAAAACTCAACCAGCCCGGTGTGGTTCAACGCGCCAGTGAAATGATGTTTGTACGCAAACAAATTGTTTTCCTTGACTCAGAAGGCAGTGAAATTGAGAAAAACATCATCGAAGCCTTTCCTGCCATACAGGTAATGGGTGTTGATTCCTCCGGTGAAACCCATAGCCGTAAGTTTTCTCCTGATCGATTGGGTAATACACGAGGTTGGGAGACTCTGGACATACAGCTCTTTAATGAAAATGCAGAACGTATCATTCGGGAATTGAATGAGGTTCTGGTAGCAGATCCTTGCCCCAAGGAAGATCGCTCTGTTATTTTGATGCCGGGCATCATGTTCCTGCAGACACATGAAACCATCGGACATCCATTGGAATTGGATCGCATTCTGGGATATGAGCTTGCCTTCGCAGGTGGTTCTTTTGTCACACTGGATGATTTTGGGAAATTGCGTTATGGGTCGGAAAAATTAACGGCTCGTGCGGATGCAACACTGACGAATAGCCCAGGTAGTTTTGGATATGATGATGATGGAGTCCCTGCGCAGGATAATCTACTGATCAACAAAGGCATTCTGGTAGGTGCGATAACCGGGCGGCAGATGGTGGAAGAAGCGAATGCGAAAGCCAAACGTCAGATCTTTGATGGCAGCAGCGGAGCCAATCGCGCAACCGCTTTCTATCGTGTTCCGATTGAGCGCATGACCAATATCAACATTGATCCAGGTGAAGATGGTTCTTTGGATGATATCGTAAAGAACACCGAAAAAGGCATTATCCTGGATGGAGACAAGAGCTGGTCGATCGGTTCCAATCGCGAACAATTCCACTTTGCTACGGAAATAGGGTGGCTGGTGGATGATGGTAAAGTAACAAAAGTAGTCAAAAATTCCACCTATAAAGGTGAAACGGTGAAATTCTACAACTCACTTTCTGCTGTTGGAGATGAATCCACCTGGGTTGTGCATTATGTAGACAATTGTGGCAAGGGCCAACCGAATCAGATCATGCAGCTCGGTCATGGCGTTCCAGTCTGCCGGTTTGACAATGTACGGATAGGAGAGTAAACATGAAAGAAAAAATTCTACAAACACTGACAACATTACGTGAATATTCATTGTCAAAAGGTGTCACCGTTGCTTTTATTTACCATGAAGAAGATAGTTACCTGATGCGTTTTGCGAATTCTGCTATTTCTCTCAATACGAACGAGCATCTGATCCGTTTGGAAATTACAGTGTATGATGACAAACGCCGAGCCAGTTATGAAATGATCACTGATCTGAATAAGCTGGATGAAATGAAACAGGGTGTCGATATCGCAGCTGAAATGGTTAAGTATGCCATGCCACTTAATTACCAACCATCAATTCCTCACATAAACGAAAATTATGCTGATGTTCAAGGGTATGACCCTGCTCTGGGAAGTATGACCGGCGAGGAAAAGCTGGCATATTTTAATGAAGCAACCAACGGCCTGGAAACGGACAAAATCACACTTTCTGGTATTTTCACATCTGGAACAAATATTTTAGCGCAAATTTCCACCAAATCTGAATATACCCAATACTTCCAAACCTCGGATGCCCAGGTTACGATTGTGCTGGCTCACACTGAGCTGAAGTGGGAAGTTACCGCAGAACAATCGGCACACAAGAAAGACGACTTGAAACCCGAAGAACTGCATGCTGAATTATCCTTTTTGATTGATCGATACAAGAATGAACCAGCCCAGCAAGTTCCAGTTGGAAGTTATGATATTGTTTTCGGAGCTGCAGCGACAGCTGAAATGATCAGCTTTATGAATTGGATCGGTTTCAATGGAGGCTTAATGAAACGTGGTTTCTCATTTTTGACAGAAGACCATGTGGGCAAGAAAGTTTTCTCGGAAAAATTCAATCTGACGGATGACCCATCCCGGTTGGAAACCTTTCCATTGACGCGCGATTCTATGGGAATGCCACGTCAAGCGTTCCCGCTATTTGTAAAAGGTGTTTTCCAAAAATTTACCTGGTACCAGGATGATGCAGATGAATTTGGGGCCCAACCGACCGGACATAGTGTTCCCCATAAAAGTCTTGTGCTGGATCCTGGGGAGATGGATCTGAATTCGCTTCAGGATCTTGTTAAAATGCCAAAGGATAAAGACATTCTTTACATTCCCTTCCTGCATTACATGAACATTGTCAATCCATCCAAAGCCCTGGTGACAGCCAGTTCACGCTTTGGGGCACTGCTTTTCAAGAAGGATGGATCCGTTGTCATTCCTTATAATGTGAGGGTCACCCAAAGTTTGCTGGACATATTCGGTGATAAAGTAGCCTGGATGTCGAAACATCAAACGGTTTACAACACCTCTTCCAGTTATGGTGCCCGTAACCCGGTGGCGATTGTTTTACCGAAATTCATACGCGTGAATGATCTGGAGATCTCGCACTCGAATTCATCGTATTAATAAAAAAGGGTATGGTTGAATAGACCCGAACCTTGTGAGATTTCAAAGGTCGAATTTTAATCTCGTAACATTTCTTCAGCCTGATCATTCTGTAATCTGATCAGGCTTTCTTCGTCTTCACTGCCGTTCACCAGATAATCATAATCCGTGAGATACAAATAATAAGTTCCACATTCAGGACATTGTTGGATCTGTTTTTTACGGTTACTGTAGGGTTGAAGATCCTTAACAACGAGCAATTGATAGGCAACTTAGGACAAATAAGTGTTGTTTTCTTCCCAGCCATACTTTTGAATTGCATATTCATGCTTAGAAAGTGATACACAAATTATGCAACTGGATTCAACTTTAACGATCATCAAGCACTCTTCTTTACATTTATGTTTGGTAAGCCGGTGATTAAAATGTTTGGGTTGAATGAAATTCAGGATGTGAGTCTGCCTGCTATGTTTGCATATGATGAATATATGTTTCTTACATCCTTACAAATGGTAGGTACGAGTGACAATTTTGGCTATTTTATATTCACAACCAAATCCAGTTATGAGACATCGAGTTCTTCTTACCCTGAAAAGGGTCCTCTTTACCAGATTGATCTTAATTCACTAAACTTCAAACTCATCGATTCCAATGTGTATCAAAGCCCTTATGTGGATTCACGTTATTATTTTTTTAAGTCCGAAAATGGTCAAAAACCGAGATATTTCAAAGCGCAAGACTCGGCGTTATTGATTAACGAATTGGATTTTTTGAGTGGTGCAGTCCGAACAATCGCTCAATCTTCCGGTTCACCTGACATTGTGAATGTATCGGAATTTGGCGATTCTTTTTATCTACCAAGATCTGACCTATATATTAGGTCGGATGGAACAAGTAAGTCATTTACCAATTCACAATCGGATGTGCGGTTAATAAAAAGTGGAGAAATTATTTTCATTCCCTCGAACTGTTTGGGGCCATGTGAAATTGAGGTAATCGAACCGCTGAGCGGTGTAGTTGTGGAAGCTTACACTTTGCCCTGGAGTACACAGGCGTTTTCGAGATTAGGAACACAGTTATTGCCGGATGGGTCATTGCTTTGGATAGGTGCATCGAAACTATCTTTGATAACATCGCCATCGACCAGTAATAACTTTCCAGAATTGGAAAATGATGCCAGCCCGGTATTCCGCCTCTCTGTGGATGGAAATTATCAACTAATAGGGGTTCGAAAATTATATGATTTAGAATTTTCTAACCAATATCCAATTTCAAGAGATGGAAGATTTATCTTATTAAAATCACCATCGTCTTCAGCATATTTTATTTATGATGCTTATGAAAACAAAGAAGTGGTATCAATGCCAGAATATGATAATTGGATTTATGATTATGGTTCAACCTATTTCTACCCGGAAGGGATATTGATTCAATTCAAAGCTTCCACTTCAGAAAAAGAATATACACAATTCTTTTCCCTGGTACATTATGACTCTTCAGAAACTTTTTACTGGGAAGATCCTGATGAAAATATCCTATTTTACCCAGATGTATTTCAGGATGGATCAATTTCCTGCTGGATCCAAAACCAGGATTTGAATTATGATCTGGTCCGATTTCGACCTACGACGCAGAATATTATTTATTTAATTGAAAATGTGTTTGCCCTTGAGTAGTTCTATTAGCTCATGATCCAAAACGAAAACAGTTATCGAGATATAAACCAACCTTATTGCCACTCCTGGAATAATTCGCTGATAATCAAGCGCTGTTTTTAGTATATACTAATTGAATAGAGAATTTTTCTGAAAATGTTTTATATTATAATCCATTCATCCATTGGTTTATGAAATTCCATAGCCAGTATCCCTTAAGAGTGTTTTAATGATCCTATGTTAGGCAACCAATCAATCATCCGCACAAGAATAACCCCACCGCGTCGAAGAAAAGACCTGGTAGAACGAAAACGGCTGATTCAATTTTTGGAAGAAATGATTGAAAAGCGTCTGGTACTGGTCTCTGCTCCCGCCGGATATGGAAAAACGTCCTTATTGATTGACTTTGTCAACCAATCTACTCTTCCAGTATGTTGGTATTCAATCGACCGGCTTGATATTGACCCATTACGTTTTATTGCTTACTTTGCTGCCGCAATCCAAAAGAGATTTCCTGCCTTTGGGCAAAGAACTGCTGCAGCTTTAACAGGTGATCAGGGAAAATTTGAGAGTGATTATATAGCAACCGTTGTGATAAATGATGTTTATGAGAATATATCAGAACATTTCATAATCGTACTGGATGATTATCATTTGGTGAATGATAGTGTCGAAATTCGGAAATTTATGAGCCGATTATTGATGGATTTAGATGAAAATTGTCATTTCATCCTTGCTTCAAGAACTCTTCTTTTACTACCTGATATGCCTTTATTAGTTGCCCGATCTGAAGTAGGTGGTCTCAGTTACGAAGAATTAGAATTTTTACCGCAAGAAATTCAACAACTCTATCAACAAAATCAACATTCGGGTATTAGCATGGAGATGGCTGAGGAAATTCACTCCCGGACTGAAGGGTGGGTAACTGGAATTGTATTAACAAGCCAGATAAATGAGAAAGTTATTGCTAGTCGGGAAAGAATTAATCGAGTTTCAGGATTTTCATTAGATGATTATTTTTCCGAAATAATCGATCAGCTTCCTAAGGATTTACGAACATTTTTATTGTTAACAAGTTTATTGGAGGAATTCAATTCTAGTCGTTGTGCTGAGGTAATTGGACCAGTAATAACTGTAGAAGATGCCCCATGGGATACGTGGATAAGACATATACAACAGAACAATCTGTTTACAATGCCAGTAGGAGAAAATGGTGATTGGATAAGGTATCATCAATTGTTTTTAGAATATCTTCAAACACATGTATACATGGAACAACCGACCCAAGCAATTGCAATTCTTAAAAATCTGGCAAAAATTTCTAAAAATGCTCATGAATGGGAGCAAGCTTTTTCAATTTACAGAAACTTGAACTTAATTGATGACTTAGTATCACTAATTGAAGAAGCCGGATTGGAAATGGTATTGAATGGAAGAATTTCAACCTTGTCAACCTGGTTGGATTCACTTCCTATTGATGTGTTGAATACCAAACCATATATTATTGCTTTGCAGGGTAATGTAGCTCTGGTCTTAGGAAATACTACATTAGCGTTGTCTCTTTTTAATCAAGTCTTAGATTCGATGGAATCAACTGAAAATAAGGAATTGTTGATAAACACTTTGTCAATGCGTGCAGCTGCATTTAGAGTGCTTGGAAAATTTGATGATGCAAAAATTGATGCTAACGAAATCCTTTCTCTTGTTGGGGAAGACAAAACATACATTAAGAAACATGGAGAAGCACTTCGGATTATTGGCTTATGTGATTTTCATCAAGGAAAATTACAAGATGCATTAATAGTTCTTGAATCAGCGCTTAAATTGATGGTCTCAATTAATGATCAAAAGAATATTGCGATAATTCAGTTGGAAATTGGTGTAATTCATGAAAATTTGGGGAACTATATTCTTACAAAGAAATTTTACCAATCGGCTTTACAATATTGGGCAAAGATTGAAAATTCATTCTGGTTATCGAATATTTACAATAATCTTGGTGTTCTCCATCAATTAATGGGTGAATATAAAGAGTCCAGCCAATCATTGGATCAATCTCTAGCATTCGCGCAATCATGTGGTTATGCGAGAATGGAAGCCTATGTACTCACTGGGATTGGAGACATTTTTTCAGAAATACAAGTTTATGAAAATGCTTTACAAGCGTATATGTTAGCAGAAGAGAAAGCTGATCTCACTCAGGAACGATTTTTGCAAATTTATATAAAAATTCAAAAAGCACTTTTAAAGTCTCTTTCAGGAGATTATTTCGAAAGTTATAAATTACTGGATCAAGCTAAAAGTTTGAGAAACTCAAACAAACCTGATATGGAATACTATTTAATCGAGTTGGAATATGCTGGAATTAAAATTTTAGAGAATTTAGCACATGAAATTATTCCGTCACTTGAAAAAATTTGTGAATATTTCAAGACAGGGGGGCATAAAGTTCAATTCGAAAAAGCACATTTATATTTAGCATTATCATACATATCCACCAAACAACAAGAAAAAGTTATAGAGCATTTGCTTCATGTTTTCTCAAGTTTGGATAGTGAATACCCATCAGCATCTTTAATTGCTACTTCTTCAAAGTTCAAAAATATTTTATTATCATACTCCCCAGTTTTTATGCTGACTGAATTTAATCAATTTATGAAAAGAATTGATGAGTTTTGCGATTCCCTACCAAAACTTAGAAGAGAGATACGGAAAAATACAAAAGCATTCCAATTTTCACAGCCAAAAATATTTATCCGTTCATTCGGCAGGATGGAAGTGAAAAAGCAAAACAAATTGATATCTTCATCGGATTGGCAGACACAAGCAGCGAGAGATCTATTCTTTATGTTTTTGGCATACCCTGAGGGTCTGACAAAGGAAGAGATTAGTCTTGTGTTCTGGCCAGACGCATCAGTTGAAGAGGTAAAATTTCGATTCAAAAATACGATTTATAGGCTGAGACGCGCACTGGGCAAAGACAGTGTTGTGTTGATTCAGAATGTCTATTTGTTCAATAATAAATTAGACTACGAATATGATGTTGAATTATTTCTTAGAGAAAATGCTCTTGCCAATCAATCAAAAGAAACAATAAACAAATTATCACATTACAGAGAAGCATTAAAATATTATCGGGGAGATTATTTATCCGATATTGATGCGACCTGGGCGTTGAGTCCAAGAGAATATCTTCGTCAAATATATATGAACATTCTTTTACAGGTGTCTTTTCTTTATTTTAATCAATCAAATTATGATTTAGCATTGGAATATAGTCAAAGAGCAATTTCTGAAGATAATTTATTGGAAGATGCATATAGATTGGCAATGAGAATCTATGCTGCAATGGGTAATCGCGCTGGATTGGTACAACAATACCAGCGTTGTGTTGAGGTGTTAGAGAGGGAAATTAATGCACCTCCTTCTCCTCAAACACATCAGTTATTAGAATTTCTTCTGAAATAACCTGAGATGAATTAACGAAATCTAGTTTATTCTTAAAAATAATTCATTTATGTAAATTTTATATTTTGTCGATATTGTGACAATTATGAGGATTCTCATTTTTGTAGAATAATAATTTTTGAGACTTAATTAATGCCTATTTTGAGACCCCATTAATTAATAATGAGTCTTCGATAAAAAATTCATTTAAGGAGAAAAATTATGTTTTCAAAACTCTCAACAAAATTCGCTTCAATATTTGGAACAGTTGATATTCGGATGGTGCTCTTTCTTTTGGTTTTGGTACTATTTGTTCTTGGTGCTGGAGCTCCTAGTGCAACTGGATTAAACGGTGGATAATAACCTGGGAACAATTGAATAAGAATCATCAGTGTGTGAATGCTATTATTTAGAATAGCAAAGTTTTTATTTTTTAATTCAGGACTTAAACCTTTTTTATGATTTTAATACTGGCGATTGTGATTGGCCTGTCTGTGACTTTAATTCGAGCCAGGCTTAAGAATCGAACCTTAAAACTGCCAAAAATTAATTTGGAGTGGCTTGTTTTTCTCTCTGTCATTCCACAGGTTTTTGCTTTTTATATCCCCTCTGTTGGTCGTTGGATACCGGAGAGTGTTATACCTTATCTTCAAATCTCAACGATGTTGGGCTTGCTAATCTTTACAGCAATGAATCTGGCGCATCCTGGATTTTGGTATTTAGGTCTCGGTTTATTAAGCAATTTTTTGGTTATCTCTTTAAATGGTGGATGGATGCCAATTCTTCCAGAAACCTTGCATCGCATGGTTCCTTCAAAACCAATTGAAGCCTGGGAAGTGGGCACCCGTTTGGGTTTGACAAAGGATCGCATACTCACCCTGGATGATACCAAATTAGCTCTTTTATCCGATAGGTTTACAGTGCCAGACTGGATTCCCTACAAAGTGGCATTCAGTTTAGGGGATGTCTTGATATCAATTGGAATTGTGATCTTATTATGGTCACTCAGTCAAGAACAATAGGAGAAGAAATGATACCTTTAGCTCAAATGAATAAACTTTCAACAAACCATTCAACAAAAATTAGAAGCCATAATGTGGATATCAATGCAGAATTTGGTCGTTTAATCCATGCTGCCGTTATTAATAAAGGCTTTCGTGCAAAGTTATTACGGAATCCTGAAAGTTGTATTGATGCTGGTTACTGTGGTGAAAGCTTTCATTTCCCATTCGAAATAAAAAACAGGATCAAACAAATTAATGCCATATCCTTAGAAGAATTTTCCAGTCAGGTCATCAAGCTGATCAATATGCCAAACGTGTCAGAAATGGCTCCTCTTTATTGTAATTAGGAGTTCATTAGGCAACTCATTATGAATAAATATCCTCCCGACTCGAACTTTCAGACTGATGGACACAATCGCCTGGTTGAAAACCAGCAGGCTTTGAATTTTCATTCGAATTCTCTGCTAATCCCGATTGAAATAAATTCTCAGGACAAATCCGTAGGTCTTTTTGTTTTTGATAATCTAAGTCTACCTGTTGGGGGACAAAAACACTTTGTAGATATAACTGGCTCACCTTTTTCACCTGAGTTGGCTGGGGCAAAGGTATTTTACGGCAAAATACTGCCATCCATGCAAAAAAATTATGAATATGCATTACATAAACTAGCGGATTCAATTGATCGATGTGATAAAAGTATCCATAGCGATGAAACATCCCTGTGGGCTTTACGGATTGCTGATCGAATGGGACTTTCTTTGGAACAGATCAAAGAAATTAAATTAGCAGCAAAACTTCATGATATTGGCAAAGCGATTGTTCCAAAAGCAATCTTGATTAAACCTGGTCCTTTGACAAGTGAAGAATGGGAAATAATTCGTCGCCATCCTACTTATAGTGCAACATTAATGGAGCCAGCGAAAAGTTTAGATACACTTCGTCCGATTGTTCAAGCCCATCATGAACATTACAATGGCAGAGGATATCCAAATGGATTGAGTGGTAAAAATATTCCACTTGGAGCCCGAATCATTTCTGTTGCAGACGCATTTTCAACCATGACCATCCGGCGTGTTTATCGAAAACCTATTTCAATTGCTGATGCCAAGAAAGAATTGGTGCGCTGTAGTGGAACACAATTTGACCCGCAAGTGGTTTCCATTATGTTGGATATTTTATCGATAACATAATTTATTATCTTCTCTAAAATAAGACACTTTGGGGGATGATTAACCAATACAGAAGAATCGCCATACAGGTCGCTGTAAACCTGGGACACTGACTGATTGCCTGGGTCAGATTGTCAAAAGTTAACACCAGCAATAAAATGACCAGGCCTTGCAATCCGCCAAACATTCCTGAAAGTGATCCAAGGATTGCCAATAAAATGGTGTAAATGAAAAAGGGAAATAATCCGATTAGCTCTTGAGCAAGTGGTACCCCTCTATGTTTGGGTAATTTTTCTGTTTCTTTAATACCCGACTTGCTCATTTTAGTGTCCTGAAGATAACATATCTAAAATAGAAGAAACAGCTTTGGGAATAACTGGTTCTGCATACAAATCCTTCCCATTG
>PHBX01000020.1 GCA_002842045.1 Chloroflexi bacterium HGW-Chloroflexi-3 | reverse complement strand
GGGTTTGAATACGGGTTTTGCTTCTTTTCTTTTCATTCCTTAATTGAATCATATGTTTTTTTATTGTAAAGTTTTTTTCTGTACTTTTTGGACAGCCTCAGAAAACCCAAACCATTTGAAAATGGTTGGGTGAGTTAACCGAATTCATTCGGTTTGAAAGAGAGTATCCATGGATTTCAATCCATGGATTGGGTAATCCAAATTTATATAAACCAACGATGACCCGTGTCAAACCAAAAGATAATGTTACCGAAATTAGATTGACCTAATCGAAAACATCAATTTCCTGTATAATCCTCGTATGACCGACTTAAACACTCGCACAACCCGCCTGCAGCGTCGTCTGCAATCCATTTCTGCGGTTGCTGGTTATCTCAAAAAAATCGATCAACGCTTTTTCTGGTACCGTCTGGCTGCTTTCCTGGGTGCCTGGGTGCTGGCGATTCTGACACGTTTTCTCTTCTCAGGCGCAGCATGGATTTGGGTTTTGGCGGGGATGTTTGTTGTCTTTCTGGTGGTGGTGCATTTTCACCGCCGGCTGGATAGGCAGCGCCAGCATTATCAAAACGCACAGGAGTGGATGACCCAGCAGGTAGCACGGGCAAAGCTGGATTGGGAGCGTCTCCCTGAATTATCTGCTCAACATGTAAATCCGGGTCATCCGTTTATGAACGATCTTAATCTGGTGGGGGAGCGTTCGTTGTTGCAATTGGTCGATACCTGCGCCACTCGAGGAGGGCAGGAGCGCTTGCATGCCTGGTTTTTACAGCCAGATTTAAATTACGACAGCATCACCCAACGCCAGAGTTGGTAAATGCCTTATTGCCCTGGGATATATTTTTTGCATACCTTCTGGATGGATTCAAACATCAACTCCAACAGCATTTACCTGTCTGGCTGAATGTCTGGTATCACGCAGAGGGACTGACATCCCTGGCGAATTTTGCATATCTGAACCCTGAATACCAGTTCCCGGTACTTCAAGATTCAATCAATAATACTGTCTTCACTGCACAGGGAATGGGGCATCCGCTCATTGTAAAATCTGAGAAAGTGGTGAATGAATTTTCATTCGCCGAACTGGGAGAGGTGGCACTCATCAGTGGATCCAACATGTCGGGAAAAAGCACATTCCTGCGCACGCTGGGGGTCAATCTGACATTAGCGTATGCCGGTACTGTTGTGAACGCCAGTCAAATGCAATTATCCATTCTGCGGTTGATCACCTGTATTCAGGTAAGTGATTCATTGAAAGATGGTTTCTCTTATTTTTATGCAGAAGTGCGGCGACTGAGAAAATTATTAAGTTGGCTAGAGGAAAGTGAGAGTATGGCAGTCTTTTATCTGATTGACGAAATCTTTCAGGGCACCAACCATGAAGAACGTCGAATTGGCAGCCTGGCATATCTCAAAGCGCTGGTAAATGCCAATGGTGTCGGGGCTATTTCAACCCACGATATCGAGTTGAGTAAATTGGCAGAGGTGGAATTACGCATTCATAATTTCAATTTTCAGGATTTTGTCGTGGAAGGGAAGATGAGTTTTGATTATCGCCTGCGACCCGGTCCCAGCCCAACGACAAATGCGCTCAAGATCATGGCCATTGAGGGTCTGCCGGTGTGAAAAATATAATTTATAATATGTAATTCATTGATAAATGTAACAAATAATTGTAATAATTAAATAATGACAACTTTAACCTAAAGACTGGACAAATTACATCCGAATTGTGCAACTTTTTACGATATACTACATCTAATTATTTGGCAGTAAAAATCCAAATAATGAGGAGCAAGTCATGAAGCATGTAAATCAAGCAGGTTGGGATAGAATTGTTCGCGTAATATTAGGTGTTGTTTTACTCATTTTAGCATTTAGCAACATTGTCTCTGGTGGACTGGGTGTGTTATTTACCATTGTTGGTATATTAGCTTTATTAACCGGAATAAGTGGAATTTGTCCGGCATATATGCTTTTGAAATTTCGCACCAAGAAAAATTAAGAAATTTTACTCATATAGAATATGAAGTTCATCGATCTTTAACCAGACATTAAAAGGTTGTAGAGAATGAAACAAAGCGCTTTCGAATTCAAATTGAGAAAAAATCCGCGACCTGTCGTCGTCGAATTTTGGGCACCCTGGTGTGGTCCATGCAAGATGATGGCTCCTTACCTGAAAAAAGCCGAGCAGGAATTTTCTGGCAAAGTGGATTTATGGCGAATTAATGCGGATGAAGATTCAGAGCTTGTGAGATCGATGGGTGTTCGTGGAATTCCGACCATGATAGGGTATAATAAAGGTATAGAAGTTTCTCGCAAGATCGGTGCCATGACCGCAGAGAATGTGCTGGGATTTTTCTCAGCAGTCGAAGAGAACAAACCATTTTCCCGATCGCTTTCATGGGTCGAGAGATTAATGCGATTTATACCGGCGTTGGTTATCCTGGTTCTGGGCTGGACCAATGGTCCCAACTACTGGCTAATGGCACTGGGAGGTGTAATCCTGTTCAGCGCTATTTATGATCGATGTCCGATCTACAAAGTAGTCAGCGCACAATTTCGGGAAATGTTCAAGAAAAAACCAGCCTGATTAACAACTTATACCTGGGGAAGAACAAAACCAGTTCTCAGGGGGAGCGTACCCTGGATGGAGGGCAAAATGGGGAACTGGTTTTGTTTTTTCAATTTAAAAGGAAAATTGTTTAATCATCCAAAAATATTGACAAATATTATATAAAAAGTTGACTTATCTCTTTCCACGGGCTATAGTTTTACTACCAGGTCAGTCATTACAAACCAGTTGCAACATCATCCGAACTGCCCGGGAATTTTCAATCTCAGAGGGAAAATTGCCAAATTTATCATCCAGGGGTGTTGTTTTCCGTCAATCATTAGCTATTGAGAAGCCATTGCAAGTGGTGGGAGTTCTGAATGCTTATGCTGCTTTATTGGCAAAATCTGCAGGTTTCAATGCCATCTATCTTTCCGGTGGGGGAGTGGCAGCTGGATCACTCGGTGTTCCTGATCTGGGGATTACAACACTGGAGGATGTGTTGATCGATGTGCGCCGCATTACCGATGCCTGTGATCTTCCGTTATTAGTGGATGTGGACACTGGCTTTGGTTCGGCTTTTAACATTGCCAGAACAGTGAAATCGCTCATCAAGTTTGAGGCGGCTGCCATGCATTTAGAAGATCAGGTTCAAGCAAAACGGTGTGGACACCGACCGGGGAAGGCACTGGTTTCAAAAAACGAAATGTGTGATCGCATCAAAGCTGCCGTGGATGCCCGCACAGATGAAGGTTTTGTGATAATGGCACGCACCGATGCGCTGGCTTCTGAGGGACTTGCGTCTACGATTGACCGCGCACAGGCATATGTCTCCGCTGGCGCGGATATGATCTTTGCAGAAGCCATCACAGAATTAGATCAATACCAGGCCTTTATAAATGCTCTACAGGTTCCTGTGTTAGCAAATATGACTGAATTTGGTAAGACACCACTGTTTACCCGTGAGCAATTAGCGTCCGTGGGTGTTGGACTGGTGCTTTATCCATTGAGCGCTTTTCGGGCGATGAGTGCCGCTGCCTTGCAGGTTTACCAGACTATCCGTGAACAGGGTACCCAGGAAAGCATGCTTCCAAATATGCAAACCCGTGATGAGTTGTACCAAATATTGAATTATTACGCATATGAAGAAAAACTGGACGAACTATTTAAATCCTCCGAATCAGAAAATGAAAAGGATGATCACAACTAAGAGGGATTAAATATCAATTATCAGGGAGAAAAAACATGAGTACAGAAACAGTCGAAGTTAAAAAGCTTGGGAAAAAAATGGTTCAACTCTCCGGCATACCGGTGGGCGAAACTGAAATCTGTACGGTTGGCAAAGAAGGTCATGATCTTCGCTATCGCGGGTACGATATTTATGACCTGGCAGAACATGCCAGTTTTGAAGAGGTGGCGCATTTGCTGGTGCATGGTGAATTACCCATCAAGAACGAGTTGGAACGTTATAAACTCAAATTAAGAAATCTGCGTGGTATTCCCGCACCCGTAAAAGCAGCTCTTGAGCAGATTCCAGCTGCAGCTCATCCCATGGATGTTATGCGCTCTGGGTGCAGTTTTCTGGGAGCTGTATTGCCCGAACGGGGAGACCACTCCCCGGAAGGCGCTCGTCACATCGCCGATAGGTTATTGGCGGTGTTCCCTTCAATGTTGTTGTATTGGTATCATTATGCCCATCATGGTAAACGGATTGAGGTGGAGACCGATGATGATTCAATTGTTGCTCATTTTCTACATCTCCTGCATGGGAAAAAACCAAGTGATATCCACGCCCGTGCGCTTGATGTAACTTTTGTTTTGTATGCTGAACACGAATACAATGCTTCCACCTTCAGTTCACGGGTAATTGCCGGTACCGGCACCGATTTTTACTCTGCCATAACAGGCGCTATCGGTGCATTAAAAGGATTTCGTCATGGAGGTGCCAATGAAGGAGCCATGGAAGTGATTGAATGTTATAAGTCCCCAGCTCAGGCGGCAGAAGATGTCCGGCGAATTTTAAAAAACAAAGGCATCATCCTGGGGTTTGGACACCCGGTTTATACTATTTCGGATCCGCGTGCCAAGATTATTAAAGGACTTTCCTGTACATTGTGTAAGGATTATGGTGATGAGACGCTTTGCGATATCTCTGAAGTGATTGAAGATGTAATGTGGGAAGAAAAAAGAATGTTCCCCAACCTGGATTGGTATAGTGCGGTTACGTATCACATGATGGGCATTCCCACTTTTATGTTTACACCTTTATTCGTCATGTCTCGTGTTTCTGGTTGGGCTGCCCATGTTATCGAACAACGCTCAGGCGGAAAAATTATTCGTCCAAATGCAGATTATATCGGACCAGCACCACGCGAATATGTAAAATTGGAAAATCGTAGCTAGGAAATACCATGAGCAACCAGATCTCCAACATACGTCCGCAGCCTGACAAAATCCTTACCAAAATAGCTGATTATGTGCTGCAATATCAAGTGACCAGCGAGGAAGCCCAACAAACAGCCCGATATTGCCTGATGGACACTCTCGGCTGCGGGATGGAAGCTTTACAATACCCTGCCTGCACCAAATTATTGGGACCGATTGTTGCAGGTATCCAGGTGCAAAATGGTGCCCACGTTCCAGGAACGAACTATGTCCTTGATCCCGTGCAGGCAGCTTTCAATCTGGGAACTATGGTGCGCTGGCTCGATTTTAATGATACTTGGCTGGCTGCGGAGTGGGGTCATCCTTCAGATAACCTTGGAGGCATTCTAATGGCAGCAGATTGGTTTTCCCGGAATGCAGTGCTGAATGGTAAAGAGCCATTGCTGATGGGTGATGTGCTCACTGCCATGATCAAAGCGCACGAAATTCAAGGTGTGCTGGCATTGGAAAATAGCTTTAATAGCGTCGGCCTGGATCATGTCATACTGGTCAAAATTGCGTCTACGGCAATGGTTAGTGGATTGCTTGGAGCAAACCGAGAACAGCTGATCAATGCTTTATCCAACGCCTGGGTGGATGGTCAGGCATTGCGCACTTACCGGCATTCACCCAACACCGGTTCACGAAAGTCATGGGCAGCCGGGGATGCCTCCAGCAGGGCTGTCTGGCTTTCTTTGATCGCTTTAAGAGGGGAAATGGGGTATCCCTCTGCTATCACAGCACCCACCTGGGGCTTTCAAGACATTATTTTTAAAGGAAGAGAGCTGAGTATTCCTCAGGAATTTGGCAGTTATGTGATGGAAAATGTGCTCTTTAAAATTTCTTTTCCAGCTGAATTTCATGCCCAGACTGCTGTAGAAGCTGCATTTCAATTACATCCTGGGGTAAAAGACCGCCTGGATGAGATTGAAAAAATTGTCATTACCACACATGAGTCTGCCATCCGCATCATTGATAAACGTGGACCGCTGCATAATCCAGCCGATCGCGATCATTGTTTGCAGTACATGACAGCGGTTGGATTAATCTTCGGCGAGCTGACAGCCGATCATTATGAGGATCGTATTGCAGCTGATCCGAGGATAGATGCCCTCCGAGACAGGATGATCGTACAGGAGAATCGCGAATATAGCCGGGATTATCTTGATCCGCAAAAACGATCCATTTCCAATGCTATGCAAATTTTCTTCACGGATGGCAGTTCCTCCGAGAATGTAGTGGTTGAGTATCCATTGGGGCATCGCAGACGCAGACCAGAAGGTATCCCGTTATTGTTGGAAAAATTCAAATACCATTTGAACCACCGTTTTTCAACTGTGCAATCGGAGAGAATCGTGGAATTATGCATGCATCCACATCGCTTATCTCAAACTCCGGTTCATGCGTTTGTGGATCTTTGGATCCCATGGAAATAGACTTACTCAGAAAATAAAATTTCCATAAAATGAGACCCGAACCTACCCAGATTGGTAGTTGACAAATTATATTTAATGTTGTAAACTCTTTTTACCGCAAAAAAATATTTTACCGATACGAATGATTTTATCGTTTGAAAAATTGGTAAGAACCAGCATTTTGCAGTGGAGTTGAAATGAGCACGCAAACTTTATCCAAAAAAAGTCGAGAAAAGTTGAATGGATCATTGCTTACTTTATACCGTAAGCTGACGTTCAAACCGGATTCTTTGCCTGATAAGGATGAGACCAAATCCAGCAGTCCAATTTACTCCGAATCTGAAACGGATCAAGCAGTTCAGGATGAGCAACAAATAACACCAGCTATTGGAATCGGGATCTAACATCCCGATTCTTGTATAATAAAAACAAATTTCAATCATTAATCCGAATGAGGAGGAATAATGCAAGAAAAATTTGAACAACTGCAAGCAAAATTACGAGATATTATCGACCTGGGTTCCGCAGCAGGAATTTTAGGTTGGGATCAAAATACGTATATGCCACCTGCTGCAGCTGAAACACGTGGTCATCAATTGGCTATTATCAACCGCATCGCTCATGAATGGGCAACCTCGGAGGAGATGGGGCGATTGTTGGACGATCTCAAGCCTTTCGCAGATTCGTTAGATCCTGATTCAGATGAAGCCCGGATGATCAAAGTAGCCAAACATGATTATGACATAGCCACTCGTGTCCCGTCAGAATTTGTTGTGGAAATGTCGCAAGTAGTCACAGCAGCCTTTTCTGCCTGGGCAGATGCACGCGCAAAATCAGACTTCAAAATTTTTGAACCGCTTTTGGAAAAAGTAGTGGATCTCAATCAACGCTATGCGGCTTTCTTCCCGGAAGTGGACCATCCTTATGATGCCCTTCTGGATCAATTTGAACCTGGCATGAAAACAGCGGATGTTAAAACGATTTTTGATGGATTGCGACCCCAACAGGTGGAATTGATCCAATCCATTAGTGAGCAACCTCAGGTGGATGATTCCTTTCTGCACCAACCCTTCGATGAGAAAAAACAATGGGAATTTGGAGAAGAAGTCATCACCAAATTTGGCTATGATTGGGATCGCGGCCGACAGGATAAAGCACCTCATCCATTTACCATGGGTGTCAGCATTGATGATGTCCGAATCACTACCCGGGTTGATCCTAATTTCTTCAACCCCATGTTCTTTGGAACTGCCCATGAATGTGGACATGCCCTTTACAACCTCGGTCATGCTCGCAAATATCATCGCACCATCCTTTCCAATGGAGCTTCTCTGGCTGTGCATGAATCCCAAAGCCGCATGTGGGAAAATCTGGTCGCCCGTTCCTACCCATTCTGGGAACATTTCTACCCACGCATGCAGGAAATCTTCCCACAAATGTCGGGTGTGTCTTTGGATCAGTTCTACAAAGGCATCAACAAAGTCGAACCTTCCTTAATCCGGGTGGAAGCGGATGAAGCAACCTATAACCTGCACATCATGCTGAGACTCGAGCTGGAAATTGCCCTCCTGGAAGGTAAAGTGTTGGTTAAGGACCTGCCTGAGATCTGGAATGCCAAGATGCAGGAATACCTCGGACAAACTCCACCCAATGATGCCCTCGGTGTTTTACAGGATGTGCATTGGTCATATGGTAACCTGGGTTACTTCTCCACCTACGCGCTGGGGAACCTGGTTTCTGCTCAATTATGGGAAGTCATTCAAAAGGATATCCCGGATCTGGATGACCAGATTCGGGCTGGTAAATTTGAAGGCTTGTTGGCCTGGCTGCGTGAGAAAATTCACGTTCATGGCCGCAAGTTCGAACCGCAGGAACTGGTTGAGAAAGTAACCGGTTCAAAGATTGATCCTGCTGCATATGTTCGCTACTTGAAGAACAAATTCGGTAAGATTTACAATCTGTAATTTTCATAAGATGACGCAAATCCCTCCTAAACCATCAGGAGGGATTTTTTTGATCAATATTGTTTAAATAATTTACTGGTCACCAATTTTAGGGAAAAAGGATCTTGATTTATAAAGTCAGGCAAATATCAGCTGCCAGCCAGAAAAGACTTTCCCGGATTTCTTTCCGGGATTGCCAATTGCGCTTATCCCAATGCTCTCCACTTAGATCGTCTCCTGCATACAGCAATTGTCCGAGTTTAACTTTGCGATATTTTGCTACCGCCAGGAGCGAAGCAGCTTCCATCTCCACCGTCAAGCAGCCTTCCTCAACTCGTGACTGGATCATGCCAGGTGTCTCGCGATAAGGCGCATCGGTTGTCCAGGTTTTTCCAGTGATGAAGGAAATCCCGCGAGCGGCTAATACGGTTTTCATTGCTTCCACAATCAGTGGGTCTGTTTGGACCTGCCTGGATGGTTCCAGGTAATGATAAGAAATACCTTCATCACGAACAGCACTATCGACGAGAATCAGCTTGCCAACAAATAAATCCTGTTTCAGGACACCACAACCACCGCAGACAATAAAGTTCTTGATACCAAAGGCAATTGCTTCTTCTAATAATCCAGCTGCAATAGGAGCGCCAACACCGGGATGGAAAAAAGATAGACGCTTTCCTTGATGATCAATTTCATAAATTGGATGTTCCCCATCCTCCCAGCGGTTTGCCACAATCACTTTTGCCTGTTTTTCTTCAATAATTTTCCGGTTAATTTCCTGGAAAAAGGAGATCACACAATGATCCGGAACATCTCTGGGTTTAATGACCCGGGATGGTTCTATTTTTGATTCTGATTCGTAATCATGTTCAAGAATGGGGAAGTAATTCATGGAGCTATCCTTTTCTAAGTGAGATATTGATGCAATTGTTTGGATTGAGCAAAGCTGAATTTGTTAATTATACTGAATTCTTCTACATGAATTCAAATTGATCGATTTCTTTGTACTATTGCACCGATTCCAGCAAAGTGAATACTTCTTCCATGTCCCAATCTGCAGAAAGAGACGAGTAAACGACTAATGCCGGCCCACTTTTGCCTTCGAAGCCAACCAGTATTTGCTGATACGTTTTTCCATCTGAATTGATCCCTTTGGTGTGTATCATGGTTGTTTCCTGGCCGTGAAATGTGATGGGAAGGTTTTCAAGCACTTCCTGACGACTTTCTTTATCACTGGCACCTGGAACGAGAACATCCAGTATGTTCTGTAAATTCTCTTCATCGGTAGAATTTGTGGATTGCACAAAATATAAATGACTGTCTTTAGCACCCGGTTTGTAAGATACGAAGTTATAACCTTTGTAATTGGCTGTAAGCTCGGGTTTGAAACCGATGGGCAATGGAAAATCGACAATTTGAGCAGTTACGTCCAGGACTTTCTCGGCATCAGTATTGAAGAGGGGATTGGACTGGCAGGCGGTTAAGAATAGAACCAGTAATACAATTGACAGTAATTTTACTTTCATGAGTTTCACCTGTGTGCAAAATTAATTTAATTCAAAAACAATATTTGTTGCTGCTTTATTTGGCTCTTCTTTTTTATTTTCAAGATTTATGACCGCTGGGATGGACATTGCTACAATAGCCATCAATATACAAATTAATCCTCCCATAAGGAACCAACTTTGGATGCTAAAATGATCCGAAATTGGACCAGCAATCATCAGACCGAGCGGTACCATGGCAGTGCCAACACTGCTCATGAGTGCAAAAACACGGGCTTGCATTTCGGGCTCAACACTGGACGTGAGATTTTCGACGGGGACCAACAAAGATGTGGATGCATTCATCGCATTGCAGTGAAAACCTCTAAATACCAGATGAGCGCAAATTGCACCAACTGGCTTCCCAGAATGGAGAGCGCCTGTCCTCCCCAGATGGTGAAGAAACGCGATTTACAGTTTTTTCCATCTTTAATTGAAAATTGTGATGCCATCAAAACTCCTTTTACCCATAAAAACCAGTAACAAACATAGTCCACCTCCCAAACAGGCGCAGGAGTCCTGACCAAGGTCAGGTATTTGGATAGATAATGTGGATAGTATTTTCTATTGGCTATCCGACCAGGATAATTATCTGCAAACTTAAATTCATAACAAAATTATTCATCTAGGATCTAATCATAAAATCTAATTAATCTTATAATTTGTAATCATTACATCATTAATGATATAATGATTACAAATAGGAGTGTATATGATAAGAACTCAGATACAATTAACAGAAGAACAGGCCAAAATGTTAAGACGAATAGCGATTCGAAAAAAAAAATCAGTGGCAGAATTGATTCGCATGAGTGTTGACGAAATGATCCAAAAGGAGGGAAAACCTGATAATCGTCAATTAAGGTTAAAAGCAATTCAGGCTGCAGGAAAATTGAGCGGACCTGCGGATCTTTCCATAAACCATGATGATTATCTGGCAGAGGTTTATGGAGAATGAGTATTTTCATAGACACGTCGGCATTTTTAGCAATACTCAATAAAGAAGATCATTTCCATCAAATAGCCAAAAGAACTTGGGAAGAAGTTAACCTCTCAGAAGAATATTTAATATGTAGTAACTATGTGATTATTGAGACAATATCATTATTGCAAAAAAGATTTGGAATTGAGGCTTTAAGAATTTTTGAAAATGAAGTACGTCCAATTATCGATATTATCTGGATAGACCAAACAATTCATCACGCGGGAATGGTTGTTGTTCTGACAACTAATCAAAGAAAGTTATCTTTGGTTGACTGCACTAGCTTTGAGATTCTCCGAAACATACATGTAGAGAAAGTTTTCACATTAGATTCTCATTTTTCTGAACAAGGATTTAATATAATTCCAGAATTGAATTAAATAAATTTCTTAAATCTGTACAAATTTGCAATCAGATTGCAGAATTGTACAGAAATTACTTCACAGTTTCCCCCGCTACATTGACATTCCCCACAACTGCTTTGTTGCACCATCACTTTATAGAAGCATGGAGTATAACGATTCAATGAAGATTTACCGATTTCGCGCTTTGGTTTTACTGGCAGTGTTCGTCAGTACACTGTTAGCTGGCTGTTCGGCTGGGGCTGGAACGCAGAAAATCGATAAACCAGAAAAGCCTTTGGTGATTCTGGAGTGGACTGGTTACGAAGTAACCGAATATCCACAGTTCTTTGTGCCCTTTAGCGATAAGTATGGGGACAATATCAATGATTATGTCAACGTATCTGTTTTTGGTGATGATGCCGAAGCTTTTGCAAAAGTTCAATCAGGCTTCAAAGCAGATGTTATCCATCCCTGTTCATCCTGGTGGGGGCTGTATGTGGAATCCGGTTTGGTACAGCCGTTGGATGTTTCTCGAATTGCAGAGTGGGAAAATATCCCGGAAGCTTTTCGTGAACCAGGAAAATTTAACGGCCAATATTACTTTGTCCCGTGGGATTGGTATTATGAAGCCCTACTGGTGCGTACCGATTTAGTTCCCGAAATGCCAACATCGCTGGCTGATCTTTGGGATCCTATGTATGCCGGCCATGTTTCCTTGTGGGATAATGGTGAAGTCAGCTTTGCCACTGCAGCCCTGGCATTTGGGATAAACCCATTCAACACCTCGCCAGAACAGGATGAATTTGTTAAACAAAAGCTCATCGAGATTAAACCCAATCTTTTAACCTATTGGCTGGATTACACCCAGGCAATTGAATTATCAGCATCTGGTGATGCCTGGATTGTTGCCAGTGCCTGGCAGGATACCTACTCTGTATTGGTAGATGAAGGGTATGAAGTAACCTATCTGGAGCCGGAAGAAGGATACCTGGCAGGTGTGTGTGGCTATGGGATCGGAACAAATAACACCAACCTTGATCTAACCTACGAATTTTTGAATGCTGCCATTGACCCTCATTCCATGGCGAATTTCACCAATGAATACTGGTATGGCGCAGCCAATTTTGCTGCCAATGAATTCATTGATGAAGGAGCAGCGGAGCTATTGCAACTGGACGATTTTGAAAACGTCCTGAAGAATACCCGCTTCTACCCTCCGCTGACTGCGGAACGCCGCGATCTACTATCTGATCTATGGAATGAAGTCAAAGCAGCTCCATGAGAGACGAAACGTCTTTAAGCACCCACGTTTCCATCAAAGATGGCCGCGGGGGAATTGAGAAAAAATTAACTGGCATTCCCCGCAAAAGTCAACTTGCATTACTGGTTTCACCTTCGGTCTTGTGGTTGATCATCCTATTGGTGCTACCACTGATCACCATGATTGGCTTGAGTTTCCAAAAATCTGCTTTTGGACCAGGAAGTGATGTTTTTACTTTCGCCAGTTATCTGAATTTCTGGCAAAATTCTGCTTATCAGAGTTTACTGGGAAAATCGTTATGGATTTCGTTGGTAGTGGCTGTCATGTCCATAGTGCTGGCATATCCGGTGGCGTATTTTTTGGCTTTTCATGCCGGCGACAAACAGGGCATGCTGCTGAATATTATGATCATCCCAGCCTGGACCAGCTTTTTGCTACGGGTTCTCGCCTGGCGTCTGATCTTAGGGTCAAACGGTTTGTTAAATACATTTCTGATGTGGCTTGGGGTGATTCAAGAACCTATCTCCGGGTTATTCTATAGTGTCAATGCTGTCATCATCACCCTGGTGTACATCTGGATTCCATTTGCTGCCTTGCCAATTTACGTAGCACTTCTGCGCATCGAACCGGGATTACTGGAGGCAGCCTCCGACCTGGGAGCTAAACCCTGGCAGGGGTTTTTCAAAGTCACCCTGCCATTAAGTATTCCAGGTGTTCTGGCGGCATTCCTGTATGTCTTTATCCCCACAGTGGGGGAATATGTAACTCCTGCGCTCGTCGGTGGTCCGAATGGATTGATGATTGGCAATATAATCTGGGATCAATTCATGCGTGGACTCGATTGGCCTATGGGAGCCACTCTTTCTCTGGTCGTGATGCTGATCGTTTTATTACCACTGATATTCATGGCAAAAGCAGCCCAACAAACCGGTCTATTTGGAGGAAAAAGTGAATAAACCTCAAACCTCCATTTTTGGTTCGGTATATTTTGTATTGATGGCTATTTTCCTTTACCTGCCAATCCTTATCCTGATTCTTTTTTCCTTTAATGACTCAACAGTTCTGGCTTTCCCCTTAAAAGGATTTACCCTTGATTGGTATCGCCAGTTGGGGAATGCGCGTGAATTGTTAATTTCAGCCCGAAACAGCGTCTGGGTAGGTGTTTTATCATCCATTCTGGCGGTTGCTCTGGGATCGTTAGCAGCCATTGCAATGACAAAGCATCATATGCCAGCTCGTAATTTGTTCCTCAGCCTGGCGAGCGTTCCTCTTGTAATGCCTTCGATTGTGCTGGGTGTAGCGATGCTGGTTTTCTTTCGTAAAGTTCTCGGTCTGGATCTGAATATGTGGTTGATTTCAGCTGCGCATGTTCTGATCAGTATTCCCAGTACCATCCTGATTGTGATGGCACGTCTGGCGGATTTTTCTGCAAATTTGGAAGAAGCCGCCATGGATCTGGGTGCTAATTATTGGATGACCCTGATCAAAGTTACCTTGCCAATCAGTTTTCCAGCATTGGTGGCAGCTTTTCTAACAGCTTTTACAACGTCATTCGACGAATATGCGATGACGACCCTGATCACAGGCACAGATACCACCCTGCCTGTATATCTTTATTCATTATTGCGTTTTCCCCGGCGTCTACCGGTTGCTGTTGCCATGGGTAGCATTATCATGATTGTTTCTGCTTTACTGGTTGTTCTGGCGGAATGGTTACGACGCTGGGGAACCGCACGTACCCCGAAGGAGGAGAGAGTATGAGTACCTATGAAGAATTCCACCTGAATAGCTTTCAGGATAGACAGATGACCGGTCGCGAGGCCATCAACCCATTTGCGGGTTTTTCGATACGCGCCAAGAAACATGAAGGCCAGGAAGTATTAACTTATTGGTGGCATCAAATTGGGTATGTGCTCTGTCCGGAGGATGATTAATGGTCAACAAAAACATAATTGAATTTTCAGGTGTCTCAAAACAATTCCGCGAACGCAGCGGTGAAACAGTCAATGCACTGCAACCATCCAATTTGGGTGTCCAAGAAGGTGAATTTTTTACATTACTCGGACCCAGTGGATGTGGCAAAACAACAGCTTTACGATTGATGGCAGGGTTTATTCAACCCTCTGAAGGGGAAATAAAAATCGAAGGCAAAACCATGAATAATGTACCGCCTTATCGCAGGCCGGTCAATATGGTATTCCAGGATTATGCGCTCTTTCCACACTTGAATGTGTTTGAGAATGTAGCCTTTGGTTTAAAGATCAAACGAATGCACAAAGATGAAATTCGCCAGCGTGTTTTTCAATCCCTCGAAATTGTTCAGTTGATAGGTTTTGAAACACGCCGGCCCGGGCAGTTGTCGGGTGGTCAGAAGCAGCGTGTAGCTCTGGCAAGAGCGCTTGTCAACCAACCGGCTGTATTATTGCTGGATGAACCACTGGGAGCATTGGATCTCAAATTACGGCGTGCCATGCAGTTGGAACTGAAAGCTTTGCAACAACAGGTGGGGATCACCTTTGTATACGTGACACATGACCAGGAAGAAGCGCTGACCATGTCAGATCGGATTGCGGTCATGAGCCAGGGTCAGGTTTTACAGGTGGATACCCCGATTAGTATCTATGAACGGCCGACCACGCGATTTGTGGCAGATTTTGTGGGTGAGACCAATTTCCTGAATGGAAAAATTGAACATATTGTCCCAGGCGAATTGGTAAAAGTCATGATCGGAACCAATCCGGTGGAAGTACGCCATCGCACGAACGGGGTTCGTCCGGGTGATCAGGTGACAGTTGCCATTCGCCCCGAAAAATTAACCCTCATGCCGCCAGTCAGCCGCTCGGAGAAATTGATGGCAACCGTGGCTGAAGTTACTTACCTGGGAACCGATACCCGTTACATTGTCGAAATCCCGGGTGGGGAAAAAGCGGCTGTTCGTGTTCAAAATACCGGCATTAAACACGTGCCAGTTTTCCACGTGGGTGATCAGGTCACTGTATCTTATGATATGGATGACGCCCAGATTTTGACTTCCTAACAAATAGTCCAAAACTGAGAGATGGTTTAGAGCCATCTCTCTTTTACTAAAACGACTACTCAATGACTCATCGATTTTTCAGAATTCCGATATTTTATTCAGCCGATCACAACCTGCACCAACCGCAATTTGAATATGACCGGGGTGTCCAGATTTCCTATCAGGAGCAGGCCAGACGCATCGAAAGTGTGCGTGAAGCTTTGCTGCAATTGACATTCACCCAGGAATTTCAACCCGATCCAGCTCTAACAGTCGAGCAAATTGCCCGGGTACACACCACAACTCTCATCGAGCACTTACGCGAACGTTCAGAATTTGCCAGGCAACAGGAGCAGGTCATGGGTCAGGATGACCTGTACCTCTACCCCTGGATCTACCCACTCAACCAGCAAATGCGGGAAGGTTTGCTCAAATCCCCTGATTCGGCAGGTTGTTATGCCTTCGATACCTACGCCCCAATTGGGAAAAACACCTGGCAGGCTGTCTATGCCAGCGCCAACCTGGCGTATTGTGCTGCACTATCTGTCAGTAGACTGGAATGGCGGGTTGCCTATGCACTCTGTCGCCCTCCCGGACACCATGCAGGGAATGAAATGATTGGCGGCTATTGCTACCTGAATAACGCAGCCATTGCAGCAGATCAATTGAACCAGGTGCTGGGCAGGGGAGCCATTCTGGATATCGATTACCATCATGGCAATGGTACCCAGGAAATCTTCTGGAATGACCCGAATATTTTATTTGTCTCCATCCATGCCGATCCTGCAGAAGAGTATCCCTTCTTTTCTGGATTTGCGGAGGAAAGGGGTGGGGAACAGGCTTACGAGGCAAATCTCAACCTGCCACTACCCAAAGAGTGTGATGACCAAACCTATCTGCATGCGCTCTCCCAGGCTCTTGATGCAATCAAGGGATTTCAACCGAACTGGCTGGTGCTCTCCGCAGGTTACGATACGTGCCAGGCTGATCCTTCCACTTTCTTTAATTTAACCGATGATGTCTATTCGGAAATCGGGAAACGGATTGGATCATTGAACCTCCCAACAGAGATCGTGCACGAGGGCGGTTATGCCATAGAGCACAACGGGTTGCTCTCAGCCCGTTTGTTATCTGGAATTATTGACTCGTCTACTTAACGTTTTTTCTTCCCGTTATTATGGAATATTTACTACCATTAATTGGGGCATGTGGGATAAATGAACAATGACCCCCCATATATGGTGGATTTTATATAATCTCACTGTTAAATTAAGGTGCATTTCAACTTTGGATAATATTTTTTACTTCTTCAGAGAAAAAAAGATGGTTAATCCCCAAGGGAAACCCACCCACGGTGTTTCTCTCTTATTTATTACGAATGGGAAGAGAAAAAACTTCAAGCCAATGCTACAAGCTAACGGCTACCAGCTACGAGCTACCTACGGCTCATACTTCCACAATATCATTTCTGCATTCAGATCGCCATTCATCACCCATACATGACCTTCAGCATCGCTTGTGGCTTCAATCCAATCCATCCAGGCGACGGGTTTGAAAATAGAATTCTCCAGCCGGCTGATTTTATATTGCTCCAGTGACCAGGCAGTACTGTTCTTATCAAATAGAAGCAGTGGTGGGCTGATCTGACTGCTATCCCGCATGGGTGTCCAAAATCCATTCAAAATGCGGTAGCGGATCTGGCGAGTTTTGCAGCCAGGGCTTCCGCATAATTCATATAGCACCCAGGCACTGTCATCAGGTGCGATGGTGATATCCAATACCGCACCATGTCTAAAACCGATATATTTGACCGGATCCAGATCTGGTGGGGTGAATTCACTCCAGGCATCCAGTTTTTCGTCATAGCGCCACAAGTGCCCATCCATCCCGACCCATGCATGACCGGTTTTATCAGAAGCGATGGCAGTTACACAACCTTTTTCGGCCGGTATCTCTACCTCGCTCCAGCGTTGACCATCGAATTGGCGGACACCATTGCCATCCAGACGATCGCGTTCCAACCAATTACAACTTCCCACCCAGGCAAGGTTGCTGATTTGTGAATTCGCCAGCAAAAATGAGGTGGAGATTGTTTTGCGATAGGGTAGCTCAAACCCGATTAATTCTGGCAGAAAAATTTGCCATTGGTCTCCTCTTAAGCGGCGGACATCGTAATCAGTGGTGAGCCACACATTACCATCGAAATCACGGGAGAATGAAGGTTCAAGTGGAGAAGGTGCCCCATAGCCCTGAGGGGGTAACCAGCTATTGGTTTGATTGTAAAAGTTAAATCCATTACCATCCCAAACCTGTAATGGCGTACCGGAAGCAGGCAAAATCCAGGCTTTACCATCGCTTGTCAAACCAATGACAGGATTATCCAGGTTCACCTGAGAAAATATCTTCGTGTCCGGTTCATACCGTCCTATCGCATAAGGCGCCGAAATCCAGAAGCTGCCATCACCTGCCACCTGCAAACGGTTGATGATGCCAGGAATGACCTGATCCATGACGAATGCGCGCTCGAATACGCCCTGATCAAAGATAAATGCCGTAGGTGTATTGGAAGGAGTCGGGGTTTCACTCGGGGTGGGCGTGATGGTTGAAGTTCGCGTCGGGGTGAATGAGGGAGTGGAGGTGAAAGTAGCTGTGAAGGTTCGGGTCGGTAGCTTTGTGGGTGTGGAGGTGACGGTGATGGTAGGGCTGAGTGTTACGGTTACTGTTGGCGTGGAGGGTGCATTGCTGACGCTGATAGTGGTTACCAGTGCACTCAGATTGAGGATCAGAGTTCCACCAACCACCACCAGAAAAATGACCTCACCTTTTTTGGAAACATGCATGCTAGCATCCTATTTGATATTTATTCGAATTCTTCTTTTTTCTCAAATAAAGCAGGCTGAGGATTCTTCCTAAAAATGTTCGAATAAATTTGCAGATCATTATCAAATTTTCCGGTTTCGTTTCCCCAAGATTCCCACCCATTTCTCTTTTGACGCGCAAACAATTCTAAATACGGGCCAGGACTGCAAGCCTCTATTATTGGAAAAATTTCATCAGGTTTTCTTGAGTGACCTCGTTTTTGAGAAAGGATTATGTTTTCTTGACTCCTACCTCGCTTGCCGGTCCTCAAACTTCCTCTTGCACCAAATAATATTATTTCAGTTACATTTCGAAAATAGAAACCTACCCCTCTTCGGTCGGGTCCACCATCTTTTCGAATTTTGTACCAGATCAGCATAGTTTTATATTCAAATCCCCAAGCTCGCATCACTTGTAAACCAGTCTCAACTAACGCATTTGGTACCCATAAATACAAATGGCTCATGTCCAAGGCAATTTCTTTCACTGGCATTGAAATAATATCTTCATTTGACATAGTATCATAACGATAAAGTCTTTTGTGTTCTGGGGCTACTTTACCAGTCCTATTTTGAAATTTCCATGGAGGATCAGCTAAAATAGTTCCAAATTTTTCTAAACTAAGTAAACTTTCGTAATTATTATCCATCTACAAACAGACCTTTTGAGATTCCGAAAACAAGTATAGGACATCCTCCACCAGCACCACCATTCAACAGAGGTAATAATTTACTCATGTGGGTAGTGGATGCTCCAAACGAAGAACCTCTTCCTAATTCATTAAAAATATTCTGCAGCTCATCCCGCCGGGTAATAATAATACCAACACTGATTACTTTCAGATCAAAAAGCATTCTAAAATTATTTAAATCCCGATCAAAGAACGGATTTTTATTATTCCACTCTACTTCAATCGCTATCCGGTTCTTAAAATAATCCACAGCGTGAGTTGGTGATTCCCTTGAATCTCCATCCACAGTTATAACAGTTTCAAATGTTTTTTCGACCCAACCTTTTGAATAAAAAGCATCATCTATGGATTGAGCAATTGGAGATTTTCTTCCGCCAGCCTTTGTGATCCAACTCTTATAAAGTCGAAAGCTAATTAAAACATCAATAATATCTTTCCATTCATTAGGAAAATCTTTTGACAAGATTGCAGAAGCATGTCTTAGATCATGAATTTCATAATTTTCTTTAATAAAATTTGGTAATTCTGAATTAGACATATTATCACCGATGTTTATATTTTATCAGACATTTATTCTATTTTTCTTTTCTAAAATGCTTAATTTTTTGTAAATTAGTTTCAATCTGGTCAATCTGGCGTTTATCGGGTTCAGGAGCATAGATGATACGGGTGGTGGCCGGGGTGGAATGACCCAGCACCGCCTGGATATTCTCCAGAGAGACCCCACTCTCAATCAGTGTTTTGGCGTGCCAGTGTCGAAATGCATGCGGACTGGTGAAATATTTCTCGCGATCCAAACCGGATAGGGCTGCCACTTCCTGAACAAGCCGCCAGGCGGAAGTGCTGGATAAACGGGCGCCATATCCACGTTTTGCATTCTTAAAGAAGGAGGCTGAATTGTGCCGGCGACGATTGCTTTTCGCATGCTGAATTAAAATCCAGGGGGAATGGTCGTCACGGGTCTCCAGATACTCATCAACGACCTGCAATGTATCAACACCCAGACGGCAATGTGCAATGCGACCGGTCTTTTCCATGCGCAATTCCAATCGTCCATTTTGCACACGGGCATCATCCACATGTTTTTTGGTTAAATGACACAAATCGCCAATCCGTAAAGCGGTGGCTCGTAACAAAACCACCAGGGTGCGTTTGCGTAATACCTCCAGCTTGTCCAGTTGCTTTTTCGGCAGGGTTAATTTCATGACAGATGCCAGCATGTGGTTACCAAAATCCTCCGGCAGACGTTCATGGCGGGAAGTCTGTTCTTCCGGGTTTCCAATCAATGAGGTACGGCTGGCTTCCTGTTCTTCCTCGCGCGTGAATTGGATCCAACCGCTGTAATTGGCGCGCCAGAATCTTAAGGCAGCTCGCAGCACGGAGATATACAATCGCCGGGTCGGGATTGAGTAGCCACGAATATCCTTCATCCAACCGCCAAATTGTACAACAACATTTTTTTCCAGGGTTGTTGTTTGAATGTCGCTTAATTGATTATCCTGAAGATATTCAAAAAAAGCATCTAAACCGCGGAAGTAAAGCCGGCGAGTGTTCTCGTTCTCGAACTGAACATTGCTCTTAAAAATCTGGATTGCTTCCTGAACGCTGGGATACATACATTAAAGATACCGTAAAAACTCTCCTGATGCAATTGAGAGTGATCATCGGATTGAAAAAATTAAAGGTTTTGGTAAACCAGGAACCACAAAATTGATTCGGAAAAATTGTAAAGCGAATATTCTCATCAGTTATAATCAAAGCATGCAACGACGTTTGAGATCTTATTTTACGAACCATTTTCGTCACGATCTCCAGGCAGCGCTGACAGTTGCCCTGATCGCCATTCCCCAATCGATGGCATATGCGCTGATTGCCGGTATCAATCCCATTTATGGTCTGGCGGGGGTAATAATCCCGGCGATCCTGGCACCGATTTTTGGTAGTTCGTCTTATCTGGTCACAGGTTTATCCAATGCCATTGCCATCACGATAGCTGGTGTTCTTGCAGGTTATTCTGGACCCGGCGATTATCTGGAAATGGTCTTCGCTTTGGCGATTATCAGCGGGGTCGTCAAGCTATTATTTGGTCTATTTAAATTGGGATGGATCACGCGTATTATCTCCAATTCAGTGCTGACTGGTTTTTTGATGGGTCTGGGTTTATTAATCGTCATCAACCAGCTCAGCCCGTTGACAGGCATTCCCAAACCAGCAGCCGGGAGTGCTATTTTCACTCTGGCAAATGAAGTTACCCAGGTCAATCTCATCAATCCGTATGTAATTGCCATAGCGCTATTTACGATTGTGAGTCTGATTGCATCGCGAAAAGTAGACCAGCGCTTCCCTGCTGAAATGGTTCTGATTGTAATGACAGCCTTTTTTGTCGCTCTGGCCGGTTGGCGGGATTTAGGCGTACGGGTCATAGGAGATTTAGGACATCTGCCAGAATTTGGATTGAGCATCTTTATTCCGGATTTTTCTTTGGATGACTGGTGGTTTCTCATTCCAGGTGGGCTGGCAGTGGCATTAATGTCCATGGTGGAGGCGTTAACGGTTTCCAAATCTGTAGCCCTGGCAAAGGGACAACATCTGGATATTTCGAAAGAATTGGTCGGGCAGGGAATTGCTTCGTTGGTAGGTGGATTCTTGCATGCACCACCTGCATCAGGTTCCACAGCACGTACTGCGGTCAATTTGGGGAGTGGCGCAAGAACCCGCAATGCAGCCATGCTATCCGGCATTCTGGTCATACCGGCTGCCATCTGGTTGAATAACTGGATTGAGTATATTCCTCTGACAGCATTGGGGGCAGTGGTGGTCGTATCAGCAACCCGAATAGTAAACTGGAATCATGTTCGCCTCACCTGGAACAGTCGAGGGACCAGCCGTTGGGTTATGGTGATCACCTTTCTGGCTACCATGGTTTTTCCTTTGCAAATCGCCATTTTTCTGGGAATTGGTATTTCTTTGCTTTTTTATCTGTACGAGAGCAGCCAGTTGCATATCAATTATATCTCTGTCGATGCTAATAACCGCTATCTTCAATATAAAGAATTATCTTTCCTGACAGAAGATCTACCGATTGTATTGATCAGTGTTGAAGGTCCATTACATTTCGCTGCCGTGGATGTTTTTGAAAAACATCTCGATGAAGCCCTGGAAGCCGGTGCAAAAGTCGTTATCATACGCTTGCGCAGTGCCCAGGTTGTTGCCAGTACGGCACTGGCTGTATTAGCTGCTGAAATTCGCCATGCGTACATGATGGATACCCGTATTTTGCTGTGCGGTATTGATCAGGATCTTTACCAACACCTAAAGAATTCTGGTATTCTGGCCATGTTGGGGGAGGATGCAGTTTTTCTCGGAGATCGGAAGATTTTCCAGGCGACGCAGAATTCTATAAATTATGCCAAAAATCTAGTAAAATTATGACTTGTAATTGTTAGACAAATATGCTAAAAACATAGTTGTTAGACAATCAATTGTCAGACAATTTCAATTAATGGTTATACTTATTTTTTGAACCCAACTTTCTATTTTCCACCTGAATCAGATCAAAGAGGATCCTTGATGGATAAACAAAAATCTCAGAAATCATCACTCACAATTATTTCTGACCGGGGAAAAATAATTAATTAATGAGAATTCACGTAAAACTATTAAATTGAATAGTATTGGTAGGATTACCCTGACTTATAGAAAACAACCATGATTTTGTTCCCCCTGAAAGGAGGAAAGAAAAACGAATGCGAATAAGTTGGAGTTCAATCTTTGACGCTTTATTGCCTTTGATTGCTACATTAACGGCTCTCGCTGTGGGAGCGGTGATGTTGGTCCTTTTGGGGGCAAATCCTTTGGTTGCTTATGGGGCATTAATCGAAGGTGCATTTGGTAGTTTTAATGCAGTTGCCGATACGATTGTAAAAGCCACTCCTTTGCTTTTGGTTGGGATTGGTATTTGTATTGCATTTAGGGCTGGCGTCATCAATATTGGTGGTGAAGGCCAAATGATTCTGGGTGGTTTGAGTTCAATCGCGCTGGGACTGGCATTTCCAAATGTGCCAGGTATCATTATGATCCCGGTAGCATTACTGGTTGGTTTTATTGCCGGTGGGCTTTGGGGTGGTATTCCGGGTTATCTGAAAGCTCGTTTCAATGTTAACGAAATTCTCAGTACAATCATGCTAAACGTAATTGCGATTCAATTAATGAATCTATTGTTGCGTGGACCTTTGATCCAACCTAACCAAAAAGGTGCAGCAGCTATTCCACAGACAGCCCGTTTGGCGGTTGAGTATGATCTTCCCCGTTTAATTCCAACGCGATTACACCTGGGGGCATTAATTGCCATCATTCTTGCGGTGGCTGTTTACTTCTTTTTGTGGCGGACAACGATTGGTTATCGAATCCGAGCGGTAGGACTGAATGCATCCGCTTCCCGCTACGCAGGTATCAAAGTTGAACGGTATATTGTGCTTTCACTTATGTTGAGTGGAGCTTTTTCAGGTCTTGCGGGTGCCATTCAGGTGTATGGTGTTAACCACTTTATGATCACCGATGGTACTGCTGCCAGCTTTACAGGCTCAGCTGGTTTTAACGGGATTGTGGCGGCTTTGTTTGGTCAGCTACATCCCATTGGCGCGATCCCAGCCTCTTTCCTTTTCGGTGCGTTGCTGGTAGGAGCAAACAAACTCCAACGTGTTGTCCAGGTTCCAGCAGCATTAATTACGGCTCTGAATGGCCTCGTAGTCGTTTTTGTTGTCTCCAGTGAAATTTGGCGTCGAAAGAATGCCCGTAAACGAGCGATTAGGGAATTGGAGGAAAAACTGGCAAACGTTGCCCATAATTCTTCACCAGAGGGAGGTGACAAAGATGCTGGCTGATTTATTTACTGGTTCTGTCTTAATTGGACTGCTTGCATCAGGTATTCGATTAGCCACACCATATCTATATGCTGCAATTGGAGAAACATTTGGTCAACGCAGTGGTGTGCTTAACCTGGGGGTTGACGGCATCATGTTAATGGGAGCCTTTTCAGCCTTTTATGTCGTCTTTAAAACAGGTGATTTAGTGGGTGGTGTTTTACTTGCAATGCTGGTTGGATTGCTGATGGGGTTAGCCATGGCATTTATAAGTGTCACATTAAACGCTGAACAGGGCATCAGTGGCATCGGTGTCTATCTCTTCGGTCTTGGCATGAGCGATCTCCTTTTCCAAAAATTGATCAACAATGTTCAGACTGTCAGTGGTTTCCCGGTTGCACCCATTCCCTTCCTCAGTGATATTCCAATCGTCGGTCAGATTTTCTTCACCCATAATGTATTAGTCTATGGAGCGTATCTTCTGGTTCCCATCGCCTGGTTTGTGCTCAATAAAACTACGCTCGGATTAAAAATTAAAGCAGTGGGTGAAAATCCCGAAGCAGCGGATACTTTAGGTGTCAGTGTCGCAAAAATTCGTTACCTGACGGTAACAATTGGAGGTCTGCTTTCAGGTGTTGCAGGAGCTTCTCTCTCGATTGCTTTATTAAATGTGTTCCAATTCAACCTTACCAATGGGTTGGGTTTTATTGCGATTGCGTTGGTTTATTTTGGTGGTTGGCGTCCTACCTGGGTTTTGATGGGTTCGCTCATTTTCAGTTTCGTAAACGCCTTGCAAATCTGGGTGCAGGTGGTCGGAATTCCGATCCCCTCAGATATTGCTGTTATGACCCCTTATATACTGACGATTGTTGTGCTGGTGATTTCTGCCCAGCGTGTGCGTCCACCGTCTGCTTTAACCAAAGCATATGAACGGTTGGAATAAAAATGTGGAATCCTGGGGAAATCCCCCGGATGTAATTTAATTTTTCAGGAGGAAAAATGAAAAGGTTTGGAAAATTAGTAATATTTTTAGTAATGGTCGCAATGTTGAGCACTGCCTGTGCAACTGCCACACCGGCAGCACCTGCAGAATCAACTGGACCCTTTCGGGTAGCAGTGGTTACACCCAGTGCGATCAATGACCTGGCATTCAGCCAAAGTATGTATGATGCCCTGGCAAAAATTCAGGGTGAAATGGGTAAAGATAAATTCGAATTTGTGTTGTCAGATGGTATGTTTGTCGTGGATGATGCTGCTGCTGCTATCCGTGACTATGCATCCCAGGGTTACAATCTTGTAATTGCGCACGGTTCCCAATACGGCGCAGCATTACAGGAGATTGCTCCAGATTTTCCGAATGTAAGTTTTGCCTGGGGTACCGCTGGTGATACATTTGGTATTCCGAATGTATTCGCTTATGAAGCCTTCTCTCAGGAAGGTGGGTATGTCAATGGTGTATTAGCAGCTGCCCTCAACAAAAGTGGTACCATTGGCGTTGTTGGACCGGTTGAAGTTGGTGATGCAAAATTGTATGTTGATGGTTTTGTGGCTGGTGTGAAAGCAACCAATCCTGATATCACAGTTAATGTAAACTACATCGGATCCTTTGGAGATGTTGCTCTGGCATCAGAAGCTGCTCAGACCCACATTGGTGCTGGTGCGGATGTGATGACCGGATCTGCCCAGATGGTTGTTGGTGCCGTTGGTGTTGCCAAAGAAAAAGGTGTGCTGTGGTTTGGAACGCAAGCTGACCAGACTTCCCTGGCTCCTGAAATTGTCGTTGCCTGCCAGATTTATGATTGGGCAGTAGTTGTCCGCGATATGATCAGCCTGGTCCAGAGTGGGACCATGGGTGGAAAAGCTTATGCTGTTTCCCTCGAAAATGAAGGCTTGAAAATGGTTTACAACGCAGGTTTTGCGTTGCCAGCTGATGTAAAAGCCCTTGGTGATGCAGCTGTCAAAGGTATTATTGATGGCACAGTGACCATTGGAGTTGGTGGCAAATAATTTTCTCGAAAAACATTGTCAGGGTGGTGGAAGCCACCCTGACAATGTTTACTCTTTCAGGTAGGTGACCATGACCGAAAAGCAAATTCTCCCCTCTGGACATCCACGCATTGATAGCCTTGAAATGCGCGGAATCGTGAAACGTTTCCCGGGTGTTTTGGCGAACGATCATGTCAACTTTGATGTGCGTGCCGGAGAAGTTCATGCTCTGCTGGGTGAGAATGGCGCAGGTAAAAGTACATTAATGAAGCAATTGTATGGCCTTTATCATCCGGATGAAGGACAAATTATTTTCGATGGTGAACCTCGCGTGATTCATTCTCCGAAAGATGCCATTCAACTTGGGATTGGCATGATTCATCAACACTTTATGCTCGTGGATTCTTTGACTGTTGCGGAGAATGTTGCTTTAGGTCTACCATCCACACGGGGGATGATGACGGATATCGACCGTGTAACCAAAAGAATCTGCGAGTTGGCCGAAGTATATGGATTGGATGTTGAACCGGATGCTTACATCTGGCAGCTATCCGTTGGACAACAACAAAAAGTTGAGATTATCAAAGCATTGTATCGCGGAGCTGCTTTATTGATCCTGGATGAACCAACCGCAGTCCTGACCCCTCAGGAGGTCGACGATTTCTTTGTCACGTTAACCCAGATGGCAAAAGATGGCCATGCACTGATATTCATTTCGCATAAATTACATGAGGTCATGGCTTTTACCCACCGTGTCACAGTTTTACGAGATGGCCGTAATGTTGGTACAGTAAATACTGTTGACACCAACAAAACCCTGCTTGCGGAAATGATGGTAGGACGGCCATTAAACCTGAACCGTCCACGAAAACCTGTTGATTTTGGTCATCCCCGTCTTATAATCGAAAACATCTCAGCATTTTCTGATCGAGGTGTGCCAGCTCTGAAAAACGTTTCCCTTCAGGTATATGCAGGAGAGGTTCTAGGTCTGGCAGGCGTTTCGGGGAATGGACAACCGGAATTGGCTCAGGTAATCACTGGTTTGCGTCCATCAACCTCCGGAAAAATCATGATTGATGATGAAGAAATCACCGGTTCAACCCCCATGCAGATCATCAATAAAGGTGTTGCATACATCCCTGAGAAGCGCAATGTTGATGGTTTGATCAAAGAATTCAGTGTTTCAGAGAATCTCATCATGCGTGATCTGGATCGGGAATTTTACTCAAAGAATTCCTTCCTGCATATGGAGGAAATCGCGAAACGTTCGGCTGAACTTGTTCAAACATTTAACGTAAAAACCCCATCAATAGATACTCCTATTAAAAGTCTTTCCGGTGGAAATGCCCAGAAAGTAATTCTGGCGCGCGAGATTTCCCGAAAACCACGGGTATTAATCTCAGCACAGCCCACGCGTGGCGTTGACATTGGTGCGACTGAATATATCCATGATCGGATCATTGAACAACGCGAAGAGGGAACCGCGACCCTTTTAATTTCTGAAGATCTCGATGAAATCTTCGCCCTCTCGGACCGTATTGCAGTTATTTTCCATGGAGAAATTATGGGTGTGGTCGATCGTAAAGATGCTACCTTACAATCGATTGGATTGATGATGGCAGGAGAACAACCACCAGAAACTCAGAAAGCAGAGTAGTTTTTATTACATTATGCTCAGGCATGATTTCCCAATATGGACTGTTTTCAATGGGTAGAATCGCGGGGATCGTTTCGAAGGTGCGATCTTTGGCAAGATTTGAAAAGTCGAAGGTTAATGAATTGAATTTGCCTGATAAGATCTCGTCGACGGGGTCTGGTGTTTGGATACGGACTGGGTTAGTGATGGTACCAGGAGTTTCTATGACAGGATTAACTGCCTGGCAACCTGTATTCAACAGGGTTACTAATGTAAAAACAAATAAAAATTGGGTTTTGGACTGGGGGGAAAAACGTTTAATGTTCATTTGAATGCCTTATTTTTTATAATATTTGTACAACCTCGATTATGACGTCATTAAAAGTTAAAATGTTCCTGGAATGTTTATTTGAAACGAAATACTACGCTGTTGACCAGGTTGTTAGAATCTCAATAGATAAAAAAGAATTCGAACCTTCTATTTAGGCTCGAATTCTGAATTTTGATCTCAAGTACATTAATTATTAATTTTATTATTGAGCGACCAGTTGTTCCCATTCCTGCATCAATTCTTCCATCCTGGCTTCTGCATGTGCCAGCTTATTACTTAATTCGTGCATTTTTTCAAATGCACCGGATTTTCCGGTCTTTTGTAACTCTTGAGAAAGGTGTTGAATCTCCTTTTCCTTCTCGCGAATACGCCCTTCCAGTTTTTCAAGATCCAGTGTGCGTTGGCGTGTTTCGCGGCTGTTATCGCGCACCATGGGAGCCTGGGTGAGGAGGATTTTTCGATTGCCATTCTGACCACCATTCCGCAGAGCTGTCTGACGCAGAATGTATTCGCGATAATTCCCGTTGAAGGTGATCAATTGTTTGTCCTTGATCTCCCAGACACGCGTAGCCAGACGGTTAATCAAATAACGGTCATGAGAAACCAGCAGAATTGTACCGCTGTAATCTTCCAACACTTCCTGCAATGCTTCGCGGGCAGGGATATCGAGGTGATTGGTGGGTTCGTCCAGCACCAGGAAATTTGCACCTTCCAATGCTAATAAAGCCATCACCAGTCGGGCGCGTTCTCCACCACTGAGACCATCGATTGGTTTGAAGACATCTTCCCCACGGAATAAATAAGCTGCCAGATGTCGGCGCGCACTTTCTTCTTCCATGTCTTTGTGACGTTGGAACTCATCCAATACAGTATGGGTTCCCTTTAGTTGTTCCTGCGCCTGCGCGAAGTAACCAACTTGCAAACCAGCACCGGGAACGACCTCACCGCTTAATGGTTCTAATTCACCTAGCAACACTTTGAGGAATGTTGTTTTACCGCTACCATTCGGCCCCATCAGTACAGCACATTCACCACGCTTAAGTTCCACATCATGTGCAGTAAACAAACTGTTACCAGGGTACCCGATCTCCGCTTCCTGCACCCGTACCACATAATTACCACTATTGTTGAAATGCCGGAATTGTGGGCGAATTTTCGGTGGTCGATTGGTAGGAATGCTGATGGCATTCACGCCGCGGATGGCCTCAATCACGTCCAAGGGTTTATCCGCACGAATGCCATACTCGCTCCATTTCTTGCCGCTTCGAAGAGACATCAAACCGTATTGTTCTATGATCGCCAACTCTCTGGAGACCTTTTTGAGCAATCCCAAAGCACGGGCATGCGTACTGGCACGCACCCAGTTGCGTTGAATGAAATCAACATCTTTCAACAGACGTGCTTTCTCTTCTTTAGAAACACGTTCCTGGTATTCCCAGCGTTCCTGGCGTTGCAATAGATAGCTGCTGTAGGTACCTGAATAAGTTTCAATTCCTGCGGGCGTCATTTCCCAGATGGTGTTGACCACGTTATCCAGGAAGTACCGGTCATGGCTGACGATCAGGACAGCTCCCGGCCAGTTGATGAGCGTGTTTTCCAGCCACTCAACTGCATCCAGATCAAGGTGGTTGGTGGGCTCATCCAGCATCAATAGATCCGGTTTTTCGAGCAGCAATCGTGCTAGCAGAGCGCGGGTTTTCTGTCCACCACTGAGGTGATTTAATGGCATGTGCCAGGCATCTTTGCCCAATCCCAGCCCTTCCAGGGTTTGTTGAATCCTAACTTCAAAATCGTAACCGCCTGCCAGTTCAAAAGCTTCCTGCAGACGGCCATATTCTGCCAATAAAGCATCCAGATTGCCATTCGCATCCGCCATCTGAACTTCGAGTTCGTGTAACTGAGCCTGGCGTTGGTGTAAATGCTCAAAGACCGCCAGCATCTCGGTATAAACACTGTTTTCGCGGTTACCAAAGGCTTCCACTGCTTCCTGGCGCAAATAACCGATACTGCGGTTTTTTGCCATACTGACCTGACCGGTGGTGGGGGTGCGTAAACCGGCCAGAATCATCATGATGGTGGATTTTCCCACCCCGTTGGGACCTATTAACCCGATTTTGGCATCGTTGGCAACGTTTAATGAGATACCTTTGAACAGATCAAAGGCTCCGTATGATATTCCTAATTGTTGGGCTTGTAAAATAGACATTGGTTTCTCCTGAATGATAGCATAAATTTTATTTTTTTGACGGGCTTGCAGTTCGACAAAGGAGGTTCTTTCACCCTGGATTTGCCCATGGATTCCACTGCAAGCAAAAAAAAAAAGCCACGGGCAGGAGCACTCCGTGGCTGACATGATTGCGTATAGGTATCAGATCAGCAGGCGCACTCCGACAGGGAAGATTCGAAACCAGCTCCCAAAGCCAAGAATACACTGGTAGCGATTAGGATAAATCCTGAGAAGAACGCCAAGAGATGAAGATTTTTCATGATAGTTAAAGTTTACCGGATGGTTTTTCATGCGTCAACTGGTCAGATGGGGAGTTCTTTTGAGCTAGAAGGCTAAAGGCGAAAGGGGAAAGGGGAAAATAGTTGATAGTGGACAGTTGAAAGTGGACAGAATTATCTCCTGGTTACTGGGAATTTGCATCTGGCATTATTATGCAGTCAAACGAAAAATGGGTTGCGTTGGGGGAAAAGCTCAAGGCTGAAATGACCGAAGACAGAGGTCGGAGGACGGGCGACAGAGAAGGGAGGTGAGAATTGGAGATTGATTACACTAAGTGTTCCTGTCTACCTATCCTATGAATCAAATTCATAGGATACTGGCCCTCAAATCCTTTAAAGAGAATTTTTATAAACTGTTTCAACAGGTTTGGATTTTTGTATCCATGGATTGGAATCACGTCAAAACCCTGCTCAGAAAAATGTGGATCATATGTGAAGACCTGCTCTAAATTGTACTGGCGCATAATTTCATAGCTGGTGCAATCTACCAGCGAGAGTTTTCGGCGGCCTGCGGAAAGCAAAATTCCCATTCCCAAGCTTTAAGCTAAAAATGTAAATAAGATTATTAAGACGGATTTACATTGAAGTATTAATTGTGAAAAGCAGGGACAACATGATTTGATTGGCTCCGGTTGCATTGAAGATCGAAGGGTGACCTTTATAACCTGTTAAATTAGGTATGTCAGAAACGCCTTGCGGATTATGGAATTATCATTTGGAAGCCGAGGCTGTTGCTGTTGCACCTGATATTCAACAGGGAATATTTTTTACCAGGTGCATTGCACTTCTGGTAGATTCTTTAACGGTTATCTTCCAGAATTTGCGTGAAGATTCTTCCTCAAGTGCAATGCACCAGATCGATAAGGTGCGCTGCACTTGAGGAATATCAATTAACCCGAGTAACACCCTCGAAGACTGTTTTCCTGCCATCAATACAATGAAAAACCTAATTGAAATGGATTCCGTTATCGAGTAAATGCACATCCATTGATCATTTTGATAATCGGAGATCCGCAGGACATGTGTCGATCTTCGATCGAAGACCGACCTCCGGAAGGAAAGGAGTTAACCCCAGAACAGAAAGAACAAAACAAACAAATTTCTAAAGAGCGTATTCGCGTAGAACACAGTATTGGCGGTGTTAAAGTCTTTGCTATCGTTCACACGGTTTTCCGCAATATGCGAGAGGGTTTCGATGACCTGGTCATGGAAACTGCTTGTGGTTTGCATAATCTGCGCTGTGATTTCCCGGTGACTGTATAAACCTTGTGGTTTTGCGGTCTGTTTGTTCCTATAAAAAATTATTTCCGTTAGAGTCTAATATGTTGGACCATTGATTCAACCAAACTCATTGAAGGTAGAAATTGATTTTCTGCAAAACGTCCTGCTACCACCCAAAACCCTGACTTACCATAATGTCTGGGGTGTGGATTTTGCGGTCACCGTCATGGATATCAAAGAAATATGTGCTGAGAAAATTCGAGCCATGAGCGATCGGGCGCGGTAACGCGATTTCTATGATATCTATCTGCTTTTGGAGAAGTACAAGTTGGATCTAGACGAAATCGTTTCATATGTCAGGCAGAAAGAGATTCGCCGACCTATTACCAAAGCCAGCATTCAAACCAACTGGAAGGTGATTGGGACTGAAAAAGATCAGGAAATGCGTCAGATTTATTACTCCAAGCAAGTGAAGGACAGTCAAATTGAGACATTAATTCAAAACTTGCCTTTTGACAGTATTTCAGCTTAAGCGCTTATAAGTTTCTCCGATCCTCAAGCTCGCAAGCCTTTAATCTCCGGTCCATAAGTAGTATAATTTGCCAAGTTAGTTGGTATAGCGAGTTTTCGGTAGGTTATATATAATGGGTATAGAAAGGCCTAATTATATGCCCAAAGAAGAAGCTTTTAACGAGCCGGAGGATGTTTTTTCAAAAAATTCGGCTGAAATTTCAAGAAGATATTGTGAACCCTCCAAAGAGATCTATACAGGCTCTTCTGAGCTGAGAGACGATCCCTTTAAAGCGATTGAGTCCGTCCGTTGGCTTGGCCCATCACTTGCAAGAATAGAAGATCCTGTAGCTGGCCTCTTGGTTGCATCTGCCAAACTGGATACAGCCCAAAAAGAACTTCGTCTTGCCCCCAAACAAAGAGGACATTTTGAAGGACTCAAACAAAACATAGACGGAGCAATAGGATTCCTGAGTGCATTGGAATCCACTCTTAAAAGCAAAGTGATAAGAAGAATCGCCTCTGGAACTGCAGTTGTCAGTATGGCCCTAAACGCTGCAGGTTGTGTAAATGCTGTCGGAGATTATGTTGAAATCACACCAAACACTTCTCCCATGGTTGAGGTAACCAATATTCCCATGGAAACACCAACCGCCTTTCCAACCTTAGAACCAACGCCAGCCCCCACCCCTTTATCTAAACTTGAGATAGCTGAAACTCTTTCGAATGCAGGAGGATCTTATTCTATAGAGCAGTTGACTGTTATAGACTCCAAGGATTTTGAAGAAAAAGTAGGTGTTATTAATAATTGGTGGTCATATTGGGAATATGCCGAAGAAAGTCAAAGACCGTTCCAACCCGAATCAAAAAATATACATATCATTCCCTTTTTTGAAAAAGAAAAACCTGAAAGTTATTCTTTGGCGATTGAAGCCAAAATGGATGATGGGAATTGGCATACTTTTTTACTTCCCATAGATATCTCTAAAGGTGAATTCAGACAACATCCGCCTATTGAGTTTGGATCCGATGGCATTCCTCTGAAAATCGGATATGATATTCCTCAGGGATTTGGACCATTGGAGATAACAGGGAACATTAGGTGGACCGAAAGCTTTGGCTGGATAAGGCTTGATGAACACGGCAAGATGGCTGAAGCAATTAATATGAAAACGGGACAGTGGGAAGAAAAAAAAGATTTGAGTTATGATTTTAGTTCATCGATTAACCCTGATAAAATTCCAATTTTGACAAAATATTTTTTGTACCAACCACAGGATCAGATCCTTCTTGATGGAAGCGAGGACTTTGGCTTCCCCGCAGTACTAGCAGATGTGTTTGTTGTTTCTTATGAATTAGTTAATGAAGGCTCTGGAGGATCAATGTATGTAGGACTTGTTTATAAGAATAAAATGATTAAAGTAAAAATAGATGAAGTATCGTATAGTCAACCTGTGCGGGACCTTGAATTTTTAATAAGTAAGTTAACTTCCGAAGAAGCATTCCGAATTTCCAATTATTTGGATGAGAAGTTTGATCAAATAAATAATCTAAAAACTGATGATATGTACTATGGATTTTATAGACTCATACTACATGCGATTAATAGCCAAAGTGAAGCAGGAAAATGTAAACAGCTAACCTCTAAATATTTAGAAGAGATGTGTGCTTACAATGATTCTTTGGACAAAGTTACTTCTCAGGATTTAATCAACATGTTTAATAATACACTTGTTCCGATCGCGAATAATCAACTTGAAAAGTTTACTGAGCTTGAAAGTACGGAATTATCATCATCTCAAGAAAAAAGGCTTTTTATTACCCTACAGATTATCCCCTAAGTATTGTTTTATTGACTTCTCTGTTTCTACATCTTATCCTTAATATAAGTATAATGAAACGCACCTCTGTTTATTGGATAATATTTGCTTTCGTTTTTATATTTTCTATAGCTGTATTCTATTCATACTGGAAAGCAACAAAAGAAAACCCTTTAACTGTTGTTTTAAAGACATCCTTAGTAGTGTGAATTTGGATAACAATAAGCACAGTGTCAAGAACGGTGAACTCTCCCGAGACGATATATTGGTACTGGAGAATAGTGAAACACCGACAGTCTTTGCACGGGGTGATCTTGTGGATTATCTTTTTGTAGAAAATCAACAAACCGGTGAAAATGAATTGTATGTAAAACTTCTTGCAATGAAAAATCTAATTGAAATGGATTCCGTTATCGAGTAAATGCACATCCTTTGATCATTTTGATAATCGGAGATCCGCAGGACAAGTGTCGATCTTCGATCGAAGACCGACCTTCGAAAGGATATGTAAAGATCTAATCTTCAAAAGGCTGAATAAGATCCAGTTGCCTCCAACTGATGAATGATCCTAAGCTAGTTTGCATTGACTTATCACCCCCATAGACGACATAGCCCTGATCTGCGGGCATTCCTGAAAGTTGACGCCAGTACTTAAGATGATCAAAGTAGCTGTTGTCTATTGTTTTACCGGATTTGATTTCTACAGGCAAGATTTCTTCCCCATCAACCAGTAAGCAATCGATCTCTCTTCCACGGCTATCCTGCCAGAAATAAGGATAATGCCTGCGTCCCTGGTGGAAATCTCGTTTAATGAACTCATTGATGATTAAATTTTCAAACAAAGCTCCTTTCAAAAAATGCATGTTGATTTGATTCTCATTATGAATGCCCAGCAATGAATATGCTAAACCTGTGTCAAAAAAATAAAGCTTAGGGCTCTTAACCAATCTCTTATTGAAGTTCTTGTGAAATGGTTGCAATCGATAAACAATGTAGGATGTTTCTAAAATGGAGATCCAAGTTTTAGCTGTATTGGGGCTGATACCTGCGTCATTTGCCAGGCTGGTATAGTTGAGCAATTGACCTGTGCGCCCTGCACACAATTGGATAAATTGGATGAAAGTGTTAATATCTCCAATATTTTTTATCATGCGCGCATCTCTTTCAACATAGGTCTGGATATAGGCAGGATAAAAATCGGTTGGAGCAATATCGCGATCATATATTCTGGGATATTGTCCTTTAAATATCAGTGCTTCGTAAAGATCGAAATAATAACCTCCGCTTTCAAGTTCCAGTAAGGAAAATGGCAACAAATGCAAAACTGCCGCCCTGCCAGCTAATGTCTGGCTGATTTTTTCCATCAACAAAAAATTGGATGAACCCGTCAGGATGAACTGGGTCTTAGGATTATTATCCACAATTGATTGAGTATAGGAGAATAATTCCGGCGTGTTCTGAATCTCATCTATGATAGCCCCTGCTTTATAGTTGGACAAACAGGAAACCCCGTGGATCTGTCAGGGCTATTTGCCTGATATCTGGTTCTTCCAATGACACATAAGGAATGGATGGAAAAGCAGATTTGACTAAAGTTGTTTTGCCTGATTGTCGTGGTCCTGTCAGGATAATCACCTGGAATTTCTGAGACAACGAAATGAATTTATGGGTGAGAGTTCGTTCAATCATGAAACTCCCCCTTGCTCTTAGGAATAGTTATACATACATTAAAGTCATTTCTGCACAAATCTGCAATGTGATTGCGGATTTGTGCAAAAGATTTTTTCTTTAGTCAAACAAGAATTGAAGATTAAGACCATCATTTTTGACATAACCATGGATTTCAATCCACGGGGTGGGTGTAGAACAAATCTATCTGCGAGTGCACTGCAGTAGAAATCAGAATCCAAGGTGCAATGCACTTCTGGATGTTCGGTTGAACCTGTTATATTCCAAGATGATGGTCCAAGGGTTCAACCCCAAGTGCAATGCACCGAAGACTTAAATCTGCGTAACCATGGATTTCAATCCATGGGGGTGCACAAAAGAGATCATTACAAGACCTTCAGCAGCAAGGTTTCAATAAATTCCATTGATGAAAGTCACCAACTCGTCATTTTCTGTCAATCCAACCTGGATGAATGCATGCTTGGGATCTTCCCATCGGAAAAAGCTGATGCCACCTTTTTCTCCGTGATTTTTAGTGAGTTTATCCAAATCAACAGATGGTGCAAGTTCACCGATGAATCGAATGGCAAGTTGCTCCAAAGGTAATTCTTCCGGGTTGGGGAGCGGTAAATACGCCAGGCTGGCATCAATCATCGCAACCAATCCTGCTTTTGGGTCAATATAATATTTAACCTGCTGAGATGAAAAAACTTCGACGGTAGGTAAAGATGGATGGTTGATGTGGGCATCCTGACCCAGGTATTCGACCTGAGACTCATTCAATTGGAGATTTTCGAGCAACACGTTCAAGGAGGGTTGTACCTGAGAGGGGATTGGATAATTATCCGTTATCCAAGATTGTGAATCTAGAATGGGTAAACTTTTTCCTTGCAGGTTAACCAATGATGCAAACACCCATGCCTGGTGAGAATCGAAATTCGGATAAGCGAGCAACACCCATTCACCTGAAGAATTGATGCCAATTGCGTCCAATGGTTCGTTTCAGCACATCAAAGAAGACTTGAGCGCTGATATCCTCAGCCTGCTGGACATCATTGACACGTTGCAGGCAATAGCGATAAAGGCGAGGAAAGTAGCGATGGAAAAGGACATCAAAGGCATGCGCATCCTGTCGGGCATGCTGAATGAGTAGCGAATCTTCAAGGTTGCTGTAATCTGTCATGATCTATGTATTAAATCGGGGAAAAACCGAAAAAGTAACAATAAATCTCAAAATATAAATTTGTATTTAAAAGATTGTATTAATTTGGGAAAATTAGATTAAGGTTGAAAATCTATTTCTTTATCATGAACCTGTTCATCATTTAATGTAATAAACCGCCAGGCAGTGCGATCCAGCACATCAGACTTGTATCTTGTTTCTGCAGCAAATCCGATTACATCAGGATTATTAAATTCGTCAATATTAAAACATGTATTAAAATTACGGTTTGAGAGCCAAACTATATCTTCTGATTGAAAAATCTGAAGATTTTTTCCATCAGGCAATTTTGCACGAATGATATAGTTGATTTGATTGCTTGATGGTCCTCTCGTTTCTGAACCGAAGCAAATGAGATTGTTAATCCGTACGGTATGCCAGCTAATCAGGTCAGTACTTGAAAATATGAAACGACTTGCTCTTTCCCGCACTGGTTCATGATAATTGATTTCGGTCAATAAACTATTTTCCATTAGATCATCACTTTCAAAATCGACGGGAGACATTTGAGTGACAGGTAGATCATAAAAGATTTCATTGTTGCGGACAAAACTTTGTAAATAATAACCAGAAGTACGGAGCTGTGACTTGTACATTTTTAATGCATCTTCTTTTTTCTCTTTTTCTGAAAGACTCAGTGAATAGGTGTACCAACCTTCGCCATTATTTGCCAATGCCGCAGGTGGTAATAGAAAATTTTTTGAATTTTCTCTTCGTAACATGGGATAGCCTTTATAATGAACGATATAGGCATAGACAATAGGAACTGGTTGTTGATTGGATGCAATCATTTGAGCGATTGTAAACTGACTAAAATTACTGACAGAAGCATGATCAAGATGTGTGTCTTCAGGATGGGGAACAAGAATTATGTTTGGTTGGAAATCCGTAATGATCGCTAACAGATCCTCAAACAAATCGCTCCCACGGTACATCGCTTGTTTATTGTATGTGTTTTGATAAGGGCTACTGTCCGTTTTGGTATAAGATGCCTTTAGCGGTGAATGAATTGACCAATCACTTTCCCATAATTTACTTATCATTCCGTCTGGATATCCCAGAAAAAATACATTATTATGATCAACACCGATACTTTCCAACGCTTGCATTGTCTCTTTTTGACGATATTCACCAAAACCTATATAATTTTCTGCTTTAGGCAGAGAAAGTGGATCCTTCATAAACCTGGAAATTAATTCTCCATCTCCATTTGTTACAACTACCACTTTAACCTCTCCACCTTTGGCAATAACGTTTTGCATGACTCCTCCCGAAGCCAATAATTCATCATCTGGATGTGGTGCAATTACCAAGAGTTTTTCAGGAGTAGTGATGGTAAATTCTGCTAATTCAGACAATTGGAGATTAGGTCTTGCCTGCGCTTGATCATAGACAAAAATGGATAAAAGAAGAGTAATTAATATGACCAGAAATGTGAATAATTTCTTTGGGAGAAGGAATCTTTGTTTATTGAAAGAAAGGAAAAATTGGTGGAGTGATAACCTTTTACTACCTGTTTTTTCAATGAATTTGTTTGAAATTGAGGTACAACATGATCGATAAGCTCTATCATAGTTATGTGACATAAGAGCTAGACTATAATTTTGAGCTTTTATATGCCCAAGGTCACCCATCGATTCTCTAATAGTTTTATGATTCACCAGGTATTGGAGTGATTCGGCTAAATCTTTTTGAGATTTTGCTTGAAACAAGAGCCCATTTTTCTGATGGTCAACAAGCTCAGGTAAAGCTGCTGCATTTGCTGCTATTACCGGTTTAGAACATGCCATTGCTTCCAATGTTGCTATGCTGAAGGATTCTCCATTTCCGGGCATAACAAAAATATCTGTACTATTAAGGATTTGCGGTAATTTTTCATTATTAACCGTTCCAAGAAAGAAAACTTGTGAATCCAAGCCAAGTTCCTTGGAAAGATTGCGTAAATAGTCCTCCTTTGCACCTTGACCCACGATAGCTAGTTGGATATTCTGGTTATTCATCAAGGAAATTGCCTGAAGGAGTGAATCAATATTCTTTTCAAAATCTAGACGACCGATGTAAATTAATAATATTTTTTCTAGATCCAAACCAAACTGTTGCCGAATGATTGACCGATTTCCTTCCAAACAAGGCTTAAAATTTTCAAGTTTTATACCACAAGCAATAACTTTTACATCTGGGCGAACACCACGTTGCTTCAACATTTTTGCAGAAAAATTGGAGGGAACGATAATCAAATTCGCTTGATTTAAGTGCTGACGAAGGATGCTCCAAACAATCCAATGTAGAAAGCGTTTCACGTGCAAATTTGTAGGATTTATATAAGGAGCCGTAATTTCTGGACCAGTATGATGAGTTATCACTACAGAAATATTTCTTCGATGTGCTTGATGAATAACAGCCTGGCTTAACGGAGAAGGATCTTGTATATGGATCAAGTCAGGTTGAAACTCTGAGATAATTGTATTAATCTTCCTTTGAGAGAAAAAAGGAATTCTTAAATCCTTTATGATACGATTAAGGTTGATTGAGGGGAAACGGATAATTTTAATTCTGGGATCAAGTGAATTTGGCTGGCAACTTCCAGATTCTTGTGTTAATACCAAAATTTCATGTCCTAGTGCAAGCATTTCTTGAATTAGGTTGAGTGCAAATACTGCTTGCCCATTTGCGTCCGGGTAAAAAGTAAAACTACTAATTAAAACCCGCATTTCTCATCCTTATTCAACGTCTTGGGGTCTGCTAGTTGCAGTAATCTGTTGTTTTTTGAAAACAACTTTCGTAAATAGAAAATTGAAATAAGAATGAACACCATAATAAGCAAGATTGCTACAATCCGTAAATTATTTTGAATTTCCATAATTTTGGCAGTCATGAAATAACCCAAAGACATGAGGACAACACCAATCAATAAATTGCTGATCAAAATGGTGGGAAACCATTTTTTCCAGCTAACCTTAGCAAATCCGGTAGCAATTAAGGCTGGTATTGTGATCCAGTTGGTTAATTTCGAAAAAACCAGCAACTTGATCGTGTCTTTTCTAATCACTTGAAAAGCAAGATCCACATTGTCACTTTTAATACCCAACCAACGGGATCTTTTTAATAGCCAATCTATTTTCCCATAATAACCCAAGGCAAACCAAGCTGAATCTGATAGTACATTACCCAAAGTAACTGCACCGAGCGCAATAAATGGATTTAAATAACCAACCGATGCGATGCTGGCTGCAAGAAGGATAGCTGCTTCTCCATTGATAGCCACCAAAAAAATTACCAGGATATAAGACCAGAAATGATTCATCTGAAGCCTTTTCTTTAGACGAAATTATCTTCTTACCTATTATAAAACCAAATCCAATTATTCAAAATCAGATAATAAATCAAGAGAGAATGATCATGAGTGAATATGATTTTCCAAGTCCAATCAACCTGAATTTTACGATGCAGTGGTGAAAATACCTGCCTTAACCATTGAAGAAGTTCGAAATATGTTTGAAAATATTCCTAACCAGTAAATCATCGATATTCGTTAAGCAGGACAAATTGCTTGATAACCCATGGTAGCGGAGATTTGAAATCTTTCAAATCTCCGCTACTTTTTTTAAGAAATCCAGTAATTGAAACCACAAACTGGCGGATGCCAAACATGTTGGATTATCTATATATTTGATACAGGTTATGGAAGATGAAGATGAACCGAATTCATTCGGTTTGAATCTGAGTAACCATGGATTTCAATCCATGGGGTGGATGTAGAACAAAACTATCTGCGAGTGTAATGCATTAGAAATTAGAATATAAGGTGCAATGCACTTCTGGATGTTCGGTTGAACCTGTTATTTTCCGTGATGATTGTCCATGGGTTCAACCCCAAGTGCAATGCACCGAAGACAGCACCTAACCGAATTCATTCGGTTTGAATCTGCGAAACCATGGATTTCAATCCACGGGGTGGATGTAGAACAAAACTATCTGCGAGAGTAATGCAGTAGAAATCAGGATACAAGGTGCAATGCACTTCTGGATGTTCGGTTGAACCTGTTATATTCCGTGATGATGGTCCATGGGTTCAACCCCAAGTGCAATGCACCAGAATTGACTTTCAACTGTCCACTTTAAACTTTAAACTAAAATCCTTTCTCCTTCAGCCTATAGCCTATAGACTATTCGCCAACCACCTTCCCCATCGTCAGCGCTTCCTTCCACTTCCAATTGATCCAGAATAATCCTGAGATCAAAGCCAGAGGTACCACAAACATCATGAAATTGATCGCACCAAAATCACGACCGAATAAAACAAAGCGTAAGAAAAAGACAGCAGCTAATCCAAAGATGATAAAACCGATGACCGGTTTACGCCAGGCGAAAAACATCAGGATTGCCAGAGTGACAGCTGGAGCAGCATGAACCAAAAACCCAAGCAATTGTTTCCAGAAGTTGCCACCTTCTGTAAATACATCAAGGGCAAATAATGATACAAAGATTATCATCAGAATTCCGGCAATTCGGGGTGTGTAATATAGAAACTTAGAAAGCCCAGCATTGATTTTTCCGTTCATCTCTTTCTGTCGGGTGGCGGTTAATACCAATCCAATAGAACCATACAGAAGAATAAGAGGAATAGAAATGATTAACAAATTTGCGAGTTTCATCCCGATTGGTTCTTCTGGGTTGATAATATGTTCAAATCCAACCAGGATAACCGTCCCGATTAAAAGGACAGCAAGCACTACCAGGATTCACCAAAGCCACCAGTATGATGATCTACTTCCTGCACCAGCAAAAATCACACATCTCCCCACCTATGCCGAGAGTCTGCGTTCGTTGCCACTGGATTTTTGGCATAGCTGCTGATAACCAATCATCAGTGGCACAAAATACAGGGGTTAATTCCGGTGCATGGTGTTCTTTTAATGTATCGTGGATGAAACATTGATATACATGGATGGCAAAACAGTTTTTGTCGTCCTGTTTAATTTCCTGTCCGGCAGGTAAATCACTGAAATGCATCATTATTCGTAAAGCGGGTTTGATCACCGGGAATGGATCGGGGAGAATTCGGTTGATTAATCGAATCCCTGATAATTGCGTGCTGAAAAAAGTCTCTCGCACAAGGTCTTCAACATCCTGAAGTGTATTTTGCTGTGTAAGATGATTGTTTTTCATAGCTAGGTAGACTGCCAGTATTGGAAAAATCATGTTAATCAATTGTTTTTTATGCGGATTGTCCTTCAAAATGTCATTTTTTATTAATTGCTCATCAATATTCTTTGTTTCTAGAACTAGCGCATCTGTTACTTTCTGTCCATGCCTTTGAGCAAGACGCTTATTCCACAAACGCAAAATTGATTTCTTCATTCCTTTATCTTACAACAAATTTCGAATAATACTACTTTTAACTTGACAATGTCATGAAAATCACTAGACTCATTGTATATTTGTAACCATATAATTATACAATGGAGGAAAAATGCGTCGAAATATTTTGATAACGTTATTCATATTTGTATTCCTTTTATCTGCCTGTCAACCGACCGTTGTACCTGAAATAGAAGCGCCAATGATTGAACCTATTGTAACAGAACCAACAGCTATTCCAGAACTTACCGCTTTACCGGAACCAACCGAAGAAGTAATACCGGTTGAAGAGGAGGATCAAACACCGGTACTCGAATTAATCGGCCCCGATGGTACAATTTCTTTTACCATAGCAGATCTTAAGAAATTACCAGCCAGCAAAGGAATGGCGGGTATAAAAAGCAGCACCGGGAAAATTACCCTCCCCAATACTTTCACAGGGGTAGCTTTACAGGATCTGGCAGATTTGATGGGTGGACTGGATGAATTTATGGGTATCAATATTGTTGCAGAGGATGGTTACTCGATCTCCTACTCGTATGATCAGATCATGAACGGCAACTATATTGCTTATAACCCGGTCAGTGGTGATGAATTAAAAACCCATGATCCGCTCTCAGCCATTATTGCCTATGAAATGAATGGTGAGCCATTGAATGTGGATATGGATGGAAGTCTGCGTCTGGTGATTATCAGTGAAAAAGATGACCAGGTTACTGATGGCCATTGGTCGATCAAGTGGGTAAATAAAGTTGAAGTTCGCCCGATGATTATGGATTGGGTTCTGGCTGTCGATGGAGCGATAGAAACTGAGATTGATCGCGCATCCTTTGAGTCCTGTGTCAGCTGTCATGAAGCCACCTGGACCGATGATGTTGGCCAGGTTTGGAAAGGTATCGAACTGTGGCGACTGATGGGTTATGCAGATGATGCTGTCAAACATGAAGGTTGGTCTTATGATGTGAAATTAGCCAAAGCAGGTTACGATGTACGCATTGTTGCTGCGGATGGTTTTGAAACCACAGTCTGGTCGGATGATGCTGATCGCAACCACGAATGGATTGTTGCAATGCTGGTGGACGATGCCCAATTGGAAGAAAAGAATTTCCCCTTGAAATTTGTTGGCATCGGTTTAGAGAAGAAACAGATGGTGGGTGGTATAGCATTAATTGAGTTGATGGTGCCTGCATTAGAAGAGGTAGTGGAAGTTGAAGAGACTGAAGCTGCGCAAATTGTGGATCTGACCGGAGCGCAATTTGTAATCTCCGGTTTGGTGAATACTGTAACAGGTTTTAAGGAAGAAACACTACGAGCCCTGGAAGTTGTTACCATTACGGCTGATCATCCCAAGAGCGGCACGGCTGAATATGAGGGGGTTCGGCTTTCGGAATTGTTTGAATTGGTAGGAATTAAGGATGGCGCAACCACACTGGTGATCACTGCCAATGATGGTTTCAATGCAGAAGTAAGCCTGGCGGATGTTTTGGCTGTTCCGGATAGTCTGCTGGGATTCACCGAAACCGCTGGTGAATTCACAATGGTGATGCCTGGTTTACCCAGCAATACATGGGTGAAAGGTGTTGTCAGTATCGAAGTCAAGTAACTTAAGATAGCGAATTTGATGCAAACAAAAAATAGATTATTGCCCCTCTATCTTTTTGTACTGGTTGGCATGTTGGCTTCAGCATGCCAACCAAAACTCTCAATACCTGAAACATTGGTAGCACCTACAACGAAACCTAGTCTAACAGCCACAGAGAAGGTTGAAAAAATTCCTCTGGTTGTTTTTGCTGCCGGGAGTTTGATTATCCCCTTCGCGGAAATAGAAACGGCTTTTGAAGCCAAATATCCAGAAATAGATGTACTGGCAGAATATCATGGCAGCATTCAGGTCATGCGTCATGTAACCGAATTGCATGAACCTATTGATATCGTTGCTACAGCCGATGCAGCTCTGGTACCGATGTTGATGTATGCAACCACCAACCCAGACACCGGGCAACCCTATGCCGATTGGTTTATCCGTTTTGCCGGAAATAAACTTGCTTTAGCTTACACACCGGGAAGTCTATATGCTCAGGAACTAACTTCGGAAAATTGGCCGGAAATTCTCAGCCGTACAGATGTTAGGTATGGCCTGCCAGACCCACGCTTTGATGCTGCTGGATATCGTGCCATGATGGCATTTGCCCTGCACGAAAATTCTATCCAACAATATGACCTATTCAAAGCCATGTACAAAGGCCAATTCAGTTTTCCGGTAACCATCTTTCGAGAAGAAGGTCATGCACTCATCCGTATTCCTGAAATTCTGGAAACAAAGTCGGATGCCCACATTCTGATCCGTGGGGCCAGTGTTTTCCTGATTGCATTAATGGAGAGTAGTGACCTCGATTACGCCTTTGAATATGAGTCTGTCGTCAAACAGCATGGATTAGAAATGCTGGAGCTCCCCTCGGAAGTGAATTTGGGTACAGAAAAAATGCGGGATTTTTATAAAAATGTGGAAGTTCGTATGGATTTTCAGCGCTTTTCTACGGTTGACCCTCATTTTATTGCGGAACCCATAGAATACGCCATTACCATCCCGGACAGTTCTCCCAACCCGGAAGCGGCTGAATTGTTTATCCAGTTTTTATTGGGTGAAGAAGGCAAAGCCATCATGTCCAAAAATTACCACCTCCTGCTTGAATCATTTCCTGCGAATGGTTTTGAGAATATGCCAACAGCATTGCAAATTATTAGTCACCCCGAAGAATGAAAAAGCTTCACAACAGTACATTGACAAAGGTATTCATTGTCGCCGGGATTATCTTGATGATGATTCTGTTGGTACCCCTGATCAATACTCTTTTCAGTGTTGAGCCGATCACTTTTTTCCAGTTATTTACGGATCAACAGGTGTTGGATTCCATGCAATTGACTTTTAGCTGTGCATTGGCAGCGGTCTTAATTGGATTTCTCACAGCGGTTCCGATGGGTTATTTATTGACGCGTTATCAATTTCCTGGCCGCGATCTTTTACAGGCATTGATTAATTTGCCGGTCATCATTCCACATACCGCAGCAGGTGTAGCGCTGTTATTGGTGTTTGGACGAAATGGGATATTTGGTCAATTGTTCGCTAATATAGGCATTACTTTCACCGACCGTCCAGCTGGGATTGTGACTGGGATGTTGTTTGTCAGTGTCCCATTTCTGGTGAATGCCAGTCGGGAGGCATTTGCGGGGGTGGATCGCGAGATCGAACAGGCTTCCTGGGTGGATGGTGCCAACTACTGGCAGATGTTAAGGTATATAACCCTACCTCAATCCTGGCGTGGTATTACCAGTGGGGCTTTAATGATGTGGGCAAGGGGAGTCAGTGAGTTTGGCGCGGTGGTAATACTGGCATACCATCCCAAGATCATGCCAGTATTGGTTTTTGAGCGTTTTCAAGGTTTTGGATTAAAAGCGGCTCTACCCGTGACAGTTTTTTTGATTTTGATCAGCCTAGTTATTTTTATTTGTGTGAGCGTATTTTTATTTCCAAAGGAAAAACGAAATAATCAATAGATTGTAATCCGGATTGGAATCTGCTCTGGTTTGTCATATGGTGTAATCGATACAAAAAAACTGGAGGTTTTTATGAAATTGAGTGCAAGAAATGAAATTAAAGGTAAGGTCGTCAAGGTAGTTAAAGGTGCAGTTAACAGTGAAGTAATTCTAGAATTACCTGGTGGCGCTCAGGTCGTTTCCATCATTACCAATAGCTCAGTAGAGACATTGGGATTGGTTGAAGGTAAAGATGCCTATGCTGTTATCAAAGCATCCAATGTTATGATTGCTGTAGATTAGTCAAATTCGTTTAAAATTTAACACATACCTCAAAAATCGAGAAATAATTTGATTCTCGATTTTTGATAACCCAAACCAGAACTCATTATTCGGTCGGCAATGTTTGTGAATAAGTCAGTACGTCTGCTATATCTTGAATAGACCAGCCAATTCTTAACACTGAAACCATCTGAGAATCAGGATGACCAAATGATGCTTTATGCCAGAATTCCCAGGGATTATCAGAAGCGATTGTACCTACAAATTCTGGTTCATCTTCATCACCAAAATTAATAAATCTTCCATCTTCTCCATGGCACGCTGCGCAGAGACCGTTGTATAACAGCTTACCATTCGATCCGTCACCACCAGATACTGATTTATCAGAATTTATATAAGCAGCAGTATCAAACAACCCATATTTCAAAAAATTGACAATCAATGTTAATTCTGCTTCCTGAAAATAACCAGAAAAATCATGCTCGCTATTTTCAGAACCATCCATCCACGCCAGTAGTTCGTCTTCTGTCATTGAAACAGAATCAAGAACTCCCTTGAAACCTGTGAAATGTGATCCGGACCCATATGCACCTTCCAGTCCCTTGTAATCCCAACCATGGCATTCTTTGCAGCGCCAGGTGTCTTTTCCGGAACGGGTATTGGTAGTTTGAGTCTTCCAAAGTGGTTGGTCTTCAGCTGGAGTTTCTACCTCAAGTTGTTTCATCCAATTATCATACAACAAACCACCAGAAATATAATCGACATTTGAATCGGGCAGCTGAGTTTCAACTGTTACTTGCACTATAGTTGGTTCCTGCATTTCAGTTGGTACCTGTGTATCAACCGCGGTTGGAGTATCCATTTGCTCCGGAGAGACTACTGGTGGCTGGGTTCCTGTTTCGCTCCTCGTTGGGGTTGCAGTACTACAACCTATCAATAAAAAAACGCCAAGCAATAACCCTGCCAGACTAAACACTTTTGACTTGTTCATTTTTTCCTAGCCTTTCATGAAGATTCGGAGTTGTATTGGTATGTATCCAATTTAATAAAAATATTATATCACATATAAGGTAATATTTACATAAATAATAAACATAGTCAATATTTGACAACCAGGTATTCTTCAATTTTGGCATCAAATTAATTCACGATCATGCACAGATCAAAAAAGAGTAGACTATGCTACTCTTTTTTATCAGAAAATATAGATGAAACTATATGGTTTTCCAGATTCGCCCATCCAGAGATTCCACCAGAAAATCATGGTGGCCAAGTTTTAATTTAGCAATCAGTTTATCATGGTTTGTTTTAAAATCAACCACCTGGATATGGCTGCCAAAATTCATCATATTTTCCCAGGATTGACCATCATCCATAGAGGATTTAATGATCCCATCGAAGGTGCCTCGGAAGATACGTTCGCGAAATTTGATCTGTGGAAATAAATTAATGGTCTGTTTAATAAATGGGTACCCTATCAGAACGGTGGCAGAAATTCCTGCAACTTGTAAAAATTCTCGTCTTGTTATGTTTATTTTTTTCATCTTTCTTTCCTTCTCAGCGCTTGATGCAAGAATTTAGTTTTCATTTTCAACCTGGATTAGCACAGCTCGTACAATAGTGCGGAATAAATAGGTTTGGGTCGTTTCATCATATTGTTGACAGGTAATTAATGTCAGCCAATCATTCTTTTCTGCTTTGGAGAGCAAAGTGGTATTGCTGGGTGATACGATAGACCGGGAACGTACAGCATAAGTGTATTTCAGTCCCTGGTAATGAATAATGACAATATCATCAAATTTTAGATTCTTGAGAAAAGCAAATGGACCCAGGGTTCCGTCAGCTTTATAAGCATGGGCAGTTAACACTGTATTGCCATTCCAGGTTGGGAAGGCAGTACCTTCCAGCCATCCAATCTGCTGATTAAGCCAGGTTAGGTCCCAATTATTTCCTTGCCACGGAACACCTGTGATGGCGGCTTTAATACCTTGAGTGGGGAGTTCTAACCACAAATCACCCAATGATTGATATACTTTCTCCTTTGGAAGTGCAAATAAAACGGTCAATCTGCCCGGTGCAAATCCAGTCGCTGGCAAACTTTCCACAGTTGAGAGCACCTGAATACTGAAAGTCAAGAATAGGTCATTCCCATCATTTAATTTATTGCCTGCCAAATCGCTAATAGAGGTGCTGCCACAAACGAATAAACGGTAAAGACCATTCGGCAAAGCCGTATTGTTATTCAATGTTATCTTGGCTTTGAAAGGGCCATTCCCAGAATTATTATTGTAAACAATGGGTCCAATAGGTATGAGAATATCGTCGCTTGTCAGTCCGATTTCACAGGATGTTGTATCAAAATCGCCATTTGAACCGGATTGAACCAGCAGGTAATTTTCCGGATTGGTAACATCGTTCGGTTGATCATCTCCTAAGGGATTGGCAGCATCTTCATTGAAGGTGATCTCAAGTGTTTGAATGGCACGGGTTAATTTCATGCTTTCTTTCAGGCTGGTACCATCTTCCAGAGTAAAACCGAATGGAATTATCTCTATAGCTACGGTATCCACAAAGAAAGACAGCACGAAATCTTCGCCGATAGGATATCCGAAATAATCAAGGATTTTTCCATTCACGGTGAGTTTGTATTCACCATCTGATAATGCCAGACCATCTTGTAGGGAAAGTGTTGCTGTTTTTTCTGCTAATGCGTAGATAATTGAATCAATACTGATAGACTCGCCAGCTTTTTCCAATAAATAATTGGCTGAATCAATAACAGATTTAGGATCCATGGCATGCTTGAAGGTGACCATTAACTGAGTGATAGCCATATTGGTATATTCGTTCTCCTCCAGAACCCCATCGCCACTATCTTCGTTGCTATTGACAGCCAGGATTTCTGAAGTCGATTGAACAATCAGATTGAATACCTGGATGGCGTCTTCTCCAACACCGTTTGATGCTTTGATGCTGATTGGATAGGTACCAGCTGTCGTTGCCACAGGTGACCCTGAAAGTACCGCTGTGCCATCTCCCTGATCCACCAATGAGACACTGTCAGGAAGATTACCAGTAAAGGTGATGGTTGCCACCGGAGTACCGCTGGTTGTGATCGTGAAACTACCTGCATTTCCTTCCACAAATGTCACTTGATCGAAACTTGTGAATACCGGCGATTCACCAATCGTCAAGGTAAAGCCTTGGATAGCGTTCGGATCAATACCATTATCCGCGCTGAGACTGATTGTATACACACCTCCATCTCCGGCTTGAGGTGTTCCACTCAATGTCGCAGTTCCATCAGCGTTGTCCACCAGTGTGACACTGGCAGGTAAAACCGGGATGCTGGTATAGGTAATGGCAGCGAGGGGATAACCATCGCTGCGGATGGTAAATGAACCAGGTGCATCCACATTGAAGTTTACATGATCAGCATTTGTGAATTCGGGGGCTTCATTTACCGTTAGCGTAAAGGATTGTTCCGCCTTAGGAGAAATGCTATTCTCCGCGGTGATGTTCAGCAGGTATACTCCACCGGTCCCATCTGTTGGCGTTCCACTCAAGCTGGCAGTCCCATCCAGATTATTTGTAAAGATTACACCATTTGGTAAACTGCCGGTTAAACTGATGGATGAATCAGGATACCCACTGGTGGCGATGGTGAATGATCCGGATGTGCCCACCTCAAATGTGGCGTTGTCGGTACTGGTTATCGCTGGGCTCTGTCCGATGGTTATAATCAGGGTTTGGGTAGCATTCGGGTTGACACCATTTGATCCAGTCAATGTCAATTCGTAACTACCTCCGTCACCGGTTGCAGGTGTGCCACTCAAGGTGGCTGTCCCATCTCCATTATCACTGAATGTCAGGCTGGCTGGCAAAGCAGGGATGCTGGTATAAGTGATGGCTGAGGTGGGATACCCGGCAGTTGTGATGGCGAAGGATCCTGCAATCCCGGTGGTGAAAGATGCATTGGTTCCGCTCGTGAATGCTGGGGCTTCGTTCACTGTCAGGGAGAAATTCTGCGTAGCATTCGGCAGGACACTATTGATTGCGGTTATTACCAGGGGATACTGGCCGCCACTACCTGTAGCCGGGGTCCCGCTCAAACTTGCAGTTCCGTCCTGGTTATCTTTGAAACTAACACCGGAAGGAAGACTACCAGTGTAACTATATGTTGGATTTGGATATCCACTGCCAGTAAAGGTAAATGACCCTGGTGAGCCTGCTACAAAGGTGGTGTTGTTGCTGCTGTTAATGACAGGTTGTTGTCCGATGGTTAAAGTCAGTGTCTGATCCGCATCCGGAGAGATCCCATTTTTGGCTGTCAGGGTGATGGTGTATTCACCACCATCACCCGTTGTGGGAGTACCACTTAATGTAGCGGTTCCGTCACCATTGTCGCTGAGGGTCAGACTGACGGGTATGACGGGATCGCTGGAGTAGGTGGTGACTGAGGTGGGGTAGCCTGCCGTTGTGATGGCGAAGGATCCTGCAACCCCGGTGGTGAAGGATACATTGGTTCCACTGGTAAACAGCGGTGAGCGATTGACAGTCAATGTAAAGTTCTGTGTAGCTTCTAGTCCTGCACTGTTGGATGCTGTGATCGTCAAACTAAAACTACCTGTAATGATTGGTGTTCCTGCGATTGTAGCGCTGCCATCCCCCAGGTCTAAAAATGTTACACCATCGGGAAGAGTTCCGACGAATGTAATGGTTGTATCAGTTGGATATCCTGCACTTGTTTGAATAGTAAATAAATTCGCTGTATTGTATAGAAAGTCGACAGTATCATTACTGGAAATTCTGGGTGAGGTATTGACAGCAACAGTATCTGAACACACATTATTTTCGAAATTGAGCTCGACCAGTAAACCATTCGGATCAGCCGTGCAAATACCCGCACTCCTTGGGTTGGTGTACAAACCTGCGGTTAAAGGAGTTACATCAAAGGAAACATCGTAGGAATCTGCAGCAGCAAATATCAAGTCAATCAATGCCACACAACTCAAGGTGTTGCTGTCAAGAGTGCAATCTATTTTCTCACTCATCGTTCCTGGTGAGATAGCCAGATTGGCATAGGTCAATCCTGAATCAGGTAATTCATCGATTAATAATGGTTCGCCTTTAGAAAATTCTGCCTGATAATTGCCTTTATTTTCCAATCGGATTTTCCAGTTCCAGGGGTCTGGCAATGTCACAACACCACTTACGTTATTCGTTTTTGTTGCCAAAAGGTCTGGTTTGGGCAATAGCATGATCGTTGGATCAGAAAATCCTAAAACGGATGGGTCATCAGTCAACACATTCACGAAATTGCTTCCAGATACTGTGCCCTGGTTGATCACCTGACTTGCATTGATCGGGTTGAGGGGATCGTTAATTGTCACCTGATATTGGATTACCACGGATGATCCGGGTGGTAAAACGCCAAGACTTACTTGTGGAATCTGATTTGAAGTAACACCTTTTGTGGATGTGAGGACAGGTGATTGATCAACATTGGTCAGTAAATCAGGTGGATTGTTGAAATCCTCCAATTCAAAACGATAATCCTGTTGACCTGCCTTTTCACTTATTGAATCAATATTTTCTATTTGGCTTACATCGCTTGCAGGCTGGGGAGTGGTTGTTGGGGTAAAACAGTTTCCTGCAACATAATTTACAATCGTTGTACCACCTGCTGGGGCCACATCTGTAATTCCAGCAAGTGTTCCATCCGGATTATTACTTTTAACAAAATTCTCAACATTTATTTCATTCGTTCCAAGGCCGGTCAACCCCTGTAGTTGAAAGGTAGTGCCAGTTCTTTGACTCAGAAGATAAGCATAAGTATTTACACCATTAATGATGTTTCCGCTGGCGTTGACACACAATGTCTGTGCATGCGTACCAGAACTGCTACCGGACTGAAAATTCATCCCGGAAAAAACATTTTCAGGGTTAGATGAAATTCCATTAATCGTATTACCGGTTAATGAAAGGTGAAGACTACCTGTGGAATTAAATGTGGAGACCGACCTGGCTAGAAAATTCATTCCAATTCGATCTGGCTGCATGCTAAAACTGTTGTTTGAAATGGTTGCCCTACCGGTTGCAAAATCATTAACGATGAATTCAATGCCAGTGCCAGCACCGGACGCGGATGATGTATTTCCAGAGATTGTTGCATCCAAATGAGACGAGTCCGATGCATCGAGGTCAATAGCACCAAAACAATTCGCGGAGTTTGCACAACCAACCATGCCATTATCCTGGATGGTAATACTTCCAGAGGCACTGCCTGCTGTTGTAAATGAGACTGCATGCGGTAATTGATGATTCTCACTCCAGGAGGAATTTTTCAAAGTAATGTTTAATACTGCCCCTGATCCTTGAACGGAAGCAGCCACACCTGAACCACCAGTATTAAGAAAGTTACTGTCATCCACCAGAATTGTGGAAGTTCCCCCTTCCACCCGAATTGACAAGCCATCTTCACCAAAAGTACCATTGTTATTCTGGATTTTTACCCGCCTTAAGGTTCCCGATAAAACACCTGCGGTTTGATAAATTCGAAGACCGAATTCTTGAGCAGTATTAATAGTGAGATCCTCAAATAAAATAGTTCCATAAAGATTGTTCAATAGCATACCGGATTCATTATCGGCATCACCAACATTGAGCACCTGGCTGTTTTTAATGGTCAGATCCTCGGTATTTTGAGCAACAATCCCTTGCATGCCCATATTGTCCTGGTTGATGACAATGTTACTTAAGGCGATCTTTTTTGAATTTAAAATTTCTATCGCTGCTTCACAGGCAGTGGATATGGAGGTGAAATTACAGGCAGGGTTGGTGGAATTTCTCGCTGCTCCGTTGATGGTGATATTCGAAATTGTTACATTCGAAGCATAGTTCAGTTTGATGCCATCCGAATAGGTATTGGAAATATAACCAGCTGGTAGTGTGAAACTACCGGTGAAATTATCTAGCACAATGCCATTTGTTCCATTATATGAAGTGATATTGTCAAAATTAAATATCCCAGCTGTCGAAGAAAAATTGACTCCTGTTCCGCTGTTACTGGTTATTGAAACCTCTGACACTGTAACATTTGTGATGGCTGCGACTGGATCCATCATCCCGGTATTGTTCGTTATATTGATCCTCAGTCCTCTGACGGTGGTATTGCTATTTAGTGTCACTGTGTTCCCGAGGGTGGTATAGGGACTTGCAGTATTCATGCTGGGCAAAGAGTCACTGCTGAATGCTGGCACTACCAATGCCATGTTGGCAAGGCTATCACTTGCATCCTGTCCGATTAATTTCTGACCACTCAACAAAGAAATCGCCCCGGAATAATTGGTATTACTCTCGTACAAAAAAATAACATCATTGGCGCCAGGATTATTTCCGGTGCCATTATTGATTGCAACGAATGACGCCAGGGAAGAAAATGGTTTGGAAAGTCTTCCACATCCGTCTACCAGAGTTGTACAGGTCGCAGCGTTGTTGTTGATAAACCAGATCATTTTCGAGACGATTAAAGATACCGTACTGGTAGAACTACCGGCAGAATTGGTCAATGTATAGGTAAACGTATCAGTCCCTTCATATCCGGGAGGGGGATCGTAAGTAAATTGACCCATACTGGATCCAGAGGTGACCATTGTAACATTACCACCTTGAGAACTGATTGGGCTGTCCAGGCTGATTTCCGTGATGGCAGGTTGACCCAGATTGTCATTCGTCAAAACAGTGTATCCAATCCGGGATGAATCAACACGAACGTTTCCAAGTACAGTTTGTGGGAAAACATCAGGAACCGCGATCGGGGAGTGGATGAGGGAATCAGTCACCAGAGCGGTATTAATATCCAACGTATCATTAAAGACAACACCGGTTGCATTGGTAGCGCCTTGATTGAAGATTGTGATCGTGTATTCTAAAATGTCACCTGGACTGGCAATACCATTTTCATCCAAATCATCTAACAGTAAAACTGTTTTTTCAGCCAATATCAAATCAACTGCAGCCTGTACTACTTTTATGGAAAATATTGTAAGTAAAATACCAAGAAAGAGGATCAAGAAAATATTTATGATTTTACGGTTGTTGAAAAGATTCTTCTTTGGCTTCATGAGTAGCTCCGATATGCATTCATTGATTTGAAAAATTGACTAAGGTGGTTACCAAATGGTGACTGAAAAATAAGTTTAAGTTCTGGGCGGAAAAACACCCTGTAAGGCAATACAAAAATACAAGGTAAGATAGGGCTGCATATTGTTATGTGGCGCGTCCCCACCGGCTGGACTGAGTGCATTTTCCGATAGAGTAATTAAATTATCAGGCGCACGATATGGATTCCCTGCTGGTGGGGATGCCAGAGAGGTACCGACTCCAGAAGGGCTATCAGCAACCCGATCTACCGCAATGACAGTGTGGGAATGAGAAGGGATTTCGGATTCGAGCAAAGTCACAGATTCAGTCCCACCTGTTTCTCCCAAATCATGCAAAGATAAACCAGGTCCTTGCCCGGGATGCATGGGTGCTCTTCCTTGTAAATTAGGTAGGGCAAAATTGGATTTGCCATTACCACCGTAGGTTGTTCCCAGGAGAGAGAATAAGGCTGTGTTTTGTGATAACGGCATCAACTGGCCATCACACCATGCCCAGCCTTTCGGGGCAAAATTGAAGGGAAAAATTCGAATTTCAGCAACAAATGGATCAGCCATAAATACTCCTTAAACGATAAAATAGTTTCATAATTATGTGGGCGATGGAAATATTCCAAATAAAGAAATAATAAAATCAACACACAAATACGGTTGAAAATTGGTGTGTGGTTGGCTGCCACCAACATGTGATACCATCTGTGGTGACATGTTGGCAGATGTGTAATCTCCAGAGTATAAATCACTACCACTGACACGGGCAGGTACTTGCCCTCCTGGGCTGGATTGTTGGGCAGCATTGGCAGTAGCCAGCATTGGATGGCTATGGGCAGGGACCTGGTTGACTGTCAATGTGATTTCTTCAGCACCACCAGTTTCAGCGTGAATGAATCCATTTCCCTGATGAACAGGAATTCGTCCTCGCAGATCGGGTAGGGCAAATGTACTTTGACCATCACCCCCATAGGTTGTGCCAATCAACTGGAATAAGGTTTCATTTTCTGAGATCGGTAACAATTGACCTTCGCAAAACTGCCAACCGGCTGGTGCAAAATTACCAGCAAACATTCGTATTTCACCAACATAAGGTTGTGCCATCTTCTCTCCTTTTAGGTCGGGCTGGGGAAAATTCCCTGCAGGGCGATACAAAAATTTAATGTTAAAAATGGTTGCATATTTAAATGCGCCTGAGAACCACCAGTGTTGGCTATCGATTGTGATTGCATTGCCACCAGATTACTTCCGTTCGCATAGGTATTGGATGAGTTGGTCGCTAAAACATTATTGTTTGGATGGTTTGAACTACCTGGGTTGGCACTACCTGAAACCACATGTGCATGTTCTGGTAATTCGCTGATGGACAGTGTATGCGCCTGTTCACCACCTCGTTCACCCAAAGTGTGTCCTGAACCTACATGGATTGGCGTTCGGGCTCTCAAATCCGGTAAGGCAAAATTGACTCTTCCATCACCCCCAAACGTAGTCCCTAAAAGAGAGAAAAGCCCTTGATTTTGATTGATGGGCAGTAATTGCCCATTACACATGGCCCATCCTTTTGGGGAAAATTCAAATGAAAAAATCCGGATTTCACTTAGAAAGGGTTCTGCCATATTTAACTCTCCTTTATCTGGTTATTTGATCGAAAAATTTTGTGGGAAAAATTTTAATTGGATTGAATGCGATTAAAAACCGCTTCATATAAGTATCCATCTGCATCTTTTGCGATGGGCACTAAAAAAATTTCAGAGGTGCCAAACTTTGGATGGACAATTGTCTGAATTCCCTGTGTTATTGATGGCCGTAATGGCCCACGAAATTGTAGTGAAAAATTTTGATGTTGTTTTGTTTGAATGTGAATATTAATTTTTTCCAGGGTAACCGTAAATATGGTTTTCTCTTCGGAAACTACCTCAAAAATTGCTCCTATTTGCTCAGTCAATGAATCGATTGTGAAGTCGTCGAGCATTTCTATTCCTTTTGTTTAATAATTAATTATTCTTCTTGTTGAATACACTTTGAGGGGGAGTCCATACCATCTCCTGATACACTTCCAATAATCTGGATTTCTTAAAACCCAGTCGTTCGTAGAGGTTGATGGCATGGTTAAAAATTTCAACTCTTAAAATGATTGGTAAATTTAATGAATTAGCATCATTCATTAGATCCTTAATAAGTATAGTGCCAATCCCCATATTTCGATATTCAAATAATAAAGCAATATCAATGATTAATATGTAATCCTGTGTATCCCACCGAATGAATCTTCCAATGGGTTTTTGGTCTAATAGAATAATTTGCGTGACAGCGTTAGAGTAATAATTCTGATAATGGTTTGTCTGTGCTTCAAATTGCTGATGGAGAAAAGACTTTTTTTGGTCATCTGACCAATCAACCAAAGCCATCTCATCCGAGCGAGTATCAGCATACAAATATCGCTGTAAATCAATATCTTCAAATGTCGCGAGACGTAGTAATAATTCTTGATCATTGATGAAAAAATGTTGATGCATTAGCCCACTTTTTATATAAAAATTGGATGATTACAATATGGAAAACGAAAGATTCCAAAAATACGCTGATGATTTTTGTTTAACAGTTACAATTATTTTATCAGAAAAAAGAATTGTTTTTCACCCAACTCTATATGATAAATTTGTTAGCAATCTCAGAAAAAATTCGTTATACTTTTATCAGGATTATTCAAAAATTAGGATTTTTTTTGAACCACACAGACAGGAGGTTTTTCCATGTTACTATATGAACATGATCGTACCAAAGATATCGTTAACCGGCTGGTGAAATCATCTAAGGTGATCCGCACTGTGATTATCTTTTATCTGGTAGTTATCATGGCGGTTTTATTCGGTGTATTTGCCTATCTGATTAATGATCAATTTATTATTTGGGCAACCATTGGATTTATGGGTGCTTTATTTGGTTTATTGCTTGGCTTCTTGGTTTCGTCTGTGTTCAACATTATCCTGGAGTGGATGGCGCAATTATTGGTTGCACAGGGTGAGATCGTTTCACAGCTGAGGAAAAAGAACAAAGCGTAATTCATAAAGGAAAGAACAATGAATAACCATCGAATTTTCAAAATGAAATTCTCCGGGGTGTACCCACTCTATATGCAAAAAGCGGAACGCAAAAATCGCACCAAGGAAGAAGTGGACCAGATCATCTGCTGGTTAACTGGCTATGACCTAGTGGAATTGTAAGCGCAAATCGAACAGGAAAATGATTTCGAAACCTTTTTTGCCCAGGCACCAGCCATGCCTTTTGATGATCTAAAAACCATCGAAAAATTAATGGCAAATTACCCATCCGGTTATGGATTGGCCACTCTGCCTTCCTATTTAAAATCAGCCAGAGAGATGCTTTCGAAAGTGCAAGATAGTAAGTTGATTGGATTGGTTGGGTATCCTATGTGAATTGATTTCTGTTGTTCATGCTGCTGGTGATCGTCCTGTCTCTTTGATTTTGGAAGCAGCATATCTCAGTGATCCACAAATCATGCACCTGATTAACATTTGTGTGGAGATAGGCATCCAGAGCATCGGGACTTCGACGGGTTGGTTGCCAAAGAACCCGGATTTGGAGCAAATTAAATGAATATCCGAAATGGTCTATAACCGCATGACGATTATGGCTGCTGGAGCTGTCAGTCTCGATCAGGTAAATGATTATTTGGAAGCAGGTGCTGATCAGATCATCATCCGCCAGCAACACACCGAAGTCATACTCGCTCAATTGGTTTAGCTGAATTACTACAATAAGATAGCACAAACCACCTCCACTCGATGGTGGTGATTTTTTCTATTCAAATCGGGAATAAGATCAGGCACCAAATTTTCAAGTTTATAGGATAATAAACGTGTTGATCAATGTACTAATTCAAGCAGACCCTATCCAGAATTTGAATGCCGTGAAGAGGTTGATATGACACTCAGAGATGACGCCCTTGATTATCATTGCCTTTGTGGGAAACCTGGCAAAATATCCGTTGAATCCACCAAACCACTCGAGACCCAGGCTGATCTTTCGCTGGCATATACACCCGGTGTTGCAGAACCGGTCAAAGAGATCATGCAGAATCCGGATGCAGTGTATCAATACACATCTAAAGGGAATCTCGTGGCTGTCATCTCGAATGGAACTGCCATTCTGGGTTTGGGTAACCAGGGCGCGCTGGCATCCAAACCGGTTATGGAAGGCAAAGGCGTGCTGTTTAAGAAATTCGCTGGGGTGGACGTCTTCGATATCGAAGTGGATGAACTCGACCCGGATGCCTTTATTCGGATCGTTGCTGGGATTGCTCCAACGTTTGGCGGTATCAATCTGGAGGATATAAAATCACCAGAATGCTTTTACATCGAAAAACGCTTACAGGAGATGCTGGATATCCCGGTCTTTCATGATGACCAGCATGGCACGGCTATTGTGCTGGGAGCAGCTTTTTTGAATGCCCTTGAAGTCGTGGGTAAAGATATTGAAAGGATCAAGGTCGTCTTTTCCGGTGCTGGGGCAGCCGCGATTGCCTGCGCGAAACATTTGTTGCGTATAGGCGTTCCTCGTGAAAACATCTGGATTTGCGACCTGCATGGTTTGGTTTACGCCGGTAGGCAGGAAGAAATGTTCACTGAGAAAATGATCTTTATCCAGGGTACCCAACCAGCCACATTGGGGCAGGTGATTGCAGGCGCGGATGTGTTTATTGGTTTATCCGCAGCCAATGTATTGAAGCCTGAAATGGTTCTGAAAATGAATACTAATCCCATCATCTTCGCCATGGCCAATCCTAATCCGGAGATTGATTACAACCTGGCAAAACAAACTCGTCCGGATGTGATCATCGCTACAGGTCGCTCCGATTATCCCAACCAGATCAATAATGTTCTGTGCTTCCCCTTTCTTTTCCGTGGAGCTTTGGATGTCCGCGCCCGGGAGATCAATGACGAGATGAAGATGGCAGCCTCGCAGGCATTGGCTGCACTGGCTCATGAACCTGTGCCTGTAGACATCCTGAAGCGCTATGGTATTTCTGAAATCTCATTTGGACGGGATTATTTGCTGCCAAAAGCACTGGATAAGCGTGTTTGTCTGTGGGTGGCTTCATCAGTGGCGCAGGCAGCTATGCAAAGCGGGGTAGCTCGTATCCAGATTGAAATGGATGATTATCGGCGTTGCTTAATTGAAAATTATGGCTAGTCTGGTGATCAAAATTTAATAGCGATCACCAGGGTCTTTGTGGTAAACCACCATATTGCCCAGTACTCCCCACGAATTCAGAAAGGTTTCAACCGGAAACTGATAAAACTTGCCATTGTTTAAATAACGGATATGATCGACTCCGTACCCGGTCACGATCACGGTGTGTTCATAGGCAGCTACAGTTACCTTATTGCCTTCCTGGTCGATATATTCTGAGGGAATACCGCCTACCATGTTGCCTATCACCCAGGCGATCAGTGGTTGACCGCTGGCAATCTCCTTTTTTAGATTCTCCAGGCTGAAGTTCTTGGCTGCCCGGGCTGAGAGGTCATACTCTTCCTTTAAGAGGGTGGCAACCGGAGCTGCATGCACACCGTATGAATAAGGAGGAACCTGTCCCCAGGGGGTCATGCACATCACCCACAAAACCTTTATCCGGATTATCTGATAATGGCAGACCGAATTGAAAATCCGATTCGTAAATCTGCACGCCAAAAAAATCCGCCCAATCGACTGCGGTGCGGGATTCACAACTGATTGGATATGATTGCCGGAAGTTGGTCACCCCTTTCAGATACACCGAATCCGGGATGAGAGTGGATGAAGGAACTGTTGTGAACGATGGAATTGGGGTTGGGCCGGGTAATGGGGTTGAACTGGGGCGTAACGTGCTGCTGGGTTCAGTTGTTGGGCTGGGGAGGATGACATCCTGTTCTATATTTATCGGATTTAGCTCTTGTTTCGGTGCCTGGGTGGGATTGGTCTGTTCCTGCTCAGCATAGGCTTGTTGCTGAGCACAACTAGCCAACAGAATGGATAGGATTGCTAACAAAACGACTGAAGATTTAAGCATTAGCAAATTATACCTGTCATTCATCCAAACAAAAAAGTTGATGTGGATTTATTTTGAGAAATTGAGCGTATAGATTGGCATTCATTGGCACTATCAGATAGAATTAAACAAAACAACCTGAGCTGTTGACCAATGGAGGAAAACAATGCCCAACCAACACCTCATCCCTGAATGGCATAATCCAGAAATATTTGAGATCAACCGGCAACCAGCCCGCAGCACTTCTCTTTCGTACCCTTCATTAAAATTGATTGATGATCACCAGAATTCCCCGCGTCAAATATCATTGGATGGGGAATGGGATTTTCATTGGGTGCCCAGCCCCGCCAACCGTCCGGAGAGGTTTGAATCGCTGGAGAATTCACCCGAGGGTTGGCAGAAAATTAAAGTCCCCGGACATTGGGAGTTGCAGGGCTATGGTGTGCCCATCTATGCGCCTTTCCACATGCCACCCAGCCTGAAAAAACATAACTTGCCAAACATTGACCCGCATGATAATCCGGTGGGCTCCTACCGCAAGCATTTTACGCTGTCACCAGAATGGAAAAATCATGAAATCTATCTGCGCTTTGAGGGGGTTTGTTCTGCCTACTATGTCTGGTTGAATGGCTCGTTTGTGGGCTATGCTCAGGATAGCATGTTACCTTCTGAATTCTACATAAGCCCTTATCTAAATCCTGGGGAGAATCTGCTGGCTGTGCAGGTCTACCGCTTTAGCGATGGCAGTTACCTGGAAGACCAGGATATGTGGTTCTTATCGGGTATTTTTCGCTCGGTAAAACTATTGGCCTTTCCGCCCGAATTCATCCGGGATGTGAAATTGAGTTCTCAATTCTTTGATGGATTTAACCAGGCAGATGTAATCATTGAATCTGAGATTCTCTCACATCTTCAGGAACAAACGCAGGAAAAAACTTTTCAATTGACCACCATCCTAAAGTATGCAGGGGTTGAGTTATCCCGGCGGGATCAACGCTTAGAGCTGCAGTCCGGGGATTCCTCCTGGCTTACACACAAACTTTCCGTACGCCATCCCAAACTCTGGTCCGCCGAAACCCCGTACCTGTACGATGTATATCTTAGCTTGCAGGATCAGGAAGGCAACGCTATCGATGCCCGTCACTTTCGGCATGGTTTTCGACAGGTTGAGATTCGCGACCGGCAACTTTTTATAAATGGTCAATCGATTTTGATCAAAGGCGTCAACCGCCATGATTTTGATCCACGGACTGGCCACACCATGAGCGCAGAACGGTTGCTGGAGGATGTGCTGTTAATGAAACGTAATAACATCAATGCCGTGCGCACATCCCATTACCCGGATGATGAGCGCTTTTACGACCTGTGTGATGAATATGGCATTTACGTGATGGACGAAGCCAATATTGAAACCCATGGATTTCGCGATGTAATACGTGGCGATATGCGCTGGATGGCTGCCATGGGTTCGCGTGTGGAAGGGATGATTGCCCGTGATCGCAACCATGCTTCCATCATCTTTTGGTCACTGGGGAATGAATCCAGTTCCGATGAAAAATTTAGCCGGTTGACTGATATGGTTCATCAACTGGATCCAACCCGCCCGGTGCACTATGAACAGGACCATAAAGGTGAATACGCGGATGTATTCTCCATGATGTACCCGCCACCGAAAGACCTGGAAGCCATCGCCAACGGTGAAGATTATAAATTTCGGGATGGCATTCTCTCCTGGAAAACCATCCATGGGAAATACGCCAATCAGAAACCCATTATTCTTTGTGAGTATGCCCACGCCATGGGGAATTCGCTTGGCAATTTTCAGGAATACATGGATCTGTTCGAAAAGTATCCACAATGCATTGGAGGCTTCATCTGGGATTTTGCCGATCAGAGCATTCTTTCCAAAACAGGAGATGGAAAAAATTTTTGGGCGTATGGCGGCGACCTCGGGGATCCCTATCGTTTCTCCGTTTTTGGCTGTAATGGTATTTTTGCTGCCAACCGAGAACCACACCCGGCGGTCTGGACCGTGAAAAAAGGCTATCAGAATGTTGAAATCAGAGCCATTGATGTTGCTTCCGGTAAATTTGAAATCAACAACAAACACCGCTTTTTGAATCTATCTTACCTGAAAATACAATGGTATCTGGAAATAAACGGTGATGTCGAACAAGCGGGGGAAATACCATCATTAGATCTAGAACCAATGCAATCTTGTTTTGTTAACATCCCACTGCGTCTTCCTGAGACAGCGACAAACAGGGAAATTTTTTTGACTATTCAATTTTTGTTGCAAGAGGATCATTCCTGGGCAAAGGCTGGCTATGAGGTTGCCTGGGAACAATTTAAAGTCCCCACCTTCGCGGATTCTGAAGAAAGACCGTCACCATTCTCGCAAGAACCATTGCATCTAACCAGCCAGGCAGATCAGGTCATTATCAGTGGGTCTGAGTTCAGCATCCTGTTTGATCCACATACCGGATACCTCGAGCAATACATTTATCAGGGGCGCGAACTACTTAAATCACCTATGAAACCCAATCTCTGGCGGGTCTGGATTGATAACGACATTTCCTCGTTCATCGTTTACCCCTGGTTGAAACGACTGCTGGGGAAGCATTTCTGGCGTTCAGCCAGTCAAAAGCTACGTTGCATTCATTTTCATGCACAGACATTGGATTCTCATCAAATCCGCGTGGAAGCGACCTGGCGTGTTATGGGTGGCAAAACCCCGATTGAATCTGTTTACACCATCGATGCAAATGGCTCGATCCAGGTTGAAGCACGCTTCACTCCGGGTAAAGAACTGGAGCGCATGGGGATGCAATTGACATTACCAACTGAATTTCAAAAGGTTGAATATTTTGGTTTGGGACCACAGGAAACCATGCCGGACCGGCAGTTAGGAGCACGTATAGGGAGGTTCAAAGCTACTGTCGACGACCTGATTCATCATTATGTTCGTCCACAGGAGTATGGAAATCGAAGTCAGGTGCACTGGTTGCATGTGAGTGATGATAGCGGGGTTGGATTATCATTTCAGAGTGTCGGGGAGCCATATTTCAATTTTAGCGCCTGGCCATATTCACAGGATCAATTGATGGATGCCAACCATATCCATGAATTGGTTAAGAGTGATTTGGTTACATTGAATATTGATTTGACCCAGAAAGGGGTTGGTGGTGATGTTCCAACTGGAGGTAACCCGCATGATGAGTATCGATTATTCTCTGGAAAAGAATTAGGCTTCTCCTTTTGGATAAAACCAAAGAATAATTAAATGATTGCATCAATTATATTGAAATTGAACGTCTTTGATCATTTATTAATAACATTCATCTTGTAATAATAATTGATATGTCATACAATTTGACTTACTGAACATCAGAAAATTAATGAAAGTTTTATTGAAATTAGTGGGTTAGTTGATGAAATAAATGAGGAACAACCTGTTTAAACAGCGAGCTTAAATGAACTATTTTTCTGAAATCAAAAATTTAACTGACCTGATCATAGCTTCAGGTCATGTAAAACTTATAACAGACTTAAATGGTCAAATTTATGAAGTTTATGCTCAGGAATTCGAATCTTTAACCTTTTTCCCCGTTTCGATTCTTGATGGCAAATTATTGACGGATTGTTCAAATCTTGAACTGGTCAAGAAAATCTTTGAGACAATCCAAATGGTCAATCAGAGCAAGAAACCAGCTTTAAATTTAATTTCATTTTCCTCAATTGATATATTGAGGCAGATCGATTGTGAAGTACTTCCAATCACTGATCATAAATTCCATATTACTTTGACACTGCATCATTCTGAACCAGAAGAAAAAACACCAATTGGCAACGATTTTGAGTTATTCAGGCAGATTGGAGTAGAGAGTTTTGAATCCAATCTCCATTTCTTGCTGGATCAAACACAGGATATATGGTTTGCAATTACAGAATCAGGAAAATTTGTCAAATACAATCATAAATTCTTGGATCTGATTGGTTACCCATATGAATTTCTGGAGAGTGTAGCCCTTCCAAATCTATTAGTGAAAGATCAAAAAAAGACTATTTATTCTGTATTGAAAAAATTGTCTTATCATACTTCAGATTTACAAAACTTGATATTTATTTCAAAATCAGGTAAGGAAATAAAAACGGAAACAAATTTCATTAATTTTAAAAAGGGTCTCAATCAGGCCAGCATCATTGGGATTGTGAAAGAGATTCCAGGCGACACTGGGGTTTCTTTTAGACCAGCGGAAGATCAATTTATCAAAATTATCACCAGGGTACCAATTCCCATCTTACTGATTGATGAATTATCCCTGGAAATATTTTTTTCTAATCCTTTTGCAATCGACTATTTTGAATACCAGGATGATGAACTGACTAGATTAAATCTCTTTGATCTTTTTCCATCATCGGAAAACCATTATTTGGTATCGGTTATTCGCAAGGGGGGAGTTTTGAATCTCGAAGCTAATTATTCCTGGCGATTAATAACAAAGAGGGGATTAGAAAAAATAGCTCGTTTCCTGATACAACAAATTGATTACGAAGACCGAAAAATATTAATGGTGATCATTCTCAATCAGGAAGAAGATACGAAATTAAATTTCATTAAAGAAGACACAAATAGTTTTAACTTTGTTGAAAAAGATTTGTTGCTGGTTCGAATGACACCTGATGGAATAATAACTCAGGTAAACAAAAATTTTGGTGATTTGATTGGCAGGCCTTTGAGAAAGATCATAAACAGATCGTTTGAAGAAAATCTGTTTGTGGAAGATTACGAAAGGATTTTTCAACATTTTGCAAAATTAACCCCTCAAAACCCTATGCGAAAAAATGTCAATAGAATGTTGACGGCTAATGGAAAGACAGTATGGGTCGAATGGACTGATCGAGGAATTTTTAAGGGAGATAAACTGGTGGAGATCTATGGCCTGGGAAAAAATATTACAGATACCTATCAACGCGATTTGCTCCATCAATCCATGGAACAGCGCTTTCAAGCTTTAGTAGAAAATTTACCGATGGTGACATATGTCATTCACGCACAAACGATGTATCCGTTATACATCAGCCCGCAAGTCGAAATATTTACTGGATATACACAGGAAGAATTTTATAGAAACCCGGATGTCTGGTTGAACGCCATGCATCCCGATGACGCAGAAAAATTTTTCGAGAATTTGCGAGATCGCATTGAGAAAAAAATCACTGGTCCGGTAGAGTTCAGGATATACCACAAAGATGGTAGTTTACGGTGGGCCGAAGAGATCGGATCAACTATTACGATGCCTGATGGCACACTGTTATTTCAGGGTATCTCAAGAGACGTCACTGCACGTCACAATACACGCGAAAAATTAATTTATTATTCCAAATTTGAACGTTTGATTAATGAGATTTCCTTAAATTTAATGAACGCAAAATCAGAAAACCTGACACAAATCCTTCAAAACACAGTGGACGAACTGGGTAAGTATATGCAGGTGGATCGTACATATATTTTTGATTTTAATGACTCAGATCAGACCATGTCGAACACTTTTGAGTGGTGTAATGAAGGAATAACTCCTCAATTAGCAGTTTTACAAAATTTACCATTTTCGATGTTCCCATGGTGGATGGAGAAGATGGAGAAAAATGAAGAAATATCTTTAGACACATTGGATGATATTCCACCCCATGAATTAAATACAAGAGAAATATTAAACTCACAGGAAATTCTCTCGGTGATGGTAGTACCTATGTTTAATAACGGCAAAGCATCGGGTTTCATCGGATTTGATATGGTTACCAAATCCATTCATTGGGAAAAAGAATCCATCCATTTATTACGCCTGGCAAGCGCGATGATCGTCAGTACCAGGGAAAGATTGGATGTGCTATCATAAATTTTCACTTTTTTGTTTTATAGATAGCCAAAAAAATTAAAATGATGTACATTTAATGGAAAAGTGCACCAGGTGAACTATGAATAGAAATATTGCAATCAATGATTTTAATGCTGCCCACCGCAAAGCTTCTTTAAAATCTGTAATTTCTCATCTGACTGGGGAGAAGATTGATCTGCTTTCTTATAGTGAAGTCCTGAAAAGTTTAAGATTACAAGGACAGGTTGAACGTGGCCGCCAGGAAATTCCACTCGATAAGATCATCGGCTCGGTGGGAAGATATACCGACTTTACCCGTGATTTCTTACCCCTAAAAACATCTGATAGCCAGCGCTGGGTGTCCGTAAAAGTTGCGACAGAGTCATTATTGGGCGTACCACCGATTGAGGTCTATAAAGTTGGTGATTATTATTTTGTGCGCGATGGCAACCATCGGGTTTCAATTGCGCGCCAAAATGGTCAATCACACATTGAAGCCTACATAACGGAAGTGGTTACCCGTGTTCCTCTCACAGGTGATGTTGATCTCGATAATCTGATTATAAAAGAAGAATATGCTAACTTTTTAGATATTACACAACTCGATAAACACGTATCCGATCTGGAACTGGATGTGACCGAGCCTGGTGGATATGAAAAACTACTCGATCATATCAGTGTTAATCGATATTTTTTAGGAAAAAAATTGGAGCGTGAAATCCCATATCTTGAAGGTGCCATCGATTGGTATAAAAATTTTTACCTGCCAACCGTAGAAATTATCACAGAAAAAGGCTTACTGCGAGAATTCCCGGATCGTACCAAAACCGACCTGTATCTATGGATGCTGGAGCATCGTGATGATTTGGAAGTAGAATTGGGATGGAAAGTGGATTCCACCAAAGCAGCAGAATCACTGGCTGCGCGTTTCTCTCATCGCACCAGGTCAATCTTTAAACGTTTCCGCTATTGGCTGGTTGACCAGATCCTGCCCGATAACTGGGAATCTGGACCACGTACCGGCGCATGGCGAAAGGCACATCGTATGCAATTTGAAAAAAAACAAGTGCTCTTCCCCAACCTGCTTTTTGCAATTCAGGACAACCTGGAATCCAGAGAAGCTTTTGAACAGGCACTCTGGGTTGCACAGAAAGAGGGTGCCCGTATTTCCGGATTGCATCTGGTTGCTAATGAAGATGAATTGGAAAGTGAAAAAGTACGCAGAATTCGGGAAATTTTTTATTGGCGACTGGGTGAAACCGGTGTGCAAGGCAGCCTTGCCATTGAAGTAGGCGAACCTGGGAAAAAAATTTTAGAGCGGGCATTTTACACCGATATGGTGATTGTAAAAATGAGTTATGCGCCCGGGATCCAACCCTTACAAAAACTACGGTCTGGTTTTCGCACCTTAGTTCGGAAATGCCCTCAGCCTTTATTGTTAGTTCCCGGGTATATGCGACCCATCAAAAAATTATTGCTGGCATATGACGGAAGTCCAAAGGCGAAAGAAGCCATGTACATTGCTGCTTATCAAGCAATCCAATGGAATGTTGAACTATACATCCTGACAACCTATCGGGATAATGAACAAAAAGATGAAATGAAAAAACATATTAACGATGCTCGATCTTACATGCGATTCAGCGGAACCTATTATAAAGCGCATCTTCGAAAAGGCCTTTCCGGACAGAATATTCTCAATTTTGTAAATGAAATGGGTGTTGATATGGTCATCATGGGTAGTTATGGTTCGGCGCCTTTAAAAGAGGTGATGACTGGCAGTACAATCGATTATGTATTGGATAGTATTCAGATTCCTGTGTTGATTTGCAAGTAATCCTTTTTTATAACTGTTAACAAACAGAATCGTAACAAAAAATACATAACTTCGTAATAAATAGTAACAAAAATCTCTTCTTAATTTGTCTAAAATAAGTATACTTATCATCATGCTAGATTTTTCCCTCATTTACGTAAATATTTCCTTCTTTACCAGTGTTCTTTCATTGATATTGTTGTTCTTGATATGGAGAAAACGTCACGTTACCGGCAGCAAATATATGATGGTTGTTGCCCTGTCGGTAGCCATTTACAATCTTGCCTATGCTTTGGATTATTCAGCAACAAATACAGCCATGAAGGTTTATTGGTCTAAGTGGGAATATTTGGGCTTGTATAATTTATTGCCAGGACTCTTTCTGTTTGAACTAGATTATTTTGGAATTGTTCAAAATATCAAAAGACGAAATATTGTCCTACTTTGGGTTGTACCCTTATTGGTGGTTCTCATGGCATGGACCAATCAATACCATGGTTGGATCTGGAGTGGTTTTAGTGAAATAGATCCAGGTACGAATCTGATGATTTATTATCATGGTCCGTTTTATGCTTTTGGTATCATTTTTCAATATATCCTGATCATTATTTTAATTTTTACCCTGGTGCAACAATGGATCAAGTTTAAGCAACGCTCTTTTCGACACCAAATTGAAGTATTCATAACCGCCATAACGTTACCTTTTTTGGGAAATATCATTTATCTGACAGATCTGAATCCATTACCTGGGATGGATTGGACACCTATTGGAAGCTTCTTTTCCGTTGTTTTAATAACCCTTTCTATCACTACATTCCGGTTTCTGGATCTGATTCCTGTTGCCCGCGATCTTGTCTTCAGCCTGATTCAGGATGGCATCATGGTTGTGGACTCACAATTGCGGGTCATTGACTGGAATCCCACACTGACACAACTGATTCCAAAAATACCGATTATACAGGGCGGATCAGCTCAACAAATATTTCGAATGCTAGGAATCAAGAATAATCCTTTTGAAAACATCCATGTATCAATAAATTTTGAGATAGAAATAACCGACCCAGCGCTTCGCATTTTGGATATCATGGTTTCCCCGCTGGTGCGCAATAAAGCTTTTGACGGCTGGCTTGTTATTTTTGATGATGAAACCGAACGACGGATGGCAAATCGGGCATTAGAGAAAGCAAACAAAACCTTATTACAAAAATTGGATGAAATTGAAAAATTGCAGATTCAACTCAAAGAACAGGCCATCCGCGATCCTTTGACCGGGTTATTCAATAGGCGCTTCTTTGATGAATATTTAAGTAATGAATTAATCCGCAGTTTACGCACAGATACACCAATAAGTCTACTGATGGTGGATATTGACCACTTCAAATCCGTAAATGATCGCTTTGGTCACGACGTTGGCGACCAGGTACTGGAAATGTTGGGCGAGATTCTAAAAACCATGTTCCGAAAATCAGATGTTTCCTGCCGTTTTGGGGGTGAGGAATTTTTAATATTATTGCCAGGTTTAGAGCATGATCAAGCTTTCAATCGGGCAGAAGCATTGCGTGAACGCTTTGAACAGGCTTCTCGTGACGCAGAATTCTTATATGCACAGGTCACTATTTCCATTGGCATCAGTAATTATCCTCTACATGCTGATAACACCCGCGATCTATTCCGTATTGCTGACAGATCCCTTTACCAGGCCAAAGAACAGGGACGTAATCGAGTGTGTTGCTTTTCCGATCTAAAAATCACAACCTGAATTAATTAAATTCAATTGCACCGTATCACGTTTTTTCTGATTCTTCATACTCACATGGGACTGTTCAATCATATCTGGGCGAATTACTGGTCAGTGGACAAGTTAAAACCAGATTCATAAAAAGCTATTTCCACAAGAATGGATCCATTATCCAACCCCAAAGCGGTGCAATACGCGTTCAATCATCTCATGCAACAAAGCCTTATCCAGATTCGGGAAACGAACACCGATCTGCTGCTGCAATTGCAAACGCAATTGAACCGGATCAATACTGGTATCAGGCTGGGAGTGCAGAAAACCAGCTGCACCTGAGAAGTCAGGAGACATTACGGGTACTGGCTGACCTTTAGCGTCAATCAGCCGCACCCGTTCACCCACCTGATTTTCTTGTGAAAGATACGGGCGAACGGGTGCAGCCGGAGGCGTGCTGGCATGCGGCGAGACCAGGCTCA
>PHBX01000041.1 GCA_002842045.1 Chloroflexi bacterium HGW-Chloroflexi-3 | reverse complement strand
TGATAATCCAAGTTTTATTGTTCTGGTGCTGGCAGCCAGATATGACATGGTTGTTAAAGATTCATAAATATGGCCAAATACGTCAGCATCAGCTTCCGGCAGGGCAAGATGGTCAGTCAACCAGACAGAATCAAAACCGTTATTTTCAGCTGCAATAGCAGAATCTATGATGGCAAAACGTGATGCTTGCGGGCCGTAATTTGGAAGAACGAGACCAAATTTCATGTAAAGAATTATATATTGAATTTCGCTACGACAGTTTCAAGATCTCTGATTGTTAAAGGTTTTGGAAGAAATCCATCTGCTCCAACAGAGATAGCCTTTTCAGTTTCAAAATCAGGTTCACTGGCTGAGAGTATGATGATCGGCGTTTTCATGGTTATTTCATCATTGCGCAAGTGTTTAACAACATCGAATCCATTGAGTTCCTGCATATGGATATCCAGCATAATTAAATCTGGTAAGGTTTCCAATGCCATACGCATCGCGTCCTTTGCGGTTGGGCATAGAATAGCTGAATGTCCTAAAATTAACGCTATTTGTTCCATTAAGGAAAGTGTGTGAGTGTCGTCGTCAATAAAAAGAATTTTTGCCATAGTATTGGCTTTCAATGGTTCAGCCTCCCCCTTATGATTAGTGATAAACGTTAGATTCATTTTGAAAATAATAAATGATGATTAGAGGTTGGAAAATATTGTTCTTTCCAAAAGCATTTTGTTTCGTGGTTTGAAGTTCTTGATTTGCCTTAAATTTTTGCATTTTTATCTGCAATCGGTCAGGCAATTCTACAAACCCCCCTTTGATAATTTTATCATGTATATTGGATAAGTTAAGGATAGTTTCCCGCCTTAGTTGGTTTGGGATATCGCTAATCAAGTTATTAATATTTACTAAATGTCCACTGAGAAGCTTTATTTTTTTCATAGGTTTTTTATCTTGTTGCAAATTTGTTGCCAACTTTTATCGACTGAATCAATTCTACATCAATGATAACCAATAATAAATAATCTGGTATATACAGTCTCCTTTCAATTAAATATCCTATGACCTTAATTGAAAGCTTTTTGTTAGAATTATCAAATGCCTGAATCTTTAGCGATTTCTCCCAGGATGTTAATTCCGGAAACATTACAACGATGCAAGCTACATGAGTGTCACGGAGCATGTTGTGTTTTTGGTGTTTGGATCGATTTGCAGGAAAAAGAAAGAATTAATGAATTTGCCGATATTGTTCAATCTTGCATGGATCCAACAAAATTCGATCAGGGAGACTGGTTTCTAAGTGATATTGAAATGGATTCATTTACATTGACTGGGAGAGTGATCCATACCAGACTTGTTAGCAGAAAACAACCGTTCAAACGAAAAACCTGTATTTTTTTGAGATCGGATCATAAATGTGCTTTACAGGTTGCTTCAGAAAAGTTAGGCAGGCATCCCTGGTTTCTAAAGCCATTTTACTGTGTACTTCATCCATTAGATTTAAATGATAATGGACAGGTAACTTTAGATCACACCAAAATATTACTGGAAGAAGAAAGAAGTTGTTTGCGATACTCTGAAGGGTTAAATACCCCTATCGAAATCTTTGAAGAAGAATTAAGGTTTCTATTAGGTGATACTAAATATCTGGACAGTTTGAGTCTGACTAAACAAAATTGGCAGCTAAAATCCGATCAGGAAGAAGAATAGCACATACAAACCTGATACAACGGTCAGGCTTATAAACATGACCGGCAAACCTTTTTTATTCCATAACATAGGTGAAATTGGATAGCGCGTTCGGTCTGAAAGTGAAGTGACGATCACATTTGCTGTTGAACCGATAATTGTTCCGTTTCCACCCAAACCAGCCCCGAATGCCAATGCCCACCATAGGGGGGTTACAGGAATCCCCATGGTTTCTAATTCCAAAATGACGGGGATGATTGCGATGGTTATTGGGATATTATCCACAATTGCAGAAAGTAATGCGACAATCCATAATAAACTCACCCCAAGAATTACCGGGTGTAGATCTCCAATAGAGAGAATTGCCTGTGCAAGGTAATGGAGCACACCTGCATTTTCTAATCCGCCTACCAGAATAAATAATGAGCTGAAAAAAACCAAAACATCCCATTCCACCAGGTTGAACACCTCTTTGACTTTGGAAGGATTCACCCATAATAATGCCAAAGACGATGCTCCTATAGCGATTAAGGACGGTTCTAATTTGATGAGATCTTCAAAAATAAAACCGATTAATGCAATTGCGATCATTACCAGCACTTTAAACACAATCTTGGGTTCTTTAATGGCTTCTTTTGGATTAAGTTGGGCTACTACGGCTCCATTATCAATAATCTTGGATGATTGTAATTCTTTCCTGAATAAATAATTGAGGACTATGATAGACACCAACCATGTGACCAAAACAATTGGAAGCGAATTTCTGAGGAAATCAACAAAAGTAAAATTTGCTGCTGATGCGATTAATATGTTGGGGGGATCACCAACCAGGGTAGCCATGCCACCAATATTGGATAAAATAGCTTCTGAAATCAGAAAAGGCCTTGTATTGTATCCAAGGATTTCACAGATAAGGATAGTCACTGGAGCGATAAGCACCACAGTTGTCACATTATCCAGAACCATTGAGGCAATAGATGTTACAGCAGTCAAGAAAATCAATAAACGGATGGGCTTGCCTTTTGATATTTTTGCAGCCATTACTGCCAGGAATTGAAAGAAGCCAGTCGGTTCTAATAAGCCCACCAAAATCATCATGCCGATGAGAAGACCCAGGGTGTTAAAATCAACTACCTCAACAGCCTGTTCCTGATTATAAAAACCGAAATAAATTCCTGCAACGACCATTAAAGTTGCCCCGACCATAGCTACAATGGTACGGTTAATCTTTTCTGAAAATATAATTATCAGTACGACAATAAAAATAAAAATTGAAATTATTACAGATAATGTGATCATTTAATATTTTCTATGGATTATTGTTTCAAAGATTCCAACTTCGGATGATCGCTGTACCGAGATCTACATGTGATGCCAAACCTACCAGACGCCTTGAAGAATCAACAACTGGAATATCATTTAGTTCTTCATTATGCAGAATAGCAGCAGCATGTACCAGACTCCAATCCTGCTGTACAAATATTGGTTCTTCCATAATCTCCTTAATATGGATATCCAATTCAGCCTCTGAAGGAATCCTGGTTTCAAATGCCCCCAGATTATTAATAAAAGAAAAGTTTGCTACGAATTCAATAAAATCAGGCAACACAATTCGCAACAAGGAATGTAGCGTGAGAATACCAATTAATTTATTGTTATCATCGACAACTGGAAGTGTGCCGATATGGTATTCCTGCATTAATTTTGCTGCACCGGCTACCGTCTCATCAACATGGATGAAAAAAACCCTTTTTTTCATACAATTCCGAACAATCATATTAGCCTCTAATTTGGGGTAAACGAATCCGATAACGTTGATTATAGTACTAAAAAAACAGATGACAATAAAAGCCATCTGTTTTAAATGGATATTGGATTTAATTACTTTAATTGCCAGGCGGGGTGCATCTCCGATGACTCGGGATTTAATGTTAAATTGGTCTGGTTTTGCCCATCGATGTCCATAATATATATCTCCATGTTTGTATCACGATTGGATTGGAAGAGTATCCATTTAGAATCTGGTGACCATGCCGGGTAGGAGTCGAAGGTCGTGTTTGTCAATCGTTTAACTTCCATTCCAAAGGATTGAATGCGCGTCAAGTAAACATCCTGGGTGCGTCCCTGAACGTTTGTGTAAGCCATCCAAACAGCATCTGGAGACCAGGCTGGATCTCCCATATATTTTAGACGCATAAAGAACATGTCTCTATCCAAATCCACAAAATCATTCTGTGGATCACGCATCCATAAATATCGCAGGCTGGAAGATGGAAGCACGTACACCAGGCGATCCATCTTGGGAGACCATTCCGGAGAAAACTCCTGTTTGTCCGAACTCAAACGCCTTAGCTCTGTTCCATTTGGGTGGACAATCATCAATTGTTTAATGCCATCAGTGCGATTATCAATTGTAAAAACAATCCATTGCCCATCTGGTGACCAGGCAGCTTCCGTTTCGTTTCCAGGGAATGCAATCAGATTTGACAAGCCACTACCATCCACATTGATGGTATACAGATCAATCTTATTTTCTGAATCTCCAGTTTCTGCGGAAAATACGATTTTGGTGCCATCAGGAGACCAGTTCGGATATGATTTGCTGCCTGGATTGGTCGTCAATTGAGTTTGATCACCAGCTATTAATGTGCCGTCTGGTTGTTGATAAATCTTCATTGTCCAAAGCTGGAATGTTTCCCCATCTTCAACGTCACTGACATAGGCGACGATTCCATCACGTCCAATACTGGGGTAAGCCAGGGTTGGGGCGATGGTTGGTTCAGGTATGTCGGTTGGGGTAGGTTCGAGTGTCTCAGTGGGGATGGGTTCCGGTGTATTGGTTGACGTTGGATCTTCGATGGGAGCAATCACAGGAGCAGATGTCTCAGTAAACAAGATTACATTTGCAGTTGCTGGAGGTGGAGTTTCTTTATTTGCCAGGAAAGTATTCCAAACGAACCATCCACCACCTACCAGAACAATAGCTCCAATGATCAAAATAGCTGGAATCAACCAGATCAACTTTGATTTTTGTTGTGGAACAGGTTGTGAGATTGGATATGATGGCGGTGTGGAAATAGGTGTGGAGGGAACGGGTGAAGAGGCTCCTACACGGGTTGCTTCCGTATTCATGACTGGTTGTGGTTTTGGAGTGGGGGTTGTTCGCACAGGAGCGATCATCGTTTCATCCGGACTTGGGATGCTGGATTGTCCTAAGGCCTGAACAAACTCAAGGATGGAACTATAACGATCCTCAGGCTTAATGGAGAGAGCTCTCGTAATTATATCCTCGATGTGTGGAGGAACATCCGGGTTTAATTCATGGATCGGTTTGAGGGTAGCCTGGCCAAGCAGGCGTTCAACCGCATCCACTGGCTTTTCATTGGTCAGGACATTGTAGAGCGTAGCAGCCAGTCCAAATTGATCAGAGTAGTGCCCGGTGCGTCCTGAACCATATTGCTCAGGTGGTGAATAACCAGGGGTAAGACCTCTGGCACCGGTTGATGTTTCCTGTGAAATATCCGAAGATTTCGCAATACCAAAATCCACCAGGATTACTTCACCGCGAGGGGTAATTTTGATGTTTCCAGGTTTGATATCTCTGTGGATGACAGGCGGTTCCTGTGTATGGAGATAATTGAGAGCTTTCCCGAGTTGTTTTGCCCAATAAAGTACCTTGTCAACTTCCTGTTTCCCATCACGTTTGACGATAGTGCCTAAATCATCACCAGGGATAAAATCCATCACCAGATACTGGCTATCTTCAATGACAAAATAATCGATAACCCGTGGAAGGTTGGGATGGCGTAAACCAGCCAACAATCGTGCTTCCTGTAAGAATTGTTCTCGTCCTTCCTGGCGCGGGTTTTGATTGATTTTAACAGCGACTTTAGTTTGTAGAACAGTATCCAATGCCAGGTAAACTGCACCCATTCCACCTTTGCCAAGTTGTTTTTCTACACGGTAACGATCACGTAAAAAGGTATTGTATTCAAGATCCATAATAAAAATAACTCCTTCTGGACGAGAAAAAGATATGATAAGTGTATGATAAATAAGCCTAATTTGCAAATATGACGTAGAGATGAGTTTTTGAAAGATGTGTATTGTTAAAGAAAATTGAAAATAAATCATTCCCAAACCAAATCGAATAAGTTGACAGTGATTTGATCTTGTAGTAAACTTTTCTTCGTTATTCGGGCGTGTAGCTCAATGGTAGAGCAGTGGCCTTTTAAGCCATTGGTTCAGGGTTCGAGCCCCTGCACGCTCACTAAAATTCCTGAGTAATCAGGAATTTTTTATTTTTTGTCACTAGTGTAATTATTTTTTTCTCTTACCTGTTTAGTTTTCTCGTATGAAGTTGTTAACATAACATGAAATGCCTTTCACAGGGAAGAATGAAAATAGTATGGTATCCTGAGAATACAGCAGATAAAGCTTGGTAAACCATTGGTGAGAACCATCCGGACTGTTAACATAAACTGATTGCCTGTGAGTACAGAGGAATGTAGCGGATAACAAATCCAGCACGAGTAGCAAGTTTCGAATAATCTCGGCAACCCCTGCTGTAAATAATCAGGAGGCAATAAAATGGAAGACATCTTGGCGTGTTGTTGTGGTTTGGACATTCACAAAGAGAGCATAGTTGCCTGCATATTGAAAGGTCCAATAGAAGAAAAATTAGAACCCAGAAGTGAAATAAGCGAATTTGGAACCCAACTGAAAGATCTGCATGAACTGCGAAAATGGCTAAAAGGAAATGAGTGTCATTATGTAGCGATGGAGAGCACAGGAATCTACTGGCAACCAGTATACGCAATCCTGGAAACCTCTTTGTCAGATGAAATGCATTTGTTGGTGGTAAATGCAAGACACATGAGAAACGTTCATGGAAAGAAAACCGATATGCGTGATGCAGAGTGGATAGCCACCTTATTGAGAGCAGGTTTAATTTCCGAAAAGAAGAAAGTAAAACGCATGGTAAATGAATTATCAAGGTTAGGTTATCAAGTGTCTATGGTTATGTGATCTATTTTCGTAGCAAGGTTCTGGAAATCGTAATAGTAATATTACGTAATTTCAAATGAAAATTTATTCTACATTAGTTATTGAATTGCTTTGTTAGATTCTATCAATTTTTAATCTTACAAAAAATAGAATAAATATTTCCTTTTTTGAATAGCGAGTAAAAATTTACACTATAATTAAATTGGATGGATGGGGTGAGGTGTAGTCACAATTAAATATTTATTCAAACCGAGGTGAAAATGGAAGCAAACCAAGTGTTAAAACGTGCTGAAGTTCCGGTGGAACAGACCTGGAACCTGGAAGCTATCTTTCCGTCCGTGGAAGCGTGGGAAAAGGCTTTAAATGGCATTGAAGCTGAAATTGCCCAGATTGTTCCGTTCCGGAATACCTTATCTCAAAATTCTCAACAATTGTTTACATGCCTGAAGGTAACAGAACGAGTCAGCCGGGAGATGGAGAAAATCTTCCTGTATGCCAACCTGGGCAGCGCCGTGGACAATTCTGATCAGGCTTCTCAGGCACGCGCCGTGCAGGCCAGAGGAAAGTATGCCAGGCTGCATGCCACCATAGCTTTTATTGAGCCGGAATTGATTGCAATTGGATTTCCAACCTTAAAAGAATGGTGCCAGCATAATAAGGATTTGGAGCTCTACAAAACCTATTTTGAACAACTCGAACGCAAACAATCCAAAGTCCGCTCCTTTGAGGTTGAAAATGTACTCGCCATGGCCTCCGAACCCATGAGCACCGTTGTTCAGACCTATAACAGCCTTACGAATGTGGACATCAAGTTTGGTGTTGCCACCGATGAAAAAGGACAAACCTATCCCATTGAACAGGGTAATTTTGGGGCTCTGATCAGTCATGAAGACCGTAGTGTGCGCAAAACAGCCTGGGAAAATTATAACGATGCATTCTTGAAAAACAAGAACACTTTAGCCGGGTTGCAGATTGCCGGATTACAAAAAGATATTTTCGTTGCGAATGTGCGCGGATTTAAGAACAGTCTGGAAGCATCCTTATTCCCGAACAATATTCCTGAAGAAGTATTCCACAACCTGATCAGTGTATTCCGAAAGCATCTACCCACCTGGCATAAATACTGGCGCATCCGCAAGCAATGGTTGGGACTGGATGAATTTCAGGAGTATGATATCAAAGCACCATTGACCGATCAAAAACCGGTGGTTTCATACAACCAAGCGGTAGATTGGATCACGGAAGGAATGAAACCCTTAGGCGAAAAATATGTTGGTATCCTCCACAACGGTGCTACGACTGATCGCTGGGTGGATTGGGCCGTCAATCAGGGTAAGCGTCAGGGTGCCTTTTCCAGTGGTGTTTATGATACCAGTCCCTTCATCATGATGAGTTATAACAATGATGTCTTCAGCTTAAGCACTTTGGCGCATGAACTGGGACATTCGATACATTCCTATTACACCAAGCAAACACAACCCTATATTCATGGCCGTTATGCTTTATTTGTCGCTGAAGTTGCTTCGAACTTCAATCAGGCCATGGTGCGGGATTATTTATTGCGTACCCAGACCGATCCTGTTTTCCAACTGGCGCTCATCGAAGAAGCCATGTCGAATTTCCATCGCTACTTCTTTATCATGCCCACCCTGGCGCAATGGGAATTGGATATGCACCAACGTCTGGAGCAGGGCAAAGCGATGAATGCTAAAGTCATGATTGACCGTTGTGCCGAGTTGTTTCATGAAGGTTATGGCGATGAAGTAGCTTTTGATCATGAGCGCGTTGGTATCACCTGGTCACAATTCGGCCATATGTATATGAATTATTATGTGTATCAATATGCCACAGGTATATCCGGAGCACATGCCCTGGCTGAAAATATCCTGGCCAGCCAACCTGGCGCTGTGGATCGATATCTCACTTTCTTAAGTGCGGGGAATTCCGTCTATCCTCTGGATGCATTACAGGCAGCAGGTGTCGATTTAACCTCCTCTGAACCCGTGGAGAAAGCTTTCAATTATCTGGGTAGTATTGTGGATCGCCTGGAAAAAGTATTAGCCGAGAAGTAAAAATGCTCAATTAGAAAAGCCCAAATGAATGGTGTTTAACTCATCGTTTGGGCTTTTTTTATTTTAGGAAGGGCAGAACTTTGTTATTCAGGTCTTCCGGAAAGATCATGCCAATGTGAATCATGGCAACTTTGCCATCCGGATCAATCAGGATTGAAGTGGGGAAACCTGTGATTCCCAGACCGTTTAATACTGTTCCATCAGAGTCTAAAACAACTTTAAATTCCAGTCCTAGAGAGTCCGCAAACTGGGCAGCAATATCTCTGGTCTCGCCGGCATTGATCGCCAGGATTTCGAATCCCTTATCCTGGTATGCCTGATAAAATTCGTTCAAATCTGGCATTTCAGCCCGGCAGGGAGGACACCAGGTTGCCCAGGCGTTCAACAGGACATATTTACCCTGATAATCACTGAGATGGATGGTTTCTCCTTCCAGGTCTGTCAGTGCAAAGTCTCCGACGGATTTTCCCAGGATGGCTTTTTGGATACCTGCCTGTTGGGAATTTTGCAAGGATAACAACAACACACTGACCATTAAGACGACTACCATCCCAACAAAAATCTGAACATTCCTATTTCGCTTCTTTTTGTTCTTTACAGGCTTTTTTATTTTCATATCGACCTATATTCCATCATCTGTTGTCGTTTGTTGGCATTTCAAAATTGAATGATGTTTCCATGCAGAATCCTTTTCATAAAATAAAAACCTACTCTTTAGATAACTTTTAATGGAAAAGGTTGCAATTTGGAGAGAAAATTCCATTTTAGAGCCAATTAACCGGTAATTCCTGATTGAGATGTAACAGTTTTCCCTTATTCCCGGAAATGGCTAGGGTCGTTATGGAGGCAGGGGCAATCCGAATTTGATTCAGGTTTTCCAAAGATAATCCAATCAAATGACTGATGGTATGACGGATGATACTACCATGCGAAAAGATGGCGATGACTGCATCGCGCGGGTATTGATTAATTAGCTTTAGAATTGCCGTGGATACCCGTTCTCTGACCATAATTCCATCCTCGCCACCTGGGATTTTGGCCAACGCAGGATTTTCCTGGAATATTTTCCAATTCGGATCTTGGATAAGTTCGTCAAAAGATAGACCTTGCCAATCACCAAAATTCACCTGATTCAATTCATGGTTTATTTTCACATCCAGTCTTAAGAATTTTGCTAATGGCTGTGCTGTTTGCTGGGTACGCTTCAAAGGGCTGGCATAAATGGCATTTATGGATAGATGTTTGAGTGCTTTGGCAACGCGTTGTGATTGCACGAGCCCTTCAGCGTTTAAAGGGCTGTCGATGCGTCCAGCCAATGCTTCATTGACATAATCCGTGTCACCATGGCGAATCAACAATATTTTTATCATTCTCATTCCTTCATTTTGGTTTGGAAGTTTGTTTAGATGGCTTCTTTTCCAATTCTGTAAATTGAGTTGCAAACTTGTTCATATCGATCAGATTTACGAATGGGACAGAAATGTGCTCTTTTGTCAGTATCAATGTACTGATGGATGCAGTGTTAATATGAATTCGCTGGAATGAATCCAGAGGGACATTAAGATAATAGGCAACCAGTAACCGGATGGCATCTGAATGACTGAAACAGGCAACCAGGTCGGTTGGTTCATGCTTTTCTGAAATTTGTGTGATACACGCCACCAGACGGTTTTGGGCACCAACAAAACTCTCTCCATTGGGGAATTGCATTTGAGAGGGATGATTTTGGACAGTCTCCCATAATTTTAATCTGCGCATTTGCTTGATGGTTTTCCCCTGCCAGCCTCCAAAATTGATCTCACTCAGGTTTTCGCAGATGGAGATTTCCATCTTTTTTACCTGTGCCAGTGGTTGAGCAGTTTCCAGCGCTCGTTCCAACGGACTGCTGTAAATGGCTTTGATCGGTAAGTTTTGCAGGGTTGCTGCCAATGCTTTTGCCTGGTTCAGTCCATTCTGGTTGAGATGTACGCCTGGCAGTCTGCCTGCCAATTTTTTCCCCACCCAATCATTTTCGCCGTGACGGATTAATAAAATAATGGCCATACTTATTCCTTTTTGGTTGGCGATTTTTGAGCAGGTGCTTGATTATGCTTCAGCCCATCCGTTTGTTTTTTGCGCCAATCTTCCACCCGTTTTTGCACATTGGCTTCATACCCCTGATCAGAAGGTTTGTAAAAATGTGTGCCTGCCAGATGGTTGGGTAAGTATTGTTGGGGTACAAAATGACCTTCGAATGAATGCGGATATAAATATCCCTTGCCATGCCCAAAACCTTTGGCATCGCGATTACTGTCCATCAGATGGATGGGCACCTGACCCATCCCTTCTGCTTCCATGCGCTTTACGATATCAAAATATGCCATGCCGGAGTTGGATTTAGGCGCAGTTGATAAATATAAAGTGGCTTCCACGATCGGAAAAATTCCTTCCGGTAAACCGATAAATTCATAGGCATTTGCAGCAGCATTCGCAACTACCAGAGCCTGTGGATCGGCTAATCCGATATCTTCTCCAGCCAGAATAATCAACCTGCGCAAAATAAAACGCGGATCTTCACCGGCTGTCATCATTTTTGCCAGCCAATACAGCGCTGCATCCGGGTCGCTGCCACGTACCGACTTGATGAAGGCAGAAATGGTATCGTAATGAACGTCCCCACTTTTATCATATAAAACAGCCCGTTTCTGAATGGACTCCTGGGCGACATCCAACGTGATGTGGGTGGTTTTGGTTTTATCGGGAGCTGTGGTTTCAATGGCAAGTTCAAGAGCATTCAATAAATTACGGGCATCCCCACCACACATCTGAATCAAATGATTACGAGCATCATCGTCCAGGATGATGGCATGTTTCCCATAGCCATAAACCGGGTCGAAGAGAGCCCGATCAATAATTTTTAAGAGATGTTCCTCTGTCAGGGGTTGCAGTTGAAAGACGCGTGAGCGTGAAACCAATGCTGGAATTACATCAAAGTAAGGGTTTTCTGTGGTGGCACCGATTAGCGTAACCATACCCGATTCAACGTGCGGGAGAAGCGCATCCTGTTGGGCTTTGTTCCAGCGATGCACTTCATCAATGAATAGGATCGTTCGCTGTTGATATAATTTCCGTCTTTCTTCGGCTTCGTGAATAACGCGTCGGAGTTCCGCCACGCCAGCCAGCACGGCTGAAATGGTTTCAAATTGGGCTTTGGTGTGTAAAGCAATTAATTGCGCCAGGGTAGTCTTACCGGTGCCAGGAGGACCTGTAAAAATGATGGACGAAAATAACCGGTCCGCCTGAATAGCCCGGCGCAGCAGTTTTCCTTCGCCAATGATATGTTCCTGCCCGATAAAATCGTCAAAAGTCCTCGGGCGCATACGGGCAGCCAGCGGGGCTTCCTGTTGCATTCGTTCGCCCATTGCATGGTCAAACAAATCATTCATGCAGATCTCCTTGTTCTTACTGATTGCAAACAAACAATCACCCCCCTAATTTTACATTAATTCTTTGCTAATTTGTTCTATAAATTGAGTTGAATGTATCATCTCAATTAATCGTGGTAAGCGGGTGTTTTTGGCGTGCAGGGGCACGCCAAAAACACCCTGCCGCTAATTATTGAAAGGACACATTTGAATCTATAAAAACTCATGCTGGTTGAGCCTTTTGCATCAAGTGAAGCTTATTCTTTATTCCAGGGTTTGAACCCCAGCAACTCTTCGGGGTCAAACCACTCACCTTTAAATTGAATAGCTAGATCGTCAATCGTCAGGAAGGCTTTTGGCATATCTGTGGCAAATTTTACTTTGGGAAAGCCATGTTTTTCCATCCAGGTCTGCATGGCTTCAATCCCGGCTTCGGAGCTGGAGCGAGAGCTGAACACCACAATGGTGAAATAATTCTGAGCATTCTCGATGAATTCTTTGGCACCCGGCACTGGATCATCATCGATTATGGCTGTACCCTTCCAGCCATTGCGGTACCAATGGATCACACCATCGAAATCCATGGAGAGAATCGGTTTATACGTACGTTTTTTCCTGATCGATGTCATTCTATGATCCGTGCTCATTGATTTCAACTTCAGAAACAAATGATAAGGACTGAATGTTGATTTTCCTGGATTGATTTAAATAATCAGGTGTTGCATATTCAAATGGTGCAAAAATATGATCTTCTTTGTATCCTTTAACTTTTGTGTCATGCACAAAACCCCTGGCAGTCAGTTTCAATCCAGCTTCCGTTGGAAGTATGATTTTTAGGTCGTTGACAAAACTATTCATAACAATGGATGTCTCACCTTCTGGAATTACAGCTTCAGAAAAGTCTAACTTAATACTGCCAACAAAAGTCCAATACTCCACTGGTTCTACAGTCCATTCATGCGATTTATTTGTTTCACCCACAAATCGCAGGATAAAATTTGTTCCTCCTGGTAATGTTTTCGGTCGAAAGAGAATGAGAAATCCCAAACCAATCAGCATTAATGGGAAAACTAAAGCCCAAAGATTAATACCAAAAATTGCGTCAATAATGGAAAAAGCACCCATAATGATTAAAATACTTCCAATTAGTATCGCAGTCCTGTTTTTCATCCTTTACCTCCGAATCATGAAACGATTAAAATAATATACGTCGAATCATGCAAAAAGTGTTAGTCTGAGAAAACATAAAATACTCACTGCTTTTCATTCTCATGCAGGTGTTTGGGTAAGAAGTTTGCCTGAGCCAGTAAGATCGCTGCCATTACCAGGATCCCTCCGATCAGTTGTTCGGTGCTGAAACGTTCACTCAAGAATAGGAATCCAAAAACTGCTGCAAAAACTGCTTCCATACTCAAAATCAGAGCAGCATCTGTAGGTGGGGCATATTTTTGCGCGACACCCTGTAAGGTAAAACCGATGGCTACTGAGGCAATTCCATTGTACAGAATCGTCCACCACAAGGATGAAATTTGAGTTAAGCCCTGTGGGTCGGTGATGAAGCCGGTTCCAAAATTCAAAATGGCACAAACCATAAATTGCCCAATCGCAAAATGAAGCGGGTGCATTCCCTGAACAGTGCGACCCACAACAATCACATGCATTGCCCAAAGTACAGATCCAATCAATTCCAACCGGTCTCCAGGGGCTAATTTAAGCTCACCACCAGTACTGAGCAATAGCATCCCTATGACTGCCACCACTGCAGCAATCCATACATTCCATTTTTGTTTATCCTGCCAAATCAGCCACAGGAAAATGGGGACAAATATCACATATAGTCCGGTGATAAATCCAGCATTTCCGGCTGTCGTTGTGATCATGCCAGCCTGTTGAAATGCCCCTGCAGAAAAAAGTAAAAGTCCTGCCAGTAATACACCTGAAAATTTCTTTTTCTCAATTTGAAGCTTGAAGCGAATCAAGGGTATCAGCAAGAGCGCTCCTAGGAGAAAGCGACCACCGTTGAAATAGAAAATATTCATATTGGGAGCTGCGATTCTTTGCGCGATGAAACCGCTACCCCAGACTGCGGCTGTGAGCAAAAGTAATAGGTCAGCTTGAATGCGAGTCAATTGTCGTCCGGTTTGCATGATTTGTCCTGAATGAAATAACGCCAATTTTCTCAGGGAAATGGTGATTTGGGAAGGTTGATCTTTTAACCAGGATTGATAATGTGGGGGTATTCTGCATCCCGGTTTTGAAATGAGAGGATTCTCGGATCTACAATCCTTCCATTCTGGATCTGAATAGCCCTGCGGATGGTTTCATCACTTTCCCAGTAGGGGGCACCACGTGAAATGGATGAAAGGTATGGCAGCAAACTGATCGAAATTTCCCAGGAAGCGATGTTCCACAAATAAGAAGAAGTGTGATCTACAGCATAATACCAGGCTTCACCTACAGTAAAAATGGGATTAATGAAAGATGTTGGTTTTGAGAAAGGAAAGCCCATCCCTTCGTCACGGGCGATATCGATTATTAAAGCGGACCTTTTCAGTCGGCTGACTTCTTCATGACTCATGAACATAATGGGTTGTTTGAAATCCTGCCGGATACCATTCAGGATGATATCGGATTGAGCGATTTCCTCAATGAACAGATTCCGGCTGCGATCGGCGTGAATGGCCATCAGCCTGCCATTTTCATCCATTTCTAATTGATGATAGGTGGCTTCATAAGATTGTGGTGCAATAAAGGTTTTCGATGGTCGGTTATAGATATGAATGTCCTTAAAACCCAATCCTTTGAATGCCTGCAAGGCACCCCTGGCGACTGACCCTGAACCAATAATCATGACCCGTCGAGGTGTTCCATAATGGCCATCAATACCCCGTAGTTGCAATGCATGAAACACACCTGCATAACCAGCAATTTCGTTATTTTTATGGAAAATATGATATTGAAATTCATTTTTCCGGTTCCACTTATGCATGGCTTCCCAGGCGATCATTGTCAGATTTTTGTTGATAGCAGCATTTGTGATCCAGACATCTTCGATACAATGCAACCAACCCCACAGTGTTTTTCCGGGGTGTATGAAGGGGATATCTTTTGGATCAGGTTTAATGAGCATAACTACATCACAGTGCTCAAATATCTCATTTCTTTGCATTAATCCCCCGGTTCTATCATTGATCCAATCATCAGAAATCTGGAATCGTTCGCCATACCCAACTTCAAAGAACATTCTTTTACGAACACTCAGATCAATCCAATCCAATTGTTCTGGATGGATCGGGACTCGTAATTCGTTTTCTTTGAATGATGAACCGACGACGCCTAAGGTCAATGAACTCATGAATTTCTCCCTCTTGGTTACAAAATTCCACAACAAAAGAATGATAAAATCAAAATGACTTCCTCTATTATGATACATGATTGATGTTTTAATGACAATACAAGTGATCATAATACACCCATTAAATAATACGAATTCAAAAAGGAAAATTTTGGTGGACGCAAACCCATTCTGGAAAGAGAAAAAATTAGAAGAATTCACGCAAGAAGAGTGGGAGTCAATTTGTGATGGTTGTGGAAAATGTTGTTTATTCCGTCTGGAAGGTGAGGAAGGACAATATTACACCACCAATGTTATTTGCAAATTATTTGATGAGTCAACCTGTCAGTGTACTGATTATCTGAACAGGCAAAAGATCGTTTGTCAATAGCCGGGTTATTATTACCACCCATAGTCGGGTAATGTTTACCAGTCATGATCGGGTACATGTTTACCACCAAAACGAAAAGATTATGATT
>PHBX01000019.1 GCA_002842045.1 Chloroflexi bacterium HGW-Chloroflexi-3 | reverse complement strand
CAGATAGGAAAACATTATTGTGGAAATAAATTGCTAAATTGTTAAAGAAAAATGGATATTTCTGATTTGAAATTACAGAAAAAAGGTTGCTTAGTCAATTTATGCGACCCAACTGAGTAAAACGTTATTATTGACTTAGGAATGAAGAATTCTTCATAAATAATTGATTTTTTAGTTAAATTTGTGTAAACTATCAATAATTATTGCACACGTGTGCAGAAAGACAATTCCCATGCGGATCACAATTAAAGACATTGCCAAAAGAACCGGGGTATCCCACTCTACTGTCTCCCGAGCACTGGGCGGAAATACTTTGATTTCCGAAGCTACGACCGACTGCATTCGGAAAGTTGCACAAGAGATGGGATACCAACCCAGTGCAGCTGCGCGATCTCTGAAAACAAACCAGACTAAGGTCATTGGCGTCATCGTTAATAGCATAGATGATCCTTTTTTCTCGGAAATACTATTCGGAATCGAGGACGCTGCCCAACAGGCTGGGTATAGTCTCTTCATTGCCGCTTCCCAATACGATCTTATCCGGGAACAAAACATCGTTCAGACCATGATGGAGCAACGAACCGATGGTGTTATTATCTGTTCTTCTTCGTTCAGTGCCGATAAAGGTCGTCAGTTGCTGGCAAATGGATTTCCGGTTGTAGTTGTAAATTACAAAGCCAATGAAAATTTTAATTATTCCATCTATCATGATGATGTGGATGGAAGCCAGCAACTAACAAGGCATCTTCTAGCACTCGGACACAAAAAAATTGCTTATTTAGGAAATTCAAAATCAGGCCGAACGTCTCTGGATCGGTTGAATGGATTCAAAAAAGAAATGCGCAAAGCCGGGGTAAAAATCAATCCGGCTTATATTTTTGAAGTGGAAGGCAGTGAACCAGAATTAGGAAAAGACGGCCTTCACTATTTTATGAATTTACCTGATCGTCCTACAGCGATCATGTGCTTTAATGACATGCTTGCCATTGGCTTTTTACACGCTTGCCAACAAGCATGTATTCGGGTACCGGAAGATCTCTCCGTCACAGGTTTTGACAATATCACTTTATCAGCATATACAAGCCCCCCACTCTCAACATTGGATCAGCCTAAATACTCCATTGGCAATGAGGCGGCACAATTATTGTTGGAACTGCTCGGGAATAAAATCGAAAACTCAAACAACACCCATAAAGAAAAAGTATTAAAAGGTAGCTTGCTGGTTCGAAACTCCACCTCCGCACCTCTTCAAAATGAATAAAGGACAATTATGTACATCACCACATTAAATGAAAATAATCATGGATCACAGCTCATCCATCAATCAGTGGTCAACCTGGATCGGATAATATACAGCCTCGCGAAAACCCCGAATGGATTACGGTTAATGATTCAGGCTGAACAGGATGATTTCCGTTTGACATTCTTTGATGGTGAAAGAACCCATTACGGAAAAGAAACTTTAGTTTCAGCCTGTTTAACATCAGAAAATGCCGCAGCACTTCGAACACAACTGCCCTGGCTAAAACCGGTTGCTTTAGGATTAAAAACGTCTGCCGGTATGGGAGACCGATTGGGTCTGGCAACTCCCGGACACGTGCGTGCCATCCAGAAAATGAACGGGAAAATTGCCCCAATTTTCACTCAACAATCCATTCGCGAAAATACCCGTACAGGTCGCACCCCTCAGCAGGTGATCGATGATGCCATGTGGGGTGTTTTCCAGGAAAATTGGCGTGACGGTTATGGAGCGGATGCCGACCATTTGAAGACAACCGATGATATTGATGTCTGTCTTAAAGCTGGATATACTTTTTTTACCATTGACCCTGGAGAATTTGTAGATAATCGAGCGGAAAATGCTGATTTACAAAATCTACGAAACTACGCCAAAGATCTGCCTTCCGAGTTACACATGGAACATTCTGGTCTCCTGAATCAAATCATCACTGCTGAACATCTGAGTTTAACATTTGATGAAAAAACTTTATTAAAGTCAATGGTGAAATATGGAAGAGCAGTCTGGCATGTTTTTAAAATGTACCAACATCTAATAAAATATGCAGGAGCAAGAGCTGTTGAATTAGAAGTCTCCGTAGATGAAACAGAAAATCCCACATCCCATGCCGAACATGCATACATTGCCATTGAGCTCAAACGCTTGGGTGTCAAATGGGTCAGCCTTGCGCCGCGATTTGTTGGCAGGTTTGAAAAAGGTGTTGACTATATCGGTGATCTGACTGATTTTGAACATGATATCAAAGGCCATTCCGCTATCGCACGCCTATTTGGCCCGTATAAAATTAGCCTACATTCTGGATCAGATAAATTTAGTATTTACAAAATTGCAGCTCAGGCTACCAGAGGTTTAGTTCATCTTAAAACTGCTGGTACCAGCTATCTTGAAGCCTTAAGAACAATTGCTGCCCTTGATCCTATCTTTTTCAAGGAAATTTATGATTTTTGCCGGAACCGTTATGAAACCGACAAAGTTAGCTATCATGTATCAGCACAATTATCACGTGCACCCATCCCAAAAAATGCAGAAAATTTTGCTTTGCTATTGGATAATTTTGATGCACGAGAAATCTTACATGTCACTTTCGGCTCGGTCTTAAAAGCAATCAATAAGGATGGTACATTACAATTTTATGATCTTATAATGAAACTATTGCAGGAACACCCGGAAAATTATGCTGATAATCTCGAAAGGCATTTCCTCCGGCATCTCACCCCTTTTATCAACATTAATCAATGAGAGAAGCGATGAAAATGAATCAATCCCAATTAAATAAAGCTTTTGATCTCCGCCAATTTACTGCAGTTGTCACTGGTGGTGCTGGTGTTTTATGTGCAGCAATGTGTAAAGCGTTGGCTTCAGCAGGTGCTTCGGTCGCTATTCTGGACTTGAATGAAAAAGCTGCTCAGGACCTGGCTACAGAAATACAATCAAACGGAGGGATTGCATCAGGTTTTGGTTGTAATGTATTGGATAAAGCCAATATTGAAGCAGTTGCTGGAAAAGTGATCGCTGAATACGGTCAAGTGGATATTTTGATCAATGGCGCAGGAGGGAACAAACCACAGGCAACCACCAGCCTGGATGTAAAATTTTTCGATCTACCAGCAGATGCATTTCGTTGGGTGTTTGACCTAAATATGTTAGGCACCATACTTCCCACGCAAGTTTTTGCAAAAATCATGGCAGAGCAAAAAAGTGGGGTTATCCTCAACATTTCATCCATGAATGCTTTTCGCCCACTGACACGCATCCCGGCTTATTCAGCTGCAAAAGCTGGGGTAAGCAATTTTACACAATGGCTGGCTGTTCATCTCGCACAGGAGTATTCTCCAGTAATTCGTGTTAATGCAATTGCACCTGGCTTCTTCCTCACCGAGCAAAATCGATTTTTACTGACAGACAAAGAAAGCGGGGAATTAACTGCCAGAGGAAAAACCATTATCCAACACACTCCGATGGGACGATTTGGTACACCAGATGATTTGTTAGGTGCAGTGCTCTGGCTGGTGTCACCTGCCGCTGCATTTGTTACCGGGGTTGTGGTGCCAATTGATGGTGGATTTTCTGCTTTCAGTGGAGTTTGATCATGGTGATTGGAAAAGGTAGTCCAACCTCTCAATTAACAAATTCAGAAATCAGCCAGATCGTCGAAGAGTCATTGAATTCAACAGATCTGGAAGGAAAACGGGTTTTGGTATTGATTCCGGATGGAACCCGAACGATGCCCATGCCGTTGATATTTGATCTGTTCGAAAAGCATTTGGGTCAACGTGTGTCCAAACTGGATTATCTGGTGGCGTTGGGTACACACCAACCAATGACAGATTCGCAGTTAAGTCATTTAACAGGAAGACAGGTAGTAAATGGCAAGGTTGGGTCCAGTACAATATTTAACCATCGCTGGGATCAACCATCCACATTTTCACAAATCGGGATGATACCAGCGTCAGAGATAAGGCAGATCAGCAATGGCTTACTGGACATGGATGTTCCGGTTCGTTTGAACAAAATGATCGAGGATTATGATCACCTGATGATCTGCGGACCTGTATTTCCGCATGAAGTCGTCGGTTTCTCCGGAGGAAATAAATACTTCTTTCCGGGTATTGCGGGTGCAGAGATTATCAACTTCACCCACTGGTTAGGCGCATTAATCACAAATTTCGAAATTATTGGCGCAGGGTACACCCCGGTACGCGCCATTATTGATCGCGCTGCATCGTTCATTGAGCGTCCCGTGACCTGTTTCAGCCTGGTGGTCACTCATACAGGGACCCATGGCCTATATTACGGGTCTGCGCAGGAAGCCTGGCAAGCCGCTTCACAATTATCGTCTCAGGTTCACATACTTTATGTGGATCGACCCTATAAAAAAGTAATTTCGATCATGCCTTCCCTGTACGACGATATGTGGACAGCTGCCAAGGGAATGTACAAAATGGAACCTGTCGTGGCTGATGATGGAGAGGTAATCATTTATGCTCCCCATATTACCGAGGTCAGTTATACCCATGGCCGAATCCTGGATGAAGTTGGATATCATTGCCGGGATTTCTTCGTAAAACAATGGGACAAATATAAACAATATCCCTGGGGAGTTATAGCTCATTCCACACATTTGCGGGGTTTAGGTAGGTTTGATGCAGAAACCCAAATAGAATCCCCAAGAGTAAAAGTAACCTTAGCCACCGGTATTCCGGAAGAGCGTTGTCAGCGCATTGGTCTTGGATATCTTGATCCTTCTTCTTTCAACCCCGAAGAGTGGATGAACAGAGAAGATGAAGGAATTCTGGTTGTGCCCAGAGCGGGTGAAATGCTTTATCGTCTCAAGAATGCTAAATTCAATAAAACTTTAAGAAGGTGATGTATGAAATATAAAATTGGAATTATTGGTTTAGGGGTAATGGGACAGAATTTAGCGCTTAATATGGAGCGAAATGGTTTCCCAGTTGCAGGGTTTGATCTGGATCGAAAGAAGACAGAAGCATTCCTGACCGGGGAAGCTGCAGGGAAACAAATAATTACCCTGGATAGTATCCCAGCCATGATAGAAGTCCTGGAAAAGCCACGCCGCATTTTGATGATGGTACCAGCCGGCAAACCAGTGGATGTAGCCATTCAACAAATCAAACCACATCTGGAACAAGGTGATATTCTGATCGATGGTGGTAATTCCTTCTTCATGGATACCGAACGAAGAGCAATAGAACTGGAAGCAGAAGGATTGAATTTCGTGGGTGCGGGAGTCTCCGGTGGTGAAGAAGGGGCAAAATGGGGACCAGCCATTATGCCAGGTGGTCAATACAAAGCTTGGGAAGCCCTTGCTCCTATTTTTTATGCCATCGCAGCCAAAGCAGATGATGGACAACCCTGTGTAGAATACATGGGTCCCAGAGGTGCTGGTCACTATGTCAAAATGGTTCACAATGGCATCGAATATGGTGATATGCAATTAATTGGCGAAGTATATGATATCTTGCATCGCGGATTGGACTTAACCAACCAGGAATTACACGAAATATTTTATCATTGGAACCAGGGTGTCCTCAAGTCATATTTAATTGAAATCACAGCTGATATTTTCAATAAAATTGATCCAGAGACGGGAACGCATGTCGTTGATTTGATCCTTGATGAAGCCCAACAAAAGGGAACCGGCAAGTGGACCAGTCAGAACGCGCTTGATTTAGGGGCACCTATCCCTACTATTCACGCCGCTCTGGTTGGGAGAACCATTTCAGCCTTAAAGTCGGACCGAGTAATTGCATCCCAGGTAATTCGAGGCCCAAAACCTCGATTTACCGGGGAGAAAGAACGGTTTATTGGTGCTGCAGAGAATGCATTATTCGCCAGCAAGATCATTTCCTATGCTCAGGGAATGGGTTTGTTGCAGTTGGCTTCAAAAGAATATGATTACAATCTCAATTTATCTGAGATTGCAAAAATCTGGCGGGCAGGTTGCATTATTCGCGCAAGTTTGTTAACAGAAATCATGGCAGCATATCAAAAAGAACCCGCCTTACAGAATCTGATGCTGGATGTATATTTCCGACAAGCAATTGAAACCCGACAGGATGATTTGCGATATGTGATAAAAACTGCCATTGATATGGGAATTTCAACCCCGGCTCTCAGTGGATCATTGGCTTATTTTGATGCGTATCGTAGCGAGCGCCTGCCAGCCAATCTTACCCAGGCACAACGTGATTATTTCGGAGCACACACTTATCGCAGGATCGATCGTGAGGGTACCTTTCATACACAATGGTTAGAAGAGGAATGATGATGAAATACGGATTAAACATAAATGAAAAAGCAGAATTAGACTTCTTATCTTTAGGCGCATTGGTTCATCGTCTTGATCCCGGAATTATTCCATTTCGCAAAGCAACTCAATGTCAGATTCATGTCAGTGGTGGAGAATTTAATTGTGCTGCTAATTTAGCCGATTGTTTTCACCTTAAGACTGGAATCGCCACTGCGATGGTGGATTATCCTATTGGTGAATTGATTGCAGAACGCGTTAAAGCAATGGGCGTCAGGCCATTTTATAAACAATTCAACCATAATGGGGTTAATGGACCTAATATGGCAACCGTTTACAGCGATCGTGGTTATGGAGTACGAGCTCCAATCGTTTTTTATAATCGTTGCAATGAAGCAGCGGCACAGTTAAAACCAGGTGACTTCAACTGGGATGAAATCTTCACAGGAGGAGTCCGTTGGTTCCATAGTGGCGGTATCTTTGCAGCTCTATCCGAAACAACCGGTGAGGTGATCATCGAAGGCATGCAAGCCGCCAAAGCTGCCGGGGCAATTGTTTCATTCGATTTAAATTACCGTGCCAAATTATGGAATATCTGGGGTGGTCATGAAAAAGCTCAATCAGTCATCCGCCGCATAATGAAATACGTTGATGTTCTGGTTGGGAATGAAGAAGATCTGCAGTTGGGATTGGGAATCAAGGGTCCCCAGGTAACAGCCAAATCCAAATTAGACCCGGCTGTCTTTTTTGGAATGATCAACGAAACTGTGAATTTGTTTCCACAGATAAAAATTATTGCCACGACTTTACGAGAAGTTCATTCCACCAACCATCATAGCTGGGGAGCAGTTGCCTGGATGGATGGTGAAACGTATCAATCCCCCACCTGTGAATTAAATGTCTATGACCGTGTTGGCGGTGGTGATGGATTTGCCTCGGGTTTATTCTACGGATTACTCTCCGGTGAACCTGAACAGGTAGCAGTCAACCTGGGCTGGGCACATGGTGCGTTGTTAACAACTTTTCCAGGGGATACAACCATGGCATCCATTGACCAGGTCAAAGCTTTCGCTAAAGGAGGTTCCGCACGCATACAAAGATAATGATTTATGACTTGTAAATTTCGGAATTGTACTATTTTTTAATCATTTATGCACACGTGTGCACCACAAAGGAGACAAGAAATGGCAAAAATGAAAGCGCTTGTAATGAAAGATGTTGGAAAACTCGTATTTGAGGATCGCCCCATCCCACAGATAAAAAACCCGGATGATGTTTTGTTGAAAATTAAAGCGGTTGGTATCTGTGGGAGCGATGTCAAGATCGTCGAAGGCAAACATCACTTCAAACCAGACACGGTCCTTGGACATGAATTTTGTGGCGAGGTTGTAGAAATTGGTTCGCATGTAGATCACATCAAAGTTGGAGACCGGGTTGCTGTGGATAATAATATCCGCTGTGGTTTTTGTGACTTCTGCCGTATGGGTCTCACCAGCCAATGTGTGGACATCAAAACCAGCGCGTTAGGTGTTATGCGTGATGGAGGATATGCGGAATACTGTCTCGTTCCTGAAAAACAATGTTTTGTCGTACCAGATATGATTGATGATGTGTTAGGAACCCAGGTTGAAACACTGGCTACCGTAGTAAACGGCATGAATCAACTTCAGATGCTTCCTTATGACTATGCTCTGGTGATCGGTTTTGGTCCCATCGGTTATTTGTTCGCTCAATTCTGCAAAAACATTGCCGTGAAATATGCAGTCACTGAGATTGATCCGTATCGTATTGAAGTTGCCAAAAAATGTGGCCACACGGTATGGAATCCCAATGAAGTGGATATTCCTACAATGATATCTGAATTTACCTATGGTCGCAAAGCAGATATCGTGATCGAAGCCACTGGAAATGGTTTTGAACAGGCTTTGAAATGCGTTACCCCTGGTGGAAAATTGTTGCCCTTTGGGATAGATTCAAGCATTACCGCTAAAGTTGTCCCGAACGAGATTACCCGCTGGGCAACCAAAATCATTGGTCTCTATTTAGGCCAGAACACTATGGTGCCTTCCATTCGTATCTTCCGTGAAAATCGCATCGATATGGACAATTTCTTTACCAAAGCAATTTCACTGGATGAAGGAATCAATGCTTTTGAGGATCTTGGCCTGGATATGAAAACCCTGCAGAGAATTCCAAAGAAAGCTATGAAAATTGTGATGAAACCTTAACTCTCCTTAATTTTTTAAAGGGAGATATTGGATGTTCGCAGCCGACCTTATTAACCCATTACAATGGATGTAATCCAAAAGATTTCAATGAAAATGATTCATTATCTCCCAAAAAAGGATCTCACATGAAAACTCGAAAAGTCAACATAGCAGTAATTGGAACCGGTCGCATGGGTAGTGTGCATGTCGCTAATCTAATACGTAATATACCCGAAGCCAATCTGGTAGCCATCTGCGATATACGCCTGGATGTCGCTAACCAGGTTGCAGAGGATTTAGGAATCGAAAGAGTGGTGCAGGATTATCATGAATTACTCATCGATAAAGAAATCGAAGCTGTATTAATAGCCACCAGTACCAACACCCATGCCGACATCATCATTGATTGCGCCAAAGCAGGAAAACACATTTTCTGTGAAAAACCACTTGCTTTGGAGCTGGACCGAATTGATGAAGCATTATCAGCTGTGGAAAAAACTAGTGTAAAATTGCAGGTTGGTTTCAATCGTCGCTTTGACAAAAGTTTTCAGAAGGTGCGCGAAATTGTTCACTCTGGACAAATCGGAAGACCATCCATCCTGAGAATCACGAATCGAGACCCAGAATTACCCAACAAAGAATTCCTGAAGGTATCAGGAGGAATGTTCCTGGACATGACCATTCATGACTTCGATATGGCACGCTTCCAGATTGGTGAGGTTGACGAAGTCTATGCCATTGGAAATGTCATGATTGATCCCGAGCTCAATTCCTTTGGCGATATTGACACAGATATCGTGACACTAAAATTTTCAAACGGAGCAATTGGAGCCATCGATAACAGCCGACAGGCGGTCTATGGCTACGATCAAAGGCTGGAAGTTTTTTGTCTGAATGGCATGGCGAAAGCCGATAATGAGATGGAAAATACGGTGACAACCGGAAATTCCTCAGGCTTTTCTGCCAGTCGATTGCCGTTTTTCTTCATGCAACGCTATGCCCCCTGTTATGTGGAAGAAGTTCGCCAATTCATAGAGTGTGTGCTTGATGATCTTCCGACTCCAACCACCGGAGATGATGGTCGCAAAGCCGTTGTTCTGGGTTATGCAGCCTGGAAATCGTTTCATGAAAACCGACCCGTAAAGATTAGTGAAATTGGTTAATGATCTATGATTGGTTTTTCATCGCTTGAACGGAAAACTTATGCCCTTCGATAAAAACATCAAGATTCCAAATGAAAATGAATATCTGAATTGCATTCGCTGTGGGTTATGTCTGGCGGTATGCCCTACCTACCGTGAATACAAAAACGAAACTGATTCGCCACGCGGTCGGGTTGCATTAGCCCGCAAAAGTCTGGAAGATGAACTGATCCTTTCCCCCAATCTGGTTGAACAAATGTATTCCTGTCTGGCCTGTTTAGCCTGCAATGATATCTGCCCGGTGGGTATCAAACCAGCGGATATCGCCATGGAAATGCGACATGTGGCTGAGCAAGTCAAACCAACAGGTTGGAAAAATACCTTGTTCGGAAAAGTTATAGCCAATCCTGATCATATGGAATTGGTCACCTGGCCCTTGCGTGTGTATGAAAATTTGGGTTTGCGATGGCTGGTTCATAAGTTGAGAATCAATAAATTGTTCCCTGAACAATTAAGAGATTTAGAAGGTATGTTACCCAAACAGCCCAAAAATCCACTGCGCAAAGAGTTACCTCAGATTTCTCGCTCCACAAATGAGAGTAAATACCAGGTCGGATTCTTTCTTGGGTGTGCTCAAAGCTTAATGTTTTCTGAAGAAAGTGCTGCTACTGTCAGAGTTCTCAATCGTAATGGCTGTACGGTTATCACACCAAAAGAAACTGTCTGTTGTGGGATGCCGGCAGCTGGATATGGACGTCAGGATCTGGTTATTGAACATGCGAAAACCAACATCGAAATCTTCGAGAAAGAAGACTTGGATGTGATTGTAACCGATTGTGCTACCTGCGGTTCAAAACTCCGAGAGTATAGTGTTATTCTGGAAAATGACCCGCACTGGGCAGAAAAAGCACGCAATTTCAGTAGCAAGATTCGTGATATCAGTGAATTCCTTATGTCCATTCCATTGGAAAAACCAACCGGCAAATTCGATGCGCGTATAACCTATCACGATCCTTGCCATTTGCGTCGCGCTCAGAAAGTCTGGAAAGAACCAAGAGAATTGATGCAGATGATTGATGGTGTTGAGTTTGTAGAATTGCCAGAACCTGATTGGTGTTGTGGATCAGCTGGAAGCCAATTATTTACCCATTACGAGACCTCCACGCATGTCTTGGATCGAAAAATGGAGAATTTAAAATCAACCGGCGCAGAAGTCATCGCCTCAGGTTGTCCTGGCTGCCAGATGCAGTTGATGACCGGAATCCAAAGGGAAGGGCTGAAAATCAAAGTGATGCATCCTATTCAATTGTTAGATCAAGCATACAAATCACAGGATAAGGAAGAATAATGGACCAACAAATTGTGACGCAATTAGTAAAGATTGTTGGTAAAAAGGGAGTATTGACCTCCCCGGAAGACCTGGCTGTGTATAGTTACGATGGCACCTTTGAAGAGTGCAATCCGGATATTGTGGTCTTACCAGAGAGCACCGATCAGGTCAGTCAGGTGGTGAAACTGGCAGCCAAAGAACGGATTCCGATTGTCACACGCGGAATGGCTTCAGGATTGGCAGCTGCATCCGTTCCATTTAGCGGCGGTATAGCATTGGTCATGACCCGCATGGATAAAGTCATCGAATTGGATTTGGAAAATGCAATTGTGCATGTCGAAGCAGGGATTGTTACCGCTGATTTACAGTCATATGTTGAAAAACAGGGCCTTTTCTACCCACCTGATCCTTCCAGTATCCGACACTCCACCATTGGAGGAAACATCGCTTGCAATGCTGGTGGACCACGCTGTTTGAAATACGGTGTAACAGGTGATTATGTGCTCGGATTAACAGTGGTTCTGGCAGACGGCAGTATTCTCAAAACAGGTGGAAAAGTAATCAAGGATGTAGTTGGTTATGACCTGAAATCTTTATTTACAGGCTCAGAAGGCACCTTGGGAATCATCACTGAAGCACTGCTAAAATTATCAGCCAAACCTAAATACGCTCGCACTGCCCTGGTTGAATTTTCCAGCATTGATGACGCCAGCAAGACGGTCAATGAAATTTTTTTGGCTGGTATTGTCCCGGCAACACTGGAATTGATGGATCAGACAGCCATCAATTGTATTGAAGAAGCCATGCATATCGGGTTACCAATAGATGTTGCAGCTTTCTTACTGATCGAATCCGATGGGGTGGAGGAAGAAACCACTACCCGGGAAATCCAATCAATAGCAAAAATCTGCGAGAAAACCGGCGCAACAAAAATTTCATTGGCGAAAGATGAAAGCGAAAGGGCAAACCTTTGGAAAGCCCGCCGCTCGATATCCCCTTCCTTAGCCCGTTTATCACCCAATAAGTTGGGGGAAGATATCACTGTTCCGCGCAGTGCCATACCCGAAGCAGTAAAACGTTTGAAAGCAATCAGCCAAAAGTATGGATTACCCATCGTTATTTTTGGTCATGCCGGTGATGGTAATCTGCACCCAAATATTCTGTTCGATAAACGAGATCCCGACCAGATGAAAACGGTGGAATTGATGGTAGCGGAGGAATTCGAAGTTGCGCTTGCGTTAGGTGGGACTCTCTCGGGTGAACATGGTGTTGGAACGCTGAAACGCCCTTATATGGAAAAGGCCCTCGGAGAAGTATCAGTTTGTATCCAAAAGAAAATAAAACAGGTTTTGGATCCGTTAAATATTTTGAACCCTGGAAAAGTTTTACCAGATTAATCGAAATTAATAACAAAAAAGGAGATTTACTATGAGTGACAAAAAAGTACCAGTAGGATATTTACCATCAGACCAACCCGATTTGTTTTTTGAAGACAATGGTGTTGGAAGATTAAAGAAAGAAGTTTGGGACGCCAGTGATGAACAGATCGATGCTATTTTAGCCGATTATGGTGTGCCATCACCTGTGGAATGGGCAAAACCCGGCTCCTATATTCAAACCACCACCCGCTGGCAGGTGGAAGAAAATCGCAAGAAGAATGACATTGTCTTCATTCCTGTTGGTTGTACCGAATTACATGGCCAACACCTGCCCAGCGCAGCTGACACCTTATACGTGAGTGCTATTGTTGAAGGTGTGCGACGCTTTACTGCTAAACGTGGTGCACCCGTTAATTTGGCCCTTCCTCCATTGAATTATGGTGCGCATCCCTATCACCATTTAGGTATGCCAGGTACCGTCATCGTTCGGGAACACGTAGTACGCGAGATGATGATTGATGTCATGTTGGGATTATGGAATGATGGTTTCCGCAAGCAATTAATCGTCAACAATCATGGCCATCTCTGGGTTCTGGAATCAGCCATTCAGGAATTCCAAAAACGTTATCAACTACCCGGCATCTTCCGTGTGATTGATTGGCATCGCGGCGTTCGTGAATTCTTCCGTCCTGTGGAACGTGGTGGCAAGATGGATACCAATTTTGTGCATGCTGATGAATCTGAAACCTCACTAAGTCTGTTACTACATCCTGAAATGGTGGATATGAATTATGCTGTCGATACCGAAGGGAAAGCTTACTTACCAGAAGGACATTTTGATAAATCCGTTGATCCTTATGGACGCCCCAGCCGTTGGTCAGAAGGAGAAGGCCACTTTGCTATCGAGATTGCAGCTACCCCCGAAGGTGTGGTAGGAAAGGCAAAGTCTGGTACAGCAGAAAAAGGGAAACGACCAATGGCTGCCATATTGAAGTACCTCACTCTCTGGCATGACGATGTTCTGGAAGCATTCCCGGCAGGCACAGTTCCTCCCGTCGAGGAAGTCACCCTGCGGACAGAGAAAGAAATGGAACCTTACTTGCGCGAACCGCTCAGCAAGGGTTGGAAACCTGTTTATGGTATCCCTCGAATCGGTCAGGGGACAGAAGTCTGATCACTAAAATATTTCAAAAAAGGAGTAATTGATGAACGGTAAAATGAAAGGCGTCACCCTCGTTGCTGATTGGGATCCCAAGCCGGGTTTCAAACTGGGAGCCAAAGATATAGAAGGTCGGCAGACTTATCTCGGTAGTCAGGTATGGTGCAATCCACGCTTCGAAATTCGTGAATATGATATTCCCACTCCGGGCGATGATGAAGTTTTGATTGAGGTGAAGGCCTGTGGCATTTGTGGCTCTGATGTTCATATGTCTCAAGCGACCGAGGATGGCTATATTTTCTATCCTGGGTTGACAGGCTTTCCCAGCATCTTAGGACATGAACTTTCCGGCGTGGTAGTATCCGCTGGCAAGAAAGCTTTTGATAAGTACACCAATAAACCATTCAAAGGTGGTGAACCCGTTACGACAGAAGAAATGCTTTGGTGTGGCATGTGTAAACCCTGCGCTGATGGTTACCCCAACCATTGTGAGCGTCTGAATGAAATTGGCTTTAATGTCAATGGAGCCTATGCCAAATACCTGGTCGTTCCCTCTCGCACTGTTTGGAGTCTGGAACCATTAAAAGCAAGGTATAGTGGGCAATACCTGTTTGTGGCTGGAAGTCTGATTGAGCCAACCTGTGTAGCTTACAATGCAGTCATCGAACGTGGTGGTGGGATTCGCCCGGGTGATCGTGTCGTCATTCTTGGGGCAGGTCCGGTTGGCATCGCAGCCTGTGCTATCTTAAAACGTGCAGGTGCTTCTCAAGTCATTATTTCAGAGACTGAAGAAGTCCGTGCGAAGATGGCATTGAAACTGGGTGCAGATTTTCATATCAACCCCCTCAAAGAGGACTTCGCGGATCGCGTTTTGGAGATTACCTATGGTATGGGAGCTGACTTATTCATGGAAGCGACTGGATTACCTGAGATTGTCTACCCTGGAATTGAGAGAGTGGTCTGGGAAGGCCGTACTTTGAACAGTAAAATCGTGGTGACTGCTCGTGCGGAAGCAAAGATGCCTGTGATGGGTGAAGTACTGCAGGTTCGCAGAGCTCAAATCATCGGTGCGCAGGGACATTCAGGGCATGGGACTTTCCCACGGGTGATCGAATGCATGGCAACTGGTATGGACATGACCCCCATGAGTACCAAAAAGATCACGCTGGAAGAATTACCAGAAAATATCATTCGTTTACAAACCGATCGAACTGAAGTCAAAATTACTTACGTTTCCTAAGCCTCTCACTTGTTATGCCGCGTGCCAACTTAAGAAAAATGGTTGGTGCCCGGAAGGAATTATCTATGAACCTTTCAATCGTGTACTCCACTCGACAGACACAATTTCAAGCAGCAACCTTTTCAGGTGGATTGGAAACTAATCTTTCTAAAATAGCCTCTTTTGGATACGATGGAGTGGAATTGGCCATTCGTGATCCAAGTCAGGTAAATATCGACGAACTAGAAAAATTAGTTCAAAAAAACAACCTTATAGTACCTGCCATCGGGACAGGTCAGGCATGGGGAGAAGAAGGGTTATCCTTCACTGATCCCGATCCAGAGGTACGAACCGTGGCTGTTGAGCGCATCCGAAGCCACATTCCGGTTGCTGAAAGATTTCAGGCGGTTATCATCATCGGGCTTATTAGGGGGATCTTAAAACCTGGTGTCAGTCATCCACAGGCAATGGAGTGGATGTATGAAGCATTGCGATCCTGCAGCCAGGCTGCCAAGACACTTGGCGTGCGATTGGCACTCGAACCGATCAATCGCTATGAGACTTCCCTGATCAACTACGTACAACAAGGATTGGACTTGATAAAGGAGGTTAGAGAAGATAATTTCGGATTACTGCTGGACACCTTCCACATGAATATTGAAGAGCCATCTATTGAAGAGAGCATTCGTGCTTGTGGTGACCGTATTTTCCATTTTCACGTAGCTGATTCCAATCGCTGGCATCCTGGTGCTGGTCATCTGAATTTTGAGTCGGTCCTTAAAGCACTACATGTCACTGGCTATCAGGGATTTGTGTCCGGAGAATTTTTAGCTCATCCAGATGCTGATACAGCCGCGCAAAAGAGTATCAATTACCTGAAGCCAATAATAAATAAAATCATTCGACTCCAATAAGAACCTGATCGAGTATTGGGGAAAATTGAAAAAGTTATGATTACGCCTGGGAAAACTCAAGGTTTAAAGATAAAAAAACAAAAATAGAGTTATGGATAAATAATTCTCATAATCTTGGAATATTAAATTAATCCATTTTCCTTTAATAAAGTTTCATTACCGAAGATTGCATTGGTTGGACCGTCTGCAACAATTCTCCCTTTTGAGAGGAGTACCGTACGAGGTGCAAGTTGCTTAATTAAAGCCAGATCATGGGTGGCAATCAACATGGTTTGAGGTAACTCGAACAGCAGTTCAATTAGTTCACGTCTTGCCCGTGGATCCAAACCCGCAGTTGGCTCATCAAAGACCAGAATTTCTGGTTGCATAGATAAGACTGTAGCGATTGCAACACGTTTTTTTTCTCCAGTGCTGAGATGGTATGGATTGCGATCAATAAAGTCACTCATCTGGACTGCTTTCAAAGCTTGTTGCACTCGGTCTTTAACGATACTCTGTTCCAGACCTTGATAGTAAGGTCCATAGGCAACATCTTCAAAAACAGTTGGCGAAAAAAGCTGATCGTCCGGATTTTGAAAGACAAGTCCAACTAAGGATCTTATATGTGGAAAGTTATTTTTAATCAATTCCAATCCACTGATGAAAAGCTTTCCTTGACCGGTGAAGACCCCATTCAAGTGATACATGAGGGTCGATTTTCCAGCCCCATTGGGTCCCACTATGCCAATCTTTTCTCCTGGCTGGACCTGAAGATTAATATCGCGTAAAGCAGGTTTACCATCCGGATAGGTGAAAGAGAGATTTTGAATTACTATAATCGGTACCATTTTAACCACCGGTAAAAAGACCAAAAATCCAAATCATGACGATCAAAAAGATACCAAAACCCAGGCCGAGAAATTCATTTCTGTTGATGGAAATCGTTTTTGAGAATGAAGGTAGTGGCACACCTACATACCCCCTCGACAGCATGGCCGCATAGATTCTATCGCTGCACTCGATGGATCTTAAGAATAAACTACCTGCCATGACTCCAGTTACCCTTGCACGCCACCACAGACTGCCACCACTATGACTCGAGCTGGATAATGATGAACTGCGGCTGGTCCTTGCGCGTATCATTCTGAGGACCACATCTCGAATCACAAAAAGGAAGCGCCAGGCTAAACCAATAATTGCAACCATCAATTTCGGCACTTTCAATCTTTCCATGGCAAATAGAAGGTCTGGGAAGCGAGTTGTGGCAGTCAACAGGATTGCTGCCTGAATCGAAATGAAGAATTTGATAGCGATACTGACAAATTTCTGAAGACCTTCCAGGCTGAGGTAAATTTCTACATCAGGCAACAATGAAATGGAGTAATAAGGGGGGTTGGCTGAAAAAATTAAAGGGATGGCTGCCAAGATAAACGGGGTAGCCAATAAGGTGCGTTGGAAAAGAATTGATAATTGAATGCGGGACACCAGCACCAATGCAAGCAGGAAAGTATAAAAAAAGATATAAGCTGGCCAGGCTTGTGCAGGCGTCAGATTTAGAAAAATAATGAAAACAAGAGTGAAAACTAACTTCACCCCCGGATGCATTCCATGCAAACTACTTTTGCGATGTGAATATATTTCTTTCAATCAATTATCCATGAGAGATTTGATTTCTTTTTGAGTGTTTTTCATTTCTGGCTACTCCATAAGCAACCACAAATACAATCACGACACCAATAATCCCAGCCACAATGGTTGCCAAAGCCGGGTCATTTATACCAGGCATTGTGTAATCAGGAATAATTTCATAAAAAGCATCTTGAGCAATGCCAAGAAAACCACTCTGTTCTGCTACCCATTCCAATCCATCAGGATGACTGGAAGCGATTGGGGATAGGACAGCCAATACAATTGCGATCAGGGATCCTCCAATAATAATGCCTTTATGATCACCAGTTTTACTCAAATCGTTGTGAAGAAGATCCTTACGGGCTGCAAAGATAAAAACAAGCGCCCCGGCTGTGATTAACCCCTCCCCGATTCCAATAAGAGCATGGATAGCAGCCATAGCCGGTACAACGACGTTGGCTGGTGAAGTGCCTGAAAGAGATAATTGAAGGGCACACGACAAAGAAGCAATGAATATCGATGCCCAGGCTGCCACAAACCCAGAAACAAAGAACACCCATGATTTTTTCTTCAGCAATGAAGTAACATATGTATAGATAGCTTGAGAAACAAACACCCCAATCATAGCCATATTGAAAATATTGGCGCCCAAAGCCAGGATTCCACCATCTTGAAAGAGTAATGCCTGAATTGAGACCACCGAGGTCATTATCAGAACCGCAGGCCAGGGACCTAACAAGATAGTTGCCAACGCTGCACCTAATAGATGCCCTGATGTACCACCAATCACGGTGAAATTCAGCATTTGTCCCGCAAAAATTGCAGCTGCCAACACACCCATCAAAGGTACCTGACGTTCGGACAATAAACGATTCGTTTCTCTTAACGCCTTTATAAGGACCATAATAGATATCATCCAAAAAATGGCCGACACTAGCACGGATAGAAAGCCATCTGGTATATGCATCAATTTCGAAGAAAGGAAAGGCAAATGAGACAAAGGAAACTCCTAGAATAATGCTAAAATATTATTGTAATAAGGAAATATTATAATACAATTAATTGCAATTGCGAATTATTGCATTTAATTGGTAAAGGGACTCATGCGAAATTCATCCGTTGATCAAATCATTTTTAAGTTGTTATCAAAAGAACATGCTCATCTCAATTCACTCCAAATCTATAACCAAATTCGAAAAATCTTACCAGCAGTGAACCAATCCACAGTTTACCGTTCCCTGGACCGCTTAGTAAAAAATAGAAAGGTATCTGTATCGGATATGGGTACCGGTGCAGCCGTTTATGAAAAGATAACTGATGGGTATCATCACCATCTTGTTTGTCATAGTTGTGGAAATGTTTTGACCATTGAACATCAAGATATCGAAAAATTCTTTAATTCGATTGAGACAAATAACCAATTCAAAGTTTATACTAACCATCTGGTTTTATTTGGAATTTGCAAAGATTGTCAGATAAATGAAACCGATGGCACAGACTCTTAATTTTATTTCTTGTTTTGTTTCTTTGATTAATTTTAGTGATCACAAAAATCTCTTCTTTTTGTAAAATATTATACAATCTTGACACATTCACTTAACACAAGACTACATTTCATGTAACATAATGAAATGAGTGAATTAATTTATTCCTGGGAAAAACTTTAAACGATATGGCTTTCGATGCCATTCATCGCTCCAAGAGTGAAACATATTCCATCAAAGCCAATCAAAAGAAAATTGAACTAGCTTATAATCGTTGCACGGAGATTACCAAAGAACACTCTAAAACGTTTTTCATGGCATCATCTTTATTACCCAAACAAAAACGAGAAGCTGCCAGAGCACTCTATGCATTTTGTAGAGTTACAGATGATTTGGTGGACTGCGGCAATCATGATCTCATGTCAGCGCTAGAACTTTGGAGAAATCAAAAACATTATCTGCTGACAAAATCAAAATTTACCTTGTTTTTTGTCGATAACCAATATATGAAGACAACGACTTGAGAACCTGTTAATTAACCCTTCACAAAAAATTATATAAAATTAGGATAATGGCATTAAATTCAAACTTTATTCTGTGGAATACTTGAAACATATCACTAGGAGTTCTTTATGATCCCTATTCGTGACCAGATCCCCACCAGGCGTGTTCCTTTCGTAAATTATGTACTGATTGCAGCCAATATATTTGTTTTCATTCTCCAATGGTTGGCAGGTTCAAATCAGGATGCCCTTGTTTACCAATTTGCCCTGATCCCGGCTTCATTCACCGGTGGAATGAGCTTAGACAATATTTCCGATATCTTCACCAGCATGTTCATGCATGCAGGAGTGGCTCATCTGGGTGGAAATATGCTTTATTTGTGGATTTTTGGCGATAATGTGGAAGATAGTATGGGGCACGGAAGATTCTTGTTATTTTATTTAGCGGGTGGATTGGTTGCCTCCCTGGCCCATATTATCTCAAACCCTGCCTCTCAAATCCCAACCATAGGAGCAAGTGGTGCAATTGCTGCTGTGCTGGGAGCATATCTTGTTCTCTATCCTAACTCAAAAGTGCTGACCATTATTCCGCTTGGATTCTTCTTGCGAATGACGATGATCCCTGCTGCTATTGTTTTAGGGTTCTGGTTTGTTCTTCAATTATTCAGTGGTGTTATATCAATGGGTATCCCAGATGTGGGTGGTGTAGCATTCTGGGCTCATATCGGCGGTTTTGTAGCTGGTATAATTCTGGCAAAATTGTTCGCTAAAAAAAGATATTCGGATACCATTGTTCGTTGGTAAAAACGAAAAAATTGAAAAAGTTCGATTTCTCAAATATCATCTTAAAAAATAGAAGAAAATAACTATGTAAACCAGTACACTCACCACAGAAATAACTTTGAATTTTAGTTTTCTGGTCTTATGTCTGAAAACTGTCATCCCTAACAAAGCACCTACTCCCCCTCCAAGAATAATCAATACATACAAGGTGTTTTCTGGAATTCGCCACTCTTGTAATTTGGCGCGAAGTTTGTCAAATCCCCAGACAAAGAAGGTAATTACATTAATCGCCAGGTAATATGAGAACACAATTATTTTTTCCTATGAGCTCGATGAATCTGTAAATTGATTGGTATTTCATTGAACTCGAATGAATTTTAGATCATAAGGCGCTAAGATTAAGTTTTTCTGATTTACGATCTGTTTTGATTCAAGGTCCACTAAATGTTTGATTTTTTTCGAAAGAATTAATTCCGGAAAAATTTCTTGAGGTGTCTCAGTGAAATTCGCCAACACGATAACATAATCAGATTTATTCTTCCGGGTATAACCAAATATATGAGGGTTGTCAGTGACAAGAATTTCTGTATTTAAATTTCTGAAAACCGGATTTGTTTTTCTAATTTGAATCAACTTCAATAAATTTTTATAAAGTTTACTTTCGATCGAATTCTTGTTGATCCGTTTATTGGATTTCAGTTCATCATACTTTGGACGATGGACCCAACGACTGTCATGCGCTTTTGCTTTGTCATTGAGATAATCATAATCATTCAATGAGCCAATCTCATCACCTAAATAAATTAAAGGAATTCCACCAATCGTGAGGATAATTCCATGAATCAATGCAATTCGCTTAATAGCAAGTTCAACTTCTTTTTCCGTTTCTACCAAAATAGCTTTCTCTAATCCTGCCAATGATGCACAGGTCCCAGAAATTCGACTATCTCCCGTTTTTGGGTTCTCCTGAAATGGGAGACCGCGTGCAAAACTTCCTGGAAATCTTCCACGATAAAACTCATTCAAAAATTTACGGTGATCAAAGCCATTCATCCATAATTCAGCTGCATCATCATCCGAGAATGTCCAACCGATATCATCATGACAGCGCACATAATTTACCCAGGCACATTGATCGGGTAATGCAAGACGTTTTTGCATCGAATGGTTAAGCAAGCGTACTTCACGGGTAGCCAGGCTCTCCCATAACAAAGCCATCAAAAGAGGATTGTAAGAAATCTGACATTTTTCCGGTGATATGTATTTGATCACATCGTCTGGATGAACAATTGCTTCTGACTTAAATAAGAGTGAAGGGGCAGCGATTCGGGCAATTAAATTAAACACCTGAATCAATAGGTGTGCTTCCGGAAGGTTCTCGCAATTCGTTCCCATTCGCTTCCAGATAAAAGCCACTGCATCGAGCCTTAAGATTTCAACGCCTGCATTTGCCAGGAACAACATTTCCTTTGCCATTTCTACAAAAACAGCAGGATTCTGGTAATTCAGATCCCATTGGTAAGAGTGGAATGTTGTCCAAACCCATTTATCTATTGATTCAAAAAAAGTAAAGGCACCAGGATGTTCATCAGGGAAGATCTCCCGTAAATGGGTTTCATATGCATCAGGCATGCGACGGTCCGGGTAAATCCAATAATAATTTTCATAAATCGGATTCCCAGACTGTGCTTTTAATGCCCATTCATGTTCATTTGATGTGTGATTAAAAACAAAATCCAGTACCAAACTGATACCATTTTTTCGTAATTCCCTTCCAAGATCTACCAATTCATCCATTGTGCCAATATCGGAATTCACCTCACGATAACTGCTGATGGCATAACCCCCATCATTCTCACCTTCAGGCGTCTTAAATAATGGCATTAAGTGCAGATAAGTTACACCTAATTCACACAGGTATGGTATTTTTTGATAAAGACCTTTTAGATCACCTGAAAATAGATCCACATAGCAGACTGCACCCAACATTTTTTCTGATTGAAACCACTGGGGATTAGCTTCTCGTTTTTTATCAAGCTTTTTCAAATCTTCAGGACGATTGATCCAACTCTCTGTCAATGCATAAAATAGTTCTTCAATGTAATATATAGCGTCATAAATTTCCCCATAAAGCGGAAATAATTTCCTGAACAATGTTGGAAAGTAAAAATCTAACCTATGTACAAATTGGTTCCAGTTCTCAGGATGAGAATTTGCATATTCTTTAAAACGATTTTGCAACCTCGGTAATAGACGCTCATACGTAAACCGTGCTTGATATTGAATGTCCATTAATCAATTAACCCGTTGTTCTCAATTAATTATTATTACCAATGAAATCTTTTCTTTGGATTTCTTTCAAGGATGTGCTGGGATCGATTTGCATCTCGATCCTAGATGCTACCACAATTTCCATCTTCATTCTAGTCACCTTCTAACTGATTTGCAGATGTAGAAACACCCCAAAGGAAATTCGATGGAAACGAAAAGTCTGTCATTTATTAAGCCGATCCCACTTTTAACCAACGGAAGCCATAACCTTCCAGGGTTAATATGCAATCTTCAAGAGTGACTGGTTGATACAGATTTAGAACATCCTGAAGCTCTTCATCCTTAATACCCATTTCTTTCAAGGCAGCCTGTTGGCTTTCTGAAGAAAAATTGGCGATCACCAGGATTTTTTCCTGTTCATTCTCACGTAAATATGCAAGAATCGACTTATTCTTCGGGGAACATAAATTTAATGTTCCTTCACCAAAAACAGAATGCTGTTTTCGGATCATGATCATAATTTTCAGCCAGCTTAAAAGTGTAGTCGGATCTTCCTGAGAAGCTTTAACATTCACGTTTTGAAATCCATAAACTTCATCTTCAATTACAGGGATTCTTAATTTTTGAGGTTCTACATCTGAAAATCCAGCATTGATGGAATCATCCCATTGCATCGGTGTCCGAACACCATCTCGATCGCGCAATTCCACATTATCTCCCATACCAATTTCATCACCGTAATACAAAACTGGTGAGCCTAAAAATGATAGAAGAATTGAATGCATGAGCCGAATCTTACGCTGATCATTATCTAAAAGCGGTGCCAGTCTGCGGCGAATTCCTAAATTCAAACGCATTTTGGGGTCCGGCGCATAATGCTCCCACATAAATTGCCGTTCTTCCTCTGTAACCATTTCTAATGTCAATTCATCATGGTTTCGCAAGAAAATACCCCATTGACAGCATTCAGGCAGATCTGGAGTACGGGCTAGAATATTGTCAATCGATGTGCGATCAGATTTAGCGAGTGCCATAAATAAACGCGGCATCAATGGAAAATGGAAATTCATGTGGAATTCGTCGCCGTCACCAAAATAATTTCGCGTTTCTTCAGGCCATTGGTTAGCCTCAGCCAGTAACATGATTTCAGGTGAATATGCTTCTACAAAAGCACGCAGACGTTTATAGTATGCATGCGATTCTGGTAAATTTTCAGAAGAACTGTCTTCACGCTCAAATAAATACGGAGGAGCATCAACCCTAATTGCATCTACACCCAAATCAATCCAGTATTGGACGGTTCGCATCATTACTTTTTGAACTTCTGGATTATCATAGTTCAGGTCCGGTTGGTGATAAAAGAATCGATGCCAGTAATATTCACCACGTATTGGATCATAAGTCCAATTAGATTTTTCATAATCGATAAATATAATGCGGGCATCTTTAAATTTTTGATCTGTGTCACTCCATAAATAATAATCTTTATATTTCTCAAATTCCGGATGAGATGGATCATGAGAAGCTTGAAACCATGGATGTTGATCGGAAGTATGGTTGGGAATTAATTCAACCATAATTTTCATTCCTAGGCGATGTGTTTCATTCACCAAAGTTGTGAAATCATCCATCGTTCCATAATTAGGGTTGATGTCCTGCATATCACTGACATCATATCCACCATCACGCAAAGGAGATTTCATGATCGGTAATAACCAGATAAGATCCACTCCCAGATTCTGCAAGTAGTCTAATTTTGCGGCTACACCTGCCAGATCTCCCACACCATCGGAATTTGCATCATAAAACCCTCTGACATTTAATTCGTAAATGACCGCCTGTTTGTACCATAGATTGTTACATGTCATAACAAATAATTATCCTTTTACTGAACCAGCCATCATACCACGGACAAAATATCGTTGTAATGCCAGGAAAACGATGAGTGGTAATATCATACTAATAAACGCTCCGGAGGTTAATAAGTGCCAGTCCTGACCTTTTTCTCCAACGATGGCTGCCAATGCACTGGTCACAACCCTGGTCTTATCACCCAGGAATACCAGAGCAACCAGGTAGTCATTCCAGACCCACAGGAACTGGAAGATGGCAAATGAAGCCAAAGCAGGCACGGATAACGGAAGGATCAGTTTCGTGAAAATAGTAAAGGGTGAGGCACCATCAATGAAAGCTGATTCCAATAATTCTCGAGGAATTGTACTGATGTAGTTGAACATCAAATAAATCGCCAATGGTAAACCAAATCCGGTATGTGCCATCCAGATTGCCAGGAATGTACCATTCAGGTTCAATTTAGTATAATCCTGCAAAATTGGCACAAGAGCAATTTGCAATGGAACAACCAGTAATGCTACAACTATTGTAAAAAATAATTTTCTACCAGGGAAATTTAACCAGGCAAAACCATAGGCTGCAAATGCAGCGATCATGATGGGAATGATTGTTGCAGGAATTGATACTGCAATCGAATTTAAGAAAGCACCACCCAGATCATTTCCTTTACGAACAATCGTATTCCCCATGCCATCCGTGAAGGAAATTTCTTTTCCAGTTAAGGTGTCCTTGTAATTATCCAAAGTTAGATTGGTCTCAAAGCCTAGCCATTTCCGTTCCTCTACCTTTACCAATAAAGTACGTTTATTACCATACCAGGTATATCGATCACCATCAGGCATCGTGATACCATTTCTCCATTCATCAAAAGAATGGGTAACGCCATCAATGGTAATTGGACCATTTACATCAGTCGACGGGTCAATATTAATTTCACGAGTCTCTACATAACCTCTATGTGGGAAGGCTGCCCACCATCCAGATTGGAAGATATTTTCGCTATAGCGAAATGATGTTACTAAAACTCCCAAGGTAGGAATTATCCAGATCAGGCAGATGAATATCAAGACGCCATTGACAAAAAGGCTGGATACTTTTTTCTGGTTCTTAAAGCTTTTTTGTTTTTTACTCATCAGAATGCCTTCCTTTCTCTGAATTGGCGCAGGTTATAAATCATCACCGGAACAACCGCAACTAACAGGATGATAGCGATCGCCGAAGCACGACCTGCATTACCATAGGTAAAACGCTGCAGATAGAACTCATTGGCAATAACATTAGTGCCATAGTTACCCCCCGTCATCACTCGTACAATATCAAACAGTTTTAAGCTGAAGATAAGAATCGTTGTGGATACTGTGATCAGTGTACCTTTAATCGTTGGAATAATGATATTAAAGAAGATATGGAGTTCATTAGAGCCATCCACTCGGGCGGCTTCCAATAATTCAGCGGGTATTCCCTTGATCGCAGATGATAAAATCACCATCGTGTATCCGGTTTGCAACCAGACCATGATGACAATCAGGAAGAAGTTATTCCAGGGTGGTTGCTGTAACCACGGCTGAGATGTACCTCCTAATACAATCACTATTGCGTTGAGTAATCCAATTTCAGCAATACCAGCACCTTCCCCTCTATAGGTATAAATAAACTTCCAGATCACACCTGCACCCACAAAGGATATAGCCATCGGCATAAAAATAATGATTTTATATAAATTTTCAAAGCGGCTGCGATCAGCCATCACGGCTATTATTAATCCTAAACTTACACTAAAGAATGTCCCAAAAATCATCCACAAAAGATTATTTCTGAATGCCTCCAGCATGATTCGATCAGTCAATGCAAAAATGTAATTATCGATCCCAACAAATACACGACTGGTCTGATCTTGAAAACTCAAAATCAGGGTTCTAAATGTTGGAATCGCTAAAAACCACCCTAAAATTGCCAGAGCAGGTCCGACAAAGATAAAAGGTTGTAAGCGATTTCGCCATTCTTTGGGTAATTTTTCAATCAACCAGTTGGTTACATAGTAGAGTAACATTACCCCACCAACTCCCCACACAATTGCGACAATGACTACCAGAAATTGGTTTACCTTTGTATCTCTTAGAAAGATAAAGCCCTGCCACAAAACCAGAAATGTGAGTAAAGGGACAATGATTGAGACCAAGATTCTACCTATCGCTGAGGTAAACAAGCGGACTATGCCTTTGAAAGGATTGTTTTGCATAACTTTTTCCCTCCAATTTCTAATATGGAATGAAGGAGCAGGATTCTGATTCTATTCAGTTTTTCTACTCCTTCATTCCGTGAAAACGTCGTTCTATTTAATTATAGTGAATTTATTAATTATTTGGGCCAGGATGCATCGATTTGTTTTAATGCTGTATCCATGTCAATCGCTTCTGTGATGTAGTCTGTCATGGATTTCCAGAATGAACCAGCACCAACCTCACCAGGCATCAGATCAGAACCATCAAAACGGACAGATGATGCGTTCAAAATAATCTCTGCAACACCACGATCGATGAGGTTGGTATACCAATCGAGACTGGAGTCTTTATGTGGTGATATTGCACCACCAGCTTCAACCCATCCTTTTACAGAATCTCCCATTGAGAAGTATTGGATGACAGCACGTGTTTCTGGGCGATCATTGAACATTGCATAAATATCACCTGCAACAAGCACTGGTTTACCATATTCGGCTTCCAGTCCTGGGAAGTAGAAGAAGTCATAATCCACACCAGCAACTTTTCCTTCAGGGAAGAAGGAGGTAATGAAATTACCTTGTTTGTGCATCCAACATCTTACTGGAGTATCAAACATTGGTTTAGGTGCATCGCCAAAGAATGTGGTAGCAATAGCGCCTCGACCACCATAAACATAACCTTCTTTAAACCAGATATTGGAAACCTCTTCGACAGCACGGCGGACTTCAGGAGAATCAAATTTCAATTCATTAGCAACCCATTTGTCGTAATTTTCTAAGGACGTGGTTCGAAGCATTAATTCTTCAACCCAGTCAGTCATTGCCCAACCTGTTGCAGCACCCGACTCAACTCCAACACACCAGGGAGCATCGCCATCTTCTACAATTTGATCAGACAGCGCAATCATTTCTTCCCAGGTGGTAGGAACTTTGTATCCAGCAGCATCAAATTCTTTTTTAGGATACCAAACCAGGGATTTTCCGTTTACACGGCCCCAAACTCCAGCCATGATTTCGCCATTCGGACCTGCCATCATGGACATATCCAGCCAGGATTGATTGAAGTTTTCTTTCAGCCAAACTTGATTAATTACACCCGTAAGATCAACTCCGTATCCTTTAGCTACAAGAGTTTTCAACAAACCTGGTTGCGGGAAGTCAACGATATCTGGGGGATTTCCACCTTCAACAATAATGGAAATGTTGGCTTCAAATTCTTTTGAGCCGGTATATTGAATATCAATACCGGTGGCATCTTCAAAGGCTTTAATTGAGTTATCAAATTTTACAGCATCCGCGTCCGTGAAAGGTCCCTGCATGGTAACAACAGTACCTTTATATTTTCCAGCAAATGCATCTGTTAATTCCTGACCTGCTTTATAAACCACAACTGGAGCAGCTGGTTCTTCAGGAGCAGCTGGTGCTTCAGGGGCAGCTGGTGTACCACAAGCTGTTAATACCAATGTTGCCAGTACGAGTACTGCAATTAACTTCCAAAACGATTTCATATCTTCCTCCGATTTTGTTTTTTTTAACTGAAAAGTATTTAGTAGACAACGTAGACTGATTCTTTCCCTATCACCTCCTATAAAAAACCATTTTAAGCTGTCTCCCTCTGAATGATCTTCAATGGTAATTCAATATGTTGATTTGATTGTTTAGGACTCGTTAAACGGGAGATTAATAAACTGGCAGCAATTCTGCCTGATTCATCTAAAGGTTGATGAACCGTTGAAAGACCAAAATATTCAGCCATATCTATATTATCAAATCCAATAATAGCAATATCCTGAGGGATACGCAATCCCATAATCCTTGCTTCCTTAATTAAGGCTATAGCTTGAAGATCGGTGGCTGCAAAAATTGATAATGGTAATCCAAATGGAATTAATTTTTTCAAGACCTGTTCTGGTGAGAATGCATATTCATGAATATACTCAATTGGAAAAGTTAATCCAGCTTGATGGATAACTTTTCGGTATCCAGCCAAACGTTTACTGATTGGGTCAACACCAAATTCAGGTTGTTTTTGACCACCAACAAAGGCAATCCGTTGATGCCCTTTTTCCAGAAGGTATTTGGTTGCTAATTCGCCACCCCATTCATCATTAATTAGCAGTGTTGTAAAATTCGGATCATAAAATTCTAAAACAACCGTCTCAAGTTTATAATCCAATAATCTTTTTGAGATATTAGGCTCAAATACCTGCGAAACGATAATTAATCCATCCAGCATCCCGCGCATTGGTAATGTCTCCAGATAACTCAAGCTTCTTGACTTTGAATCAACCGGGTAAATAACCATTTCATAATCTTTTTTATTTAAAACGGATGCAATTCCACGTAACCGCTGCACAAATGATGGTTCCGTGAAGAATGGAATCAAAATGCCAATTCGACGTGTTCCCATTAATGCTCTGGCTCGGGATTCAGCTTTGGGTATATACCCCAAATTTTCAATGGCATTGATGACAGCTGTTCTGGTCGTTGGATTAACACGATGGGGAAAATTTAAAACCCTGGAAACGGTGGCAATACTGACACCTGCTTCTTTTGCGACATCGTAAATGGTTGGAATTAGTTTTGACATAATGATTACTTATTGTAAATTCTTTTATGTAAGCACTTTCATTATAGAAAAAACAAAGACAAAAGTCAAGTACTAATTTCTTTCAATTTTTCTAAATTCCCATTTTAGGATTTCTATTCAACTCATTTTCTATTTCAATCTTAGTAATTACCAAATTCCATCACAGCCTGCCACATAGCCACCAGATTCTCAGGTGGTACCTCAGCCTGGATATTATGAACGGTAGCAAAAATAAAGCCCCCATTTTCAGCTAAAGCTTCTATTTGTTGCCGAACATTTTCACGCACCTCTGCAGGTGTTCCACGACTTAATATTGTTTGAGTATCAACTCCACCTCCCCAAAATACAACATCTTTACCAAAATCCTTTTTAAGAGATTTAGCCTCCATCCCGGAAAGATTATATTGTATCGGGTTGAGAATATCCACACCAATTTCAATCAAATCCGGAATAATAGGTCGAATTGCCCCGCAGGAATGAAAGAAGACTTTTGCAGAAGATTTAGTCTTAATGAAATCAATGATTTTTTTATGGCGTGGTTTAATGAATTTTCGGTACATTCGCGGTGAGATCAGCAAGCTTGCCTGCGTACCAATATCATCTGATTCAACCAAAACATCAATTTGATCCCCAAACTTTTCTAATACCATTTTCCAATAAGCTAGCTTGAAATCCACCACTTTATCCAATAAATATTCTGCCATTTCAGGTTGCAAAGCAAGATCCATCAAAAATTGATCCAATCCCCTCAGCCAGCTGGCAACTTCCAACGTTCCAGCACACACATTATTCAACACAATTGCTTTCTCTTTTTGTTTGGCCAGTTCAACTTGATCATTGATAAACATCAACCGGGTTTTATCATTTGGATCAGGAAAAGAATGGGTTTTCAGATCCGATAGTTTCTCAGCGTTTCTTAAAGGATGGTAGAAAAGACTATAATAAATGGGAGCTCTTTTTGGCATTTTCAAACCATATCCCCATTCATCGTAATAATATTTTGAATCATGATCCTCATGAATATCTAAAGGATAACCTTTTGGCCTGGCTGGCAAAGCCGGCCGTGTATCAATTTCGAGAAAATCTAAGAAATCCTCTGCAGCATAAACGATCTGCATGGAAGGTTCAAAGAAATGATTGGATACATCTTGTGGTAAACCTAGAAGTGAGCGCAACCCATGATAAGCATCCCGGTGGATGCCTGTCATCATGGACGATCCAATATCAATCGGAACGCGATCTGGTTTTTTATGTTGTATTGCAGCTAATACTCGCTCTCGAGAATTCATTTTTATCCTCTTCAATGGTTTTGTTGATGAAATAATTATATATTTCCATATCGTGGTCAAAGTGTTTTCGCAGGTCTATCCGTTAAAATCACTATGTCTTAACTGGTTTTTTACGTATCTTCACTTGTTAACAATATATATTTGTTAATAAATTTTATTTCTCAGGTTGCCAAATTTTAAAAATTTTTCAAGCAAAAAATGATGGTTTGAAAATTCTACATATTTTCGTTATGGACAAGTTGATAGTGTGTATACAAGTAAATCTAGATTATCCCCCGTCTTCAGCAATCATAACCTGAATATAAGTTCGATTATTTTGATCCAGCATTACATAGACAACAGCCGTCCGTGTATCTTTTTCATACGCATACATAACCATATTCTGAGCAGACATTTCTGATGTACTGATCAAATTCCAATTTAATTTTTTCATTTCTTCAGTAAAGAAAGTTGCTACCAACGCTCCGTCTTCACTGGTTGTGTAGGAGATCATCAAAGTACCTTCAGCAGTAGTTTTGGTGACATCTCCATTGTTTGGTGTGAAGACTGGAATATCAATGGGAAGCTCTTCAATAACGGTAATCGATTGAGGTGTATTCGTTGGTAAAATTACATCAGTTGTCATAGTTTGAGCAATAGATGTGTTTGCCGATAACCCAGACTGTGTTGGTTCACTCTGAACTGGCTGTTGCATTGGGATTTCTGTTTTGATCTGCACAACACTCGTTGGTTCACTCCGATTAAATAAGTTAAATTTTGATATCCCAACTACCAGAACAATTACAATACAAGCTACCACCAATAATGCACCACCACCAATTACCAAAGGTAACCATTTGCGCTTCTTTGTTTGTCCGTCTGCGACAGGTTGAATCGGTTGACTGACCACAGTCGGTTTCCCTGAAATTTTCGTTGCATTAGGATCAACATGTACCTGGGTTGGAAGTGCGTAGCTGATCGTTTTACCATGCAACACAGCATGCATTCCCTGAATAAATTCCTGCATGCTCTGAAAACGTAATATTGGATCCTTAGCCAAGGCTTTAAATAAAAGTGCTTCCACGCTTTCTGGGAGATCCGAGATAAATATTCTGGGGCGGGGTAATGGATCCTGAACTTGTTTAATCAGGATAGCTGCTGGTGTATCAGCCTGGAAAGGACACCTTCCTGTGATTAACTCATAAAGAACGATCCCCAATGCATAAATATCGGTACGATCATCTGCCGCCCCATTCCATTGTTCCGGTGCCATATAAGCTGGTGTCCCAATGCCAAAGCCCGTTCCAGTTAATTGGGTCTGTTCACCCGCATCCAGCATCTTCGCAATTCCAAAATCTGAAAGAATCGGTTCACCTGATTCGCCAAACAGTATATTCGCTGGCTTAATATCCCGGTGAATAATCTTTCTTTTATGAGCATAACTCAGAGCTTCGGCGATGGGTATGATGATTTCAATCGCCTTTTCATAGGATAAACGTGTTCGAGTATATTGTTTTAATGTCCCATGAGAGACAAACGGCATCACCAGATAAGGAATGCCATTCTCTTCCCCATAATCAAGAACTTTTAAAATGTAAGGGTGATCCAGCTTAGCCAGTGCTCTTGCTTCCCGCTGGAAACGAATTAAAAAATCCGAATCAATTTGATTTACAGCCCGAATGATCTTAATCGCTACATAGCGTTCCAGTGAGGGATCGAAAGCTTTGTAGACAGTTGCCATACCGCCTTCCCCCAGCGGTTCTATGATCTGATACTTCCCTAAAGATTTACCAATCATTCCATCCATATTAATTCCTTCAATTAAGTGAATAATTACCATTGATTATAATAATTTTTCTCACAAACACTTAATCATTTTTTGTTTGAATATTATGAGTAAATAAAGTTTGATGGAACCATTTCGGAAAATTCACAGACAAAATGGAATGCATTTTTTTACTTTTGTTACTTCATTTAATTTGCTTTTCGGCATCTTATACTTTAAAATAATTGTAAATTTAGCATTCTAGTTAACATTCTGATAGTTTGATTTCTTTTTTTCTCTTATCAATTACCAAAATTCAACTTAGAGTTATATTATTTTTTTGCGCAAATCCAAGTCAATTCTGGGAATTAAATAATTTACAGGTATTAGTGTTAATTTCTGAACCTTAATAATAATTCTTGTACGAAGCCAGAGGTTGAGTGTATTTATGTTTTTACACATTCATTCATCCTCATCGAGAATTTTTACCCCTTATTGTTGTTTATCCAATCCTGGATATCACACTGTCTACCCAATCAACGGAGGGAAAAATGAATTTTGTATCTACCATTCTACAAATCAAAGGAAATGACGTCTATACTGTCAAAAAAGACACACCAATCATCGATGTTTTAGATTTAATGGCAGAAAAGGGGATTGGAGCAGTTCTTGTCATGGAAGCCGAGAAGATTGCTGGGATCTTTTCCGAACGAGATTTCGCTCGCAAGGTCGCTAAGACCAGGAATTTGAGTTTAGATGTTCCAGTAAGTGAATTAATGACAAAAGATGTATTTGTTATTTCCCCCGGTGAGACAATCGATGAATGCATGGCATTAATGTCAAGCTCCAAAATCCGTCACCTGCCAGTTATTGAAAATGAAAAATTGGTTGGACTGATCAGTATCGGGGATGTTGTAAGAATCAGCATTGATGATAAAGATCTCCAAATCCAAAGTATGGAAAAATACATATTTGGATACGGATATGGCCAATAGAGATAGAGAGAATTTTCAGTTTCAATCGAAACTGCACCAAATATAATTTATTCAATAATCTCAAGATTTCATTTTAAGAAAATGATAAATTGGGATTGTTTCCAGATCACATTTACAGTGATCTGGTTTTTATATTTTCACCCAACCAAATTTTTTTCAATTGGATTTTTTTAGTTATAAATCTAGTCTGACCTTCCTGTTTTAGGAATTATGGTATCATTCGGTCTTACAAATTTAATGGCGGTGAGAATCATGAAATCTTCCTACGCGATTCACAGCAATTTCTTTTTATTCGTTGTATTATCCTTCAGTCTTTTAGTTGGATGTACGCAAGCCCCGATACCGGTCCCGACGCAGGATCAATCCACCATTGTTGCAGCAGTGGTTGAAACAATTAATGTCCAAAATACACAGGATGCACAGCTTAATCCAACCAACACACCCTTTCCAACCGAAACCCAGGTTCCAGCAACAGTTACCTCTATTCCGGCAACTGAAACGCCCACCAAAACTATTGTTCCCTCCGAAACTGCCACTCAACAGCCAGCCTATTCAGCAACGCTCTTATATGTAGTCTCTTATCCGGAGAATAAGCATGAATATGTGGGAAATGAAAGGTTTGGTATTGCGCTCGGATTTCGTAATACTGGTACTGTTACCTGGGAACCAGGCACAAATGTGAAATTGGTCAGTTACACCGGTGAGGTTACTGTTCAACTAGAAACCAGCATCAATCAATCAGTCTCCCCAGGTGAAAAAGTTGAATTTGATTTCTGGGCATTTGGTTCGGAATGGTATGGTGACCACACCTTTGTCTTCCAGCTATATAATAACCAGGGGTTAGCCATAACGGGTGGGTATGCAACATTCACATATACTTCAGTGTGATTTTCTTACATTTTAATTTTTTTTGGTCAAGATGGAAGTTTTCCACCTTGACCATTTTCTTTAATCTATTTAATAACCACCAGCATACGCCTTTTGGCGATTGTGATTTTTCCGAGCTACTGGTCGATCTTCTCGATTGAAAGTTTTTTGACTTTCTGAATTCCGGGACAGATTGAATATATTAGTATCACGACGTTCAAGTCGCACTCCGAGAACTCTTTCAATAGATCGAACCATCTGTAAATCTTCTCTGGTTACCAATGTTAGCGCTGTACCTAGATTTTCCATGCGACCAGTACGACCCGTGCGGTGAGTATACGCATCTACCGTATCGGGTATATCAAAGTTGATCACATGGGATACTTGAGAAACATCAATTCCTCTTGCAGCTATATCGGTTGCTACCAAAATCTTAACGTGACCTTTTCTAAATGCGTTCATGGCTTCATCCCGTTTTGCCTGGGATAGGTTGCCCTGTAATGACGTGGATTTATATCCTGCCTGTGATAATTGGATGGCGAGTTTTTTTGCACGGTGTTTTGTACGCGTGAAAACAAGAACCTTGCCGTTATCACTATCTGTCAAAAGGTGTAATAACATATCCAGCTTTTGGGATTGATCTATCGAATATATAGCATGACTGATTGTTTCAATCGGTTTTGTGATGCTGATCTCAAAAGTCACAGGATTGTTTAGCATTTCTGTTGCCAACTTACGAATTTCGACTGGCATGGTTGCTGAAAACAATAATGTTTGACGTTCTGTTGGAATATAAGAAATGATCTTGCGTATGGATGGTAAAAAACCCATATCAAACATTTGGTCAGCTTCATCCATAACCAGAAATTCGATATTATTCATGTTAATAGCACGTTGTTGTTTGAGGTCCAACAATCGACCGGGGCAAGCGACTACAATCTCCACACCGGCACGTAAAGCTCTGATCTGGGATGATGTGTTTACACCTCCGTAAATAGTCATGCTACGTAAGCCAGTCTGTCTGCCAAGTTGCTTGATCGCTTGATGAGTTTGCTCAGCAAGTTCTCGAGTTGGTGAGAGAATCAAAGCCCGTATCTTCCCTCTTGAGCCTTTCATTAATTGATCCAGGATGGGTAAAACAAATGCAGCGGTCTTTCCAGTACCGGTCTGTGCCAGTCCAAAGATATCCTTACCACTAAGAATCGCTGGTATGGTTTGTGATTGAATGGGGGTTGGCGTGTTATAACCAGCCGCCGAAATCCCCGCATTAATTTGCGGGTGAAACGAAAAAGTTTTAAAACTCACGATAAAATCCTTCAATGGCATCGCTATTTACGCATTTATTTTTTTGCGTCCGCTCTCTAGCTCCGATACACGGTTACACCATTAAATTATCAAGAGCGGTTTTTTTACAAAATAAAGCCAGGTATAAACCTGGCCCGTTGAAATCAAATTAATCAACTGAAACAACTAATATTACCACAGAATTGATTTAAAAGTTCATCTTGTCAAACCTCATAATCCTTAACCAATCTTGAGTAATTGATTATTTCTTCTACTAAGGTTTTGATGTTTATCTATCAACTTTATTAAAGATTTTTAATGTAAAATTAATCAATCATTTGTCCTGTTTTTGTTCTATTGGTTTTCTAATGAAAATTCAAAACCCAGGAGTTTAATTTGGGTATCAGTAATTGGTTTATAAGTATCTACCAAAGATTATTTAAAACATATTCATTAAGAACACAAATCATTGCCAGTTTTGCAGTACTTACAATTCTCAGTGTTACAGTAGTTGGTCTAACTGCATTATGGACAAATTATAGATATCTGGAGACAGCAAAACGTCAACAAAGTTTATCTATGATTAGTTCATTTTACCAGGCACAAGAGAACCAACTTGCAGATTTGGTGGTATTAACTTCATCCCATCTGGCATTTGAAGTCAAAGATGAATTGGATAATCCAGCGGTTTTACAGGAACACATATCTTCAATTCACAATGGTATTCCAAAAATTAACACCATTATCGTTTGTGATATTTCAGGAAAAATAGTTGCAGTTTCTGGAGACAATATTCCTATTAATAACTGTAATCTTGAAACAAATCCAATTTATACGACCTCTCTTAATAATGATGGCATACAGGTCTGGTTGCTTCGAGGGCGTAAAATTTTGGATAAAAATCCAGAATCCCCCACTGTCATCCTGGGAATCCAGCTTGATGATCAATTATTAATGGAAATGTGTAATACCTGCGACCTTTACCATTCAATCATGCAAAATGGTGAGATGATTGCAACCAGTTTTGGCAGTAATTATTCAGATCGAACAAATTTGCATGCGCTACCCTCCCGATTCGCAGATGTTGAATTTCAGAAATCCTACAGCATGGGTGGTCATATTTATTACATTTCAAATTTCCCATTAAATAGTAAAGGATTGGAAGTTGAAGTTGCTTTAGACATTACTAGCATCCAACAAGATCAACGCCAACAGGAATTATTCTTGACTATTGTGATCCTCTTCGTGGTACTGGTTTCTGTGTTAGTTGGAGCATTTCTAGCCCAAATAATTCAACGGCCATTATCTCAATTGGTTAAAGCAACCAATCAATATGAGCATCTGGATCTCTCTGAACCGATCCAGATAAAAACAAAATTACGCGAAGTAGTTGAACTTTCTCAGGTATTGGAAAATTCCCGATCTAGAATAGAGAGCACTCTTTCATCATTGCAAAAAGAAAAACAGTGGAGTGATCTATTACTCGAATCGATTGTTGAAGGTATCATCATTCTTGATAAAGATAAAATAGATTATTTTAGTCCAGGAGCTGAACGCATCATTGGATTAACAGAAAACGAAGTTTTACAAAAGCCAATTAATTCAATCTTAATACCATCTGATCAATCCAGTTCATTTTTAGATCTCTTACCTCCTCCAGGTGAAAAAATAAGATGCAAATTTATGTTAAAAGAAGATGATGATCGCATTCTTTCAATAACGCATGCAGAGCAACCGATTATCGGATCTGGAAAATCTCAAACTGTATTGGTTTTGCGTGATGTCAATGAAGAAGAGGTATTCAGTCATCTATTGGGTTCATTTCTTGGGAATATTACCCATGAATTTCGCACCCCTCTCACTGCATTGACTGCATCGATCGAGATTCTAATGGAAGAGTCTGAGGTATTAGAACCTTCAGAAATGTACGAACTTCTTAGTTCTATTCATCTAAGCATTCTAAACCTTGAAAATCTAACCGATAATCTTTTAGAAGGCTCCAGTATCGAAACGGGTCGATTTCATGTCAATCCACATCCTTCTGATTTATACAACATCATCCAAATTGCACGTGAAACAATTAATCCTTTGCTGGTTAAATACGGACAAAGTTTATCCATATCAATACCCTCTTCGTTACCTTTGGTGATGGTGGATGGACGAAGAATTAACCAGGTATTGTTAAATCTGATTTCCAACGCAAGTAAATATGGTCCGAGTGACGAAATCATAACAATCCAGGCAAAATTGATTGAAAATTTTATTGAAGTTAGCATAAACGATAGGGGAAATGGGGTTCCAGAAGCATATCGAAATAAAATTTTTACAGGCTTTTTGCCTAACTCTTATGAAAAAGGCAGGATGCAAAAAGGTACAGGATTGGGATTATCTGTGTCCCAGACAATCATCAGAGCCCATGGTGGACAAATGGGTGTCCGAGATCGCACAGGTGGCGGCTCAGAATTCTGGTTTACAATCCCTATTACAGGTGAAACATGAAGGTATTAATTGTTGATGATGATCGTACCTTGGCAGACTTCTTAGCTTTTACCTTTAAACGTGAAGGGTTTGAGGTAATACTGGCAGAAGATGGTGACTCAGCTTACCGACGATGGCAGGATGCTAACCCTGATTTGATCATCCTGGATGTCAATTTACCCAAAGAAGATGGATTCAAAATCTGTAAACGAATTCGAGAACAATCTGATATCCCTATAATTTTATTGACTGTTCGCAGTGACGAAGAAGACATTTTAGGTGGATTTCATTTAGGAGCAGATGATTACATCACAAAACCTTTCAGCCCTCGCCAATTGATAGCCCGTGTGAAGGCTGTGTTGCGCAGATCAAAAAAGAAAAGTCCAACTACTGTTAGAGAATGGGGCAATATTTCTTTATTTATTAATCGACATGAGCTAAAGATCGGAGAATATGCAGCCATCCAATTATCTGGTTTAGAATTACGTTTGATGGATTGTCTTATGATCAATGTCGGTCAAATTGTGACACCAGAAATCATCATCGACCATGTTTGGGGACCCAATGCGGGTGATATGGACATGGTCAGGCAACTCATTCATCGGCTTAGAGTTAAAATAGATACACAATTTCCAAATCAGATCAGCATTGAAAATGTTCCTGGATTGGGATATGAATTGAAATCAATTGGTGACAAAGATTAACAATTTGTACAAAATTTCACATTGTCACACAATTGTCACACACTTATAACGAATTCTGTTACATCCACACCATAGAATATAGACAAGAAAATAAATACTTTTTTACAAGTAGGATTAATTTTACTTGAATCGAGGTGTAAGATGTTTTATTTCGTTGTAGGTTTAGTAGTTGTAGGGTATCTGATTTATGTAGGGTTAATGAAAATTAATGTTAAACCCCTCAAGATATCCTGTCCATGTACGTTTGTAGCAGCAACAGTACTCTCGGTAATCTTATTTGTGACAGATCACAAAGCATTAGCCTGGATTATTTTCTTCCTGGGCATATACTTACTGTTTATCACATTAATGGCTATTCGCAAATCTACTATATAAAATATTTCTGTTGCGAGAACCGTCGAACAATCATAGGGGGCATCACCCTGTTCTGAGCAACAATCAAATAAGGAATATATTTGAAGACACAACGACTATTTATTGATTCGTTTCTATTAATTCTGGCTGCATTCATCAATGGTGCAATTCTTGTAGTTTCTCCAATTCCTGTTCTGGCTGAAGCATTACCTGTGTCACCTCAGAAAGCAACACCTGGTGTTGCAGATTGCCTGAGCTGCCATGGCCAACCCGATTGGGAAATGACCTTACCAAGCGGAGATATCCTCGATTTATCAGTTGATTACAATGTGTTTCGACAATCCGTGCATAAAGATATGCAATGTGTTGATTGCCACATTGGATATGAAACCTTTCCAGCCCCTCATAATGAAATCACTACCAAAAATAAACGTGAGTATATGGTCAGTTATCACGACACCTGCCAAAAATGTCACAAAGAATAATTTTCACAGGTATCAGATAGCATTCACGATATCCTTTTTATCAAAGGAAATTTAGAAACACCTTTATGCGCTGACTGTCATCAGGATGCTCTTGAGGAGTTCAAGGTCAGTGTTCATGGGCAAGGTCTTCTCTCAGGCGATAGTAAAGATATGCCTGATTGTGTTGATTGCCATAGTATTCATCAGATAAGTGATCCAACATTAGCAAAATTTCGCAAGATGTCTGTGGATTTATGTGCAAATTGCCATACAAATTCCGATATCATGCAAAAGTATGAACTTGAAACCAATGTATTGGACACCTACATGGTCTTCCATGGCACGACGATCACCTTATTAGAAGACTATGATCCTAACTCTCTAACAAATAAACCCACTTGTTTCGATTGCCACGGTATTCATGGAGTAGTGATGTCAACCCCCCCTATCCAGGCAAACATTTCTGCATTGACCTTGTATCCAGAAGTAGAAGTGAAACAGGCAGGACCACCTATAGAGAATGTCGGTGTAACAGGTGTTTTGGTAGGAATTTTAATAGGTAGTATCGGTGCTCTAACCATCAATCAACTATTCAAAGAACGTAACGAAGAGCAGATAGTGGAATAGGAAGAGAAGGATTATCATGTTCTGGATGGTTTTAGTGTTTGTGAAACCATCCGGAAAGATTGGGATACACCAATCATCTTCTTAACCGTTCGAGATAATGAAGAAGACATTGTTCGTGGACTCTATGTTGGGGCAGATGATTATATTTCGAAACCCTTCAGTCCCAGACAATTAATGGCAAGGGTAGATGCTGTTCTGCGCCGTTCCTGCCATCATTTTGAAGAAGATCATTTTCAAGTAGGCATGGTTTACCTCGATCTTGAACTGAAATCTTTGATAATTCCTAATCAGGAAACGATTCAACTATCAGAATCGGAGTGTAAATTTGTCCATTGCATTATGCGTTATGCCGGGCAGGTTGTTACCAGTCAAATCCTGATCAATTGCATTTGGGAGCCAGGAAATGGAAACAAAGAAATGCTGCGACAGTTGGTCCATCGATTGAGAAAAAAATGGGTTTTCGAGAAGAATCTGAACCTATGATTGAAACAATACCTGGGATTGGATATTGTTTTTGCCAATAAATTCATATCTTGTTGCAACATAATTTAAATACTTGTTTTTACTTACTTAATTTCCTTTAGCCAGTCCCTGACCTGTTCTGGTCTTTTCAAAGTGTAAGTCGCTTTTGTATCGCGATCTTTTTCAACCACGATAATTCCTACACCTCCAATCGATTGGACTGCAGCAAACGCATCCTCATCACGGGGATCATCTCCAATGAAAATCGGTAATGCCCCCTCAAAACTTTCTGAATTCAAAATATAATCAACAGATACCCCTTTATCGGCTTTTGGGGGGCAAAGTTCTATAAAGTTATGAGTATATTTCATGTGAAATCCGTCTGGGACATCAATTCGTCTGGCATTCTCTAAGACTAGATTTACTTCATGCTTATCCGACCCATTAGCGTGAATCGCCAGTGACCAACCTTTATCTTCAAGATAAAAGCCATCTCTCCTATCAATTAACGCCTGCCAGGTAGGTTTAATGATTTCCAATCCCAGTCTCAAATGATCGAATTCCAACAAATGCAATTCATTTCCACTGGGATCTATCATTTCCAATCCATAACTACCAGACAGCCAGATCCCATTGATAGGCACTAATGATCGGATATGATCTAACCTTCTACCACTAATAATAGCCAATCTAATACTTTCTAGTTTATTAATTTCATGAAGAATGTCGATTAATTCGGAATCCGGTAAGACCACATCTGGATTAGGGGCAAACCGCGCCAAAGTCCCATCATAATCAAGAAACAGGAAGGCTCTTTCTTTTTGGTAAATTTTCATTAATTGTTGTAAGGATGGGCTGTCTTTCATGCTACCTTCTACTACTATTTTCGAAATGAAATTCTATGTTTTTGTAATCCTAAAGATATTCTTTTTCTCTTTATTCTTGTTTTCCTTTTTCTTTAATGGAATTCAACACATCAATCTGGGATTTGAGCCAGTAGTTGATATCTTCTTCCCGAACAATTCTTCTAAGAAATGCCACTTTTTCTTGTCTTTTATCAATATCCATACTGAGAGCTTGATGTAATGCTTTTTGGGTGTCAAAAATATCAACAGGCGAAATGACCAAAGCACCATTTCCTAATTGCTGACGTGCTCCAGCTCGTTCTGATAAAATTAACACACCATCTTTTTGATTCACAATGGGTCCTTCTTTTGCTACAAGGTTCATTCCATCCGCAATGGAATTTACCAACAAAACATTATACATCTTCATTGCGGCTACAGCCCTTGGATAATTTTCTCCAACCAGCAACCTGACCGGTTCCCAATCACTACTGCCATAATGAGCATTGATTCTCCCAACAAACACCATAATCTCATCCAGATAGGTTTGATATTCTTCAACCCCAACCCTGGAAGGAATCAAGTAAGCCATGAATATAACATTTCCGCGATATTCAGGATGCATTTCCAACAAAGATTCATACGCTTGGAATCCCCTCAGAATATTCTTACTGGGTTCAAGTCGATCTACTCGTAAAATCATTTTTTGGCTGTTAACCTGCCTGGCGATTTCTTCTTGATACAAGGCCACTTCAGCCGATTCAGCCATTGCTTCTAATGCACCAACATCGATGGATATGGGAAAATCTCGGATGAATGTGTCATGACTACGGTACCGCACCCTGCGATTACGATATCTTACAACGGATTTTGGCAAGAAATTTTCGCAAGTTCGAATGAAGTTTAAACCATCCTCACTCGTCTGAAATCCCATCAGATCTACAGCAGCCAAACCGTCCAGAATTTCATATCGCATTCTGCTGGGTAAAATTCCCCAATATTCAGGACCTGGCCAGGGAATATGCACAAATAATAAAATAGTGACAGCCTGACCTCGCAAATATTTCTTAAGATATCTTGCCGTCAAATATAAGTGATAATCCTGCAACATGATGAGAACGGGTTTTTTCTTCTGCCTTACCAGCTCAGCGATTTCTTTAGCAAATTGTCGATTCACCACCTGATAACCAGTGTCCCACGCCTTCCAGGTTTTGTAATCAATAACAGGAGATCGAGGAACATCCCACATGGAATGCTGTAGAAACCATAATAATGGATTTGAAATTTGATTGTAAAATCCATCGTATGCTTCAGGATCAGGATTGATAAAGCGAACAGTCAGATCACAATCATTATCCTCCAGGCAAATCTGGCCGTGTTTCCATTCTGAGTCTTCTGGACTCATGGCGCAAGCAACCCAGGTTAATTTTTTATAATGTGCCAGACCTGTCAGAGCGGTCACCAATCCCCCACTTCCACGTTTATAGGTGGTTGCACCCTGTTCATCTTTGGTGATGGTAACCGGCCCACGATTTGATACAATGATGATCTCTGAAAACTGATCTGTTTGTAAAGAATTTTTCAATTCCATTTTTTCTCCTCTTATCTCAAGCAATTCAATCAAACAAATCTTAATTATGAAAAAAAATTAATTGTTTTCCCTAAAGGTCATATCAACATAAAAGGAAATTAATAAATTAAATGATTTCCTGTTTGATTGAGGGTCATTGATAAATCCTATTTATAACGAAATGTTACTTCAATGCTTAAACAAGACTCAATCAATAAATCCCCATATCATCAATGATTGCTTTGGCCCATTATAACATAACAAAAAATTCATCCTTCCACCTTGGGTGTCAAAGGATGAATTTTTTACCTATGCGAATATTGATTATCTGTCGTTACCCGCCCGACATAGCGCCCACGATGCGAAGCGGTTCCTTACCTATCAAAACCTCACGAGGTAATAATGTTTCTGGCGCCAGATGTGACAAGTCCTGACCACAGGCGAAGAATCGCAAATAAGCTCTGCGTTCTTTGCTAACATGATCCCGGATAGTACCTTTCAACATCGGATATTTTTCTTCTATAACATCCATTAATTCTAAGAATGTGACATCGTCATCCAATTCCAGATGAACCTCCCGACCCAAATTGGCAAGCCTTTGTAAATATGTCGGTAATATGACTCGTATCATGGCAAAACTTGTACCTCAACAGATAACACAGCTGGTAAATTTTGGGCAACTGTCTGCCAGGTCTCACCAGAATCGGGAGACACGTATAACTGACCACCTGTTGTGCCAAAATAAACACCACAAGATTCAAGCGTGTCAACCGCTAATGCACTCCGCAAAATATTCACATAACAATCTTTTTGAGGTAAACCTTTGTTTAATTCTTCCCAGCCATAACCACCAGTTCTACTTCGGTAAACCCTGAGTTTTCCCTCCAGAGGATAGTGTTCCAAGTCACTTTTTATGGGAATTACATAGATCGTTTCAGGTTCATGAGCATGCACGGCAATCGGAAAACCAAAATCACTCGGCAAATTATCACTCACTTCATACCAATCATCTCCGGCATTATCACTGCGCATTACATCCCAATGCTTTTGCATGAACAATACATTCGGATTGGAAGGGTGCATGGTAATACTATGGACACAATGGCCAACTTCAGCCTCAGGGTTTGGTAATTCATATTCGGATTTTAATCCGTGGTTTATGCCACTCCAGGTTTGTCCGCCATCATTAGTGCGAAAAACACCTGCAGCGGAGATGGCTACAAAAATCTGTTCAGGGTTTTTAGGGTTGATCAATATCGTGTGCAACCCCATTCCTCCTGCACCGGGCATCCACATATTTGAGTGAATTTCTCGTAATCCCGGTAATTCCTGCCAGGTCATGCCCCCATCTGTAGATTTGAATAAGGCTGCATCTTCAGCCCCTGCAAAAACTGTATCTTTCTCTGTGGGTGACGGTTCAAAAGCCCAAATTCTTCTGAATTTCCAGGGGATCTGGTTACCACTAAAATCCTGATGGGTTCCAACTTCACCTTCATAATCAAATTTATTGCCAATCGTCTTCCAGGATAAACCACCATCACTGGATCGATGATTTACCTGTCCAAACCAATCGCTTACCTGTGAGGCATAAATTCGTTGCGGATCGACACCTGAACCTTTTATATGATAGATCTCCAAACCAGCAAAGAGTGGCCCTTTAATATCCCATTTTTCTCTTTTATAATCAGAGGTGAAAATAAATGCACCTTTCCGGGTACCAACCAAAACACGAACGCTGCTCATATTTTTTTCCTTTCCTGTTCTGTAAACGAATATTTTTGATTAAATTTGATCGTTCTAACTTGAATCCTTACCAGATTCATTGAATTTTTGATTATCATAAGGCAAATTTAATTGCCATGAAACACCAAATTTATCTTCTACCCATTCAAATTTCTTGCTAAATCCATGATCATCCATATCCATGAGAATCTTTCCACAATTGGATAACTCCTGAAAACCATTTGTGAGTTCTTTTATTTCGTGATTGAGATTGTAGCAATTCGGATATAAATTGTCAAATTTATTCTATTGGGTTTTAAATCTTTTGAATATTGTAAGGTTTTTCTCTTGTAACTTAACGGACTAAGTAGATATAATTTATCAAAAATAAGTGAATGTGAAAAAGATTAAATTTCAAATCCTGATAATCGCTTTCGTTTTAATGTTAACCATGCTAGCTTGCGAAGCCAGCGTAAGTACCGCAAAAATCACTGATGCATATCTAACTCCAAATGAAGATGGCTCTGGAAATTTCACCGTTTTTTTCAGGCGATCAGACCTTTTATTGTGTCGTAAAAGTAGCCAATGCGCCGGAAGATACCACGCTTAAGGCAGTTTGGACTGCTGTGGATGTCGAAGGTGTTGATCCAAATATATTAATCAGTGAATTCGAACTCACCACTGAGAGTGAAAATGAATTCACGTTCAATTTGCAGAATGATCAATTATGGCCACCAGGTTCTTACAAAGTAGAGATCTTCATGGACGGAACATTGGAAAAAACCCTGGAATTTGAGGTTCAATAAGCAATACAAGTTTTAACTGGTTTTTATACAGCTTTCGCTTCAGATGAGGTGCGAAGGCTGTTAAATTTTAAATTGTAATTAATCTATTGATCCAGGATTGATCATTGTCGTCATTCAAATGGTTCATAAACACGTTCTACTCTGGAGTTGATCTGGCAGGTAACCTCGTATGTAATTGTTCCTAATTTCCTTGCCCATTCATCACAAGTGATTTCTTCTGGTCCACTTTTCCCAATCATCACAACTTCATCGCCAACTTTAACGTTCGTGTCTGGACCCAGATTTACCATGCTCTGGTCCATACAAACACGTCCTACAATGGGATATGATTTTCCATTAATCAATACACGCCCCATATTGGAGAAAAGACGATTGAAACCATCTGCATATCCAACTGGAATGGTAGCAATCCAGGTGTCTTCGGGAGTGATCCAGGTTCGCCCATAACCTATACTGGTACCAGCAGTTACTTTTTTAAGGAAGGAAACCCGTGTTATAAAGCTAAGTCCAGGTTTCAATGGAATACTCTGTGGAGTATTCTCGCCCGGATAAAATCCATAGATCATGATCCCTGGCCTTACCATATCCAGCCAGGCGGAAGGATGACCAAGTACTGCTCCTGAATTCGAAGAATGAACTAAATTCACTTTTCTGCCAATTTGATGGTTAACCCGGTCAACGATTTCTTTAAATCGTAGAATTTGATCCTGGGTATAGATTGGATCCCCATCATCACTAACCGGTAAATGGGTAAAAATACCATCAAGATTCAGATGGGGACATTTACTTTCGATAAAATATGCCAGGTCTTCTGCTTCTTCAACTGATACACCAATGCGCCCCATACCCGTATCAATCTTTAAATGCACATCTACATTCATTCCCAGAGACGTGCTTATATTTTCCAAAAAAACAATATTTTGTTTTTCACACACAGTCAATGTCAGTTTGTTCTTTACCGCTGCTTCCATTTCCTCGGGAAAAGCCGGGCTGAATTTAAGAATGGGCAACCGAATTCCAGCTTCTCTCAATTGGATTCCCTCCGGTACGGTTGCTACACCAAGCCAATCCACCCCTATCTTTTCAGCCATACGGGAAACAGCCACAGCGCCATGCCCATATCCATTAGCTTTGACAGCAATTAAGATTTTTCTTTCAGGGCCGATTGCTTTTCGAATTCCTTCAATATTAAACCGAATGTTATCAAGATGTATCCGAGCGATGGTTTGATACAACATAGTTTCCTTCTGTATCTTTCAAATGAAATTTGATAATAGTCAGTATATCATTTTTGGAAGATTTAATTGTTCTAGTAGTGTAAGATATTTTCTGTAAAATTGAGAACCTTAACAAAATCGGTGGGTCAGGTTAGAAAAGTTTGCGAAAACTTATAAAAAGGAGACAAAAGTGGTTGGTGTTTTTCCGAATGAGAACTCATGTTTGAGATTAGTCAGTGCAATTCTTATTGATATTAGTGAAAAATGGGAGACTGGATGGAAATTTCCTTTTCTCATATCCTTTTTCAAATAAATTTTTTTCCAAGTTTGTGTGTTTTTTCTTTCGATTCCACTGGTTTTATAAATGTCAAAATCCCCTTTGACACTTAAATTCCACAACTTTGTAAGATCAAAGAATACTGGATTGCTTCCTCAAAAACGAATTGATATTTAAGATAGTCTTCCGATTGGAGTAAATCGATCTGAATCCCTTCCTTCATTCTGGGTTTTCCGAATGGTTGGAAAGGAATGTTGAGAAGTATTTCATCAAGAAATTTCTTATGTTCAACATTAAAATTTTCCATTTTAATGTTCCACTCTGTACATTCTTATAGAGAGGTTGAAAATCGCTGAATACCCAATTGTCTGGAAACATCAATTGCTTTCTTCATCTCAGATTGATTGATACTTCTGTTGATTTCCGGATACCTGGCTGCCTGGTAAGCTGGCCAAAATTGATCCATCAGATTTAAATAGACGTTCCTCGAAACCTTTTCTGCTAAAAAATGAATGACCTTCTCAGTCCCTGCAATTCCATTAGGCATAATTAAATGACGGACTAACAATCCTTTCACAGCAATGCCATTTTCATCCATAACAAGATCGCCAACTTGACGGTACATTTCCAGCACAGCAGCCTGATTGATTGTTGGATAATTGGGTACTCGGGAATATTTTTTTGCGATCTTCTCATCGGCGTATTTCATATCCGGCATGTAGATATCAACAACCCCATCCAATAATTTAAGGGTTTCGATTGAATCGTAACCTCCACAATTATAAACAATGGGTAAACTCAGCTCTTTTTGTGATGCAAGGAAAATAGCTTCCAAAATCTGCGGGACTACATGGCTGGGTGAAACCAAATTGATGTTATGGCAACCCATTCTTTGTAGATCCAACATAATTTCTGACAATTCATCAGCTGTGACCTCCTTACCAAATCCTTCCTGACTGATATCGGCATTCTGACAAAAAACACAATGTAAATTACAGCGGCTGAAGAATATTGTACCGGAACCGCACCATCCACTTAATGGCTTTTCTTCTCCATGGTGAGGTCCAAAACTGCTGATCTGAGCATGCCGACCGGTGAGGCATACACCTTTTTTATTTTCAAGTCGATTAACCCCACAATCTAATGGGCAAATACAGCATTTCTCTAATTTGTCCAATGCTTGATTGACTCTTTCAGAAAATTCATTAGTAGAAAGATTTCTTCGATTGGAGGGATAGGAAACTCCATTCATTTTTTCATTATAACGAAGCTAATTATGAAATTCAAACTCTATTGATAAAAACAATCACATACAAAAAATTTCAGACTGGTGTATTAATGATGTTTTCTACCATTTTACCTGGTTAATCGTATGACATACTGGTACCGATCACCGCGATAAAGAATTTTTACAAACTCAACCGGTTTGCGATTTTGATCATAAGTAAGTCGCTTGTTCAATAACAGCGGCGCACCCGCTTTGACCTGTAATAAAGTCGCTTCTTCTGGTGTAGCCAGGGTAACTTCCAGTGTTTCATCGGCTTCCGTAGGAATAATATTCAATTTTTCTTCCAAAACACGATAAAGCGATCCATAATGCGTAAGGTCATCCTCATCGATTTGTTGGTCATCCCCTAACACCACATATGAAGTCTGAAGCCCAATCGAAACGTCATTACCCAATCGAATGCGCTCTATCCGCAATATCCTGCTCTCGGGTGGTAGTTCAAGACGTTTGAGGATTTTTTCAGGTGGTACGACATGACAAATTGAGCGGATGATCTGATTTGGCTGGATCCCCTTACGCAACAAATCTTCCGAAAAACTGGTTAATTCCAACATCTTTTTCTGCAATTTTTGTGGAGACACAAAAGTTCCCCGCCCATGTTCCCGATATAAATAACCCTGCTTTTCCAGGTATTCAATCGCCTGACGAACAGTTGGCCGACTTACCTTGTATTGCAGCTCTAATTGCCTTTCAGAGGGAATTAATTGACGAGGTTTCCATTCTCCTTCGTCAATCTGACTTTTCAATATGCTGGCCAGTTGAAAATATTTCGGTATGGCATTATTATGATTAATAAATCTTGACATATCTTTCTCAATGATACTATAATCAAGTTGTCATGTGGTCATTACCAGTTATTATTATCAATCTTTTTCTGTTATAAATCAAGAGGGAGATTTCTTTGAATCATTTATCCGATTCTGAATTGCACGAAATTGTAAAAAATATCGTTTCTCGAACAATGGGATCACCAGAATCAGAAATCTATAAAACCCCTTGTACCGGATCGGGAAAGAAGGCCATAGCCATTGGATCAGATCATGGTGGATATGATATGAAAGAGGCCCTCAAAAAAGATATTATCGCCGCCGGGCATGAGGTCATTGATTGTGGCACATTTTCCAAGGAGGCCTGTGATTATCCTGACTTTGCCCATGCTGTTGCCCAACAAGTCAGCGATGGTTTAGTCTGTCGAGGGATCGTGATCGATGGTGCCGGAATCGGTTCTTGTATGGTTGCAAACAAAGTCCCTGGCGTACGGGCCGCTCTATGCTATGATTATTCAACCGCTGTTAACAGCCGCGAGCACAATAACGCCAATGTTTTGACACTGGGAGCCGGTCTGATTGGCATCAACCTGGCGAAGCAAATTGTACAAGTCTGGCTGGCAACAGATTTTGGTGGTGGTCGTCATGCCAAACGAGTTGATAAAATAAATCTGGTTGAAAACCAGTACTTAAAAAGAAGGTGAAATGGTTCCAGATAAAAAATTGGTCGAATCAATTGTAGAAATAATTACACGGGAAGTGCTTTTAGCAATGGCAGAACAGGATGTCATTGAGAATAACCCGGATGGATCTTATTGTGTTTCAGAAATTGCTGACGGGGTTCGAGTCAAAACATGTTTCGATAATGCTGGCCATGTCATTTCTGCTGGGGCAGAACGCATTGCATCAACAGTGGGTGTAATACCGGACGATCTGAACCTGGCGAAGAAAATTGACCACACATTGTTGAAACCAGATGCTACTCCAGATCAAATTGCTCAACTCTGTTTTGAAGCGCGAAAATATGGATTTGCCTCTGTATGTGTAAATCCGGCTTGGATAAAATTATGTGCTGATCTATTAAAAGGTACTGAAGTTAAAGTCTGTTCAGTGGTGGGTTTTCCATTAGGCGCCACCCCCCCGGAGGTGAAAGTATTTGAAACAGAACAGGTGATCAAAGACGGTGCCACCGAAATCGATATGGTCATCAATATCGGTGCTCTCAAAGCTGGAGATAATGAATTAGTAGCTCGAGATATCCGCGGGATTGTAGAAACAGCTCACCGACATGGTGCCATCGTGAAGGTTATTATCGAGGTAGCTTTGTTATCAGACGAAGAGAAAGTGATAGCCAGTCTGCTATCAAAGGAAGCCGGAGCAGATTTTGTAAAAACATCCACGGGATTTGCCAGTAGTGGAGCGACTGTACGGGATGTTGAATTAATGCGGCGTACGGTTGGACCTGAAATGGGCGTGAAAGCAGCGGGTGGTGTGCGTACCCGAGAAGACGCTGAGAATATGGTCAAGGCAGGTGCCACCCGTCTGGGTGCATCGGCTGGAGTAAAAATAGTTCAGTCTGGAAATGTGACTGAATCAAAAAAAGAGACCCCAACAGCCAGCAAAGGGTATTAGAACGGAGGAGATATTATGTTGATTGCCAGAGTGATTGGAACAACCGTAGCAACGATTAAGGACGAAAAACTGCATGGCAGAAAATTACTGATTGTACGCCAGACGGATGAAACCGGTGCTGCCTCTGGAAAACCCTACGTTGCCATTGACACATTGGATGCCGGTATTGGAGACCTGGTACTGACGGCTGCAGGATCAAGTGCCCGGCAGACAACCATCACCAAGGACACACCGGTGGATGCAGTGATCATGGCTATTATTGACCATCTGGAAGTAGGTGGGGCAATCACCTACCGCCAGGAATAAAAAGTAATCTTAAATCGATAATATTTTTTTAGGAATTTGAAAGGATTAAAAATGTCTCTTGATACAGCTCAGATAGCATTAGGAATGGTTGAAACAAAAGGTTTAATCGGCGCAATTGAAGCTGCTGATGCGATGGTAAAAGCCGCCAATGTTGTTCTAATAGGTTCTGAATATATTGGTGGTGGCTATGTGACCGTCATGGTGCGTGGTGATGTTGGCGCTGTCAAAGCAGCAACCGACGCCGGTGCTGCCGCAGCAAAACGTGTTGGAGAATTAGCTTCTGTACATGTCATCCCAAGACCACACCAAGATTTGGAATTAATTCTCCCCCAAAGCAGTAAAGGTTCATTTAGCGGTCGTTCTGCTGACAAGAAATAATTTAAATTGAGCAAGATTTATCACTGGCTAGCTATAAGTAACGAATTATTGAACGCTCACTTTGTGATACCAGGAAAGATGGAGATTCATGCCCAAAGAATTTTATACTGAGAAAGATATCGAGGATCTTGTTAATAAAGGTGTTCACGAACTGGAAGTTAATGATGATATTTACTTGACCGTACTTGCTTACGAAAAGGCCAAAGAACTGGGATTAATCTTATATAAACAAGGAAGCAATCATCCAAGCGTACCCGTTCGGCCATATTTATCATCTGTCGCTTCACAAAGAACAAATCATAGTTATTCGACAGGATCTCCATCACACCGAATTCAACCCTCCGACCAATTCGATTTGTCAGATCGAATCCGGACTGCTATAAAGCAGAAGTTGGGTGACCAGATTGATACTGGTCTGCTGGATCGAATCATCGAACGTGTTCTACATAGCACGGGAGTTAAGTGATCAGATGAAATTCTTTAAAGTCATGGGCACCGCCGTCTGTACGGTTAAGTATGAAGGATTGGAAGGTTTAAAACTCTTGATTGTTCAGCCACTCGATAAAAACTTTCAGCCGGAGGGTGGTCTTGTGGTTGCTGTGGACGTGGTGCAGGCTGGACCTGGTGATATCTGTGTAACAGCGCGTGCCAGAGAAGCAGCATTAGCGATGCCTGAGATCACATTTGTACCGGTAGATCTCACTCTGGTAGGTATTGTAGATGAATATGAAGTGCGACCAGATGGCGAAATTGATTTCACCATGAAACCTGGATGGGTAAAATACACATAAAGAGAAAATATGATATTAGCTAAAGTTGTCGGAACAGTCGTTACCACCATTAGTCACCCAGATTTTAAGCAGCGCAGGTTGCTGATTGTTCAGCCATTGGCTCTCCCAAATGAAAACGCTGAAGGATATTTCATTGCTTTAGATAGTACACATGCTGGTATTGGTGATACAGTGATTGTTAATCGGGAAGGTGGGGGAAATCGTCAGGTGCTTGAAAACCCGGATGCCTGTGTCAACTCCGTGATCGTCGGAATTGTCGATTCGCTGTATTTAGAAGTGCAATAAAAGATCAAATACCTCGATTGGGGGAACTCAAATATCATTTTTAATTTAATTTAAGATTACCTGACCATTAACGGGAGAAATGTAAACGTTACACCATCTACCAGAATTTGATATAGCGCTTCTGAACCCATTAGATTTTCCACCAACGGTTCAATTTTAATTTTATAATTCCCTACATTGTCAACTTGCAAAAGGATACTTGCATGCTGTCCTATACCTTGTGCTCCACCACTTGGGAACGTTTGGATGCTCACCAGACGCTTCGTGACTCGGGTTGGCTGGGCATTATCCGACTGTATTAATTGGACCCCCGTGGTGGTTCCACGACAGCCTGAACGGAATGCGGCGTTATTTTGATCAGATAATTGAGACCGCTGGAATGTACAATACGGTGGGTTTCAATGATGATACCCGCGCATTCCCCTCCATCCCGGTTCGTCATGATGTATGGCGCCGGGCGAGTGCAAACTGGCTTTCCGGGCAGCTTGTGCGCGGCATCATCACCGAAGAAGATGCAGTTGAGATGATGGAAGAGCTTGCTGCTGGTTTGGCAAGAAAAGCCTACCGGTTGGAGACTCCTGCATGAGCACAGCTTGAAAGGTAAATAAATACCCAAATTTCCTGTATACAGGTAACCGGGTTCCAAATGGAGAGGATGGTTCTTGCTATATTTTTCACCCTCTATTTTTTCACTGGATGCTGGATTCCAATCTGGTACCCAGATTTCAATTCGCATTTTCTCAAATTAGACCCACCCAGACTGCTTTTTGCCGCGTTTCTGGCTTGCTTTGATTGGTTTTTTAATTGTACAATTCATCGTATCTTTTCAATATTAGGGGCTGGGTGTTTTTAGGCGGGCGAACGCCCGCCTAAAAACACCCAACAACCCCTTTTTTTTGAGATGATACAATTCATGTATAAATACCTGATGGAACCTGGTTTTAGTGTAGTGGTGTGTTTTAAATTCCAAACAGCCAGGTGTGTTTGCTAAGACGGCTTAGTTGACCACTGTCCACTTCGTGCAACTCGGATTGATATGGCGGTATGTTGAACCGGTGCTTCGGCGTTGACTCTGGCTGCCATATCAACCCTTAATTCGTTTGACCGCGAGACCGTAACGCCAGTCATGTGCGGTCAAGCTACCCAAGGAGATAATGAAATGAGTGTATGAGTGTGTACAATATTTATTCGACACACTAAGGTCTTGAAATGATTTATTTTCGAATGTTTTCAGGGAGGGAGCGTTGGCTCCCTCCTTTTCTTATCTCCCATCAAATATACATGGGCATCAAAACGTATAAATTATCCACTTCTTTACGTGGGATTGTTCTCTTCGTTCATCTGGAAAAACGCCTCCACCACCTGCGGGTCGAAATGCCTACCCGCCTGCTCGCGGATGTACTGGAGAGCCTTCTCCTTCGGCCAGGCCTTGCGATAAGGACGGTCTGAGTGCAGCGCATCCCACACATCCGCCACGGCGAATATCCGGGCAGCCAGCGGGATCTCCTCCCCTTTCAAGCGGCGCGGGTAGCCCGTCCCGTCCCATTTCTCGTGATGACAGTAGGGGATATCGAGCGCCGGGCGCAGGTATTCAATGGGCGAGAGCATTTCATAGGCGTACTGCGGGTGCTGGCGCATGATCTCCCACTCCTCATCGGTGAGCGAGTCGGGTTTGAACAGAATATGATCAGGGATGCCCATCTTGCCCATGTCGTGCAAGAGCGCCCCGCGGCGCATATGAACGATCTTTGTATCGCTTATTCCCATCTCCCGCGCCAGACGCACCGTCAGGTCGGTCACCCGCAGGGAGTGGCCTTCGGTCTCCTTATCGCGCAAATCCAGCGCCCGCGACCAGCCCTCAATGGTGGTATTGTAGGCCAGATGCAGTTCCAGGTTCGAGTTCTGCAGGGTGTTGTATAACTGGGCATTGTCTAAAGCGATAGCCGCCTGGCCGGCCAGTGTCTCCAGGAAGTTAAGCCATTCCTCAGAGGCGTCCAACGGGGCGCGGTGGAAGGCTTCCAGGACGCCCTTCACCTCACCCTTAGCAATCAGCGGAACGGCGTAGTAGGCGATGAATCGTTCGTCAACCAGCAGACGCGCACGGATGAATTCAGGCCCGCTTTCCACCAGATCGGGAACCTGCACGGTGCGCCGTTCGAGCGCGCTGCGCCCGGCGAAGCCTTCACCCAGGCGCAGGTGGCTGCGCTCGATGGCCAACGAGTGAAAGCCGCGCCCGGCGGCGTATTCGAGCCTTTGCAAATGAGGATTGAACACCAGAACGGCTGCGGCATCTACGCTAAGCTGGGCCGTGACCTGCTCGAGCAGGACGCCTAACGTAATACGTAAGTCAAGGCTGCCTATGATGGCCGCATCAATCGTGCGCAGAGCCACCAGCCTCATGAGTTGGCGTTGAATCTGTTCTTCCGCCTGCTTGTGCTCCGTGATGTCGCGCATAATGGTGGAAAAGAATTCTACGGCACCATCGGGCGCTTTGTGTGCCAGGATCACCTGTGAAACGGGAATCTCTCGCCCATCGCGGCTGAGCAAAGCAGTTTCGCCGTTCCAAAGGCCGTCGCGGGTGGCCGCCGGTAATCCCTCGTTCAAAACCACTGCCCGCGCCCACTCCGGAAAACTTTCGATTAGGGGGATACCGGCGATGGCCTTATCCTCATCAATCCCTAACAAACTGCGGCTACAGCGGTTGAGGTAAAGCCCGTGTCCATGTGTATCGGCCGTGGCCACAAAATCAGGTGTCGCTTCCAGGATAGCGATCAATCGGGATCGCTCTTCCTCGGCCAGCTTGCGTTCCGTGATGTCCACCGTTGTGCCTTCGAAACCTGTCAGCCGGCCGCTGGAGTCGCGCAAACCGCGAACATTCTCCGAAATCCAGATCACACTGCCGTCCTTACGATATACCTGGGACTCGAAGACCGACACGCTGCCCTGCTCTTCCATCAAACGGAATAACTCAGCGAGGCGGGTGGGCTGGACGTACATCTGGTGGTCTATATCGATGTTGGCTCCCTGCAGTTCCTCAGGCGAATCATATCCGAGCAGGTGGGCCAGGGTGGGGTTGGCCATGAGGAAACGCCCTTCGAGTGTGGTCTGGTAGATGCCCGCCACGGCGTTCTCGAAAATGCTGCGATACTTCTCTTCAGCCTGCCGCAGCGCTGCCGTCCTCTCCTCCACCAACTTCTCCAGGTGTTCGCGCAGCTGCGCTCGTTCCAGCGCAATGCCAACCTGGTTCCCCACACCATACAGGATTCTTAAGTCCTCGTCGTTAAACAACTCCTGCTCCAGACCGGCCAGATTCATCAGCCCCAATATCTGATTACCAACCCACAAGGGCACAGTGGCGTGGTTAGGCAGTCTGCGCGTATCGCCTTCGGTTTGCTGAAACCGTTCACATTCCAGGATATTCGCCACCTGGCCGAGTTCGCCAGCGAGTAATTTGCGCAGGCAGTTGCACTCACCCTCCAGCGCCCCGGGAGTCCTCAGGGCGGGCGGCAGGCCGAAGGTGGCAGCGAGGCGGAATCCGGTCTCGCCCACTCGCAGCCAAATCCAGCCTGCCTGCACACCGGGGAGATCCATCGCCCGCTCCAGAACCGCCTCGCAAACTTCGCGCTCATCCGCAGCCTGATTAAGGCCTTCGGCGATGCGATACAGGCCATTGAGAGACTGGTAGGAGTGTTCGAGGTCGCGGTTCAGGCGCACAGCCTCCTCGTAAGTCGAAATCAGCAAATCCAGAATCTGCTGCCGCTCGGCAGTGATGGAGTGCCGCTGGCCACCCAGTTCGATCTCCAGGCCCATCTGCATTTTCTCGCTGCTGCGCAGTGCGCGGTTGGCGAGCAAGTAACGGATGCGCTGGAGCAGGTATTTCCCTTCGTAGGGCTTGCGGATGAAGTTGTCCGCACCGCATTCCAGACCGCGGATCACGTCCTGCGGGCTGGAAAGCCCTGTGACCAAAATGATCGGGATATCACGCAGCGCTTCGTCCGCTTTGAGCGCCTCGCACAGTGCGTAACCGTCCATCTGCGGCATGATGACATCGCTGATCAGCAGGGTGGGCTTGCGCTGGCGAGCTTGTTCCAGCGCCTGCTGGCCGTTGGTGGCTGCGGTGACGGTGTAGCCATTCTCTTCGAGCAAAAACCGCAACTGCTCGGCCTGTGTGGCGCTGTCCTCAGCGATCAGGATTTCGATATGATTGTGTGTGTTTTTATCTGATTTCGACATGTTCGATTCCTCCTTTAAGACGGTTTCACCAGGGCAGCCAGCGCCGCCGCGATTTTATCCGGCGGCAGTACGTAACTGGCCGCGTCCAGCTGGATGGCTTCACCCGCCATACCGTGAACGACGGAACTCTCCCGATCCTGCACAATGGTGATAGCGCCTCGCTCTTTCATCAGCTTCAGTTCCTTGGCCCCGTCTTTACCCATACCGCTCAGCAGCACCCCCACCGCGCCTGGCCCGTAAGCAGCCACTGCGGAGCGAAAAAGAGTAGACACCGAAGGGCACAGGCCGTTTTCCGACTCGCACCGGCTGAGCACGATCCATCCGCCAGCCGCGACACCCATGTGGAAGCCGTCCGGGGCGACATAAGCCTCCCCAGGCAGAATCCCCTGGCCGTGGGCGCCAACCTGGATGGGCAGCACGCACGATCCGGCCAGCCATTCGACAAACCCCTGCACAAAGCCGGGAGATATATGCTGGACGATCAAAATGGGAACTGGGAAAGCTGCTGGCAGGCGGGACAGGACGATCTGCAAGGCCAGCGGCCCACCGGTGGAGGCACCGATGGCGACAAGGCGGACTTCCTTCCGCGCTGCTTTCTCTTTCACTTCAGCAGGCGCTTGCCAGGCGGGGGTGTCATTGCGAGCGCGCGGCCAGCGCCGTACCACTTTGACCTCCGACATCAGTTTGACCGTCTGAATCAGTTCGCGGGCCATCGCCTCGTGATCGGGATGGCCAATGCCCGCCGGGCGAGGCAAGGCTGCCAGTGCACCGGCCTCCATCACCCGGAAGGAAATGGCCACCTCGCGGGTGTCGTAGCTGCCGCTCACAATGACGATTGGCGTAGGATGGGACTCCATGATCCAGCGGGTAACCTCAAAGCCGTTCGCTTTGGGCATGTTGATATCCATCGTGATCACATCGGGGCGCAGGCGGGCCACAGCTTCCAGAGCCTCCTCGCCATCACTCGCTACACCGACCACTTCAATCTCCGGATCGGAGTTGAGAATGTAGGCGAGAAACTCCCGCACCACAGCTGAGTCTTCAACGATTAGCACTTTGATCATTCACTACTCCGGGGGTCAGAAATCAGAGGGCAGAGGCAAGAGGTCAGAGAGAATGCCATCTTGCCTCTAGATCAACCTGCGGATAACATCCAACAGATTGCTCTGGTCGAAACTGCTCTTGACGATGTAAGCGTTCGCACCCACCTCGGCACCGCGCTCGCGGTCTTCGCGCGTTTCCAGCGCCGTCACCAGTGCCACCGGCAGGTCGGCGAGTTGCCGGTCGGCGCGAATCTTCGCCGTCAGATCGAAGCCATTCAGGCGCGGCATATCCACGTCCGACACCACCAGGTCGAAGTCGCCGATTTTGAGAGTCGCGAATCCGTCAGCGCCGTCCACGGCGGTGCGAACAGTGTAGCCGGCGGTTTCGAGGATGGTCTTCAACAACGTCCGGGAGGTGATCGAGTCCTCGACGACCAGGATGGACTTTGGCTTTACAGCGGCTTCCGGTGCAGCGGCGGGGTGGGCCGTCCTGCCGGCGACCTTCACCGCCGATTTCAGCAAGTCCGGCACATTCAGGATCAGTGCCTCCCGCCCGGAGCCAAGCGAGGTTGTGCCGGCTAAGTTCCGCACGCGCCTGAGTTGCTTGCCCAGCGTCTTGACCAGCACTTCCTGCTCGCCGAGCACTTCCTCCACCACAAAGCCAATGCGCTTCTCGCCCGCAGCCAGCACCACGATCTGGGCTGGCTCATTAGCTTCACCCGGATCGCGCCGTGCTGCCATCCCCAGCGTTTCGGACAGCCACACCAGCGCCAGCGAAGCGCCGTTGTAGCGGATCGTCTCCCGGTTCTCAATAGTGCTGATTTCCTCCCGTTTCAATCGCATCACCCGTTCGACGTGGTTTGTGGGCAATACGAAGTGTCCCCCGTTGGCACGCACCAGCACGCCGCGGAAAGTGGCCAGTGTGAGCGGCAACAGGAGTCGAAAAGTTGTCCCGCTGCCGTGCGTCGAAGACCGACCTTCGGTGGTTTTTATCGAAGATCGATCTACGATTGCCACCGATCCCCCCAGCCGCTCCACCTTTTCCTGGACGATAGCCAGACCCAGGCCGCGGCCCGAAATGTCGGTGATCAGAGGGCTGGTGGAAAGACCCGAGTGAAAGATAAGGGCGAGTGTTTCCTCGTCACCCATCTTCTCGCCCGTCTCCAGGGAAATCAGGCCTAACTTCAGCGCTGCTAAACGGACCTTTGCGAGGTCGATCCCAGCGCCATCGTCGGCGATCAGCACCTCGATCCGGCTGCCGTTTAGTGGGGCGATGGCGATGGTCACCGTACTGCATCGCGGCTTGCCTATTCGCTGGCGCTCTTCCGGGTGCTCGACGCCGTGGTCGATGCAGTTGCGCACCAGATGAAGGAACGGGTCTTTTATCTCCTCCAGAATGCGCCGGTCGGCTTCGATCTCCCCGCCCCGAATGATCAATTCCACTTCCTTGTTCTGATCGTGCGCCAGGTCACGGACAAATTTTGGGAAGCCCTCCAGTAGTGTGGAGAAGGGCAGCATGAGGGCGTGCTTCATGTCGTCGAGCAAGGTATCTACCATGCTGCCGAGGGCGCGGCTTTCGCGCCCGGCGGAACGGGCCAACGCGTTCAGCCGTACCTCCAGCGATTGCACAAACTGGCTGTTCCATTCGATGAACTCAGCCCAGCGGGAAAGGTGAGGGTCTGTCTCGCCGTTTGCCGGCCGGGCCGCGTGGAGGGACGGTTGCAGTCTGGCCCACTCGCGCTTCCAGGCGGTGAATTCGGCCGCGGCCGCTCGCAGTTCGGCGGCCTGCTGGGCGGTAGACAGTTTGCCGGCCAGCAGTTCTTCGGCTTGCAATAAGAGCGCGTCCAGCCGTTCGACCGATAGCCTCACCGTCTCAATCGGAGATCGATCTTCGATGGGGGAGAGCTCTTCCTTCCCCGCTGCGGGGGAGAACGGTGGGGAAGTCTCCACTGGCGGCGGGGGTGGAGGCAGAGCACCGCGCCGCGCCTCTTCCAGTTGACGGGCCAGGGCGATCATCGCCGACTTCTCACCCGTTTTCCGCTCCCCTCCGACGGCATCCAGACCCTGGTTCAGGCTGTCCACCGCCCGATGCAGCAAATTGTAGAAATCCGGCGAAAGGCTGATTTCTCCACTCTTCAGCTCCGCAAAGACGCCTTCCAGCGATTGGCAGAGCGCTTCGAAATTGGTCAGGTTCACCGAGCGCGCTGCGCCTTTGAGGCTGTGCACCTCGCGGAAGATAGTCTCGATGAGTTCCGGATGGCGCTCAACGGTTGATGCTTTTTCCAATTCGATCAGGTAGGACGAAATCGCACGTATGTGCTCTTCCGCTTCAACCCTGAAAGTTGCCAGGAGTCTCTTCAGAAAGTCGTTGTCCTTTTGGGTCACAGTGATTCCTCTCGAAGATCGATCTCCGACAGAAGCCAGAGGTCAGAAGCAAGAAGTGAAGAATCTATCCCGCCTCTTGTCTCTCGTCTCTCGCTACGCATTGGAGCCTTCCAGTAACAGCTTGAGTTTTTGGCCGAGTTCGTGCAGGGACTGGGCGGCAGTCTCGGCCTGCCTCGAGCTGGCGACGTTTTGCGTGCTGGCCTGCTTGATGTTCTCCATCGCCAGCGCCACCTGATCCATACCCGCAAACTGCTGCTGGCTGGAGGCTGCGATCTGTGTGGCAGCCTGCGCCGCTTCCCCAATGCTTTCGGCTAACTGCCGGATGGCCTCGCCGGCCTGCGCTGCCTGCTGCACCCCGGCTTCCACCGCCTTGCTGCCCTGCTCGGTGGCCATCACCGCCGCCCCGGTCGCCTTTTGGACGTCGGTCAGGATGGCCCGCACCTGTGCGGTGGCCTGCTTCGATTGCTCGGCCAGGCTCTTCACTTCCTGCGCCACCACC
>PHBX01000018.1 GCA_002842045.1 Chloroflexi bacterium HGW-Chloroflexi-3 | reverse complement strand
GTTTCGTGTTCTTTTACAGCTACTTCACTCAAATCTTGTTGACAATTTTGGCATTCATGTACCGGGTGCAATTCAATAAAATCTGGGTTTTCTACCGCTGTGAGCGTATTTCCAGGATGACCCGCTTGCCCCCCACTTTTTTTCTGATGTCGTTTTCGTAAACTTTTTGGGGTAGGTTTGTTATACCCGTCAGTTGAAGGTGGTTTACTACTATTATTGCTGTTTTTGGCTAATCGATCTTCCAGGATTTGTACTCGTTCCGCCAAAAGCATGATGGTTTTATTCATGCTTTGAATCAGTGCTACCACAGCTTCTTCTCCTTGATGGTAGATCGCGCGTATTTCTTCTTCGCTTAGGTTACGAATTGGTTCCATTTGATAAATTATCTATTATTTTTATTCAATTGTTTAGAATCATTTATCCTGATTCTTCAGGATTTTTGACTCAAGATGCTGAGTAGTTACGTTTTTTCAACCAGCTACAAGCTACGAGCTAATCAGCCTTCTCTTATTCTCATACGGCAGTATGAATCGCTGATAATCCTCCATAGGAATATTTCCACCCATTTTCTCCAGCATTTCTTCATAAACAACCAGTCTTTCTTTCAGTTTCTCACAAATCATATCCGGGCATTCCGAACAATTATGATACCTTCTGGCAATCACGCACGGTCTGACCGGACAACTGGTATCAATCAATTTGGGATTCTCCGCCATGCAGCCATCACAGATGATCTCTTCCGGAGGAATGCGAAAACCGAAATACTTATACCAACCATCACTCAGGATCTTTTGGTTTTCTGGATTTTTCAAAACATTCGGTTTATAAGCCAGACACAAATCGCAACGATACCCACAACGGGTGATAATTGGATCCATTTTGCTCTCCTTACAAATGAGGATACGATGGTAAAAAATATTATAGCATGGGTGAACTCATTTTAGACTACTCTTATAAAAAATTTGGTTAAAATGAATATACCAAATCAAATTCATAAAAATACCTGCATACCATTCGGAGGTAAAATGGATACAAACAGCTTTCTCTCCATGCTGGCAGGGCGCAATGTCCCTCCAGAAAAAATCCCTGCTGCGCTGGTATTAGCTGAGCGCTTTGAAAACTATATTCTGAAGTCCGGCAAAGGATTTACCACCCAGGCTGCCTGGGATTTCTCCAGGTTGTTAATTGATGAAGGTATCAACACCGAAGAGAATTTCCTCTCCCTGGCGCGCTATGGATTGTTTATCAAAAGTAATCCCATCTTTATTGCCTTTCTTGAGGTGCTGGATGGAGGGGAAGCCCAGGAAAATCTATATAATCGGGTGGCAGAATGCCACGGGACTGCATTACGCGATGAGGTCTTTGCTGGCATTGGTGTATCTGCTTTTGGCATCCCCACCACCGATAAGCCTGGCTATATGCATCCAGTCATCGAACGGTTGGAACAGGCAATCGGATCGGAAGCCACACGCAATCTACTGGCGGATAGTCTGCGCGATCTCCCTGATGCGTATTATCAGCAGGATCGTGAATTATTCTATTCCTGTCAGGATGTCGACGAGTATTTGATCAAGAAGAAAGCTGATTTTCTTCAACAATTGGAAACCTGCCAGCGGGAAGGTAGATTGTTTTTTGCACAGAAAATTACGGATGAAGTGGTGGATTATGTGCGCAATACAGCAGAAATGGGGGCAGGTGTGCGGGTTGGGAATATTATTTACGAAACTAAAATTCCTTTTATGACCGGAGAATATCTATCCGAAACAGATGAGCAGCTCAAACATTATTACTACTGCCATTGTCCCTGGGCAAGAGAAGCCGTGAAAAGTGGTGGAAAAGTAGCTCCCATATTCTGCAATTGCAGCGCAGGTTTTCATAAAAAACCCTGGGAGGTCATCTTCGAACAACCCATACACGTCGACGTCCTCGAATCTATCCTGAAAGGGGATGATCGCTGCCGTTTCGCCATCCATCTCCCTCCACATCCCTCAATTCCCACATAAAATCGCAATAATCAGAATAGACTGATATTCACAATTAACAATTTAATTCATGAGCTATCAGCAATGAACGATGAGCTAAGCTCCTCCCCCCAAAAAATCATACCCGATCTTCTTTTGTACCGCAGAAATCTGGGCAAAAGCCTGTTTCAGCGACTCCTGTTGGATGTACCCAATTTTTCCAGGATGGACAATATTATGCGCTGGCTTTCCGGATTGGATAGCTTCCAGCTGAGTTTGCAGTCGCAATTGCATCAAGAAATTATAGGCAGTAATCATCTCATCCCGGCTGGTCAGTTGAATCAGGTTGCGATCACTCAAAGATTCAAGACGTTCAAGTGTATGTGTTTGGTTAACCTGATAGCGCAAAGCATATAGACGTGCAAAGCCAACTAATGGCATCATAGCATCTTTCAAGTTGATTTCACCAGCATGATCTGTCGATCCACCTCCCAGATAAATATTACCGGGCAAGCGGATGGGTGGTCTGAAACTTACAGCGTTTTTTGCCAAATGATGCAGGAAAGCTGGATCTTCGGCCACTGTGGTGAAGATTACCTGCTTCAAGGCTTGTGATAAATCCTCCTCGCCGAAAACAGTTCTCAGGTCAAAGAAAATATTAAAGTCGATGATTTCTTGTGATTCAGATTTATATATCCAATCCTTATAGCCAGATATCCAATTTGATAAAGAGCGACACCAGCACGGATTGTTTGCCATTACATTTCCTTGACAATAATGGTAACCAGCTAGATTTAACCCATCATTTACTTTCTTCCCCAGTTGTAAAAAAAATGTTTGTACATCGTTGTCAGAATGATCAACAGGATCTTGATAGATAATCCCATTATCCTGGTCCGTTGTCAATGTCAATTCCTGACGCCCCTGGCTACCCATGGCAATAAAAGCGAAAGGTACCGGCGGAGGACCTAATTCTGCCAATACCAGTTCAATCAGGCGAATAGTTACCGCATCGCACATCGATGCTAACATATTTGTGACATGTCTTGGACGCGAACTGCTTTCGATCAATATCTTGACGAGAGCTGGTGTTCTTTCAGTTGTTCGAGCCACTTCCTCCACAGAGGTTGCTCGGGCAATTTCACGATTGATGACAATCGGACCATAACGTTGGAATTGAACCAGAGATTTATTGTCAATCACGCTTACGATCCTGCCATTGCGATCCTCCACCGCCAGATGTCGAACCCCATGTTCTTCCATTTTCAATAAAGCTTCATAAATTAACGTATGCTCCGGGATTTTTGTGAGCGGTGCACTCATGATGGTATGAATCGGAGAATCAAGCTGACTCTTTCCAGCCAACACCCTCTCACGCAAATCATGATCCGTGACAATACCAATGATGGTGGAATCGCCACTGGAAACCAATGCTGCGGTGACTTTTCTGCTAGTCATTTGACGAGCAAGTTGTTCAATATTCATTCCCATATCACAAATCAAAGCATCGTAACCCAGGCTGGAAACTGGTTCATGCAAAAAAAGTAAGGATGACTGTAATTTTTGAATTAATGTCTCTCTCTCAATTTCTTGCTTGTGAGTGTGGGTTATTTCATCAATTACGCCATCAACATAGGTCAATTGATTGATGGGATCCTGCACCAATTGTGCGGAGATGGATAAAGTTCGTGTGTTAAGGTCTTTGCCTGCACTATGAATGACAAAGTTTTCTACCTTCCCCATGGATTGGAGAATTTGTTGAAATTCCTCAAATGCTTCCACCTCTACAAATAAGTCTGCCAAAGCTGGTTGATCGTGTGTTATGTGTGTTAACAACTGGCGTGCTGATTGATTTAACTCGAGGAAAACAGCTCGTCTGACTGCCCTGGAACGGAAAATTCCAACAGGTGCCTCCTGGGCAGCATGGATCACACCCTGGTTTGATGATATGGCTGATGACTGCGTGATATCCCTGGCCAACAGAATAAATCCCCGCTGACCAGCATAAACAACCGGATTTAAAACCAGAACACACTCCAGGTTCGTGCCATCAGCACGCTTTAAAAAGCCTTCAAATACCTCCTCAGACACCGGCTCATCACTGGACATACGTTCAAAGCGCTCCCAGATCGCTTTATTTTCCAATTCATGTGGTAATAAGTCTGTCAGATCTAAAAATTCCAGTTGATATGCGTTGTATCCGGTCATACTTAAAAAGGTTGGGTTGGCATACCGGCAACGCTCATCCATGATCAGCAGTGTACCTTCTGTGGTTGCTTCAATCAAGGTGTGATACCGCTCGGTAGATTCTCTTAAATCATCCAGAATCTCCTGTCTCTCAATCTCAATTCGCAAACTCTGTTGTAACACAAACAACAATAATAAAACCACAACACCGGAGATAATTAACGAGGTATTGATAAAGCGCTGTTCGATCCTCGCTATTTCTTCATTCACATCATCGGTGTAGATACCCGTGCCGATCACCCAACCCCAGGGTTCAAAGCCTTTCACAAACGATTCCTTAGGTTCCAACCGGGAAGGATCGTCCTTCCACTGCCAGACATAATCGATATAACCTTCCCCTTCACGCTCAACCAATTCGGCAAATTCAACGAAAATTGCAACCCCTCGAGGATCGGTGAAATTACTCAGATCCTGACCTATTAAGTCCAGACGGTAAGGGTGCATGATCATACTCGGCTGCATATCTTGAATCCAAAAATAATCTTTGCCCTCCGGACCATACCGCAAGGCCTCTATCCTGGTCGCGGCCATGGTTTGTGCCTGCTCACGAGATAACAGGCCATTTCGTTCATCCTGCTCATAGGAAGCCAGAATACTCCAGGCAGAGTTGGTCAATTCGTGGATCATTTCTTGCTTTCGATCCAGCAAGGTTTGTTCAAATGAAGGTAAAATAATGCCCCAGATAACCGACAAAAATAAGGTGATGGCAAATAATGTGGGTAAGAAAATCCGCATGAGATATGATCGCTTTTTGAAACGATGAGGATTACCCGTTGAACCCAACCGTTGTCCGGCTGAGGTAGATGATTGTTTCTGACTGCAACGGACATCATTATCAAATGTTCCACCTGCAAATAAGGACTGTCGCAACCGGTTCCAATCTTCCCGCACCATTTCAATACCATAGCCATGCAGACCAGAATCATTAAGTGTGTGAAAATCAGTACCGGCAGATACCAATAGATCATGTTTGATTGCCAATTGGCGTAATTTTTCGCGTTTTTCCTCTGAATACGGACCATATATTGCTTCAATTCCATCAAGCCCCATTGATTTTAATAAAATCAAAGATCCTTCCAGTTGGTTGAAATCTGATTCATAAACCAGTGGATGCGCCAAAAACACCTCTCCACCTGCCCTATGAACCAAGTCTATAGCATCACCCACTTCAAGTATGCCTCTCGGAGCTGCATTGTTAAGGAGAATTTCTTCATCAGCATTTGAGTGATTACTGCCCATTTTGCGTATTGAACCAGCAATGCTCTGCACATCCAGAGCTCTTGCCCGTCGCATTGAGATCAGCGTTGCATTCAAATCCTGATGATGTGGGTCAAATCCATAACAAAGGAGGTGCACCTCACGCCCGGCAAACTGGGCGGTTAATTCCAGTCCGGGGAAACAGATTACACCACGTTTTTTTAAGGCTTCCAGAAAACGCGGGATGCCATCAATATTGTCATGGTCAGTCAAGGCTGCATAACGAACACCATTGGCTGCCAGATTAGCCGCCAGAACTTCAGGCGTTTGTTCGCCATCGCTAAAAATCGAATGACAATGAAAATTAACGAGGATTGATTTGCTCATAAGGGTTGATAAGCGGGAAGGAATCGTCAAACTTCCCGCTTATCATAAATTTATTATACAGCGCCGTTGTTTTTCTTTGGGAACAATAGGGATACAACCACCAGGGTGATAAAACTCAATGGGATGGAAATGATGCCCGGATTATTCAATGGAATGGGTGCGTCTAATGGATTCATGCCATATAAAGTATATAGTTCAGGTGAAAAAGCGATCAAAGCGAGAGAAGAGACAACCCCTATTGCAATGGAGGCTGCAATCCCCTTTGCGGTAGTTTTTTTCCAGAACAAGAGCATAATGATTGCTGGCAGGTTGGCAGAAGCAGCAACAGCAAAAGCCAGACCTACCAGGAAGGAGACATTCATTCCTTTGAAGAGGATACCCAACAAAATGGCAATACCTCCAATCACAAATGCTGAAATCTTGCCCGCTCTCACCTTCTGGCGATCATCCATTTTGATTTTAAAGAAGCGGTCAAATAAATCATGTGCGACCGCACCGGATGCAGCGACAATCAAACCACTCACCGTTCCCAGCACTGTCGCAAATGCAATCGCTGAAATAATCGCAAATAATAACTGTCCATAGGAGCGCGCCAGTAAGGGAGCTGCCATATTGCTATCTGCCGGGTTGATCGTCCCATTTACCATCGCACCTAACCCCATAAAGAGGGTCAGAATATAGAAAAACCCAATCGCAGCAATGGCTACAATCGTTGATTTTCGTGCACTGGCAGGATTAGGAACCGTATAATAACGGATCAGAATATGGGGCAGCGCAGCCGTACCCATGAATAGTGCCAGCATTAAGGAAAGAAAGTCAAGTCGTTCCAGAAAAGTGCCTTCCACTTTAAATTTCAATCCGGGACGCATAATTCGGTCACCACTGACATCGTTTGGATAGTAAATGGTGACTTTTTCACCAGCGGTATCCACAAAACTGGATGTTTTCCAGGTTCTTACAATCGTATCCTTATCGGTAATGTTTGCCAGGAATGAAAAGACAGTTAATTTACCGGTGGCAATATTTTCCTCACCACGAATCTTTTCCAGATTTCCTACCTGGCGTAGCTGATTTTCCTCTGAAGCTGGTGCGCCATTGATCCATTTGACATCACCCTTGGTAACCACCGACTGGGTTTCTTTCAAGACCAACCCATCCGCGGATTCAGCAGCGAACCACCAGGTTTCCGTCCCGTTATTGGAAAGTTTTACAAATTCGAGTCCACCTTTGATATTCATCTTCTCCATAACATTCCAACTGCTCTCGGTAACCAGAATCTGGTCACCTGATCGGGACGCCTGCAGGCTGGTATATTCATAAAACGGTACTTTACCGCCCTGGTCTGGTTCCGTACTCAAGCCACGTATCACCACTGCGCCTACCAGAATGGTGGAAAAAACAATTAATAGAAATCCCTTCAAAAATTGCACATACGTGGTCGATGCCATTCCAGCAGTGGCGACAATTGTGATAACAATTGCCCCCACCATTACCACGCCCCAGGCATGCGGGATCCCCAATAACGGTTCCACCAGCACACCTGCCCCCACCATCTGCGGTATCAGATAACAGATCGATACAACCAGCGTGCTGATGGCCGCCACCAGTTTGATACCACGCGAGTTGTAATTGGCATCCAGCGCATCCGTAAACGTAAATTTTCCCAACCGTTTAAGCGGTTCAGCCACCACAAACAAAGCTACAATCCAACCGGCCAGGTATCCGATTGAATATAAAAAACCGTCATAACCGACCGTTGCGATCATTCCGCAAATGCCCAGAAATGAAGCTGCTGAGAGATAATCACCAGCAAAAGCAATACCATTCACACCCCAGTGAATTTTGCCACCAGCGGTGTAATACCCACTGGATGTGCGTGCCTTATTGCCCAGATACAATGATAGACCAATCACAAACACAACAAAGAGGACGAAGACGAAAATAGCCATTTTGATTAACCTTTCATTGATTCAGTAGGGTTTGATTCTAAATTTGCCAGTTCGACTTCTTTTTTATGGCACATATTGTTGTAAATCAGCGCCTCAATCAATGCGACAATGATCAACAAGAAACCGTAGACAGTTGCCAGGTTCAGGCCCAAAAATACGATAGCCCCCATAGCCAGTGGGAATAAAAGGTTAATGGCAACAAAGCCCGCGTAGAAAAGGGCATAAAAAATGAACATGCGAATACCCAAACGCATTTTGTACGGACCTGCAGGGTCTTTCCCGGCAGGGGTTGCTGGTTCGTGTAACATACTCTCTCCTTATTAATTTGGTGCGGAATGATTAATTATAGAGGAAAGTTTTTTAAAAACCAATTCATTTGTGATTTAAAATTCAATTGGTGGTCAATATTACGCAAATTAATCATTATGATCAATGATGAACAAATTTGAAAAGCAATCTTTTTTGTCAATAATTCCGTTATAATTTTTTAACCACGCAATAACAGAAGGTCAGATAACTATGCAACAATCGATTATCAATGTAACCATTGTGGTACCTGAATATGACGAAGCCATCACATTTTATACACAGGTGCTCGGTTTCACCCTGCTGGAGGATACCGATCTGGGCGCCGGTAAGCGCTGGGTACGCGTCTCCCCACCTGGAAGCAATGGAACCAGCCTCCTCCTGGCACAGGCTACCAATCCCGAACAAACCAGCCGGATTGGAAACCAGACCGGTGGACGGGTCTTTCTTTTCCTGCAAACAGACGACTTCTGGCGTGATTACCCCACCCTAAAAGCGCGTGGACTTCACTTCATCGAAGAACCCCGTCAGGAATCCTACGGCTTCGTCGCCATCTTTGAAGACCTCTACGGCAACCGCTGGGACTTCATCCAGTATACAGAAAATGCTTGAACTTCGTTTTTTGTGGTGGCATGCCACCCAAGGATACAGGTGTTGACTATGAAAGATTTATCATGGTGGTATTAACTTCTTTTCAAGCCACATCAGAAATTAATATCAAAAAAGGTTTCCTAAACAAGCAAGTAAGCTATATTTTTATTACCATATTTTAGTACTAAATAGTATCAATACTTTTTAACAAGTAATAAATTACTGTTAAACAAATGAACAAATTTATGGAAGGTTGGTATGCTGGATAAACAGGCTTTTACAGGGAAGGGTGTGTTGGTAACGGGGGCATCGCGCGGGATTGGACGGGCTACGGCGTTGGCGTTTGCACAGCATGGAGCTACCGTAATGATTAATTACCGGGCAGATGAAGATGGAGCCAGGGAAACATTGAAACAGATTCGACAAGCAGCTGGCTCTGGATATATTTTTCAGGCGGATGTGGCTGACCCAGTTGCTGTACTGTGTATGGTCGCACAAGCTGAAGATCTTCTTCCAACAATTGATGTGCTGGTGAATAATGCCGCTGCTTTCAATCGTTCCTCCTTTCTGGATGTCAGTCTTGAGGATTTTGATGCCTCTTTCAACACGAATGTGCGTGGGGTCTATTATCTCAGTCAACTGGTGGCGCAGAGGATGGTGCTGCGAGGACAGGGCAGCATCATCCATATCAGCTCGATTTTGGCCAGGTTGAGTGTACCTAAGCGTAGTGTTTACTGTGCGACCAAGGGCGCAATCGAGTCGTTGACAAAAGCTATGGCATTGGACCTTGTTGATTTTGGGGTGCGAGTAAATGCGATCGCACCGGGTTTGATCGGCACGGAAGCGATGACAGCTGGGTTTGGATCGGACATAATGCTTGCGGAAATGGAGTCGCATATACCTGGTGGAAAATTTGGTATGCCGGAAGATGTCGCTAATACGGTCATGTTTCTGGCTTCTGATCTGGCACGCTATATTACCGGTGTGATCCTGCCGGTGGATATGGGTTTGTCTGCCAGGGAAGCGGGGCCGGTGTAGCAGATAGGATTGGGAGATCTAACGTTTAAAAATTCACCACTTGTATTCTGTGAATTGTTCTCGGATCTGATGATGACCGAGCAGGTCTGAGAATTTTTGATAATTTCCAGACACTTGCCGGACATGACCAGCCAGGATTGCTGGAGACATCCCCAATTGAGAAGCAAAAATTTGAATATCTTCTTTACTGAGATCATTTAATTTTGGAAAACATTGTTCTTCCCAAAATTGACGAGGAACCAAGTGGTCTAAAGCGAATTGATTGGCTTGTTGCTCTATTGGCTTGGAAGTTTTTTGAGCACCATGATCAAATTCATCAAAAAATACTCGCATTGAATCCTGGATTAAATGTAAAAAGATATGCCCCAATTCGTGAAATAATGTATACCAGAAATTATCTTGACGATCTTGTCGAAGAGTCATTGCGACTACCGGGTTATTATCAGTCCCGATGAAGGATGCACCATCGACATGTGTTCCTGACAAGGTTGGTAAAATAACAAAATGAATTCCTCTTCGATTTAAATGCTCCTTTACCAGGAGAACCCCTTTTTGATATTGACTGAATCTCATCAATTCGGTAAAAAAATCTGGCCCTACATTGTCAATATGAAATTCGCATAATTGATTTTGTCTGGCTATGGTTGCCACTCTTGCAAGCCAGGCATTCAGCGGATTCAGGTTTATTTGTTGATTTCTATGTTTATAAATTACAAATTCTAATTCTCTGGATTTGAAAACCGAAAACAGATCACTGAGCAATTCTTCAGCAAATAATTTCGCTTTCCGAACATCTGAAACATTGGAAAAGTAATCTGCCTGAACCATTTCGCGAAATGGGAAATCCTCAGCACTATATTTTGGTTCCTGAAAGGTGGCTAGCGTATCCTGAATCAAAACACTATAAGGGATGCCAAGCCCTTTATGTAGTTCTCGAATCATACTTAAACTTAAAGTTCTACGACGATTGAGGATGTCTGAAACTTTGCTGGCACTGCCAATAAATGGCACTAACTCTTTTTGTTTGAGACCCATTTGTTCCATTCTAAATTTGATTGCCTCAATAGGATCAGGCATTTCGACCGGAAAATTTTCCTGCTCGTAGTGTTCAATCAATACAGAGAGTACTTCTAATAAGTCTGCTTCAGGAGAGCCGGGTGAAGCAGTCATGAGTTTTTCTACCTGCAATAATGCAGCTTCATATTCTTCTTCATCGCGAATGATCTTGATGTTCATTTCACATTCCTCACATTGATCTGGTTATACTCTATATGGTTTCCAAACCAGCGAACTAAAACAGTACCATTGTTTTTACCATAAGCATAAAAAACATCAACAACCAACCGGTACTGATTTCCCTTTATGTTGAAAATAACCCGATGGTCATCAATAAAATCTGCAGAGTTATACACTTGACGAATATCGGCTGGATTTTCCCAGCGTTCTTCTCTGACCTGATAATACCAGGCTCTCAATGATTGGGCAGCTGGATTATAAAGCTCACAATATTGATTGATCTTCCGTCTGGTTATAATGTTCAATGTGAGTATATCCCTTTACGGGAAGTTTGTCAAATTTATTGTTTCCATTATGGGAATTTTTGAAAGAAACTTAATAGTCATTTTTTGTTTTAGTTTTAATTATATTTTATTCCTTACAATATAATGTTCTCATATGCCAAACTACACCCAACCTATCACAGACCTGATCCAGCAGCGTTTCTCCTGCCGGAAGTATAGTCGAGAGCCGATTCCTGTAAGGATGCAGGAAAAACTGCGATCGTTGATGACAGAGGTGAGTTCTGGTCCGTTTGGGACATCGATGCGTTTTGACCTGATTACAGCAGAAGGCCAGGATGGCAAAGCTTTACGTGGATTAGGGACTTATGGGTTCATTCAGGGTGTTAGTGGTTTTGTGGTTGGGGCAACAGGAACAGGTCAGCAGGATCTGGAAGAGTACGGCTACCGAATGGAGCAGATTCTCCTGGCTGCTACGGATCTGGGACTGGGAACCTGCTGGTTGGGGGGTACCTTTACCAAGAGTGCTTTTGCTAATAAGATCGCTCTGGAAGATGGCGAACGCATTCCAGCGATCCTGGCGATTGGTGTGATTCAGGATGAAGATTCAGCACGCAATGGCGTGATGCGGCTATAAGTGGCTGGTCAGAGAAGGATCCCCTGGGAGGATTTGTTCTTTGATGGCGCCTGGGGCGTACCATTATTGCCTGAAGGAGCTGGAACGTATGCGAAACCGTTGGAAATGGTGCGTCTGGGTCCTTCTGCATCGAATAAGCAGCCCTGGAGGATCGTGCGGTCAGAGCGGTCTTTTCATTTCTTTTTACTGCGTTCCAAAGGTTATCGCAACGTGATGACCCGGCTGGCTCAGATTGACGATATGCAGCGTCTGGATATGGGCATCGCGATGTGTCATTTCGAGTTGACAGCACGGGAATTGGGATTAACGGGGAAATGGGGGATAGTGAATCATGGGTTGGATTTTCAAGATGACCAAATTGAATATTCTGTAAGTTGGGTCTTGACAGATTAGAACAATAATTCTATAATTTAATTGCTCAAGAACTCAAGAACTATTCTCACTTGCACTTATAAAATTTGATATAAAATTAATCTCATAGACAATTTTTTTGCTGTCAACTTTCAGCTTTAGGCTGTTAGCTAATATAGATCAATCAGAAAATTTAGACCAATGGAGGAATTATGTATCAAAAAGTAACAATCGTAGGAAATTTAGGCAGAGATCCCGAAATGCGTTTCACTCCGTCCGGACAGGCTGTAACGTCATTTCCAGTAGCAACGAACCGCACCTATACCGGTTCCGATGGCCAACGTGTCAAAGAAACCGTCTGGTTCCGTGTTTCCGCCTGGGGCAAACAGGCAGAGAACTGCAATAATTTCCTGCATAAAGGCAGCAAGGTCCTGATCGAAGGCCGCTTAATGGCTGATCCAGCTAGTGGTGGTCCCCGTGTCTTCAACCGTCAGGATGGAACCGCAGGCGCTAACTTTGAGCTGACCGCTATGACCGTGCAATTCCTGGATAGTCGCGCAGAGAGTGAACAGGCCGGCACTGATGATATGGGTACGCTCAGTGACGACGAAATTCCATTCTAAAACAACCATCCAATGACAGACCCTAAACAACCAAAGCCCGGCATCCCACCCTTGCGGATGCCGGAAGGTTTACAAAGTAAATATAGCAATATGGCGCGGATCTCGCATACCCCATCCGAGATGATTTTCGATTTCGGTACGATGCTGCCGGGAACCCATCCGGAAGTGGTGGCGCGTGTACTGATGTCTCCCATAGGTGCCAAAATGTTCTTGCAGGCTTTGACGGAGAATGTTGCCCGCTACGAAGCCAACTTTGGTCCGATTAAGCTTCCGGTTGGGACAAGTGACCTGGCGAGCTCACTATTTCGCAATATCCAGCCGCCTGACAAAAGCAATCCCCCAGAAACACCTGAAAAGGAAACTCCACCTGAATCACCCGAACCCGAACCACCCGAAAGTGAAACATGATGGATCTCTTTTCACAATTATCTGATACGGTTCACAACGCTTTTGAAGTCCGCAACCAGGCGCGCGACAAAGCCTTGATGCAGACCCGCAAGGTCATTCAACACGCCGCGCATGCCATTCGGGCAATCCATCGCCTGGATGTGGATCTGGCGGACGGCTTCCTCAATGATGCCCGTCTTTTGGTGGATCAGCTGCGGCGCGATCTGGGCGAACATCCCGATCTGTTTTATGCTGGTTATACCCAGGATGCGCTCAAAGAATACGTGGAAGCCTGCGTAACCTGTGCGCTCATCCGTGGGCAGGAATTGCCACTCCCTGAAGAGATTGATGTAGATCCAGCAGTGTATCTGAACGGTCTGGCAGAGGTGGTTGGCGAACTACGCCGGCGCTGTCTGGATGTGATGCGGCAGGGTTATTCCCCCGAGGTGGAACGTCTGCTGTCTTTGATGGATGAGATCTATGCTTTGTTGATCACCATTGACTATCCGGACGCTTTGACCAATGGTTTGCGTCGTCAGACGGATCTGGCCCGTGGGATTGTGGAGCGCACACGGGGCGATGTGACCATCAGCCTGCGTGAACAACGTCTCTCGCAAGCCATGAAAGAGCTGGCGGTGCTGTTGAAAACCGAAAGCCTGAACGATGTCGAAATTCCACCTGAAATTGAGGAAGAAGATTGAGAAAACGCACCATACGTGCGTCTGAGATCGGTACCTATCTATATTGCAAACGAGCCTGGTGGTATCAATCCCAGGGTGTTGAATCGTCCAACCAGCAGGAAATGTCGGGGGGGACTGCCTACCACCATACACATGGAAAGAATGTTCTTAAAGGTATGTTATTGCGTGTGTTCGCCTGGCTGGTGCTTGCCTTAGCATTGGTTTTATTGGCTTCATGGCTAACCGATAAATTATTGGGTTGATATGCAAGGAATCATCGCGCTTGTTTTGTTTTTGGTGGCGTTTGTGCTCTTCTGGCGCAGCCGCTGGGTGCGTCAAAAGTCGGGATTACCACCTGGCAGAATCGTGTATTCCGACCCAAAGCTGTGGGGAAAGACCGAGAAACCTTTCTACGACGTCGAGACCCAGCTGACTGGAAAACCGGATTACCTGATCAGCCAGGGAATGACCCTCATCCCGGTTGAGGTAAAAAGTCATTACGCCCCGGCAGAACCGTACGACAGCCATGTTTACCAACTCATGGCTTACTGTTATCTGGTAGAACACGCCACCGGGCAACGCCCCCCACACGGGATTCTGCAGTATCGCAATCGCACCTTTGCCATTGATTACGGCAATGAGCAGGAAACTGCCCTATTGGAATTGCTGGAACAGATGCGTACCGATGATAAAGCCAATGATTGCCCACGATCACATACAGAAGCAATTCGCTGCCTGCGTTGTGGTTTCAACCATGTCTGTGATCAGAAGCTTTAACCTTTTCTGGCATGTAGAACCTCTCGTTTGACCTCTTTCGACCTATCCCATTAAACTAGAGAGCAGATCGACCACTCTGAAAAGGAGGTTATTGTATGCAGATTAAAGCAAGAACCCGGATTGCGATTATCGGTGCGGGACCGACCGGTGTGGAACTGGCGGTAGCGCTTACCCAGGCTAACATCCCATTTTTACTATTCGATGCCGGTCAAATCGGGCAAACCATAGCATGGTGGCCGAAACATACCCGTTTCTTCAGTACCTCCGAACGTATTGCCATGCCAGGTCTACCTCTGATGGTTTTCGATCAACAGCATCCCACCAATGATGACTACCTGGCTTACCTGCGCGGTGTGGTACAACAGTTTGGTATTCAGGAGCATGCTTATGAGCCGGTGATTGAGGTGAAACACTTATCGGATGGTGATTTTGTGTTAATCACTGAGAAAAAGGGGATCAGGCAGCATTACCAGGCAGATTTTGTGGTGCTGGCGACCGGTGGAATGGCAGAACCGCGCATGCTGAATATTCCGGGCGAAGATTTGCCGCATGTCAGCCACTACCTGAACGACCCACACGACTATTTCCAACAGGAGTTGCTGGTGGTGGGTGGACGTAACTCGGCAGTCGAATATGCTCTGCGCTGCTGGCGGGCTGGGGCGAAGGTGACACTCAGTTATCATAAGCCAGAATTGTTGAAAACTTCCATTAAACCGGCTTTGCTGCAGGATATTGAAACCTCACACGAGCATGTTCCTAAAATTCTGGCAGCAATTCAACAGCGACTTGCAGGTTCCAGTGAAGTGATTCGTTGAAGACTCAGGCCGCACTGGTATAATTAACGATTATGGTTATGACTCCTCCGCGCAGATTTGCAATTGCCACACATCCCTCACAGCCCCAGGTGGCTGAAGGTGTCCGGGAATTGGTGGAACGGCTGAAAGCAATGGGGGCGGATCAGGCATCTGCCTATACCATTTACGAACCCGAGCTCAAACAACTGGTTCAACAAAAAGAGATTGATGTCTTAATTGCGCTGGGTGGTGATGGCACCATGTTACGTGCAGGCCATCTGGTAGCACCCATGGGTATCCCGGTACTGGGCATCAACCGTGGCCGCTTCGGCTTCCTGATGGAAATAGACGAGCTGGAATGCGAAGACCGGCTGAATCAATTGTTGGGTGGTGAGTACCGGCTGGAAAAACGTATGATGCTCCACAGCTTTCATCGTCGCCAAGACCAAAAGCTGGGCGAATGGCATGTGCTTAATGAGGTCGTGGTTTGCCGTGGACAATATGTGCGCCCGATTCAGGTGAAAGCTCGCCTGGATGGATATCTACTGGCTTCCTACGTCGCGGATGGGGTCATCGCTTCTACAGCGACTGGCTCAACTGCTTATGCTTTGGCGGTAGGTGGACCGATCTTGCCACCGGAACTGCGCAATATCCTCATCGTCGCAGTTGCCCCACATCTCTCCGTCGACCGTTCAATCATTCTTTCGGAAGGATCACACATCACCCTGGAGGTCAATACCAACCACGAAGCGGTCCTGAGTGCGGATGGTCAACCGCCGGTCATCCTCAAAGATGGGGACGAGGTGGATGTCTGTGCCAGTGAGCACACCATTAATTTTGTGCGTTTCCAGGATCAGGGATATTTTTATCGTAACTTACATAAATATATGGAACAAAATCCAATCGCAGGTGCATTGTAATGTCGGAACCATCCAATAAGAAACTATATTGCACATGGCATCCAGATCGTGAAACTTACTTACGTTGTAATCGCTGTGAAAAGCCAATGTGTATCGATTGCGCGGTGAAAACGCCTACTGGCTATCGCTGCAAGGAATGCGTGCGCGGCCAACAGAAAATCTTTGAGACCGCAATCACCCAGGATTATGTCCTCGGGATCGTGATCGCGCTGGCATTAGGTTACATTGGTGGCCTTCTGGCGACACGTATCAGCTTCTTTGTGATCTTTCTGGCACCTTTTGCTGGTGGGATCATTGCCGAAGCGGTACGCAAGGTGATCCAGAAGCGACGCTCCAAGAAGCTATTTCAGGCGGTGACCGCCGCTGCAGTACTAGGAGGTTTGATCAGCGCAGCACCTCTGCTCCTGGGTCTACTATTCGGCTCTATCAATCTATTTGGCATCATCTGGATGTCGGTTTATCTCGTCTTAATGACCAGTGCCTTGTATTACCGGCTGGCTGGAATTCAAATCCGCTAATACACCTATGCTGACTGAATTGCACATCACCAACTTTGCCATTATCGATCAACTGGAACTAGTTTTTCCTGCCGGGTTGGTGATCTTTACTGGTGAGACCGGTGCAGGTAAATCGATCATTCTGGATGCTATTGAAGCGTTGGTGGGGGCACGGGCTGAGACAACCAGTATTCGTGAAGGTGCCGAACGTGCCAGTCTGGAAGCCGTATTTAAGCTGAATGAGCTCAACCGGGCAACCATCACAGATCTTCTCGTAGCTGAAGATTTACTGGATGACCCCGATTATGTCACACTGGGACGGGAGATCCGTCGTGGGGGGCGCACGGTCGCCCGCGTGAATGGACGCGCAGTCAATGTCGGATTGTTACGTGAGATCGGCGAGCAATTGGTGGATATCCATGGGCAATCCGAGCATCTCTCTTTATTAAATGTGAAGAAGCATCTTTCTCTGCTGGATCGCTTCGCGGTCACCTCTGAGCTACTGCAGGATTATCAGACCAGCTACCAAGCCTGGCAGGGCATCCGTCGCGAATTGGATCAACTGCGCAGGCTGGAACGGGATGCAGATCGCCGGATGGAATTATTATCCTTCCAGATTGAAGAGATTGAAGCAGCCAAACCACTGGTGAGTGAAGAGCTGGAACTCAAGGAGGAACGCAACCGACTGGCCAATGCCGAAAACCTGGCGGAGTATGGGCGCACTGCACTCAGTTTGCTGGATGAAACCAGCCTGGAGATGCCGGGCATCAGCGACCTGGCTGGACAGGTGTTACAGGCTCTGAACGGTTTAGCACGCATTGACAACTCACAGGCGAACCTGGCAGAACAGGCAGATAGTCTGAGCGTATTGGTGAGTGAGCTCTCGCGTGATCTGCAAACCTATCTGGATCAGATTGAATTCAATCCCCGGCGATTGGAAGCAGTGGAAGAGCGTTTGGAAGTCCTACGCACGTTGCAACGAAAATATGGTGGTAGCATCGAAGCAGTACTGGCATATGCACACAAAGGACGTGAAGAGTTGGAGCAAATCACCCATGCCACTGAACGGATTGAAGAATTGACCCGTCAGGAGCAACAGATACGATTTTCACTGGCAGAAAAAGCACAGCGATTATCAACACAGCGCAAACAATCGGCGATCTCATTGTCTACTGCTGTTGAAAAAGAATTGATGGATTTGAGTATGGAGGGGGCACGTTTTGAAGTCAGTTTTGGAATCCAGCCTGATCCGCACGGTCTGGAATTGGAGACGGGCGAAATAGCTCGTTTTGACGAAACGGGTATCGACCAGGTGGAATTCCTGATCGCACCCAACCCTGGTGAGGGACTCAAACCAATGGTCAAGATCGCCTCAGGTGGTGAAACAGCACGGCTGATGCTGGCACTCAAACGCGTTCTGGCACAGGCTGATGAAGTCCCAACGCTGATATTTGATGAGATTGACCAGGGTATTGGTGGAAGAATCGGTTTTGTAGTCGGCGAGAAACTCTGGCATCTGGCACGAGATCATCAGGTGTTGTGTGTCACCCATCTGCCACAGCTGGCTGCTTTTGGCGATCAACATTTGCGGGTTTCAAAGCAGGTGCAGAATGGTCGAACTTTAACCCTGGTGGAATCATTGGCAACCGAAGGACGACGAAACGAGTTGGCACAAATGCTGGGGGCTATCAGCGAGTCGCATTTGACTACTGCTGATGAAACCCTGCGTACCGCTCAGGAACGCACCCGGCCTTCCAAACCACCTCTACTTTAATATTGATACGAGTAAAATATGCCGCCTGAAAATCGCTTGATGGTCCACATGCTGGGGCAACCCCGTATTTTTTGGGGAGATCAACAGCTTAATATCAAACGAAAACTGGCGCGTTCCTTTATTTATTACCTGGCATGTCAGACATCAATGATCGGGCGTAGCGATCTGGTGGTTTTATTCTGGCCAGATTCGCCCAATTCCAGGCAACATTTACGCGATTTGTTGAGTAAGTTGCGCGCCGAATTGCCTGATCCGGATATCATTCTCACTGATCGTGACTGGATCGGTCTTGATTATGCCAAAGTCAACTCAGATGTACTGATCTTTGAAGATTTATATGAACAGCTCTCGCTACCCTTTTTGAATATTGAAAACCGACCTTTGCCTGAGGCAATTTACCAGAAAATGTTAAACGCGATCAATATGTGGGAAGCACCAGAATTTTTGGATGGAATTCCGCTTTTACATAGTGATGATCTGAATGAATGGATTACCGAAAAAAACCGTAAACTTCGCCACAAATGGTTGAGCCTGATGATGCGTATCAGTCACCACTTAATCGCAAAAGGTGACCTGGAAAGTGCTCTGACCTGGCTGGAAAAGGTCAACGATAATGATGACAATTATGACTTTCCCCAGGTGATTTATAACCGGCTGGATGTTCTCTACCATTTAGGTAGACTCTCCCAGGCATATGAATATGGTTTGAGTTTTTTGGATCAGGTTAATACCGATTGGTTCTCTGAATACCACCTGGCGTTTGTAACCTTGATGAAACGCATTGAAAATGAGCGCATCCAAACAGCGAGTCGCACACAACTTCCGGCGCGATCATCACGTGGTAAGAATATACCGTTTGTTGGTAGAGATGACCAAATCATGCAAATCCAAAGGGCTTACCGGCGTGGCGATATTGTTGTGATATCTGGTGAAACCGGGTTTGGTAAATCGCGTCTGTTGATCGAATTTATAAATAGTTTAGCCAATCCTACCGCTATTTATTCCATGGAAGCTGTTTATTATGAGCGAAAAATTGCTTTTCATCCCATCATTGAACATTTACGCCGGACTTTGAATATGAGCGATTGGCAGAAAATTGAGAAGTTTTGGGTTTCTCAGCTCTCCCTTCTCATGCCAGAATTGCAGAGCCAGCTGGAAAATAAATCAGATATTTTCAGTCTAATTGAAAATCAACAACTCAGTTTGTATGAAGCCTTTCGACAGATATTGTTAACACTCTCAGGAAAACAAAAGATTTTAATCAGTGTGAAAAATGCACAATGGTTGGATCAGGAAACAATTGGTTTATTTTCTTACCTGACCCATAGACAATTTTTCAGTGAAAAGGCACATCTGGTATTGCTGTTGGGGAAGGATGAACTTAACGTGCCTGTTTTTGACTTCCTGAAAGATCCAGCTTGGGTCAGCCAGATTGCTTGGGTTCAAATACCACCACTGGAATTGGATGCCATTTCGAATGTTGCTCGCTATGTTCTTCAAAAACCACTTTCAGAACAACACATACAAAAACTGATGGATGCAACCGGTGGCAATCCGCTATTTGTGCTTGAAGCTTTACAGATGATTCTGGAAAAAGCAGATCAAATGACCGATTTATCCTGGGATCAGATCCCTGTATCTGGCGTAGTTCAGATTGTTATCCGTGAACGGTTAAGTCATCTTTCTAAGAATGCCCGGAATTTATTGGATAGTGCTGCACTTGTTGGAAAGGATTTCAGTTTTGATTTTGTTGAGGTAATGGCTGATCTTAAGGAAACTGTATTGGTTTCAGCAATCGATGAATTAGTTGATAAAGACATCATTGAGATTATTTCGCAAATTCATCAACCCTTACGGTATAAATTCAAACAAACATATATCCGTGATGTTGTCTTACAAGGACTCAGCCAGACACATAAGCAAATGCTGCATAAACGACTTTCTGACCATTTGTTAACCAGAATTGCGGAAAAGAAAACTGCGGATGAACTGGCGGATGTTGGTTACCATTTAGGTCGGGCAGGAAAGGTGGAACAGGCATTTCGGTTCTGGATTGAAGCTGCGGAATTATTCAAAAATTCAGATATTAACCAGAAAGCAAACAATGCTTATGAACAGGCATATCTTGTTTCTCAAAACCACAACTTTAATATCACTGAGGAACAACTATATGAATTATGGGTTGGTTGGGGCGAGTTGGCAACCTCGATGGGCAATTTTAATTCAGCGACTGAATATTATCATCATGCGGTTGAGGAAGGGTTGTACCGTAATTCCTCTTTATTAATTGGGAGTGGTTTGAGCGGAGAAGGTTATTTATTTCTGATGCGCGGGTTACCTCATCAAGCAAAACAATATCTGGAACAAGCTGCTTTCCACTTGAAGGAAGGATCAGTATCAGAATTTATTCGCAATAGTATTCGTATGATGCTCACACATCTGTATCATTTTGACTTGCAAGCCAGTATTAAGGAATATGAATCCATTGCCTGGTTGGAAAACCAGATGAAGACTGATAACGACCATTTGATATTTGCCAGTCTTCAAAGTACTCTGGCTTTGACTTACACATTATCCGGAAATTTTAAAGAAGCAGAAACGGAAGCCTATAAATCCATTCAAACAGCTTTAAGGTTAAATAATTCCACAATGCGGATTGAAAACGAATTTTCTCTTGGTCTTGGTTATTATTACCAGGGATTGAATAAAAAGTCTTTGGATAAATTTGGTCTGGTAATCCAAATTGCAGAATCCAATTATTATTGGCGATTCGTTTTGGAATCGCTTTCGGTGATCAATCGGGTCTTTCTTGCGTTGGGAAAAACGTATCAATGCCTGGAAAATATTCAGAATGGGTATACACTGGCAAAGGTATATCAATATTCAGGCATGAATAGCATTTTGATCAATTCGGAAGGACGATTTTATTTAGCTTTTGGAAAATTCGAGAAAGCAATCAACTTATTTGAGGAATCGCTCAAATTCAGCAATAATAAACGCAATCTACTCCTCAACCAAATGTGGACTGGTTTCACGAAAACCTTAATGGGTGAACATGAAAATGGGTTAATAATGTTACAGCAAGTGCTGGAGGATGAAGAAACGCAGCAATTAATCCATATACAGTCAGAATCCAAAGCGCGTCTTGGATTGGCATACTATTTAAAAGGTGATACACAGAAGGCACTTACCATACTGGAAGAGGTAACAGCTCAATCACAAGCATATGGATTTGCAGGTGCAGGTTCCGCCTATGCCTTTGTGCGTGCAAAGGAAGCCTTACGAAAAGAAATACCTGAGGTCGCGAGAGAGATGGCGGATATTATCATGAAGAAAGCTAAACAGGAAGAGTCTCCCTGGTTAGAGTGGCATGCATTGGAAATTATGATTGCTGCTGATCAATTAGAGGGAAAATCCTGTAAGGAATATCAAAATCAAAAACAAATCATCATACGAAACCTGAATCAATCGAAACCACAAAACCTGGATTTGTCTTTTGATTCGAATTCCCCGCCAATCTTCGTTTTGATGTAGACAAAATAAAATAAATTCTAGTAAAATTTGTCTACGCTTTGTCAATGGCAGCAGCGTATAAATAAACTATCATTTGCGTTGCAGAAATGGGCTCGAGTGGAAGGGGTCTCAGCCGCAGAAAGAGGTCGGTAGTGTTCAGGGGAATTCACTATCGACCTGTTTTTTTAATCGCCTTTCAGAAAAGAGATGGTCACACCTTCACCGCCTTCGCGTTCGACACCACTCTCCCAATGATCGACATATTGGTTCTTGCTGAGCGCATCCCGCACTACCTGACGCAATTTACCGGTTCCTTTTCCGTGGATGATGCGCACAAATGGCATGCCGGAGAGATAGGCGGATTCGATAAAATTGGAAAGTCCAGCCAGTGCATCCTCAGCTAATTGGCCGCGTATATCCAGTTCCATGCCAGGGGAAGGATGAAAAATGGAGTGCGGCTGGTTGGGGCTCTCGTCCAAGCTCTGAAGCGCTTTGCGCACACTGGAGCGCATTTTATGTTTCTCATTACCTTCAACTTGTTTGCGGACATCTCCAGGGCGTTGAACATCGTGAGCAGCGGCACGAACCCGTAGATTTCCGATCTGGACTTCAAGTTCATCAGCTGAGATGGCAGTAATCACTGCCTGCATCCCCAGAGAACGGACCATTACCTTCTCTCCCAGTCGCAATGGTTGCTCATCCAGGGTGGGAGCCCCGCTTTTTCGTACGGGCGGTAGATTGACTTCATCCTGAATATCGGTAACCTTTTCTTCGATACTCTTCAAGGCGTCCAGGGGTTGGCGGGCACGGGCCAATTCTTTACGCAGATCGAGCAGTTCTCGCTGCAATTTTTCAACTTCATCTTCTGCTGCCTGGCGGGCTTTCTCCAGAATAGCAAGACGTTCATCTTCAATTTCTTCAAGACGTTGGTTTAATTGGCGTTCAATCCGGCGGGCTTCACTGCGAGAAATTTCAGCTTTACGGCGTTCCTTGCGTGAGATGCTGCGTTGGCGATGAATCTCATTTAATAAATCTTCTGCTTTCAACTCGGTCGGGTCGACCATGCTACGTGCATCTTCGATGATTTCTTTGGATAATCCCAGGCGCTCACTGATTGCCAGGGCATTGGAACGGCCGGGTAGACCGATCATAAGATTATAGGTGGGACGCAATGTACGCAGATCAAATTCCATGCTGGCATTGATCAATCCAGGTGTGTTGTGCGCGAACGCTTTTAACTCCGGGTAATGGGTGGCAATCAGACAGGTGATGCGGCGCTTGACCAGATAGGAAAGCATGGCGCGTGCCAGAGCCGATCCTTCTTGTGGATCCGTGCCGGACCCGAGTTCATCCAGTAATACCAGACTTTGGGAATTGGCTCTTTTAAAGATGCGGGTAATATTGGTAATGTGCCCTGAGAACGTGGAAAGTGATTGTTCGATGGACTGTTCATCGCCAATATCGGCGAAGATATCCTGAAAAACGCACAGACTGGAACCGGATTGTGCCGGGATATGCATGCCAGATTGTGCCATCAATGCCAGCAAGCCGATTGTCTTCAGGCTGACCGTCTTGCCGCCAGTGTTAGGTCCGGTAATCACCACACCAAAGGTCTGCTGGTCGAGTTCCACATCGATTGGTACCACGGTTTTCGGATCCAGTAAGGGATGTCGGGCGTGACGCAATGCGATGGTGCTGCCAGGATGATCTTCATCCCGGGGAACAAAATCCACCAGTACTGGTTCCGCCGCGTCCAGATCTTCGGCGTATTTCGCCATCATCAATCCCAGATCGAAGCGGGACAATGCATCCACAATGGCGCGGATCTGGACAACTTCTGCACCGATCATATCACTGAGTTCGAGCAATATTCGGCGGATCTCATCCCGCTCTGCCAACTGCAGTTCATGCCAACGGTTGTTGAGTTCCACGGTAACCAGAGGTTCCACAAAAAGGGTGGCTCCGGAAGCGGATTGATCGTGTATGATCGCGCTAATGCGGCCTTTAAATTCGGGACGCAGGGGGATGACATAGCGGCCATTGCGTTGGGTGATGAGCGTTTCCTGTAACATCTTGCTCTTGTGCGGATCAGCGATGATCTGGTTCAGCTTAGAAAGCAAGCGATCATGAGCTACTTTTATCTCGCTTCGAATGGAAGCTAATTTTTGAGAAGCATTATCGAGTACTTCACCCCGCTCAGAAATGACACGTGAGATGGCTTCGATGATTCCGGGTGGTGGGGGAAGCTCCTGTCCTAATTGACCCAATAATGGTGATGTTTCCGCCTGTTCCAGCAAGGTACGGCTCAGGTCACGCGCGGCAGCCAGGGTGTAACGGATGCTGAGCAATTCGCTTGGCTCTAACATGCCATGTTGGGCAGCGCGGTTCGCGAGGGGGCGAACATCCCGGCTGCTGCCAACGGTGATATCTGATTCTGTGCTGAGCAAATGACGGGTTTCGGTGGTGAACGCCTGACGTTCCCTGGCTGCCAGCAGTTCACTACTGGGATGTATATTTCGAGCGAGCTCTGCTGACGCACTAAAAGCAGCATAAGTACTCAATTTCTCGAGTACTTTCTCAAATTCAAGGGTGTGAAGCGTTTTTACGTCCATCATATCGATGCGAGTGTACCATAAAACAGGTTCAATCCAAACAGTTTACATGAAAAACCGATCCAATGGCGGGGAAAATCACTGGTCAATCAGCAGATCAATGTGAAGTGATGAATGCAGCCAGGTGAGTGCTTTTTATAACATGATTTTCGATCTAATCTTTGCTAGAATGAAAACACAGCTTTTATAATTTTCTTGCATCCTGAAACATTAAAAAGGCAGGTATAAATGTCACCTACGGTACAGGATCGGATTGATCCCTTAACCACACTTGGCACCTTGAAAGAAGAACTGGGGGAAGGTGTTGTGCGCTGTACTGCCTGTGCACATCGCTGCCTGATAAAACCGGGGAGGCGTGGCATCTGTCAGGTGAGATTTAATAAGGACGGAGAGTTGCGGGTTCCCTGGGGGTATGTAGCTGCCTTACAGATTGACCCGGTGGAGAAAAAGCCTTTCTCGCACTTCTATCCCAGCTCAGACGCGCTCTCTTTTGGCATGTTGGGGTGTGATTTCCATTGTGACTATTGTCAGAACTGGCTGACTTCACAGACCCTGCGTGATCCACGGGCGGATATTGGCGCGCAATATATTCGCGAGATTTCTGCGGAGAAACTGGTGGATATTGCCCTGCAAAACAATGCTCCCATCCTGGTTTCTACTTACAATGAACCCTTGATCACCACGGAATGGGCCGTGGAAATTTTCAAACGGGGGAAAAAAGCCGGGTTGGATTGTGCCTTTGTTTCAAACGGTAATGCAACCACGGAAGCCTTACAGATGTTGCAACCATATCTGGATGCCTATAAGATCGATCTAAAATCCATGCAGGATAAAAATTACCGCAAACTGGGTGGGGTATTGAAGAATGTATTGGATACCATCCAGTATGCCAGCCAATTAGGCATCTGGGTAGAAGTGGTGACCCTGGTGGTGCCAGGTTTCAATGATGATCCGGAAGAACTCTGGGATGCTGCACGATTTCTGGCTTCGATTTCACAGGATATTCCCTGGCATGTGACCGCCTATCATCCAGATTATCGTATGCTGGATAACCATGCCACCCCGATTGTTACTTTGCAAACAGCCGCTGAAATTGGTCAAGAAGCCGGACTGAATTATGTGTATGCGGGGAATATTCCTGGCAGAGTGGGATCACTGGAGAATACGTACTGCCCCAGTTGCCAGACATTGTTGATCTCCAGAAGGGGATTTGTTATTCGTGATTATCATATCATGTCCAAAGGCACCTGCCCGAACTGTGGTGGCAGGATCGCCGGGCGTTGGACAGATGAACCCGAATCAGTGCACCTGGGTGGCTGGGGATTGCCACGCCGTATGTAAGCTGATTTTGTAATATCCAAATGAAAAGATAAAAGCTCTGGCTAATTGAGGGGTTTGACCATGTACAACTCACCAGGTTCAAATCCACGAGCCTGATAGTATTGCCGGGTGCCAATGGCAGCGATCACTGCCAGGCTGGAATAGCCATTTTCTCGAGAAATACGACTGGCTTCTTCGAGGAGCTGTTTTCCTAAACCGATATGCTGAGCTGCCCCTTCCTTCTCAGCACCGACTGCCAGGGATTGGCCATATACATGTACCTCGCGCACCAGCGCAGCGTTGTGTAAATCCGCGAAATTCAGATCTGCAGTGGGATGGTTTTCACTTGAATCCTGGGGTAGAGAAAGCCGCAAGTAACCGGCGATTTTGCCTTCCGGCGTGCGAAAATGAATGAAGTGTTCTTCTGCATACGCCGGGTGATAGACATGATCTTCCAGTCTCAGATCTTCCACCTGTACCTGCTGCTTCTTAACCTCATTACAGCGGATGCAATTGCATTTTTGTCCCCGACGGGCAACTTCCGCCAGGACATCCTGACGCAGACTGGTGCGTTTGTTGCCTTCAATTACATGGTGCGAGGGGATATCGCGTATCACCCGATTGACGCGGCAATACGGCTGGATCATAGGTTTAACATCCGCAATCAGGTGGATCAGATCCTCCTGGGAATAAGGCTCGTATTCACCATTTTGCCAGTACGTGTGAAGCTCGGTCCCTTCCAGCAACTGCGTGGGGTAAATCTTAATCTCATCCGGGGAAAATCCATCTTTCCAGAGGCGAGAGAAATCGTCTTTATCGGATTGCAGGGTTGCACCCAGTAAATTGGGCATCCAGTGTAAAACGATCTTAAAGCTGGCAGCCCGTAAAAGGGAGGCAGCATACAACGCATCAGCAACCGTGTGACCACGTTTGTTGAGTTCCAATACGCGATCATCCAGAGATTGGACACCCATCTGCACCTTGGTAACGCCCAGTTTTCGTAGCCAGGCCAGTTCTTTGGGATTAATTTCATCCGGGCGGGTTTCGATCACCAGTCCGACATTGCGATGGTCAGCGGTTTCGTTGATGCGGTGTGCTTCTGCCAGGGTTTCGCTATCCACCCCGTTCATGGCATCAAAACAGCGTTTGATGAAGTGCTCCTGATAATCCCGGCGATAAGCACTCCAGGTGCCGCCCAGGATGAGGAGCTCAATTTTGTCAGTCGGGTGACCATTGGCTTCGTATGAATCCAAACGCGATTTGACCTGCAAATAAGGGTCGAAACTGTGCTGAAAAGCACGGGCAGCACCGGGTTCGTCTATCAGGTAACTTTTGGGCATGCGCACATCATCCGGGCAAAAGATACATTTGCCAGGACAGGGATACGGTTTGGTGAGAACGGTAACCGTTGTCACACCTGAGAGGCTGCGTACCGGCTTCATGCGGATGCGTTCCACAAGCGTAGGATCTTCTTCGGCTTCTCCGTTCTCGATCTGGCGTTTGTACTCCGCAACCAGAATAGACTTGGGGATATAGCCACCCGTGGGGATTGGATGTGAACTGACCGCGCTTGCCACGTTTTTTCCCCGTCGAATATCATCCAGGATTCTGCAGGCAAGCTCCAGGCGATCAGGTGTTATCTGATAGCGTTTTGTCCATTTTTCGTAATCTCTCATAACTTTCCAGACGAGTGGTTTTCCGTAGATCAACCACTGTGTAATCCTTTTCATCCTCGCACTTTCAACACTGTTCGGTGTTGGTATAATCACTGCATGCAGAGCGAAGTTATTCAACAGCTTTTGGATATTAATTATCAATTTTACCAGACATTTGGTGGTGCTTTTGCAGCCACCCGCAGGCGTGTACAACCAGGCATTCGCAAGGTGTTGGAGTTGATTCCAGAAAACGGGTACTGGTTGGACCTGGGTTGTGGTTCTGGGGCGTTGGCGCAACTATGGATGCATCAGGGTCGCCAGGGGGTGTACCATGGGTTGGATTTTTCGTCTGTTCTGCTACAGGAAGCACGCGATTTATTGGCAGCTGAAGAAGTTAGCCCGGGGTTAGATATCCGGTTTACAGAGGCCGATTTATTGACCACAGAGTGGCCGGTTGTATTGGAGCGGATGAAATTTGACGGCGTATTATGCTTTGCTACCATGCATCACATCCCGGCGTATGAAAAACGCTTGCAACTGGTTCGCCAGGTGCGGGAATTGCTGACGGATGGTGGATCATTTATTCACTCAAACTGGCAATTTCAGCACAGTCCCCGCTTGATGGCACGAGTGCAACACTGGTCGCAAATTGGGTTGCAAGCTGGGCACCTGGAAGAAGGCGACACCTTGCTGGATTGGCGTTATGCTCTGCCAGGGCAAAGCGAAAAGGTGGGGTTCCGCTATGTCCACCGCTTTTCAGAGGATGAGTTTGAGTTACTGGCACACGAGGGTGGATTTGTGATACAGGACAGATTTGAGTCCGATGGTGAAGGCGGACGTTTAGGGTTGTATCAGATCTGGCAGGCAGTTTAGCTTTCGCGCCGGCGCATATGTGGTCGACAATATCCCAGCGCTGTGGCACGACCGACCGATTGCGCATTGGTCTCAGCTTTCAATCTGGATTTAAGGTTAGCGATGTGCATATTGACAGTACGGTGTGAAATATTGAGTTTCTGGCAAATTTGTTTATGGGTTAACCCCTGCGAGAGAAGCTCCAGAACATCCTGCTGGCGTGGGGTGAGTTTGATATCGACCTGAAATGAAACACGGGTAAGCTCTTTTGGTTGCTCCAGACTCGCGACCACCCAATTTCCGAGAACAACCGCCCGCAAAGAAGAACCCTGCAGGTTCTCAAGCAACTGAGAAGCTGGAGGAGGTGGAATCCATCTACCATCGTTGATCTGCTCCGCTAACAGCACGGCAGGTTGATCCTCCTCAAAGGACAGCATTGATTGATCGTTGAAAATCAGTAAAATACGTGTCATGATTTAGAATATCCGTTCTATATTATTACAGAAAACAGAAGATGAGTCAAGATAAAAGAAATTCTCGGACCTCATTTATGGGATGTCATAGAGAGGTTTAATAAAGTTTTTCCAGAAAACCATGATGAAAATTAGACAACAAAAATTTTTATCTTAAAAACATAGTGTGATAATATAATGATTATGATTTCTCTGGATTTTGAGACTGCTTTCATCATTTCAAGTGTAGTTTCATAACTATGTATATTTATGACTTTATTTTGAACTTATCATCAAATATAAGGTAAAAAAACCATGAGCAGCAAGATTCTCCTCGTTGATAATGACATCCCACTACAAACTATGCTGGCAGAACACTTACATAAAGTGTACAAGGTAGTAACAGCAAGCAATGGTCAGGAAACCATGCGCAAAGCTTTCATTGAACACCCACATCTGGTGATTATTGAAGTGGATTTGCCCGGCATGGATGGTTGGGAAGTGATTGCCCGATTACGGGAGATATCCTCGATTCCGATTATCATCCTTTCAAAAAAGACTTCAGAAGCGGACAAATTACGTGGCTTTACCCTGGGGGTGGATGATTACATCACCAAGCCGTTCAGTTACGTCGAATTACTGGCACGCATTAATGCAGTTTTAAACCGTACCCGGCGAGGGACCGGCACCCTGGAGAATATCCTGATTGTGGATGATCTGATGATTGATCTCAACCGTCGTGAAGTACGCCTGGATAGAAAACTGGTTGATTTAACACCAACGGAATTTCGTTTATTGGAGATTCTGGCACGTCGGCATGGGAAAGCGGTTTCGGAAGAAGAGTTGACCAAGCAGATGTGGGGAGATTACAGACGTGAAGGTTCAACGATCTTGCGTCGCTACATCTGGTCTTTGAGAAGTAAGTTAGAAGAGGATCCGGCTCATCCAAAATGGATTGTGACGGTGCGCGGGTTTGGGTATATGCTGGAGTAGTCTGACAGCTAAAAGTAGACAGTCGATAGTCGAAAGTGGACAGGGGGAGAAAAGGTGCAATGCACCGGTTAGAAAAATTACCCATATGGCGGGGGACAGGATGCAATTTTATTGTTACCTTTGAGATAGAATTAATCCATTAAAAAGGAAACAAAAACATTGTGTTAAAGTTTCGCTATTTGTTTGATAATCCTGATCTGATGCGCACGTTGCTCAAGAATTGGGATTATGATGAGGATTCGGAAGAGTTGTTCCAATATTTTCGGATTTCAGCGAACGCCATATACCCATTACGAATTCAGGGTGAGATCTGTTATTTGTGCTTCAGTCCTGTTTCAGAAAAATCGAAAGAGAATGTCTTGGCAGAGCTGGCATTTTTGGATTATCTGCGTAGTCAGGGGTATCCAGCCATGAAAGCGGTGAAGTCCCGAAGAGGAGAAGAGGTTGTCAAGAAAGAAACCTCCTGGGGAGATTATTATGCCAGTGTGAAGCGATGGACGCATAGAGATGTGATTGATTGGATTGAGAAAACACTGGACGTATTGGGATTGGATCAAGAACCCATGCGGGAACTGGCCTTGCTGCGGCATGAATTTGATCGGTTGACTATTACTCAAGATAACTATGGGCTGATTCATTACAATTTTGAGCCGGATAACGTGTTTTATGATGAAAGCAACCAAAAATGCAGTGTGATTGATTTCGACGACGCCATGTATCACTGGTTTGTGATGGATATTTTGCAGGCATTGGAAGCCATCCGGGATGAAATGGAACTGGATGATTGTTCCCATCAGCAAGCAAAATTTCTACAGGGTTACCTGAGTGTATGCGATATTAATGAGAATCTATTAAAATTGAAAGCTCTCTTCAATAGGTTTGCCAGATTGTATCAACACACCCGTGTGGCAAGGGCGATCGAGGAGCACCTTGAAGATGAACCGGATTGGATGGTAGGTTTGAGAGTTAAATTGGAAAGGCTTTTAATGGAAACCCGGTTAGACTTTGGAGAATAATAGAGTCTATTACGAACTACATGAGTAACTCATTTATTTTAATCATGGCATCAAAAAATGAGTTACAAAGCTCTCAAAAAATATCGGTTGTGATGTGATTGGGGGTCATTTGACAATTTCACATGAAGGTAAAACATTACAATATTGGGCGATAGACGAAATGAAAAATTGGCATGCAACTCATGAAATACATGCTCGTGCAGCATACAAGATGTGGAATTCAGATTGTTTAATTTCTTCAATTTCCGCTTGATTAATCTGAAGATAACAAGATATTGGTATTAAGATTTTTGCTCAAAAAATAGAACCTGATATAAAAAAAAGAACTTAGTAAATTTATTCCGGTAAAAATCAGCGCGCCCAATTACAATCAATCACATAAGGTCGAATTTCTGTTTGTATCCAGGTCTGGTCTTGTTTTTCCCATAAGCTGGAGAAACTGAATTCGGGACCTAGAATATAGGTCAGGCACCACAAATCTTCCTGTATTTGATGAGTATCCGTCATGATGGGTCGGATGTAATTCATGCTTTCGATAGCTGTTGCCATTTCAGCATTGAGGAAATGCATCGATCGATCAGCTGTACTTTTTAATCTTAACGGCAAGCCTGAGCAGCCGTTTAAAAATATCAAGCTTGAGATGATCAATAATCCAAATTTCTTCAAAAAAGGATCCTTACAAAGATTATTTTACCCAATCGCAATTGTCTACGTAAGGTTGAACTTCAACCTGTATCCAATCTGATTCCTCTTTTTGCCACCGGCTGGCGAAATAGATGTCATTGGTAATTTGATGAACCAAACACCAATCCGTTTCAGAAATCTGCATCATATCCACCACGGTAGGTTCATTTATCTGAGAAAATTCGTTCACATTTGACAATTCGGAGTTCAAAAGTTTAATCGCATTTTCGGATGTTCGTTTCAATTTCAGAGGAATCGGAGAACAGCCAACCAGGAACAATAATAGAAAAATGAGAAAAATTAAAAGCTTTTTATTCATTCTGAATCCTTTTGACTATTTATTGCAATCCCTTTTCGTCAGAATTTAGGATATTTACTGATAATTATAAAGTATATTGCACGTGCAAATGGGAATTTTGCTGCACAGGGGAATTTAACCATTATGATTTATTCTGAAATATAATGGATCAAAGATTCAGATCAAAAAATTCTGATACTGATTGAGGACTAATCACAGATACAACATATGTCCAAACCTTTTTCTCTGTTCCTGATGCTACTCTTATTGACTCTGTTGGTTTCACCACTTCTATCACCTCGAGTCGTTGAAGCACAGACTGAAAACGCCTATGATCTGATCAGTGTGGTCAATGGGTTACGCGCATCGAAGGGTCTTGATGCTTACCAAATCGATTCCTACCTGATGAGTTACGCCCAGCAACATGCCGATTATATGGCTTCCATCCAATACTCCACGCACACCCACAGTGATGGATCGGTTGCCTGGGAGAGCGGTATCCAGGAGAATGTTGCTGAAGGAACAAAAGGTATTATTACGACATCATTCGTTGTTTACCAAATCTGGTCGGATTGGGTTCACTGGCACATCATGGTCGATTACGCCAGTGGTGATGTCGGCGCCGGGGTGGCACTGGGCACAGATGGAATGGTTTATTATGTGCTGAATGTTCGGGCGGGCGACACCGTTCAGCCGGCTGTGCCAACCACCAGTTCCGGACGTGTGGTGACGACCTCAAGCAGTACCCGCACTGCTACACCGGACATAATTTCATTGATGATTAAGAGCACTCCTGCTGCCGATGGCTCGATCATTCATGTGGTTGGCTATGGTCAATCGTTATGGAGTATTGCAGAAGCCTATAAAATTAAAATTGATCAATTACGCAATTTTAATAGCATTCCGCAGGATTCTTCAACCATTTACACCGGCCAGGAATTACTGATTCAGCCAGCATTTACCCCAACCGCAACCTTATCAGCGGAAGAAGCGGCCACCCTTACGAAAACTTTTGAACCGATTGCCGTACCTCCTTCTGCAACCCTCAAACCTTCCCGGACAGCTTTACCAACCGCATCACCAACCCTGACGAAGACTCCCCTTCCAGTTCCAGCATCAGAAAACGAACCGAATTCGGTAGCTATGGTGGTAATGGGTGTCAGTCTGCTGGGATTGGTCGTGGTGGTGATTTTTGGGTTTGTAAAGACAAGAAATACTAAAAAGGTAAGCGATCAGATTTAAGATCTACCGGATATTCTATTTTCTTCGGATGCATTGTATAAGAGTTGCTCTCAGGTTCTTCGTATTTTTCAAAATCGATGGGTCGGGGTTTCCTGAACCAGTGGATCCAGTGAAAGAATCCTCACTCCAAATGGTAAAATCCTAATACTGAATATGAAATCATTCCTTCTAAAATTATGGAAAGCATTACCCAATTCGGAAATCTTACGCGGGAGCCTGGTCTGGTTGATCACGCAGAAATTTCTGGTTGGGGTTGTTGGTGTTGTGCTGAATGATGCAGGTCAAATCCTTTTGTTGCAACATACCTATCGGGGTAAATATCCATGGGGATTACCCAGCGGGTGGCTAAAGCGGGGTGAACAGCCTATGGATGCATTGAAGCGTGAAATGAAAGAAGAAACCGGAATGGATATTGATGTGATCAAACCTCTCGTCGTGAGTGGGGATGATCAGTGGCCACGCGTGGATCTGATTTTTCTTTGCAGCCTTGTTGATGGCGCATTTTCAGCCAGTGAGGAAGTTTCGTCTGCACGTTTTTTTAACATGCATGAAATTCCAGAGGTTATGCCATCCCAAAGAAAGATAATTCATCAGGTACAGCTACAATGGCAGAATTGGAAAATGCAATGAGATATGGAATCAGTGCCGGGGTTATCATCCTTAACGATCAGAATCAGATTTTACTGGTTCATCACCCTGATCAATTTTTGCATGTAAAATTCAATATAGAATCCTTTCAATAACCATTCTATTGCAGGAGCAGAATATGGAAACGATTGATTTTAAGAAACAACTGAAACACCTGTATCAACCACCCACGAAAGAAGTTGTGATCGTGGATGTGCCAGATATGAATTTCCTGATGGTTGATGGTAAGGGAGATCCCAACAATAGTCATGAGTATGCAGAAGCGGTGGAGGTATTATTTCAGGTGTCTTACGCACTGAAATTTATGGTCAAGAAGGGGTCATTGGAAATTGACTATGGGGTGATGCCGCTGGAGGGGTTATGGTGGGCGGAGGATATGTCGGCTTTCACTGCTGGCGATAAATCCAACTGGTTGTGGACGATGATGATCATGCAGCCAGACGTTGTGACCAGAGACATGGTCGAGAAGGCAATCCAGGATGTTACAAAGAAGAAGAATCCGGCAGCCATATCAAAACTGAGGTTTGAGACATATGCGGAAGGAAAAGCAGCCCAGATTATGCATATTGGTCCGTTTAGCGAAGAGGGACCCACGGTGGAGATAGTGCATCAGTTTATCGATGCTAGGGGAGAACGAAGGGGGAAGCATCATGAGATCTATCTGACGGATATTCGCAAAGCCGATCCAGCCAGATGGAAGACGGTTATTAGGCAGCCGTTTAATTAGCTCATGGCTCATGACTGATGACCAAAGGCGGAAGAAAAAAGGGCACGGGTGACCGGGGGGCTTGCAATTCATGGTTGTTGAAAAGAGAACCACGAAGTCATGAAGAGCACGAAGAAAGTATAAAAAATAAAATCAGGAATTATTCATCTGCCATAAAATAAGTAACCGGCACGTCCAAAGCATCCGTAATTAGATGCAATGAATTCAAAGAAAGGTTAACCTTACTGTTTTCAACCTGACTTAAAAAAGAAGAGGTCAGTTGTGTGGATTCAGCCACTTCCTTTAAGGTTAAACGCAATTCCTTATAATTTAATTGTGAATGAATTTTTATCTGAATTCGTACGGGTGGGTTGAGAACCCACCCGTACGATATCTTTCCCAAAATTTTGCAGATTTAAAATAACAGTAAACCTGTTTCAGGACGGGTCAATCAATACTTCCAAAGGACTTCGAATGTCCTTATCGAGCCAAACCTCAATACCTCAACGTCTCAACAGCATAAGAACTTAAGAACTTGCAGTTTTCTTCTTTTTCAATAAATTCTGTTTTTCCCTCGGTGTCAAAAATGCGCTTTCCAGCGCATTCAGCTGTGCTTGCCGAATCTGCGCATCGGTCAATCCCGCTTTTGGTGCTGCCACCTCATATTCATAATTCAAATCAATCCCACTGATCCCGGGATCATCCGAATTGATACTGGCACACAAACCGTTCTCCAGGAAGGTCTTCATCGGGTGGCTGGGGTAATTCTTCACCGAGCTGGTCTGCACATTGCTGGTCAAATTGCACTCAATCCCAATCTGACGCTCGAATAAAAAATCCATTAACGCCGGGTCATTCACAATCGCCAACCCATGCCCAATGCGCTGTGCACCCAGCACTTTGATTGACTGCCAGACACTCTCAACACCCGCGGCTTCACCGGCATGGATTGTTGCCTTCCACCCCACCCCACGTGCACGTTCAAAATGCCGTTCGAACAATTCAGCCGGGAAATTAGCTTCATCACCCGCCAGGTCGAGCCCAACGATGTGTTCGGCAAAGGAAAGCATGGCTTCCAACTCTTTCATAGCAACTTCGGGTCCGTAGGTGCGACTGAGAATACCCAATAACTTCACCTGTATGCCGCTCTCATCGTGTCCAGACTGAACTCCATCCAGCACAGCTTCCACCACACCTTGCGGAGCCAATGAATGACTCTCTGCCATGAACCAGGGGCTGAAGCGCAATTCGATGTAATCGATACCTTCCATGGCAGCATCCAGTACCGCTTCGTAAGCTACACGCCGGCAGGCTTCCAGATTCACCAGCATACGCATCGGCACGGAGAACTTCTCCAGAAACACCATCACACCCGGTTGCTGGCTTTGCACCTGAACGTGAGGGCGCAAGCTCTCTTCATCCCAGGCAGGTAGAAACAGATTATGTTGCCGGGCGAGATCGAGGATGGTGCTGATGCGGATATTGCCTTCAATATGGCGGTGCAGGTCGATTAGGGGAATATCTTGTGAAATCATAAGTTCCTTTTAAAAGGAGGATCTGTGGATTTCATCCTCCGTAAATTTTATTTGCTTATTATTGTAGCCGAATTTTTTACCTTCGAAAATAAAAAAACTCTTATTTTAATTTAATAATTAAGATAGTTTTACTCATATTCCTTTAATCTACCCAGCATAAAATATAGTTACCTCTATTTGTTTGGGTGAAACAAATTGGATATATGAGAACTCTCCTCTCAAAATCTGTGAAATCAAGCGAAATTTCACAGATTTTGATTTAAAACGCTAAATATCGAATTTTGCCCCTATCTCGGTAGAAATGAATTAAGTTCACCCCCATTGTATAAATTATTCACTGGTCAGCCTTTTTACCAGCCGTTATAATTGGAATATGAATTTTAAACTACATACATCATTTCCAGTCGCCCTGGAAAATGAATGGAACGGGTTACTTGCAGAAAGCATCACACACGTTCCTTTTTTACGTTTTGAATATTTATATAACTGGTGGCAAACGCGTGGAGGTGGCGAATGGCCAACCGATGCTCGTCTGGTGATTATCACCGCCCACGATGATGATCGCTTAGTTGGGATCGCACCACTTTTTCACAGCCTCCATGAGGGTAAATCTGCGCTGCTATTTCTTGGATCCATTGAAATCTCCGATTATCTCGATTTTATTGTTCGTCCGGGGGATCTGATCACCTTCATTGATGGTTTGCTGGCGTTTCTCACCACCCATCCAGATATCCCACAATGGGATATACTGGACCTCTACAATTTGCTCGATTCCTCCCCCAGCCTCGATCAACTCCAGCAGTCTGTCACAGCGAATGGATGGAGTGTCACCAGCGCCGTTACCAATCATGCCCCGGTTATCAATTTACCCGGGGATTGGGAGGCATACCTTGCCAGTCTGGATAAGAAACAGCGCCATGAACTTCGTCGTAAAATCCGACGTCTGGAAGAAGCTGAAGTGCCATCTCGCTGGTACTTCGTCGAAGATGAAAATTCATTGGACGAAGAGATAGACCTATTTCTGGCGCTCATGTCTCAGGATCCCGAGAAAGAAGCCTTTCTAACAGAGGAGATGGTCACTGCCATATCTGGTACCATAAAGACTGCCTTTGCACGGGGATATCTGCAACTGTCGTTCCTTGAGATTGATGGGCAGAAGGCAGCAGCTTACCTCAATTTTGATTATGAGAACCATTTATGGATCTACAATTCCGGTTTAAACCGAGACTATTATTCATACTCCCCTGGGTGGGTATTGCTCGGTTATCTGCTGCGCTGGGCAAATGAAAATGGGCGTTCCAATTTCGATTTCATGCGTGGCGATGAGGATTATAAATACCGTTTTGGTGCCAAAGACCGTTTTGTCCATCGGGTAATAATTTCAAGACAGTAATTCATTCCATCTTACAAGAGGATTTATGCTGACATCTGATCTGGTTATGCAGGCTCTTTCATCTGTACAGGATCCAGAATTAGGTCGTGACCTGGTTTCTCTTAACATGATCCGCAATCTGGCAATCAAAGACGATACTATTGCATTCACCCTACAACTCACCATTCCTGGTTGTCCTTTGAAAGATCATATGGCCAAGGATGCCCGTGAAACACTGTTGAGCTTACCCGGTGTGCATCATGTTCACATCGAATTTGGCAGCATGACAGTAGAGGAACGCAAAGCCGCCCATCTCCTCAACCGGCTGGATATCCCTATCCAGGGTATGGTGGAGAATATGAGTTATTTCCGCTGCCCCGGTTGCCAGGAAGAGTATTCCATTTTTGGTCCCAGTCATTCAACCCAACTGGCAACAGATTTCAATACCACACTGGTGGCACATTTGCCAGTGGACCCTGATATTGCTGAGCTGTGTGATCGGGGCAAAGTGGAACAGGTACAGTTGCCAGAAATGGCAGACCTGGCTGGGTTAATTCTGGCAGTGCCGAAAAGTGTAAACTGACCACCAGTTTTTTAAGATATTGGTACCTTGGAAGTTTTCACCACCAAAGTACCATTCACCTCTGTTTTATTGAGATCTTTCTTTTTTTGTCTTGCGCCGGATCAGTTTGACCGTATCAATCGCAGTTAACACCACCAGACTGGCGGCAAAGCTGATACCCAATTCCATCAGGGTCAGGGCTTTAGTTCCAAATACCTCTTGCAAGAAGGGCAGATAAATCACTGCCAACTGCAGCACAAAGGTCAGCAGCACAGATCCAATCATCATTTTATTCCTGAAAATTCCAGCTTCTATAACTGTCTGGCTCTCAGAGCGCGTGGCTAGCGCGTTGCCCATCTGCGAGATCGTCAGCGTGGTGAAGACCATGGTCTGCCAGGTTGCCAGATGTCCGGTGTTGTACGCCCACAATCCAACCGCCAGGGATACGGCTCCCATCAACGTGCCAATCCAGAGTACGTCCACACCCAGTCCACGACCAAAGATCTTCTCCTTGGGATCGCGAGGTGGGCGTTTCATTGCGTTCGGTTCCGAGGGTTCCTGTGTCAGTGCCAGACCAGGCAACCCATCCGTGACGAGATTGACCCACAGGATTTGCAAGGGCAGCAACGGTAATCCCAATCCAACGAAGGGACCCGCAAGCATCACCACGATCTCACCAAAATTGGAGGTCATTGTATATTTGATAAATTTGCGGATATTCTCGTAAATTCGGCGACCTTCACGCACTGCAGAGACAATCGTGGCAAAGTTATCATCCAGCAACACCATGTCGGCAGCTTCCTTGGAGACATCCGTACCGGTAATGCCCATCGCTACCCCGATATCGGCTTTCTTGAGTGCCGGGGCATCGTTGACACCATCGCCGGTCATCGCGACGATCTGTCCAAGTTCCTGCAGTGCTTTGACGATACGCAGCTTGTGTTCTGGTGAGACACGGGCGAACACGGAGGTATCGCGTACACGTTCTTTCAGGGTGCCATCGTCCATTTTTCCCAGCTCGGTACCTGTGATCACATCCTCGTTTTTGGCAATTTCCAGCTCTTTGGCAATATGCAGCGCGGTCAGCGGGTGGTCGCCCGTGATCATGATCGGACGGATGCCAGCTGTGTTGGCTTCAGCGACAGCGTCTTTCACTTCGCTACGTGCCGGGTCGATCATCGCAAACATTCCGACGAAAACCAGATCCTCCTCAAGATTCTCACATTCCGGTTGTGCCTGCTCGCCGCTGCATTGGCGGAAGGTCACCCCCAGGATGCGCATTCCCTTCTGGGCGAGGTCGTCATGTGCTTTCATAATGCGTTCACGCCAGTTGTCATCAAGCGTCACGATTTCATTTTCCGTCCAGACCCGGTTGGAGATCTCCAGCAATCCATCCGCAGATCCTTTGGTAACCGATAGAAATGGCTCATCCGATAAGAATGCCGGCGATTGTATCAGTTCCTGAAGTGAGTTCGGTAGTTTTTCCGGGTGATCGATCTTATGAACGGTTGTCATGCGTTTACGATCTGAATCAAAGGGGATTTCTGCCACGCGCGGTAAGGCTGCTTCCAGTTTATCTTTCCACAGGCCAGCGCGCACAGCCGCGACGACCAGTGCGCCTTCGGTAGGATCACCTACAGAGGAGTATCCCTCCTCGGTTTGTTCGAGGATGGCATCGTTGCAGAGTGCCCCGCCGGTCAACATCAATGCCAGAGCGCTGCTTTGGTCAATGATCGGTGCTGCACTTGACTCAGCATCACTGATGGTCGGGGTATAGCTGCGCAATGATTCAATCAGGTCGGTACGGCTACCAGCGACATCCACCAGGGTAACCGTCATACGGTTTTCGGTTAAGGTACCGGTCTTATCAGAGCAAATAGTGGTAACAGAACCCAGTGTTTCCACGGCAGGCAGCTTGCGAATCAAGGCATTACGTTTCAACATTCGCTGCGCCCCTACCGCCAGGGCAATCGTCACCACAGCAGGCAGACCTTCCGGCACGGCGGCAACTGCCATACTGATACCGGTCATGAACATCGTACGCACCGGCTCCCCGCGCAGGATACCCAACAGGAAAACCACCACCACAATCACCAGTGCAGCGACCGCCAGGGACTTGCCCAGTTGGTCTAATCTGCGCTGTAAGGGGGTTTGCTCCGAGCCAACTGACTGGATCATCTCGGCAATCTTACCCAATTCGGTATCCATACCAATATCGGTTACCACAGCGGTCGCACGCCCATAGGTGGCCAGTGTGCCCATGAAAACACGGTTGTGCTGATCACCCAGCGCCGGGTCATCTTTCTTGATCGGTTCGAGATCCTTCTCCACCGCTTCGGATTCTCCTGTGAGGATCGACTCCTGTACGCGGAAATTTGCGCTTTCAACCAGGCTGCCATCCGCTGGGATGGAATTGCCTGCTTCCAGCAGGATAATATCGCCTGGCACCAGCTCGCGCGAGGAAATCTCGCTGACATGGCCATCGCGGCGCACACGCACCTTGGGCGTGGACATTTTCTTGAGTGCTGCCATCGCCTGTTCCGCGCGGTATTCCTGGCTGAACCCCAGCACTGAGTTCAAAATTACGATAATCAGGATTACAATTGCATCCTTATACTCATGCAGGAAGAGCATAATCACCGCAGCGATGATCAGGATTAACACCATTGTCTCTTTGAGCTGCTCGAAGATGATCTTCCATGGACTCTTGGTTCCACGGTCAATCAGTTCATTTGCTCCATATTTTTGCTGGCGAGCGGACACTTCATTATTCGCAAGACCGTTCTCCAGATTGCTATCTAATTCTTTCAGAATTTCATGTGACTGTCTGGCAAACCAATTCTTCATACTACAATCCTTTTCTTCACCTTTTTCTTTTGTCGCTGGTTAAACAAAAAACCAGCACGAAATTGTGTTGGTCTCGCAAACGCTTTTTACGTATAGGTCACCGGGAGCATTTTCCTCCGTCTTGACGACAACCCATTCCCTGTCGGGAAAGCTAATCCCCAAGCAATAAAAAAAGTATAAAGTTGTATATTCCTGTTGTCAAGATGATTCAAGTTTCAATTTTGTACAATGTCACTATCAATTGTTGAAAAAGGTAACAATCTGGATGAATAGACCAATGTCTGGCAAGAGAAAACAAATTCTGAAAAATTTCATCAGTGGTATGATCAGCTTGAATCTGATTCGAAAAATCACCCGTATATTTTTCAATTCGGCGTAAAATTGGAATTATCCAAAATCACCTCCTTACCCCCATGGAAGAATTATGACAGACCACAAACCAGGTTACTTGCAACAACTTCGCTCTATGCCACGCAATGTCTGGGCAGTTAGTCTGACCAGCTTCTTTATGGATATTTCCAGTGAAATGGTCATCAATATCCTGCCTTTATTTTTATCGAATGTGCTGGGAGTGAAGACCAACATCATCGGGTTGATTGAAGGAATGGCTGAAACCACTTCCAGTCTGCTGAAAATGTTCTCTGGCTGGTTCTCGGATAAAATCGGTGGTCGTAAGTGGCTGGCTCTCGCTGGTTATGGGATCTCTGCCTTTGCCAAGCCCTTCTTTTATTTCGCCAATAGCTGGGAACTGGTAGCCGGAGCACGCTGGGCTGACCGTGTGGGAAAAGGAATCCGGACAGCTCCCCGCGATGCTTTGGTAGCCGATTCCATCCAGGAAGAACAGCGCGGTCTGGCATTCGGATTTCATCGGGCGGCGGACACAGCTGGTGCCATGCTGGGACTCATGATTGCCTTATTGGTGACCTGGCTGGCACAAAGAGAATCCGCAATGCTCTCAGCAAGCACATTCAGGACAATTGTGATCATCAGCATCTTTCCGGCAGTATTGGCAGTATTGGCTTTAGCAATCGGCGTTAAAGAAACAATCAAAAAGAAGCAGTATGAGCTACCTAAGTTTGCTTTCAAAAGTTTAGGGAAACCCTTTATGACCTTCATGGTCATTGTGGCTATCTTCGATTTGGGTAATTCATCCGATGCCTTCCTGGTCTTACGCGCTCAGGAGCGTGGTTTGAACATCCTGGGTATTCTGGGTATGTTAATCACCTTTAATCTGATCTACACCCTCATCTCCACACCAGCGGGTGCGCTATCCGATAAAATTGGCAGGCGCAGAATCATCGTGGCAGGTTGGTTAATTTATGCTGTAATTTACCTTGGCTTTGCTCTGGCCAGAACAGGCGTGCATATCTGGTTACTATATGCCGTTTATGGATTGTATTACGGGTTGGCATATGGTACCTCAAAAGCTATGGTCGCAGATCTGGTGCCAGAAGCTTTACGCGGAACCGCCTATGGTACTTACAATGGCATCATCGGAATTCTCGACCTGCCGGCTTCTCTGATTGCGGGTATCCTCTGGCAGGGGTGGGGCAGTTGGCAGGGGTTTGGAGCTGCAGCGCCTTTCTACTTTGGCGCTGGGACAGCTTTGCTGGCAGCAATGCTAATGGTTATCTGGCAAAAAAGTCTGGGAAAAACGACCTAATATTCACCCCCAACCTGGTACGAACTTGCAACTATATAATCATCCTAATTAATAAGAGATGACCAATGACAATGTTGCCCCAATTAAATACACTCCAGCAAGTTCAAACCGAAAATGAAATCACTGAATATCTGTCTGTATTTAAGGATATCAGCCAGGCGCAGTTTGTCTTATGGCTGATGCGTGACCAGGAAATTGCTACTTTAAAGGTAGACTCAACGCTGGGTATCGACCATCCAGTCGGGAAATATCCCCAAATATTAGCATGGGGCTGGAACCAGAGTGCAACCGAAGTAGTAAAAAACAAACTTCAATTGGAGGAGTTCGCTCACTGGGTTCAGGAGCCAGTTCATAATCTGTTAAATTTACCTGTATTGCATCATGAATTACCTCTGGGTATCATCCAGGTTGCTAACTTTAATGATGCATCCCATCAAAGCACCCTGGAAAAATTGGCGCAAATTATGGGCAACTATATAACCATCCAGCAGCAACTCATGGACAGCAACCGCTGGGCAAGCCGGTTACAACAATTATTAGAGTTCATTGGTACCATCAGTTCTTCTCTGGATCCCGACCAGATACTACGTATGTTGTTGGAGCAGGTGTCATTGCTGTTGGATGCCGAGGCCTGCTCTTTATTCCTGATAGACCCATACAGCGGAGAAGCCATTTTACATCTCTCTTCCCGTACCGACCGGCGACTGGTGGAAAACTATCGTATCCCGCAGGGTAAGGGCTTAATCCAGCATGTGATCGCCAGTGGTGAAACCCTTGTGGTAAATGATGTTCAAAATGATCGCCGCCACTTTAATGGGGTGGATGTCTTATCCAATTTCCATACCCGTTCCGTTCTGGCTGTAGCTCTGGTAGCCAACCGTATCGAGCTGGGACGCCAGCGTGGCAGCACCCAGGGTCGCATCATTGGTGGGTTGGAAATTCTGAACAAGATGAATGGCGGATTCACAAAGATGGATATTGCGCTGGCGGAAATTTTTGCCAGCCAGGTTGCTACCATCCGTCAGACAGCACAGATATACAACCAGATGGACGATCTGATGATGCAACTACTGACCAGTCTGATGCACGCAGTGGATGCCAAAGATCCATACACCAAGGACCACTCTAAATGTGTTTCGGACTACGCCGCCGCCATTGGTTTAGAGATGGGATTACCCGCTGAAGATATCAACCAGTTAAGGTTGGGTGGTCTGCTGCATGATGTCGGCAAGATTGGTATCCCGGATGATATTCTTAAAAAGACGGATAAACTGACTCGTGAGGAGTTCCAGGAAATTTACCGTCATCCCCAAATTGGATATAAGATCGTTGAAAATGTCAATTTCCACAGCCGGGATGTTTTGAAAGCCATTATCGAACATCATGAACGACTGGATGGTAGTGGTTACCCCTTGGGGTTGCGCGACAATGAAATTTCCATGATCGGTAGAATAATGGCAGTAGCAGATTCCTTCCATGCAATGATTTCTGATCGACCTTATCGTCTGGCACTCTCCCATGAAAAGGCATTTGATGAGCTGAGTAAATATTCGGGTGTTCAATATGACGAGCGCTGTGTCCAGGCTTTGAAAAATGCTTATTAAAAGGGTCAGATCATAACCCACAGGCTCTAAAGATTACTTAAAACGTTCAAAATTCTTCAGAAACATATTGACAACATCCGGGTCAAAATGCTTGCCACTTTGTTCGCGTATATACCCAAGTGCTTTTTCAATTGGCCAGGGTTTGCTATAGGGGCGTTTGGAGGTAATGGCATTGAACACATCAATCACCGCAAAGATGCGTGCCACCAAAGGGATCTCTTTTCCTTTCAAGCCCTGCGGATATCCTGTTCCATCCCACTTCTCGTGATGTGAATATGGAATATCGATGGCTGGACGTAAGAATTCGATAGGATAAAGGATATCGCGCGCAAAGATTGGATGCTTACGCATAATCACCCATTCTTCATCTGTCAAAGGTCCTGGTTTGTTCAGGATCTGATCCGGCACACCAATTTTGCCAATATCATGCAGGGTAGCACCACGGCGAATGTGTGTTAATTCCTCAGGGTCAAGGATGTCCATCGACTGCGCGAGAATTAAGGTCCATTCTTTCACTTTCTGGCTGTGTTCTCCGGTAATACGATCGCGAATATCCAGTGCCCTGGCCCAACCTTCAATCGTGCGATCATATGCAAAGCTCATTTCGCGATTGGCACGGGTTAATTTATCCAGAAGCTGACCATTTTCAATCGCAATGGCTGTCTGCTGTGCCAATGCCCCCAGGAATTCCTCCCATTCCGCATCATCATTTTTCACAAATCGGCGAAACACTTCCAGCACACCCAGGCAACGACCTTTGGCATTGAGTGGCACTGCGAAGTAGGATGTAAATTTTTCCACTTCCATATTCTGAAAGAAGAATGCCCATTTCGATAATTTAATATCCGGCAGGAAAATTGGTTGGTTGTTGATTATGACCCACTCCGCCGGTCCCAAATTGAATGTTGCCAATGTCTCACGTGCTTTGGATTGGTGGAAACCAATGCCCATTTCAAATGAAATTAAAGAGGAATTCTCGTTGGTTAACAAAATATCGACAGCATCAACCTCTAACTGTACCGCAATCTGACTGATCAAGAAATGCATGGTGCTATAAAGATCGAAATTACCAACGATCATCCTGTCAATTTCACGCAGTGCGTTCAAGCGCTCCAGTTGCCGTTCTTTTTGTTCATTTAATGCTTCACGCTGTATAGCATACGCAGCAATTTCAGCCAGTGCTACCAGAATGCGAACATCATCATCATTCCAGGGTCGATAAGCGCCTGCTTCAATCATCCCAATCACCTGATCATCCACAATCATTGGTACGATGAGGATGGAGGAGACACCACCGGTGAGATCCACTATGGTTGGACCAGGGTTGTTTTGAACATCATTGTTTAAATAATAGGATTTATTTTCCACCACCCAGCCAGCTGCACCTACTCCCACCTTAAGACGTATTTCCCCCTGCACCTGGAAGTCGCCATGTCCGGGTGAATAAACCAGTTCGTCGGAGTCCGAATCCAGAATCGCCAATGAGATACCGGTGGCCCCCAGAGCATCTTTTGTAATTCCTAAGATAATATTATAAATACTGTCGAGATGGTGCGTCTCTCGTAAAGCCTGAGCAAGATCGACCACATTGGTGAGTTCGCGTTCACGTTGGATAAGCGTTATTAACTGTTCATTTAATTGTCTGGTTCGGTCTTTTACCTTGATTTCCAATTCCTGATTTAATTTTTGCAATTCAGCCTGAGCCTGTTTACGCTCGATTGCCAGAGCAATCTGATTGGAGACAAAGGTTAATAGATCTCGATCAGCATCCGTATAGGATATTTCACTATCTTCATAAGTTTGAACGGCTAGAACACCAATTGGTTTTCCCAGCTCGGTTTGCAGTGGAATACCCAGCCATTGATGCGAATCAGCACCAGTTGCTGCTATTTGATATTGATTGGTTATTTCCTCTTCATTGTCATTAGTCAGTAACAAAGGTTGACCGGATTTAATCACAAACTCAGTGATTCCGCTGCCATGGGTTCTTGGTTCAGGCTTTGCACTGTATTGATCCACAAAATAAGGGAAAGTAACTGTATCGGTCTGCTCATCATATAAGGCGATATACAGGTTTTTTGCTGGAATCAATTCATTGACTACCTTGTGAACAAAGGTGAATAAATCATGTAAATCGGTGGTGGTATTGGCAGTTTCAGAAATGCGATAAATGACATCCTGTAGTTTTTCGAAACGTTTGCGTTCCGTGATATCCAACACTACACCTACAAGACCGGTTGATTGATCTGGATTCTCGCTGGAATAGGCAGCTTTAAAATACATGACATCATGTAACTCACCATCTGCTGCTCGAATGCATGCTTCAAAGGATTTTGTTTTGCCTGATGCAATTATCTCCTGATTTTCCTTATTAAAAGTATCTGCCAGGTCTTCTGGCCAGATATCATGCACAGTTTTCCCAATTATTTCGTTCCGCGAAATCCCATATAATTCTTCAAACGCCTGATTGCATCCCTGATAATGGAAATCCGCTCCTATGATAAATACGGGCGCAGGGATGGTGTCAATCACCAATTGCAGGAATTCTTCAGAGGTGGCTAATTGAGCTGTGCGTTCCATCACCTTGCTCTCCAGGGTTTCATTGACTTTTTGCAATGCTTCCTTTGTTTCCTTGCGAGTAGTGATATCCAGAATATAAAAATTGTATTCCACCAATTCGTCCTGGTTAATTTGATGGACATAAGTCAGGTCATAAACCCAACGGATTTCACCGCTGGCAGTAAGAATCCGATATTCTTCACTCAGAAAAGCCCGGTCATCCTGATATTGGAGAGAATTGTAATTGAAGGCCTTCTCGCGATCTTCCGGGTGCAAAATTTGAATATATTCTATCTCACCACTCAAAAATTGTTCGGGGAGATAACCAAACTGGCGAATATTGGGGGAAACAAACTCCATGGTGCCCTTTTTTTTATTTTCAACCAGCAATTTGAAAACGACCACTGGTCCGGAAGCAAATAATTCCAATTCCTGATTGCGTTTCTCCTCCATAAATTTGCGATCAATCGCCATGGCAATCTGACTGGAAACAAAACTTAATAGATCCCGGTCGCGCACTGAATAACGGATTCCTTCTGTGTAGGTCTGTATCACCAACGCGCCGATGATTTTCCCTTGCATGGTTTTGAGTGGAATACCAAGCCATTCCAATGGTGGACTGCCGATCATACTGATTTCACCCTGTAATGTCAATTCTTCAATCATTGTATCTGACAGTAAAACAGGTTCGCCATGATGCAATAAATACTCCGTCAATCCACGTTTGGCTTTGCGATCGCGGGTTTGTATTTTGCGTTTTTCAGGCTGTAAATAATCTTTTTCATCCACATAGTACGGGAAGGAGATGAACTCGCTATTTGCTTCATAGATCGCGATGTAGACGTTATTGGCCGGGATGAGAGAAGCGACGATTTCATGGACACGTTTGAATAAGTCATCTAAATCGGATGTGCTGGCTGCTGCGTCTGAAATTTCGTACACAGCGCGTTGGATTTCTTGCGATAGAATGCGCGGTTGAATATCCAACATCGTCAAAATGGAAAATTGTTCCGCCTGCCAATCAAACAGAGTTTCTTTAACCTCAACCAGCATCACCTCTTTTGTATCATGCAGGTCCAGGAGGGTTTCCCCAACCGCCTGCGGCTCGATCGGTTTGATGGAAAATTTTTTGAGACTAAACAATGCTACATGTTTGTTATTATCGTTTGTCCAGGGCTGAATAATCCTTGAATCAAAATCTGGTTGATTTGTAATCAACCAGGATTGTGCCACTGCATTCAGATACTGGATCCGGCGGTGTCTATCCAGAACGATGATGGCTTCTTCAAAAGATGAGAACACCGGATCAAGGTTAGTAAATGTCTTATGGTTCATCCACGTCTCTACGGAAATAATAAAATGAAAAATTCCAAATTTTCCGTTTGTACTAGTATACAGGATTACCAGTTGGAGCAGTGTACCCTTTCAATTTTGGAAGGTAACTTTGCGGATTTTAGTTGTGAATTTCCAGGAAATTTTCGAGTAGAATCAATGTATTCCCTGAATGAAGGATTCTCCATGAACGTTGATATTAATGAAGTCCAATTTGTTAAATTTCTGATAAAAGCTAAACAAAACACTTATGCAGGTAGCGGATTTCTCAGCCAGGCATCCCGTACCGCCTCTAAGGATCTGGCGTTTCGGGAAGGCGATTGGAGTTATCTGGATACCTATCTGGGTGATTTCCACTTCATCGGCGAAGAAGCTGTCTGGTATCAGAAAACGCCGGTCTGGGGGATGAATTATTATGGGCGTATGCTGGTAGATAAAATTCCGCAGGGATTTGGTGAATTTCTGAAATCTGTATTATTGCAGGTTCCCCCAGAAATACCATTCCGCGGACCGGAAGAATTGATCGGACCTGATTTTACCTATACCTGTTCGGTCGAAGGCAGTCTGGAGTGTTTTCGTGGACGTGAATTTATCACCTTGAAGGGGAAACGCATCTACCAGTTGTATTTCCATGGTGGTGAAATTTCATCAATTTGATTCTTTTTTATGGTTCAAAAAGATCCTGCATGGGATAAACATAAACAGTAAATTGATCAAAATCATTAATGATGCCATATTGCTTGAGCATCATCAGTTCACTATCCTTCACAACATAGGTGAATTCCTTCTCTTCCAGCACAACTTTCTCACCGGTATAGATATCCTGATAGATATTATTTCCCCAATCAATCACACAATTCCCCTTTTGCGTTACCAGGATGAAATGTCTTGAAACGGGCACACCATCAGGCATGATTATCTCCTAATTGCGGGAATTTTTAACCAGTTGAGCAAAATTTGTAGACTTGAGTTTATTCACCAATTCAATTTGAGCATCCGACCAGATCGGTTGAATCGGGCAATCATCCCCGAACGGGCAGGCTCCCGAACTGTGCGAGCAGACATTCAGGCTGATGGGGCCGTCAATGGCTTCCACTACATCCAATAATGTGATTTCTCCCGCATCTCGCGCAAGGGAGACCCCACCTCTGGCACCACGAGAGGTGTTGATTAGGCCAGCAATCGATAATTGAGAAATGATTTTCGCCAGAAAGGATGGGGGGATTTGTTGTACATCCGCAATCTGGCTGGTCGCTGCACGCACGTCAGAATCCAGCTTTGCCAGATACAGCATCGCACGAAGTGCATAGTCTGCCTGTCTTGTAATTTGCATGGGATCTTCCTTTTACTGATAAGTGGGTAAAATTTGTCAACTTATAAGTAAGTTTATTTTACTATAATTTATTAGGCAAGTGTTTTTTATCATTAACTAAAAATGACATTTAAGGTAAACAAATCAAGTTTATCGAATAAGTGTGAATTTTATCACAAATCTGATTTTCTTTGTATATGAGAAGTGATTTTTTCTCGACACTGAACCCTTGCGGAGTATAATTTAAGCATGAAAACATTCAATTACTCCGTTCCCATTGACGTCCGCTACGGGGATCTGGATCCCCAATGGCATGTGAATAATGCGCGCTTCCTGACCTTCCTCGAGCATGCCCGTCTCTCTTATCTGATGCATCTGGGTTTGTTTGATGGCGAAAACTTCTTCGACTTCAACCTGATCGTGGCTGATATTCACATCGCCTATCTGGCACCCATTCAGCTCACACAGAAAGTCGCTGTCTACATCCGCTGCGAACGGATTGGCAACAAAAGCCTGACCTTCGTCTACGAGATCCGCGATGAAGACACCCAGCAAGTCCTCTCCACCGCCGAGACCATCATGGTCTCCTACGACTACCACCAGCAGAAGAGCATTGTGGTACCGGATGAGTGGCGGAAGGCGATTTCGGAGCTGGAGGGTGTGGAGTTTACCCGTTAGCCGGCGCTATTAAGCCAAAAGGACAACAATGGTTCACTCCGTTTTAAATCATCCAGAAATCATATCAAATAATCAAAAGAAAGGGGCACGCTATGACTCTACCCAACATTGATCAGGATTATATGCTCGACTTTCTGACCGGATTATTAAACACCCCCAGCCCAACCGGATTTACCGAAGCAGCCATTGGTTACACCGAGCAGACACTCCAGTCCTTCCCGCAGGTGACCTGCAGCCGTACGCGCAAAGGAGGATTGCTGGTCAAGTGGATTGGAGAGCGTGATGATCATCCCCGTGCCTTGACCGCTCATGTGGACACCCTGGGCGCCATGGTCAAAGAGATAAAATCCAGCGGCCGCCTCAAATTAACCAAACTGGGTGGATATGCCTGGAACACCGTCGAAGGCGAGGGGGTGACAGTTTTCGCCTCGAATGGTAATAAAATCCGTGGTTCACTCCTGTTGAGCAAATCCTCATCACACGTGCATGGTGCTGCCACCGGGGACACCAAACGTGAAGATGATGCCATGGAAGTACGCCTTGACGCAGTGACTCATAATGCCGAAGACACTAAAGCCCTGGGCATTGAAGTCGGTGACTTTATCGCCTTCGACCCACGCGTGGAAGTCACCAATGGCTTCATCCGCAGCCGGCACCTGGATGACAAGGCCTGTGTCGCCAACCTGGTCACAGCCGTCAAAGCCATGCATGATGCCGGGCTCAAACCGATCCAGACCACCTATTTGTTGATCAGTAATTACGAAGAAGTCGGGCATGGCGCATCTTCTGGGTTCCCCCCGGAAGTCGAAGAGTTAGTCGCCGTTGACATGGCAGCCATTGGTGATGGCCAGAACTCAGATGAGTTCCATGCCTCCATCTGCGTCAAAGACTCCGGCGGACCTTACCACCACGGACTCTCCACCCACCTGCGTAAACTCGCAGACCAACACGCCATCCCTTACAAAGTCGATATCTACCCGTACTACGGCTCAGACGGTGAAGCCTACTGGCGCGCCGGTGGGGATGTGAAAGTAGCCCTCATCGGCCCCGGCGTGGACGCCTCGCATAATTATGAGCGCACACATTTGGATGCGCTGGTGGGTACGACGCAGTGGGTGCTGGCGTATTTGGTGGGGTAGTAAAAATAACACATACTAATTTACCTACGCATTATAAATATAAATGATTTACTTTGTTACTCAAAGCGAATTAATAAACTTGAAAAACCTCAATTAAATCATCAGAATAAACTGATTTACCTAATCTTAAAGTCAGGTTTTCTCTTTCATTTGGAGAAACAGGATCAATACTACAACTTTTGTGAAAGACAACGTACTTAATGTTTTGACTCTTCAATTCAGTTTGTGTTGCAAAAGAATTTGAAAGATATAAATAATTCTCAATTGTTTTCATTGAGTTCTCAGCGTTTTCAGATCTTCTCGTTATGATCCCTCCCACAATCGGGTGCTGATGGATGGTGGCAAAATACATTTGTTGTCGACTGCATCTATAATCCCATAATGGTAAATCCAAAATAGCAAAATTATTCGCATCTTTTCGTAAACTTGTATAAAAATCTGGAACTTTCATCGATGAAACGGGGAATGGAAAAGTAAAATTCATTTCAAACATAATAATTACAACGATAATGACAACAGTTATTCGTTTAGCCCATATACCAGATAATTTGTTTATAATTTTTCCAATTCCATATGCAGCTAATATGGACATTCCGAACCATAATAATGTCATGAATCTGCTAGGTGTTCTGCCTAAATCAAAAAAAGGCAGTTTACTCAAATAAAAATAAGGCATTGATATCCAGTAATCTTTCGAATTAATGATGATTGGAAGTGGATCAATAATAATTTTCAAGTATGGACCCAGAACCATGAATATCATGACTATTGTTAGTAGGATTAATTCCTTACTGAAATTTTTCTTTTCTTTCCAAAAACAAAGGCCTCCTAAAATAGCCAAAATAGGCGTTATCCAACCGATAAAAAAAACATTTTCATGCCAACCAGGCATAGCTATGATTTCACTTATGTTTGAAAGTGAAGGGATTACTTTAATTAAGAAACTCTCAGGCGGTGGAATAATAAAAGATAACAAGCTGGCTGAGTGTTTTATAGCGCCAGGTTGATATAAATAATCTATTTCTCCCTGCAAGCCTGAAAATAACAATGGTTTAAAGAAAGGAAAAACAATCATTAAAATTAACAAATTTATAAATATAATTTGATATAAGCTTTTTCTGAGTAATTGTTTTTCTGTATTTCTGAGAAAAAATATGAGCAGAAAAAAATATATCGGTAAAAAAGTATAAGCTGCTACCTTTAAATCCAATAACAAGCAAATGCCACCAGAAATCCCAGTTATTGACGCTATAAAGAATGACCTTTTTTTACTGAATTGAAGAAAAATAAAGATGAAAATCAGAATGAGGAAGATGGATATTTGTGCTAAATGACCTCCAATTGCATGGGCTACCATATTGCAATTGAAAGAAAAAATCATTCCAGATATTGTCGCAACCAACTTATTCTTACATATTTCATAACAAATCAACGCCATAAATCCCATACATAAAATAAAAGACGACAATAGCATTATGTTATAAACGATCAGGTTTGAATTCAAGAAAGAAAAAATGAATGAAATGACAGGAAGAATTGGAGAAGAAATTATGGTCAGATTTTGATCATAAACAGGATAATTCAATAATATGGTCTTGGCTGGAGAAATACCAAAATCAAATATCGCTTTTTTGAACCACCAGAATTTGTAAATATATTCAAACCCATCATGGGGATAACCGATAAGGTGATCCGAAATGAAATATATACTGGGCGTAGTGATCAGTATGGTTAGAAATAAACCCAGCAATGAGTTAAATAAAAGAAAATTAATTTTTTCTCTAGTTTTCATTATCATTTATTTTTTGGCAAGAACACTTAAATTTTTTTATATTGAATTCATTATATAATTGATTGAGTGTTTTCCTGAGTATATCTTTCAAATTAACTTCCTTAAGAAGAAAGCTTTTCCCGATACAGTATCTCAGATGATGAATTTGATAAAGAAATTACTTTTAGTTTTTTCATTACTCTTTTTATTTGTGATAATCTTGAAATCACCTATTTCAGAAACAACCAATATCGGTACTGGTGATTATAGACCTTATTGGAGTGCCACTTACTTACTTGCTCATGGACAGGATTTCAGTAATCCCGGATTAATGGATGGTATTGAACGAACATTAACTAACTGGAACAAGCCTTTTACCATGATGGCGTGGTTTGCCCCTACCGGAATGGTAATTCTCTTACCTTTCACAATCTTGCCATTCAAACAAGCTGCCTTTTTCTGGTTATTGACGAATATACTGGTTTTGTCTTCAGCCACAATGTTGATATGGAGTGATGTAAAAAGAAAAATCTGGATTCCCTTACTGGCTGTCTTTGGATTCCCCATGACCTTACTATCACTCTATGTCGGGCAAATTAACACCCTGGTTCTCTTCGGATTAATTGTGTTTATTTCATTGAAAAAACCTGAACACCATTATTTAAGAGGAATTGGATTGGCTTTGACCACCATTAAACCACACCTGGTGATTCTCTCTCTGCCTTTGATCATTCTTGATAGTATTTACAAAAAACATTGGAAAATCTTGATAGGTTTTTTTGGATCATTATTGGTTTGTGTCATCATCTTATTTGCCTTCCTCCCTTCCTGGCCAATCAGTTTCTGGAATTTAGTAATTTCTGGTATGAGTACCATTCGGGAAACTCCTACTCTTAGTGGTTTATTAGCATACACAGCAGGAAAATCATGGGGTAAATGGATCTGGGTACTTAGTTTATTACTAACAATCAGCTTGTGGTCGTTTAGAGAAAAAACATGGAATGAAAAATTAATGATTGATGTATCACTAATAATTGGTTTATTGATTTCGCCAATTGGTTGGGGATACGATCAGATTCTTTTAACAATTCCAATTGTAAATTTATTTAAAACAATATTTACCTATGAGGAACCAAAAACTAGATCAATTTTTTTTGTTGTATTTCTATTTGCGATTTATTTCATTACTTATATAATGCGAGTTTATTCAATTAATGAAATGTGGTTTTTTTTGGTTCCAATCTTATTAGGAGGACTGTATTGTTATTACATTTTTGCATATAGTAATGAAATAAAAATTAATAATTTTCTTTATTATTATTTTGATAAAATTTTAAAAAAGATCAAGGGAGGATTTACAAACTGAGGAAAAATAGTTTTTTTAAAACAAAGTGGTTATTTTATTTCGTTTTATTAGCAATAGTAATTATCGTACGTTTGCCAACCTTTGTATTACCCATAGATAATGATTCTGGGGCGAATGCTTATCATGCCAGATTAATTATTCAGGGTGAGCCATTATATGGAACTCATCACCCCGCCCACCATTTGCCTGGTATTTATTACACTTACGCTTTAATTTTTAAAATGCTTGGGGATCATCCCAATTCTCTTCAAGCCACTTTAATCTTTTTGATATGGATCAATGGATTGGTGATCATTAAAATTGGTGATGCTCTCAAAAACCATTCGGGAGGTGTTTTTGCCGCTGTTTTTTTTGTACTGATCTGTTCTATGCCAAACTTACTTGGAGATACTGCGGAAATTGAGTTATTTGCCAATTTACCAATTTCGATTGTGGTCTGGTTAGCGTCTTTGCAATGGAATAATAAAAAATCAATTTATGTTTTTATTTTAATTGGAGTTTTCAGTGCGATCAGTTTTCTATTTAAAGCAGTATATTTACACTCCTTTGCAGCAGTTGGGTTAGCCCTTACATTAGATTTTTTGATTAATTTCAAAGAAAACAATTTTTACGATTTCTTAAAAAATTTATTATTTATTTTTCTTGGATGGGCTTTGGTATTGGTTCCAGTTTTCCTCTATTTTTATTTCGAAGGATTACTACCCAGATTTTTGCTAGTCTTTAAATTAGGTTCGATGCATGTTTCAATTTCAGATTATCCATGGTATTTCACATTGATATTTCCATTATTAATGGTGTCAACAGCTAACTTGATTTTTTTGATTATTGGATTAGTAGGCGTCATCAAATCATTGATTTATTTTCCTAGAACCCTAGCAACCAATAAAAAAAGTGGGATCCTCCAATTTGTTATCATCGTTTGGGCTTTCTTGTCCATCATTGTTGCTGGTTTCTCGCGGCATTATTTTCCTCATTATGCTTTACTAATTATCCCTCCATTAAGTTTATTAGTTGGTGTAGAAATTGCTGAATGGTCTAATCGAATAAATAATTATTTTTTTAATCTTTCTCCATTTAAAAAGTATATTTTTCCGGTTACATTGGTTTTAGTTGTAATTGGTAATACATTGTATTCATCTCAAAGTTATATTGAAGGATATATAAAATATCGAGCAAGAATAATTTCATTAACAGAATTTGTATCCAACTATACCCTTTATGGAAAAATTAATCTCGTTGCTCAAGATATTGCTTTTTATATTAAACAAAATTCAAACCCTCAAGATACTATATTAACTTCAACCCAGCTTGCCCAAATTTGTTATCTCGCAAATCGAAGATCTTCAGTCGATGTGTTATGGCCAAGATATGTTTCTCAATTAGGTTCACCTGAGCGAGCATTTGAAACGAAACCTGTGTATGTTGTTCTTGGACCAAATTTTCAGTATGATGAAGAAACACGAGAATGGCTATATTTAGAATTAGAAAAATCGTATGATTTTGAAATTACTTTTGATTATTACAGATTGTATAGAAATCATACGAATAAAAATTAATAACTTCTCGTCTATTAAAAATATTAAATATATTAAAATCATGTTTATTTATCCATCAGTAATACTTGCCAAAATCATAGCCTATGAATATAAATAAAGAGAGTCGTTCACTTTACCAGCACAAATTTTTTTTGGCAAGTAATTATCTCTAAAGGAGGGAGTGAAATCTGTTAAAAAAAGTTTTTCTTAATCAAAATTGGATCTTTTATTTATTAATTTTTTTATTGGTAATTGTTGTTCGTTTGCCAGTTTTTGAATTACCAATAGATAATGACACAGGCGCTATTGCATATCATGCCAGATTAATAAACCAAGGTGAACCGCTATATGGCACCCACCACCCAACTCATCATCTCCCGGCAATATATTACACATATGCATTGATTTTTAAACTCTTAGGAGACCACCCTAATTCTCTTCAATTATTTCTTGTTTTTTGGATGTGGCTTAATGGTGTGATTTTTCTTAAGATTGGAGAAACTCTTTCAAATCGCTCATGTGGAATAATTGCAGCGGGGTTATATATTCTTATCGGCTCAATGACCAACTTAAGTGGAGATACAGCTGAGATTGAATTATTTGCAAATGTGCCAATCTCCTTAGTGATCTTGCTAGGTGCCCAATTGTTAACTAATCGGAAGAAATCGTTTTTGTTCTTATTTCTTATTGGAGTATTCGGTTCAATTAGTTTTCTTTTTAAAGCTGTTTATATCACTTCTTTAGTTGCTGTGAGTTTAACATTAATTCTTGATTTTATTTTTGAATACGACAGGAAACAACTGGCAGAATTCTTAAAAAAGATATCAATCATGTTCCTGGGATTTATTCTCGTAAATGGTATTGTTTTATTTTATTTTGGTATTGAAGGTCTATTATCACGATTTTTACTTGTTTTTCAAGTTGGGTCAGAGTATATAAATTATCACGAATCGCCCTGGTATTTTATTTTTCTAATGCCAACGGCAATTATGATAAATGCTAATTTTTCTCTTTTACTATTTGACTTTGTGAGTGTTTTCAGATTATTATTTTACCTTCCAAAAAAAATAAAGAAAAATAAAACGATTGCCCTTAATCAATTTTCTGTAATCATTTGGCTTTTTATGTCAATCTTTGCGGCTGGTTTTTCCAGATTCGGTTTCGCACATTATGGCATATTACTTATTCCTCCATTAAGTCTGCTTTTTGGTATCGAAGTTTCTGAACTCTGGACCAGAATACACAAGCAACATCCAGATTTGAATATCATTAAAAAAATTGTATTACCAACTTTTATGTTGATAATTGTATTTGGTAACACTTTTTACTCTTCATCTGATTATATTGGAGGATATATTAATTATCGGTTAGGTAAAATTGATTTAATCGAATTCGCTGCCAACTACACATCAATGGGGCCAAACAACGTAATGGCAAAGAATATAGCTGCATACATCAAACAAAACACCGAGCCTGATGATTATATCTTCACCTGGACAGAATTAGCTCAAATCTGTTACCTGGCAAATCGTCGTTCTTCTGTAGATGTAATTTGGTCATTATATGTATCATACTTTGGACCACCAGAACGAGCTTTTAATTTAAAACCGGTATATATTATCGTGGGTCCCTATTTTTTATATGACGAAGAAACCCCTGAATGGTTAACATCCGAATTGGAAAATTCTTATCGCTTAGAAAAAACTTATAATCAATTCAAAATATATAGGATTAATTTTATTGAAGGGTAAACAAAAATGAATGAAAAATTATTACAGAAACAAGATCAGTTTGCTTTTGGTGAAAATTGGCAAAGGTTTCTTAGCGTACTCACAAATGATCATTTATTGGAAGCAGAAAAATCTTTGAAATGTTTTCTTGAAACTATTGAGTTATCAAATCTAAAATTTTTAGATATTGGTTCTGGTTCTGGCATACACAGTCTCGCCGCTCGCAGATTGGGTGCCAATGTGTTATCATTTGATTTCGATTTAAAATCAGTTGCATGCACCGAAGAACTGAAAAGAAGATTTTCCATTGATGATCCATATTGGCAAATTGATCAGGGTTCCATTTTAGATAAAAAATATATTGAGGGATTAGGTAAATTCGATATTTGTTATGCATGGGGAGTTTTACATCATACTGGTTCTTTATGGCAAGCACTTTATAATGCCCAAATTCCTCTTATAAAGGGGGGATATTTATTTATTGCGATTTATAATGATCAAGAAATTGTCTCTGCATTGTGGAAAGTTATAAAACGTAATTATAATAAGAATCGATTCATGAAAAGTATTATAACAATTATATTTTTTTCTCTTTTTTTCTTCTCAGGATTTTTCTCAGATATTGTTCACTTAAGAAACCCAATCAATCGATATCGGGATCATAAAAAATATCGTGGAATGTCATTGATACATGATTGGAGAGATTGGTTAGGTGGATACCCTTATGAACCAGCAAGACCTCAAGAAATTATTGATTTTTATGTGAATTTAGGATTTAGATTAATGAAATTTACTCCTACTGGGCACGGTTTTGGAAATAATCAATTTCTTTTCCAAAAAGAAGCTGAATAGAGTTAAGGATAAATATTGTGTGTGGAATTTGTGGATTTGTTTCACTTTCAGGTAAGTTACATCAAGATTCGTATCATATTATCGAAAAAATGAACTCATCTATGACCCACCGTGGTCCTGATGAAGAAGGCTATTACACCGACCCATTGATTTGTCTTGGTTCTCGTAGATTATCAATTATTGATTTAAAATCTGGTAAACAACCCATAACGAATGAAAATAATTCTCTGCAAATAATTCTCAACGGAGAAATTTATAATTATCGGTCATTACGGCAATATCTGGAAAAACATGGACATCTATTTAAGACGCAAACAGATACTGAGGTGATTCTCCACTTATTTGAAGAATTTGGCACTGACTGTGTCCAGCACCTGGATGGTATCTTTGCCTTTGCCATCTGGAACAGCCAAAAAGCTGAACTCTTTATTGCTCGTGATCGAATGGGGATCAAACCACTTTATTACACTGTTTTAAAGAATGGCACATTTGTTTTTGGTTCAGAAATGAAAGTAATTCTTTCTTATCCGGAAGTTGAGCGTGATATTGATTTAATTTCATTAAATGAATATTTATCCTATGAGTATGTTCCAACCCCAAGAACAATTATCCGGAATATTTTTCGTCTTGAAGCAGGGTATTTTCTTAAGTATGATCAATTCGGTCTAAATAAATTTCCTTATGATCGTCTTAGTTTTCAACAAGCAGAAAATCGTCCTCCTGTCGATTGGAGAGATTATGCCAATGGATTGTATCACACAATAAGATCCGCTGTACAAAGAGAATTAGTGAGCGATGTGCCAGTAGGTGTTCTATTGAGTGGTGGTATTGATTCCAGCACCATCGCAGCCATGATGGTCGATCTGTATCCAGGCAAAGTTGAGAGCTTCACGATTGGTTTTGAAAATAATTCGTTTGATGAAACACCGTACAGTCGGCAAGTGGCGAATTATTTAGGAACTCAACACAATGAAATGATACTTACCAGTAAACGGGCAATTAGCCTTATTGAAGAATTGCCTGATATTATGGATGAACCCTTTGCTGATTCATCATTCATCCCTACCTACTTGCTATCCAAATTTGCTAATGAAAAAGTAAAAGTTGTTTTAGGTGGGGATGGAGGTGATGAGCTTTTTGCCGGTTACCCAACACTGTTAGCTCACCAATTAATTGGTTTATATGAAAGATTAATACCCTGGTCAGTAAGAGCAAAAGTGGCTCCTTTCTTAATTAACCAACTTGCAGTTTCATTTGAAAATATCAGCTTTGATTTTCGATTAAGAAGGTTTTTAAGCGGGAGAAATGTTCCCTTAATTTCTCGCCATCAACGCTGGTTGGGATCCTTTTTGGATGAGGAAAAACAAATGCTAATGCAAGATTGGATTACACCTGTTTTAAGGGATACCTATTATCAATCGTTTCAACACATAAGAGAGAGCGACGCAAAATTCAGTCTAAATCAAATTCTTTACCATGATTTAAAAATGTATTTAGAGGGTGATATTTTATACAAGGTAGATCGAGCCAGTATGGCAAATTCTCTCGAAGTAAGGGTACCCCTCCTCAATAGAGCTGTGGTTGATTATGCCATGCAACTTCCAGCTAATTTGAAATTAAATAAATTTACATCAAAGTACATTTTGAAGAAAGCAGTAAGAAATATATTGCCTTCTAATATCATTAATCGCCCCAAAAAAGGATTTAATATGCCTGTTGCATACTGGCTTAATACAGATCTAAGACCACTTTTAATGGATATGCTTTCACAGAATTTTGTTAAAGAACAGGGGTTGTTCAATCAAGAATATGTTAATAAGTTACTACAGGAACACTTCTCGCACCAAAAAGACAATCGAAAACTTCTTTGGACAATTCTGATGTTTCAAATTTGGTATAAAAAGTATATAGTTCAATAAGGTTATTATGTCTAAATTAACTGAATCAAAAAAATTAAATTTAGGATCAGGCGATTATCCAAAAAATGGATACGTAAATGTTGATTTCTACTCAATTACACCTCCTGATATTTATCATGATTTAGAAATCACTCCGTATCCTTTTCCTGATAATCATTTTGAATTGATTGAAGCTGATCACGTTCTAGAACATTTGAACCAACCTTTTAGGATAATGACTGAACTTTACAGAATTAGTGCCAAAAATGGCATTATTCGGATAAAAGTACCACATTTTTCTCGTGGTTTTACTCATGCTGATCATAAACGTGGTTTTGATGTTACTTTTCCATATTATTTTGATCCTGGTTTTTCTCCTGGCTACCAAGGAGTAAATCTTAAGTTGAACAAAATTAGTTTGCGATGGTTTGCACAACCTTATTTGAAAAAACGTTTTTTGCCTACTCCTTTATACTATTTAGGTTTAGGATTAGGAAAGATATTTGACTTCTTTGCAAATCTATCTCCTTGGGCATGTTCAAGAATTTGGTGCTTTTGGGTAGGTGGTTTTGAGGAAATAGAATTTTTATTTAAAGTTATAAAATAAACATCATGATTTTTTCTCATTATTAAAAATCAGTTATTAAAAATATTTGTAACTACTCAGCATCTTGAGTCAAAAATCCTGAAGAATCAGGATAAATGATTCTATGAATCAAATAAAAACAACCCATAATAGAATGAATGGAACCAATTCGAAAGTTAAGCGAAAAAGAAATCCGAGGGATCTATCGTCAGGGGGAGGACGCTGTAGTACAGATTCAAAGCATGAATAAAACCATCATGCTTTTGGCGGAACGAGTACAAATCCTGGAAGATCGATTAGCCAAAAACAGCAAAAATAGTGGTAAACCACCTTCAACTGACGGGTATAACAAACCTGCCCCAAAAAGTTTACGAAAACGACATCAGAAAAAAAGTGGGGGTCAAGCGGGTCATCCTGGAAATACGCTCAAAGCGGTAGAAAACCCAGATTTTATTGAATTGCACCCGGTACATGAATGCCAAAATTGTCAACAAGATTTGAGTGAAGTAGCTGTAAAAGAACACGAAAC
>PHBX01000040.1:3312-19935 GCA_002842045.1 Chloroflexi bacterium HGW-Chloroflexi-3 | reverse complement strand
GAAGTTGTGAAGTCCGCAGAAAAAACGATGACCACTCAGAACAATCCTACTGACGATTTGCGTTACCATGTTTCTAAAAACTTATGACGGTTTACTTAGATGAACAATTTAAATCTTCAATAAAAAATAAAAAAATACCCCAGATATTTTTTGAAAAAGTTCCTAATTTACCTATAACATACCACTTTGATATATGAAGAAATTCTTAAGAATTTTCATCATACAATAATTTTTTTAAGTATAACTTTCTTAGGAATCAAATTGCCAAGACTAAGCATAATAATTTCAGCATACAATTGTGAAGAATATATTAAAGAATCCATTGATAGCATCTTAGATCAAACTTATAAAGATTTTGAGATAATCATTGCTGATGACGGGTCAAAAGATAATACTAGAAAAATCATTGACAGAATTAAGGATCCTAGAATAAAAAAATATCATAACCAAAAAAATATTGGATTATTAAAAACTTGGAACAAATTAATTGAATACTCTCAAAGTGATTTTTTAGCCTGGCAAGATGCTGACGATATATCAAATCCAACTCGATTGGAAAAACAAGTAAAAGCTCTAGAAGATGACTCCGACTTGATGTTAATTGGGACAAATTTTGTTAGACATTATCCAAATATTAAGAGATCAACTTTCTCAAATTTTCCTTTGGATGATTGTGATATCAAAAATTATATAGATCAAAAGCATCAGGTGCCATTCATCGGAGCCTCAAAAATGATTAGAAGAAAAGTTTTCGATCATGTTGAACTCTTTAGAAATTTTTTTGACCGACTAGGTTGGGAAGATTTCGATTTAATCTTAAGGATTTCTGAGAAATTTAAAGTTAAGAATTTGTCTGAGCACCTTTATGAATACAGATATGTTTCTAATTCTGCAAGCCGATATATTAATGAAAATTTATACCTTAAACCATTTATAAACGAAGTTGGTTTTTTCTTGTATGAACAAAGAAAATTACAATATGGGCTTGATGGATTGATGCCAAATGGCCCACAGGAGGATTTTATTAATTTTTTGAATGAATTGAAAATTCAAATAGAAAAGAAACCCTCATTAATTTATCAGTGGAGTTGTAAAAACAAAATCAACAATTATGATTTATTAAATGCTGGAAAAGAGATTATATATTTACTAAAAAAATATCCTTTAGATTATCAAAATTGGATTTTATTGCTAAAGATTCTTCGGAGTAGTTCTGTCTTAATTTTGAAAAATAAAGGACAAGGTTTAATAAATGATTTTTAGTTTATGCATTTGTACTTACAAACGAGTTTTCTTGTTGAAATCATTATTAGAAGATTTGTCAAGACAATCAAAACAACCTGATAACATAATTATTGTTGATGGTGATCCTAAATCTAAAGAAATCCTTAGTTTATTAACTTCTGAGATTTGGCCTAAAACTTGGAAAATCTTGTATGTTCCATCCAATCACAGCAATTTATCTTATCAGCGATATCTTGGTTGGAAAAAAGCTTCGCAATTAAAATCTGATTATCTAATATACTTTGATGATGATTTGAGATTGTCTCAAAAAAACATTATTGAAAAAATAATTACGCATCTCATAGAAAATAATGATGTGGTTGGGGCAACCACAGAAATAAGTATGGGTGAATTTGCCGAAAATCAAAATCAATATAAAATCTTAATTGATAGAAAACCAAAATCGTTAATGATAGTAAATGCACTAAAGATGTTTGGAGGATCCTCCAAAATTAAACCAGGGGGTTTATCCCCAACAGGAAATAGAATTCTTCCATTACCAAAAGAAGACTCTTCCTTTTCAGAAGTATTATGGCTTAGAGGTGGAGTTATGGCATATAAAATGTCAGCAATTACTCAGGATTGTTTTTTGGATGATTTATTTGCTTTGGATGAAAAACGGTTCGGTAAAGGGGAAGATACTATCTTATCTAGAAAAGTAATGCAAAATGGCAAGTTAATTTATTTACATGATGTGGTTGTAGATCATCCGAATGTTGATCTCCCCAAGACATATCCTACTGCCGCCTTTAAATTGGCATATGCTACCGCTTATTCACGGCGTTTTTTAAATGACCATTATAGAATAACTAATCCCCCGAACTTAAAAGATCGCATGGCTTTATTAAAAAGTTATTTTGGAAACTCAATCATTAATTGGTGGCAGGCGTTTTCTACTTTCAAAAAAAATAAATTGTTGTTTGCTTTGGGGTATTCATTTGGAGCACTCAGAGGAATTTTCCAAAAACCGACTTCAGAGAACCTGACCCCCAATATCAATTGGTGGCAGGATGCTGAAGAAGCGTTGAAAAATCAGATACTCATCCAATGAAAATTAGAACAATCGTGAATCAACCTGAAAGTATTTTAAATTCCACCAGGTCATTAACCGATGGTCGAAAGAAGTCTGCTTTCCCCAAATGGATTTACTGGTTTTTTTATATCTTTGCAGCCTACATGGCTTTACCTCTGATTGATGTGCCACTTGTTGGACTTTCGCTTTCAGCACCGCTATTTTTCTTCATAGCATTTTATGCGATTTTTAAATCACCCTCTGGTTGGTCCCAAACCCATCAGCTTTGGATCACACTGGCAGTTTTTATCTGGTTGGGTACTTTTCTTTCTGCTACTTTGAATGGCTTGTTAAGTGGGGGAGTTGACATCAATAGTGGGGGCTATTTATCCATCATCCGTGTTGCATATTGGCTTTTATTGTTTGTAGTGACCATTTATTTTGCAGGCCAGTATAAGGTCATTACAAAGACAGCCTTAATTTTGGGAGGTGTGGCATTTCTTCTGGGAGCATTACGTTGGCTGGAGATTCTGCTATTTGGAAATTTCGGTGCCTGGAGCGGTACACGCTGGATGACTCAGAACAGCTATGGTTTTCTCTTCTCCACCTTTTCACCCTTCCTACTCATTTTCATTTTGCATTACCAGGGTTGGAAGCGCTTTTGGTCGGGTGCTGGCTTGTTGATGCTGTGGGGTGCTGTAGCCATCAATGGCTCGCGTGGTTCCTGGGTGGCGGTGGCCACTGGGTTGGCCTTCCTTCTAATGATTTTGCTGCTTACACGTACCAGAAAGTTTGTAGACGTGTTTGTAGGCTTATCCCTTTTGGTTAGCCTGGCAGTGCTGCTATTCATTGGCATCCCACAGCTCTCGGATGCGGTCATCAACCGCTTCGACACCTTTAACCAGCTCGAGCAGGACAAGTCTTTTGCCATTCGATTGCTCATGAATCAGAAAGCCACCCGCCTGTTTATAGAATCACCGATGATTGGGGTTGGACCCACCCGGTTTACAGTAACTTCCACAGAATTAAATATTCCCTCGCTTTTAAGTTATGCCTCTCAATCCCACTTTGATTCAAAATCTGCCCACAATTCATACCTGGCATACTTGGCAGAAACCGGCCTGGTAGGCAGTATTCCCTTTGCAATGTTATTGATGATCTTAATAATGAAAGGCTTCTCCCAGGTCAAGTGGTTCAGCCGGCACAACCAGTACTGGGCATTGGCAATCTACTTGAGCTTCATTCAGATGAGTATTCATATGTGGGTGATTACCTCTCTCAACAATTCCGGCACCTGGTTTATCTATGGGCTCACTGGTGCGGTGATCATGCTGGGTCAATCAATCAGACAAAATGGGGAACGCTCCAGATGAGATTGGGTTTTCATTACCATATCCCGGCTATCAAAAAAGATAACAGCATTTATATACCCGGTTATCTCGGTCGATTTTTGGATAGTCTCGCCACGCATAGTGAGTCATTGACCTGTTTCATGCATTCGCCGGTGGGTTCTGAGAGGGACCAGATGGATTATCCCCTGCAACGTGACAACATCGCATTGGTTGATATCGGACCGCACACCTCCATTCCACAACGCATTCTCAGCGCAGGAAGTGTAAGGAATATCATTAGTGCTCACTGTGATCAATTGGATCTGATGCTCATCCGTGGTCCTTCCCCCTTGTTGCCTGTGATCGCCTCTGTCTGCCGGAAGATGCCGCTTGCCTTGCTGCTGGTTGGTGATTACCTGGCAGGCATCGATGATCTTCCCCAACCGCGCTGGCGCAAAGAACTTATACGTATGTGGTCATACTGGAATGCTCAAAAGCAATTAAAGGCCGCAAAACTTAGCCTGACCTTTGTCAACGCCCACCTCTTATATCAACAGTTGCAAGGGAAGGTACCAAACCTGGTAGAGACCAGAACCACCACCCTTTCATTGAGTGATTTTTATCAGCGAGAAGACACCTGTCAGAACCGCCCCATCCGCCTTCTGTATACTGGTCGTATTGATCGCGCCAAGGGTCTTTTGGATATCCTTGAAGCATTATATTTTCTTGTAAAAAATGGTAAAGATATCATTTTTGATCTTGTTGGAATGTTAGAAAAAGGCGATCCAATATTGGATGAGTTGACGATGAAAGCTAATTTAATGGGAATGTCAGATCGGGTAATTTTTCACGGTTATCATCCTTTGGGTCATGAATTATTTCAATTTTATAAACAAGCTGACATTTATATAATGGCTTCACAAGCATCAGAGGGATTTCCCCGTACCATTTGGGAGGCATTGGCTCATTCATTACCTGTTATTGCCACAAAAGTAGGTTCCATTCCCGATTTTATTGGTGAAGCAGCTTTGTTGGTTGAACCTAATCAACCTGATCAACTTGTCACAGCAATTACTGAGATCATAACGAATAAAGATTTACGAATGAAAAGCATAAAAAAGGGTTATTTACTTGCTCAATCCAACACACTTGAAATTCGCGCCAAACAAATGATCGAAGAAATGGAACGTTACTTATCTATGGTGAAATCGTGAATAAATTTTTCCGTTTAATTCGCTTTGATTGGCCTCTCCACTTTGTTTTATTTTTTACCAATTGGTTGCCTGATAATGTTGTCTTTTTACGATTGCGCGGGTGGTTGGCTCACTGGTTCTTTGGTAAATGTGGGTCTGATCTACGCATCGGCAGAAATGTTACATTTTATAACTCCTCATCAATTTACTTAGGGTCTAATATCTATTTTGCATATGGCTGTATTCTACAGGCAATTGGAAAAATTACGATTGATAATGAGGTTATGATTGGCCCTTATGGGGTTATTTCATCAGGAAGGCATTCAAGAAGTAATGCATCATATCGATATGGCTCAATAACAATGTCTGATATATTTATTGGAAGTGGAACATGGATTGGCGCAAGAGTATCTGTGTTAGGAGACACAATAATTGGAAATGGTTGTCTTTTGGCAAGTCATACATGTGTCACAAAAGGTTCCTTTTTGGACAATTCCTTAATTGCTGGGATACCAGCAAAAGTAATTAAAAATTTAGAAGTGGAATATGACACCAACAACTAATAATCAAGTACCCATTGATCCCTATTATGTGAATGGTGAGTTTTTCAAAATTTCATCTGGAGAAAAAGATGCTGAATATAAAGTGAATCAATTAGCTAATTTAATGTTGGACAGTTTACCAACTTTCAGATTTACAAATGGAAGGGTTGCTGATGTAGGTTGTGGAACTGGCAAAACAACCTTTTTATTAAAGGATATGCTTGAAAAATATTTTAATTCTCCTATTTTTATTGATGGCTATGATATTCACCCAGCTTTGCCTAAATTAAAAAGCGATAATGTTAATTTTTATACACGTGACTTTATATCAATTGATCATAATCTTATATATGATCTTGTTGTACTTTTTGATGTAATTGAACATGTGATTAATCCAATGGAATTTTTAAGTGAGGTTTCCAAGCATACTAAATATGTAGGTTTACATATACCTTTAGACGATTCATTTTTTACTTGGACTCGAAATATTCCAAGAAAAAATTTGACTCATCCAGGTCATTTATCAATTTTTAATTCTGCTTCAGCAATAAATTTAATAACAAATTCAGGATTAAGAATAATTGATTTCAGTTATAGTCCAGTATTCAAAGCTCCATCTGGGGCCGAAACAAAAACACAAATAATGACTAATCCAATTAGAAGTATCTTTTATAACTTAAGTCCCTATATCACTCAGAAATTTCTTGGTGGGGTGAGTCTTATAATTATTGCAGCGACAAAATATGGCCTTTAGCAGAGGTTCAATTTTATTTATAGGTAATTTTTTATCAGCCCACTTTATGACAAAAAGTGTATCTGAAGAAATGGCTATTATGTTTAAGGAAAGAGGGTGGGTTGTATATACCACTTCACAACTAAGAAACCGAATCTTAAGATTATTGGATATGGTTATTACCATTTTTCGTTATAAAAATCATTTTCAATTTTCAATTATTGAGGTTTACAGTGGTTGGGCTTTCATTTGGGCATTTACATGTGCCTTATTGTTAAAAAAGTTAGAAAAACCTTTTATTCTTACATTGCACGGCGGTGGTTTAATTACTTTCTATAAGAAGTATCCCTATTGGGTGAAATCACTTCTACAATTAGCAAACTTAATTACAACACCATCTAAGTTTCTTCAAGAATTTTTTCTTAAATTTAGATCTGATATTATTTATATTCCTAATGGAATATTATTGGAAAATTATTATTTTCTCTCAAAAAAGAATCCAAAACCAGTAATTGCATGGCTGAGAGCATTCCATGAAACTTATAATCCCAAAATGGCGATCGATTCAATTTATTTACTTGCTAATCAACTCCATGATATTCATCTTCAAATGATTGGTCCGGATAAAAAGGATGGGTCAAAAGAAATGGTGGAAGAGTTGATTGCAAAATATAACTTAAAATCAAAAATAGAATTGGTAGGACCGGTTGATAAAAAAGATGTCTCAAATTGGTTAAATAAATCCGACATTTTTTTGAATACGACAAATTTTGAGAGTTTTGGTGTTTCTGTTCTGGAAGCAGCAGCTTGTGGCTTATGTATTGTAACCACCAATGTCGGTGAATTATCATACCTTTGGGAAAATGAAGTCGATGCTCTTTTGGTTCCTCCAAATGATCCAGAGGCGATGGCAGCAGCCATTCAGCGCATTCTTACAGAACCAGGTTTGGCAGCCAGGTTATCTGCCAATGCCCGTAAAAAAGCAGAACAATTTGTTTGGTCATTTATCCTGCCACAATGGGAAAAAATTTTTATAGAAGTACTACAAAACAATTATTAACCATGTCTTTGTACGATCATATTTATAAATTACTTCCTGTTCCATTACAGAACCTTGCCGTTTCTACCTATGGTATTTTCTGGTATTGGTTGCGTTTTGGGGGGAATTATAAGTCGGTTGAAAATGATTATCTTGAACGAGATCGATACACAAAACAACAATGGGATTTTTATCAGCAGCAAACTCTGCAGAAATTATTATCCATCTGTGTGCAGGAAGTGCAGTTTTATCGTGCTAATTGGTCTCAGTCTCAAAAACAGGCTGCCCTCTCGGGGAAGTTAAGCAATCTTCCTCTCTTGGAGAAAGATCCAATTCGCGCCAACCCCCTCGGTTTTTGTCGCCAGGGTCATAAACCTTTCCCCGAGGTGGCGGCAGTCACCAGTGGGTCCACCGGAACCCCCATAAAAACCCTCTGGTCAGCCTCCGAAGTGCGCGATTCGCTGGCAGTCCGCGAAGTGCGTTCTGGCAGATGGGCAGGGGTTTCCTTCAAACTGCCGCGTGCTACCTTTTCCGGGCGCATGGTCGAACCGGATCCGGATAGCAAAGGTCCTTATTACCGCTTCAACCAGGTGGAGAAACAGGTCTATTTCTCAGCCTTCCACCTCCGCCCGGATACAGCCCATTTTTATGTCGAAGCTTTACATAAACACAACATTCAATGGATGACCGGTTATGCGGTCTCCTTTTATTTGCTGGCGAAATTCATCCTCGAGAAAAGGTTGGAAGTTCCTTCATTAAAAGCCATTATCACCACCAGTGAAAAACTGACTACCGAAATGCGATACATCATGCAACAAGCCTATGGTTGCCGCATCTATGAGGAATACAGCACGGTTGAAAATGCACTCTTCGCCAGTGAATGCCAACACGGTCGTCTGCATGTCAGCCCGGATGTTGGCATCGTTGAAATCCTTCGTCCGGATGGCTCTCGCTGTGATCCCGGTGAGATGGGTGAGGTGGTCACCACTTGCCTGATGCGTTCCTACCAGATTTTTATCCGTTATCGATTGGGTGATCTGGCTGCCTGGGATTCGGAGCCCTGCCCCTGTGGCCGTGAAATGCCCGTCATCAAAGAGGTGGTCGGTCGTATGGAGGATGTGGTTGTCGGTCCCGATGGTCGCCAGATGGTTCGCTTCCATGGCATCTTTGTCAATCAGCCCCATGTGGTCGAAGGCCAGATCATTCAGGAGGAATTGGATCTGATCAGGGTTAAAGTAGTTCCTACTTCTGATTTTAATCAATCTGATTGTCTCGAAATCGAAAAACGCATCCAGCAGCGTTTAGGTGCATCGGTAAAAGTAATTGTTGAAACTGTTTCAGAGATTCCGCGTACCAAAGCAGGGAAATTTAAAGCAGTAATTTCCAATCTAAATTCAGAATAATCATTCATGTCAGACCTCGATATTAGAACTGTAACCGATGATGATTTAATCGAAATTTCCAGAATTCACCTGGCAGCTTTCCCGGAAAGTGCTTTAACCAAATTGGGTGCTGAAGCTGTCCATAGATATTATCATTGGCAATTGCATGGTCCTCATGATTGTTTTGCCATTGCAACATTTGGTGAGAACCAGACACTCGGTTTTTGTTTTGGTGGAGTCTTTCGAGGAGCGTTGGGAGGTTTTCTGCAGAAAAACAAGAAATTTTTATTCTGGCGGGTACTGTTGCGACCCTGGTTGCTTTTCAATGAAATTTTTCGCGAACGTCTCAAAACAGCTTTTCGTTCATTAAGAATTTTTCCGACAAAGAAAAAAGTGAAGAAAACATCAATTCTATCAAATCCCGTCTCATCCTTTTCGATATTATCCATCGCGGTCGATCCAGCCATCCAAACAAAAGGTGTCGGAAAAGTGCTCATGAAAGCAGTTGAAGAAGAAGCCATCCGCCAGGGGTATGACCGCATTCACCTTACCGTCCATCCGTCCAACACCAATGCAATCCAATTCTATCTCAGGGTTGGTTGGATAAAAAATGAGGAAGATCCATGGGCAGGGGTAATGTATAAAATCTTGAGTGCTGGTGAATTAAGCTGAAAAAACATCATTTCGTCATTCACACCCAATACTACCCACCAGAAATGGGTGCACCACAGGCGCGCCTTTCAGAATTGGCGCAGGGTTTGATCCGGCATGGTTACCGCGTAACCGTTCTGACAGCTATGCCCAATTACCCACAGGGGAAAATCTTTCTAGGGTATAAAGGCTTCTTCAAGCGGGAAAAAGTCGCTGGTGTGAATGTGTTGCGTGCTTTTATTTACCCCACCAAGAAACCTTCATTCATTCCTCGACTGTTGAGCTACTTTTCCTTTGTTCTCTCATCATTAATTGTAGGTTTGTTTCACCTGCGCTCGGTTGACTATTTACTCACCGAAAGCCCGCCTTTGTTCCTGGGTATCTCCGGGTATTTGCTCAGTCGTTTGAAAAAAGCCAGGTGGATTTTCAATGCCTCAGATCTCTGGCCTGAATCGGCTGTCCATCTGGGGGTAGTCAGTGAAGGGCTTGCACTGAGCCTGAGTTATAAGCTGGAAGCTTTCTTTTATCGTCATGTCTGGTTGGTTACTGGGCAGTCCAAAACGATTATTAAAAGCATTAAAGATCGTTTTCCCCAGGTGTCAACTTATCATCTTTCGAATGGGGTGGATCCAGACAAATTCAAACCCAATATTGCAAAGTTCACACCTCCAGCGGAATGGTTGGGTAAAACGGTTTTCATCTATGCCGGGTTGCATGGCATTGCCCAGGGGTTGGATCAAATCATATTAGCAGTCACAACTGTCGCTCATCTGGAAAATTGCCTTTTCGTGCTGGTAGGGGATGGTCCTGAAAAAGAAAGCTTGATCCAGCAGGCAAACGCAGCAGAAATAAAGAACATCCAGTTTCTTCCTCCATTACCAAAAGAGCAAATTATCTCCATGTTGTCGGTTGCCGATGTATCGCTGGTACCATTAAAACTCAATCTACCCGGGGCGGTTCCATCCAAATTATATGAAGGCATGGCATCTCGAAAACCGGTGATCCTGATCGCCGAAGGGGAAGCTGCTGAAATAGTCAGTCAGGCCAATACCGGCATTGTCGTCAAACCAGGTGATATGGATGGGTTGGTGAAAGCCATTGAAAGTTTTGCAAATAATCCCGATTTTCGCCAACAGCTGGGGCTAAATGGGCGCAAATTGGTAGAAACATCCTATAATCGCCAGGTAATTATTGACGAATTTGTGTATCATATCAGTAATGCAAAATGAAAAAAATCAAATTCAGTATTTATAGTCTTTTCATCTTGTTGATATTGCCTGTATTCTTTCTGGAAAGTTTGACAGGCTTTTTTGACATAAATAAGATAGCTCTCAGAACATCCAGAAATTTTTTTGGCAAAGAATCACAAATTGTGCATACCATATCTGACCAAAACAACATAAGCAACAATCTCTCCTGTCATATGAAGTGGCTTTCCTTTGATCCGGTGATCAACAAAATATTCTTTGATAAAAATGATAAAGCAGTAGATGAATTGCTCAATTGTTCATTGTTGCATGTGTATTTCATCCGCATCTTTGCCCCAGCCGATATGGAGCTAGCCCAAAAAGCATCCGTCATCTATCCGGAAGATCCTGGCATACTTTTCTGGCTGGCAGATGGCATTGAAAAAGATAATCCAGACCAGGCAGAACAACTATTCAGACGAATCGTGGAACTTCAACCTTACAATGGCAGAGCCTGGCATCGCCTGGGTCGCCTGGTCGAGCAAAGAGGGTTATTCTCAGAAGCAATATCCTGCTATCATAATTCCTGTGTCAATAATGACCCCGGCAACCATGGTTGTCTCAATGCTGGCCGTCTCCTCGAACAGGAAGGTCGCTACGAAGAGGCTATCTATTACTACAGCCTTTCTCGTCTTGAATCGATCCGCGCTAATGCTGATCGCCTCGAAGCAGAATTATCCTCACAGAATCCATAAATGAAAAAATTCATCAAATCCTGGCTGCCTGTAATACTCTGGGCAGCCATCATTTTCCTCTTCTCCGCCAACCCCGATCCCAAATATAGCTCGTGGCTCGTAGCCTGTAGATCGTAGCTTTAAAAAAATTTAAAATCTCAAATCTCAACAATTCTGAATAGTGGTAAGTTGAATTTAATGCTGAAAATATTAAAATCTTGGTTACCAGTTTTATTATGGATGTCCATAATCTATTATTTCTCATCCGATCCAGATCCGAATAAATATTTACCGGAGAGGTGGCGTTACCTGGTGACCATCCGCCAGGTCAGTGATAGCTCATTGGCCGAGTGGCTCGGCCAGCTCATGCATATCATACCCGAGTAAAGCGAGTGGTATTTCGTTGAGTACACCGTCCTTCCGCAGGACTCCGAGGTATTTTTCGAGGAGGTGCATTCCTCATTGCTCGAGCCTTCACCCGCACCCTTCCGGCCTCTCAAAAAATCAATTCACTCACCATTATCCTCACAATGATCTTTGCTCTCTCGGATGAAATCCATCATCATTGTACCAGGTAGAGCGTTTCAAGTAATAGATTTAAACATTGATTTTCTAGGTATATTATTCGGTCTATTCTTATATACGAAATTAAAGATTGAACCGCAAAGATAGCATGCCCCTAGGGTACACGAAGAAGAAAAGAAAGAAAAACCGCAAAGGTTTTTAAGTTAAAAGAAAGATAAGATTTTATGTTTTTCATTTAATAAACATATTAAATTATAAAAATGATTGCCTTAATCTTTTAACCTTAATTTTTTCTTCGCCATTTCTTCGTGTCTTTGCGACTTCGCGGTTCGGTTTTTTTCTTTTTCTTAAAATTTCTACAAAATTCCAATTCTTATTTGAAAATCATATATAATAGACTCGTTGGGGGACATTTCCCCCGGATAAACAACTAACCAAACCTTAAATTTTTTCTTCGTGTCTTTTCTTCGTGTCTTTTCTTCGTGTCTTTTCTTCGTGTCTTTTCTTCGTGTCTTTTCTTCGTGTCTTAGTGTCTTCGTGGTTCGCTTTTTTTATTTTTTCCTACGAGCTACGAGCTACGAGCCACGAGCCACCAGCTAAAAGGGGGGTAATCTATGGAAGCCCGAGATTCAAAACCCAGAAATCAAATCACAATGCCAGAAACCTATCTGACCAAAACCCAACCCGATAACTTCATCGAGTTCTTAGAAAGTTTCTTACGAAGAACCATCGATATCCTGGTCGCTTTCTTCGGACTACTGCTATTAAGCCCCCTCTTTCTCTACATCGCCATCCGCCTCAAAAACGACTCCCCCGGCCCCATCTTCTACCGCGGGCCCCGCGCCGGCCGTCACGGCAAACCCTTCGGCATTCTCAAGTTCCGCACCATGTACGAAACCGAACACAGCTACAACGGCTCCCGCATCACCGCCGCCGGCGACGAGCGCATCACCCCCTTCGGACAATTCCTGCGCCATGCCAAACTCAATGAACTCCCCCAACTCTGGAACGTCCTCGTTGGCGATATGTCCCTCGTCGGTCCCCGCCCCGAAGATCCCACCATCGCAGCGCAGTGGGATCCGGCCGTCCGCAACCTCATCCTCTCCATCCGCCCCGGCATCACCTCCCCCGCCTCCGTCCTCTACCGCGACGAAGAAAAAATCCTCAGCAATAACGCCGACCCCTACCAGCAGTACTTCCAGTCCGTCCTGCCCTCCAAGCTGCGCCTCGACCAGCTCTACGTCCGCAACCGCAACCTCCTCACCGATATCGACGTCATCTTCTGGACGGCCATCGCCCTCCTCCCGCGCCTGCGCAACCGCTCCATCAAAGAAACCACCCTCTTCTGGGGTCCCTTCGCCACCTTCGCCTCGCGCTTCCTCTCCTGGTTCGTCATCGATTCCCTTGTCGCCTTCACCGCCGCCCTCCTTAGCGAGGCCATCTTCCACACCACTTTGCCACTCAACCTCGGCGCCCCCACAGCCATCCTCGTCGCCCTCCTCTTTGGCCTCCTCTTCAGCCTCATCAACGCCCTCCTCGGCCTCAACCGCGTCACCTGGTCGCGTGCAGCCGCCGGCGATGCCCTCACCCTCGCCATCTCGTCCGCCCTCGCCACCACCCTCCTCGTCCTCATCAAAATCTACCTCCTCGAAACCCAAATCCTCCCCGTTGGCACCATCATCACCACCGGCATCCTCAGCTTCATGGGCTTCGTCTCCGTCCGTTACCGCGAAAGACTCATCACCGGTGCTGCCTCGCGTTGGATCCGTGCCCGTGACAACACCAAAACCATCGCCGAACGCGTTGTGATCATCGGAGCCGGCGATAATGGCGAAATGGCGCTCTGGATGCTAAACCGGCCCAACATCGCCCGCGCCTTTACCGTGGTGGGGATGATTGATGACGACCCGCGCAAACAGGGCACCACCGTCAACGGCATACCCGTTATAGGCACCACAGAAATGCTTCGGGATGTGGTTCAGCAGCGGGATGTGGGACTCATCGTCTACACCATTCACAACATCCACCCCATCCGGCGTATGCGGCTCATCCAGGCTGCCCACCGCACCGGCATCCGCACCGTCGTCCTCCCCGACCTCATCTCCCAACTCGCCGAGCCCCACCTCCCCACCCTCCTCGACAATCACCCCCTCGACACCCCCCTCACCCCCACCGAGACCACCGCTGCCCTCCACCACCTCGCCCACCTCGCCCAACAAGGAGATTTGAACGGCGTCCAATCCCTGGCAGATCAACTGGTGAATCTACTACCCCCAGAGGATGAGGACTTTTCGGTATAGCTCGTAGCTTGTAGCTTGTAGCTCGTAGCTGGTAGAAAAAAATGAACCGCAAAGGTAGCATGCCCCCTAGGGTACACGAAGAAAAAATTAAATTAAAAGATAAAAAAATTTTAATTCACTTAATCTATCATAAACACCAATATAATTAATACACCAAACCAAATCTTAATTCCTTCGTGTCTTTTCTTCGTGCCTTTCTTTTCTTCTTAGCGGTTCTCATTAAAGGAGTTTAATCAATGAACATACTTCTCACCGGAGCAGCCGGATTCATAGGATCAAATCTTTCAAAAGAGCTACGAGCTACGAGCTACAAGCTACGAGCTTTTGTCCGCTACAACTCCCGCGCCGACATCGGGCTCCTCTCCACCCTCCCCCCCGAACTCCTCTCCACCGTCGAAATCATCTTCGGCGACTTAAGAGACCCTTCAGCGATACTGGAAGCCGCCACAGGCTGCGACCTCATCTACCACCTCGGCGCCCTCATCTCCATCCCCTACTCCTACCTCCACCCCGTTGAAACCGTCCAATCCAACATCCTCGGCACCCTCAACATCCTCGAAGCCGCCCGCCAGCTCAACATTCCCGTCGTCCACACCTCCACCAGCGAAGTCTACGGCACCGCCATGCGTGTCCCCATCGATGAGAGCCATCCTCTGCAAGGGCAATCCCCCTACTCCGCCAGCAAAATCGGCGCAGACAAACTCGTCGAATCCTACTATAGATCCTTCGAAGTCCCCACCATCACCGTCCGCCCCTTCAACACCTACGGACCCGGACAATCCGCCCGCGCCGTCATCCCCACCATCATCACCCAGGCCCTCACCCAGGACCACCTCAATCTCGGCTCCCTCGACACCAGGCGCGACTTCACCTACATCGACGACACCGTCTCCGGCTTCTTATTAGCAGGAAAAGCATTGATACAAGCAACCAGCAATTCCTATCAGCCATCAGCTATCAGCCATCAGCTAGAACCCCGTCCCCCGTCCCCCGTCCTCGGTCACGAGTACAACCTCGGCACCGGTACCGAAGTAACAATTGGCGAAATCACCCACCTAATCCTCAAAATCCTCAACAAACCCAACCTGCCCATCATCCAGGACAAAGAACGCCTCCGCCCCGAAAAATCCGAAGTCCTCCGCCTCCTCTCCGACAACACCAAAGCCCGCCAAACCCTCGGCTGGACCCCCACCATAAATCTCGAGGAAGGCCTCACCCGCACCATCGCCTGGATCTCCGACCACCTCGATAGATATAGAATTGGAATATACGAAAGATAGCTCGTAGCTGGTAGCGCGTAGCACGTAGTTTTTTTTTACTACCAGCTATATCATGCCCTTTGGGTACAAGCTACCAGCTATATCATGCCCTTTGGGTACCAGCTACCAGCTAAAGGCTAAAGGCTACCAGCTACCAGCTACAACCTAATCAAAAAGGAACCATCATGGAAAACACTCAACCCTCATCTTACAAAAAACTGATCGTGTGGCAAAAAGTATGAATTTTGCTAATGAAGTCATCAACCTGACAGAACAATTGGATACTGATCGAAAACATTACCGTCTAGTAGAGCAATTAGAATCTTCAGCAACCTCCGTTCCAATGAACATAGCAGAAGGCAAGGGAAGATTTTCTCAAAAAGAATTCAGCCACTTTCTCATGATTTCCCGTGGTTCCTTATGTGAGACAATGACTTTGTTGGAGATCTTCAAAATGAGAAATTGGATTTCTGAAGATAATTTTTCATTACTAGAAAACCTTAGCAACGAAATTGCCAAAATGCTCAACACCCTCAAAAATGGCTTAAAATCATAATTATTCAAATGCTACCAGCTACCAGCTACCAGCTACAAGCTACCAGCTACAAGCTACCAGCTACGAGCTTGACCGGAGGTCAACCATGCACGCAATAATCCTAGCCGGAGGCAAAGGCACCCGCCTCGCCCCCTACACCCGCGTCTTCCCCAAACCCATGATGCCCATCGGCGACAAAACCATCCTCGAGATCCTCCTCCACCAGATGAAAGCCGCCGGCATCAACCACGTCACCCTCACCGTCGGGCACCTCGCCGGGCTCATGCGCGCCTTCTTCCAGGACGGCTCCCAATACAACCTCAACATACAATACGCCTACGAAGCCACCCCCCTCGGCACCGCCGGCCCCCTCGCCAACATCACCCACCTCACAGAAACCTTCCTCGTAGCCAATGGCGACGTCCTCTCCCTCATCCCCATCCACGACCTCATCCAGTTCCACAAAGACAAGGGCGGCATCTGCACCATCGCCATGCACCAGCGCGACGTCAAAATCGACCTCGGCGTCATCGAAATGGACGGCTCCTACCGCGTCCAGAACTACATCGAAAAACCCACCATCGATTACAAAGTCAGCATGGGGCTCTACATCTTCGAACCGCAAGTCCTCAACTACATCCCCAAAGGCCAATACCTCGACTTCCCCGACCTTGTCAAGAAGCTCCTCGCCGCCGGAGAACACGTCATCGGCTTCCCCTACGCAGGCTACTGGCAAGACCTCGGCCACCCCGCCGACTACGAACAAGCCGTCCAAGACTTCGATTCCCTGAGGCATCTCTTCCTACCCAACGAAACTAAAAACTGAACCGCTAAGGCACGAAGACACGAAGGAATTTAAGTAAAAAGAAATAAAAAACTGAACCGCAAAGGCACGAAGACACGAAGGAATTTAAGT
>PHBX01000040.1:0-3307 GCA_002842045.1 Chloroflexi bacterium HGW-Chloroflexi-3 | reverse complement strand
AAAAGAAATAAAAAACTGAACCGCAAAGGCACGAAGACACGAAGGAATTTAAGTAAAAAGAAATAAAAAACTGAACCGCAAAGGCACGAAGACACGAAGATATTTAAGTTAAAACAAAGCAAAAACACATGACAAACCAAAAACCAAGAACCAACCAGCATTCACATTAAACCTAAACCCCAACCTAAAAAACCTTCGTGATTTCTTCGTGTCTTTCTTTTCTTCTTAGCGGTTCAATCTTTAAACCCCATTAACCAACTACACAAAAGGATCATCATGGACATCGAAAAAACCGCCTCATCCATCATTCATTCCGCCATCCAGATTCACAAAGCCCTCGGCCCCGGACTACTTGAATCAGTCTACCAAACCTGCTTAGCATACGAATTAAGACAATCAGGTTACAAAGTAGAGACCGAACTCAAACAACCATTTCAATATAAAGAAATAACCTTCGACCAGGGCTACAGAATCGACATGCTCGTAGAAAACAGTATCATCATAGAAAACAAAACCGTCGATCACATCCTACCTGTCCACGAAGCACAATTAATCACCTACCTCAAACTGCGCGGCTGCACATTAGGCTTTTTGATTAATTGGAAAGTAGAATTTCTAAAAGATGGCATTAAAAGAAAAGTCAACAACCACCCCCAAAAATACATCCCTAAGAACCAGATTCGACATATAAATTAAAAATAAAAAAACCTTCGTGCCTTTCTTTTCTTCTTAGCGGTTCAATCTCTAAACCCCAGGAGTAACACACCATGAATTGGATAATTCCCCTCGCCGACCTAAACTACGACTCTAACGAAGACACCGCCGTCCTCTCCGTCCTCCATTCCAAATGGCTTACCATGGGCGAAGTCACCTCCCAATTCGAACAAGCCTTCTCCGAGATGACAGGCTCCCCCCATTGCCTCTCCGTCTCCAACGCCACCGAAGCCCTGCATCTCGCCTGCCTGGCGCTCGGCATCGGGCCCGGCGATGAAGTCATCGTCCCCTCCCTCACCTTCGTCGCCACCGCCAACGCCGTCCTCTACACTGGTGCCCGTGTAACCTTCGCCGACATCACCAGCCCCAATGACCTCACCATCTCCCCCGCATCCATAGAAGCCAGCATCACCCCGCGCACCAAAGCCATCATCGTCATGCACTACGCCGGCTACCCCTGCGATATGCCCGCCATCCGCGAGATTGCCCAACAGCACAACCTGCACATCATCGAAGACGCCGCCCATTGCCCGGGAGCCAGCCTGCAGGGTAAAGCCCTCGGCACCTGGGGTGAGATCGGCTGCTTCTCCTTCTTCTCCAATAAAAACCTTGCCACTGGCGAAGGCGGCATGCTCACCACCAACTCCGCTGAGATCGCCGCCAAACTCAAACTCCTGCGCTCCCACGGCATGACCACCCTCACCTACGACCGCCACGAAGGCCACGCCTACACCTACGACGTCGTTGAGCTGGGATACAACTACCGCATCGACGAAATCCGCGCCGCATTGGGAATCGAACAGCTCAAAAAACTCCCCGCCAACAACCAGCGCCGCCGCGAAATCGTTGCCCACTATCGCGCCCACATCCCTGCGGAACTCACCATCCCCTTCGCAGACCATCCCGGAATCACCGCTGCCCACATCTGCCCAGTCCTTCTTCCCGCAGGACACAGCCGCACCGTCTTCCAGGACTATATGAAAGAACACGGCATCCAGACCAGCATCCACTACCCGCCCATCCACACCTTCAGCTACTACCGTCAGCAATACCCTGGTCCCCACAACCTCCCCCTCACCGAAACCATCGCCCCCCAGGAAGTCACCCTACCGCTCTTCCCCACCATGACGGAAGAGCAAATAGAATATCTGATGGAACAGCTGCCAATAGCCCTATTAGCATCTAAAATATAACTGCTTAGGTATTAAGATGAAACATAGAAAATGATTCAAGGTGCAAAATCCACATACAACCAAACTTAAACCCTTCGTGTACCCCAGGGGGCATACTAACTTTTCTTCGTGTCTTTCTTTTCTTCCCGAAGGTGCCCGATTTGAAAAATCAAGGGTATTTGCGGTTCAGTTTTTATACCTGAATAATCAAATTTTCGTTTTTCATCAATCTACACAATTAACCCTACCCAATTCTTTCCTCAACACCTCAATACCTCAACACCTTATGAACTTAACGGCTATAAAATTCATCCTCTACACCCACCACTTAAAAATCCTCTTCACCTCACTTAAACAGAATAACGTAGAGTTCATAGTATTAAAAGGCTGGTCCTTCATCCCCGACCTCTACCCCGATCCCGCCACCCGCCCCTTCAGCGATATTGACATCCTCATCCATCCCAAAGACTACCACGCCGTCACATCCCACATGGCATCCCTCGGCTTCGTACGGGCACTCGTACGGGCGGGATCTGAACCCACCCACCCAGCTTCCAACCCTGCCGTACGGGCAGCTTCCAACCCTGCCGTACGGGCAGCTTCCAACCCTGCCATACGGGCGGGTTCCAACCCTGCCGTACGGGCGGGTTCCAAACCCGCCCATACACCCATCCCCCTCGAAATCACCTTCAGCCACCCCGCCGGCATCCACATCGACCTCCACACCCACCTCCTCACCCTCGCCTGGTGGCAACCCGCCTTCCCCATCGATCTTGATTACATCTGGCACACCGCCCAACCCTACCAGGACAGCACCGGTCACCAACTCCTCCGCCTCTCCCCCGAAATCACCTTCCTGCACCTCTGCCTTCACCTCTGGAATCACGAACCTCTCAACCCCCACCACCACAGCTACATCGATCTTGTCCTTCTCCTGCGAAAATACAGCCACAGCATGCACTGGGATCACATCCTCCACCTCGCCGATGATTGGGGATTACGCAACATCCTCTACTGGGTCACCCAAATCCTGCACCGCGACTACCACATCGCCCTCCCCATCCAAATCAACCCCAAATCCTCCCCCACCTCTCTCACTTACAAATTTATCCATTCGCAATTCTCTCAATCCCTAAAAACTCAATCCTCAATCCTTCCGAAGGCCTCCGAAGTACAACCAGGAGCTAACCCTAACTCCTGGTCCTCCTCCTTCCTTCTCCGCATCGCCCTCATCGACCATCCCACCCAAATCCTCAAACTCCTCTGGAACGCCATCTTCCCCTCAAAGAACCTGCGCACCGCCATCCACAACCAACCCTGCACTGTCAATTACCGGGTTAGACTTTACCAGTCGTAGTCGCCCGATGTTTACCACATATAGCCGCCTTATGGTTACCAGACGTGGTCGCCCGATGTTTACC
>PHBX01000056.1 GCA_002842045.1 Chloroflexi bacterium HGW-Chloroflexi-3 | reverse complement strand
CCCACCTTGATCGGCAACATGAACCGCAAGGTTTTCGAAATAGCTATCATCTGCCAGTTTTCCCAGATGGTGGAAAGTCCCATCATATTCGACCGCCACATGCCCGTTGCGAACAAAGATCTCCTCCACATACGGATCGCGGAGAAGTTGATCCAGCAAGCCGACACCTGATAGGGCGTCTGTAACAATCTGAGCATTTCGGTTAACCGCTGTACGGTTTTCACCCTGGTCGATGAGGATCGAGCGGACTTCATCAAAGAAGCGACGACGTTTTTCTGGATCGGTTTCGCGCCAGGAAGGCGGATTTACACCTCGCTTGACCAGTTCTTCACGAACACGTTCGATCAATTTCAAATCATTCTGATCCAGTGGATGCACATACGGAGGTTGTAATGTTTTGCCTACGGAGTTGCTAGCGTTGTCCATAACAACCCTCCTTGTTTTTTGGCGTTAGCGACAGCATTCAGGATGTCATTGACTGCTTCTGGCTTTACTGCCAATGTCAGAATCTGAACCTGCTCAGTCTGTGGGCTGCTGTTGAAGGTTGAATTGCCATCACTTTTTTGACCTGATTCAGCAGCCACACCTTGTGCATTACGCACATCCACAACCAAAATTCTGCCGGCAATGAGGTCTATCGTAAACTCGGGCTGCTTACCCATTGGGTTATCCGAATTAACTGCGTTATTCTTTTCTGGTGATACCTGGTAAAGATTAACATGCTCCCCAATGCGGATCTGACCACCCACAGCGGATACAGGCTCAACTGGGATAGAAAGCACTTCATACTCAGCCTCTGCCAGACGAAACTGCGCAACAGGTACAGCGTTTACTTGTGCGATGGGCAGTCCTGCCGGAAGCGGAACAGCGCTGATCATTCCATCCAGGTCTTGGATCGACTGGTAATAAGGCAAAGATTCCATCGTGCGCGGCATTTCACGCATCTGGAATAAATCCGCTCTGAGAATGGTATATGCAGGGATTGCATTGACCGGCACAGGCACCTGGTAAGTGGAGACTTCTTTGAGATACAAATTGCGACCGTAAAATCCTGCTCCCAAGGCCAGTGCGATGGCGATCAAACCAATAATGAATTGGGTGACGCGGTTCATGATTTACTCCTTTATTACCCCCGGATGAAATGAAAGGGGGTTGATGGATTTAAATAAATAGCCGAACAAGTTACCCTGATGGTTTTGTCCGGCCAACGATTGAATGGAATAAAAAGAATATTCGGCTGTTTACTATTATCAGTTTATCAATCTGGGAAGCCTTATCCCAGGGGGAAGATAATCGTTTTCAATTTCTTCCAAAAGATTGATATCTATACAGCATTGCTATGCTATCATTTTAAGTAATTCATCCAGTCCACCATTTTAGATAGATATGATCGAATAGAAACTCAAAAAGGGCAGAATTATGGCAGAATTTATTTCTAAACATCAATCGACGCTAAAAATAATTTCTTGTGTAAGCATTGTTTTCATAATTATCTCAATTTTTATTTTTGCCGGTAGTTTAATTATGTATCCGTCAATTTCAACATCTCCAATGGGATACTGGGTATTAATTGTTGCGATTCTCAATAGCGTAGCAGGACTATATAGTAGTTGGCTCCAATTTTATCTCGGAAAGAAAGTGGACTATAACCTCACTGAGGACCAGAAAAAGGTACTAATGTGGTTTGTGAAAAAAATAAGGTCGAGAGAGTTACCGGCAAGTTTTTATTTTGTTTATCTGTCAAGTGGGCAAATATCAATAGATGGGCAATCTTTGGCGAATTTACAATGTCCCACAATAACAGAATCCACAATGGGTATTTTAAATGAGTCCAAATTAATTTATGTTGGGCAAAAAGGATCCAGAGGATTTCCCTTTGAAATTACAGACAAGGCTTATAAGGCTGTGGATAGTAATTTTAAAAGATAAACAGATAAACTTCGAGAGACTGTTGAAGAAATCATTGGGCAAAACCAGAAGTGTACAAAAAGGAGTATTCCGGCTATCTATTCATTCAAATGACAAGATGATGAAATTTGGTTGTTGATGGTCTATAGTAATAGCGAAACAGAAAATATACCAGCTCATATCTTGCGGCAGATTGCAGAGGAAATTTAAAATGTCTAAACGGGATATTGCTCAGGAAATACTGGATGGAATTCAAGAGATCAAAGCGTTCAAAGCTGGTCGTAGCGACTTACGCACACACTCATTAAAAGAACCTTCATCCCCGCAGGTGATTCGTGCCAAATTTAATTTATCCCAGTCAGCTTTTGCGTGTTTAATGGGTGTTAGCTTACGAACCGTTCAAGATTGGGAGCAAGGCCGGCGTAAACCCAGCGGTCCTGCAGAAGCTTTGTTACGTATCGCAGAGCAAAAGCCCGAGATCTTTTTAGAGCTGGCTTGATGACAAAAGTTTTGATTCATAGTAGGGCTGTCCGATGAAAAGGTCAGCCTTCGCTTTCCAGCCCTTATAAACCAGTTCCAGTATTGGATCTGCCAAACGCGGGTCAGAGGATTGCGCCCAGTTTTCGTTATAGGGAAGCACAACAGATACGCCCGACTCTGTGCGGTCAGCCAAAGATTTGGTCATGTTCAGTACCAAGTGGGATGGCTCTGATACTTCACTCATTAAACGCCGGGCCTGCAAAATAGAATCGTCGCGCGGGGAAGTTACGACCAAATTGACCAACCCAGGCATGGGTTTCGACAGCTCTGGAAAGAGTGGATGACCAGGAAAACAATCCACCACAAACAATGTATGCTTACGGCGAATCTCTGCCAAAACCTTACGAACACCGTCCGAATCTTCCCCCCACAGCACATCGATGGTACGCCCGTCCATTGGGTAAAGGCTAACGCCATACCAGAGCGCGGGTTCTTCTTTATGAGTTGCAATGCTAAAAAATTCAGGTAAATCATGCGTAATGCGGGCATGTAAAGCACTGCCTCCCATACTGAGTTCGAGCAGCGCCGCCGGCAGTCCAGTACGCTGCACAAACCGTTTGCAAATAGCCATCGCCAGGGTGGTTTTGCCGACCCCACCTGACCAGTTTACCAAGTTGATCTGGCGCGCGGGTAAAAAAGAAATTCTTTTCGCATTTGTCAAACGAGCACGGCCCAACCATTCATTTGGATCAGCCAAAAACCCTTCTTGCGATACCATTGGGATGCTGCTCATTTCGAGCGCACGGTGAAGTACTTCATTGGATGTATCCGGTAGGGAAATGAGCTCATCGAGGATCACCAGGTGAACTCCCGGCAAATCTTGAAGTACACCACGAGTCGTAAAGGCTTCTCGCACGGTTAGATCACTGTTTCTTGAGAGTGCATCCAGTACATCTTGATTGGGCTTCTGAGCACCGAGTAAGACCACCAGTGATGGTTCAGTATTCATTTTGAGTAAATTTGAAAGGCTAAACTTCATGTTTATTTTCTTCTCCTTGTTTTGAAATGGATATATCCGCATAAATTGCAAAAAGAACTGCGGACGATAGTAAAACAGCAGTAATGACTGTCAAGATCGTTCCCGGTAAAGAGCTTCCACCCAACTTCATATACACGAGGGATAAACCACTGATCCCGGCAATTCCTACGGACCGAATCCACATGAAATTGGTCAGAATGGCAGATAACAGGACACTGAAAACTGCCAATCCAACCAGTTCGTCCTGGACTGCGAAGGATTTCATCATCAAGGCGCTGCCTAAAGCCAACCCGAAAAGTGTGTTAGAGAATTGGCGCATTTGCCTCACCAGAGTCCGGGTACTAACCGCCAGGGAACGACGCGGGTATAACAGGTGTATCCATCGATCATCTTTTCTTCTCGAAGAATGCGCCAGCACTGGATAACTACCAGGGTTAAGGCCATTAATCCCGCGAATAGCAGGTTGGGAGAGCAAAATACCATCGCCACACGAAAAACCAGTTCTCCCAGATACATTGGGTGGCGCAGAATGCGATAAGGACCCTGACATGTTAATCCACGGTCTGCAGGGGCAATTCCAAAACGAGCTCCCAATGTGACTAAAGACCAAAGGATCAATCCATAACCAGCCAACGCTGGAACCAACAAATACCAGGGTGCACTTCCTGATGTTGAAAAGGTTGGTAAAAACGCGGCGATCATCCCCAGCCATAAACCAGTGCGATCATACCTTTTTGCCGGCTGCCGCCGGGCATAAAAGAACGCCAGCATAAAGTTATGGGAGGCATATAACCAGGCCAAAATTGATGGGTGATCCCACGCCGCAGCGATAGAGACCAATGCCGCGAAAGCAAAAAAGGCAAAGCCTGCCAAATCGCGCAAACGACCGGAACGCTCCCGAAGGAATTTAAGGGTGTTGGCGAGCATCACATTCCACCCATATTCTGAACAATCGGCCAGCCAATGACAGCCAGAAGGGTCACCAGGAAGGGTAGAAAATAAAAAACTACCATGGGAATTACCAGTTCCGAACCTACTTTTTCTGCGCGTTGCTCGGCGCTGCCAATATAATCCGCAGCAATACTGGTGGCCAGTTGTCCCATCAGTTCCTGTTGAGCTGTGCCACGGCGAATAAATTCCAGTTGTACCGACATACCAATCAGTTCAGGCAAATGCGCTTCCTGTGCCTCGCGCTGCATCTGCTCGATCAAATCACGTCCTTGAGCCATCTGGAGCACACGACGCATCCACTTTCCTGCCAGGCTCTGCGCCTGAGAAGTTCGCCGATGGACATATTCCGGTAGTTGAGAAATGAATAGTCGGCGGTAGCGTCGAGCGATGCCGCCCATTGCCATAGCCGGGTATTGAAAACCAACCAGGCCACCAATCAACGCAAACACCGGTTCACCGGTTGCGACCATTCCCAGTCCAAACCCCGCGACAGCCAAAGCCACCCGCAAAGAGGTGAACTGCACTTCATTCCACTCATTCCACCGATCCCCAATCTGCGCCCAATACAGATCGGCGCGAGTCTGACGCAGCAGCCCAGCCGGCGTCCATTTGGAAACTGGCTTATCTAAGGGTGAGAGAGATCTGCGCCAACCGTTCAGAACAACCCCATCGGCAGGTGTCAGTGTTTCAGCCAGACGTCCGGTGGGTGTCGCTGGAGCTAGCTCGAGGGTCAGGTAGATCACCAGGGCAAACACAGCGATTCCGGTCAGGTAAATCAGAGCAGTCATTTAAACGGCCTCCATAATCATGGATCGAATGATGACATACCCGGCCACCATTGCAGCCATCGTCACCCCAATGACAATTTGCACAGGAATGGCATTGAGCGATGCTCGAACCATCGGATCCTGACTGAGGTAAACCAGGATCAGAACCAGGACGGCTGGTAAGACTTTTGCGGAAACCAGCGAATCCCCGGCTTTCGCCTGGGCACGATTTCGAGCAATCAGGATTTGTTGAACCCGCATCGAGATGTCCATCAAAACACCTGTATAGGCACGTCCACCGGATTCGGTATACCCTTCCAGCAGTTGTGCAAGATTGGATAGTGAGACGGATGGGCTGCGAGAAGCCAGACCACGCAAAGCTTCCACACGATCTTTGATGCGCATTTCTGAAGCCGTCAAAACGAACTCAGGAGTAAGGGGATTGGTCCTTTCGATTTCCAACGACTCCCCAACTTGTTGAAGTACATCGGGAACTGAGCCACCTGCCAAGAGGCCGGCAGCGATTCGGCCAATGCCGATCGGCAGTAATTGGTCAATTTTGCGTCCGCGGCTCTTTACCCGATCATCCAACCACGCTCCTGGAACATAAAAAACAATTCCACCCACCACGATGGCCGGTAATCCCGGCAAAAATAGCCAGATGATCACAGCACCACCTATTCCGGCTGCAACACAAAGCAGGCGAAACGTGACGGGTTTCATTGGTAATCCTGCTGCGAGTAGCTTGTAGTCCAACGATTTCTGGTCAAGAGACGACAATGTGCGAGCAGAATCGACAGTGTAAAGATCAGCCAGTTTTCCAGTTCGGGTCGGCTTTGGATACCACAGTAAAAGCACCAGGGTGGTGCATAACAATCCCACCACAGGGATTAATATGGTCATTGAACCTCCTGTCTCATCTCGTGGTGAATTAATTTAAAAAAGCCGGACAACCTCTACTTCCAGAAGGATTTGTCCGGCTAACGATTATGGATATAATATTCGGTTGTTTTCTAAAATGAGTATAACAGTCGGGAAAGGCCTATCCCAGGGGGATTTGTGTATTTGATTATTTCAAATACCGATCTTTATTTGTTATCATTTTCCACTCTTCATATAACTGGCCGTGTAATATATCATCCAGAGTTGCTTGATTGGATATCAAGATTTGTTTTGCGTTGCTCAAAATAATATCATTGACCCTATTTCTAATCTACTCCATATACTTGGCAGCTCCACCACACGATACCAACGGAGATGATTTCCGGATTCTCGTATAGATGAATTCTCTAAACAACTGGAATAAGACTGTCAAATGCTTCGGAAGTCGTTTTGCATATCAACAACACTTCCTGATCATCACATAGTTTTTCTTCCCAAATATATAAGGAACCTGGATTTTTCAGGAATGACATTGACCTTAACGCTGCGTACAACATCGCCAAAAGATACTATTTGCCTTTCGGATAACAAAGTGGAAAATTTCGTAGCAAGGGGTTTTTGCATTATTTACTGTCAATAGCCGGGTTATTATTACCACCCATAGTCGGGTAATGTTTACCAGTCATGATCGGGTACATGTTTACCACCAAAACGAAAAGATTATGATTAA
>PHBX01000017.1 GCA_002842045.1 Chloroflexi bacterium HGW-Chloroflexi-3 | reverse complement strand
ACCTCTTCAGCGAATAAGCGAATTGTTCGCAACCATCTATGGACAAGCGCTATCTCAGGGTAGTTTGATAGGATTCTGCCAGGAAATTGCCGAAAAAGTGCAATTCGTCAACCAGTGCATCAAAACACACATAACAGAGCGAGCAGCCGTAGTACATTTTGATGAAACCGGGTCACGGGTAGCTGGAAAGTTGCATTGGTTACATTCAGCCAGTACAGAAAAACTGACACATTATACGCTTCACCAGAAACGTGGATATCCAGCGATGAATGATATCGGGATACTACCTCCTTTACAGGGTCGCGCCATTCATGATGGATGGAGTTCATATTTCAAATACAAAATATCACATGGCTTATGTAATGTGCATCACTTACGAAAACTGAAGTTCTTAGAGCCTATCCGAATAACTGGTATACTTGGAGCATGTCAACACAACCTAAAACTACCAGCACAAAGCGCAATCGCACCAGAACTCCGAACAACATAACCACCACGGGATTTCGTGTTTCGGATAAGCTGTCACTTTCAGAGAGGATCATAGCTGTGTAAGAGTAGGACACGCTCCAGAAAATCTTGCTTTGATTCGGAAGATGGCTTTCAATTTATTGAGACAAAACAAATCCAAAAAATGTGGTGCCAAGACAAAAAGAATGCTTTGTGGTATGGACACCAATTTCTTGTTGGAGGTGCTTAATTCTTGACTTTGCGATTGCCCTGAAAAGCATCCTAATGATAAAGAAATTAGACTAATTTTATGCTATAATTATTAAGCTGTTTTCAAAAATAATCCTCAATTTAAATATTATGAAAAAAATAATTTCTATTACAGGGGCTATAATTTTGCTGATAGGGGCTAATTTATTGGATATTCATTTCCTGAATATTAAAAATGCATTAAATTCAAAAGATCCGATCATACCGAATTGGGGTGAATTATCAGCTTATATTGCATTATCCATTCTATTGTTATTATTGGCAAGATATGTATTATTTGTAAATTCCCGAAATTTCCTAATTGTTATTACATATCTTTTGGTGGGGGCAGGTGTTCTTTACTCGATGTCGGTTTCAGGCTATTTTTTCTGGAGCTCTTTGATACAATTTTCCCCGTCGATGAAATTCTGGTATGTTGATAGTGTTGCTTCAAATTCAGGGTTTGTAAGGATCGGTAGTTCTATGATTTTTACCATTGGTTTATTGCGTTTATTACCTGACAAATATTTATTGGGCAAATCTATGCAACCTTCTCAGGAAATCGTTAATTGATTGGTTTGTTGAAAAGAAAAAATTCAAATCAGTTTATTTTTTAAGGCGAAGGAAACCGCTTTCGTCCGTGAGTTAACATTTAATTTTTTGAGCACATTACTCACATGAGATTTGACGGTGGATTGACTGACGTATAATCGTTCGGAAATTTGTTTATTATTCAAGCCTTCCACCATCAATTTCAAGACTTCACGTTCACGATCCGTCAGATCATGGCCAGGCAGGAATTTTGGTTCCTGAGAAGCCTGAACCAATACATCTACTGCTTCGGGTGCCAGCGTGGGTAAGCCAGCATGTACTGAGCGGATTGCCTGTGCAAGCGCATCAGCTGATATATCTATTTTGATACTTTAAGTCACACGATGATAAGTCTGGGTTTCATCAACCCAAATTAATTATAGTCAAAAATATCCAAACGAGACGCTAAATGATCAAAATTATGTGAAATAGTTCACAATATGCTAAAAAGCTGCCAATTTTGCCATTTTTATGCCAAAAACATGCCTATTCAGGCAGATAGAAATATTGTTCTAATTCTGTTATCATCTTTTCAAGCGGTGTACAAAGGCCCCGTATTTTCTTACCCGCAGTTAAGGTCGCAAAAAGTTTGGGCTATCAACACTCACCCGCGCCACGCATAGACGTTTTCAGTCTCTAAAATAGAATGTCCCTTAGAGGGCCAGGGTGTCGCACCGCATTTTTGTGGCAGAAAAGGATACAATTTATGGCAAAACGCATTCATGCTAACGGACAAGTTTCTGTTCAGGCATGATATAACATTTCAGGGGGTTGTGAAACGGAAAATAATATTGTTTTCTCATTGATAAACCCTGCTGAAAAAGGTCGTTTAGAGACTAATCTAATCCCGCAATATGGTTAATCTAGTAGAATGTATTTGAATCAGAGTTAACGTTCAATGAGCAAACACGGCATGAACATATATCATTTTGCGTGGCCCGCAACGGCGCGATCAGCTTTCAGGTCACAAGCAACGATTCCAGGTAAACCAATATAATAGAGGATGAAACCTCGGAAAAACATGTCCACCATCCGGCCAGGTGAAAATAGCCTTTCGGCCCATTCATAAATCCTTCATTTCAACGATATCCGATAAAAGTATATCGGGGGTTTTTTAAGCTGTAATTCGATCGGAAGGATAAAAACATGAATAATTCGAACGATTTTGTTGTTCAAACAGAAAATCTCAGCAAATTTTTTGGGTATTTACCACAACAACCCAGGTTCATTGAATATATGACAACTCTCGAAAATCTGCTATTATCCACCAGATTTTTCTATATCGGGACTAAGGAAAAAATTAAAAAACGCTGTGACGAAATGCTGGAATTAGTAGTCCTGGAGGACAAAGCTGACCGACCAATTAAAAAATTTTCAGGTGGGGAAAAACAACAGCTGGGAATTGCTTTGGCGCAGATCAATTACCCCGATTTGTTAATTCTGGATGAGCCGGTCTCTTCGCTGGATCCGATTGGTAGACAGGAAATATTCAACGTGATGGAAAAATTGCGAAAAACCACAACGATCTTCTTTTCCACCCACATTCTGGACGATGTGCAAAGGATTTGTGATTCGGTTGCCATTTTAAATCACGGAAAATAGCAAGCTTGTGGACCCATTCATAACATCCTGGATCAAAAAAGAGGGATCGAATACATACTTATAGTTCAAGACAAAGAAAAAATAATGGGAAAACACTTATCTGCATTGGATTGGGTGATCCAATGCGAAATCATTCAAAAAAATTCAGATGGTTCCATCACCTGGAGAATTCATCTGAAGGATTCTGTATCGGCTGAAAGACAATTATTGCAGTTAATTCAAAGTGATCATCGATTTGTTATTACTGAATTCAGTAAACAAAAAACCACCCTGGAAGATGTGTTTATGCAAATTGTGAAAGGAGTTGAATATGTCCACTGAGATTGAGTTGCAACCAATTAATGAATCGGCACGGCTAAGAGGATTTTCAACAATCTACCACAAAGAAAATTGTGATTGGATGCATACTCATCGTTGGTGGATTAATGCCATCTTTTGGCCAATCGTTCTGTGTGGGTTGGTGGCTAATCTTTTATTGGTTGCGAATGTACTTCCCCTGGATATCACAGAAGAAGTGATTGCGGCTGGTGGCCTGACCAAATAAATCATATCACTGGGACTATCTGTGTTTTTTGATTTTGGGCTGCAGGCAATCGGTTTTGGGGTAATTGTGTTAAGTTTTGATCTGTTAATCTCTGAACGGGAAAATGGTGTGGTGGAATGGATGCTGACCAAACCGGTTACCAGGCGATCTATCATTCTTGCTAAATTTGCAGCCTATGGAAAATTTATTATTCTCTTTCTTATTTTCATTCCAGCGATCATTACTTATGGCATGCTGTCATTGAAAATGGATGGATTCTTTCCAATTGCACCATACCTGGCCGGTGTGGGGATCATGATTTTACATAGTTTCTTTTACTTGGTACTTGCTATCATGCTGGGAACCCTAACTTCTTCCCGGATGGTTGTTTTGGGATTATCAGCAGGACTGCTTTTGGGTGGCAGCATCTTCTTGGGTCTGGTGGATGTGTTGAAATATGTTACTCCATTTTCATTAGCAAATCTGGCAACAATTGTCACAGGCAATCAAATGATTTCACCCGGGTTATTATGACCACCCATTCTTTCAACGCTCGCCTGGTCAGTAATTTTTGTTTATGTTGCCTTACGAAAATTTAAACGTTTGGAGTTGTAAATTTTCCTAAAATGTGGTTTGGCTCATAATGCTCTGATTCTCGTTCTTAATTTCGTGTAAACTTAATGTAAGACAATCTGGAGATTACTTTGGCAAAATCAGATCAAAAAATTCTGCAAATAAAAATCACTCTGAGAGAAATCAAACCACCCATCTGGCGCAGGGTGTTGGTTTCCGACCAGATGACATTATGGAATTTGCATGAAGTCATTCAGGCTGTTTTTGGTTGGGAAGGGTATCATTTACATGAATTCAGAATAGGTAATGTAATTTATGGTGACCCGGAAGATTCTGAATTTATGGACTTTGTGAAGGAAGACGAAGAACTTTATAAGTTAAGTGATTTTAATTTTAACAAGGGCTCACAATTCACCTATCTTTATGATTTTGGGGATAATTGGAAACACACTGTTTTGATTGAAAAAGTATTACCTTATGATAAAAATACCAGGTTACTGCAATTCCTGGAAGGAAAAAGAGCTACCCCTCCGGAAGATGTGGGTGGTGAATTTGGATATAGTCAATTTTTGGAAGTGATTAAGAATCTGAAAGATCCAGAACATGAGAGTTCACTGATCTGGGCGGGTGGTTCATTTGATCCTGAATTAGTAGATGTTAAAAAGATAAATTACAGAATTGACCTGGTTGCCCAACAATTGAATGATTGGAATTTACGCTTCAACGTGTGGATCGTCGATCCTGAGGACTGGGTTGATCCGAATGTTGCTCTTAATAACTGGTTAAAAACCCTCCAAAAAATAGATTTGGAGAAGATACAATCTTTACCGCTTTTAACCAATATGAGTTATTTGTTGTCTTATTTGCGCGATAACAAAATTAGTGGTACGTCATCAACTGGCAATTTTCCACAAAAGGCAGTGAAAGATTTAGTGGAAAAGATTGGATATTCCCACCCTCTCCTGGACAAAGATGAATTTTCCAGATTGTTCAAAAATGAGGATGATGTTTGGGCTGTTTATTTTATCCATTTGATGGCATATTGGGCGGAACTAATCACAGGTGGCAAAGGGAAATTATGGAAGTTAACCCCCATGGGAGAAACATTCTTAAAATCTCCCCCGGCAGAACAACTGCACAATTTGTTTATGGGCTGGTGGTTTCGTGGTAACTGGTTGGTGACCCGGCATCCATATAACAGACTTGAATATTTACATTACACTTTTCCCCGGTTCATTCACAAATTATTAACTTCAATTCTCACTTCCCAATCGATGGATTTCATTAAATTTAGTAAACGAATTTTAGACGCCATGGGTTTTTATGAAGATCCAGTACCTGAAAATTTTCAATTTCAAATGTTGATTGATGATATCGAAGAAACTATTATAAAGCCCTTGGAGGCATTGGGGTTTATCATCGGTAAGCGGGAAGAGAAATTATTATATGGTTCGATTAAATCAGAGAAGTTAGTAAGTTTTCAATTGAGTGATTTTGGACGAGAAGCATTCAGAACCATGATTAATATTTCTTTTTATCGGGAGCTCAAAGCAAAGTTAAACTAATACGAACAGGCAGTAAAATTTTTGAAATTAGCTGTTTGGGTTTTTGATAAAAATTCATTCATGGTGTAGATCAATAAATCACACCAACAGGACTACAATTGAATTAACGCCATTCGTGATGTAAATGCAAGGAGTCCTAGATGAATGAGTCAGCTTCCATTATTGTTCAAAATCTGGATAAATTCTTCGGGAAACAGAAAGCCTTGAAGAATGTGAACCTTTCGATAACCAAAGGACAGATCTATGGTTTGTTGGGACCAAACGGAGCAGGGAAAACGACCTTGATTCGCTGTTTAATCGGTGCCACGAAACCAACAAAAGGTAGTCTGATGATGCTGGGATTTAATCCAACCAGCCAGAAGACACAGGTGCGTGGTCTGATTGGCTATATGCCCCAGACACCAGCATTGTATGAGGATTTAACAGCGTTTGAAAATATACGTTTTTTTTCTTATCCCCACCAGAAAGGAAATTTTTTTCAACGGATTAATGAGGTGATTGAATTTGTGGGTTTGACAAAACGGGCACATGATCAGGTTTACAAATTTTCAGGAGGGATGAAACAACGTGTTTCGCTGGCGTGTGCTCTGGTACATTATCCTCAAATTCTGTTTTTGGATGAGCCAACAACTGGCATTGATCCCAAATTACGTGAATCGTTCTGGCAGCATTTCAGAGATTTGACACAGCAGGGCACCACTATCCTGGTGAGTACACATCAGATGGGTGAAGCCATGTATTGCGATCGATTGGCAATTCTGCATGAAGGCACACTGCTGGCAGATGAACCTCCCCGACAATTACTTTGGAAGCAGCAAGCGAAGATCAAATTGCGCAGAAATAACATGGTGGCAGAAAAACTCGTCAGCCATTATCCGGACCAATTGCCAAAGTTACTACACAAATTAGGGTTAGATCCAGCGATCAACCGGATCGAAATAGAAGAGGAGACGTTGGAATCAGTGGTACTGAAAATGATCAATGAGCATGAAAAAAAGCTCAATCAGGAAGGTGCCCAATGAAAAACATACTAAGCCGTATTGGTGTTGTGGCAGCCAGGGTTTTGAATCAGTTACATAGGGATAGACGATTTGTTGCCATTTCCATCCTGTTTCCACTAATCATTATTTATTTCATAAAACTTGTTTTTGATGTATTAGCGCCACCAACATTTAATATCAGCCCGTATGCAGTGCCTTATGCTGCTTTTATCGTCCATTTCATCACTTTTATTCTGACAGCAATTGTATTAGTACGGGAACGAACTGCTGGTACCATGGCTCAGATGTTTGTGTGCGGGTATCAACAAATTGAGATCATTATTGGATATTTGTTGGCGTATACCGTGCTGGCAACCGTACAGAGTCTTTTGGTGTTGTTGGAACTGAATTGGTTATTCGATCTGGGGTTCAGTGTAGCTCAATTTGCTTCCATGTATTTGGTGATGTGGCTACTGGCGGTGATCAGTATGGCAATTGGGATGTTGGTATCCAACTTTGCCAGGAACGAAGGGCAAGTGTTCCCGTTTATTCCCCTGGTGATTCTTTCAGTCATCCTATCAGGCATTATTGTTCCCGTTGAAAAACTACCCGAATGGGCGCAAGTTATGAGTTATCTGACCCCGTTATATTACGCGAATGAAGTCCTGCAGGAGTTGATTTCAGATGGTAGCTTGCTGGATAACTGGCAAATGTTTGTGATTTTGCCGATTTATGGTCTGATTGTGGTGGGATTAGCTACTATTTCCTTGCGTGAAAAGGATTAATCCTTTAACCTGGGTCGTATTTTTGATTAATTTCTGAATGGGTACAATTAAGATCAGGACTCTTCAATTAAACAAAGTCGTAAATATAAATGCAGGAGGAAATGGTGCCATCTCATCTGGTTGTGAATGAACTCAGTAAAAAATATGATTCGTTTATGGCATTAGCCCCGACGAATTTTGATTTGATGGGTGGAGAGATCAGCATCCTTTCAGGGCCGAATGGATCGGGTAAGACCACACTGCTTTCCTGCCTGACGGGACTGGTACCTCTTTCGAGCGGAACGGTAAGCGTGATGGGATATGATCTATACCGGGACGAAGTGGAAGTACGTCGCCGTATGGTATATGTGCCGGATGTGCCACGTTTTTATCTGGAACTGACTGCTTGGGAGCATCTGCGCTTTATAGCACTGGCCAATGGGGTTGAGAAGGACTTCGAACAAAAGGCTGAGATGCTCATGCAGAAATATGGTCTCTGGGAAGCGAGGGACCTGTTTCCGCATCATTACTCACGCGGAATGCGGTTGAAATTGGGAGTAACACTGGCATTAATCCGTCCTTTTGACGTGCTATTGCTGGATGAACCCACCTCTGCACTGGATGAAGATGGGGTCAGCATGCTGATTGATGAGTTGCACGGATTACGCAAGGATGGTGTGGCAATTTTGTTGACGACACATGACCCCGGGTTAATCGATCAATTAGCGGATCGAAAATTGCTGATACAGAATGGTGAGATCAGGGCAACTAAATGAAGGCGGTAAATTGGCTACGTTCGCGGCAGGAAGAGCGCGAGATCGCGTACTGGCTCTCATTTGTTGCCTATGAGAAGAGCGACCATTCTTTTAATAATCGCATTTATCTGCTTTATTTGATTTTATTCTTTGGGGTGTGGGTGTTTGTGACACTGACATTTTTTGCCAGTGGTGGTGTCATGTTGTTTGAAATAATCCATCCAGACAATCCAGCGCAAGCCGGGTTAATGGTGGAAATAATACTATTGGCAGTCTGGAGTCTCTATTCTGTCTGGCAGGCTACCCGGCGGTGCCCGGTACTATTTTCCGAAGAGGATGGCTTGTTAATCAGTCAGACACCGCTTCCACGGGCTGGGATCATCCTGCGCTGGTTGTGGATGCCATGGTTGAAGAATGCCATTCCCTTCTGGGTTGTGGCGGTAACGCTCGGTTTTTCATTAGCAGAGGTGACCATTCCCGGCGCAATGGGTGCCAATCGGATTTTTGAATATACGGGGTTTGGAATACGCGCATGGATGGCCATTCTTCCGGTTCATCTGGTGTTATTTGGACTGCATTGGTTGTTGGGGGCGATTCGTTTGTCCACCAGGGGGAAAAGCAATCACTGGTTATGGATAGCAATACCTTCACTGGCTTTGTTCTATGGGATTTTGATCTTATCTTTGGGTGGTGGTGTTATCCCGTCTGTTGTCAAGATCGTTGATTTAATTTTGATCTCTTTGCGCATCGGGTATTTTGATGTTTTTAACTGGCTGGTCTGGATGATGGGCTGGCTCCTGGCTTTCCTTGTGTTGGTAATTTTATATCGGGTTTCCATGAATTTCAGTCTCAGTCGGGCCATTCAGGAAACAGGAAAGATCGAACTGATCAGCACTGCCAGCCGGTATGGATTTACCAGTCTGGTGGAGCAAGAGAAAACGCAACGGCGTCTGGGGGTAGAACAAAAACCAACCCGCTTGCCAGCCATAGCCGGACCAGGCGTACTGATCTGGAAGGATGTTCTGCAAACAAAACGCACGTTCCGCTTGACCGGATTGCTGACATGGTTACAAATTTTAGGCTTTCTATTTGTGATCCCTGTTTTACCCGATATTGGCAGTCGCGGGATTGTGATCATCCTGTGGATTATCCAGCTTGCCCAAATCTCTGTTAAACGGATCCGTAGTGACCTGTCCGTATGGCCATTGATCCGGCAGTTGCCCCTTTCCCATAAAAAATTCTTGATAAATGATCTGGGATTCACCTATCTTCTGGCAGTGCTTATCAGCCTGGCAGGATTTCTTCTGGGAGGTGTAGTCTTTGGGATGCAAATGCCCGGGTTGGTGTTGCTTGTACCCGGGATGATTGCAGCCATCAGTTGTGCAGCCGTGTTTGACGTGATTCGGCGATCCAGATCTGGCTTGCTGTTGAATGGATCAGTCCCGGAGTTGAGTGCTGGTGGCATTTTATTGGGTATCCTGTTTACGGGTATTCCGCTTTTGACTTATGTGCTTATTCCAGGTATTTTGGGGATGCTGCTTTCATTCCTCCTCAGTTGGGGGATGGCATATCTGGCGTTTGAACTGGCTTCGTATGCATATAGGAATATTGATCATGCGTAAGTGAGTTTAACTAAAACATGGTTTTTAATACATATTAAAAACCATGTTTTTATTAAAAAATCTACATGATCCTCTTTGGTTATTTGCCTACATCTCAGCTTTCCGAAAGCGCCACACGGCCAGGATGAAAAAGCCCAGAGCAAATACCAATGGAGCGGTGATATGCTGTAAGCTTTGGTCCTGTTTTGAAAAAAGAAGGTGTTTTGCGTGATATAAGATGGACAAGAAAAAATTATAGCAGATTTTCAGATAATAAAATGGAGAAAATTCCAATGTAAATTCATGAACTGAAATAGTTCTTGTATAAAACTATTTCAGAGGATAAAATTTTCTACTTGACAATACGTAGTAGTAATTGTATACTCGTTATAATAGCTATTATGTAATACATAGAAGAAGGTAGAATGAATAACGACACCCAAATGATGAAAGGAATATTGGAAGGCTGTATTCTAAAGATTATCTCAGAAGAAGAGCTGTATGGTTATAAAACCGTTGAAAGGTTGAATCAAATTGGATTTAACGTCAATGAAGCAACTGTATATCCAATTCTGACAAGACTGGAGAACAAGGGGCATCTGAAAGTCGAGAAACGCCCCTCCCCATTGGGTCCCATGCGCAAGTATTATTTTGTGACACCGGATGGACAGGTTAATTTACAGGAATTTCAGGAAACCTGGCTTCGGATGATGAAAATGGTAAATGAGTTAATGGTGGTTGATGATTATGACAACCAGAAATAAAGTTTTATTAATCAGTTCAATCATATTAGCGCTGTTGGTAATTGCCAGTGTAGTGGTTTGGGAGATCACCGGGCGGTCCAGTGACGAAAAGATACCGGTGGTGCTATTTGTGACAATCATAGTAATCAGTATTTTATCGGTATTTGTGGTGTATTTTTCAAAAATTCAAAAAAAGAAATATGAAAAGTTGTTGAACCTGGAATATTATGAACAATTCGAAATCATTAAAGATGCCGTGGTAGATTCTCAACTTTCTGCGGTAACCAAGAAAGATATCATTGAAGACATTCTCGAATTATTGCAATCGGCACAGGAAGCGGGGAAATCGGTTGGGTCGGATGTGGTGATCCACATATCTGCACCAATGAGATCATCAGCTCCTTTGCAAAACCAATCCGTCTGGCAATGCTGAGTTTATTCGACGGCTTAATCGCCTTTATTCTGATGATCCTGGGCGCCAGTTTCGTTTTATGGCTGGAACAAACACAGCAGAGTTTCTTTGCAACCCGGCTTGACATCAGCATGGTGATCTTATTCCTTTTGGTTACCTTTCTATTTAATTCCGGTTGCCAAGGCGCAGACCGGAACGCGTAATCCATGGATGTACATGATCCCGGTAGCCGGTGGTGTGCTATTTGTACTGTTGGCTGAATTATTAAGGGCGTTCTTTTATGATGTGAATCTCGTCCGACAATTTCCGGATGGTTCGGTGCAGATGGGTCATCCTGATGATCTATCTGCTGTCGGTGCCCTTGTTCTTGATGCTGAAGCAGGTTTCAAGGAAGAGAATGCTCAGGGGAGCATAACTGAAGAAAACATCTCGTTTCTGCAGTAGAGACGGGATGTTGTTTATTTAAGAAAATTAGAAATTGAGCTGAGATAATCCACAGGCTGCATGACTGGCAACAAAGTGGGTTGAAAATCCTTAGGATTTCTTGTAACTAAACAATCTGCTTTGCATTGAATTGCAGCGATCATTTGAACTGCGTCCTCAAAATCTTTAATATCCAGATTGAGTGCCTGTTCGATGGTATTATGATTAGTTGGGGCAATCAATAAAAATTGTAAGAGGTTTGTAATAATCGCTTTGGCATCAGAAACTGATCTTCCCTTTTGATAAAGATAATACAAAGTGGTAATACTGTGTGCTGATATGTAACCTTTGATTAAACCTGATTCAATGATCGCTAAAACTCTTGCAGAGTTCTCATAGAACGGTTCCCGTTTTTGAAAAACATCCAATAAAATATTTAGATCAATTAATACACTTGGTTTATTGTCCATATTTGTCTTCAAGATGATCTCTGTAATCCTGTATCGATAAATTTTTTGGTAATGAACCACTTAATCTTCGTACAATAGGGGCATTTTCTAAAGGAAATTGAGATGGAATATTCTTTAGAAATGACTCTATCAGTTCAGTTAAAGTCGTGTTATTTTTTTCTGCGTAAACTTTTACATTTTCCAAAAGATCACGAGAAACTCTGACAGTTAATTTTGTGTCTTTCATATCATACCTCTTGCTGTACATAATACAATGAATTTGTACGGCTGTCAAGATATAGTCTGGATATTTACTCATGTTGTAATAGAAATTAAATCTATTCTAAATTAATGGCTGGAAGTCTTGAGAAGTATTTTTTGTTCGTTTTCAATATGATTATTTAAAGGAGCATTATCATGGGAAATTCCCTATTGACAATGTTATTATTGTTTGTATAATAAAAACATACTTAGTTTATTCACGGAATAAAGTAATGAATAATTCATCCCCCCTTGGCAACCGAGATCTTATACGCGCGATTAATCGCTCCATTATCCTGAACACCATTAAAACCTATGGTCCGATTGATCGCGCACAGGTTGCCCGGGTGACCGGGTTATCTCCGGCAACTGTAACTGGAATAACCTCCGAATTAATTGAAACGGGGTTGATTTTTGAAAAAGCTCCAGGTGATTCGCGTGGTGGACGCCCACCTATTTTGTTAGCCATTAACCCCAAAGGGGGTTATGTAATTGGTATTAAATTAATGGAAGACCATGCTCTCGGCGCTTTAACTGATCTGGAAGCAACCGTGATTGCAAAAGATCAGATTGAATTACCTGATCAATCAGCAACGAATGTCATTCGAATGCTGGCGCGTTTGGTGGAACGATTAATCAGCAAGGCTGGCATTGGTAAGAAGAAACTGATCGGTGTTGGCATCGGTCTGGCGGGAATTGTGGATTTTGAACGAGGTTTATTACGTCAATCACCTTTTTTTGGATGGCGTGATCTTCCCATTCGCGAATTGTTACAACCGCATGTAAAAGTCCCGATATACCTTGATAATGATGTCAACACACTTTCCATGGCGGAACAATGGTTTGGCGCTGCACAAGGAATTGAAGATTTTCTCACGCTCACAGTCGGACGAGGGATAGGGCTGGGTATTGTAGCCAATGGACGCTTTTATCGTGGTACGGGTGGAGGTGCAGGAGAATTCGGTCATACATTGATTGACCCGGATGGCCCGATTTGCGATTGTGGGAAACGAGGCTGTCTGGAAACTTATGTTGCCTACCCCGGATTGATACGTGATGCTCAGCTATTCAATCCAAATATCAAAACAATTGATGAATTACTAAGTCTTAATGAAAATATGGATCCAGATATCAAATCAGTTTTGGGAAAAGCCGGTGATCTGTTAGGAAGATCGGTTGCAAATTTGATTAATTTACTTAACCCCAAATTAATCATCGTCGGTGGAGAAGGAGTGGGATTGGGTAAGAATTTCTTTGATCCCATGCAATTTGCCATCCAAAAATATTCTGTTCCCGAAATGTTTAGAGATTGTCAGATTCGAATTGAACCCTGGGGCGACGATGCCTGGGCGCGTGGAGCGGCCAGCCTGGTCTTACGCCAATTATTTGAAAACCCAGTACATCAGAGTGAATTTAATTTCTTCCAGAGAAGTTAAAAATTTTTCCATCAACTTTGTTCAATCACAAAATTAATAATTCAGGAGGACGACGAGAACCCAATCATCATTTTTGTAAATATCGTAACTTTGTAAAATCCAAACGAAATTTTCGTTTAGGAAAAATCATATCTAAGTCCAATTTTTAGTTCCATTTATGAGGAGAATCCAATGAAAAAAAGATCGTATTTATTTATTGCCCTGAGTGCTATCATTGCTCTCAGTATGTTGTTGGCAGCCTGTACGCCAACAGCACCCAGTGTCTCTGAGCAGGAACCTCAACAACCCGCTCAATCCAACGATTCATCATCAAGCTCAGTTGAAAAAGAAGCAGCCCCGGTGACGATTTCATTCTGGCATGCATATAATGCTGATGTGGAAGCGGTTTATCTGGAAGAAACTTTGATTCCTGAATTTGAAGCAGCCAATCCGGATGTGAAAGTAGAATCTGTGCTGGTTCCATATGACCAATTCCGTCGAAAACTATTAATAGCGCTATCAGGTGGAACTGCCCCAGACCTGGCACGTGTTGATATCATCTGGGTACCTGAATTGGCAGATCAAGGTGCGTTGGCCAATCTGGAAGAAGTTATTCCTGATTTCGCCACATATTCTGAACAATTTCTGCCTGGACCACTCTCTACCAATCTTTACAATGGTAAACATTTTGGTCTACCACTGGATACCAATACCCGGGTGATGGTTTATAACAAAGACATGTTCGCAGCAGCAGGCATCGAGAAAGCTCCCGAAACAATGGCAGAACTTTTAACTGCATGTGAAAAAATCAAAACTTTGGGTGACGACAAGTTTTGTTTTGCTGATGGTGGCACCTATGCCTGGGCAGTAAACCCCTGGATCTGGTCATTTGGCGGTGATGTAACCGATGAGTCTATCACAACTTCAACTGGTGTTTTCAACGGTGCCAACACAGTCGCAGCTTATCAATTCTTAAAAGATAACATCGAAAATGGTTATATGCATCCTGGAATGCTTGGTGGTGGTGTTGATTCCTGGGGTGGATTTGGACAGGATCAAATCGCCATGCTTTTAGAAGGTCCCTGGTTCCCTCCGTTGTTTGGTGGACAATTTCCTGACAAAGAATATGGGATGACTTTGATGCCAGCAGGTGATGGAGGTTCAGTATCGGTTGTTGGTGGTGAAGATATCGTCATGTTCCAGCAGAGTGATAAAAAAGATGCTGCCACCAAATTTATGAAATATTTACTCTCTGAAGAAACTCAGCTCAAACTTGTGTCAGTTGGTCAAATGCCCGTCTTGAAGAGTGCAGTTGAATCAGATACAATCAAAAATCATGAGTTCTTTGGAATTTTTCTGGAACAACTGACAACAGCGAAAGCACGTACACCACATCCTCGCTGGAGTAAGATTGAAGAAATCATGACCAACGCTGGTTCAGCAATCCTGAACGGTGAGGTCAGTGTTAAAGTTGGTTTGGATGATGCTGTTTCACAAATTGATCCTTTGCTTCCAATAGAGTAAATTTTATAGATAAAGGGGAGGGATCAAATAAACCCTCCCCTTTATTTCCTGCTCACCTCAATTTTATCGATTGGAGTTTGTGCATGTACCTTAGCCTGAAAACCCAGAAGAAGCTGATGCCATTGCTTTTCTTGATCCCTGGTTTATTATTTTTCGCAATTTTTCAGATTTATCCTTTATTAAAAGGGTTTCAGATGAGCTTTTTGGATTGGCAAATTATGCCTGGCAAAGTTTCTGAGTTTGTCGGTCTCGATAATTATGCAAGAGCTTTCAACGATGTTGTTTTTGGGCGGGCTTTCAAGAATACATTGATTTATACATTGGTAACAGTTCCTGGTCAGATGATTATTGCCATGATAGTGGCAATCTTAATTAATTCTCTGCCAAAAGGGAAAACACTGTTCCGCGCGTTGTACTATATTCCAGTCATTACTTCATGGGTCATCGTATCGCTATTAATTCGTTATTTTTTTCAATCACCAAACGGAATCGTTAATTATTTTTTAGTTGAAGTTTTTCATCTGGTTGAGAAACCTTTACCCTGGTTGCGAGACCCAGCCCTGGCATTTGTTCCGATCTTAATCCTTGGTATCTGGAAAGGGATTGGGTGGTCAATGGTGATTTATCTGGCTGCACTGGCTGGTGTACCAAAGGAATTGGAAGAAGCTAGTGCCATGGATGGTGCCAATGGATGGCAGAATTTCTGGCATATTACCATGCCATTAATCAGTCCAACGATTGTATTTACCATGGTGATGTTATTGATTGGTGGTTTTAATGTCTTCATTTCGGTTTATTTAATCACCGGGGGTGGACCGCGCCAGATGACCGAGGTGATGCTCAGCTATGCCTACCATCAGGCTTTTGACTTTCTGGACTTTGGTTATGGGGCAGCCTTGTCTTATTTGATGGCAGCATTAATCATCACCCTCAGCTTCCTGCAAATTAAATTATTACGAAAACCTCAGGAAATCTATTAGGAGAAACAGCATGTATCGTAGAAAGAAAAACTTCAATATTATCATTCGATATCTGCTGGCTACTGCTGGTGCTGTGTTGATGATCTTTCCTTTCCTGGTTATGGTTTCAAACGCATTCAAAGCCAATGTATTTGTTATAGAATACCCCCCCAAATTAATTCCAGAGAATCCCTCCATTGAAAATTTCATTTCAGCGTGGACTTCGAATCGATTCCAACTTTATTTTTTGAATAGTGCTGTTGTGGCTCTGATGGCTACGATTGGAACAGTATTATTTGCTGCATTAACTGCTTATGCTTTTGCTCGATTTCAATTCAAAGGTAAAGAAATACTATTTGCTCTCATGCTGATTGTTTTGATGATTCCGGATATGATTTCAATCATCCCTCGGTTTTATCTGGCTCGGTCTTTAGATTTGCGAAATAGTCTCTGGGGTTTGATATTGTTCTATATTGCCTCAGGGGTTACCGGTAATACTTTCTTTCTGCGGGGATTCTTTGAATCGTTGCCCAAAGAATTGGAAGAGGCCATGACAATCGATGGAGCCAATCCATTTGAAATCTTTTTCCGCCTGGCATTACCTTTATCAAAACCTGCACTCGCCACTGTTGGAATTTTTTCCTTTTTAGGGAACTGGGATGAATATACATGGGCTTTGACAATCATTGATGAACCTGCAAAGCGCACCTTACCCATCGCAATCTACTCTTTCCAGGGGCAGCATGGTACCGAGTGGGGATTGGTATTTGCAGCTATGATTATTGCTTTAATCCCTGTCCTGATCATATTTATCAGTTTGCAACGTTATTTTGCCGGGGGAATCACCAGTGGTGCATTTAAGGGATGATTCAGAATATTTGAAAATATTTAATGCTTTCATTATATTATTCATTTTGATGAGTTCCTGTAATCAGAACAAGATTTTGGAGAATGAAGTAATGCAAAATTCAGTTAATATTAATACGGTCATGTTTAAAAAATCATTTTTTTATCCAAATGAATTGGCGAGTTGGCTAGTGGCAGTAAATGGTGAAAAAGAGGAGACCCTACTCCTGGTTAGCAAGATTACACATCTTGATCAAATCCTGGACATGAAAAAGAAAAAAATTCGTATTACGCCAGATGTCACAGAATATGATTTCAAGTGGCAACCTCCAAAGGACTCTCCTAAGGGGTATGGTCTTGATGTTTGGGTCGAAAATGATCAAGGAGATGTGTTGGCTTTTTTTTCAACAGCATTTGATGTGCTTGAAAAATGGACACAACATCCACGGTATGGATTCATGGTTGATTTTTCACCTGGTCGAAAAGATGGTGATCAAACACTGGATCAATTATTACCGTTCCGAATCAATGCTTTGCAATTCTACGATTGGATGTATCGGCATGATACCTATTTGCCACCAGAGGATCCATTCATTGACCCCTTGGGAAGGCATTTATCGCTCGAGACAGCGCAGAGATTGATTGACATTGCACATGAAAGAAACATGGCAGCCATGCCTTATACTGCGGTTTACGCGGCTTCCATCCCGTTTTATAAACAACATCCCGAATGGGCATTATTTGAGACAGATGGAAAACCATCATTTTTTGGTGAGAATTTTTTGGTGATCATGGATCCAAGACCAGATTCCCCCTGGACAAAACATTTACTAAACCAATTCTCGGAAATCCTTGCGAATACACAATTTGATGGAATTCACCTCGATCAATACGGTGCACCGAAAATTGGATATGATCAGGAAGGTAATGTATATGATCTGGCCCAACCACTGGCAGCATTCATTAATTCAACCCGTCAGGTTGTCGACGAGTCACAGGGGCAAAGGGGTGCAGTGGTGTTTAATGCCGTCACCAACTGGCCAATCGAAGCTGTCGCACCTGCTGACCAGGATCTGGTTTATATTGAAGTCTGGTCCCCTTATATTCATTTTAATGATCTTGGCTTGTTGATCCAGCAAGCACAAACATTAAGTGATGGAAAACCGGTTGTGATTGCAGCTTATATTGATCCAGCATTTGAAACCAATGCTTTATTAAATGACGCGATTATTTTTGCCAATGGTGCCGGGCATATTGAGATAGGAGAAGGAGGTGGGTATCTGGCGGATCCATATTTTCCAAAATATGAAATTCCTTCTGCTGCCCTTCGGGAAAAACTGGAAAGATATTATCAATTTTCGATTCGATATCAAAATTGGTTAGGACCAACTACTCAAGCTGGTAATCATCAGATGGTAAATATCCAGGGTTATGAATCGGATGCCGGCATCACAAAAAATAAAATCATGCCTGTGGTACGTGAAAGTGAAGGAACATCCGCAATCAGCTTGATCAATTTAATGGGCTCAAAACATGGTGAATGGGAGAAAGAATTGAAAGCTACTCCAACATTACTTTCAAATCTGACTTTAGAGATAGGGTCAAAAGGAAGAGAAGTAGAAAAAATCTTGTTTACGTCACCAGATTTAGACGATATATCCTTGCAGCCTTTGTCCTTTGAACAAACAGGAGAAAGCTTAATTATAACCATCCCCACTTTAAATATATGGAGTCTGGCAATCATAGAATGGAAAAATTAGGTATGGAAAATCTTGTTGAGACCTCTATTAATATCATTCAGAAATTTCAATCAGAAAGTGGAGCTTATGTAGCCAGCCCAAATTTCCCTACATACAACTATTGTTGGTTCCGGGATGGTGCATTTACTGCTTATGCAATGGATTTATACGGACAAATTGAGAGTTCACGGCGATTTCACCGGTGGGCATCAAAAGTGATTTTGGACCGAAAAGAAATAATTTTACAGGCCATTGAAAAAGCCCGAAAAGGTCTCACTATCACCATCCAGGAGCAATTGCATACGCGTTACACCCTGGACGGTGAAGATGGTACCAAAGAAGAATGGCCGAATTTTCAACTGGATGGGCTGGGGACATGGTTATGGTCTTTACAGCAACATAAGGTTTATTCAAATCTTGAGATCCCTGACGATTGCCTCGTAGCTGCGAATCTGGTGGCTGATTATCTTTCTGTTTTATGGCCTCTTCCTTGTTATGATTGTTGGGAAGAATTTCCAGAGGACATCCATACACACACCCTGGCAGCCATCTATGGTGGATTAAATGCGTTATCGATTATGGATGGAAAGGATCGGTCGAGATCTTTAAAGCAAATACAAGAATTTGTTGATGAGAAACTGGTATACGACGGGTATTTTATCAAGAAGACCCACTCTTATACTGTAGATGCCAGTTTATTCGGCCTGGCAGTCCCTTATGGTTTGGTGGCTATTGATAACCAGCATTTTGCCGCCACAATGACACACATAGAAAAATCACTTCGAAATGGTGGTGGTGTCCACCGATATCCAACAGACACCTACTATGGGGGTGGTGAATGGATCCTGTTAACCGCATGGTTGGGCTGGGTGTATGCCTCGAGAGGTGACCTGGAAAAAGCCGGCGAATTGCTTTTATGGATTGAGAAACAGGCTGATACGAATGGAAACTTGCCGGAACAAATCCCAGCCACCCTGAATGACCCTAATTATTATCAACCCTGGCTACGACAATGGGGACAGATTGCCAGCCCATTGTTATGGTCACATGCACAATATTTAATTCTTAGAAAACAGCTTCAAAGCTAAGTGATTATAAAGATTTATGGAATTGATCAAGAAACAAGCCTACTTTTCTTGTTACAATTTTTGAATGAAGATCGAGGTAACCTTCTAATTTTCCAAAATTACTTGACAGATCATTCTTAAAAGTGTATAAAAAGCAAACTATGAAATTTCACTTGATTGTAAGCAAGGCTAAGCATCATCATCCGAACTTCTCCCAGAAGGAGCGGCTAGTTTGCGTTTAGCGAATACACAATCATTCTAAAAACGTAAAAGATAAGAAAAGCCTTCCTTCTGGGGAAGGCTTTTCTTGTTTGAATTCCAGGTGTGGTTGTTTATGCACAATAGGAAAAATTTTTGAAGGAGCGAGATGGAGGTGCAACGAAAAAAAACATTACAGAATAACTCAAAAACTGATTGTCTGAAACCAGATCGTCAGGGCTCGCTCACTCGCGGGTTTGTGGTGACAAAACGGTGATTGCCCAAGGAACCGTTTATTGTGAACAAAACAAATTAACAAATGGAGAAAAAGTGATGAGAAGAAACGTATTACTAGTCAACCTTGTATTGATCGCAACTTTATTGTTGTCTGCCTGTGCCAGTACCAATGAACCAGCTGCACCGGCTGTTGAAGAACCACAATCAGAAGAACCTGTAGCTGAAGCACCCGCTGCTGAAGAACCTGTGGAAGAGCAGGTGACTGCTGACCCGGAAGGTTGTTTGGGAAGTGCCGATACAGCTGTCGTTGACCTGAATTGCCGGGAGATTACCATTGCAGTGGAAAATGCTTACCTGCCATTCAACTATATTTCGATTGAGACGGGTGAGCCGGGCGGCTGGGATTATGATGCCTGGAATGAAATCTGCACTCGCCTGCACTGCACCCCTGTATTCGTTGAAGCTGCCTGGGATGGCATGATTCAGGCTGTCTCTGATGGTCAATTTGATGCTGCTGGAGATGGAATTACCAATACCCCAGATCGACAGGAAGTGGTGGACTTCTCAATCGGTTACATCAACATTCAGCAACGCTTGCTGGTGCGAATGGGGGAAGATCGATTTGACTCGATTGAAGCTTTTGCTGAGACTGATTTACAAATGGGTACGCAATCCAATACGACCAATTATGAGACAGCAACCCTATACCTTCCTGAGGATCGCATCAGTGCCTTTGAACAATTCCCCTTTGCCGTACAGGCATTGTTATCCGGTGATGTGGATGCAGTCATCATTGATGAGGTAGTGGGCATGGGCTATATGGGTGAAAATGCTGAAAACCTGGAATTGATAGGTCCGGCTATCAGCAGTGATGAATTGGGTTTCATCTTCCCACTGGGAAGCGATCTGGTCGGTCCAGTTAACCAGGCAATCCAGTCGATGATGACAGATGGTTTCTTAGCTGCTTTGAACGTCCGTTATTTTGGACCTGAATTTGATATCACCTATGATGATATTTTGCTAGAGGATTAAGTGATGAATAAACAGGAAGGGACTTTTCCCTTCCTGTTTATTTTATTTAGAAAAGAATCATGAACGAAAGAGCAATTTGATTGCTGGAACAGGTTAGATCATGAATCAAAGTACATCCATTGAAATGAATCCTACGCCGGTTGGCTTAGGGAAACCAACGATTAAAGAAAGATTGACGCAATTTCCCTGGTGGTTTGTAACGTTAATTTTGATATTAATTACAACATTTACAGCAATCACTACACAACCTTCGTATACAGAAGCGTTTAACTTCATCAAAGCTGGTTTGAGCATAACCATTCGCACCACCCTAATTGCATTCGTGATTGCTTTATTTTTGGGTCTGATTACGGGATTAGGCCGGATCTCTCGTAATGTTTTCTCTAAAAATCTGGCGACGCTGTATGTTGAGTTTATCCGTGGTGTGCCCATGCTGGTGCTGATCTTTTTTATTGCATTGGTTGCTGTTCCGGCAGTGGTAAGTGGAATGAATGAACTGGGTCATTGGTTTCAATCCCAAGGCTGGAATTGGATTGCAAACCCACTGCTGGCATTGGAGAATAAAGCGATTGAAATGAATGTGCGGGCGATAGTTGCCCTCTCTGTGACTTATGGAGCATTTCTGGCAGAGATCTTCCGCGCAGGGATCCAATCGGTGAGCAAAGGTCAGATGGAAGCAGCGCGATCTCAAGGTATGAGCAGCGGGCAGGCGATGATCTATATTATCCTTCCTCAGGCAATTCGGAATGTGTTGCCGGCATTGGGCAATGACTTTGTTGCCATGTTGAAGGATTCTTCATTGGTTTCGGTGTTGGCTGTACGGGATATCACTCAGGTGGCGCGTCTGTATGCCGGGCGGTCATTTCGCTTTGAAGAAGCCTATACTACCCTGGCGATCCTATATCTGAGCATGACCATCGTTTTATCGCTGGTAGTGAAATACATCGAGAGGAGGGTTCGCCAGGATGAGCGCTAGACCCATGATTGAAGTAAAAAATGTTTATAAGGTGTTTGGTAAGGTGGTTGCCCTGAATGGGGTCAGTTTGGATATTTATCCTGGCAAGGTGGTAGTAATTATTGGACCGAGTGGCTCTGGAAAATCTACAATCTTACGTTGCATGAACCACATGGAGGTGGAAAGCCAGGGTGAAATATGGGTGGATGGTGAACACCTGAATGGAGACCAGAAACGACTCAATCGCATCCGCTCGGAAATTGGGATGGTTTTTCAATCATTCAATCTTTATCCACATCTGAGTGTATTGGAAAATGTGACTTTAGCACAACGTATCGTGCGAAAAACTGATAAACAAACTGCCAGTGAGATCGCCATGCACCAACTGGAGAAAGTAGGGATTGTGGAGAAAGCAAATGCTTATCCGAGTCAATTATCCGGTGGGCAGCAGCAGAGAGTGGCGATTGCCCGCGCGCTGGCGATGAAACCCAAAATCATGCTGTTTGACGAACCCACCAGCGCATTGGATCCAGAGATGATCAAAGAAGTACTGGATGTAATGCTACTACTGGCAAAGGAAGGAATCACCATGGTGGTGGTAACCCATGAGATGGGATTTGCTCGCGCTGCAGCGGATGAGGTGGTTTTTATGGATCAGGGCCAAATTGTGGAGCATGGCACGCCCAGTCAGTTGTTTGATCATCCAGTCCATCCACGCACACAATTATTCTTATCGCAGATACTGGCACATTAATGATTAGTTTTCATTTGGTTTAGAAGCAATAAAAATAACCAAAGCCTTATTGGGGAAATATGATTTTTTTGATATGTACCCCTATTGTTTACACTTTTGTTAGGGCGCGATTATTAATAATTCAACTGTGTACAATTGATATAATCAACCCATTATCCTTTGATACAAATGGGATTACATATCTATGTATTTCTTTCATTGATTCAATGCGGCGTGATTTTGCATAGTTTTTATTTCTAAGACAATTGAAGCGGCTTTTTTATGCATTCGAGACCTGACACCAAAAAATTGGGATTGATTTATCTGCTTATCACCTCGGCCGTTATTTTTGTTTTCCTGGTGGCAGGCAGACAACTTTGGAAACAGGCTCATACTAACTTGCAGAAAGAGATTCTGCATCGCTCTGAAAGTTTTTCAAAAACGATAAATCTGATGGAACTAAATAAACTTTCTGGAACAATCGCAGATATAGATCTCCCGGAATATCAACGACTCGAACACCAATTGATATTGTCCCGCCAATTGATTCCTGGCAATCGTTTCCTCTATCTACTGGGAAAGAATAAAGATGGATCTGTGTTCTTTTATGTGGATTCGGAAACTCCAGGTTCAAAAAACGAATCATCGCCCGGGCAAACCTTTGATGGTGATTACAGCACAGTCAGGAGTGTTTTTTCCAAAGGATTATCCGAAATCTCAAAGCCGGTAATAGATGATTCGTGCACTTGCATTAGCGCACTCGTGCCCTTATACGATCCAAATTCTGGCGAGGTTTTGGCATTATTCGGTGTGGATATAGATACCAAACAATGGAATCAGAATATTCTAAATATCCTGCTTTTACCTTACGGTTTCTTAATTCTCCTATTTTTATTTGTTCAGGTATCAATTTTTTTCTTCAGTTTTAGAATGAATTTACCACCACGAGTGCAAAAATCCTGGATCAATACCCATGCTGAATTTTTCACTTTATTTATTTTTGGGTTGCTGGTTACATCCATATTAACCTGGCAAGAGATTGATACAAAGAAAAACAACAGAAAAACCACATTTGAAAATCTGGCAGCTTCACAAGCTGGTTATGTTCTGAGTTATTTTCAAGACATTGAAAAGTTTCATCTGGCTGGATTGGCGAATTTCTTTGAATCCAGCCAATATGTTAATCGTGATGAATTTAACCTATATACGGCTGCACTGGCAATTGATCCCAAAATACTGGCGTGGGAGTGGATTCCCGAAGTGCCGGCCAATGAATTAAAGATGTTCGAAGAGCAAGCCAGTAAGGAAACCGGATCGGATTTTAAAGTCTGGGAATTAGATGAAGACAGGCAACGCATCTCCGTACTGGAACGAGAATTTTATTACCCGGTTTACTATGTCAACCCAAGGATCGAAAATGAATATGCTTTGGGATTTGATATTGGCTCGGAGACCAATCGAAAAGCGATGTTAGAAACCGCATTCAATACCGGGTTGATAACAGCATCCGACCCAATTATTCTGGTTAATGATTTGAGATCGCAGATTGGGATTCTGGTTACAAGATCAATTAATGATAAAGAAAATGCATTGAATCAGAATGGATATATTCTGGTTGTATTACGTATGGAGAATTTACTTGAAAGTGTTTTAAGTGCGTATGGAAACCAGGATCTATTTTTATTCATTGATTTGTTGCAATTACATTCAGATTCTTTTCCTACACATTTAGCAGGAAATTCTCTAGAATACATTTCTAAGGCTCATATCCGTAATGAACATCATGATCACCCTTATTCTGACCTGACATTTTACCAGCCTATTTTTGCATTTGGAAAAACATATGAATTGATTATTCATCCAGGTGGATCGTTTATGAGTACCTACCCTATTCGAGCAGGTTGGATTACTGCTGTTATAGGCACTTTGTTTTCGTTATTAATTGCAGGTGTGTTTTATCTATTTCTTTCCAGAGGTCGTCGTCTGGAATCTATGGTTGCCGAACGAACCTCTGAATTGTTATTGAGTGAACAAAAATATCGCAACCTGGCTGAATCAACCAGGGCCGTGTTATGGGAATATGATATAAAAAATGATAGATGGTCATATGTTGCGCCTCAGGTCATGAATATGACGGGCTGGCATCCAGATGATTTTACAAATTTACAATTCTGGATTGATCATCTCTATCATGATGATCAAATGTGGGCGCCGGCTTTTCGAGAAGATTTTTTGGATCGAGGGCACGACTTCGAGTTTGAGTATCGCTTCTTGAAACCAGATGACAGTTATCTGTGGATCCGAGATGTGGTAAGCATAGAAGTCAAAGAAGGCAAACCGATATTTTTACGTGGTTATATGCTGGATATCACAAAAAAGAAGGAATCTGAAAACCAACTACGAATGCAAAGCATGGCACTATTTACCTCGGCGAATGCGATCGTAATTACTGATAAACATGGTGTCATCGAGTGGTCAAACCCTGCTTTTTCTGAACTTACCGGGTACAGTCTGGAGGAATCAATTGGGAAAAAACCACGAGAATTATTATTTTCAGACAGTCAAAAACCAGAGTTTTATGAAATCATATGGAAAACTATTCTGGCTGGTAACCCATGGCGGGGAGAGATCATCAATCGAAAAAAGAATGGCAACTTATACAGCGAAGAAATGACCATTACGCCATTAAAAGATGAGAACGGGCTGATTACCCACTTTATCGCGATCAAACAGGATATCAGTGAACGCAAGCAACATGAATTAGAAATGCAAGCCATTGCAACCATCAGTTCAGTACTGAGGACTGCTGAAACCAGGGCCGAAATGAATCCAATTGTATTGGAAAAATTAGGTGAGATTTTTAAGGCTGATGGCGCTTCATTGGTAATCCGAGATAAGGTGACGAATGATACTGTGCTGGAGGCTGCAATTGGTGTTTATGAGAGCACATTAGCTGATCGTTTACCACCAGGTGTCAGTATTCCAGGAAAAGTGATCCAGAGTGGAAATGTTTTTATCACAGATGATATTTCCCAGGAAAAGGATATCGTTTGGTCGGATGCTTTTGATATTACCAGCGCGATTGTGTGTGTACCTTTACTGATTGATGGTACACCTATCGGCACTTTGACGATTGGCCGCATTTATCCATTTCAAACTATGGAAGTGCGATTATTAACTTCTATTGCGGATATTGTCGCTAATGCCATTCATCGTGTGCGCTTGCGGGAGGAAACCATTCGGCAATTGGAACGGCTTTCCACCTTGCGATCTATTGACCAGGTATTGACCAGTATTGTGGATTTACGGGTGGTGATTAAGTTTATACTGGAGCAGGTTGCCAGTCAATTAAATATAGATGCAGCTGCCATACACTTGTTAAACCCGATTACCCAAAAATTTGAATATACTGACGGACGTGGATTCAAGACCCGAGAAATCGAAGCAACTTCATTTTCATTATCGGAGATCGACACTTATCCTGTGGATCTTCGAGGTGAAGGGTACCTGGGCAAGACTGTGTTAGTGAATCGAACCATTGCCCTTGCTGAAATTGTCTCAAACAACAGTAAATTTGATCAGATGATTCGCAACGAGGGATTTATTTCCTATTTTGCTACACCGATTATTGCCAAAGGCCAAATCAAAGGTGTTTTGGAAGTATTCCATCGTTCGCACTTACAATCTGATCCTGAATGGTTAAGTTTCTTTGAAACTCTGGCCGGGCAGATTGCGATTGGAATTGACAACAGCCAGCTTTTCGAAGGGCTACAACGCTCTAACTTTGAACTCTTCCTGGCCTACGATGCCACGATTGAAGGCTGGTCGCGGGCAATGGACTTGCGTGATGAAGAGACTGAAGGCCACACCCAGCGGGTGACTGAATTGACACTGCGATTGGCACGCATGGCTGGTATGGGCGATGATCAAATTGTTCATATTAGGCGTGGTGCCCTATTACACGATATGGGTAAACTGGGAATTCCGGACAGCATCTTGCATAAACCAGGCCCGTTAAATGATGAAGAATGGAAACTGATGCGCAAACATCCGCTCTTTGCTTATGAGATGCTGACTCCGATATCCTATCTCAAACCAGCCATGGATATCCCTTATTGTCATCATGAAAAATGGGACGGCAGCGGTTATCCACGCGGGTTGAAGGCTGATGCGATACCGCTGGCAGCGCGCATCTTTGCGGTGGTAGATGTTTACGATGCGCTCACATCCGACCGTCCATACCGCCCGGCCTGGTCGAAGGAAAAGACATTGGAGTACATCGCCAATGGCAGCGGCAGTCATTTTGATCCGAAGATTGTAAAGCTATTTTTTGAGCTGATCGAGTCCGAACCATAGTGGCTGCAGGAAAAAAATCTCCTGACTCTGATTATTATTTGGCTTTGTCACTGGCTCGCGCAGCGTCCAGACCTCACCTTGCAATGATGCCCTTGCCTTTGGTTAACAGTTGATGCAACCAACCTCTGTGTGAGTCTTTCAACCTCTCGACATTGCTCATACAGGACGCACTAAAAAAATGAGACCAAGGTGTCGTTGAATTCATTTTAGTATTTTTAAATCTCAATACTTATAGATTTTTGTCACGATTCAGGTGATATTAACCCAGCCGCAGCAAATTCCTTCAAACGCGCAACCACATCCTCTGTCCTTCCAAGTTGAAGACATTCTTCTGCCAACGGACGGCAATTTACAACATTGCAGCGCCTCAGAGTCTGCTTCAAGGAGGGAATCACAGAGGACGAAACGCTGAATTCGTCCAACCCTAACCCAAGCAGCAACGGAGCAGCCAGGGTGTCGCTGGCAAATTCGCCGCACATCCCCACCCATTTGCCTGCCGCATGCGCGGCTCGAATCGTTTTGGCAATCAGCTGCAATACGGCCGGGTGAAATGGACTGGCAAGCGGAGCCACGCGTGTATTGCCACGGTCTACTGCCAGTGAATATTGGGTCAGATCATTGGTACCAATGCTGAAAAAGTCAACCAGTTTGGCAGCATGGTCAGCAACCAGAGCAATCGAAGGAACTTCAACCATGATACCAAATTGGACATTTTTCGCATACGCCAGACCTTCAGCTTCCAGTTCATGAATTGCCTGATTGAGCAGATCTCGTCCCTGTACGATTTCATTCAAGTTTGAAACCATCGGCAGCATGATCCGCAGATCAGTATTCACACCTGCGCGCAGCAATGCTCTAAATTGTCCAATCAGCAAATCAGATCGCTCAGAGATCATCCGAATACCGCGCCAGCCAAGAAACGGATTTTCTTCCCGTTCCAGTCCCAGATAGGCAACTTTTTTATCCCCGCCGATATCAATGGTACGTACTACAATCGGACGCGATCCGATTGTAGCAAAGACATTGCTGTAAACCTTGATCTGTTGCGATTCACTCATCAGGGCATCTCGGCTCATATACAAAAATTCGGTGCGAAAAAGGCCTACCCCTTCAGCGCCATACTCTACTGCTTTGAAGGCGTCTTCTGGCGAGCCGATGTTCGCTACCACTTCAACGGGAACACCATCTAATGTGCGGGTAAGCTCATGCGCCGCCACTTTTTCGAGGTGAGCTTTTTCTAAAAAAGCTTCGCGGCTGCTTTCAGCTTCAGCCAATATTGACACGTCCGGTAAAAGAATTAGCTCGCCTTTGATGCCATCCAGGATCGCTGTCATTCCATTAACAACAGCATTGAGATCCAAAGGAACACTGACCGCAGCCGGAATACCCAGTCCACGTGAAAGGATCGCCGTGTGAGAGGTTGGTCCGCCATGCAGTGTAACCAACCCCAAAAGGTTATTTTGGTCAAATTGAATCGTGTCGGCAGGGGTTAAATCTTCGGCGATGATAATGGATGGCTGCAAAGGACCGCTGGCTGATTTACCGGTGTCGCCCAAGAGATTATTGACGATCTGGTCGCCAACAGCAAGGACATCCTGCGCACGTTCACGAAAATATTCAGAATCTAAATTTGTCAGCAGATCTGCAAATATTTGTGTTGCTTTTTTTAATGCAGATTCGGAATTTACATTTTCATCGCGGATCGTATTTTGAATTAAATCGATCAGCTCGGGATCATCCAAAAAGCTCAAATGCGCAGCAAAAATCGCTGCTTCTTCTACACCTACCATATCAACAGCCTGCGCTTGCTGGGTTTGAATTTGCAGGCGAGTTTGTTCAATGGCTGAATTTAGGCGTTTTAATTCTGCTTCAACATCTTTAATCTGAAAACAAGGTATCTCAACAACTGCTTTTTGAAAAACCCACACAGGACCAATTGCAATGCCTGCAGATGCGGCAATACCAGTCCAACGTATCATCTCACTCTCCTGTTTAAGATACTAATGAGCTTGTTCGCTCAATTCTACCAGAGCTTTTTCAAATACATCGTCAGCAGGAATTTTGGCATGATAATCAACCTGGTTTTCCATAAATGATACGCCCTTACCTTTTACTGTATGTGTTAACAGGAGTGTCGGTTGATCCAAGGTTTGCCAGGCTGTTTCAAATGCCTGCAGCAAAGCAGCGATATCATGTCCTTCCACTTCCAATACCTGCCAACCAAAAGCCAGCCATTTATCTTTGAATGGTTCAAGACGTTTCACCTGATCAGTCGTTCCGCCAATTTGCAGATTGTTGCGGTCCAGCACAGCTACGGTTGGAATTTTATGGTGAGCACCCGACATCGCTGCTTCCCACACCTGTCCTTCATCACATTCACCGTCGCCTAACACTGCGACACCGTGAGTATCGCGATGGTCCACCCGTGCAGCCAGCATCATTCCATTCATCACGGAAAGACCCTGTCCCAGCGAGCCAGTTGCCACTTCGACTCCTGGAGTTTGGCGGTCAGGATGCCCCTGAACCCGGCTGTTGATCTTTCGATGCGTATCAAGCCAGGCTTCTGGGAAAAATCCGCGTTTGGTTAAAGTAGCATATAAAATCGGAGCCGCGTGTCCTTTGCTTAATATGAATAAATCACGGTTTGGCCAATTTGGGTTTGCGGGATCATTCCGTAATATTGAAAAATATAAAACTGACATCACATCAGCCAGTGAGAGAGAACCTCCCAGATGACCTGATCGGCTATGTTGAAGAAGTTTTACAACACTCCTACGCAGTTCAAGAGCAGTTTTCTGTAAAAAGGCAATGTGATCAGATGAATTTGAAAAATCAGGTTTTAGTACAGGTTGAGTTTCAGAATACAATGAATTGCTCCATAATTTTATTTATCGATGAATCGGCCTTGAAATCTTCAAGAAAGATGAGGCGCCTAACCATCGCCTCATCTGAATACAGAAAAATAAAAAAATTAACGGTTAGGAAATTGCCTTTGGCAGTGCTTCCGATCACTTCTCGAGACTTGGACCACACAATCTAAGTACAGCGGGGCAGCAAAACCAGTGATAATCATGACGCAAAATGCTAATCATGCTGTTACAAAGAAAGTGACAGGGGTTACAAGGCTACCAATAAAAAAATTTGTTAAACAAGGTTTTTTGGGTAATGACCATATTTCACTGCTGCCTCAGATCGATACAATGGACGAATTTAGTTAGTCCCGAGAGAAATGCAATGTTTTGACTGCCCCAAAGAACGAGGTTCATATAGCTCATCAGAGCAATCGGTATCGTTTTTAAAGTTTTCCAATTATTACCTAAATATTCATTATTTGAGCAATTTTGCCAGGTTACCAACCAGGATACCCAGCCATTGGAAGTCAGCATCACCGAAGGTGGTGTTGGCGAAACCAAGGTCACCCAAAACAGGCAGCAACAGTGCAGCTAAGAAGGTGATGATCAAACCGTTGACAAATGCACCAATGATCGCACCGCGGCGTCCACCGGTAGCATTTCCGAATACACCAGCTGTACCGCCAACGAAGAAGTGGGGAACCAGACCAGGAACGATTACAGTTAAACTGGTGAAGCCTAAGACGATCATACCGATGATTCCACCGACAAAGCTGGCGAGGAAACCGATGATGACAGCATTCGGAGCGAATGGGAAGGTGATTGGGCAGTCCAAAGCGGGTTTCGCATCTGGAACAACTTTTTCAGCAATACCTTTGAATGCAGGGACGATTTCGGCCAAGATCATGCGAACACCCTGGAGAATGATTGCAACACCAGCGGTGAAGGAAAGACCCTGAATGAAAGCGTAGACGATGAAGTTCTGTCCACCGCTCTGATTTTCGGTAAATGCCGGGCCTGCTGCTATCACTGCAATGAAGAAAATGATGATCATGATGATGGCTGTGGCAACCAATGAGTCGCGTAAAAAGCCAAGGCTTTTTGGCATTTTCAGGTCTTCGGTTGATTTTGAACTATCACCAACCAATTTACCAACCCAGGCTGAAACAACATAGCCTAATGTACCAAAATGACCTAAAGCAACGTCGTCGCCACCGGTAATCTTGCGCATTGTGCCCTGCGCCCAGGCCGGCATTAATACCTGTATGAGACCAAGGAGTAAAGCACCAACGATAATCACGGCGGTTCCGCTTAAACGTGAAGCGCCCAATACTGCGGCTAACATGGCAGCCATATAGAAGCTGTGGTGACCGGTCAACCAGATGTATTTCAATGGGGTGAAACGGGCAAGGACAAGGTTGACTACAAAACCTAAGACCATGATTAAAGCAGTTTCGCGACCAAGAGTCTGTGTTGCAATCGCAACGACAGCTTCATTATTCGGGATGACGCCCCTAATTCCAAAACCAGCTTCCAACAATGGGGACAAACCGTTTAATGAAGATACAAGGAATCCTGCACCGGCGCCCAGAATAAGGAATCCGATGATTGCTTTGAACGTACCGGTTAAAACCTCGGTGAAAGGTTTTTTTAGCGCAATCAAACCAACCATAGCTGATATACCGACCAGGATGGCAGGAACGCTTAACACATCCACTAAAAACTTAAGAAATCCAGTCATTTAATTTTTTCCTCCTGAAATTTATGAATTTTTGAATTTAAAGAGATTGCAATAATGGAATAACTTTTTCGCGTAATTCGTTTAGGTCAAGGATATTGCGGAGTGCGATAATCTTTGCTTTTACTGTGCCCAACTGAGGAGCTAGTTCTTCGGTCGTCACAACCATATCGATTCCGCCTCCGGTGGCTCCGCGAGCGCTGCTGATATCAACAACCTCTACAGTAGCCTCAATACCTGCTTGTTTGAGCACTTTTTCCAAATTCATGCGCACAACCAGTCCACTTCCCAAACCCATTCCGCACACTGCCAGTATTTTTTTCAAGTTTATACCTCCTTTCTTTGTATAATTTGGTCATCACCCTTGGAAAAGTATAAAAATATCTTCCACAGTTGTTGCTGCGATGATTTTGGTAATATTTTCCTCTTCACTGAGAATGTTGGCAATTTCCATCAGAGCGTCCATGTGTGAATTTTCATCCACACCACCCAGCGCCACTACAATTTTTACTGGGTCATTATTGGGATGTCCAAATTTGATCGGCGGATCGAGGGTTACCAGGCTCATGCAGATCCGCTTAACATCATTTACCGGACGTGAATGCAGCAGGGCAATGCCTGGCGCAATCACAACATAAGGTCCTAACTGCCGGATTGTGTCTTTCATGGCTTCGATATAATGCGGCTCGATGGCATCTGTATCCAGCAACATTTTACCGGCAATATCGGTTACATTTTCCCAATCCCGGGCTTTTACATTCAACAAAATTGTGTCTTTGGTTAATAAGTCTCTTAGCATCATTCACCCAAAAAAACATTTATTTTTTCATTAAGTCCCCAGCAGCCTTAACAATGTCATTCGCTGTGAGGCCATATTTCTCCATCAATTCTTCAGGTTTACCTGATTCACCAAATGAATCACGCACTGCAATAAAACGCATAGGCGTCGGGTATTGCTCACCCAACACACGTGCTGCAATACTTCCCAGACCGCCAAAAATATTATGTTCTTCTGCAGTAATCACCCGGCCGGTTCTGCGGGCAGATTCTACCAATGCCGCCCCATCGAATGGTTTTAAGGTGTGAAAATTAATCACTTCCAGCGAAATACCCTGCTTTTCGCAAATTTCAGCCGCTTCCAATGCAACCGAAACCATAATGCCGCAGGCTGCTATGGTAATATCGCTTCCTTTGCGGTAGAGACGGGCTTTTCCAAACACCCAGTTTTCATCTGGTGGATCCAAAACAGGTACCCCGCTGCGGCCCAGTCGCAAATAAACCGGACCCTCCCAGGTGGCGGCTGCACGAACTGCTGCTTCCGTTTCGCCTGCATCTGCCGGAACGACGACCGTCATGTGCGGCAAAGAACACATCAACGCCAAATCTTCTAAGGTCATTGCCGAGCCGCCGTCTTCGCCGACAGACAAACCGGCATGCGTAAACGCCAGTTTAACATTTGCGTTTGTGTAGCAAACCGACATACGAATCTGATCAAATGCACGGCTCACCCCAAACACTGCATAGGTTGCCACAAAAGGAATTTTTCCGCGTAATGCTAATCCGGCAGAAGTTCCAATAAGATCCTGCTCTGAAATCCCCATTTCAAAGAAACGATCAGGAAAACGTTCGCTGAATTTCAATACGCGGGTAGAATCAGCCAGATCACCGCTGAGAACTACGACTCGTTCATCTTGCTCACCCAACGCAAGGATCGCTTTGCCGAAAGCGTCACGTGTTGCAATTGGTTTCGGGGTGGTTTTTGGTTTATCATGAACCGTTTCCTCACCAAAATTGCCATTAATCAAAACTTTCAATTCTGAAAGAACTTGCGTGGCATCATCACCATCTGCAACAATCGTAATTTCATCGCTCTGTTTTACCCCTAATGAAAGCACACTCAAAATACTTTTAGCGTTTACTTCGCGGTCATTCTTGCGCAAACGAACCGAAGATTTAAATTTCTTGATCGTATCAACAAAAAGGGTGGCGGGTCTGGCGTGCAGCCCTACCGGATGTTCAATCTTTATGATAATTTGTTCCACAGTAAAATTAACCTCGTTCCGAAAGAGTACTGGTATTGAATGATTGGAACCATTTTAGAATCTTTGCCCGGTCGGCCGGGTATAACAAAGGATTTACATGAATTATTTCGCGATCAGACAAATTTGCTATCTGAGAATGAGCCGTCGTGCTGATAATTAAATCTATATTTTCTTGTTGAAATGTTTCCATATTTTCATATGAATAGACACCCACAATATACAATGATGGAAATTCTTTCCGTAACCGTGAAACCAACATTTTGGATGTGGCGATTCCCAGCGGGCAAATGACTGCAACCCGTGGTTGACGTCGGAGGATACTGCCTTCAACGGCTGCGATCAAACACATTGCCACATAGCCTACTTCTTCTTCTGGAGTTTTGGTCTGGGTAAGCGGCTCCATCAAGTTACAGATTTCAAAGGCAGACTTAAAAATAGTCGGATACATACGTTTTATTTCAATTGCCTGCGGGTTATAAAGTGGCAGCTTGTAGCGAATCCGGTAAATTGCTGGCTGTAAATAAGCCAACAGTACCTCGCGCAGCTCGATATTACCCGCCAACCGCTGGTCAAGCTGCTGACCCACCTCAGCCATCATTGCATCAACCAATTGTTCCAACCATGTCGAGCCTTCCGTTGAAAGTCGAACCACAAACTGGCGGGCAGGCTGCGTTTCTGCACCCAACACATGTAGGGACATTTCACGTTTTTCGGCTTCAGGCAAATCAGTACCGGTTTCTTTCTCGATTTGCTGGACCAGTATTTTAATCACAGATTGCAAGGATACATCATCGATGGGCGGAACAACAACTTCCTCCTGATAGAGAGGGTGGTTTTGGCGAATCCGCATTCGTTGAATCGATAATGACAACATTAAAACTACTTTCGCCAGTTCTGGAAATGAAATATTTAGTTCTGCTTCAACCAATCCTTCAAGCCGGTAAGACTCAGGCAAATCGAGCATTTCTAAGAGAGGCTCTACTTCCAGCAAGAAATTAGCCTTTTTGGCTTTATCAGGCCACTCTTGCAAAACAATAATGTCTTTATAAGACAGTCCTCTGCCAATTTGCAACAGCCATTCTGAAGGAATCATGTCCAATAATAAATCAGCAATCATACGACGGCGAATTTTTTCAGAACCGCTGACCCGCAGCCCATAATTTGGTCGTCGAATCAGGTTGAGATGATTCTCTTTCAACTTTAGATCAATTAAATTCAGATTCTTTGTAACAGTTGCCGTACATACCAATAATTTATTGGCTAAATTCTGGATATACACCGGGCCCGGTGCGCTTAAAAGGGTTAACAAAATCACTTTTTCGCGCTCTACGCTTGTTAAAGCACCCGGCAGCAAATTAATGCCACTCACTTCATCTATCAAATGTTGACGCTCATTTTCATTAATCTCAAGGGATAACCCAACCTTTTGCTGTCTTGAAAGTTGAACGCCATGCTTTTTTAACCACACTTCAACTGCCAACAGGTTATATCGTACCATTCGGGGTGTCACCGAAAGGTGGCTTGCAAGTTTAGAGGTTGAGATGGGTTGCTTTGACTGTAAAAGATTGATTAATATACCACTTTTGATTGCATCCAGGTCATTCATTGAAATTGCTTTCCGTCATCAATTCAATAATTCCTATTAATTTGTCATAAAAAAATTTTGATCTTATATAAATTTGTAACAAATTACAATACAAATAACAATAGCTGCGAAGTAAAGAGGGGATTGAATTCGAATAAATATAAATGACAATAGTTTATAAATTAATGCTAATTTCCTCAAAATGTGTCTGAAGTTTACGCTTTATATTTGTTAAAAACCCTGAGTAAACTAATCAGTTGCTTTTTAATAGAAAAACCAATGACTTTCCATTCCAAGCTCGTTTCCCGTTCAGCCCCTCCCGATAGATAATTCTCTGGCTTGGTTCCAGATTCTGCTGACTCCTGCTGTCTCACGCGCGTAGTGCCTCAAAATAAAATGTTACTTTTAATGAAACGTTGCCTCAACTAAAAATGTTACCGAACAATTTTCCACAATAAAGCCACCTTAGCATCAATACTGGTTCGAAGAGAAACTGGATTCAACTTCATGTATTGGGCAGTTAGACGAGCCTTCATGTCCAATGGAAGCTCGTCGATATTCAACACCCGACGGTAGGGTGTCTTAGCACGATCATACTTGCGGATGGTTTTTCCGTCAATTCGGTCTTTCCCAACCAATTTAAGAACAGGTTGAAAGAAGTTGATGTATAGGCGAAGATCAGAATAAATGGAACTCAGCAATTTCAATTCCGCTGGAGTATCCAGACGATCATAACCAACTGTATGACGTACGACTGACCAGTTTTTTTGCTCTACATGAGCCTGATCGTTCTTTTGGTAAGGACGCGAACGGGTAAAAGTGATTTGCTCGGCAAGGCAATATCGGTAAAGGGTATTATTGATGAACTCACTACCATTGTCGGAATCCAATCCCAATAGTGGAAAAGGCAAATCATGGCGTAGTTTGCTAATCGCCTGTGAGACTGCAGCTTGGGTCTTATTAGCCAAAGCCAGGCATTCTGTCCATCCTGTGGCTAAATCTGTGGCTGTGAGGGTATTGAGATAGATTCCCTCAACAGTGGAGCCACAATGTGCCACCAGATCGATTTCCAGGAAACCCGGACGCTCATCTTCCCATGGAGTAAAAGTCCGAATTTGAATAGCTTGTTTGAGCAACCCCCCTGGCTTCGTTGTCGATATCCCATGTTGAGGGTGTGTAAAACGAGCTTTTTTCAAACATCGGTCGATGGTTGCCCGGCTCATGCTTAAGAGCAATTGTTTTGTCTCCGGAGATAAGCAAAGTTCATCACACCGTTCTAAAATTTGGACTCCTTCCGGTAAGAAAGGATGCAGTCTTTTTGAACAGATCCGTCCATAGATTTCCCAAATCTGCTCCAAGACCTGTACCACCTCACCTTGATAGATTTTTCTTCGTCCTGATTTTTTCAATCCTTTAGCTTTAGGACCATGCTTCAATACGCGAATAGCAGATTCGATGATATCCTGTGGTTTCCACAAACTCATCCAGAATCTGCTTTTTCCCTGCTCTATTAGCTTTTAAGTACCGCGGTCGAATCGCTTCGATCATCTCCCGTTTACTTCTTTGACTCATCATTTGCTCCCTCCGCGAAGATTTTTTCCGCTCTAGGGTAACATTCTTTTTGAGCCAACGTTCTTTTCTATAGTAAGATTATTTGTGAGGCAATTCGAGTATCCTGTGTAAAAATTGAGATGATATAATTTTATTAACTCGCCACTTCATTCTGATCAGAATTTTCCTCGCCAGTAGCAAACCAGAGGAAACAATCATACAGAATAAATATTGTAATCAATTTTGGAGAATTTATGGCCATTGAACCTGGATTGACCCATGAAATGAAGATCGTTGTTGAAGAACAACACACAGCGGCAGCCGTTTCTGATGCAACCGGCATTGGACAACTAGCACCGGTATTGAGTACACCTCATCTGGTGAGTTTGATGGAAACCACCGCGCATGGAGTGATCTTGCCGTTTTTGGAGCGCGGGCAAAGTGGAGTAGGAGCCATGGTACATATTCGTCACATGGCTGCGACGCCGGTAGGTATGCAGGTCAGGATACGGGCGGAGCTGCTTGAAGTGCAGGGTCGCCGGTTGCTCTTCAAAGTGGAAGCCTGGGATGAGGTTGAAAAAATAGCTGAAGGCAAACATGAGCGATTTATTATCAATTGGGATCGGTTTATGGAAGGCGTTGAGAAGAAGCAGGGTAAAATTAAGAAATAAAAAGTTATTTTCGGTGACATTTCTTACCTTTTTATAATGGTATAATTCTGCCCATAAGGATAAACATTACAATATTGGTAAACAGAATTAGGATTGATGAGCATTATTGATTACATATTAAGACAAAAAAGCATATTACAAATCATGATGAGGGTACTCATCATTTTTGTGTTTTTTGTAGGCATCCTGCCGATTGAAAGACCAGGAGTCGTTGCGCAGGTACCAGATAAATCTCAGGTTGTTTATTTACCACTGGTGTTTAAGAATTCAACTGTGAGTTGCCCTGAAGGACCGGATCAATGGTTGTGTTTGTTTAACGCTTATAGAGTGACTGCTGGATTAAATCCTGTTTCACAAAATACAGACTTAAGTTATGGGTTAGATGTACATACTAATTACTTAATAAAGTGTCCAAAACAAGCAGAAGTAAATATGCATGAAGAAACGGTGTGTGAAGGTTGGACAGCATTAGGAAGATCTGCTGGTGCAGAAAGTAATATGGTTTGGAATCCCGGACCCAATTATTCGGTGAAGCAATCTGTTGATATCTGGATTCAATTTGCCAGGCATAGATATGGAATGTTGCATCCTGATCTGTCTCAAAGTGGTTTTGATCTTTCCTGTAATAGTAATTATTGTGCTGCAGGAATTAATGTGTTGGCAGGGCTCGAACCTAAAAGTATCAGAGAGGTGGTATATCCAGCAGAAAATCAAATTGGATTTCCAAAAACTGAATTTCCAATTACCTGGGCTTTTTATACAACATTATCTGTTAGTACAATCAACGTAGATTCAATTAAACTTGTTGACAAAAATGGGAATTTGGTACAGGGAACCACGACAATATATAACGATTATGTAAAGGAGGTAGTATTTACACCGGAAACCTCCTTGCTTCCAAATCAAAATTATTATATTGAAATGAAAATCAAAATTGATGGGAATCCTAAATTTCGCTCATGGAGTTTTACCACAGCACCATAATTTTACAAATCTGATATTTTTGTCAAAAATTTTAAATTTCCCCTTGATTCTTTTCTGAAAATGGTATAATATATACAAGTTGAGTACCTGGGTGCCCCCCTCACCCCGGTACTCAGCGTTTTAAAGCGGGGTGTACTTTAATAATTAAGTTTGAAAATTGTCCTATTGTAATTTTCTGAAACTTGATTAATATGAATATGAACCATCACAAGGAGGTCGATATGCATCGGCGTCAGGCAGCATTTAGTTTCGTTATTGGTGTTGTTATCATATTCACATTAGGTTGCAATATCCTGTGGCAAGGTGTTTCCACCCCAACTCCCTTGGATCAACTATCTGGTGATCCAACTCTCCGAACAGTTCAAATTGAGCCTGATCCAACTATAAGTGATCAAACAGTCACCATCTTTCTGGTGGGGATAGAAGATAAAGGCATATCAGGCATAAAAATTGGTTGTGATGACAGTCTGATTCCAGTAGAAGTCACAATCCGGTCAGACCTGACATCCCCCTGGAGTGCACTCTCAGCTTTGCTCAACCTGGATGTGACTTATTTTGGAGAATCCGGCTTGTATAATGCGCTGCACCAATCCGATCTCGAGATCCAGTCGTATGAGACCCATGAAGGAAAAGCAAAAGTCTACCTGGAAGGAGAATTGATGTTAGGTGGCGTTTGCGATACCCCAAGGGTCGAGGAACAAATTTTGGCATCCATTCTGCAAGATGGTCAGATTGAGGATGTTGAGGTGTATATCAATGGTGTGTTGTTGCAGGAGGTGCTATCGTTGAAGTAAGGGAAAAAAATTGAACGATGATTTTGGGGGATTGGCATGATGGTATGATGTATGAACTATGATTATAGGGGATTGACATGATGGATTATGATGGTTGAAATATGATTATAGGGGATGACGATGATGGACTATGATGTATGAACTATGATTATAGGGGATGACGATGATGGACTATGATGTATGAACTATGATTATAGGGGATTGACATGATGGACTATGATGTATGAACTATGATTAGTGGGGATAACCATGATGGTCTATTTTAGGGAAAAATCTGATCTTCGATACCAGGGGATTCGTATGATTGGTTTTGATGAAAAAATCATGGTGTATCTTGTAAACATAAAAATCTTAGCTCGGATCGTAGGGATAAGTAGGAAGGACCATTGATAATTGCAGTACAATCTAATCAGGTGACTTCATGACCTGGTACAGTTCCTTACACCACTATCCCTATCTTTTTTACCATTATGTGCTTCAGCGGAACCATCCACTGTTGGCGAGCTTCAAGTTAACCTATCGTTGCAACCTGTCCTGCCAGCAATGCCCATTTTATTGCATGCTGGCGGAGGAGTTGCGATATGAGCAGGTGCTGGATATTCTGGAAGGTCTCTATCAGCGCGGCAACCGTCTGGTGGTGCTGGAGGGGGGAGAACCAATGCTCTGGAAAGACCGGGCATATTCCATTCATGATGTGGTGGCTGCTGCCAGGAAAAAATACTTCAGTGTGGGCATGACGACCAATGGCACCCTGCCCGTGGATGTGGCTGTGAATACCTTATGGGTCAGTATCGACGGGTTGGAAGCTACCCATAATGCCTTGCGTGGTGCTCCAATCTTCTCCCGGATCATGGAAAATATCAAGAAAAGCCAGCATCCACGTTTGTTTGCCCACATCACGATTAATGCGGTCAATGCAGCCGAGATACCAGAATTGATTCGGTTTTTGCAACACAAAGTTCGGGGTATGACGGTGCAATTCTATTATCCTTACAACCAGCAGGACGCGATGTTTCTGGATTTTGAAAGACGTGAGAAGTTGCTAGAAGAGATTATTCAGCTCAAACACACGGGATTTCCGTTACTTAATTCCATAGCGGCATTGCAGGCTTTGAAACGCAATACCTGGCGGTGCGATGATCGTCTGATCGATAATGCCAACCCGGATGGAAGCATCACGCAGGGTTGCTACCTGAAGAATCGGGCTGATATCAATTGCTCAAAATGTGGCTTCTCACCCCACACAGAAATCTCACTTGCCTGCCAGATGAATTACCAAAGCATTCTCGCTGGGCAAAGGATCTTTTTCTAGGGGGTTGATTGTCAATCATAGCTTGTAGCATGCAGTCTGTACCCAAAGGGCATGATATAGCGAGTAGAAAATAACCTTCCTTAACGAATCAAACAACAGTCTTATTTTGTAATGATGACATACTTTTTTTCCAGGCAGTTAGGTGATGACTTAATTCACTAATCGATCTGAGATTCTTCCTAAAGAACTACTATTCTTCGATAAAGCATTTATAATGGAGATCATTACTGATTAATAAGGTGAAAAATGGTTTATTTATTGGTTGTCTCCATCATCTGGGCTTTTTCTTTTGGTTTGATTAAAAATGCTTTGGCAGGGTTAGATGCGAATTTTATTGCTGCAGCCAGAATTCTGGTGGCTTTGCTGGTGTTCTTACCTTTCATTCGCATCAAAGGCTTATCCCGGCGGCAAATTGGAGCTTTAATCCTTGTTGGTGCCATACAGTATGGCGTAATGTATATTGCCTATAATTATTCTTTCCAATACCTGAAGGCATATGAGGTGGCGCTTTTCACCATCTTTACACCGATCTATGTCACACTGATCAATGATGCCTTCCGCAGACGTATGCATTGGGTTAGCCTGCTGGCGACTGTTCTGACCGTGATAGGCACAGCGATTGTACGTCGCGGTGGGGTGATCCAATCGGACATTTTAACCGGTTTTCTGATCGTGCAGATATCCAACCTTGGTTTTGCTTTTGGACAGGTGTATTACCGTGAGGTGATGACCACCTTACCGGCTGGCAAGTTTGATAATCTCAAGGTGTTTGGTTTGCTCTACCTGGGAGGTTTCCTGACAGCCGGAATATCTGCAGCGGCTTTTACCCCCTGGGAAACATTTTCGATCAGCAATCAACAAATCATCGTGCTCCTATATCTGGGTGCCATCGCTTCAGGATTGAGTTTCTTCCTGTGGAATGTAGGTGCCCGTAAGGTGAATGCAGGTACATTGGCGATTTTTAATGATCTGAAAATTCCGCTGGCGGTGATTGTCTCGATTGTATTTTTCGGTGAGCGAGCCAGCTGGTTTAATTTAATCATCGGTGGTGGTATTGCTGTAGCGGCGCTGATCTTTAATGAATGGTATATTCGCAGGCGAAAAAAACTTGAGGCAGTTCTCGTATAATAATATCCACGAGAAGACTTTAACACAGCATATCTTTGATAGCATGTAGCCCGAGGATATATGAATACCAGCCAAAACCGGCAATGCTACCCTTGCAAACCGGGCCGATTAAAGAATGCCGGCGGAAATCCTCGCGTGCCTGTGTATTTGAGAGATGAATCTCGATTACAGGAATGGAAATCGCAGCAACAGTGTCGCGTAATACCACTGATGTGTGGGTATATCCACCCGGGTTGAACAAGACCCCGTTCGCCCAATCCTCCGCTTCTTGTAAGGCTGTCACCAATTCTCCCTCACTGTTAAATTGCTGGCAGTCCACGGTTAACCCAAGCTGGCTGCCTGAATCCTGTATTGCCTGATCAATTTGTGCCAGTGTTTTGTGTCCGTAAATATGTGGTTCGCGTTTACCCAACATGTTCAGATTGGCGCCGTGTAACACCAGGATATTATTCTTCATCGGATTCCTTTCTCCTTTAAAATGTGTTTAGTTTGCAATTGTGTCAGCACCTTGTGTACCAGAGATGGATCAACCTGGTATCCAATCTCGGCTTTTCCAATTTCCAGAGGTAAGGCAAACCGCACCACACCTCCAGCACGTTTTTTATCTTGCTGGATAAGCTGTATGACCTCATCCAGATCAATTTCTGCTGGAATACGGGTTGGCAGGCCAATATGAAAGAGCACTTCGCAAATCGAAGCAGACAATTCTTGTGTATATGCCACCCCGATCTGTTCAGCAATTTTGGTTTCAGCAAGTAATCCCACGCCAATTGCCTCCCCATGCTTTAATTGGAAACCCGAAGCCACCTCAAGTGCATGCCCGACCGTATGACCCAGGTTAAGGACTGCACGGCGGTCTTTTTCCAATGGGTCCTGACAAATGATGTTAATCTTGACAGCCATGGCAGCTATTACGATTTTTGTTAATTGTTCCTGCCAGTTCCCTCGGCACAGGTTAAATAAGGCGGGGTCGTCAATTATACCGTGTTTGATGACTTCCCCCATGCCATTGCGGACTTCTTCATCGGGTAAAGTGTCCAGACAATCAGGATCAACGATTACTAATTGTGGGGCATGAAAAGCACCAATCAGATTTTTTCCCTGTGGTAAGTCTATCCCGGTTTTACCACCCAGCCCGGCATCTACCATAGCCAGCAAGGTGGTTGGGCAAACAATCCAGGATACACCACGTTTAAAGGTTGCTGCCGCAAAACCCGCCAGATCACTGATCACACCTCCGCCTAATGCCAGCACAGTGCTATTGCGTTCCAGTCCGACTTCCAGAAATGCCTGCCAAAGGGATTGCAGCGTATCGATGTTTTTATACTGCTCGCCAGGTGGCAGTTCAACGAAACTGGTTTGATATCCAGATCGATGCAAGCCATCCAGTAGCAATTCACGATAATGGGCAGCTACATTGGTATCACTGACCACCACGATTGGACCTTTTAAATCTTTCTCAAGACAAATTTCTCCAACCTGGTGCAATAGACCCGGGGAGATCAGGATATCATAACCGGTGCCCATCCCGCTTACGTGAAATAATCCCAAGTGGCGTTGGGCATTCTCAAGCAGCTGGCTATGGTCGAGTCCATCTATCTTTAAAGGTGTAAAGGATTGGTAATGCTGATGGCGAGTCTTTAACAGGGTTCTTAACGATTCTTCTGGAGTGTCCACCAACAAAGGTCGTTTCTGTTTAGCCACGCTCAGACGTGACAGCAAGGTTTCGTAACTGGCGGTTAAACACAAAACCTTGCCAGCTGCCTGGACAGTTATGCGGTTTTCCTCTGTCAATAAAGCACCACCCCCAAGAGCAATCACCGCATGGGAGGATTCCTGAATGACTGTTTTTAATACTGACTTTTCAATGGCTCGGAAAGCTGCTTCTCCCTGGATATTAAAAATATCGATGATACTGCACCCAACGAATGTTTCAATACGCTCGTCCAAGTCAATGAAAACACGGTTTAGCTGCTGTGCCAGTGCAAGCCCGAGACTGGATTTACCACTACCAGGTGGCCCGTAGAGAAAAATAAGCGAATTTCCCATCTTTAGACTTCCCACCAGGTATAAGTTTGCTGTTTCAGTTGCAAGTCAGCCAGACGAGCTTGCCGTAATAATTGAAAACGTGGTTCCATTTCAGCAATCGAATCGCCGCCCAACTTTTCAATCAGCGCATCCGCTAACACGATGGCAGCCATCGCTTCAAGGATCACGACAGCGCGGGGTACAGGACAGAAATCAGAACGCTCATAGATAGTTTCTGTCTCTTGTGCGCTGGAGAGATCCACCGTGCGCTGGGGGATTAAGGTTGTGGCGATAGGTTTCATCGCCACCCTTAACAAAAGCGGTTGTCCGGTGGTCACTCCGCCTTCTAGTCCGCCATCACGGTTACTGAGGCGTAGAATCTGATCTCCTACCAGATTAATTGGGTCATGCACCTGGCTACCTCGAAGAGCCGCATTGGTAAAGGCATCGCCAATTTCAACCGCTTTCATCGCCTGCACGCTCAACATTGCTGAAGCCAGCCGGGCATCCAAACGGCGGTCATATTGAACATACGATCCCAACCCGGGTGGCACACCCAAAGCAATAACCTCAATCACCCCGCCCAAGGTATCGCCTTGGTGCATGATTGACTCGATGGCAGCCTGCATGGCTGCATCGGCATCCGGGTGCGGGCACCCACTGGTCGTGTTGCGTGCAATGCGGATACGTTCTTCAAAAGATAGTTCACTCAAGTCTGCCTGAATGGTGCCGATGGCACTTACATATCCGCCAATTTGAATTCCAAACTGAGCAAGAAACTGGCGGCAGAGAGCACCGACCGCTACTCTTGAAACAGTTTCACGTGCAGATGCGCGTTCCAACACCGGACGAATATCCTGCATGCCATACTTTATCAATCCACTCAAGTCGGCATGTCCAGGACGCGGAGTGGTAAAGCTTTTTATTTCTTTGCCTGTCCAGCGGGTATGGTCGCGGTTCTCAACCACAAGGGTTACCGGCGCTCCGATTGTTTTACCTGCCATCACACCAGAACTAATTACCACCTGATCGTTTTCAATGCGCATCCTGCCGCCAGCGCCTAACGATTTTTGGCGGCGAGCAAGGTCAACATTGATTTGTTCAACGTCCACCGGTATACCTGCTGGGAGACCATCGACGATGGCAGTCATTTGGAGCCCGTGTGATTCCCCGGCGGTTAAAAAGCGAAGAGTCATCGTTCTTCCTCCGATTCCAGTTTTTTTTCCAAAACTTGCCGCATTTTTTCTACAGACACCTTTTTGCCTGTCCAGATTTCAAAAGATAAAACTGCCTGTTGCAGTAACATTCCCAATCCATTAATAGCCTTTGCGTTGTTTTTCTCTGCCAATTGCAGCAAGCGGGTTTTTTGGGGATTATAGATCAGGTCATAGACCAGCATACCAGCAGGTAAAGTGATATCAGCCGCAAGCGGGTTTTGATCAATAAGAGGTGCCATCCCAACAGGTGTGGTGTTCACCAGCAAGGAAAATTTCTTTAAGAATGATGGATTGGATACTGCTTCCCAATGTGTGGTGTGAAGATTGGGGTAATTGAAGCTCTCGGACAGTAGCATTGCCTGGGAAACCCTTCTGGCGGCTAAGGTTACCGCCCAACCCTGGATGAGCAATGCATACACTACCGAGCAGGCAGCACCGCCAGCACCCAACACAAGCGCATGGTTACCGGAATGGCTATATCCTCTGAAACTGTGTTCCAGATCCTGCCCGAATCCAGGGGCATCGGTGTTATCTCCGATCAACATCCCGCCTTTCCAAAAAATAGTGTTGACCGCACCGATTGCGTGAGCGGAGGTGGTTAACCCATCCAGGTAGCGCGTAACCTCTTTTTTATAAGGAATGGTAACATTCAATCCATCCAATTCACCAGTGCGTAGTTTTTCGAGAAGTGGTGCGATTTGCTGTGGGTCTGGCAATGAATATAATGTGTAAGTACCAGTTAATCCAGCGTCCACCAGAGCGGTTTGATGTAAAAGCGGTGAATAACTATGATCTAACGGATAACCGATCAATCCTAATCGCCAAATTTTTCTTTTTTTCATAGGGATGTTCCTGTGTGTTGCAGCAGATCGAAAAAAGCTGGGAAGGATTGGTTGATGATATTGGCACCTTCAACCGAGACACCGTGTTTAGATGCCAATCCAGCGACTGCAAGAGACATTGCCAGACGATGATCACCACAGCTTTGTGCGGTTCCTCCAGGGATGTGTTGGTTTCCCTGGATGATAAATCCATCCTGTGTTTCTCTGATCTTTATTCCAATTTTCTGCAATTGCTGGCATAAAGCTTTGATTCGATCTGATTCTTTATAACGCAACTCGCCGGCATCTTTCACCACTGTCTCTCCCTCAGCACAGGCTGCGGCTACTGCAAATATTGGAAATTCATCAATCATACGCACTACCAGGTCACCAGACACGGTAATGCCGTTTAACTTACTGCTACGGGCAATGATTCTACCGGTTAATTCACCTGCAATTTGAGAAGTAACCTGCATGTCCAGATTTGCTCCCATGGCAGTGAGAACATCCAATAATCCGGTACGTGTAGGATTTAAGCCAACTTCTTCAAAAATAAAATTTGATTCCGGGGTGATTATGGCCGCGACAATCAAAAATGCAGCTGCAGATATATCACCTGGCAGGCGCAATGAGAGTGGTTGTAGTGGTGTTGAAAATTGGGGCATGCGAATGGTCAAGCCATTGATTTGTAATGGCACACCCATGGATTTCAACATCCGTTCACTATGATCACGTGATGGACCAGGTTCGTGGATGATGAGATCAGATTGAGCAGCCAGACCAGCCAACAACACACAGGTCTTTACCTGAGCGCTTGCCTGTGAAAGCTGAATAGTACCCCCCAGCAACCCTTTTCGCGGATCGCGTGCTGTTAGTACCAGGGGAGCAGTCCCTGTGTTGGACGCTGATATTTCTACGCCTAATTTTCGTAAGGGGTCAATAATTCTGTCCATTGGTCGTTTACGAAGCCCTGGACTACCGTCCAGAGTTACCCCAATCCCGGAGGCAGCTACAGCGCCTGCCAACAAACGGATTGTGGTAGCGGAATGACCGCAATATAAAGGTTCAGCTGGCGTTGTGAATCCGTTCAACCCTTTGCCATGGACAACCAGGGTATTTGCATCTAATGTCCATTCAATATCCAGAGCGGAGAGGGCGGTTAACATCACGTGGGTCACGCCTGAATCGAGGAAATTACTGATCATGCTTTCACCTTCAGCCAGTGCTGAAAACAAAGCTGCACGATGCGAAAGCGATTTATCGCCTGGGATATTGAAAGCAGCAGTGGGCGAGAATTGTGCTATTAATCGCTTTGAAGGTGGAATCAATCGATTCATGGTGCGTCTCCATGCTTACTAATGGTTAAATAATTGCTCCGACCGTTATTTAAGAGCACTTCTAACTCTTTCAGGTTTTGGGAAGCTAACAAATACCGGATTTGTGCAAGGTGTTCCGAGAATTGATCAATTGCTGTAAGAACATGATCTGTATTCGTGCTTAATATATCATGCATCATTTGCAGGGATGAACCTGCCAGGCGGGTTGTACTTCGCCAGCCACTGGATGCCAGCGGGGTAGCATCCAGGAGGGTTGAGGAAGCCAATGCATTGGCGACCAAATAGGGGGAATGGCTTGTAAATGCAACCCATAGATCGTGGGTTGCAGCATCCAACCATACAGGTTTTGCACCTATAGCCTGCACCAGTTGCTCTGCAAAAGTCTGACTGGTTGGATAAGTGTTGGCACATTGAACCAAAACGAAAGGGCTATTTTGAAATAGGCTGGCTTCAGCGTTTTCCAGCGTCGACACTTCTTTTCCACACATTGGATGCCCACCGATGGCAGAGAATTGCTCTGGTAATGTCTCTAAAGTTTTGCATATTTGTGATTTGGTGGAACCCAGATCCATTACCAGAGCACCTTCTGGAATCCAAACGGGAAGCTGCGGGATAATTTGGACAATTGCCTTGACTGGTACGGCGAGAATGATCACATCTGCTTGTGGCAGAATTGCATTTGGACTCACACTTGCCTGGTCAACAACTCCTTGTGCCAATGACTGTGAAACAATTTGAGGGTCATGGTCGATCCCCAATAGTTTCGCGCATTTGCCGTGTAATGCCAACGCTAAAGAGCCGCCCATCAATCCTAATCCCAGAATGGCAATCTTTTGTTGGCGCAGAGAATCATCGAAGTGCATTATTGGTTCCCAGCTTTTGAAGGTGCCAGACTTCGTCCGACAGCTTCACTGATCTGACGTACCTCCCGGATCATGGTCTGAAAACGCTCAGGCGTGAGAGATTGACCTCCATCCGAAAGAGCTTCCTGTGGGTGGGGGTGAACTTCCACGATCAAACCATCCGCACCGGCGGCGATTCCAGCGCGTGCGATAGCGGTAACATATTTCCAATTGCCAGTGCTGTGACTGGGATCAAGTATTACTGGCAGGTGAGTCAATTCTTTTAATACCGGGATGGCGTTAATGTCAGTTGTGTTACGGGTGGAATTTTCGAATGTACGAATCCCACGTTCACACAAGATTACTCTGCGATTGCCATGGGAGAGTATATATTCTGCGGCCATCAACAATTCTTCAACCGTGGCGGACATACCGCGTTTGATCAGGACTGGGTGTTGAGAAGCCCCAACAGCGTGTAATAGGGTGTAATTTTGCATATTACGGGCACCAATTTGCAAAACATCGGCGTACTGGCAAATCAGCGGTATCTGTTCAGGCGACATAACCTCAGTCACGATCGGCAATCCGGTTTTCTCGCGAGCTTCTGCCAGGTATTGCAACCCTTCTTCACCCATTCCTTGAAAAGAATAAGGTGAAGTGCGCGGCTTGAAGGCACCGCCCCGTAATGCATGTCCACCGGCTTCGAGAACTGCCTGAGCGGTCTCAAGGATCTGGGAACGGCTTTCCACTGAACAGGGTCCAGCAATCAGCACCACCCCTTCTGCTCCCATCTCAACACCGTCCAGGGAGAAGGAAGAGCTCCTGGGAATAAATTCACGGGAAGCAATTTTATAAGGTCGAGATATGGGGACAATGCGTTCAATGCTTTCAAAATGAAAAAAATACTCTTGTTTTACCTTGCGGGTATCACCGACAACACCAATTACGGTGTGTTCTTCCCCTTGAGAAAGATGAGTATCCAATCCCCAGCGTTTAATTACATCAACCACTTCGTCAATATCTTTTTGTGAACATTCACTTTTCATTACTATCATCACAACAACACCTCTTTCACCATTAAAAGTTAGCTGGATAAATCTGGTCTCAGGTGCGCAGCCTCACCTATATAAACATGGGAAATCTCATCCTGGTTTCTGGATGTGTTCCAGTGCAGCAAGACCCGGATGCAGTGTGGTAAACCATCCGGAACAGGAATTTCCGTTGAGCACATCATAGGTACCAGTTGCCAACCAAATTGTCGGGTGGCTTTTGCCGGGTAGGCAGTGTCCAAATCAGGGGTTACGGTAAACCAGGCACTTGCCAGATCGCTGGCTTCCAAACCGGCATTCCTGGCAATCATTTCTCTCAACAGCGTCATGGTAGCAGTTAAAATGGAACTTTCAGTATTTTCAGCTGCTGTGATCGCTCCTCTTATTCCTCTTACTGGCATAGCACTCCTTTTAAGCAAAAAGCGCGAGGCCGTTACCTCGCGCTAGATTGAAAAACTACTTGAACCTGATTAAGCGCTACAAACGGCGTCCTGATTGTGGGAGCCGTAAAAATAAAAAGAGAAAACTGAAGCGCTTATTATGTTGATCATTGTTAACCTTTCAAATATTGTAACGCGAAAAAAGAATATGTCAACCCCAAAATGAAATTGGTTTTAAATTTCCTATTGACTAAACTCAACAGATGCTGTAAGATGACACACATCTGATGAAAGCATTCAACTCAACCTACCCTGCCAACACATTTTTGTTTTTTGCCCTTTTACAAGAAAGGGTGCTTTATGGTTGATAACAGTTCATAGCGCTAAAAACGCTGATCCAGATCAATCAACGTGAAGCACGCAAGGCTTCACGTTTTTATTTTCCACGGTAAGGAGTACACATGAACCGCGTTGTTTTTCAAGGAATAAATGGTGCTTATTCTCAAGAAGCCATCCACCAATATTTTGGGGAAGAAATAGAGACCATTCCATGCCCATCATTCAGGGATTTGTTTATCAGTGTGGAAGCCGATCAAGCTGATTATGCTATTTTACCGGTAGAAAATGCAGTTGCTGGATCAGTGAATCAAAGCTATGAGTTGCTGGCTGAACATGATTTGAGTATATATGCTGAGATTATTCTGCGTGTCCGCCATACCCTGATGACTCTTCCAGAAAGTGATCCACAGGAGATCCACACGGTACGATCCCATCCACAAGCGCTTTCACAGTGTCAGAACTACCTGCGGCGGCATGGATACAATGCCGTCGCACACTTTGACACCGCTGGCAGTGCGCGAGATCTGGCTCAATCTCCGGAATCTGGTGTGGCAGTGATCGCATCTGTGTTTGCTGCTCAATTATACGGGCTAAAGGTCATTGATCAGGGGATAGAAGATTTCAGCTTTAATTTTACACGTTTCTTTTTGCTTTCCTACCTGAAACCACCACGTGCAGAAAAAAACAAAACCTCAATTGTGTTTGCAACACCGCATGCTCCGGGTGTGTTATATAATTGCCTGGGAGAATTTGCACGACGCAATATCAACCTCACAAAAATAGAATCACGGCCGCGGCTTAATAAACCCTGGCAATATCTTTTTTATCTTGATTTTGAAGGACATGCACAGGATATTGAAACGGAAGCTGCTTTGATGGGTATCTTGCGCCAGGCATCTTTTGTTAAATTGCTAGGTTCCTATCAGGCTGCTGAAACCATAATGGATGGACAAAATGGGAATTTGCCATAAATATGATGAGCTGCCCCTAAAATGCCTGGTTAATTAGTGTAGAGTTTGACCAATTCGACATATCAACCTGGATTTCCAGACTGAAACGAAAGCGATACATCTAACTGGAAGCACTATGATAGTGCTGGATTCCAGATCGGAATAACCAGGAAGCAGCGATCAGCAACAAACCAGCTACACCCAGACTGGTGAGTACCATGCTAACCCCGATCTGGCCGCTGAGTGCCTGAGCTGGTATTGTTGTTATTAATCCAATTGGAATAATCCAGGTAAGCAGAATGCGAATAAATGGAGGATAAATACCAATGGGGTAACGCGCAAGTTGGAACAATGCATCAAAAACCCAGGTGATCAGAAAACCGGGACTCCAAAAAGCGAGAGCACTCAAACCAAGCAGTAAAGCATAGGTGATCAACGTACCTGCAGCCAGTGTGATAGCGAATAAAAACCAGTTTAGCCAGGTGAGTGGGCCAGGGCTTTGTGATACGGCATAAAAAAAGTACGCCTAATCCCAAGGTGAGATCAAGTAAAGCAAAAAAGCGCCAAATGCGGAAAGTCACCAGAAACTGGACGTTGACCGGACGGATCAGACTGAAATCGAAATTGCCATTCCAGATCTCCTGCCCCAAGCCCACCAGGGTCTCCAGGCTTGGACCGATAAACAGACCCCGGATGGCACTGATAATCAGGTAGACAGCCATGACACCCAGAGTGGAACTGAAGCTCCAGCCATTGAGGTTCTCGATCTGGCTGAACAGGATCAGAATATAAGCCAGATCCTGTTGTAAGGAAGCGCGCATAAAACTTTTGATCAATTGCAAAGCATACATTTACCAGCAGCAGACATCCACACGAACATTGCCACCAGTGGGGGTACCATCCACCCAAAGGCTAAAATGAAGAAAAAGCTGCGATATTGCATCCAGGATAACCAGGTACTACGGATTAATGCGATTCCTCCGCGATGATTCATAGGGTACCTTCCTGATAAACCCGGTCGACTACAGCTTCTAGTGCTGGCTCCTCAATTGCCAAATCCGTAATGGATAGCTTTTTGAGCAGTTCGCTGGTGATGGGGGCTGTGAGGTTGCGATTGACTCTCAGGGTGTAATTATGATGATTACGCTCGATGATCTCAGCACCATACGGTAGCCATAATCCGGAAAAAAACCTTTACGTAGATCATCCCATTGTTCAGCCACTTCTTTGAAATACTCATTTGATGTAGATTTCATTGTATAACACCTTTCTTTATCGTAATTTTACGATGAATTGAAATAAAAAAATTCAATTAATAATTTCTATCCAGAAAAACCATGTTTATGATTGACAACAAATCGTCTGTGCTCGGGTGTTGGGCAACATTCCGGCAGCCAGCTTTCAATTTTTGATTTCATCCAACGGATTCCATCGTCATTCAGACAGTAACAGGTTGCCGGACCTTCAATTTCACCGCTGATTAAACCTGCTTCTCGCAACACTTTCAGATGCTGGCTGACGGTTGATTGCGCCAGATCAATTAATTCGACGATATCACCGGTGATGCACTGTTTATTCTCGGCCAGGATGTGCATGATACGAAAACGGATCGGGTTACCGAGGGCTTTGAGCATGGCAGCCAGACGCTGATCGTCAGGTGAGAGAGGGTATTTTTTCATTTTGGAGATTCCTTATATCGGTATTTTACGATATAGGTAGAAATTTGTCAACAAGGAGATTCAATTATTTTCAGAGAATTAGTAATATTAATTACAAATTTCAAATAAATCCTCTCCAGTTGGCTAGTGACTCCGAGCGAAAGATTCGCTAAGATAAATATACAACCAGATGTGTAAGGAGGTTGGTATGGCGGCTTTAGTTAATAAACAAAATCTACTTTCCATTCAAAATTCATACACCCAAAACAAATATGATTTTAGAAGATTTATGCATCCAAGATTATGTATGCTGATTTCTGTTGGATTAATTCTTGTTGGAATCAGTTTGCCGATCTTAATGGTCCTTCAAATGATTCCTGGAAATCTCATCATCAATTTTTTGGGATTTGGTATGGTGTCAACAGGAAGTATATTAACCTTGATTAAATGTGGAGAAGTCTAAGTTTATCAAAATTTTGTTTACCGATGTTTTCGAACAACAAGTATGGTCACAACTACAACAACAATGATCACAAAACAACAGCAGAGTCCTATGCATATTGCTCCTAATAATCTGGTATTGGCGTCACCATCATCGTATGAGGTTTCAGGTACCAATGAGTTGTCTTGCGGAATCGTCTCAAGGTTGCTTTCGTCCGAGTTTTCGACCCCGACACACTTAAGGAAATTTTCTCGGTTGATTAAAGAAGGTTCAGCAGTTTCACCCCTTTCAAGTTGTAATCGCGACAATGTTGCATCGGGTTGAATGGAAAAGGTGAAAGATTCGCCTGAGTGAATTTGCTGCGGTTCGAACCCTAGTATTTTATCCTGGGAGACCAACGCCATGTGGACCATTCCCGCATTTTGTCCATATACATATACCTCTGCTACCTGATCAGGCAGCAAGAAGAACCAGGAGTGTTCCCCATTTTCCTTTGGCAAGGAGTAAAATGACACATCAACAGGCGTCTGATTGATTGCATTGCCATTCGGATCGACACCGACCAGACTACCATCTTCCATTTTGAGCATGACTGTGACGGGGAATTGATCACCAGGATTTGTTTGATGGGTTCTGCCCGGTGACGATCGAGATCCGCTTGTGCTGGATAGGATGACAGTCCCCCAGAAAGGTGGGGATAAGCATTTTCCATTCCAAAGCTAACCTCAGGATAATAACCACCGTAAGCATATAATCCTAAGGAGACAAACCAGGTATCGATATCATATATTTGTGGTTTTTGAGTTGGCCAGGGGTCAAACACTGTTCCGGTTTCCAACCAATCAGTTCCAGATGGATAGACAACCACCGCAACATGTCCACCTCCGTTGGTCTGGATGGGACCGTAATCGAGACCATTTAGCATATTGCGAACATTGGTGTCTGGGCTTGTGCGGATGCGATCGAGAAAATCCATCACATAATTTTGATAGCTGCCGCAAGTGTAGATTTCATTATTGAAATGTGCAAATATAAGATTATTAAACCATCCCCCAGTAGGCATTTCTAAAATGTTTATATTCCAGCCAATAGGAATTTCCTGTTGATAATTGTAGAATAAGTTTTGTAAATTATTTTGTATATCTTCTTGAGAAACTTCAGTTTTTGGTTCCCAACGTCTTGAGACATGTAAGGTGCCGGTTGGACGTTTATCCGGCGTCCAAACAAATTCAATTACATCGGTTTTTCCATTCAAATAATCTTCTAGATTGCGCCAGGTTCCTTTCGCTTCTACTGGTGTATTTCCAGGTAATTTGATTTTAAACTCAACCTTTGGTGATCCAAAGCGTTGAACAAAAGCATCGATTTCTTCTTTTGTCATTACACTTTGCTCACCCCCAAAATATTGCCCTAAATCAATTGTAAATCCTGAATCAGCATTTTGTAAGTTGGTCCACATTTCACTCAATTGGGTGTAATCATAGGCGCCATCCATAGTGAAATACTTGTAACCATTTTCAGCTTCTTCCACCTTCAGTGAAAAGTTCTTCATAGATTCCGGAAAACCACGACCAGATGCCGGATCAATTTTGTATTCAGCGGTTAATTGAAGCAGATCATTTCCTGCTGATGAGATTTCTATTTTTTCCCAGCCTTCGTTGTTAAGGTCTTTCAATGTAAGAATCAAAGGAGGATGCACCTTTTTCTCCAATATCAGGAAAAGTTAAAGAATGATAAATCATCCCATTTCCAGATGCATCGTTATCCATATCGACGAAATAGGACATCGAAAAACAACCTAAAGAAAAAAATAAAACAACAACCAAAATAAAAGTCCGAATTAAGTGAGTTTTGGAAATCATAAGGACTCCTTCTTCCCCAAAGAATAAAGGCGGTTTGATTTGTTTTGCGATGGAACCTCAGGAGAAAAAAATTACATATTGTTGTGAAATAATGTACAGATAATATATTTTAGCACAGGTCTTATTATAAAGATTTCTCCCCGCCCTTCCTTTTTATCCACTCCTCCAGAATCCGGATCAGCTCCCGGGCGGTGGTCTCCGGATAAAACTGGTGGAAAAGAAGGGAACTGCTCTGATTATAAACAATTACAGATGGTCTCATCCCGTTTTCTGGGCGGTGATGAGGACATGTTCGGGCGGAAAATCAATACCCGGGGTGAAAATCCTAACCTCCTGCAGCCAGTGGTCATAATCCACGCTCAGGAGCTGAAATTCCTGAACGTCAAATCCATTCTGGGTGAGCATCTCGCGCATTTCACTTTCATTGAAGTATTGGTAGCTTTCCTGGCGTTCACGGTCCCAGAGTGGCTTGCCCAGGAAGATGATTTTGGTGATGTAGCGGGTGAAATCGCGCATGGAGAGGGATATGCTGTCATCTGTATTCAGTTGGTATTGGATGTGGAAGGGATTGTACTCCCGGGCAAAGGTTTGGAATTTTTCCAAGGCATCGGGCGTTTGAAATTGAATTTGAACAGGTTTATCGGGAGGGATGTTCGCTTCGAGACCATCGAAAAGGATCACGTATCCACCTGTTTTGACCGCCTGTGACAGTTTGGTAAAACTGGTAAGTAAATTGGCTTTCCCTTTTGGCACGTCAATCTCCCCCAGAGTGGGATCATAGGCATCCGAGAAGACGTGGTGCAGGGCGTTGACCAGCAACAAAAGATCGAATTTTCCCAATGACTGGAGCAAGTCTGTGACGGTGAAATCACCGGCAAGAAAACGGATGGATGGGTATTTTTTCCGGGCGATTGCTAGGGCGGCCAGATCGCGATCGATCCCGACGCTGGCCTGTTCACCAGACGGGCTGCCATGCGCATCCACCAGGGAACCGATGATCTGCGCTTCACCACAGCCGGCTTCGAGGATCCTTGCAGGGGTAATGGCATCCCGAATGAAACGAGATGCCTGTAAAATCACTTCGCCTTTGCCTTGTCCCTGCAGGTATTGCAAGCGGGTTTCCCAGTAGAAATTCCAGAATGAATCTGTGTTCATGGGTTTATTTTACCGGAAAGCTGAAAGCTCAAGGCTCAAAGCTGAAAGTTAAAAAAAGAATGTACAAAAATTATACAAACCTTTGATGAGGATGAGCTTATGAGTGAAAATTAAAAGAGAAAAGGAAGCAAAGTATGAAGATTTTTAAAAACACATTTCAGGTGAAAGCCCCTATTCAGGCGGTGGCGGATTTTCATAGCAGTACCACTGCCCTCAAACGCCTGACACCCTTTCCGGTTGTTGTGCAGATCCATCATCTTGAACCGCTGGGGGAAGGATCGATCACCGAATTTACGATGTGGTTTGGACCTTTCCCGGTGCGCTGGACAGCCCGACATGTAAATGTTGATCGACTGCATGGGTTTACCAATGTCCAGGAAAAAGGTCCAATGTTGCATTGGCGACACACGCATACCTTCACAGCGCTCGCAGACGTTGTCACTGAAGTGCAGGATCGAATTGAATTTGAGTATCAAACCGGCTTGAATTATCTGTGGACACGATTACTTTATGCTCCCTTTATGTTGCGTATTTTGTTTTTGTATCGCTCCTGGGTGACTAAAAAAGTTGCTCTAAGTAAAAATTAAATTCAGAAATTTCTCACTCCAGCGATTATTCTGTATAATGAAGACAAGTTAATTGTGCTTGCCATCCTTTTCACCGTCTTGCCTGGAGGGGGAAAATGAAAATCAATTCTCAAACCATCAAACTTTCTATAATTTGTGTTCTTTTGTTGAGTATCACCTTTGGGTGCAACTTGCCAACCAGAACGGTAACGTCTGAAAACGCATCAACCGCTTCCCAAATGAAACTTGGCGAAGTGAAGGAGGTTTTGGATGGGGTTCTCTCGGCTGGGGAGGGGGTAACCGTGGATATTCCTGGCGATCCTCTGGATGGTATGCGTATTTATGCGCCACAGAATGCGCTCACTGAACCTTCGGAAATTAACATCAGTTATCAAGAAGTGAAAAGCCATCCATATGGAGAATATTTCGAACCAATCACCCCGTTGATTGATATTGATCTTCAGGATGTCACCCCGGAGGATTTCTTGGAAATCACAGTGCCTTTGAAAGTACCAGAAGGTTATTTCGCCTTACCATTTCATATTGATCCTGAAACGAATCAGTTGGAAGGCCTCCCAGTTGTTGGAGAATCGTCTGATTCGCTTACCTTTATTTCAAAAAGATTTTCCAAATTTATCTTCGCAATGGTCAGGGAAATAGCGCTTTATGAGGATATCAATACATCCTTTGTGTTTGGGAAGAGTAATTTTAAATTTCCGAATCAGGGCTCATGGTTTACACCGCATGGACATTGCGCTGGTCAATCCCTGGCAAATCTTTATTACCATGAAACATTCAACGACAATGCATTGTACGATGCTTACGATGGATACAATACTGCGTTTTTTGATACACCTGATTTATGGGAGGATGATGTTATGGTGTATAAACTAAGCAGTATTGTGCAAAGTTATGCCTGGATCGAAGGTAACCCGGATGTGACATATTGGGCAAATTTTGAAAAAAGCAATCCATTGAGGACATATTTCACAGTTGCTTATCTGATGCTAATAACAGGAAAACCTCAATTGATCGTTATGACGGATGGAGAAGGCGGAGAAGGACATGCCATTATTGCCTATCAAAAAATAGGCAGTACATTTTATGTATCCGATCCAAATTATCCAAAAGATGGCACCAGAACTTTGGATTTTGATTTGACCTCATCCTCGTTTCAGATCTATCAATCAGGATTGAGGACGGATGGTGCCCCAATCGCATTCAGCCATATTTACTACATTCCACCAAAAGATATTGTAAATTGGGAATTGATCGCTGATTTATGGTCGCAGGTGGAAAATGGTTCACTTTCATCTGATCCATTTCCACATTTTCGCATCAATATCGTCGACAGGGACAGCTCATTTCAGAAGATGCCTGCGATTGCTGTTGAAAGGGAATATGAGACGAATAATGCAGTCGTAGATGTGTTTGTTGATCAGATCAATATCCCGGGTGAAGTGACGATCTGGCAAACTGCATCAGATTATCAGACACCCACCCTGATTGCCGCAACAAATATTGGTGAAACAACCTATCTTACTTTGAACCAGGGAGAGAATTATTATGGTTTCTACATAAAAACCAAATCTGATGATGGCTCTCTTGATTGGACGGGGTTTAAGTGGGTAAAGATCACCTTATCAGAATCTACTGAAGCGGAGGAAGAGAAAAAAGAGGTTCAGGAAAATCTAAGTCTGGAAGAATGTGATATGACCCGTTATCTGACGTATGAAATGGAAGGGCCTAAAATAGTTGATTTTTCTGATACCTCCCCCTGTAGCCATGATTGTTCAGGGAAGATAAAAATTACCAACGATGCCAGTGAAATGGTGAATATCTATTATTTACAATTTTCGTATGCCAGAGATGCAGGGATTGGCTGGACAGGCGAAAGATGGGATGGTTTTGGAGCTTCTGCACCGGGTGATGTGAAGGAGTATGGCTTTATGAGACGCTATGAAGTCAGTAGTGATTGCCAGTGGGTGAATCGAGGAGTTTCAAAAATTGGCGCAATCCGAAATGATCAGCGCTGTACCTGGCTGGCGAATCAATATAACAACGACCTTGAGAACTCTGGTATTGAGTGGCTTGAAATAGTAAGTCCCTGTCCATAAACTTACGGAAAAAATTCTGATTACTTTATGGTTTGAACAAGATGTTCAGAGGAAAATCTGAATGAGAGAATATTTTATTTTCAAATCCTATTTCTGTAGAATGGCTGGGCGTTGAAAATCGTTACCCTCCGCAGAAACATCGATTGTCGGCCAATCCTTAATTTTTGTGATCACTTCATTTTCAGTTTCCCCAACGAAAATGGTATCTTCCGATTTTACGCCGCTGATGGATGGATTCCAGGCGTAGAATTGCCCTACCTGAATCATTTGTTTTGATTGCAGACCAGCAATGGATTCGCGTGGCTCATATCCCGTAATGCCACCCTGGTGATGAAATTGTCACTCATCTGGATATCCTTCTTTTTGATATGCTTCTCTTGCCATTGAGAAGACTTCACCGATTGTTTTTCCTGGTCTGGTGTTTTTAATGAATTCTGTATCTATTTTCGCCACAGACGTTAATTTATTTTGTATTTCAACAGGAATTTTTCCAAGATGAATTAATCGGGTGAGAGAACATACCAAGCACCATTTTCTTCCGCACAGTACCAACATGATGTATCTTTCAAGTTGTTTTTCAGTAGGCAGCGGATGACGATACTTAAAGATCCTTTCATCGGTTGCAACCAGATTAACGATTGCAATTATTCCCTGCTTTCCTGTTTCAGAAGACAAAATCGAAGCGATCTCAAATTCGGTCATGCCTGGTTCAATTGCAGTCATTGTCCTTGACATGGCTGCTGCGCACAAGCCACCCAGTTCTTTAAACCGGGCTTGTTCTGCAGGCAATAAATTTGATCGCAATTGGGAAATTTCGGCAGTTAAGTCGATGGCACCAGGATAGCAAATATCTGCAGCAAAAGGACCATTACCGATAATCTCTCTGGGATCAAATTCCGATTCATACCACGGGGTGACGATGAACTCCCAACCTTGCGTTTTTAGCTGACCTTCCTGTTCCAGACGAGGTACTTCAATATTTTTCGTAACAGGTAATTCTTATCTTTTGTGATTAATAATCTGGCAGATCCATTTGTGGCTGCAGTGTTGACGGCACTATTAACGCCACAGGTTGCCCAGGAAAAACTTGACACCTTATGGAGCACCAGTCCATTGATTTTGTTTATAGGTAAATTCCTGCATGTATATCTCGATTCGAAACGATTGGGATTCCTCAATTATAAACGGATAACAGGTTCCACTTATGATAAAGGTAAAAACCAGATCTTTTTACATAGCTAATGCAACAACATAAAGATCAAGCCCTGGCCATTCCCAAAAGCGACCACCAGACCGGCGAAGACGACCGAAACCATGGTCATCAGTTTGATCAGGATATTCAGCGAAGGACCTGCGGTGTCTTTGAAGGGATCACCAACGGTATCGCCAATCACAGCCGCTTTGTGGGCGGGGGAGCCTTTGCCGCCGAACTTGCCGACCTCGATGTATTTCTTGGCGTTGTCCCAGGCACCACCGGCATTCGACATGGTAATAGCCAGCGAGAGACCGGTGATGAGGGCACCTGCCAGTAAGCCGAGCACACCAGCGATACCGAATACAATACCGACTGCCACCGGAACAATGATGGCAACCATGGCCGGTGCGATCATCTCACGCTGGGCAGCGGCGGTACTGATCGCGACACAACGGGCATAATCCGGGCGGCCGGTGCCTTCAAGGATGCCCTCGATCTCACGGAATTGACGACGAACTTCCTCCACCATGCCGGTAGCAGCCCGTCCGACCGCGCGCATGGTCATAGCGGAGAAGAAGAAGGCGGTGGCAGCACCGGTGAAAAGCCCAGCCAGTACAGCTGGATTTAAAAGGGAGACATTGTAAAAATCCATGAAGTTGTCCATGGTCATTTTCATAACCGGGATCCACTCACCCCGTACCAGCAATGAATCGACATGGCGCAGTTCGGAGAGCACTAGGCGAATCTCCTCCAGATAGGCAGCCAAAAGAGCCATGGATGTAAGCGCAGCTGAACCAATCGCAAAGCCTTTGCCGATGGCAGCAGTGGTGTTGCCGACCGCATCGAGTTCATCGGTGCGCAGACGCACACTGCGATCCAGCCCTGCCATCTCGGCATTTCCGCCGGCGTTGTCCGCAATCGGACCGTAGGCATCAGTCGCCAGGGTGAATCCCAGGGTGGAGAGCATGCCTACAGCAGCGATACCAACCCCGAAAAGACCCATGAGCAGGTTATCGACCCCGCCTGCCACATAATAGCTGACCATAATGCCGATGACAACCGCCGCGACCGGGATGCCACCTGATTCCATACCGACTGCCATACCCTCGATCAAGGCCGTGGCAGAGCTGGTATCGGCCTGTTCAGCAATATCCTGGGTGGGTTTGAAAGCATGCGAAGTGTAATATTCTGTGGATTTACCAATGATCAAGCCGACAGCCAGACCAGCCAGGACGCAGATCCAGACTGCGAGAAAATTGGGCAATCCCAGAAAATACAGTAATGGAAGGGAGAGCACTGCGATCCCAAGCGAACTGAGGTTCAATCCACGGCTGAGTGAGGCGATTAATTGACTCTGATCGGCATCATCGCGGGTACGTACCAGGTAGATAGCAATAATGGAAAGGATGATGCCAAGCGCTGCCAGCACAATCGGTGCAGTGATGTACATCAAACCGGTCTCCAGGGGAGATTTACCTGGAACTAAACCACTACCAGCCAGCGTGACCGCTGCCACACCCAGCGCTGAGGTTGCCAGGATAGAACCTGCATAGGATTCGTACAGGTCAGCACCCATGCCAGCCACATCACCGACATTGTCACCCACATTGTCCGCGATGGTGGCCGGGTTGCGGGGATCATCTTCCGGGATGTTGGCTTCTACTTTGCCCACCAGATCAGCTCCCACATCGGCGGCTTTGGTGTAGATGCCACCCCCCACACGTGCGAAGAGTGCCTGTGTGGAAGCGCCCATCCCAAAGCTGAGCATAATGGCGGTGATCTGTGGTAAGGGGTTAGCCGTGACACTGATGAAATTCGCGGGGAAGAGCACCGGGAATCCAAAATAGAGCAGGAGGAACCAGAGCGTGATATCCAGTAAGGCAAAACCCACCACGACCAGACCCATGACAGCGCCTGCCCTTAAGGCAACCTGAAGACCTGAATTCAGACTTTTACTGGCAGCATGAGCAGCGCGGGCAGAGGCATTGGTGGCGGTCTTCATGCCAAAAAAGCCGCACAGACCGGAGAATAACCCGCCGGTGAGGAAAGCAAACGGTACGATGGGGTTCTGGAGCTTAAAAAATGATAGCACCAGAAAGATGACGAATAAAATGGCGAACACAATCCCGACCACGCGGTATTGACGTGAAAGATAAGCCATAGCGCCTTCGCGTACAGCCTGGGCGATAAACTTCATTTTGTCGGTGCCTTCCGACTTTTGCATCATCTGTTTGTAAAACAGAACGGCAAAAAATAGTGCCACAATAGCGGTGATAGGTCCCAACCACCATAAAAGTGGCAAGGCTGCTCGATCAGCACCTGTTTCTGATAGTACTGTAAGGGCAGTCATAGTTCCCTCCATATTAAGAATTTCCTCCATTTTTTATCTTTGATTACTACTCAATTCCAAAACGAGGGAGTAGGTGTTTGTAGGATTTGGGTTGCAGAGCAACCCAAATCCTACAAACACCCGCGGTTAATCGCTTGATTTAAGTAGAACCTATTCAATTGTTAATTTGTCTGACAAGGACATTAATTATATCGGATTTTGGAGAAGATAGGAATGTTGTCACAGGTTTTTTGGGGTGAAAAGAATTGAAAAACCATGCAAATATTCAGACAAAATCTGTCAAATATGCCAAAAACCTGCCAAAATATGCCAAATTTGCTTAAAAACATGCACATTTAGGCAGGTTGCCAGAATGATTATTTTCCGTCATACTTTGAATGAAATTAGAACAATATTTCTAACATCAGAAAGGATTTGTATGGCGAAAAAATCAGTTGCGCGACCATGCCCTCATGAGACCATCGCGGAGGTGGACGCCAATCCCATGCTCGAGGGAGAAGACTTTCCAACGACTGAATCGGATCTGGACGAAATCATCGCACTCTTACGCCAGGCAATCTGGAAATATCACGAACTGGTTGAAAAAGGAGAATGTAAATTAGATCAGTATGGTCAATCGCTTGAGATTATCGGAAAAGCTGGCGCACGTTTGGGACGTTTGATTGAAATCCGTAAAAAATGGAGCGGAGCAGAAGATGGCAAGGATAAATTCCGTAAGGCAGTATTGCGGTTGATTCATGATCTTGATCAATCAATGTCGGTCAGGGAAGAAAAAGATGCTGACGGCGATTGACAAGAAACTTATGCTATCCACGCTGACAGATCCCTGTCGTTTTGCTGCCCTGGGAGGGATTGCTTTGCGAGAATACCAGCAGGCTGTTGCCTATGCCATCAGCGCTTCTGTGTTGGGTGCTTGCGGTCACTCCTTTGTGGTCATGTTTCCCCGCCAGAGTGGTAAGAATGAACTACAGGCTCAGTTAGAAGCCTTTTTCCTGATGCGATTCATCCACACTGGTGGGGAACTGGTCAAAATCTCACCGACCTGGAAACCACAGAGCCAGAATGCCATGCGCAGGCTGCAACGTGTGCTCAACCGGCACCCCTTACTGCAGGAGGAGTGGCAAAAGGATTCGGGCTATCGCTTCAGCATCGGAAAGGCAAGTATCACCTTCCTTTCCGGATCACCCGAAGCCAATATTGTAGGAGCGACTGCCTCGACGCTGTTGCAGGTGGACGAGGCCCAGGATGTCTCGCTGGAGAAGTACGACAAGGAGATTGCTCCCATGGCTGCCAGCACAAACGCCACGCGGGTCTTCTGGGGTACCGCCTGGACAGAGGATACCCTGCTGGCCAGGGAGTTGAGACTCGCACAGAAAATCGAAGCCGGTGATGGTATTCGCAGGGCATTTGTGTTGACGGCTGATGAGGTTGCCCGTGAAGTGCCAGCCTATGGCAAGTTTGTGCAAAAACAGATCGCAATACTCGGGCGCGATCATCCGATGGTGCGTACCCAGTTTTTCTCTGAGCTGCTGGAGAATGGCGGCAGGCTCTTCCATGATGGCCGATTGGCTTTGATGCAGGGCGAACATGCATTGCAAACCACCCCACAATCAGGGCAGATCTATGCCTTTTGCCTGGATGTAGCCGGTGAGGATCAGGGACTAAGTGACGCCGGGGTGATGAGTAACCCGCAGCGTGATTTCAGTGCCCTGACTATTGTCTCTATCCACAGCCAGCTAACAGCCTGGGGGTTGCACCAGAACCATTACCGGATTGTCCAGCGTAAAGCCTGGCAGGGGATTGGGCATAGCAGCCTGTTTGAGCAGTTGCTCGCGCTGGCCAGGCTTTGGAACCCCAGACAATTCGTGGTGGATGCCAGTGGGGTGGGCGCCGGGATCGCCTCATTCTTACAACGTGCCTTACCCGGGCGTGTGACCCCGTTTCAGTTTACAGCATCCAGCAAGAGCCGCCTGGGTTGGGATTTTTTGGGGCTGATCGATAGTGGACGCATCCAGGATCACCGAGAGGCCACGGAGGAACAACGCCAGTTTCTGGCGCAGATACGTGCCTGCAAGTCCAGCATTTCGATTGGTCCTGAACGGCTGTTGCGCTGGCAGGTTCCAGCCGGCACCCGGGATGAGTGGGGGCGGGAAGTGCACGACGATTGGTTGATCTCAGCTGCCTTGTGCGCTGTGCTGGACTCACAAAGCATTCAGAGCGGACAACACACTACCATCATCTCAGCCAAAGATCCCCTGCAGGAGATGGATTTTAAATTCAGCGACAAGCGAAGCAGAAAGCGCATATAAATTTCAGGTTTAGCAAGTTCAACGAGGAGAAAACATGTATTGGATTGAGCGATTAAAATATTTTTTTACCCGGCAATTTCGCCAACGGCTGGAGACCATCCCGGCTTTGCCCTTCAACCTGCCGCCGTATGAATCGCGCGACCGCTTGCCCTACGATCAGCAAACTATTTTGCAGGAAGCGCTGGAAGCCTGGCGTTCCAACCCGCTGGCACGCCGGATCGTGGGTCTGACCAGCCAGTATGTGGTCGGGGGTGGGGTGCGCATTACCTGCAATCACCTGGGAAGCGAGCAATTTCTGAAAAACTGGTGGGAGCACGAACTCAACCAGTGTGCCCTGCGCATCTATGAATGGTGCGATGAATTGACCCGAGCCGGAGAGCTGTTCTTTTTACTCTCCACGGATGCTGCCGGGATGACCTACGTGCGCGCAGTACCGGCAGCCCAGATCAGCACCATTGAGACGGCTGAGAATGATTTGCAACAGGAACTCGCTTACCACCAGCAACTGGACGGATTGGGTGAGGAACACAACTGGGCAGCATATGACAGCCGCAGCGATTCCCCGGACCAATCGGTGATGGTGCATTTCGCCATCAACCGCCCTCCCGGCGCGGTGCGTGGGGAGAGCGATCTGGCACCCTTGCTGGTGTGGTTGAACCGCTACGCCATCTGGCTGGAGGACAGGGCACGCCTGAACCGCTATCGCAACGCCTTTTACTTCGTGGTCAAGTCGCGTTTTTTGAGTGAAGCCGAACGGGCTGCCCGGCAGTCTGTTCTCAACATGGTACCACCCACACCGGGGTCAATCCTGGTGACGGATGAATCGGAGCAGTGGGAGGTGATTCACCCACGACTGGAGAGTCACGAAGCCAGCACGGATGGTTTGAGCATCAAGAAGATGATTGCCGCGGGTGCCGGAGTACCACTGCACTTCCTGGCGGAACCGGAATCCTCCACGCGCAGCACCGCCGAAGCAGCGGGTGGGCCAACCTTCCGGCATTTTGAGCAAAGGCAGTTGTTCTTCAGTGAAATGTTACGCCAGCTGGCTGTGATTGCCGTGCGCCGTAGAGCCATGCTGGACAGGCAGGTGGATCCCGAAGCCAGCATTCAGGTGCAGACCGCGGATTTGAGTGCTCGCGATAACGCCGCCCTGGCCATCGCTACGCAGGCTGCCAGCCGCACCTTCTTTGATCTCTTCGACCGCGGGTTGATCAACCGCGAGGAACTGCTGCGCATGGTCTATCGTTTTGCCGGTGAGGTGCAATCACAGGCAGACCCGGATATCGATCTGGATGATCCGGCGCGCCAGGAGGTCGGTAGTGGCGGAGGGGGAAAAAGGAGCTCCAGCAAGGTGATTGACCCCGAACAGGCTGAACCACGCGGGGTAGCCAGTTTGTAAGCAGGAAAGGAGGTTTCAGCGCATTAACCAATCAACCATTTAAGAGGAAAGGAGAAGCTATGAAAGAAGAAGTAGAACAATTTCGAACGCGGGTGCAGCTGCAGGATTGGACGCCCACGGCTGCTGAAGCGGAAGAACACAGCACACAGAAAGCGTTTTTTGAAGTGACCGCCATCACCGCCGGTATTGGCAATGGCTGGCACTTCACCCAGGAAGCCCTGCGCGCCTCGCTGGGGTTGTGGGAAGGGGTGGAGGTCTTTATTGATCACCAACAACCAAAGACCCACCGCAGCCTGCGCGATCTGGCAGGGGTGGCATATGCCGCTCGCTATGACGAAAGCTGCCAGGGGGTGGTATTGAAGCTCAAGCCGTCCGGCCCCAGCGCGGAATTGCTGGAGCAGGTTGGGGCAGAATGGCTGGGAAGTCCATCGCCACGCCCACGGGTGGGGTTCAGTGCCGATATCGTCTTCAGTGCCAGCAGCAAGGTGGTTAAGCAAATTATCAAAGTCATCAGTCTGGATCTGGTCTATCGCCCGGCAAGAGGTGGGGCGTTCAACCGGGTCTTACAACAACAAATTCAACCAATGGAGGAAAAAATGCAAAACGAAACAGCCCAACTAAGTGAAACAACCGAAAGCACCACTGTGGAAAGCCAACTCTCGCTGGAGGTGCAACAAATCAAGAGTAATCTTTTGGAACTTAAATTAAAGGAAAGCAATCTGCCCGAACCGGCGCAGATCCAGGTGCGCAAACAATTCGAGAGCCGCCCGTTTGGTCTGGAAGAACTGGATCAGGCCATTCAGGCACAGCGTGAGCTGGTGGCAGCTTTGCAGGGACGCAATGGCATTCGGGGAGCTGGCAGGATCGAGGAAATGCGCTCTGAGCGAGATCAATTGCAGGCAGCCACCGACGATTTGCTGGGTGCCCCGCGCGAAGCCAGCATGCAGTCTGCCCGCGTGGCACGCCTCTCCGGTATCCGCGAGTTGTATCTACGCATGACCGGGGATGTGGACTTTCATGGCAGAATGTCAGCTGAGCATGCCCAGCTGGCAGATAGCGACAGCCTCTCGAATGTGCTCAAGAACAGCTTCAACAAGATCATGCTGCAGCAGTGGGAACAGCTGGGCAAAGCTGGCTATCGCTGGTGGGAGAAAGTGGTCAAGGTGGAGCACATGGGCTCACTGCAGAACGTCAGCGGCATTCTGCTGGGCGAGGTCAGTGCCCTGGGTGTGATCTCGGAGGGCGCTACGTATGGAGAGCTGGAGATCAGTGACAGTGGCGAGAGCAACGCCTTCCGCAAGTATGGCGGCCTGTTGCCGATCACCCTGGAGATGATCGACAAGGACGAGACACATAAACTGCGCCAATTGCCGCAAAAACTAGCATCCAGCGCCATCCGCAATATCTCCAGTCTGGTGGCAGGGCTGTTCAGCAGCAGCAGTGGTACCGGACCGATCATGTCGGATGGCGCGCACGTCTTTGATGCCATCGCACATAACAACCTGGGTACCACCGCGTTGAGTGGTTCCAGTTTTGAAGCAGCCAGCCAGTCCATTTACCAGCAGAGCATGATCTCAAATGACATCACTAAGCCCATGCTGGCAGTGGACGCGCGCTATCTGCTGGTGCCACGCGCTTTACGCCTGACCGCACGCCAGATTTTGTACCCGACTTTTGAACGTGAGAGCAATATCTTCTCGGAGAATATGCTGCGCGGCGAACTGGGCGATGTGATCACCGTGCCGGATTGGACGGACGCCAACGATTGGGCGGCCATGGCCGACCCGAACCTGGTGCCTGGCATCATCATCGCGGAACGCTTCGGCTTGATGCCCGAAATATTCGTGGCTGAGCAGGAAGTGGGCTTCGATATGCTGCACAACGACACGATCAATTTGAAGGTAAGACATTTTCTGTCGGTGTTTGTGGCGGATTACCGGCCGTTGTATAAGGCGAATGTGGCGTAAAGTCTTAAGCCTAAAGCCTAAAGGTGAAAGAAATTTTGTAGGGGAAATGGATTTTCCTTGCCCCGGTGGTTGTGGACGACATTCGTACGGGCGGGTTCTGTACGGGGGGGTTCTGTACGGGCGGGTTCTGTACGGGCGGGTTCCGAACCCGCCCGTACAAGGAACACCCCTACGGGTGACACAAAAACGAAAGGAGAAAAATCATGGAGAAATGGAAATTGTTATTGGGCTCGCGGAAGTTTTGGGCGGCGTTGGTTGGGTTGGCTTTCCTGGTGATCAGGCATTTTGATCCGGCCTTTGAGGTGCCCGAGAATGAGACGATTGCGTTTGTGTCGGTGTTGGCAGCCTATATATTGGGTGTGGCTGTCGAGGATGGTCTTCGTAAGGGGTAAAGCATTTGATGCACTTCAAATGCTTTACTCACACTGGGAGGAAGGAAAGGAGTTTTCTATGTTTGATCGATATTGTCTGGGGGTGGATGTTTCGTCCTGGCAGGCCACTGTCGATTGGGAAAAGTTGTATGCCAACGGGGTGCGCTTCGCGATTATCAAAGCGTCGCAGGGTAGCTACCGGCAGGACCCGCTGTGCCCCTCTCATTTGAAAGCGGCACAGGCAGCTGGAATGTTGTGTGGGGTCTATCACTGGATGGACCCTGGTTGCGCGGTGGATGCGCAAATCACCAACCTGGCACATCGCCTGAAAGGGCTGGACTATGCCTTTCTGGCGCTGGATGTGGAGCAATACTGGTCGGATTGGGGTGAGTGGCAGAAAGGAATGATCAGCAAGCGCTATCCTGGCAAGCTGATCAGCGACTGTGCGCAGGCCTGTGCTGATGCCATGCTGGTAAAATTCAACAAACCGGTGCTGATCTACACCCGTGCCAGTTTCGTTAAGGAATATGCCCCGCAGATGGCGGATTGGTTGCCAAACTGGGATTTGTGGCTGGCGCATTACCCTTACCGCCCTGGCAAGATTCACCTGACCTGGGAGCAGCTGAAAAAACACTACGTACCCGGCATCCCTGCGCCCGCGGTACCGGCTGGCTGCAAGAATTGGCGTTTCTGGCAATTCACAGGTGATAAGTTCATACTGCCAGGGGAACAATCCGCGCTGGATTTGAATTTCTACCATGGCAGCCTGCAGGATCTGCAAGCCTGGCTGGGGCAACCACAGTCTCAACGGGTTTTATCTCTGGAAGAGAAGCTGGATGCCCTCTGGCAGGCGCACCCGGAGATCTGGGAGGAGGTGCAGCATGCCTAGAGCTACCCGTAAAAGCAAAATACCGCTGAACCCAAACCCCGTGAAGAAAACCAGCACTTTGCCTGCAGTGGTGATGAGTCTGGCAGCCGAATATGAGATTGACCCGGAAGCCCTGCTGGATTGGAAGGTGTACCCAAGCGGCAAAGTGGTGCTGATTGCCCCGAATGGTATGAAGCTGATGCGTGAGATGGATGCGCCTGAGTCGCCCCATCCCGCCACAGAAGACCGCCAGGTTGCGCCTGTGGATGCGAACGCTGCTACCGATGTTGCAGTGAGTGGAGGTGCGCATGACCGTTAATCTGACGTCTTTGACCACCCGCTTGCAGGTGCTGCTGGATGATCCCGAAGCTGCCATCTGGTCGGGTGCGTTGCTGGAGGAGTGTATCCGTCTGGCTTTGGCGGAGGTGCAACGTGTTTGCCCGTATGCGCTGACGATCGCCGGGCTGGATGATGCCCTGGAGAGCAACCTGGATCAGGACTTACGCCTGAGCCCGCTGGTGCTACAATTGGCACAGCAACAGGCATTGCGTCAACGCCAGGTGCAGCGCAGCGAGCGTTTCCATCCCGACCCACAGCGCTTGAGCCAGGAACTGCTGTCGCCTGTATCGGAGGAAGGGTTGCAATCAGTGCTGGATCAGGTGCGACGCTATTTTTTGCAACGCAGCAGCACCAGCCCGATTGATTTTGGATGATATTCAGAGTTCTGTATCCCGATCCGCTTGCGAACCGGGATACAGAATCGTTCTTATTCTTTTTATTTTTGGAGGATCAATGAAACGACTTGCCATAAAAATCAACCAGGACGAGTTTGTGCTGCATGGCTCGGGCAGCGCGGCGGTTTTGCATGGCTGCCAGCGTCAACCATCGCAACGCCTGCCCTCCGGGCTGAGCCTGGAGAAACTCGACCTGATCGTGCAGGGGACTGCCATGCAAACACGCGCTCTGATTTCCCAATTGCAGATGCTGGTGGAGCGTAACCGTCTGGGTCATAGCACCTGGCTGGCACTGCAACCGGACGACAGTGTGGAGGTGTACCAGAGCCGCCTGTACGCCGCTGATTTCAACTGGATTCTGGGCAGTGTGCAGTCCAAAGGGATCGGCATCCACCTGGAATTGCAACGTCAGGACTTCTGGCAGTTACCCTGGCAACCGCTGGCGCTGAATAACAGCCATGGCAGCGCGGTGACAGACGGATTGCAGATCGATAACCGTGCCGATGGGACTGGCCAGAACTGGTGCTGGATTTCGGGGGAGGGTCTGTTGGGGGATTTACCGGCTCCGGTGCGTTTGCAGTTGCAGCATGACCTTAATCCAGCCGAAAGCCTGGATCAAATCGTGGTGGGTTGGGGCAGCGCTGTCGCCGCGCCATTGACCGTACTGGAAGGTGAAATGGCGGATAGCCTGCTCAACTTTGGGGTGGTGATGAATAGTAACTGTCATGCCGGTGCCTATGGTCTGGTGCAGTGGGACAATCCCGATGCTATTCGGGTGCTCTCCTGGGTGCTGCCGGGTGCGGCGTTCGCCGGTATGGCAGGCCGGCAGGTGCGCCCATTGGTGCGGCTGGTCAACCCGGCGGGATTGCGCCCCGAAACCTGGCTGAGCTGGAAGCTATACCACGGCAGTCTGGTCTTTCAGAGTGGCACCCAACTGCTTTCCCCGGATCGCGAACTGCAACTGCTGCCGATGATCTGCCTGCCAACACTTTCCAACACAGAAATGCCCTGGAGTGATCTGCGCCTGGAACTGCATGCCCACAATCGCAACCCGGGCACGACCCATCTGGCAGTGGATGCTGTTTTCCTGTTTTTCACAGATGGCTGGCGGCAATTCGCAGCCCTGCCGGATGGTGAACTGGCTTTCGGGCAGACCTTGATCGATTCCAGCGAACAACAGCAGCCCTATATTCACCTGGCGCAAACCCAGAAAAACCAGCACGCCTACCAGATGATAGGAAATGGCCTGTGGCTGCTGCCCGGACAGGACTATGTGCTGCAGATGCTGGTGGATGCCGGTATCACAATGCCATTGGGCATGAACTATCACATTCAGCTGGAATACCAACCGCGCCGGAGGATGTTGCCATGAAACCACAGGTTGTATTTATAAGTAATAATCTGCAGGGAATGCTCACATCCGGCAGCGACTGGCAGGTGCAGTCTATGGATTGGCACTTACCAGGTGGCTCAAACGAAGCCATCATCTCCGCCCCCGTGCAGGATCCGAATTCGATCAGCCTGCGCCTGATTCGCTCCTGGCTGGGGCAAGCAGTGACCATTCACAAACCGAGCGGGGAGATCCTGTGGCGTGGCTGGATCGAAGAGATCCACCTGGATATGCAGCGATTGCGCTTTGGCTGGGGGACTCATAAACTGCTCAGCCGGGTGATCGCGCGCTACCCGCAGGTCAGTCCGTTGCTGGATCCATTGAGCAGCTGGCAGTACACGGATTGGGTCGAACATGCAGAACGCCTGGGAAAACTGGGTGCCAAGGAAAGCCTGCTTAGCCTGCGGGAGATGGACCCCAACAAAGCCCGGCATGCAGCTGTCATGCAGCTAAACCAGGAAGGACTGGACGACAGTCAGGCTCTGGTGTTGTTGCCGGAGAAACGAGCTCCCCATCTGACCATGCGCCTGAAGGGCTGCTGGCACAGGCTGGACTGGACGCTGGATGGAGAGGAAAGCGGCTTGATTGCACATCTACCCGGTGGTAAAAGCCAGCAATCCTTCGGGTTGAGTGGCAGCGAGCGCCTGGCACAGAGTTTTACCACCGGATCGGAAGCCTTTCCGCTGGGGCAAATTGGATTGCGCATCGCCATGCTGGGGGATGCCAGCGATGACCTGCGCGTGAAGATCTGCGCGGATAACGCGGGTGTGCCAGGCACGGAACTGGACAACAGTCTGCTGCTGAACGTTTATCTGCTGGGTGGCTGGCGCTGGCAGGCCTGGTTACTGAATGCTCCGCTGTCATTGAACGCCAACACGCGCTACTGGCTGGTGCTGGAACGCAACGGCGCCCTGGATAGCAGCCAGTATTACCAGGCTGAGACCGATGATGGTCGCGGTTACCCGGACGGGGAATGCAAGCGCTGGAACGGCAGCAGCTGGGTCTTGCTCAACCAGGATCTGCGTTTCTGCCTGCTGGCGGTAACCGAAACCAGCGAGTTGATGCGCGAGGTGGCGCAGCGAGCTGTGCAGGGCGGGGTACTGCAGGGGGTGCAGGTCTGGCAGGAGAGCGGCGTCTGGATACCACGCTGGCGCGAAATCGAAAAGACCCGCAAGGAAGCATTGGAAGATTGGCTGGGGCTGGGTTGCGCGGATGAGAACCCGTTGAGTGCGCTGGTGAATCCGGATGGCGTGCTGGAAGTGTTCAGTCTACCACGTCTGGAAGAGATCTCCGTGCAGCTGGGAAGTGATGGCAGCCTGTGCCTGAGTTCGGGAGTGCATCTGCCGCTGCCGTTGGATCTGCTGGGCAGGCGTATGCAGTTGCCGGGGACGGATGTGGATGAGAGTATGATGCTTCGCGGGTTGCGCTGGACGCCGGAGGAGGGATTGATGCCGGTGGTGTAGGGGTAAATCATTTGATCATGGACATTGTTGATCACCCGGAATTTTGTAATCAAATGCTTTGCCCGTACAGATTCCGTTGATGGTGGGTATGTTCAATTGGGCTAGTAGGCGTGATCGTTTTCTGGCAATCCCCACATGTAAATTTCGTTGAACGCTGGCATGCCGCAGGATCTCGCTGGGTTGTCCGGACTCATTATGGAGGATGTAACCGAACACCCCGGAGGTTGCGTCCCAGGCGTGCTGCTGCAGAGCCTCCGTGAAGACATCGATGTCGGTCTGATAGTCGGCGATGTCATCCGGCAGATGCAGGGCTCGGGCAACCTGCTGCAAAATTTTGGCTGTGCGGATGGCATGGGCGGTAGTGACCACAGGCGTGGCGCAGCTTTCCAGTTGCTGCTGGTAGACATGCACCTGCGGGGGATAATCATCCCAGCCGGCTGAATTGTAGAAATAATCCCAGGTTTTGAGCAGGTTGGATGGCAGGTTGCGGGAGATCATTGTTCGTCATAACGAAATACTCCTTTATATCAGAGAAAAACCTCAGGCAACATCGGAAAAAGGTTGGGTTTATTTGATTATAAGGGAAAAATGGCACGGATTGGGGCGTAGGGGCGTTCGGCCGAACGCCCCTACGATTGGTTGATCAGGGCATTGGAATGGGATGAAATTGATCTTGATTGTGTATAATAAATAAAACCAAAACCTGAAAGAGGAACAATGAAGATTCTATTCATTATCAACGACGCCCCATATGGAACGGAGAAGGCTTACAACGCTTTGCGCATGGCTATGTCCCTCCAAAAAGAACATGCAGACACCGTGGAAGTACGCATATTTCTGCTGGCGGATGCCGTTACCTGCGCCTTGCCGAATCAGATGACACCGCAGGGGTACTATAATATTGAACGCATGCTTGGCTCTGTGATCCGCAAGGGTGGGCAGGTGAAAGCCTGTGGCTCGTGTATGGATGCGCGCGGATTGAAGGACATGACTTTGATTGAGAGCGTGGAATACAGCACGATGTCGCAATTGATTGCCTGGACGGTTGAGTCGGATAAGGTGCTCACGTTTTAATGGGATGTACGGGCGGGTTCCGAACCCGCCCGTACAGGTTGATTATAATAATCAAGCCTTCCTCGATAGCTCAATCGGCAGAGCGGGCGGCTGTTAACCGCTAGGTTGTAGGTTCGAGTCCTACTCGAGGAGCTTTTGTTTTAAGCTGATGGCTGATGGTTGATGGCTCAAAGCTCAAACTTCACCTTTAGCTTTGAGCAAATAGTCTATCAGCTATCCCTTCTCACCAATCCATTTTTAAGCGCATGCGAGATAGCCTGTGAGCGATTTTCCAATCCCAACTTGGAGAGGATACTGCTGACATGCGATTTGACCGTCTCTTCACTGATCATAAGTGTGGAAGCGATTTCCCGGTTGGTATCACCTCCGGCCAACTGCTCCAGCACCTGCTGTTCTCGTAAGGAAAGCTTGATTTCAGGTATTTCCTCAGAGATGATTTCAGTTGTTTGTTTATCCAGATAGATTTGTCCATTGGCGGCTGCCCGTACCGCTGCCAGCAGGATTTCCGGTGGGCTATCCTTGCGTACATACCCCTGTACACCCATTCGCAAGGCAGCCATCGCCCGGGCAGGATCGGTATAAGCAGTCAAAATCACAATGCGTGGTGGATTGGGTTGACCCAGAATTCTCCTGGCAGCCTCCAACCCATCCATACCACCCGGCAGGAGGATATCCAGTAGAATCACATCAGTCTGCACCTCCCCAATTTTATGCAGTAATTCTTCAGCAGTAGCTGCTTCTCCAGAGATTTTGATATCCGCAAAGGATTCAAAATAGGAGCGCAAACCTCGCCGCACCACGTGGTGATCATCAACCAGATACAACCGTATCATCTCATATCCTCAATGTTATTATACTCATGCGTCATCTTCTGCGTTGTGCGTTGAGGATCCGTAAATGGGTGAGAAATACCCACAAGCCAACCAGCACCAGACTTATCACCAGTAGAATCAGAAACCCAAGCGGTTGTCTGGGTAGCAAATCACCACGTAGCAAGCTGGCAATCGTGTCTCCTCTCGCGACCCAACCGGGCAGCCTGTCGCTATCTAATGGATTAACGAATGGGATCATTACACTGATAATTGCCAGGCCAGCTGAGCCCATCGGAAAAGCGGGAAGGATCAGACTCACCGCTGCCGCCAGCCAGTTGTTGTTCAGTTCTGCTGCTTTTTGCCTGATTCTCGCCAGACGACTGGCAGGTCGAGCAGATTGTGGCAATAAACTGAATGCCAGAGAAAAACCTAATAAAATCGCCAGATAAAACACCAAAATCCAGGCAGAAAACACATCATAAAGTGTCGCCAGAATGACGCCGGGTAAAAGTACCACCAACGCTGGAATCACATACAAGAGCCAAATCCAACGGGGTTGCAATCTGGTAATCAATAGTCGCCGGCTGCGAACAGTCAGTCGCAGGAAAAAGATTGCATTGGTGATCAATAAGAGCGCTGCCCCCAGAATAAACACCGAAGAGGTGGTTGGTATATCCTGAAGTGTAATCCAACCCAGTAGTGAGCTGGAGGCAGCTACCCCAAAACTCAGCACTGCCAGATTAAAGCTGCTCCAATGCGCCTGTTCCAACTTCTGAACCGTGCCGGATTGCATATCCTGGGTGAGTTTACGGTAATGGTACCCCAGGGACACCAACAATATGAATAATGGCGTGGTCAACACCAGGAATGGTGCGAAATGCGGCAAGAACCTCAACTCCCGTAACACACCGAACTTCATGGCATTTTCAAGCATGGCAACTTCCATGGTAGGCAAAACCAGTGCCCCAAAGAGATATGCGCAACTACTGCCGGCAATCAACATAGATGCAATCGGTCTCCAGACCATTTCAGACTTGATGGTTTTGGAGTCTGAATGATAAACTGCCAACAAACCGCCAATCGCACCTAACCCGGCACCGACCAGGATAAGAATCCAGAATGCTGCATGTGTCCATGCAAAAATTCCCAATGCGGCATCGATAATCAAAATCGAAGTTTGTGTTTCCGAAGCAGGTTTTAATCCATGATTCAACAAAGCGTCCATCCCCTGTATGGCTGGCGATGCAGCCAGAAGAGCTCCATAGGCAATGATGCTTGCGCCGATGCCTGCCAACGCACTCTGCATAATTTGTGCAGAGCGGTTTGCGGCAGGAATGAAGCGACCCGCCAACCAACCTGTTGCCAACAGCAGTCCGATGACCAATGCCAACCATAACCAGATGCCATTTTCGATTGTCATTTCCAGATAAATCCCCGTTTGTGCCAGCAACACAGGCAGAAAGGCAATTGCGCTCAACACACCTCCCAGCAAACTGATACAGGCAATCCGGTTCAGGCGGTTGTCCACCTGTGCTTCCAACTCTTCTTCCAGATCAATTGCCAGAAGTGGTAGGTTTACTTGCAGTAAGACACCTTGACCGGGTTTGGAAGATAATTGAGCCTGCCCTCCCAGCGCTTCTGCCCGTTTTAGAATTCCATGCAACCCCTGGCCGGATGGTTCTGCAGTGGACGAAAATCCCTGTCCATTGTCTTCAATTTTCAGCATCAATTGTTGTCCGGCATCATCCTTTTGAAGTCTGAGGACGACCTGTGTAGCCCTTGCATGCCGGGCGATGTTGCTGAAAGCTTCCTGCACAATCCGGAAGATGCTTTCCTGCCAACCGGAAGGCAGCAAAGCATCTTCAGGCAATTCATCGATCTGACAATTGATCTTCGCCCCGCTACGATATCCAAGCGCTTCACACTGCTCCTGGATTGCCTGAGTTAATCCGACGCGCTCCAGGGGTGCTGGGGATAGCTGCAGAAGCAGCGCATTCATCTCCGCCAGAGCTTCCTGAGAGGATTGCTGCAGATCATTCAATGCTTTTCGAGCCCCATCTGGATCACTCTCCCAGCGCTGTTGAACCGCTGCTGCGCTCATCTGCATGCTGAACAGTTGTTGTTTGATCGAATCATGCAGTTCCCGCGCCAGACGATTACGTTCTTCTTGAGCAGCCCCCTGTGCAACCTGCGCCATCCACCCCACCCGTAAATTCGTGATATCCTGATCAAGGCTATTAAACTCATACATCTGTTGCAACAATGGATAGAGCGGATCCGGCCAGCGCTGCTTGATAGTTGGTAAAGTCAGACCAGATTTCAGATTTCTCATCATGCGTTGAATTAGATCCAGCCGCGCAGTGACCGGCACCAGGCTACCCAATCCAATCAAAACCAGAAGTATGAGGATCAACCACCAGGGTGTGTTGACTTTTACTAACAACAAGGTAAGTAATACAACTGTTGTCAAAACCATTGATAAGTAAGCATACAAAGCAAATGGCGAATAATACTTTTTCATGGTTTTCTCCTGTCATCAGGATACAACCAGAAAGACTCTATGAAATCCCCCTAAAGAGGGAAAAATCAAATATCCAATTAAGAAACTAGAGGAAGATATAATCCAATTATCATAGATTTGTCCCTTTCTTTGTTTAAAAGCGTTTAACTACATGAGTACTCAAGACCACGCTCCGGGCAAGAAAGGATTGAATGGAAAGATTAATGATACATAAACGTCAAATTTCATCGCAACAAAAGAATGGAGAAGAAATATTAATTTCCCAAGCCAAGCAGGATGCAACATCTTTTGGAAAGTTATATGATCTTTATGCTCCATCGATTTACCGATACATCTTAAGCAGGACTGGAAATATACAGGATGCCCAGGATATCACCTCTCAGACTTTTCTGAAAGTGCTGGAAAAGTTATCCAGTTATCATCATCGTGGTTATTTTTCTGCCTGGTTATTTTCCATTGCACGCAGTAAATATATCGATCATTTTCGTATGCGCAATCAAGATGAAAAACTGATTACGAAAAATGATTTGGAATCACAAACTGATGTTCTGACCATTGTTGTCGATCGTGAAAGATTGCTGAATTTGGATCAAATTTTGGCTTTATTAAGCGAAGAGGATCTGGATCTGCTGCGATTGCGTAATGTGGCTGAATTGACTTTTGCTGAGATGGCAGAAATTCTCAGCAAAACAGAGGATGCAACCAAGAAAAAATATTACCGGCTGTTGGCTCGATTACAAAGCCAGTTGGAGGAAGAAAATGAAATCTGAAGAGTTAAAATTCCAAAGAATAGAAAAAGAAATTCAAATGTTATTAACCCCTCAGGATGATAGCATAGAGTTTTTATCAACATTGCGCGAGCAAATTTTACATAAGTACACGTCTCGCCAACCGAAAACCACCTTTTTTGCTTTTAGACCCGTTTGGATTACCACCATCATTTTAATCATGGCAGTCACCGCCATTTTAATCATAGGTCCACAACAAGTGTACGCCTCCTTTATGAGATTGTTAGGTTATGTGCCAGGTGTAGGAATGGTGGAACAGGACAGCACAATTCGTATTCTTGCAGAACCGGTCCAATTGACTCGCGATGGCATTACCGTCTCGGTAAATCAGGCCATTCTGACAACCAATGAAACCCGTCTGGAGTACGGCGTTTCGGGTGTTCCTCTGTCTGCGTACCCTGAAGGTGAAATGGTCACTGGCTGTATTGAGCAGCCAATCCTGCAATTGCCAGACGGATCAGTCATCTCTCTTTCTGATCCTATCCCATATGAATTCAATACAGCCACATTTATACTGCCCTGTATTTTCAATACACTTCCCGGATTGGTTCCCAATGACTGGAGACTGGAATTGCAATTTGTACCCGCACCTTCTGATTTTAAGATTTTACCCGTTGTGGATACCCATCCAACCGATCCACCCCAAGAGGAATTAAAGCTGACCCAAACTGAATTAACTCCTACAATTACCGAGAATACTCCTTATGCTACCGTTTCTATCGAAAAATACATAGAAACCGAGAATGGATACATATTGCTGGGAGCGGTGAGACCTGATATTGCTGAAGGTGAATGGCTACAGATCACCGGTGCAGCTATCATTCGGGACGCAAATGATCAGAAAATCAGTTATGAATACCCATTGGATATTCAATACCAGCAAGAATCCGATGAACCAATGAATGGTGGTGGTTCTTTTGCCATACAAATTAAAGGGGAAAAGGTTGAATTTCCTATCACAATCGGTTTCTCCGGTGTGGTCATCTCACCTGTCGATCCTCTGGCGACAGCGACATTAACCGTGGATGTGGGTGAAAATCCTCAACCTGGAGATGTAATTGAGGTAAACCAAACTGTTGATTTGGCTGGCTTTCCAGTCAAATTACTGACCATTACGATTGTTTCGAGGGATGGTTTTTCATTCCATATTGACCCTGGAGAAGCGTTAAGTTCAGTCAGCGTGCAGATTAATGGATATCAAGCGGTTGGGGCTGGTGGTGGAGCTACCTGGGGTGGACCAATTCACACCAGCCTGTCATACATGGAATTACCCACCGGTCAGCTTGAAATTGTCTTTGATAATCCGATGCGAACCACTGAAACAGAAACTTGGACAACCAGCTGGCAGCCGGAAATCGAGAGAGTGTTCGAAGATGATGGGCTTTCTCAAAACGTCTGCTGGGATTCAAACACACTGAGCAGCATTCCTACAATAACCTCTGGATTGGTTGGCAAAGTGATCATTACCCGCACAAACCCACAGTTGGAGATCTTAATCTCAAATTTTGATGGCAGTCAGCCGAAAGTCCTTTCGCAGGGAAACGCCAGAGCCGCACTTTCTAAGGATGGGAATTATCTGGCATTCACCAGTGAGGAAGGGATCGTGATCAAGAATCTCCAGAATGATGAAATCACTCTGATCAATGGTCAATTCGGAAGGATTATTCTCTGGTCGCCGGATGGTACCCGCATCGCGAATAGCCGCTCTGGTCAGGTGAATGGTATTGTTGTCATGAATGCTGATGGTAGCAACCAGCAACAACTGACGAATTTAGGATACGAGGAACTCGCAGGCTGGTCTCCTGATGGTAGTTTGATTTACTACGCCATCCCGGGAGCCAGTGGAGATGGCTTTATGCTGCGTTCGGTGGACATTACTTCAGGCGAATACAAAGCTCTCTTTGTTCTGGAAAATTCTTCCATGAAGGCTCCCTGGTCAAGTGTCTCTCCGGATGGGAATTGGATTGCTTATCGAGCCAAGGATAATGCCAGTTTGTACTTGAAAAACATGGATGGCAGCCCAGCCCGATTGGTGTTGGATAACCCAGCTATCGCCATCAACGGTATCACCTGGGGTAAAGGTGGACAATTACTGGGAGTAAGCCTGGTCACAGAGCAAAATCAAGAAGGGGAGATCTACATTATCACGCCTGATAGTTGTGAAACGTACCGTTTGACTGGTATGAGTGGCATGTTGGACGCTTTTTTATACATTCCATAAATAAATATGGATGGGGAGCCATCAATTGTCATGGCTCCCCATCCAAAAAAGCTTGAGGTTTTGAATTGAAATTAAAGTACATCCTGCCATTCTTGCTATTATTGAGCATAAAGCAGATCGTTTGATCCTGGATGCCATGTCGAGTACTATTTATGGTCCCTGGATACTGGAAGCGAAATCTCCTTAAGTCACGAATTCTTCATCTCAAAGATCAGAGATGGAAATTTCTGCTTGACCATGTTCATATGGTAGGTTTCATGGAAGAGCGCGACGTATTTCTTCTCTGAATCCAGACAGACCAGATTATTGCTGCGCTCATTAATGCGTTTGATATCGTCTTCCGGGCCGGTCACCCAACGGGCAATGTCGATAGCTAACCTTTCCAGAGAGGTGGGAACATTGTATTCATTATCCAGGCGTGCCTGCACTACATCAAACTGCAATTCTCCTACAACCGCCAGGATCGGTTCACGTTTAAAGGCATCAACATTGTAAAGCACCTGCACTGCCCCTTCCATCTCCATTTGCCGTAGACCTTTGATAAATTGTTTTTGTTTACCCAGATCCTGCAGACGTAAAATGGCAAAATGCTCCGGATGGAAACGCGGAATGGGGGCAAATTTTATGGGTTTGAGCTCGCTTAACGTATCGCCAATTCCCAAATCACCGGTGTTGGGGATTCCCAGGACATCGCCGGGATAAGCTTCCTCGATGATCTCACGTTCATTCGCGAATAATTTATAGGGGCGTTGTAGTTTGAGAGTCTTACCAGTCTGAGCGTGAATCACATCCATGCCCCGTGTAAATTTTCCAGAGCAAATTCTTAAGAAAGCCACACTATCGCGATGTTTTGGGTTCATATTGGCCTGGATCTTGAACACAAAGCCTGTGAAGCTTTCATCGGTAGGATGCACCATGCCCTGATCACTTTCGTATGGTTGCGGAGCAGGAGCCAGTTGAATGAATGATTCCAGAAATAAACGCACACCAAAGTTGGTCAGCGCGCTACCAAAATAAACAGGGGTCTGTTCTTCATTTAACATACGTTGAAAGTTGAAATCAATCCCCAGCCCATCCAGCAGCTCAATATCGGATTGGACTTTATCGATATGATCACGCTTCATCAATTTGGCTTCCAGCAATGATTTAAAAGTAAAGAATTTTTCCGGTGCCATGCGTTCATTCCGCTCGGTTCGTTCAAACAGATAAATTCCAACCCGTTTGCGGTCATAAACACCTTTGAAATCAATTCCATCACCCAATGGCCAGTTGATCGGTACCGGTTGCATACCCAGCACATTTTCAATCTCATCCATCAACGCCAACGGAGAACGCGCAGGTCGATCCATTTTATTGATAAAAGTGAAGATCGGGATGGCTCTCTGGCGGCAGACTTCAAACAACTTACGCGTCTGTGGTTCAATCCCTTTGGCAGCGTCCAACACCATCACCGCGCTATCCACCGCTGACAGCGTGCGATAGGTATCTTCCGAAAAATCCTGGTGCCCCGGTGTGTCCAGCAAATTGATCACATGACCCTGATAGGGAAATTGAAGCACCGTGGAGGTGATCGAAATACCGCGCTGGCGTTCCATTTCCATCCAGTCCGAGGTGGTGTTGCGTTGGCTGCGCCTGGCACGCACACTCCCCGCCAGATCGATGGCGTTACCATACAATAACAACTTCTCGGTCAGAGTAGTTTTACCTGCATCCGGATGCGAAATAATCGCAAACGTGCGCCGATTGGTGATCAATTTTTCTGGTGCTCTTTCAATGCTTTTTTCCATTCAACTCCACTGCTTTGATTTTCTCTGAGTTTGTCGTGATCATCAGATCGCTTTATTGCTTATAATTCTTCCATTAAATAACGTAGGAATGATGGTTCCCCCAACCATCGCACTGTTCAGCGCCTGATTACGAATCGCTCATTCCATCATCACGAAGCCGAATTTTACCATTAATCATCAAAAGGAATGAAAACTAGATAGTGTTTTCCATCAATAATTTACGCTGGTACAATATGCTGGAGGAAAACTGATGAGTGAAATTTGTTCTTTTTGTGGTGCTGCAACGGATGTTGATTTAACCTGCCAGGATAGGTTTGATGAATTTCCGGCTTTGGAATTCACTAACCCTGCCTATGGTAAAGTGCATTTGCTTACAGTAAGCTGCTTCATGATCCAACACCAGCGCTACAGCGATCCGGCATTGATCTGGATGCAGGAAAAATTGAGTGATGTCCTGGAAAAAGGTGTTTCACCAGGAGAAATCCGGGTTCAAATGTCCTCCGATGTCGATCAGGGGAAGCGTGATTGGAAAATCGAACGCCAACCTGATGAACGTAAATTACCCCACATAAACTGGTCTATTACCATCGCGGATGTTTACCCACACAAAGATGATCCTGTCAGTTATTGTGCCTGGGTGGAACGCTGGGCCAGGGCAACACTGGAGGAGTTGAGCTACTAGCTACCACCTACCAGCTCTTATGGTAAAATTTCTTCTCAGTAATCCCATCTCCACAAAGAGGTCCCATGCAATATGAAGCCGTAATCGGGTTGGAAGTACACGCCGAGCTGCAAACCAACAGCAAGATGTTTTGCGGTTGCCCGGTGGTGGATGCAACAATTGCAGAACCCAATACCGCGGTTTGCCCGGTTTGTTCCGGGATGCCGGGGGTGTTGCCGGTGGTTAACCAAAGAGCCGTGGAATATGCGCTGCGGGTGGCTCTGGCGCTCAATTGCCAGGTTGCTCACACCAGTATCTTTGCCCGTAAGAACTACTTCTACCCTGATCTACCCAAAGGCTATCAGATCTCCCAATATGAACAGCCCCTGGCGGAGAATGGCGAATTAATTATTGATACCGCACAGGGTGAAAAGACCATCAGCATCCGACGTGTGCATATGGAAGAGGACACCGGTAAGCTCACACATGTCATCCCGGAACAGGGTGAACCTTACTCACTGGTCGATCTCAATCGCTCAGGGGTCTCTCTTCTGGAGATTGTCTCCGAACCGGATCTTTCCACACCGGAAGAGGTGACTGCCTATGCCAGTAGCCTGCGTGATATCGTGCGTACGCTGGGTGTCAACTCCGGTGATATGGAAAAAGGGGTCATTCGCTTTGAAGCCAATGTCTCCATCCGGCCAGTTGGATCAAAGGAGCTGGGCACGCGTGTGGAGATCAAGAACCTGAACACCTTCCGTGGGATGGAACGCGCCATTCGCTACGAATTTCAACGCCAGGCTGCCTTACTGGATGCCAGGCAACCTGTCATCCAGGAGACACTGGGTTGGGATGAAACCGCTGGCGTCACTTACTCGCAGCGTGGTAAGGAAGAAGCCCACGATTACCGCTATTTCCCTGAACCAGACCTGCCCCCTCTGGTGGTTGAGCAGACCTGGATCGATCAGATCAAAGCCCTACTGCCGGAATTACCTCGCGCTCGCTTTCAACGACTGCAAAGGCAATATGGTTTACCGGTGGATGATGCCCGGTTGCTCTCAGTAGACCAGGAAACCATTCACTTCTTTGAACATTGTGCCCGAATCAACCCGGAAATTTCTCCCAAAATCATTGCCAACTGGATCTGCGGACAATTATTCGCCTGGTTCAATAATTCCTGTGAGAGTATCAGCACGATGAAAATTCAAGCAGAAGATTTAATGGATTTGCTCAAATTTGTCCAATCAGCAAGTATCAATCAAAATACCGCCAAGACAGTTCTGGAGACAATGCTCAAGGAAGGTAAAAAACCATCCCAAATCATCACGGAGCAGGGTTTGGAACAGGTTTCGGATCAGGATATGATTTCCGACCTGGTTTCTAAGGTTCTGGCCGAACATCCTTTAGAAGTGGAAGCTTACCTGAACGGAAAAGAAACCCTCGAGAACTGGTTCTTCGGGCAGGCAATGCGTGCAGCTAAAGGCAAAGCCAACCCGTCCATCATCAAGGGTGTTTTAAATGAACAATTAGAAAAATTGAAATAGACTATTCCAAAAGATTAATACTCGCCCTTAATCACAAAAAACGAACCACGAATTGTGCCTGCCAGTTTGGACTTTTGTCTGGCAAACTTAAATTTCCCTTCTAATTCCTTTGGAACTTCCATACCTTCTGAAAGTTTAAATCCAACAGCCCGTTTCTTGGGATCATCCACCGTATACATGACATTGAGCCCAAGACCATCCTCATAAAAAACATAGGCGAATTTGATGTTCTCCACCTGAAATCGCGATGTTTCGAGTGGTTTGGCAGTAAACTCAATTCCTCGTTCTTCTTTCAGAATTTGGTTTACGTAATCAAGAGTCTCCTCACTTTCGGAAGCAGGTACCGTTGAATATTCATGCTTATATTTGTTCATAAAATAGCGTGCTTCATTCGCCCGTAAGCCAGCTAGTGCCTCCGCTACCGGGGAACACTCTAAACCAATCGTAGAAACATGAACAAAATCGACAATATAGGACATTTTTGTCACTCCCTTTTCGAATCATTTCCAAATTAAATACAAACCGTCATAAAACAATTATAAATCCCCCCTAATTTTATTCAAGGAGGTATATAAGTTAATTAAAATTCGAGATTACGCACGCTAAGACACTATAACAAGTGTTGAAAGTATTTTTTCCAATACTTCATGATGAAGAAATGTCCTTCACCTGCCAAAAAAGTCGTACGTGCGTAAGGCAATGTATCACGCAGATATCTGGCTGCACCAATGGGTACGTTTACATCTTTTTCACCATGCCAGATGTCTATTCGAGGTATGATTTTCGATAGATCGAACCCCCACCCCTTATTTATCAAAATATCATCCTGAGCAACGCCTTTGGATCCGGAACGGAATCCTTCGCGAATTGACCTGACAAAAAGCTCAAGAGTCTTTTGGTTATAAAGAATTGCCTTGTCTGTGTCGGGTTGGTGTATAAATGATACTATTGCGATCATCAGATAAAATTACAATATTTGTAATTTCGATATGACAAACACACAAGTTAGAGTGGATGAATTCAGGTTGAAATGACGATGTTAATCATATTGACTCTATTGGTTCGAGATGTTAATCTAATGGTAGAGGCAAGCGGAGGAATTTGTGAAATTTCTAGCAAAGCAACCATCATGATAAGTGGACACGTCCGATGTGTCCGCTTATATTTTTAACCCATCCGCTGGCAAAACAAATTTTTTAGGATAACAGGAGTGGTAAATGGCTTCTACAACCAATGCATTTGAAATGGCACAAGCCCAATTCGATCACGTCGCCGAATTATTGCAATTAGACCCGGAAGTGCGTGAAATTCTGCGCTGGCCTTTACGGGAATTTCATTTCCGTATCCCGGTGCGTATGGATGACGGCACGATGCGTGTTTTTGAAGGTTTCCGCGTTCAGCATAATGATGCCCGCGGTCCAAACAAAGGTGGTATCCGCTTCCACCCTGCTGAAACAATTGATACCGTACGCGCACTGGCTACCTGGATGACCTGGAAATGTGCTGTGGTTGATATTCCATTGGGCGGCGGTAAAGGTGGTGTAATTGTCGATTCTGCCACCCTCTCCACCAGTGAAAAAGAACGATTGGTCCGTGGTTATGTGCAGCAGATGTGGAAAAACATTGGTCCACGCCAGGATGTCCCAGCGCCCGATGTAGGTACCAGTCCACAAATGATGGGCTGGATGATGGACGAGTATTCCAAACTGACCGGTCAATATACCCCTGGTGTGATCACCGGCAAACCCGTTGGTGGTGGTGGATCACTCGGACGAACCGAAGCGACCGGGTATGGCGTGATCTACACTGTGCGGGAAGCTCTCAAACACCTGAAAATGGATCCGAAGAATTGTAAAGCTGCCATTCAAGGATTTGGGAACGTTGCCCAATATGCCGCGATTGGATTTAATGAATTCCTGGGCGGTAAAGTGGTTTGTGTTTCCTATTGGGACCGTGAAGACCGCGTTCCATATACCGTCACAAAAGAGGACGGTATCGATCCACATTTCCTGATGTCCATCACCGATCAATATGGTTCTATCGATAAAGTGCGTGCCAGAGAAGACGGCTATGTCATCGAAGATGCTGAAGCCTGGATCAGCAAAGAAGTGGATGTCTTAATCCCTTCTGCCCTCGAAGGACAGATCAATGCTGAAAGCGTTAAGAAAATTCACCCACGTGTCAAAGTGATTGCAGAAGGCGCCAACGGACCCACCACCCCCGAAGCGGATAAGGTACTGGCAGAAAAAGGCATCTTCATGATCCCTGATTTCCTGTGCAATGCTGGTGGCGTGACCGTTTCATACTTTGAAGGTGTGCAGAACGACATGAACTTCTACTGGATCAAAGAAGAAGTCCTCGAGAAAGAAGACCAGAAAATGACCGCAGCCTTCCATGCTGTGCTGGAAATGTCATTGAAAGAAAAAGTCTACATGCGTGATGCAGCTTATATGGTGTCAATCGCCCGTGTGGTTAAAGCCATGGGTTTGCGCGGCTGGATATAATTTAACAAAAATTAAAAAAATTGGCGGAAAACAGTCCGCCAATTTTTTATTTAATATAATTTATTAAGGAATTTCACAGCGAGTTGGATTGACCAGGATCGGAATTCTCTCAGCACTTTCAACTTCATCCTCAAAAGATACACATTCTCCGCTATCACAAATAATCGTGGTCCTTTCCATCGAGGTAAGAATATCTAACTCTTTTATCTTTCCACTGCTTTCACGTGATAATATTTCAACTTTATAAGTTCCAGTATATACATAATTTATGGTGCCTTCACCAAATTTTCCACCTCCATCCCCTTCTAATTTTCCAGAAAATGGATTGGATGGATAAAGGCGGTATTGATTAACAATATCCATAGCTTTGAACTTGATCTGGAAAGGCCTATCGAGAGAAGGAATACAACCACTAGTCCATTGTATGCCTAATGTGGTCGCATCATTTACTTTGAAGCTATGCGGGCATTTTTCCAGATCTTTCTGCGCTTTTAACAATTCCCCCAATGCACCTGGAGTGGATTTCATGGCATTTTGCAGCTCCTGGAAAAATGGAGTACTACCAGACTGAATATCACGGATCAATTTTTCAGCACAGGGCACCGAGGATGGCACCACACCCTCCCCAGCATCCGCACATTCTTTGGCAGCAGCTTTTGCCACTTCCACCGCTTTTTTGCCGAAATTTTCTAAAAGATCCTGACTCCAATTTGCTTTTTGTTGAGAGGAAGCTCCACTTTCCCAGGACTGGAACGCAGCAGCAGCCTTTTTAAATTCATAACAATCTTTGATTGAGAATATTTGATTGTACATATTGTAAGGCACTCTGGAGGCCAATTCCTCCGGAGATAACAATGGAGCTAACTCAATGTCATCATCCACGCTGGCAGCTGCAGCCTTTTGATCATTGGCGTTGGAAGGATTGGTCGGTTGGTTATTTTTCGCCAGATCTCCGGCAGTCTGCTCACTGCTTTCTCCCACCCCATTGCCTTTCAGTTCCATGACTGGTAAGCGGATCACCCGCGCGTTTTGTTGGTGGGAATTTCTTACAAAATAGGTATCACTTCCTAACTGGGTATTGAGCTGGGTAGATTGCAGGTAAGCTGTCGTTAGATGAAATTCCTCGCCACTTCCATTAAAACCAAAGCCGACCATTGCCAAACCACTGCTGTAAGATGCTGGTAATGAGATGGTCAACATGGCAGGTTCATACAGTAACCAACCATCCGGCTCCAGATGCACCCCAGCTTGTAAATTTCCATCCAGAGGCCAATTGGAGATGTTCGAAACCGGCGTCATCGACACTTCCATTTCTAATAATAGTGCATTCTTTGGGATCTCAAGGGAATAATTGACGCCTTTTGAATCCGACAAAGAAAGCGTTCCACCTTCCGGACCGACCAGAGCAGTTACAGCCAGATCATCTTCGAAGCTGGACTGTACGTTAAGGGGGTTGGGATTACGTGGCTGTGTTTGAATTTGCAGGCTACTGGTGCCACTTTCCCCAGCAGCCGTTAAAGCCACCAGACGATAGCTGAGCAAGGAGTTTTCTGTGGCCAGTAAGTCCTCAAACCGATCACGTTCACCTGGCAGATTGGCAATTCGATACCAGTGTAGGTTATTTTGGGATACAAATAATTCATAACCGGTTGCGCCAGGCAAAGGGTTCCATTTCAGCAACACAATATCCGGTGCTGTTAGCTCGGCTGTGAATCCAGCAGGTCCAGAATTTTCCAGCACAAAAGGCTGAACCTCAACTTCCGATTCAACTACCTCTTCCACTGGAGAATTATCCGGTTCTTCTTCCAGCACCTCATTTACTTCGCTGACCTCAGTGGATGGGACTGTCTCTTTGACTTCTTCCGGCTTTGCACCAGGAAGCAAACTGCAGCCAATAACCACCAGGCTTAATAAAAACACAAATAATAATTTACAAATCCTAGACATAATTCCTGCTCCTATTCAATTATCAAAAATCAGGGAAACATGTAGATTTTATATCTAATTTATCCAATTTTAGAATTTTTGTGTAATGTTAGCCTTAAAATTGCAAATGTCAGACCAACCATTCTTAATTATTGGTCAATTTGGGTAGACATAATTACTTGTTATCTGGTAAAACTCTTAATAAATGACTCAAAGCATATGAATTAGGCAATCTATTAATTTACATCTTTACCCAATTTATTTTGTGTCATCAATAAATTGCTTTAATTGTTCGAGGTAGGTCTTGAAAGCTTTCCTGCCTTTATTTGTAATTTTACAAACAGTCAAAAGTCGCTTCTCAAGATAAGTTTTTTCAATCTGAATATATCCAGCATCCTCCAGTTTCGAGAGATGAATCGTCAGGTTACCTTTGGTAAGGTCTGTTTCTCTTTGCAGGTACAGAAAATCAGCTTTTGGAATCACATTCAGAATTGCCAAAATGATACTTCTTGATGGCTCATGAATAAGTCGATCAACCTCTTTTAAGGAAGGAACCTGATTATTCATTGATTGCTTCGTTCATCTGTTGGCTCTGTTGAAGATATATCTTCCGTACCTGATACCCCTGAACCAGAAGAACCAGCCCAACAATTTCAGTCAGAACTGAAACACCCTGAAAATAATCCAGCTTTAGCAATACCAGAATCAACCCAAGGATTAGGCTGATTATTGCCAATATGAAAAAGCGTTTTAGTTTTGTCGTTGCTCCTGTCCAGACAAAAATAAACGTAAAGATTATACCCGCCAGTCCTGGAGACCATATCAGACCTTGTGAACCTTGTGTTGAGAATAAATAATTTAATCCCAACAAAACCAACGAGAAGGCAATCAAAATCACAACCGACCACTTGCTTTCTAAACCGCTGAATGGGGATACATAACCAGTTAGGGGATAGGTCGAACGTACTTTTATGCGTTGGATGATAAGTCTGAGCCCAAATGAAACCGCAAATGCTGCTACCAGGATCACAGGCAAACTCCATCGCCAGGTAAATACCTGATGCCATACCCAAAAAAGTACAGCCAGAAAAATGCCAATCAACCCGGCTGCCAGTTCAGCTAAACCGTCTATAAACCAGTATTGGATCGCTTTCTTCTGTACATTAACAAATTTTTCATTCATCTCCGAACCTTCTTTATCAGGTCTATACCATAGACCTGTCTATAGTAATTATACATCAGATTTTTAATTTTTCAAGGTACTAATCTCGCTATTCTTTCAAGAAAAAGGAATTTAAGACCATGAAAAATTGAGATGATTGATCTGCATTCAGGTTGAGATATAGGACTGCAACTCCGGCGAATTCGCCATCAATACCTCGTAATTTGACAGCAAATGGCAGCAAAAAGTCGCCGGTTCTGCGATCTTCCATCAATTGTCCGATAATCACATTTAATCCGTCATTCTGCATTGCATCCCTGTAGAAATCACGATGAGCCCAGGAAACACCCACCCACTCAGGATGTGTTTCAGAAAATATTACCTTACCGTTGCTATCCAGAAAAATGATATTGCCACTAAAGATTTCATCATACATACCTGCCTGATCCAGGGTTTTCGCACGATCAAAGATATTTAAATTTTTGCCTGAATCCAGGAAAAAAATGTAGTCATACATCAACGGATAAATGATCTATGCCAGCACATTCTGTACGTGATTGCGTTTATAGCGTGCAACCTCAGCACTTTGACTTAAAACCAGATTACGGGTTACCTGCTGATAAGAATAAAATGTAACCAGCGCAACCGTGGTGAGAATAATCACTGTTGGTACAAATGACCAGGTAATGTGCCCCATTAATCAATAACGGCAAAACAAGCGGTTGTAAGTCAGGCAAATAGGTGGCTTCAACAACCGTTAATACAATTTTCATACCGAATACAGCCAGGAAAATTACAACAGCTAACCGAATTCCACGATTGACTGATTTTGCCAGTACCTAACATAAAATCAGGCTATCCAGCATGGACATAAAGCCTCGCCCAATAAGCGTTGATTGAAGCATGTCATTCAATTGAAATTGAGAAAAATCAATCGAATTCAATACAAACCAAAGGAGTGATAACAGGATCCATTTACCAAACCATTTTTGAAAGTTTTTCATCCTGACCACCCCTCAAAATATTATTGTATTTCAACAGCCTGCAATTGCCATTGCTGCACAAATACATTGTCGGTCTGCAACGCCTTTTCTGAGAGTTGGTAAATTGTCACCTTCGCATCAATGAATTTTATTCCCAATGCTCTTGCTACAGAGATACGATGATGACCATCCCGAACAAAATAAGATTGTCCAACCTGGATCAGTTCCACTGCAGGAACATACTCACCTTTGATAAACATGTCTGAAATTCTTAACCACCGTTGATGATTTCGTTCAGAAAATGGGGTAAATAGATTATCAAAATCATTGCAGCGATTCTCAGAACCAACTACCAATTGAAGAGGTACAGTTCGTAATCCAATTTCCATGGTATTCAAAGGGGCAGTATTTCGCAATAAGTTTGACAAAGAAAACAACTTGTACGGTTTTCGAAACAGACAGGAATATTTCCTATGCTTTTGACCAGTATAAAAACCCAGTACTCGTATGAAAAGTGATGGTTACTTTTTTTAAAAATTTCATTACAATTAAAGTAATTGTTATTTAAAAGAAGGTGATTATGAAACGAAAATTTCTCCTATTTTTCTTTTTTTCAATATTCTTAATTTTTTTCAGTGGATGCTCATTAAGTTCATTTGGGCAAACAGGGTTTTCACCCGCCGAATTAACAGCCACTTATGAAGTCATGATCATCGATGCCATGAAAACTGCCATTGGTGAAATTACACAGCAAGCTTTGTTGAATCCGAGTGCTACGAACACATTTACAGCCATACCACCAACTAACACGCCAATACCAAGCGCTACACCGATTACCCCAACGCCAACCTTCACGGCAGTCCCTCCCACTGAAACCCCACTTCCTCCAACTTCAACAACAACACCAACCGTGACACCTACCCGCTCAGATTTTAATTGCCAGCTGGTTTCCAATTCTCCTGCCTTAAACCAGTCATATCCTCCAGGCGGCGATTTTGATGGACGATGGACTTTTAAGAATACAGGTTCTGAAGTGTGGGACAAAGATAAAGTTGACTTTCTATTTTTCAGTGGAACAAGATTTCAGGAGCATGTTGATAAGTTGGATTTAAATTCAAATGTTAGCAATGGTGAATCCATTGAGTTTATTATTGATATGCTGGCTCCCAAATCAGCGGGTACATATTCCGCTACCTGGGGATTAAAGAAAGATGATATCGTTTTTTGCTCAGCAATGATCCAAATCGTCGTTAAATAAGTGTTTGAAAGGATAGTACTGGTTGAATTGATCACATCATTACAAAACTGTAAATCAGTTTTGAATAATTACCTATTATCAAAATAGATTTTCGTATATACTTTAATCAATAAATTTATGAAAAATACAGCCCTGAATGTGCTCACAATTCTGGCAATCATGATAACAATGATATTTTGTATTGTTTTTGCCATCATCTTTATCAACCCACAATCATCCATTAATCCTTTACCACCTCAGGAACTGCCTGAAGTATTGGTTCTGCCAACGGCTACAGCCACATTACGACAATTACCAACGCTGGAATTACCAACAATTGAAGTCGTTTTTACCAGTACACAGGAAGTAGTCTTGCGGCCATCTTCTACACCATTACCCACTTTTACCTCTTTTGTATTACCAACCGCTACGATCACTTTAACCCCTACCCGTACTCCTACAGAAACTCCTGAAGCGTCACCCACCAGTGAGCTTTATCAATGCCAGGTCTTATACTATTACCCGAATGGGGCAACCTTTCCCCCTGGTGGCGATTTTGATGGCAAATGGACACTTCGTAATACGGGTAAAGAACAATGGAGCGATCAATTCGATTGGGTCTTTGTTGGTGGAAATAAATTCCAGGTCGGCGGGGATTCGATTGATTTGCCCCGATACATCAACCCAGGTAATGAAGTTGATTTCATCGTAGATATGCTGGCGCCTCGCCAACCCGGAACCTATTCTGCCAAGTGGGCTTTGCGTACGAACAACAACCTGTATTTCTGTGAATCGGAAATTACGCTGATCGTTAAATAATAAACCAGCAAAAAAGGGCTGAAAATAACAGCCCTTTTTTTATTTGTCTTTATGGGAAATCACACACTGAATTACCAGTCCTTTGTGTACCACGCCAGGTATTCATCCACGTGAGCCAACCAATAATCAAAGGTGTGCCCACCTGGACTGACAGTGTAATCTAATGGAATCTGATTTTGTCGTAAATAGAAAACAAACGGTTCGCTGTATTGGCGGTAATAGTCTGTCTCGCCAATATCAAACCAGAGTACTGGCCTGTAAGCTGAAACAGATTGTAACCAATCCTGAACCCGGCTCATATCCCCAGCAAAGGTTGTAAAACTATGTGCCCCCACCCTGCCAAAAGCACCCGGATAGACAAATCCAATCCGGACTGCCCAATTACCACCTCGTGATAATCCACCAATCGCGCGATATGCCCATTCCGATCGAAGGTTATATTGATCCAACAATTGTGGTAGAAGATCTTCAACCAGGGCAATATCGTATTTGGATAAATATGAATCCCTCAGGTACAGGCGTTCAAATGGCATCACGATCACCAATGGTTTAATTTTTTTGGATGTTATCCATTCATCAGCCAGGGCGGTCATTCCAAGGTTAATCCACTGATCCTGCACACCATTCTGGCCGTGCAACATTACCAACAATGGATATCCTTCTTCCCGATTTACATCATAACAGGGTGGTAAGTAGACGTTAGCTATGATGTCCTCCTCCAAAATTTCCGAAAAGAAGTTGACTTCTATAATTTTGCCTGTCGTTTCCAGACACGGAATCTCGGTGGGTGTGAAAGTTGGGGTAATTTCGGTTGCTGTAGATGTGATTGTCGCAGTTTGAATGAGCGTAGACAGTACCACTTTTGTGGGTGTTAAAATTGGTGTGCTGGAACTTAAGTTGGTTGGAAGTAACGAATCAGTCGAAAACACAGGAATCGATTGACAGGCTTTTAATAGCAATCCAACGCCTGTGAATGCGATTATACTCTGTTTGCTCGGGGTGTAGCGCAGTTGGTTAGCGTACCGCGTTTGGGACGCGGGGGTCGGCGGTTCGAGTCCGCCCACCCCGACAAATAAAAAAACAGTTATCAGACTGTTTTTTTATTTTATAGATTCAACTGGTAAGTGCAACTTTCCGTGATAAAATTTTCATTAGAACGTGTATCTTAAATAGATAAGGTAGATGGGATATCATGGCGAAAAAGAAATTTGATGCAATCTTGGAAGCAGTTCGAGTGGATGAAGATGGTCAGGTGCAACTTGCACGCATCTTCGAACGCTACGGAGTGGTGTTTTCTGACCATTTATTAATTGACCGTGATGATTTGATTAATCGGATTAATAGTGGTCAAAAAATCCTGACCGGAAAACGCCAGTACAAAATGGGTTCCGTATTTGATACAGGTGAGTATGTGCGGGTTGTTTCTTCAAAAGGGAAAGACCTTCTTTCAGTTGGTAGCGGGGATACAAATAAGGATAAACTCCTATCAGTTCCCCGATTCTAATGCCCGACGTTTTCCTTTCCATCATTATTCCAGCGCACAACGAAGAAGAGCGCCTACCACCTTCCCTGGCTCTGGTGGATGAGTACGTTCGTCAACAACCCTACCCAATTGAAGTGATTGTCGTTGAAAATGGAAGTCAGGATCGCACCCTCGAAGTAGCTCAGGCGTTTCAGGCAAAAATGCCTTCTCTCAGAGTCATTCAGGAAACCCAAAAAGGAAAAGGGTTGGCAGTTCGTAGTGGAATGCTGGCTGCGCAAGGCAAGTATCGCATTTTCTGTGATGCGGATTTTTCCATGCCAGTCAGTGAAATCAGTAAATTTATACCAGAAGATGGACAGGCATACGATATAGCTATAGCCTCTCGTGAATTGCCCGAATCCGAACGGGTGGATGAGCCAGAATTCCGGCATCTGATCGGCCGAGTTTTCAATAGTCTGGTGCGTTATGCCTTGCTGCCCGGATTGCAGGATACACAATGCGGTTTCAAAGCCTTCCGTGGCGAGGTGGCTGAACATCTTTTCCGGATGCAAACCCTGACCGGTTGGTCGTTTGATGCAGAACTGCTTTTTATCGCCCAGCGACTGGGTTATCAGATTAAAGAAGTACCGATTATCTGGTATTACAAACCAGGTACCCGTTTAAATATCCTCAAAGATTCATTCAAAATGGCTTCCGATCTCTTTACCATTCGGCGCAACGCCAATCGAGGGGTCTATGACCAGAAAACCCAAACCAGTACTTGACATTCCTCTCTCTCCCAACCTGTCCTATGAACGAGCATTATGGGAAGACAATAAACAATGGATTGCCGGGTTGGATGAAGCCGGCAGAGGAGCCTGGGCAGGACCGGTTGTAGCGGCAGTAGTCATCTTTCCTCCCATCGCTAACCTGGAGCAGAATTTATTTGGAGTACGAGATTCAAAACAAATGAACGTCCATTTACGCGAATTTTGGGCGGGGATCATTCGAGAACATGCGCAAGCCTGGGGTGTAGGATCTGCAGAGCATTCCGAAATTGATCAGCTGGGAATTTTACCAGCCACCCGCCTGGCCATGCAGCGCGCATTGGGGCATTTATTCGAGTCCCCGGATCACCTGCTTATCGACGCTCTCTTATTACCGGATTTGAATTCACCGCAAACGGCATTAATCAAAGGTGATCAACGCAGCCTGAGCATTGCCGCTGCATCGATCCTGGCAAAAACTACCCGGGATGCTTTGATGCGCCAGGAAGACAATTACTACCCTGTGTACGGATTTAGCCGTCACAAAGGCTACGGTACCCGCTTTCATCAGCAAGCACTCGCTGAAAACGGCCCCTGCGCCATCCACCGCATGAGTTTTCGACCATTGAGAGAACTATCAGCTATTAGCTAATCGCTTTTTTCCTGCTAACAAACATCTTTGCCAGTTCTGCGGCAATAGAAGGAATCATTAACAAGGGCAGAATTAATCGCCATTCCGTCCAACCCAGTGGTACAGTGTCAAAAATGATATTAAAGAATGGCACATACAGGATCATTAAGAGTAATGCCAACGATGACACCACGGCAATATTCATCCACCTATTGTTGAAAACACCAATCTTTAATATGGGATATCGTTCGGACCGAGCGGTATAAGCACGCACCAATTCCGAACTTGCCAGGGTAATGAATGCCATGGTTTCTGCCATTAAGCGATCATGTTTCAATCCCACACCAAAGGCGTATAGTGTAATAAAGGTGATCGCCACAGTCTGGATCAGAACCCCATTCATCATGAAACGGTTGATGATCGGTTCCTTGGGTGGGCGTGGTTTCTGCTGCATGATATCCGGATCACCTTTTTCCGTGCCCAACGCCAGGGCTGGTGCGCCATCTGTGACCAGATTGAGCAACAATAACTGGATCGGCGCAAGCGGTGAGAATATTTCCCCTGCAGCAAATGGATACAGGTAACGCCCAAAAGCTGTCGCCAGGAAGATGATCATAATTTCTGCCAGGTTGCATGAGATCAGGTAATAAACAAATTTACGAATATTGGAATAGATGATACGGCCCTGTTCGACGGCCGCCACAATACTGGCATAATTGTCATCCGTCAGCACCATATCGGCTGTATCTTTGGCGACATCAGTACCGGTAATACCCATGGCAACACCGATATCTGCTAACTTGATGGCAGGTGCATCGTTGACCCCATCACCGGTCATGGCTACCACTTCGCCATTATAACGCAGTGCTTCCACGATCCGCATTTTATGTTCAGGGGAGACTCGCGCGAACACGTCGGTAATTTTCACTTTTTCCCGCAACTTTTCATCTCTCATGTCATCCAGATCATAACCAGTAAGCGCCTCGTGTCCACTTTGCAGTAGATTGATATCCTTGGCAATGGCACGGGCAGTGTTTGGGTAATCACCCGTGATCATGATGGTGCGGATGCCTGCACCACGTGCCAGTTCCAAAGCCGGTTGAACCTCATTGCGAGCCGGGTCAATCATGCCAATCAACCCCACAAAAATCATATCTTTCTCAAGTTCATCGCTATCGATTTCCTCAGGCAAAACACTGACTACCCGATAAGCCACTCCCAGAACCCGCAAAGCATCCTGGGTCATTTCATCGTTGGCTGCCATGATTCTGGCTTTCATCTCCATGGACAAAGGCACAGGTTTGTCTTCCATAGTCTGGTATGAATTACACAGTGTCAGAACAATATCCGGTGCTCCTTTGATGGCGATGGCGTAATGTTTCCGCTCAGAATCATCATCAAATGGAGAAATATCATCCGGGCCAGGCTCATCAATTTCATGGATGGTTAACATCCTTTTCCGCACAGAATCAAAAGGAATTTCCTGGGTGCGGGGATATTTTTTATTCAGGACATTTTGGATTTCCCCTGCTTTGGCGGCGGCAACAATCAGAGCACCTTCAGTCGGGTCGCCTATAATGCGATATGCTTTCTCCTGTCCTTCCGATTCCATCTCTTCCAGATATGAGTCATTATTCATTGCACCTACCCACAGCGTGGACATGATGCCCTGATATTTGTAAATATCAACCGGTTTTCCATCTACCAGGAATTCACCCTTCGGGCGATATCCTCGACCGGTTACCTCAACAAATTGACCATCCGACCAGATACGTGTAACGGTCATTTCATTCTGTGTTAACGTTCCAGTCTTATCTGAACAAATAATCGTCGCAGATCCAAGTGTTTCCACTGATGACAAACGCCGGATTAAAGCATGCCGGTTGATCATTTCACGCATACCCAACGCCAGGCTGATGGTTACAATCGCCGGCAATCCTTCCGGAACCGCAGCAATTGCCAGGCTGACAGCCACCATAAACATTTCCAGCAAATCACCACCACGCAGCACACCAATACCAAATACCAGAGCACACACAATCAAGGCTGCCCAACCGAGTGTCTTTCCTAATTGATCTAACCGTCGTTGCAAGGGGGTCTGTTCATCTTCCACCGATTTCAACATGGTCGCAATCATGCCCAGTTGGGTGTCCATTCCAGTGTCAACCACAACCCCACGACCACGACCATAAGAGACTGTTGTGCCCATGAAGGCCGTGTTCTTTCGATCTCCAAGGGATGCCGTTCTATCCAGCACCAGAGAAGCATTCTTTTGCACAGGAACCGATTCCCCGGTTAGTGCTGCCTCTTCCACCCGTAGATTAATCGCCTCCAATAAGCGCACATCAGCCGGGATGAAGTATCCCGCTTCGAGAAAAACAATATCCCCAGGCACCAATTGATACGAAGGGATGGTTACCCGATGGCCGTTCCGCAGCACCTGTGCATCGGGAGCTGCCAGCTTTTTGAGTGTAGCCAGAGCTTGCTCAGCTCGATTCTCCTGCACTACCCCCATGATGGTGTTTAAGATCACAATTGCAATGATGGCACTCGCATCCACCCATTCCCCTAAGAAAGCGGAAATGATGGAAGCTACGATTAATAGAATTACTACAAAATTATTCAGCTGTCGTAAAACCATCTGGAGAAAGGTAGTGCGTTTTCCCTCCTCCAATTGATTGGGTCCATACTCCTGTAATCTTTTTTCAGCTTCCTGATTGGTGAGACCTTTTTCCAACTGAGTGTCCAGTTTTTCCAGGATATCATCACTGCTGACGGCATGCCAGGATATGCTTAAGTCTTTTAATGGCTTTGAACCAATGTTTGTATTGTTAACAACCATGTATTCTCCTTGAATAAGATCAATAATGGACGATTTCAAGATATAAAAAAAGGCAGGAATTACCCCTGCCCTCAAATTTTACTACAAACTTTCCCCCGGTATATGCCCAATAAAAGTTCCATTCGGAATGACAGTATTCTTTGGGATTACTACAATGCCATCTCGAACAGAGAACAATTCTTCATCAATTTCAGTACCACGTGGGAAAGGCCGAATCACGACACCACGCCCAATACGTACATTTTTATCCAGAATGGCTCCTTCGATATACGATCCATTCCCGACCCCCAGTGGAATCTCATTTTCATTCACGCCAATGGGATAATTTTCTTTATTACAGGCTGATACCCGATCATAATAATCGGAACCCATCATAATCGTATCAATAATCCGAACACCAGAACGAATTTGAGAGCGTAAACCCACGATGGAATGGCGGATTTCTGCATGATTGATACAGCAGCCATCAGTCAACAAAACCCGTTCCAGCATGCTGTTTTCAACGGTTGAACCGGGTAAGTAACGCCCATGTGAATAAATTGGGCTGCGTTGATCGAAGAAATTAAAGGGTGAATCCGGGCCTGTTAATAATAAATTGGTGTCATAAAAAGAGCGGATTGTTCCGATATCTTCCCAATAACCATCAAAATCAAAACCAACTACTTTCTTACGATTGATCGCTTCAGGGATAACATGCTTGCCAAAATCCTGGATGGTGGTATGTTCCAGCATTTCAAAGAGCACTTCTGTATTGAAGAAATAAATACCCATCGAGCCTAAGAAAGGTCTTTCCTCATCATCTCGACTGACCATATCAGCCAGCACTTCGGGATCAGTCGGTTTTTCAGCGAAGCGGGTGATTTCAAAATCAGCACCCCGTTTCAAAATGCCAAAACGATCTGCTTCATTTTTACGAATCGGTTGTACTGCAATGGTGATATCAGCATTATTCTCCCAGTGAAAACGTGCCATTTCTTCGTAATCCATACGGTAAAGATGATCGCCTGCCAGAATCAAGACATAAGGGGTACGCGCAGATTTTATTTCAAATAATTGCTTGCGAACTGCATCCGCAGTTCCCTGATACCAATCGGCAGTGTTGACGGTCTGTTCTGCCGCCCAGATCTGAACCCAGCCGGTGTGAAAGGTGTCAAATTGATAGGTGCGGGTGATGTGGCGATGTAATGACACGGAGTTAAATTGGGTTAAAACAGCCATTTTGTAAATACCAGAATTTATACAGTTACTGATGGGAATATCAATTAAGCGATATTTTCCTGCGATGGGAACAGCAGGTTTGGAGCGCATGGTTGTTAACGGCTGTAAACGAGTACCTCGACCACCCCCCAAAATCACTGCTAAAACCTGATCCATCTTTGCCATATCATCCTCCCGGAATCGATAAAAAGAATTAAATAATTATAGATGAGCGTTTTAAAGTAGTCCAGTCAATTCAGCTTTTATCTTCTGATAGAGCCAATGCTAAGATTGAATGATTGCTGAATGATACAATAGAATTATCCTTTTCACTTTGCACAACCATTACTAAGGAAAAAACTTTATGCATATCAATAAGCCAAACACGGTTCTCACCCCACTCGGCATCGGATTGGCACTTTCTCTACTCGGAGATGCCACCCTGTACGCCGTACTGCCTTCACCAGAGATTGCTTTGCAAGCAGGATTGAGTCTGGCGATGGTCGGTTTTCTTTTGGGTATTAACCGCCTGGTACGGCTCTTATTCAATGGACTGGCGGGCTGGATTTATGACCGGCTACCCCGTCGCCCCTTAATGCTGCTCTCATTGGGAATCGGTACTCTCTCAACTGCCGTTTATGCATTTGGTTCGGGACCCTTCATTCTCACAACCGGGCGTGTATTGTGGGGGCTGGCCTGGTCCGGATTGTGGATTGGTGCCAATAGCATGACCCTCGATATCTCCAACGACTTGAACCGCGGAAGAATCAATGGACGGCTGCAAATGTGGTTCTTCATTGGTGTGGCTGTTTCCTCCTTTTGTGGAGGGATATTCACCGATTTGTTTACTTATCGTGGTGGATTATGGGTCAGTACAATTTTATCCGGCGTAGGGCTATTAGTATGGCTGCGATATTTACCCGAAACACGTCCGGAAAAGAATAAAAATACCCCCATATTAAAGGAAGATAATCCAGCCAAAGCGGGGTTTCCCTGGAAATTGACGTTGTCTTGCAGCCTGCCTTTCTTCATTAATAGAGTCATCTTTACCGGCGTTTTGGGATCTACAACCATCCTGTGGCTATCACAATTCGTTGAAGATGGCAGCCTGACGTTCAACCAGATTGCCATTCCACTGGCAACTATGAGTGGTACCTTTATCGCGGTGCGCGTATTGGTCAGCATTGTCAGTGTTCCTCAGGTTGGGAGGCTATCCGATCGAATCAACAGGCGCTGGTTGGTTTTGGCAGTTGTGATTCTCATATTCGGATCAGGTGGATTGGTGCTGCTGGCGGCACAGAACATCTGGGTATCCATTCTGGGAGTTATTCTGGCTGCTATTGCAGGCGGCAGCATTCCAGCATTGATACCGACCATCATCGGTGATCAGGTGCCACAGCATCAACAAGGACGATCATTGGGGTATATCTTCTCTTTTGGTGATCTGGGCTCCGCCATCGGCCCCCCTATCGCACTTACCCTGGTGGGGATTATCAGCTTGCCCACGCTTTTTCTGGGTTGTGCTGCGTTATTAATACTGACTGGCATTTTCACAGCAGTGCTTGCCATAAAGGAGAAAAAACACCCTGACCGATATTGATTGAAAGGATACAAAAACGGTTACATTTCCAGTGGCTGTTGATTAAGCTGTTGGCTGACTTTGACTGGAACAGAACCCATCAGTGCTTTCTCTGTAAAACACATTTCCCGTGAAATTCGCACTAAATCAGCGATCTTCTGAGGATCTTCATCCGAGTCGATCAGAATTTCAATTTCAAAACCATCACAGAAACCTTCTGCATCCCCTCTTAAAACCGAACCCTGTTCATGAAAGTGAGCTGTGACATTGACGCGTTCATTTTGGATAGAAATTTTTCGTTTGGTCGCAACCTGCGACACATGCGAGATGAGTCAAAGTGCCATTCCGGCAACAAAGTAAGAGAGTGGAGTGGGAGCTGTCCCTTCCCCGCCCGGCATATAAGAACCTTCATCGCTGATAAAGGCATACATGCGGCCAGTTTCGGGTTGCCCAGCGAGTACCTGTTTGCGCCATTTTTCGATCGATGAAGCTTCCGCACGAACTTCAATATCACGGAACCCTGCTGGTGTTGTGTTGGTTGTCATAAAATTTCCTTTCTACTCGAAATTGATGTTATTTGTCATGAAAATATAGTTGATTATATTGTATCAGCACTTGATATCGATCGATTCTCCACTCTCAATCATTCTCTCAATAACCGCATACCATTTACAATCACCAACAACACCGAAGCTTGATGAATCAGCATTCCACCAGCCATATGTACTTCCTTTAATAACACGCCAGCAAGAAGGGCTGAAACAGTGACAAGTGCCACAACAACGTTTTGACGGATGTTTCGCAGAACTGCTTTTGAAAGAGCGATTGCTTGTGGAATTTTTAGCAGATCATCAGCCATCAAAGCGATATCCGCAGTTTCAATCGCAATCCCGGTACCAGCCACCCCCATGGCTATGCCTATATCTGCTGTAGCCAGCGCTGGAGCATCATTGATGCCATCTCCAATCATTGCCACGACATGACCATCTTTCTTAAATTTCTCGATAATCTCCAGCTTGCCCTCAGGCAACAGATTAGCGTGTACATCAACGATTCCTACTTCTCCGGCTATCGCATCTGCTGTAATGCGATCATCACCGGTAACCATTACCACCTTATGAATGCCAATTTTTCTTAGATTGGATACCAACTCTCTGGCATTCTCACGGATCGGGTCAGCAATCCCTAAAATACCGATGATTTTCTCATCTATCGAAACCAAAACAGCGGTTTTACCATCTGATTTCATCAATTCTAAAGCTTTTTGTGCCTCCGAATTTATTAGGATATTCAGGCTTTGCATCAGAACAGAAGTACCCACACCTATTTGTTTACCTTGATATTGTGCGACCACACCTTTCCCAACGAGTAATTCAAATTCATCCGGTTCTGGTACCATTTCAAAACGATTAGCTTCTGCCAGGATCGGACGTGCCAGTGGATGTTCAGAATTTACTTCTGCAATACCTGCCCAATGTAAAATTTGCCTTTGTTCATCGCTCCAATTTTTTTCAGCATGATCTTTAATTCCATTGGAAAGGATTGGTGCTCCCAGGTCATCAACAACCTGGATTTCCACCAGTTGTGGTTTTCCCTGGGTCAATGTTCCTGTTTTATCCAAAGCAACCACATTAATTTTTCCGGCGTTTTCCAGGTATTCGCCTCCTTTGATTAAAATCCCCTTTTTAGCAGCTCTTCCAATTCCGGCAACGATGGAAACTGGGGTAGAAATAACCAGTGCACCCGGGCAACCAATCACCAATAATGTCAATGAGAGTTCAATATCCCGGCTGAGCACAAAGGCAATAATGCTCAAGGCGATAATTGCAGGTGTATACCATTGTGCAAAGCGTTCAATAAACCGCTGAGTCGGCGCTTTTTCTTCCTGTGCCTGTTCCACACGCTGGATAATTCTGGCCAGGGTAGTATCTGATCCGATCCCGGTGGTTCTAATTTTTATTATGCCATTTTGGTTAACGCTACCAGCAAATACCAGATCTCCTTCCGATTTTTCTTCTGGAATTGGTTCGCCAGTAATCGCACTCTCGTCTACAGCAGATACACCCTCAATAACTTTCCCGTCCACAGGCACTTTTGTACCCGGTTTGATCAGGAGAACATCATCAATAACAACCTCATGTGCTGACACTTCAATTTGACGTCCATCACGCAGGATCAATGCCTTTGTCGGTACCAGATCCAGCAGGTCACCCAACACTTCCCTCGTTCGACTTAAGGTGCGTGCTTCCAGGTATGCTCCAAAAATAAACAGGAAAGTTACCGCAGCGGCTTCCCAATATTCTCCAATTACTAAGGCACCAATAAAGGCGATGCTGACCAATAATTCAATGCTGAAAGCTTTATTGCGAAGATTTACCCAGGCACGACCTACAATATCGGAGCCTGCTGTCACTGCCGCAATAACCAACAGTGCATTTCCTAAATCAAGCAACCCGGAATTTAACCGGGCTGCCAGTCCAACCAAAATCAACGATCCACTCAGAATAGTCAATATTTTTCGGCGTTGTTTGGGGTCAATATACCAATTTGTTAAAACTTTAATTTGAGTGATCATAATCCTCTCCGATCTAAAAAGCGGAAACGCGTGCTTCGTACCCAACAGCCTGGATTGCTTTTTCAAGGTCCTTGCCATTCACAAGATCATTATTGTGTTCGACCTCAATCCGACCGGTAGAAAAGAATACTTTGGCAGTCTCCACACCGTCAATCTTCGTCAATGCCTTCTCGATTTTTGCTATACAAGAAGGGCAGGTTAATTCTTTACTTCTTAAAATTGTTTTCATTTCGATTCTCCTTTTGAAATTAGTGTTACAGTAACAATATAGAATGCTTTGCCATAAGCTTCCATGATATAGATCAGTTAACTGCAACCAATTTATTCTCAGGAGTGGAATTAAAAATCAGGTGACAGCCTGTAACATGCTGAAACCCAATTTTTGTTGATTCAATTTATGTTAGAAATGGTGGATCATCTTCATTGGTTAATTCTGAAATAACCAAGACTTATTCCATTTTTGACAAATCCCTTAATGCTTCCATATTTATGATGGATACCCAAAGTCTTCCACTCTCAATGATGCCATTGCTCTGAAATTGACTCATCACCCGACTAACCGTCTCCGCGGTCGCAGCGGTCATTTCGGCCAGATCATCCCGAGAAATGGGAGCATCAATGAGCAATGAATTATCTTTTTGAACGCCTAGTTTTTGCCCTAATTCAAGCAGAGTGAAGGCAATTCTTTTCTCCACAGTTAAGGAACTAATTTTGAAAACTCGTTGATTTGCTGCGATGAGCCTTTTTTCCACCACCTGAATTGTCTTAATCGCCAACCTGGGATAGTCATTTAATATTTGTCCAAAACCATCTGATTGGATGCATAACACGCATGTCGAAGTAAGCGCCTGGGTCGTATCCGGATAATTGGATGCTCCCAATACTGTCAGGTTGCCAAAGAAATCTCCTTCAGCGAGAATATCCAACATCACATTACGCCCATTGGAACCATGTTGGAATATTTTAATTTTCCCCTCTGCTACCACAAACAATTTATCCGCTACGTCCCCGGCAAAATAAATAAACTCACCGGCATTATATCCAATTGAGTTGAACCTTTGATTGATGGATTCCAATGCTTTTTGAGAAAGACCTGCAAAGAATGGTAAACGACCCAAAATTCTTAACCGCAAATTGATGGAACAGGCGTTTTGGTCTGTTGTAATTAAATTAACCGGTGATTTTCGTCTGGTTTTCATTCTTTACCCTTTATTTCATTATATCAGGATCAAAATACTCCAACTGTGAATTCATCCTCACCCGGATAAAGAATTGTTTAATTATTGTTACTAATATGTTTGTGTTTTGTTTCTATTTAGTTTGTTTTTGGTTGATGTATCAATAAACAATCGGACAATGTGATAGAATTTTTCTTAAGGGGAACACTTTTACTTAATGATTTTCTGAAAGTTTTTTTTAGTCGCAAAAAAATGCGTCATTAAGTACTTAATCATAAGACATTTTTTTTGAATAATACTAACAATGTCAACGATGAAAATTAATGAGCAAATTTATGAATATTTTAAATTTTAAACAATTAATAAACCGAAAAACAACATTCGTTATCCCTATTGCAGCTACCCTACTTTATATCGGGATATTCATTTCCTTTCATGAGATGATTGGAGGTCCTCCTGCTGCTTTTTCCATCTTTTCGGTGATTTTGGCTGGTTGGTTTCTTGGTATTAGAGCTGCATTGATTTGGAGTCTGATCGTTCTGATAATTGACATATTTCTCTATTCTAACTTTATTGGTGTTGATACCCCAGGGACTTATTTAGTCGAAGCTTTCCCGGCTTTTTTATCGATCTTTGCAGCCGGTGTTGTGGCCGGTTGGATTAGAAATTTAAGTCAAAAAAACAAAATGGAGTTAGCGGAACGAAAGAAAGTGGAGCTTGACATTCAAAAAAGTGAACAAAAATTCCGTTCACAATTTGATAATATGATTGATGGCATGGCGATTGATGAAATCCTTTATGAAAACGGAAAACCAGTCGATTGGATCATAAAGGATGTAAATCCAGCTTATGAGAGAATCATGAAAATATCCCGAAATGATATAGTTGGGAAACGGGGGACAGATATTTATGAATCTTATGCTACTATCGAACCATTCTTAAAGGATTACGATCGGGTTCTAAAAACTGGAAGGCCATTAACCAAAAAAAGCCATTATTTGATTAAGAACCGAAATATTGTCATTTCCTCTTTTGCTCTGGGTGAAAACCAAATCGCAGTAATTTTCGATGATATCACCGAACAGGAAAAAGCTTTTCAGGCGGAAAAGAAACAACGCGAATTCGTTGACACCATGGGGAAAATTACCTACGCATTGAATGAAACGTTGAAATTGGATAAAGTGTTGGATATTATTCTGGAAAATATGGGCCAATTTGTCTCATTTGACGCAGCGGATATCACCCTTATTCAGGACGGCAAGTTGAGCATGGCACGTCACATTGGATATGCAAAGTTTGGATTGGAAAATTTTGCTGAAAATTTCAGTATTTCTCTGGATGAGATTTCAACAGCCAAGTGGATGTACCAAAACCAAATCCCGTTAATCATTTCGGATACAGATTCCACTGATTTCTGGACAACATTTCCAGAGGTTGCCTGGATTAAATCATATATGGGGTTGCCCATCATTGCCAAAGGGAATTTGGTGGGTATCTTGAATTTTCTCAGCGCTCAAAAAGGTTTTTATGAAGGATTTCCTTTTGAACAATTAATGCCTTTCGCTGAACAGGTTGCGATTGGGATTGATAATGCCCGTACATTTGAAGATGCTCAGAAGCGTTCTCAACGGCTTACGCTGATTAACCAGGTCGCATTCCAACTCTCGCAGCCTTCTGATCTGGAAACCATTCAACAACTTGCTGTCGACAGTCTGGCAAACGCTTTGAATCTTGAACAAGTAGGTCTGGCAATGCTTAATCAGGGTAGAGATTGTTTAACAATCGTTGCAGATCATCCAGCGCCAGGCAATACATCTTCTAAAGGTTCTGTGATTATGTTAGAAAACAATCCTTCCATGGATTATATATTCAAGCATAAAACTTCCTTTTCATCAAAAGATGCTCAACATGACCCAATGCTGGAAGCTGTAAAACATTTCATGATTAGGCAAAAGATTTATTCAATTTTGATTATCCCACTAATTATTAACGGCGAAGTGATCGGAACAATTGGATGTGATGTTACCTCTGAAAATCGAGTGCTGACGCAGGATGATATCAATCTTGCAGAGATTTTGGCAAATTTGGTTGCAGGACAGATAGAACAAGCTCGTTTATTATCCATGGAAAAGAAAAGAACAGCAGAACTTGCCATGCTGCATGAAACATCTCTGGCCATCACCCAGCCTTATGAATTATCAATTCTCCATCGTCAAATTGTTGAAAAGGCAGTCTGGTTATTAGATTCATCCGCAGGTATGTTATACCTGAAAACCGATGAGGATGATGTTTTCGAATGTAAAGTCAGTTATAACAATCAATATGATCCCTTTGGTACCAGGTTACGCCTGGGAGAAGGTGCAGCTGGTATCGTTGCAAAAATAAATCAACCACTTATCATTCCTAATTATGGTTCCTGGGAACAAAAACCAGCTATATTCGAGAAGGTCTTGGATGATTTTCCCCTGTTAACTGTTCCAGTCCACTGGCAATCCGAAGTTAAAGGCGTAATACAGATTGGTCGTGATCCAGGAAAACCATCCTTTGAGAAAAGTGATGTCGAATTGTTGTCTTTGTTCTCCAGCCAGGTGGCAATAACTTTGGAGAATTCACGCCTTTATCAAGAGGTACAGGAACTGGCTGTCCTGGATCCTTTGACTCAGGTTTACAACCGGCGTGGTTTCGCTGATATTGCCACTCGAGAGATTGAACGGGCACAAAGATTTAACCATTCTCTGGCATTATTATTTCTTGATATCGATCACTTTAAAGAAATAAACGATACCCATGGGCATGCTGCCGGAGATCAAATATTGAGTGGGATTGCTGATCGCTGCCGAAGTATATTGAGAAATGTGGATGTGATCAGCAGGCATGGCGGTGAAGAATTTTTAATTTTATTGTTAGAAACTAATAAAAATACTGCCATAAAAATTGCGAAACGAATTCAATCACTGATAAAAGATTACCCACTTCAAATCGATGCTGGGCCGATATCCATAACAATTTCGATTGGTGTAGCTGAATTTAATGATCAGGTGAATGATCTGAGCTCTTTGATTCATAATGCAGATGTGGCCTTATACAAAGCCAAAACATCAGGCCGTAATCGTGTGGTAGCATTCCAATCGAATGAAGAAAATTCTGGATAAGAACCCGCGGTCTCGGCCTTGACAGGGCCGCATGTTAGCCACTACACCACGCCCCCGAGTAAAAAAGATTCTACCATAAACCCACAAAAATGGAAGGGAGGATTTTCCAGAATCTTTTGACATCATCCAAAGTTCACCTATTCCTACGCTCTATTAAACTCAACAACTACCTTCCGGGATTGAATTTTTTCTACACCAATGACCAGGAAAACACTGTTCCCTAGTGGGAAGGAATTTGGCATCAAATGGATATACTGGAATTAGAAGTTTTATCAAAGGAAAAGAATGTCAAATTTTCAGATTAAGAATTTCCATCCCGACGATATCCCGGCTTTGATGCAAGTGCAACAAGAATATGCCCGTCACTACCCCGGTGTACAGGTCATGCCGGGTGGAATTTACCTTCCAGGCACCGCCAGGGTTCATGTTAAAACCCTGGCGGTTGGAATCGCAGAAAGAACGGGAACTGTATGTGCAGGCACGTAATTTGTGTTTCCCAAATGCGCCAATTTCACTGGAAGAGTGGGTTTATTTCATGAGTTCGCCATCCTGGACAACTGCAACCAATTTTGCAGTTTTTGATACGGATCAATTAGCGGGTTGCCTGACAGCCTATTGGGATGAAGAACAGAACCGAAATTTAAGCGATAAGATTGGTTACACAGGGTACATCTTCGTTTATCCACAATGACGTCGCAAAGGACTGGCCAGCGTTATGATCTCAAAAGCATTGGATTTCTTATACCAAAATGGCATGCGCTACGCACAGTTGCAGGTTCGAACCGAAAATCGTGATGCCCTTAATTTATACGAAAAATTGGGTTTTGTCATCGTTCAGGAAAGTGGTATATATACCCGAACGATTTCAGGAGCCTGAATCTATATTATTTCTGACGATACCCATGGATCAGAATGATAATTACGCCGGATAAAATAAATACAGCTGTCAGGTAGAATCGCGGGCTTGGAATTTCTGTGAAGATCAGATACCCGAGTAATGCTGAAAAAACAATTTGTCCGAGATTGGCAACACTGACAACCTGTCCGCGGAAGTTTTTCATTGAGTAATTCAGCAAGGTATGACCACCAAATGTCGGAATGATCGCAAGACCCAGAAAAAGCAGGATATTGGTCAGGCTATAGGTTTTGATCGGATTCACAAAAAATAAAGCACAAATCAGGCTGAATAGACCAGCTGTTAAGTAGAGTGGCCACATGTAAAGCCAGAGTGGTAAGCGACCACTGTTTTTCCGTCCCAATGCCAGGTAGGCAGCCAGAAAAAGCATCGAGATGAAACAAAGCAAATGCCCACGCAGATCAGGTGAACTCAAATCGAACCGGCCCAGACCTAAAATCATCAGCCCCGTGAGTGCCAGAAATGTGCCGAATACCTCGATGCGGTTGACGCGTTCACGGAAGAAAATCCAAAGAAAGAAAGGCATAACTGCCGGTGTGGTATTGACAATCAGGCTGGCATTCGCAACCGGCGTGAGGGCAATCCCCATATTCCAGGTGATGAAATGTAACCCCAACAATAAGCCAGGCAAAAGAGAAAGTTTGACCTGTTTTATACCATAGGGCTGGTTATAATTTCGTTTTTCCCTTAAAAAGAGTGGCAGTATGAAAATGGTGGCTATCAGCAGACGATAAGCAGCCAGTAGATAGGGGTTCTCGTCGCTGGCTTTGATCATTATCACAGCGGTGGAACCACACAGAACCCCTATGGCAAGTAATGAAATTTGAATCCAGCGTTGATGCATGCAATGATTATAACGTTGATGGTATTAACTGAGAACTTCACACGGAATTCCGTATGAAGTTCTTCTGGAGATTCTAAGAGGAGAAGTGTTATTGATTATCTGCGTCCACCCCGTCGTCCCATGGTTGATGAGTTCTGGAAACGTCCATTTGCATTTGCATTCGACTGTCCAGCAATTTCATCAAATGCATTCTGAGTCATGTATTGTGGTTCGTAGGTTTCAGCAGTTTGACGATTGAAGTTATTGACAAAAGCTCTTAAGTGGCTGTACGAGCCTCGCAAAAGACTTTCAAAAACACGGGTAACATCAGGGTTTGAAGTTTCTTTTAAACTTGCCTGCAGATCGAGGATATCGATTTCTTCGATTGCCCCACCCACTAATAATGCCTCAGAAATAGATTGGCTGCCTTTAATGATAAGGTCATCATATAAGGATTGCAGATCCTGATTGGTGAATTCACCAACTTCACCAAGCATGGGATTCTCCAACCCGTAGCGGTCAATCAAAGTTTTGACAGCATCCATATGCCGTTGTTCGCTTCTGGCAATATTACTGAAAAGAATCAGATCCCATTTTTCATAGAGGGTCAGATAAACATCACGAGCTAATTTTCTTCCTCGCGCATGAATAACAGGGCATCGATTTCATCCTGTGTTAATTCTGTACTGGTTGTTTCTTGCTCCTCAAGAGCAACTGGTGTTTGTTCATTGAAGGCATATACAGATTCCAACGTATTGAAACCCAAAATACCCAACATGGCTGTTAAAATTGTTATTGTTAAAATTGTCTTTTTCATTTTTCATCCTTTTTATTCTTTTGAAATTACTTTCATGTGATTGTATTATCCGGAACTTGTCTTTTTTTATTCAGGATGTATTAAGAATTTGTTTGGGTTTATTAAATCAATTTTTAGATCGTGAATGAATTCACAAAAATCAAATTTCACTTGTAATTAATCTTTTTCGCTATAATAAAAATAGAAAATAATTACAACCAAGATCATTAACTTTCGAATAGACGTTTTCATCCCCATTCACATCATTATCTATATTTCTCATCAATACCAGGAAAATAAGGAGATTGTATGAACACAGTTAAGGATATTCTGGCAGAAAAAGGCAAACAAGTCTGGTCGGTTGAACCAAATTCGTCTTTGATCTCAGCATTGAAGAAGATGCGTTCTCACAATGTGGGTGCTTTGTTGGTTGTAGAAGATGGGGTGGTCAAAGGGATCATATCAGAACGTGACTTTTCGTATCGCATCGCCGAAAAAAGTTCTTGCCCGCTGCAAGAAGCAGTGTCGACCTGGATGACAGCAGAAGTAATTGTGGTTAATTCCAACACATCGATCAATGAATGTATGCAATTAATGTCACGTGAACACATCCGACACTTACCAGTGGTGGATGATGGCAGATTGGTGGGATTGATTTCTATTGGAGATGTAGTTCGGGCTGTTATCAGTGGCCAGCAATCCACTATTATGGGATTGGAAAATTACATTCTCAGCCAGAGATTGACCAACTGACCCCGATCCAAACAAAAAAATAATTGAAAAGAGCAACGGACTGAAATTCTTGTTATGACCGTTGCTCTTGTTTGCTAAATTTCCGTTATCCTACTGCAAAATGAGAAAGGTTATGCATATTCTGCTGCAACACCGGGTAGAGTTCGCGATAGATGGTATAAAGCTGGTTGTAGCGCTCCACATGCGCACTCTGTGGATGGTGTCTTTCTGTGGTTTTTACACAGGCTTCAGAAACCTGAGTTACACCAGCAGCATCTTGATCGGCAGCAATCGCTAATAAGGCTGCAGCATTGTCCCCGCCACCTGCAACCACCGGAATACCAGCAGGTAACCCCAGTGTTCTAGCAACTGAAGAAAGCAGTCGGCCTGTAATTTGAGAACCCTCAAACACGCTTGGAAACCACTCGCGGGGTAAATCTAATAATTGCAGCAGTTCAGCACTCCAATCGCGTTGGCGGAGATCTAGCAGCAAAGCACCAGCAGCATCCGAACAATCACTGGCATACTCGCCTGTCAACATAAAGCGAATATAATCCTTGGGTAACAGGACTTTAGCTACACGTTCATAATGTTGTGGTTCATGGTTGCGCAACCACAGGATCTTGGGAGCTTGAAAACCGGTTAAAGCCGGATTACCCGCAATTTCAATCAGTCGATCATAACCAACTACAGCGGTGATCTGGTCACATTCAGATGCAGTCCGTTGATCATTCCACAATAACGCCGGGCGAATGACCTGATCCTCGCGATCCAGGAACACCGATCCGTGCACCTGACCGGTCAAACCAATCCCGGCTACCTGCGAAGGTGAAATCCCTGATTCACCCAATAATTGTTGAATAGCTTCGACTGAACCTTTCCACCAATCTGCAGGGTTTTGTTCGCTCCACAAAGGTTGGGGAGTATAAAGCGGATATTCCTGCTGAGCAATGGCGACAATGCGGCCATCCTGATCACAAAGTAATGCTTTGGCAGCGCTGGTACCGATGTCCAATCCGATAAAGTATGACATGTTGTCGTCCTTTCCAAGATGAATAATGAAAGATAAAACAATATTATTTTATCTGTTAACGGCATAAAATATGGTTTTTTTATCGCGTAACAAATAAATTGATAGACCCGTAGGGGCGTTCGGCCGAACGCCCCTACGACGAACGCCCCTACACCAATTATCAATATCGCCATTCAAAATTACCAATCAATCCAAAATATCGTTGTAAAATTTAATTCACATAATTCCATACAAAATTCTGGAGTCCATCGATGCCATACAACCCACTTATCCACAACCGAAATTCCATCCGTTTACAGGGATATGATTATTCATCCGAAGGGGCGTATTTTCTGACCATTTGCACATATCAGCACCAACATTTGTTTGGCAAAATTGAAAATGGAATCATGTATTTAAACCAATATGGTCAAATTGTCCGCCATGAATGGGAAAGATCCGCCATCATTCGGGCAGAAATCCAATTGGGAGAATATATAATCATGCCAAATCACATGCATGCCATCGTTTTCATTGTTGACGTCACCCGTAGGGGCGTTCGGCCGAACGCCCCTACGACGAACGCCCCTACGACGAACGCCAATATGATGAATGTGAATACAACATACGGCAAAACCACTTCTGAAAACAATCCACCTGGTTTGCAATCAAGTTCAATCGGATCGTTAATGGCTGGTTTCAAATCTTCCGTCACCAAACAAATCAATCTCATCCGCAATTCACCTGGCGAACCTGTCTGGCAACGGAATTATTGGGATCACATTATCCGTAATGATGAATCATTTGACCAGATTGAAGATTACATTATCAATAATCCGATGAATTGGCAACAGGATAAATTATTCACACCGTAGGGGCGTTCGGCCGAACGCCCCTACAATCGCAAATAATTTTAGAAATATAATCGTAGGAAATTTTTCATTCGAAAATTGAATTCCAAAAATAATTTGGAACTTTTTCCTTTTTCCAATCGTCTTGTCAAAGTAAATTGGATAAAAAGAGTCTGAAAAGAAACGCTTATTGTTACTTAATTTATTATTAGTTGTAATGTTGAGTGGCTGCAACGTCATTACCAGCAGAAGTACTTGACCCGTTTGTCACAGATGAATCATCACAAGAGCCGATGGTAGATGATCAACCCATCCCGATTGAGAGTGACGATTATCAAACTAGCGGTTTTTATCAAAACTGGATCGCTTTTGAAAATGAAAATATGAATATTGCCATGGTGAATCCAGTCACCGGTGAAATCAAACAGGTTACGACTCATGGAAGTTCTGTGATTAACACAGTTGTAGGTGGTCAAACCATTCAGTTCAGTATACCAGCCTGGTCCAGCGATGGTGAATTGTTAGCCTTCAAACAGGAATTAATGATACAGCAAACTGATAGGCTGGATACTGTCACAAATATATGGGTGTATGAACCTGCCAGCCAAACATCCTGGATGGTTCTGGAAAATGTGACCCTAAGTGGATATGCCTGGAGACCTGGTTCTCATTCCATCAGCTATATTGTGCATGTGGAACCCGGCTACTTCACCGCCCGTGGTGTGGTGGATGCCAGTCTGGCGCATGGAATCATGCAGGTAGATGTTAAATCCGGGAAAATTTCTGAATTAGTCGCCCCGCAAGGTTTCTCATTGGTTCAGCCTAAATGGTCCCCTGATGGTAGTCTGGTCAGCTTTGATGAAGTCCATCTGATGGAAGGCCGTGGTAACTTTGCTTTTTCTCCTCGCTTCTCACCCATTGGAGCTCAACTAGCCTATGTGGTTGGAAATGGGTCAATCGATCAAGTAAACGGTTACCAATTGGTGCTACAGGCAATCGATAGTAACAAATCTCAGATGCTCCTGGAAGGAGAACAGATTGAAACATTCGCATGGTCTGGAGATGGAAGTTTTTTGGCAGCCTCCTTGGGATTCTATGGTTCAGCCGATATTGTAGTTATCGATATGCTGAATGGAACTGTTACTGAAGTCGCTCAGGGCTGGGCTCCGGTCTGGCAAAAGTGAAAGACAGCGGTTGAGTTGTTGAGTTCTTAAGCAAAATCCTGAACTTAATTTGCTACCATCAAACTTAGACAGTTATAACGCCCCCCTGGTCACATGGGGGGTTTTTCTTTGAAATAGTCAAATTGAAGACCAAAATCAATGTAGATTGCTAAAAGTGATTGAATTCATTCTCAATTTGTGTTAATGTTAATAGCGGTTATACGCCTAAGAGTATTTTAAGATTTTTAGGTCAGAACCAAAACATCCAACACACCTTAATTTGAAGAGAGAAGGTAGCTATGGGAGACAAGAGTCCAAAAAACAAAGAAAAACGTAAAAAGAAACAGGACAACAAAAAGAAACCAATTATACCAAATTCACCTGTCAAATCACTTGATCAGAAGAAATAGAAATCTTAAATTGGAAATGATGTTGACATCATGACCCTGACCAGGATTCAGTCAGGGATGAGGGAGAATTCCTACCGGATCTCAATCCGGTCTGATTGTATTTAAACAAACAAGGAGATTTTTAATATTCTCATAATTTTTTTCAAGATTAAGTAAATAAAATCCCGGTCTCATTTTACTGGGATTTTTTATTCCAATAATTTGATTAGTTTCTTGAATTAATTAAAATACTTGACCCAACATTCGGTGTTATAAACCTTCCGGAAGCCAATTGCCTGGAAAAAAGCTGATCAGAACCCACAAATGCTTCTTTTGCGCCCAATTCAGCACACCGGCGGATTTCCCTCCAGCACGGCTGCTTTCCCCATCCCCAACCGGCGATAATCCGGATCGGTGGCAACCGGTTCTACATAGGCAAACTGATTATTTTCTTCATAAAACATACCGCAAAAAGCCACAAAATCCCCATTGGGTGCTTTGACTGCGATTCTTAAATCTCGCCTGGCTTTCGGTGTATCGAACATCTTCTGGCGACTGAGCAATTCCTCTTCTCCTCCAGGCGGTTCACCCGGGTGGTTAAATCCTCTCCACATCACCCGGTGGACTTTTTCCCAATCACACTCTTCCGCCAGGCTGATCAAGGAAATTCCCTCCGGCAAATGGATACCTGGAAATGGATCATGTATTTCGAAACGATACAAAGGACGCGTCGCTGCTTCTTCCTTTACATAACCTCGATTTTGGACTAATTCAAGCATGGGCAGATCATAGTCATTCACATAAGCAGTTAAATATTTCCTGACATCTTTACTGGAAATCCCAGCTAAGTGTTTTTCAGCATAATCCAACAACTCTTCTCGCAGATAACGATAATCCGGATGAAATTCAAAGAAACCTTCTCCCATTTTCCAATCATAATGGGCAAAAGCCACCGATTCATCTCCAACTTCCCAAATCCGCCACCGATCCATATTTTCCTGATCAAGCATCGGGTGAAAATTGGCATACTCCCATTCAGGTTCCAGCCAGTTGCCATCAGCATTGCCGTGTAAATAATGTCTGATGAGAAACTCACTCACTTTTTTATAATCAGTCGCAGGATTAAATGGTCTTATTAAACGATTTTTCGATTTGACTCAAAAATTTCGTGGAGGAAATTATAGATCATTCCGGATTGTTTCCCCAAACGGGAACAATGACTGAATGAGGGACTGGGCACATATCAATTACTGTTCAGAATGAGTTTCAATTCTATGCAGAAATTGGATTTCTGCCGACTATTCGAATAATTTCTTCAGTTCACCTGCCCATAATCGGATAGCCCCCCAATCCCGATGATCCTCTGCTTTCCAGACCCCGAACAGAGTACTCAAGCGAAACTTCAGACGATCGCTGGCTGGTGGAATTTTCTTGAGATCCAGTTCGCCTGCGAAAACTTCAGCACTGATGGTGGGTACCAATGATTTAACAGGTTGCAGCCAGCTTTGCACATGACTGCGATAATTTTCTCCATTTTTCATTGCCAGAGTCGTAAAAGTTTACGAATATTTTTATTGTATGGTGGATTTTTAATCAGATTCTCAAAGAGTATTTGAGAACATATTATATCAATCATTGCAAAGATTGACACTTAGACTTCATAAAAAAAATTTTCTTTTTCCTCGAAAAAACTAAATTTGAGATCAAAATTTGCAGTATTAAAATGAGTAGATAATTTATAATAAAGTTTATCCAATTTGTTTTCAAAAAAAGGACATCCCCATGACCATAAAAATTGAAGAAGTAACCACCCAAAAGCAATTAGGCGTTTTTATTAAATTTCCATTCAGCATTTATAAAGGCAATCCTTATTGGACGCCCCCTCTGCTGATGGACGAGAAGAACACCCTTGATTGGAAGAAGAACCCCGCCTTTGAAGTTGCCCAGGCACACTATTGGCTGGTTTATAAAGATGAAAAAATAGCAGGTAGAATAGCAGGGATTTACAATCCCAAATCTAACGAAAAATGGGGACAACGAAATGTGCGTTTTGGTTGGGTGGATTTCATCGACGACCGTGAAGTGTCCAGAACGCTTTTTGAAACAGTGGAGAATTGGGCACACGAATTGGGGATGTCAGCCGTCCATGGTCCGCTGGGTTTCACCGACCTGGACCCGGAAGGAATGCTGATTGAAGGATTCGATGAATTAAGCACACTGCCATTAATTTATAACCATCCTTATTACCCCGAGCATCTGGCTGAAATGGGTTATGTTAAGGATACCGATTGGTTGGAGTATGAGATTCAGGTGCCAAATCCTCCTCAAGAAAAAATAGCCAAAGCTGCTGAAATAATATTGAAACGATTCAACTTACACAAGCTTGAAATAAAGAAAAAGAAAGATCTGCTCAACTACACCAGGGAATTGTTTGATCTCATCGATTCTGAATACAGTCACCTGTATGGGACCGTACCATTAAGTGACAAACAAAAGCAAGCATATATAGATCAATACTTCGGCTTTGTTTCGCCGGATTTGGTGCCGATCATTTTGGATGAGAATAATAAAATGGTTGCCTTTGCCATCGTGATGCCATCCTTGTCAAAAGCCCTTCAGAAATCCCAGGGGAAAATCTTTCCGTTTGGTTGGATTCACTTCTTGAAAGCACTCAAAACCAATACCCTCGGTGACCTGTACCTGATCGCTGTCAGATCTGATTATCGAGGAAAAGGAATTAATGCAGCCATCATGTATAGTGTTAACGTGGCTTTGAACAAACATGGAATTACCCGGGTGGAAACCAATGCCAATCTGGAAGATAATATCAATGTCCAGGCCCAATGGAAATACTTTGAACATCGCCAACACAAACGCCGGCGCTGTTTTATCAAGCATCTTTCATGATCTCTTAGAACTAATTACACAAATTGGGTTTATCCTTTGAGAATTGTTACAATGTTAAAAAATAGAAAATCTCAGGAGGAAAAAATGGCAGTACGAAAATCAGAAGCTGTATGGCAAGGAACTTTAAAGGAAGGCAACGGCACCATGCGACTGGGCAGTGGCGCTTACCAGGGGGCTTATAGTTTTTCATCCCGATTTGAGGAAGGTGTTGGAACCAATCCCGAGGAATTGATCGCAGCTGCGCATGCTGGTTGTTTTTCTATGGCATTCAGCGGCAACCTCACCAAAGCAGGATTTACCCCCGAACAAATCCACACCGTTGCATCTGTCTCTTTGGGTGTGGTAGATGGCAAATCACGCATTACAGGGCTTCATCTGGAATGCGAAGCCAAAGTAGCTGGTGTTACCGAAGAAGCTTTTCTGGAGATGGCAGAAGCCGCAAAATCCGGTTGCCCTGTTTCGGTTGCACTCTCGAATGTACCCATAACTTTGAATGCAAAATTAATTAGCTAATAAGTTCATAAGTTCATAAGTTGTTGAGTTCTTTTGGTGCATTGCACTTAGGGAAAAACCAACAAACACCGAACCCAAACATCACTACTTTCACCCAACATCCAGAAGTGCATTGCACCTATGATTACACCTCACCAACTTTATGTCCTATAGTACAATCATCTTAATCCCAATCGTCATCTCTTCCTCATCATCATAAACTCCCTATCCTGAAAGGGGCTGTGATCCATGAATTATTTCCCAACCTACAATATTTTTGATATGGCACTCAAACAATTCGACCGATGCGCCAATCTTTTGGAATTGGATCAACCGACGCGCGAATTTTTGCGGGTTCCCATGCGGGAATACCAATTCTCTCTGCCGATTTTCATGGACAATGGTGATCCGATCATCCTGCGGAGTTTCATGGTGCAATACAACGATGGGCGTGGCCCCACAAAAGGCGGTGTGCGCTTTCACCCCTCTGAAACAATTGATACCATTCGGGCATTAGCCATGTGGATGACCTGGAAATGCGCCATCAATAATTTACCTCTGGGCGGCAGCAGTAGCGGTGTGGTATGCGATCCCCAGATGTTCACCTCTGCAGAACAGGAAAGAATTTGTCGTGGGTTTGTGCGCAGAATCGCCCATCTTTCGGGTCCCGAGTGGGATATTCTTGGACCAGATATGATGACCGGGCCACAACATATGCTCTGGATGCTGGATGAATATGAAACCATTCACCACAAGAAAAGCCCTGGTTTTATCACCGGTAAACCGATCCATCAAGCTGGTTCTAAGGGACGTAAAGAAGCTCCAGGATATGGCGCCATGGTCATCCTGCGTGAGGTGCTGAAAGACCTGAGTATTGATATCACCAAAACCCGGGCCAGTTTTCAGGGGTTCGGGATGGTTGGGCAACACGCTGCTCAGCTCTACCATCAGATGGGTGGCATGATCACCAGCGTCGCCTGCTGGAACCATGTTGACCGCAGTGCTTATACCTTTATTAATCAAAATGGAATTGATTTTGACCAACTACTTTCGATCACCAATCATTTTGGTGAAATAGATAAAGAAAAAGCCCTATCCCTGGGTTTTGAATGTTTACCCGGAGATGACTGGCTTTCTCAGGATGTCGATATATTAGTGCCGGCTGCATTGGAAAATCAAATTCGCAAGGACAATGTTGATAAGATTAACCAGAGAGTGAAAATCATCATAGAGGCAGCCAACGGACCGACCGATCCTGAGGTGGATCCCATATTAAGTGAACGTGGCATTACAGTTATTCCTGACATCCTTGCCAATTCTGGTGGCGTGATCTGCAGTTATTTTGAGCAGGTACAGGGCAATATGAATTATTTCTGGACCAAAGAAGAGGTTCTCAGCAAAATTGATACACAAATCACTTCTGCATTTATAGATGTCAGTAATTTTGCTCAGTCCTACAATGTTTCCATGCGTGATGCCAGTTATATGCTGGCAATAGATCGTGTTGCCCGTGCCTGCCACGAACGCAGCTGGATTTGATCATCAAGGCAGCATACATGTCTGAGTATGAATTTCCATTTAAATTGATCTCTATCATCAGAAAACAGAAGCAATCTACTATCTCTCTGGATAGCCAATTTGAAATCGGGGGAAAAGCACTCGGATTATTGAATGCCAGGGAGATGCTGAATGATATCGATCCAGGTGAAATACCTGGCATACATATCGATATTCCGGAAATGGTCGTCATCGGGACAAGTGTATTTGATGCATTTATGGAGTGCAACCCATTAGCAGAGGTTGCATTTTCGACGGTTAAAGACAATCGCATCGCGCATGCTTTCCAACAGGCAACCATACCATTCGAAGTTCTGGGAGATCTGCGTAATTTGCTTGAAAAATGGAGCATGCCATTGGCGATCCGTTCATCCGGTTTATTGGAAGACAGCATGCAGCAACCTTTTGCCGGTGTCTATTTAACAAAGATGATTCCAAATAATGCCGTTAACTTGGAAACTCGTTTCCAAAAGCTTGTCGAAGCCATCAAATTTGTGTGGGCATCCACTTATTTTCGAGTGGCAAAGGATTATTGCAAAGCAACCAACCTGGACATTCACACCGAAAAAATGGCGGTTATCATTCAGAAAATGGTCGGGAAACGCCATCAAAACCGCTATTATCCCGAACTATCCGGAGTTGCCCGGTCTTACAACTTTTACCCCGTAAAACCTGCCAGACCTGAAGATGGGGTTGTCAGCCTGGCATTGGGACTGGGAAAGACAGTGGTGGATGGGGGCAAAACCTGGACATATTCTCCAAAGTATCCCTCGATCCCACCACCTTTCAAAACCATTCAGGACACACTTCAGGAAACTCAAAATGAGTTTTGGCTGGTCAATATGAGCGAGGAGTACGAATACAATCCCATCAAAGAAACCGAATACATGCTGCAGGAAAATATACGAACCGCAGAAAAAGACCAGGTTCTGGAACAGCTGGTTTCTACGTATGATCTCGAAACTGATCGTTTATCGATGGGGATGGGGGGAAATGGCCCACGGGTTTTAACCTTTGCCCCCCTGCTCCACCTGAGAACAATTTCCTTCAACAAACTGATTAATCAAATCCTGCAAACGTTTGAATCAAGATTGTCTTATCCGGTTGAAATTGAATTCGCGATGACTTTTAACCCACATTGCCTCAGCCTACTGCAAGTACGCCCCATGAAAATACCCAAAGATAACCTGGTAATTTCGGAGGATGAATTAACCGGCGCAAACATTCTGATTGCATCCAAACATGTGCTGGGGAATGGGATTCTGGAAGATGTGCAGGATATTGTTTATGTGAAACCAGATTGTTTTGATCTCAAATTGACCAAACAGATTGCCATAGAGTTAGCGAACCACAATAAACAGTTGTTGGAAGCAAACCGGCCCTATATATTGATCGTCTTTGGTAGATTAGGCACACTCGATCCCTGGTTAGGTATACCCGTCACCTGGGGTCAAATATGCGGAGCCAGGGTAATTGTGGAAGCAACTCAGGAAAATGTTAAAGTTGAACTCAGTCAGGGTTCGCACTATTTTCACAATATCATCAACCTCGATGTAAAATATTTCAGTATGCCATATTCTCAACCTTATCGTATCCATTGGGATTGGTTGGAGAACCATCCTGTTGAGCATGAAGGAGTATCTACCCGGCATGTGAAACTCGATCAGTCATTAACGGTAAAGGTTGATGGAAAAAATGGTTGGGGGATCATCTACAGGAACGAAGTGAAAACTCCTACTTGATTTTGAATCAATTTTCCTGGATAATATTCACTATCATATCTATCATTTTGATCTATTTTCTCAACTTTCCTTGTTGTTATTCAAACGAAATTATTCCAATTTTCTAAAGGAGAATATGATGTCAGTGATCCAGGATGTTATTGCCAATTTAGTCGAAAAAGAAATCGGACAACCAGAATTTATTCAGGCTTCTATCGAAGTGTTGCATTCACTTGAGCCGCTGGTGCCAAAGCACCCGGATTTCATCAAAGCCAAAATCTATGACCGTATCGTCATACCTGACCGGGTGATCATGTTCCGTGTGCCCTGGGTAGATGATAGTGGTGAGGTCCAGATCAACCGGGGATATCGGGTACAGTTCAATAATGCAATTGGTCCATACAAGGGCGGTTTGCGTTTCCACCCATCCGTCAATCTGGGTATCATTAAATTCCTGGGTTTTGAACAAATTTTCAAAAATTCACTGACCACCCTACCCATGGGTGGAGCTAAAGGTGGTTCCGATTTTGACCCCAAAGGAAAATCGGACAACGAAGTCATGCATTTTTGCCAGGCATTCATGCGCGAGTTATACCGGCACATTGGCGCGGATACGGATGTGCCTGCCGGTGATATTGGTGTAGGTGCGCGAGAAATTGGTTTTCTATATGGCTACTATCTCAAGATCGTGAATGCCAATACCAGTGTGTTAACCGGTAAAGGCTTGGAGTATGGTGGCAGCCTGATTCGACCAGAAGCAACCGGATATGGTGCGGTTTATTTCGCGCAGGAAATGCTCGCCACCCGGGATATTAATATCAATGGCAAAATCTGCGCAGTTAGTGGATCGGGAAATGTAGCCCAATACACGATCGAGAAATTAATCCATTTGGGTGCAAAAGCCATCACCATTTCTGATTCAAATGGGACCATTGTGGATGAAGCCGGAATCGATCAGGAAAAACTTCAATTTATTCTGGAACTGAAAAATTACCGGCGGGGACGCATGAGCGAATATGCCCAGAAATTTAAAGTTCCTTATTACGAAAATAAAGGGGTTTGGGATGTGCTGCGTGAGCAGAATATCAAAGTGGAGGTTGCCTTTCCTTCAGCGCATGAGAATGAAATTGACCAAAACAACGCTCAATCACTGGTGAACAATGGTTGTTATTGTGTTTCAGAAGGGGCAAACATGCCCTCTAATCTGGATGCGGTGAATGTCTTTCTGAATCACAATGTGTTATTTGGGCCAGGAAAAGCAGCCAATGCAGGCGGTGTGGCAGTCTCCGGTCTCGAAATGGCGCAAAACAGCATTCGTATGACCTGGAGCCGGGAAGAGGTCGACCAGAAGCTGCAGGTAATCATGCAGAATATCCACAGAAACGCGCTGGAAGCCTCTGAGACTTATGGTTGTAAAGGAAATTATGTTGTAGGTGCCAACATTGCTGGGTTTATGAAAGTTGCCAAAGCCATGCAGGCATATGGGATTGTTTGAGTTAAGTCTGAACTCAGGTTCCATAGGCCCATCAAGTAGAAATCCCTACTACTCATCCAGCTCCCTTTTTTGCGCCAATAACGCTGCTTCCACCCTGTTTCGCACCTGCAATTTTTGAAGAATGATAGTGATGTAATGTTTTACTGTCTTTTCAGATAAAAATAATTTTTGACCGATTTCTTTGTTGCTCAGTCCACTGGCAAGCCCTTCCAGGATTTCTTTCTCCCTGCCTGTCAGACTATCTATGGGATTTTCGACTTCTTTTTTAGGGTGTGTTTTGGACATATTCATTTCCAGCAACATGCTGGCTGCTAAAGCGGGTGGAACATAATTTTCACCATCGATAACCATCCTGAGTATGTGCAACAACTCCCTCGCAGCTACTCCTTTCAGGATATATGCTTGTGCACCAATTTTAAGAGCATTGAGCAGGTTATTATCTTCTTCAGAGGCGGTAAGCACAACTATTTTCGTTTCTGCAATCTCATTTGAGATCACGCTGGCTGCGCTCAATCCGCCACCAGGCATGTCCAGATCGAGAAGAATAATGTCTGGTGTCAGGTCTTTTGTTAATTGAATGGCTTCCTCAGCACTACCCCCTTGCCCAACCACCTCAAGATCATCTTCCGCATCCAGAATGGTTGCCAAACCATCCCGAAACAGGGCATGATCATCAACGATTACGATCCTGGTAATATCTGGTAATTTATCATTTTTGCCCATTTTTTCGATCTCCATTTACACTTTTTGGTAAGCGAGCACGAATGGTTGTTCCCTCTCCCATTCTACTTTCAATTTCAAACCTGCCACCAATACTTTCTACTCTTTCTCGCATGCCACTGATTCCTAACCGGTCTGTATTTTCCAGAATCATAGGAACATCAAAACCAGGCCCAGTATCTGCAATCTCCAATAGAATATGATCGCTGTTGTTTTTTACACACACACTTTGGCTAGCACCATTTGCGTGATGATATGCATTGTGCAAAGCTTCTTGAATCAATCGGTACAGGGTAATGCGAATGGGCAAAGCTGGTCCATTCATCTCCCCTTCAATCTCCAGGTTAACCCTGGTATTGGTTTGTTGTTCGTGTTTATGGACAACATGGGAAACAGTGTCGAACAAATCCCATTCAGCCAATTGAGGTAGCACCAATCCAGTGGCAATCCCACGCATTTCCTTCAAAGCAATTTGCATGGATTTTTCAACCTCAGTTAGTTCAGAGATGATTTTTGAATCAACAGATTTTGATAAATTTTTTTCAATTTTTCCAATCGTTGAATCCAGTTTGAGTATCGACAACCCCAGGTCCTGGGCTGGCCCATCATGCAATTCTGTGCCTATACGTTTGAGATATCCTTCATTTAACAAAGCAACACTGGCTGATGCTTTTCGGGCGCGTTCGTTTAATTTTTGATTTTCTACCAGCAACTCTGTCAATTGCTCTACTTTTAGGTTTAAATCTGCTTGTTGACGGAATATCGTATTACTTGCATTTCGGATAAATCCGGAAAGAAGCAAATACATAATGAAAATGATAAAACCCACTACCAACCAACTACGACGTTTCAATACATCTATTTCTCTGTCAAGATCATCCGTCTGGTGGTAAAACTCAGCCACTGCAATCACCTGATTGGTTCCACTTAACCATACGGGGCTGTATGTTTCCAATAATTGGCCATACTGTTCTCTTAGTGCTTGGTTTTCTTCTTCTTGCAATGCGCTTATCTCAGAAACCACCTCTCCTAAGCGAGCACGTAATAACCCTTCATTCATTGGATAGGTTTTGCCAATGGCATTTACATCATTCGAATACAATAATTTTCCACGGGTGTTCCACACTTTAAACGCGACGATTTGTTGGCCCAAAGGTGTGTCCTGTAATAAGTTTTCTAATGCCAGGGCATGTTCTGGTAATATCACTTCTGATGAGCCTAATTCTTGTAAGTTAGGGGCGACAAAACTTTCTACATAAAGTGCCGTTGTCGCTCCGGCGCGATGGATCACCCCGGTTATGATTTGATTTTCGACCCAGAATCCAATTCCTAACGCACCAACAAATAATGTCAACAAACCTGCCAGCATAAAACGTTGGCTAAGATTTAAATTTTTAAATCTATCTTTTAGCTTTGAAATCAATCCAGCACTCCCACTCCGGTCATTTGAAAAAAAATCATCATTGACTGTTTACATTATACATAATCCTGTTTATGCACAACTACTAATATAGTCGTTAATCACATCAGACTTAAGTCTTAAACGCTTAGACCTTTGGTCGCTTAAAAATATCGACCTTCAGCAGTGGGTAGAAAGAGGAAAGGTGTTTATTATTGTTACATGTCACCAATTCAACGGATAAATAAGGAGAAAAAATGAAATCACAAACCAAATCAACCCGATTACGAGCCTTAATCTTTGTCTCGCTGATCGCAGTAGTCCTCCTAGGCACAGTGGGAGCAACAAGTGTTGCCGCAAGATCAGCAATACCAGGAGATGCGTTGTATTCTCTGAAGACAACATTTGAAGAAACTCAACTGAAGCTTTCTAAAGATGCAGCCGATCGCGCCCAATTAAAAATATCATTTTCCGAAGAACGACTGGAAGAAATCAGCAAACTGGTAAATGAAGGACGCTATCCAGAGATAAAACAAACTGTGTTGGCATTTGAATCTGCCATTAATGGTGCACTTTTCGAACTGGAAACTGTGACCAAAACAGATCCAACTCGGGCTGCCCAACTGGCAACAGAAATTACCGCAGCCTTATCCACATACGCTGAAGTTCTCACCAGCCTTGCAGCTTCAGTTCCAGAAATAGTTCAAGCCGAAGTCAATCGTGCTCTCGAATCCGCCTTATTAGCAGGCAGTCTGGACATGTCATCAGACGACAATGAGAACGATGATTTCGATGACGATGACATGAACAGCAATGATGACGATGACGATGACATGAACAGCAACGGTGACGACGATGATGACAGCAATAGCAATGATAATGATGATTACGACGACGATATGAACAGCAACGATGACGACGATGATGATGACAGCAATAGCAATGATGATGATGATTATGACCATGATAGCAATGACAATGACGACGACGATGATGACAGCAATAGCAATGACGACGATGACGATGATAGCAATGACAATGATGACGATGACGATGATGACGATGATGACGATGACGATGAGGATTAATTTGTAGACAAAGTTCGTTCCAAAAATTGCAGGTTATCTTTATAGCCTGCAATTTTTAACGATTGAAAAGTATGAAAATGCAATCAATTCTCAAAATATCGACCTTCCAAAAATGGGTAACCACATTCGAAAAAAGAATCATGCTTAATTGGGCTGAAATCCGCATTGGAATTCTGCTGTGGTCAGTTTTTATCATTTTCCTGGCATTGATGCAATTCTCAACCCCGGATTTACCAGATAATGATGGCTATTATCATATCAAATTGGCTTACCTGATGCGTACCGGAGGGCTTACACCGGATTTCAATTGGTTACCCTTATCCATCTTAAACGCCCGGGAGTTTTATGATCATCATTTTCTCTTTCATGTCGCATTAATCCCGTTTACATTCGGTAATTTGATCACCGGCGCAAAATTGGCAGCCGTGTTTTTTGCCAGCCTGGCTTTTATGAGTGTCTGGAACTTATTTAGAAATCAAAAAATCCCTCTGGCTCTTTTGTGGGCTTTCGGATTGATGGCAGTTTCTGAGGCATTTATTTACCGCATGAGCATCACACGAGCGCAATCGCTTTCCTTAGTTGTTCTGATGGTAGGATTGGATTGGCTGTTGCGAAAAAAGTATAAACGTCTTGCGCTCCTGGGTTTCTTTTACGTCTGGTTATATAATGCCTTTCCTTTATTACTGGTCCTGGCAGGTGGCTATGTCATTGTGATTTGGTTATTCACGCACAAATTGGAGTTACAACCGCTGCTCTATGCCGGTATTGGAATTGTTCTGGGAATAATCATCAACCCATTTTTCCCCTACAATATCATTTTCACGACCTCACACATCCTGCCTAAACTTTTTGAAGCCACGTCCATCAGTGTCGGCAGCGAGTGGTACCCCTACAATACCTCTCAAATTCTGAAGAATTCACTCTTAGCATTGGTCGCTTTTATCAGTGGTACATTTGCCCTGGGTTTTCACGGGAAGCGAATGGAATTGCGTACCGCAGTCAGTTTTGTTCTGGCGGTTTTGTTTGGACTGATGTTATTCCAATCCCGCCGCTTTGTCGAATATTTTCCTGCCTTTGCGCTGGTATTTGCAGCCTTTGCCTGGACACCCCTCATTCAATCCGCGAGAGATCAGGCCAAAAACCGTCTATATAAATGGCTGCCTGTTATTGCATTAATCGCGATCCTCATACCTGGAATCTGGAATACTCAACAATCTGCTCAAGCCAGCATCCAAAAATCCAAACCATTTCAGACCTACGAAGAGTCATCTGCCTGGCTGGCAGCCAATACACCGGCTGGGTCTCGAGTTTTTCAGACCGATTGGGACGATTTTCCACGCTTGTTTTTCTATAATGCTCACAATACATACCTGATTGGATTAGACCCGACCTATATGTTGTATTACAACCAGGATTTATATTACACCTGGGTCGACATCACGAAAGGCAGAATTGAAAACCCATCCGCGATGATCGCAGGGAATTTTGGGTCTGAATATGTATTATCAGATTTGAAGCACACCAATTTTCTGAAAGTGGCTGCAAAAGATCCGGGATTGATTGAAGTCTTTCGCAGTGATGATTCGGTAGTTTATCAGGTGATTCCGCAAAAGTAGTATCTTCATAAACCATACAGAACAATTGGTTGAGGGATAGTACCCTCTTTGAAACGGGCAGTTTTTCCTGCAGATGCAATGGATATTGCTGAAAGATCGCATCCAATTCCAACTGAAGCAGTTTTATTTCACCTAAATCTGAAAACCCCCCAGAGAACTTCATATCCGTGAAGAATATTAACACAGGATAAGCTCCCAATCTACCACCAAACCTGCGCAAGCTTTCAATCAACAACCTAACCTGCTTAGCTTCTTCCGGTGAGATCACTAAGGTCACATAAAGAAGAAGGTTATTCATTAATTTCATCTCCAACTCCTTTTTCTACAGAAATTCACACTTATTTTCTATATATGATTATCTACCATGTTTTAGTTTTTTCTTACCTTGACGAAAAAAGATGCAATTTTATTGCATCTTTTTTCGTCACTTTATCTGGCGGGGAGGGCGGGATTCGAACCCGCGGTCGAGCTTGACACCCGACAACCACTTAGCAGGCGGCCCCATTCAACCACTCTGGCACCTCCCCGGGCGTAACGGTACAGCGGAGGGAGAGGGATTCGAACCCACGGTGGGTTGCCCCACACCTGTTTTCAAGACAGGCACCTTAAGCCACTCGGTCATCCCTCCGGGTGTGCAAAGATTCTAACATAAGAACGATGAATAGAAAAGAGAGAAAAGGCGCTTCGATTGCGCCTGAGACTCCAACAGCGGCACAATTCCCTCCCATCAGTGGCCGAGCTACTTCTTTTTATCCATCTCACCTACCGAAGCGGAGAACAGGGTGGTGAAGAGCTGAATGAAGACCAGCGGCAGCACCACCAGATAGATCAGGTAGCTCGGTTCTTTAAAAAATATGCGGATGTCGTTCCAGACAATACTGAGGATTTTCATGGCTCACTCCCGCAGTTGTTTGCCGGTCAGGTGCAGGAAGACGCTTTCCAGGTTATTCTCGAGGATATCCAGCGATAGAAGGGTGATATTCTGTTCCTCGAGGTAATTGATGACCTGAATGAGGGCCTGCTGGCTGTTTTTGGTCTCCACCTTGACCGTCACCGGCTGTGCCACCTGGATGGTGGCTTCTTTCTCTTCCGGAGGGGTCAGTGTCACAGTTTGGAGAACACTGGCATGTTGCACAGCTGGTAGATTGGACAGGGCTTCCAATAGCCAAGCATCGACCTGTTTCAAGCCTATCCGCAGCACACCGCCCCCCAGCATACCCTCCAGGTTTCGTATCGTATCCAGCGCGATCAGCTTACCCTGGTCAACGATCGCCACACGGTTACACAGCAATTCCACCTCTTCCATGTAATGGCTGGTGTAGATGATGGTCATGCCACGCTCGCGGTTCAGACGTTGCACGCTCTCAAAGATATAATTACGGCTCTGCGGATCGACCCCCACGGTCGGCTCGTCCAGGAAGAGCAGCCTTGGCTGGTGCACCAATCCCGCCGCAATGTTGACACGCCGTTTCATCCCCCCCGAATACTTCTCAATTGCCTGGTCTGCCCGCTCGGTCAGTGAGACCACACGCAGGATGTCCTCAATATTCTCCTTCAACTTCCTGCCGGACAGTCCATACACCCGCCCAAAGAACTCCAGGTTGGCTCGCGCGCTCAGGGTGGGATAGAGCGCCAGATCCTGCGGCACCAACCCACACATCTGCTTGGCAAGCAGTGGTTCTTTCCGGATATCAAACCCATTGATCACCGCTGTCCCGCTGGTGGGCGAGAATAACCCGGTTAACATTGAGATGGTGGTGGTCTTGCCGGCCCCATTCGGGCCCAGCAGACCGAACACCTCTCCCTCCTCCACTGCGAAACTGATGCCCTTGACCGCCTCAAAATTGCCAAATTTCTTCACCAAATTTTGTGCCTCTACAATCGCCACTATTCAACTCTCCTTGAATGGAATGGAACAGTTAAAACATAGCATAAATTGATGAGTGAATCAATAAGCATTTGGGGAGATTTGGGGTGGGTTTTAAGGGAAGGGGGGGATTGGGTACCACACACCGCCCCTCCGAATCATCCCTCAATTCTAAAACTAAATCCTGAAAACCTGTATAATTATTTCATCATGTTTTCTGCCTTCCAATTCCAGTGGGGCAATTCAATCCAACCATTTACACCCAAACGAGGTGACCATGCCACGTCTAACAGAACAAGAACTCCAGGACATCTATCGTTATCTCGAAGCCGATAAACCCTTACCCGAAAAAGATCGATCTCTCGAACTCAAATCGGTATTTCACGAAGTCACCCCCGGCAGACGCAAAATCGCTGTCAAAGTGGTCGATATCTTCGGCAACGACACCATGACCATTTTGGATATCAATGTGGTAGGTAAAAAATGAATAAAATCAATGTATTAAAAAATGATGTAAGTCTATTACATATAAACAACTGGGACTTTATTTCCTTAACAGATATTGCCAGATTCAGGGACTCACACAGAACAGATTATATTATTCAGAATTGGTTAAGAAACAGAAACACAATAGAATTCCTTGGTATTTGGGAACAACTTAATAATCCTGAGTTTAAACCCATCGAATTCGATGGGTTTAGAAATAGAGCAGGATTAAATAGTTTTATATTAACTGCCAAACAATGGATTGAATCCACAAATGCAATTGGGTTGGTCTCAAAATCGGGCCGTTATGGTGGTACCTTTGCCCACCCGGATATTGCCTTTGAATTTGCTTCCTGGATTTCAGTGGAATTCAAACTTTACTTAATTAAGGAATTTGAACGACTCAAAGAACAGGAACGAGCTCAACTTGGCTGGGATATCCGCCGTAACCTGGCGAAAATAAATTATCGTATCCATACCGATGCTATTAAACAAAATCTAATCCCATCCCAAATCTCCAACCAAAAAGCGAATTTCATTTATGCCAATGAAGCTGATGTCCTTAACATGGCTTTATTCGGGATAACAGCCAGGGAGTGGCGCGATCAGAATCCAGATCTTTCAGGGAACATCCGTGATTATGCCACCGCAACCCAGCTCGTCTGTCTTTCCAACCTCGAAACATTAAACGCGCTTTTCATCCAACAAAAACTTCCACAATCAGAACGATTGTTGAAGCTAAACCAGATCGCCATTCAGCAAATGAACATTCTGGCAGCTGATCCACACATTACCCAGATATCTTCAGGGTAGGTTCTTTTCTAAGTTTATTCATAGCATCCTCAATGCGTTTTCACAGCTTCAAATCTTAGAATGATTTGTAACAAATTAAAAACACAAATCATCAATGAACAAACGAGGTAACTATGAATAGCAAACTTAAAAGAAACTGGTGGATTGATGTGATCATCTTCACCGGGTTTACTACCACCTTTTTCCTTGATCTGACAGGAATTGCAGTTCATCAATGGATCGGCGTTTTCTGTGGCATACTGGCAATTTACCATTTATTCCTGCACCGTGATTGGATGCTGGCTGCCAGCGCACGCTTTTTTGGTAAGACCACCAATCAGTCTCGCCTGTATTATGCCCTGGATCTCACGCTCCTGTTCGGCTTCTCCCTGATCCTGATCACCGGTTTGGTGATTTCAACCTGGTTGAATCCTTCTCTGGGCAATTTCAGCGCCTGGTTAAATATTCATATCGCGATTTCCATGATCACACTACTCGCCGTCCTGCTGAAACTGACTTTGCATTGGCGCTGGATTGTGCACACCACCCGGAAACTTTGGGCAAGCCCAGCTGTGACACCTGCCAATCCATTAGCCTTACAACCAGTAATAATCAACGCCAAGTAAATCGGCCGCCGTGAATTTTTGCAGGTGGCAGGAGTTACCGAGACTGCTGCCTTGTTCGTGCTGATCAACGCGTCCAAAGGGCTGGCAGAATAAATGACTTCACTCGAAACGCCTGATAGCAATGAAATCTCACTTTCAACACAGATGACTAAGAGCCGTGCCTTTGCATCCAATCAGACATCATTGTCTCAAAATGGCAGTTGTGCAGTCCGCTGTGTAAAACGATGCTCCTATCCCGGACATTGCCGCATCTACGGATTCGAACAACAATGGTTACTGTAATCTGGGCGAGTGTGATTAGAACTTTAATAAAGATTTACCCGACCTTTACAAAAGCTTTACTGTATTTTGCTACCATTAACTATGAAAGATTAAAAAGGAGATTTAATGATGACATCAAAAATAGGACGGATTATTTTAATAATTTTGGGAACGTTTTCCATATTGGCTTTGCTTTTTTGGTTTGTGACCCGTTTCGGCATGAATGGTTATTATTACCCATTTCGATCTGGTATGATGGGAGGCTTCGGGTATATGCATCCCTTTAGCTTCTTCGGTATGGCGTTCATGTGGCTGATTCCAATCGGAATTGTTGTTCTGCTCGTGCTAGGCATCATGAGTTTGTTCAATGTAACGAATAAGACCAATCATCATAATTCTGGAAATAGCACTCCAACTCGAGTATGCCAGAATTGCGGAAGAAACACACAAAATGATTGGAATACCTGCCCGTATTGTGGGAAAGAGTTATAAAGGGGTTGGTGATGTGTTTTCATCGTGCAATCCCATTAACCATCTCAAAATCAAAACCATCTTCAGGTCACGCCAATCCAGCTGATATACCCATAACCTCAACTCAAAAATGTGTTGAATGTGGTCAGATGGTGAAGTCCGAATTTAAGTGGTGCCCACGTTGTGGTGCGCCACTTAAGGACCATCCCTGTGCTTATTGTGGGCAGTTACTCAAGGCTTCCGAAATGGTTTGCGTATATTGTGGAGGTCCATCACCAAAATCTCGAATGAAGTGAATCTAATTATTAGTAAAATGCAAAAAAAATAAGACCATCCAATTTCCACCGGATGGTCTTTTTCTATCAGCAGCAAAGTACCCGCCTGTGCCCCTCAGGGGTAAGCAAAGGGTGTGGTATCAGCCATCAGCCATCAGCGATGAGCTAAACAACCACAAAATTAATCGTCTTCGCGGGAATAAAGATCACCTTCCGGATCTCTCCCTCATTCAAATACTTCGCCACGCTCTCGACTTCACGGGCGGCGGCTTCCACATTCGCCTGGTCAGCATCCCGCACAACCGTGATGGTACCGCGCAGCTTGCCGTTCACCTGTACGGGGATCTCGACGGTGTCTTCCTTAATGAGCGCTGGATCCACGGCTGGCCAATCGCTGGCGTGCACGCTGCCTTTACCACCCAGTTTCGTCCAGGCTGCTTCAGCAAAGAAAGGCGCGAGCGGGGCAATCGCCTGCACCAACATGCGTAAATCGCGCGGATTCACTGCCCCACCATGCTCATAGATGCCATTCAGGGTTTCCATCAGCTTGGCAACAGCGGTATTAAATTTAAAATTCGCAAAGTCATGCTGGCACTTCGCCACCGCTTTGTGGATCAGGGCTTTGATGGCGTGCGGGGTCTCCGCTTTGGTGTTGGTCTGCACGTCCACCAGGCGCTCAAAGCGATCCAGGAAGCGTTTGGTGCCCTGCAAGGCGCGTTCGTTCCAGGCCATGGTGGCGTCGAACGGACCAATGAACATCATGTAGCAACGAGCCGCATCTACACTGTACTGGTTGATAATATCCTCCGGCACGATCACATTGCCGCGGCTCTTACTCATGCGCTGGTTATCCGGCCCCAGAATGACGCCATGCGACATGCGCCGGTAATACGGCTCGGGGATCTCGGCCGGCACCGCGCCAATATCATGCAGGAACTGGTAGATGAAGCGCGAGTATAGCAGGTGCAGGGTGTTATGCTCATCGCCACCAATGTACAGATCGACCGGCATCCAGTAGCGTAGTTTGTCCATATCAGCGAGCACCTGATCATTATGCGGGTCAACAAAGCGCAGGAAGTACCAGTCCGAACCAGCCCAGTTGGGCATGGTGTCGGTCTCGCGTTTGGCGGGTTTGCCACACTGCGGGCAGGTGGTTTGCACCCACTCGCTAATATTTGCCAATGGGGATTCACCTGTATCGGTTGGTTCGTATTTCTCCACATCCGGCAATACCACCGGTAGATCCTCGAATTTGACCGGTACCCAGCCACATTGATCACATTTCACCATCGGGATTGGCTCGCCCCAGTAATGCTGGCGGCTGAAGATCCAATCGCGCAGGTGGTAGGAAACAGTGGCTTCACCCAGGTTGCGTTCCTTCAGCCACTGCAGGGCGGCCGGGATGGCTTCGGCCACAGTCAGTCCGTTGATCGGACCAGAGTTGATCATGACTGCATCTTTTTCGGCATAGGCACCCTGGCTAAAATCCCAGCCATTGTCCGGTTGAACGATTGGTAAAATCTCGAGTCCAAACTTGCTGGCAAAATCCCAGTCGCGCTGGTCCCCCGAAGGCACCGACATGATCGCCCCGGTACCATAGCTCAGCAGCACGAAGTCCGAGATCCATACCGGTACCTCGCGCCCATTGGCAGGGTTGATGGCAGTTAATCCGCTGAACACACCGGTCTTCTCGCGGCTCACTTCCTGCCGTTCCAGATCGGATTTTGCCCGGCTTGCTTCCACATATTCTCTCACACCAGGTTGATCCAGACAATATTTTTCGACATAAGGATGCTCGGGTGCTAATACCATGAAGGTACAACCCCATAAGGTGTCCGGACGGGTGGTGAAGACTTCCAGTTGCTCGTCTACCCCCACTAGTTGGAATTGAACGCGTGCTCCTTCACTGCGTCCAATCCAATTGATCTGCGAAGCTTTGACCTTATCGACGAAATCAGTCTCTTGCAACCCATCGATCAGACGGTCGGCATATTCGGTGATGCGCACCACCCACTGGCTGATGCGGCGGCGCGTGGTGGGTGATCCGCAGCGTTCGCAATTGCCGTTAACCACTTCTTCGTTCGCCAGGCCGACCTTGCAACTCGGGCACCAGTTGATTGGCATTTCCTGTTTGTATGCCAGCCCTTTCTCAAAGAGCTTGATGAAGATCCACTGAGTCCACTTGTAGTAGGTAGGGTCGGTGGTATCCACTACACGCTCGTAATCGAAAGACAATCCCAACTCTTCCATCTGGCTGCGGAACGTGGCGGTGTTCTCGGCGGTCACATCCTGGGGTTTACGCCCGGTCTTAATGGCGTAGTTCTCGGTCGGAAGCCCGAAAGCATCCCAACCGATCGGGAAAAGCACGTTTTTACCCTGCATCCGTTCGAAACGGGCGAAAACATCCGCCCCGGTAAAGGTGAAGGCATGGCCGATATGCAATCCCGACCCGGATGGATAGGGAAACTCGACCAGTACATATTTTTTCTCTCGGTTGTCAAAGTCAATTGCATGCCTGTGTTCCATTGCAAACTCCTCTTGCTGGTATATCCTACCAATTTTACTATCAAAGCGCAAAGTTTGTGAGGTTCGGAACTTGTAGTCTTGTTGTATTCTTATTGTAAATATGGATATAGCATAATACCTGCCAGTACCAGCATGATCACAATCAGCAGGATATCCGGATAATTCACAATATCATATTCTGAGACATGCTCTTTAGGTTGATTAGGGTTATAACGGACTTCTATAGTTTTTCCAATGTCGTCCACTTTTTCCTGAGCTTTTTGTTGGGAGAAATATTTAGCCAACCGGATGGTTTTCTCAAAACGCTGCCCCATTACAGCGTATCGATAAGCAATTTCAGGATAATAAGAAGCACCAGACCTTGTTGAAATTCTCTTCGTTACCTGTTTGGAAAGCACTTCAGCGGATGAAACCTGCCAGGATTCACTTTTAGATTTTTTGAGAATCTGTTGAATCAGTTTCACTGATTTGAATACAGCAAACAATATCAAACCAATGGCTACAAGAATTGAGACAATTTGCGATTCCATTATTTTCTCCTACATTTCAGTTCTTTTTAATCGATGCGTGGAACAGATTAAATGATTATAGTGGTTTGTGACCCAACAGAGAATTTTTGACCCTCTTTGGTTGATCTTTACTCTCAATTTTATTATATAATTTGTAAATTATTTACAGGGATTATCTAAATTATGAACTACGTCTATCTGTCACCCCATTTTCCTACCAACTACTACCCCTTCGTGATCAAATTACGTGAAGCAGGGGCAAATGTGTTAGGGATTGGTGATACTCCCTTTGATCAACTTTCCGATCCACTCAGACATCACCTGACCGAATACTACCGAGTCTCGGATATGCATCATTATGACGAAATGCTACGGGCAGCGGGATATTTCACCCACCACTATGGCAAGATTGATCGCTTCGAATCGCATGACGAATACTGGCTGGAGACCGAAGCCCGCATCCGCACCGATTTCAATATCACCGGCCCCAAAACAGCAGAGATCGCCTGGGTCAAGCAAAAATCGCTGATGAAAAAGATCTACCAGCAAGCCGGTATTCCGGTGGCGCGTGGCAAGATCATTCGGGATTTGGAGGAAGCTCAGCATTTTATCGCAGAGGTCGGGACGCCAGTGGTCGCCAAACCAGATAAAGGTGTGGGGGCGGCTGCCACTTACAAGATCCACAATGAGAACGAACTGCAATACTTCCTTGCCAGCAAGCCACCGGCAGATTATTTGTTTGAGGAATTCATTCAGGGACAGGTGGTCTCTTTTGATGGGTTGGCAGAGCAAGATCATCGTTTCCGTCGGTCAGGGTCCCTGGGAGGATGACATGCTGCGAGATACACGCACCCTCGAGCAGATCCTGCGTGATAAGTGCATTCCCGCCTGGGTCGATTACTGGGGACAGGATGTCAACCACGACTGGCCCTGGTGGCAGAAGCAGTTGCCTTATTTTCTGGAGCACATTCTTAAGTGGGAGTGAGGTGTCAGACCGCTCATTGTATTATGTTGCTCCTATCCTGTGGATCAATACAAAGTATAGGTATCCACAGGATATTCACCCCTAAACCCTTTGAAAAGGGATTCTTCACCCAACCGATTTCAATCGGTTTGAATCTTCGTATCCATGGATTTTAATCCATGGTACAAGTTGGGACTAGTCAGTGCACCAGCCCAAAGCGTCTCCCCCACTCTTATGCACTACACCCCGGCAATATCGCGCTGCATCTGATTCAGGAAACACTCCTGAGCTGCCACACGTTGGGCTGCCCGTTTGCGTGAAACCGGGAAATAAAATAACTCCACCAACTCTTTGCGGCGTTCCAATTCATTCTTCGCCATGCTCACAATCTCACCATAGCTCATCACATGCTCGTTGAAAGCAGGCATCACAGCAATCATATTTGTGTAAGAAAGTGGACCCAGCTTGGTGAGTTTATCAGCATCCCACAAAACCCGGGCATCGTGATCTTCTTCCGGCAAGGATTGCGGTTCGCTGGAATGCATCGCAACCACATACGCCACGAGGTTTATCTTCTCCTGTGGAAAACCAGTCTCTGCCAGGTTCTCTCGAATCCAGTTGGCAGCTAATAACGCGTGCCGGTCAGGTTTCGCCAGTTGTGGCTGGAAGCGGTCATGCAACCAGACAGACGCCAGCACTACCTCCTCGTCCCCACCTACCTGCTGCAGAAGCCAGCGGGCATCACGTTCCACCTGGCGCACATGTTCCAGACGGTAGTTAAAATAGGATTTGCCTTTTGGGGTCGGCCAGATTTCACAAGCAACCTGACCGGTAATTTTTTCTAAATCTTTACGAATACGAAATAACCACTCGGGGGTATCCATCCATTCCTCCTTGCAACGTTACGCCCAGTGGTTAATTGTACCAAGAATTGTCATAATTTGTGTCAAGAGTTAATTTAACCAATCCCGTGCTGATACAGTAACCACATCCCGGAGAAGTACAGAATAAATAGTAGTAGCGAATCAATCTCTATGAACCAGATTCGCGTTTCCAGTTTGGCAAGGTTGCCCACCAACCCGATAGAAGTCATCAGCAAGCCAAACAATCCCACCAGCATAAACGCCGGGTCAATCGTCCCCAGAAATCGTCCCTGCGTGTAAAACAGGTCGGTCAGTCCCAACGCAAACATATTGAACATATTACTGCCAAACAGGTTACCGATTGCCATATCACTGGCACCGATCCGAATAGCTGCGATGGTGGTAACCAGTTCCGGTAAAGAGGTCACAAAAGCAACCATAGCCGTACCCACAAAGGTGGTGCCTAACCCGGTAATTTCGGCAATCTCTACACTGGATCGAACCATAAGTGGGGTGACCAGGATCAGAACCCCAGCTGCAAGGGCAAATCCAATCAAACCTACCCAAAGCTTTGGAGTATCATCCGGGATTTCTTCTTTTTTCAGTTTCTCTGCCTTCGGTTCACCTGATATTACCCGCAAGGCAAAAACATAGGCAGCGATGATAATGATTGAATCCAGCCCCATAAAACCAATCTTCACCTGGATATCCGCTGCTATGAAATACAACACCAGACCAATCATCATAATTGCCAGGCTGCCGGTAAGGGCATGGCGCATAGCGGCTTTTCGCAGGATACGCTGGCTGCGGTGCATCAAATCCAGAACTGCCAGGAGAACCATATTGAAAGCATTGCTGCCCATCAGGTTACCTGCAGCAATGTTGGGAGAATTCTGCTTCACTGCTTCCATGGATGTCAGTAATTCAGGCAAGGAAGTCGCGCCTGCCATCAACAGAATGCCAATGAACATTCCCCCCAATCCGGTACGGACGGCAATCACATCCCCATATTTCGCCAGGAAATAAGCAGCTACCACAATGGCAAGCGCTGTTGATACAAATAATACCCAGACCATACTCACTCTTCCTTTGCCAGATCGTGAGCAGATAAACCTTTGACCATGGTTAGCGGCCAGGCAGCAAAAATACCGGTATTCGGTTCAGACAAATCTCCGATCACTGACTCTGTTAACTGTAAGCACTTTTCAGACATTGCCTGGTCATCCACGATGGCGATCAGGGTCACATTTTCTTTTTCGCTGGCTTGCCGGCTGGTATACAAATAACGCATCGGGATCACTTTGCGGGTCAGGCGATATAAACCCGTCGATTCTATAACCGTTGCCCCGCGAATCCCTCCTTTCGTCCAGGCTTTTAACACATCCTCCAATAAAGAGGGATCATCCAATATAAAAAGTGCCATGTAATTCATTCATTCCTCCTTGTAATTTGATCCAAAAGGGAAAAAACTTTAGATTATTGTATCAGATGATAAAGGCGAAATTTACCTTACCTGTGGATAGTTTCCATGTGGTGTTTATACACCACCTCACCTGTGGTTAAAACCAAAGGCTGGTAGATGCAAACCTGTTCAAACTTGATTCTGTCAGACGCAGGTTTTAACCTGTGGCGTGCTGTGGTATGATCCGTGGTGGATTATATGGCGTAGTCCTTAGCATGAACATAAGCTAATTGTCTCAGCAGTTCAAACGCTTCCCATCGTATGCAGTTTAAAGCGCATCTCGAATTCTGACCAAAACCGTTCATACACCAGCTGATCCTGCATATCAAAGAACTGCTTGGTCTCACTCTTAAAGAACTCGCGCACCTTTGCAGCTATTGCCAAAACCTGTTGTTGATATTCTTTAAAGGGAAGAACCACCTCCAAACCTGGGAATTCCTGCGAATGTTGTTCGTCTGGAGAGTCCCAGCGTTTGAATTGGCTGAGCTGCACTTGATCTTCCTGATGGATAACCATCCAATTGACACCAATCGGGCAACCCATCATCAACACAGTTCCGCAACCATGGAAAATAAGCTTCTCTGCCAACGGTTGCTGGGTGGTGTGATTGTGATCCAGTGTGCGCAATAGTGCCAATGCACTCTCGCTGATGCCATAGATCTCGCGCCCATCCAGGATTATCTGACCATCCACTTCCAGCCATAGCCTGCCATGCGAACACAGATCAAACTGGGGGGGTTCATTCCCCAACCAGGTCTGTTCAACAATTTCGATGCGGAATTTTTCGGATGATGTGGGAAACATGCTTTTATTTAATCATAGAAACGCTAAAAAAACGAACGAAAACGGTGCCCAATCAGGCATGTTTAGGTCAGTTATTTGCGCGGTAGCAGGAGAAAAACCGCCATACCCATTACCAGCAGCCCGGCAACCCGCTGCCAGGTGATCGGGATGGGTGCCTGCCCGGAAAGACCAGTAGCATCCACAATCGTAGAGATCAGTAACTGACCCAAAATAATCGCAGCTGTACCAGCTGTCACCCCGGTGTACCGCAGTGAGAAAGAAACGCCAATCACAATCAATACCCCCAGGCCTCCCGAGAAAAGTAACATCCAGACGGTGGGTTGCGGAAGGTTGCGCCATTCCAGTGTTTGCCATATGATGGTGATCAGGATGAAGATCAGGGCAAATAATCCACTCCCCAGGTTGGTGAGGATACCGGTGCGGATCGGGCCGATGATATTTCCACCGCGATTGCTAAGCGTCGCCTGGGTGGCGATCAATATACCCGTAACCAACGCTGTTAATGTTCCTATTAATAATGCGTTCTTCATGCCATCTCCCATGCTTTGCAATGTTTTGGTGGCTGAATTGTAGGATCGCAATGCTGGAACGTCAAGGAAATTAGGCTTCTTGAGGAAAATTACACAATATTTTATCCGATGGATAAAAAGGTATAGAATTAATGGAAACTGCACCTGGAGGTAATTTATGCGTGTTGAAACCATCCGTTGGGAAAATCACCCATCTCAATATATCGATCCCCGTCATATTGATATCTGGTTACCTCCCAGTTACCATGAACAACCCGAAAAACGGTATCCAGTGCTGTATATGCATGATGGTCAGAATTTGTTCAACAAAAGAATTTCATATGCCGGTGTAGATTGGGGGGTGGTACCTGCCATGAACCGCCTCTTGAAAAAAGGACAGGTCAGAGAAGCCATCATCGTGGGTATCTGGAACATTGAAAAACGCTTTCAGGAAATGCTCCCCTGGAAGCCTTTATCCGAATCGAAACGCGGGCAGGTTCTATATCGCAAACACCAAGATGAGATTGGTGAAATCTATTCGGATGGCTATCTCAAACTCCTGGTGGAGGAGGTGAAACCACATATCGACGCACAATTCCGCACCCTGAACGGTCAAGCCGATACCTTTGTGATGGGATCAAGCATGGGTGGCTTGATCACTCTGTATGCCATTTGCGAATACCCGTAGGTTTTTGGTGGGGCTGGTTGCGTCTCTACCCACTGGCCCATTCTCAAGCAGTTGGTAATCAATTACCTCAGGACCCACCTGCCCGATCCTGCCAGTCACAAACTTTATTTCGATTTTGGTACCGTCGGATTGGATGCTGAATACGAACCTTATCAAATCAAGGTCGATAAAGTACTGCACAAAGGTGGTTATAGGGAAAGAGTCAACTGGATAACACGCAAATTTGAAGGGGATGACCATCACGAATTATTCTGGCGAAAGCGTGTCCATATCCCCCTGCGATATTTGTTAAGCAGCTAACACAATTTAATCCCTCCAATAACCTTTTCATTCGTATCAATCCGATTAAAGGAACCTTTTTCGGATAAAGTTCGTCATATTATTGAGACGATTGATTGTCAACAAAAAATTGGAGGAAATTTACATGAAAACTGCTTTTAGAAGCGTACTGACCATTATAATAATCGCTTCTTTCGCCCTGGCTGCCTGTCAACCAAAGGTTTCTGGCTCACTTGAAAATACCAGCTGGATTTTGGTGGAGCTGTATGGTCAACCTGTACTTCCTGGTACCACCATCACCCTTAACTTAAATGGTGACACCCTCACCGGAAACGATGGTTGTAATCATTACGGCGGTTCTTACACCAGCAATGGTGATTCCTTCTCTATCGGTGAAGATTTGATGGGTACTCTGATGGCCTGTGAGGAAACCATCATGACACAGGCTGGAGACTATACCAGCGCCTTACGCAAAGCCAGCCAATACAGCATCACAGATAATCGCTTACATCTGCTGGATGAAAACGGGAACACTCTGGCTATTTTTGAAGCGCAGAGCCAGGAACTGGCGGACACCAGCTGGCTGGCATCCTATGTAAACACCGAATCCTCAGAGGACATTGTCTCTTCAAGCTCCATTCAAGCTGCTCAACAGACGCTTTCCTTTGATAAAGCTGGCAAGATAAGTGGTATTGCTGGTTGCAATGATTACTTCGCCAATTATGAAGTAAAGGACAAAGATCTCTCCATCAGTGCTATTGGTTCCACAAAAATGTTCTGTGGCGATGGCTTAATGGCGGAAGAAAGCGCATTTCTGGCAGCTCTCGATAAAGCAGCCAGCTATCGCATCAGTAGTGATACCTTACAGATTTTTGCAGCAAATGGCAATACTCTGATTTCGTTCTCTCGATCTGAATAATTCCGAATCCACCCCTACGTCATATTACATAATATTGATCTTTTTTATCGTATTTGCTATACTCTTCTGCATACCATGCGTTTTCTACTTTTCTAGATCAAGGAGTATAAAATGACACCCAGCTCCAAACTTCCAATTTTCGCCCTCATTCTCCCATTATTGGTATCTCTCGCCTGCAATTTTTCTCTTGGTGGATCCGATTCTGACACAGATACTAACACAACCACCCTGCCCACAACAGAAACATCAGGCAGTGTACGCACCATCCCGACCTCTGAATCTGGCACAGAACCCACCTCGCTTCCAGCGATAGCCTCCTCATCCTCTTCGGACAACACATCCGAGAACTCTGTGTTGGTCATGAAAGAACCTATCTATATCCAGGATGAACGCAACCTGGTCACCGTCTTTCTTTTTGAAAATCTGGATTCCGACGGGGTTGAAGATATTGAATATACCATCACTGTTACCAACGCTGCCGGAGCCACCCTGAAAACAGAAAATGGATACATCGATTTCATCGCTGCCGGAGGAAAGACCGGGGTTGCCAGCCAGATGTTCCTGGATGAAGGCATGGTGGTTGATAATGTCAACATCGAATGGACATATTACATGGATGCTGTCGGTTTAGAAGACAATCCTTTCAGCTTTTCGAATTCCCGCTATTATTTCGACCCTTACTGGGACCGCTTCACAACGGTGATGACCAACAATAGTGCCACCACTTACACCAATGTGCGTGTGGACATGCTGGCCTATGATGCAGCTGGTTTAGTGGTTGGTGGAGGATTCACCACGTTGAACTTTATCCCGGGTAATACGAAGATAGGACTCAGTATAAATAGTTTTGTGTCCGATGACCCGGTAAGGTATGAATTCTTCCCCAAACTAAGTCTCCTCTCGAATGAAACCACTGATAGCGATCTTTTCACGGATATTTCTGTCCTCAAAACCGGATTTTTTTACAATGAGACTACGCTGGGAGGTGGCTTCCTGGTGCAAAACACCTCCAACAATGTTATGAGAGGCGCTGAATACAATCTCACCATTTATGAAGATGATGGATCCGTCGCACAGGTTTCCAGTGGCATTATCAGCCTGATTTGGCCAGGGCAAACAATCGGTGTATCGCCTGGATCCGTCACTCTGTCCGAAGGGGCTACCCCAACTGATTTTGAAGTAAATGTCATGGCAGGAGACCCGGTCAATCAGGAGTTTTCCTCCAATCCCCTCTCCATACAAAGTTCAACCTTTATCGATGATAATCTATATCCAATCGTTTCCGTCACCATTGCGAATGCTCACAATCAGGAAATCAATAATCCATACGTAACTGTCTTGCTTTATAACGCAGCTGATGAGATCATTGGAGGAGGATTTACCTATCCCGATCCAGTACCTGCCAATGGCACGCTGATTTATGATGTTTATGTCACGCATATGTCCTCCGAAGGACCTGCCAGGATTGAAGCATTTGCCAGTCTGACCAGTTATTAACCAATTAACAATAGTTTACCGAAAAGGCACCCACCTGGGTGCCTTTTTATTTTAGTGGTCATGGAATCATTCCCAGATAACTATACGATTGCCACCTTCTTTCTTGGCGCGATACATGGCTTCATCCGCCTGGCGAATGACCTCATCCACATCCATTTTCCCGGATTGTGCACTCGCTATACCAATACTGACTGTGCGCGAAATCAATCCACGCCCGCTCTCGATCTGTGTCACTTCTACTGCATACCGCAAGCGTTCCGCCAGTTCTTTGGCTTGTTCAGTGTTGGTCTTGGGCAGTAGTAAGAAAAATTCCTCTCCACCCCATCGCCCGACATAATCCACCAGGCGTACTTCTTCCTGGAGTACCTTTGCAAACTCCACCAGATAATGATCCCCGGCATGGTGCCCATAGGTATCGTTGACCGATTTGAAATAGTCAATATCCATAATCATCAAACTCATCGGGTCGCCATACCGTTTAACGAAAGCAATCTCTCGCGATAACAATTCATCCATTTTACGTCGATTAAACAGACCGGTAAGCTCATCACGACTTGCAATTTCTTCCAATTTAGAGACATACAGGTTGACAACGATGACCACCAGACCAATCACCAGTAATGTCACCAAAACACCCATACCAATATTACCCAACAAACCCAGCCGGGCAGCTTTCAATGCCTGCGTTTGATCCTGTTCAACAATCAAATACCAATCCAAATCTGGTAAATAACGCGCGGAGAGGATTACTTCTCCATTTTTTGTTAGGAATTCATAATAATGGGTAAGATCATCATTTTTTAGTATATCATCCCCAATATCCTTCAACCCTTCCATTTCACGGATATAGATATTCTCTATCAGATCCTGATCCGGATGGATCAGGATCAAACCATCTGAATCAATCATATAAATCAAATGTCCAAAACGCTGGCGATAGGATTCAAGCATCTCACCCACCTCACTCATTTGCAATCCAACCCCGGTCACACCCAAAAAATTGCCTCCGCTGTCCTCCAGGCGATGGTTGATGAAGATGGTCAGTGTCCCAGAGGTAACTTCGTCATTATCCACATCCAAATCGTAATTGCGACCCGTTCTGACAAAGTTGTAATACCAGATGTCATGATCATCTACAGGGCTGATCTGCTTCAGGATTCCTTCGTAATAATAATAATTGTTGGAACGTGCAGAAATATAAAAAGCGCTGAAATAACCATAGCGATCTTTAATGCGCTGCAGGTAACGAACAATCTCGTCTGTGTCCTGCTCACCTGCCAGCACCCAATTGACCAGGAACTCATCATTTGCCATGATGGAGGAGTTGTGAATTGGCTGCAGCAATTCCTTTTGAATTTCCGAGTAGATGTTATCGCTGATCAACGGAAGGATTTTGGTTTTTGCATCACTATCGATTGACGTACGTGTGACGTTATAACTAATCAGACTGGTAAAGGTAAATGAAACAATCAGCACCAGCGTCAGAATGCCGATCAAACGGTATTTATTGAAGAGAAAGCTCTTGAGTTTCGATTGCATCATGTTCTTTTTGGTATGGAGATAGTTGATTTTATCATAAATTACTGCAATGAAATTATAGGGCAAGAATTTGATACCCAATCACCATAAACCCGGTACCAGTCGGGATTGGATCTTATTAGCATACTCCCGGTAACCAGCCAGATTCTCCTGCAAAAAACGATCCTCCAATGAAGTTCGCAACACATACAAACCAACAGTGAGTAGAATGGGAATCAATAGCCAGATGGAATTCATGCTTCACCTCAAAAGTATTCTTATTATGATTCTATTCTTGATTGAAAGTTACTGGTTGTTTTTATTTATGTCAAACGCTACAATATAGGTAGAGGGATCACATCAAATCTCATCATTTCCATAACCCTGGCAGTTATTTCATTTTTTCATGAGGTGCTAAATGAAAGAGAACCGCAATGAGATAGTCATTAACACCTCACCAGAACAGGTTTGGCAAGTATTGACCGATTTGGAGCGTTATTCCGAATGGAATCCATTACTATATCGTGCATCCGGAAAAGTTGAATTAGGGGAAACAGTGGTAGTGGATGCTAAAACAGCTACGAAAGACATGCATTTTGTGTGTACGGTCACGAAGTCAGAGCCCCCTACAGCATTTGCCTGGAAGTTTCATGTGATTCATCCCATACTCTTCCGCGGTGTGCATGCCTTCCGGGTTAAACCAATCGATCAGAACAGTGTTAAGTTCATTGATACAGAATCCTTTCAGGGTTTACTCTTACCTACACAAGCCTAAGACCTGACCACCAATGGCCTGACCGCCATGATTGAAATGGGTGAAGCCCTCAAACATAGCGCAGAGAATTTGTCAAAATAAATAGACTTCTTCTACGTCTAATCTGTTAATCATTCTTTATAGCTCAACAACCTGCTACGAAAATAGAATCCTTGGAATTGCCGTCAACGAATAGGAAACGAATAATCGAATGGAGCACCTTTTGTCCTTATGGGATCTTTTCATCCTTCTCTGTGAAATGTGTTTCATGTTATGTTAACATCTCAGTAATTAATCTTCATCCGATACCCATCGAGACATTTCAACACAAATGAATAGTACAACCGTAATTGATCGTAGATATCAGAAAACTCCTGGAAATTTCGATCATTTTTTGATAAAGATCCTTCCACAATCCAGTTATACAGATCCAGGCTATTGGTGCCGAATTTGGTCACCGCATCTTCCAGTTCCCTATCCTTCAACAGGATCGCATTTGGGATCAGATTGGTGTTTTTGATATACCCGGCGGTCAATTCGTCTAATTTCTCCTGCGAAATTCCTTCTTTGGAATAGTGTGGGTACTGCAGAAAAATGTTGTTCGCCCATTCGATGATGTTGGCAGCTTCGTGCTCGATTTGATCCAGCCGTTTACGGACCACCTCATTCCTGCTTTCACTGCGACGATCCTCCAGATCCCACTTGCGCTTCTTGTTGCGATCATAACTCTGGTAGATAAATGTCGCAACGGTAATCAAAAAAGACGCCAGAAAACCAATTCCCCCACCTATCAACAGATTCAAAGTCTCTTTCTCCATGCGACAATTCCTCCGAAAAATTCACGATAAGGTTGAATAAGCGCTCTAATTATACCGTGCTACTCCATCCAGGTCCACATTCTGGCTTCCTGACTGTCCGGATATTGCGTAATGATTTCAGTCATCGTTCCGCGAAATGCGCTCTTTTCCTTCCCCAGTAAGTATTCTGCCATACCACGGGTGAATAACATACTGGGTGCTTTGGGATTGTCAGGAAAATTTTTCAAACCATCATCCAACAGATCTATCACCTCAAAATACTTTCCACGGGGCAGATCAATGGCGACCTTTCCTAGACGTAGTAAGACTCGAAAATCTTCCGGATTGAGATAACCATTCTGATAATATTGTTCATTCCCACGGGTATTCAGAAAATAAAAAGACGGTGTCCAGTAGGCGGAATATCTGGAACGAATTGCGCGATCTTGTAGAATATCCTTGCGAACCGGGACAAACCATTCATACAATTCACTATGCACCCACGGATCAGGGTAAGTTATTTCATACATTTTCTTACAACCAGCACATCCATCACGATGAAACTGGAGAAGAACTCCTTTACCTTCTAAACGGGCAATTTTTATGGTAGTTTCCAGGTCATCATACCAGTTCTGATCAGGATTCATTTAGCACCTCCTTAATTTTTATCTCAAATAAAGGCAAGTTCAACGGTTCTGTGTCTGATACACCTTCATCCTGGTTTAAAATGATCTCCCCTTCAGCATTCAGAAGAATTAATGTGGGTGCCCGCACAATTTCAAACTGCTTTTTCATGTCGGCGCGCCGATCCAGGTTGAAAATCACCACCTCAATTCCCCCTCGATCTTCATTGGCCCAATTCTTAATCTGGCGTTCAGCGGCTTCATACACCACCAATTCACATTCACAACCTTTATACCGATTGAATAACATTAAAACTGGTTTGCCTTCTAAAACAAGCGGCTCCCGGCTAGAAAACCATCCTTCATTCAACCCTTTGAACAATAATACAACTAAAACCCCCAAAATAAATAATAGCAACAGCCAACTTTCGGAACGATTTTTAATCTTCATGCAATCCAGAGAAAATAGAATCCAACCAACAGGATGATGACTCCATTGGTTTTCTCCAACCAGCCAGACCATTTACCCATTGATCTAAATCCCTTCAAAATGCCGGTAAAACTGCCTGCCAGCAGAATGGGTACACCGCGTCCCAAGGCATATATGAATAACAAGAGCGCTCCATACACAATTCCTGTTTTTTGCGCCATGGCATAGGTGAGGATTGCTGCCAACACCGGAGTTGCACATTGTGAAGAAACCAGACCAGAGATCAATCCCAACAGCAATGCCCCCATCAAACCTTTGGCTTTCACTTTTTCTCGCAGGCTGCCAAACCAGGTGGGCATCGCAAGGTTAAGAACGCCTAACATCTGTAAACCAATCAGAAAACAAACCACCGCCACCAGATAATACCAGAGCCGTGTACTACCACCCATCAGACCACCAACCAGGGCTGCAATCACTCCCAGCAGCATAAACGTAATAGCCAGACCCAGTGTGAAAAACAGAGAGATGTAGAAAGCTTTGCGTCGGGGTAAATCGTGTGAGCCTCCCACATAACCGATAATCAAAGGAATCATGGCTACATTACAGGGACCGATCGAGGTGAAAATCCCACCCATGAACACCAGTAGATACCCCAGAATGGATGTTGGTTGCAGGTAGGAGGGATCAATATTCATTGATCTCTCCCTGCCAACAAGTCCAAATACAATTCAAGTTGATCGGCTGTCATCACGCCAATAGTTACTGTACCCTGGCCGGAAGAATCTACAAACACCTGGGTAGGTATGGTGTTGATACCTGCCCGTTTCAAAAATTTCTCATTGATGGGATCATACACATTTACATCCACCAGAGCAACCTCATTTTCATAAGCGGGATACACCTGGTTGACCGTAGCTATCATTTTTATACAGGATTCGCAATTGTTGGAATGGAAGAAAAGGAAGACCGGTTTTTCTTCTTGCAGATAACTATCGAATTGCGCTTCTGGCGATTCATTGACAGCTACCAGGTTTTTGTCGGATTGGTTTTTGATAAAGAAAATTGCCAATGAAATGATCAAAATTCCAGAAAGAATCAGAATTTTGGGAAGCTGTTCAATCTTTTTTGGCTTTATTTTTATTTTGATTTTTGGGGGCAATCATTCCTCATATATTCTTTTTTCAAGGATACCACGATCAGGTTCCTGACTACCAATACTTTTTATAGGGATACTTTTTTATCTAAACTCAATTTTCAGTCTGTCAAACTGACAGATCATTTTATTGCGTTCAACCCGTACAGGCCATTTGCATCGTTTGTGTCAGGGTTGGGTACCCCAACTTATAACTGTAATCTGCTGTATAAGTCTGTTTATTCATTTCAAAAACTACAGTAGAACAATTGCACTCTTGTTTCCAAAGTATTTGGAAAATCCGGATGCTGTAAGCCGGCACCACCAGATCCGTTTTTTCTACCTCTGCTTGCTTCTCCTTGAAAAGATTTGTATGTTCTTTTTCGATCTGTTTCTGTAATTGTTCTTTCAGATCTTTTGGAATTTCTGTCACCTCACCAGTTTCCTCAGAAGTTGCCTGATCCGATACAACAACTTGCGCCACAACCGGTGCTTTTTCAGTCATGGGTGTACGCTTGGCGTTTTCAAAATCAGCGCAATTGCGGATGTAAACCGTTTCTGTGTACAAATCCGTTTCGTTGACGGAGGGATTGGGAGGGATTTTAAAACCTGGCACACCACTACATCCTGCCAGGAAAAAGAGGAGAAAAGGAAGAGATATTAATAAGCTCAAATGAGGAAAATATTTATTCATTCAATCCTCCTGAGAAAACAATTGAGAGATAATATTCATTTTATTGAATATGATTCTAGATCAAATTATGTAGGATGTCAACGGAATTTCGTCCCTTATTTTTGATGTTCGAGGGATTTTTATTGACACATCTTCACAATAATCAATTCTTAACTGCTCATGAACCCATGAACCATGAACTATATTTTCATTTTCTTTCTAAACAATTTGCCTGCCACAATGCAATTCACAATCAACACCAGCCAGGTGATCGAAATCACAATCACCTCGAAGCGGTCCTGACGTTCCAGGCCAAGTTGGGCTGACACGATTCCCAATGCAAGCATGGATAACACAAAGCCCGCGATAAAAATCCAGCGAATCCAGGCTTCCAGAAGATTGATCATCTCCTGAATCCGCATGATGCGTGTTTCTTCCCGTTTTGCGCTCTCAATCCAGCGGATAAAATTACTTTCACCTGGTCACCAGGTTTTATCCCGTTATCTCTGAGCCTGGTTGCACCCAGCCGAAGAAAATAATTTTGACCAAGCGCACCCAATGTGCCGCAAACAGCTTTTTCGTTTATGGTACCGCTGATAGAAAAACGCGGTTTTGTTCCCCAAACATCACGCGGTGAGAATGGGATGGCAACAAAACTGAATTTCCCATTTCTTTCCACCACTGCATCAAAGGAAATTTATTTTGTTTCGCTCATTTATTCCTGACCTTCTGCTTGATTATCGGTCCAATCGCTCTACATGTTGTTTGAAATTATCCAAAATGCTTTGCCAGCCTGCTTGTTGATACTCAACGGGAAATTCATTCTCGGGATCAAACGTAACCTGCACCACAACCCCCTCCGTGCTCTCCTTAAATATGATCTGAGCTTGTCGATCGCCAAAATCATATTCGATTAGCTCTTCTTTCACAATTTTGGTATAGGTTCCTTCGAAGTCGAACCCGGTGCTGCCATCTTTGGCTTCCATCCGTGAGCAGAAAGTGCCGCCCACGCGTAAATCCACCGTGGCAGCGGTCGTGTGCCAATCATCGGAAGCAGCATTCCATTGCATGATATCCTCAGGGGTTGTGTAAGCACGCCAGACCTCTGCTAGGGGTGCATTTACTAAAGTTTCAACTGTTATTTTCATGATTCTTTCTCCTGAAGAAATTATAGCAAGCCGTTAATTCTTGAAAATACCATGTACATCCTTTGGTGCGTTCCGTTTGGGGCGTTTGGCCGAACACCCCACCATACCCATCCCACCATTCCGCTATTGTGTATCTTTATCGATGTCACATCTTACCCCATGGGTCCTTGGACATCCCTTGCACCACCAATACCCAATTCTTACAAAAATCATATTCGGTAATTCGTGTTGGGAATCCGGCAATTTCGACTACTATCCTTGCTGCCCACCTGCTGCCCGTCGAAACAGCCAAGCTGCCCCAACAAACGTAACCACAAAGAAACCATTCAGCAACAGCAGCACCAACGGACCGCTATAGGGCAATCCCAACTTTGCAATCATCGCAATGCCGGTGATTAGAGCCTGGACGAACGCCATCGCCAACAATACACGTGTCATTCCAAAGGGTCGCATGCGTGTAACAATGGCACCAATTATACCGATGTCAACGACCACAAAATACATCTGGTTGGCAGGATCTCCATCTGCACCAATAATACCCACCCCCAGGCTCAACCAGATGAGCATCAACGTAGCCACAAGAGAACCTTCAATGGCTAATCTATAAGCTGTTTTGCCTGTAAGTTTTAGCATCGTTCTCCAAAATAATCAAATTTATTGTTTGCGATAATTCAGTGACGAATAAATGGATATCATAACATTGCGTGACCGCAACTATACTGTATTATCAATACTTCAAATATTCGATATAGCCTGGTTGAATCAGAACAAGGCTGACACAACCGCAGCAAACAGAAGGCTTGTAAAAAATGTGATTACGGTGCCAATTAAGAATCCCCTGAAATGAAACCAGTAATCTGCATAACCAGGCAGACCTTCGGTGCCAGGCAGGATTATAAAGCGGGGGCGTATGGTAACGACGATGAACCAATCGAAGACCAGCCAATCGAGCAGGTTGAAAAACGAGAACATGATAAACAAATGTAGGTAGGCAACCAGAAAAGGAAGATCACCTGTATTTGTATGAACTCCCTTAAATGACTGAAAGACAATAACAATCAGAACGACAATAATTAAGATGGCAACAGGAATTTTTTGACGTTTTGAACGATCACTCATAGGTCCATATTTAGCCTGGATATCGGGTGGATAATCTTTGAGGAAGATTTCAGGATTTAAACAGGCAATTCCCAACATGAGCGTGAATAAGACTCCACCTAGGATAGCACCATACGTCAGAGCATGTATGATAATTGGCCAAATTGCGGTAATTTCTATGCCGTTAAAATTTTACTTACTTCTTATCAGGGGTTAGGGTTAAAGAGGAATTCAGTAAACCTAATTCAGGATAACACAGTGTGATTAGTCGATACTTGACAGTTGGCAAGATTTTTTCTCAACTGTCAACTGTAGACTTTAAACTCTCAACTATTCCATTTTCTTTTCCAACAAGATCTTCTTTATATCTGTCAAGGTTTCGTTGATGCGGAAGAAAAGGATGAGTAACTCGCAGTAAATTCTCGCTACCAGGATACCCAGAATCATCGCCAATGGACCACCGAAAAACGCTCCGATGATGGTTCCAAATTCACTGTTGGAGATACCTGTGATGATCCCGCCAAAGAAAATGACAAGACCAGCGATAATGCTGGTGATCATGCCAATCCAGAACAATACCTTGATGATCACCGGTGTGACCATGCGTTCAAAACTAAAAAAGCTTTTCAAATTCATATTTACCTCCCGGGAGAATTAAGCTGCATCAGTTAATATCGATGATTTTCTAATCACTTTCATGAGTTGAATAAATTTGGGAATTAAAATATAGACGTGCTGCTTTGAAGGTTGGATGGTCTCAAATTAATTATAGGTGATTTGGAAAATAGATAGCAATAACCCTTGTAATTTATGAAAATATGCTCTAAAATAGAACAATAATTCTATAAATATAGAGGTGTGGATATTGATGAATAAAAATGATCGGGGGGTATAATCATTTTTATGTTACGCAGGCGTTATTATCATATTTTGATTTTCTTTGCCCGTACTATTTTGGGAATCATCTGGTGGGAATTGATTCTCCCCAAGGTGGGGTTGAGAAGAATATCCCGTTCAACCCGTTCCGCTCGCATCACCCAAATTGCCCGGCGATTCCGGGCATTAGCGCTGCAGATGGGTGGTGTGATGATCAAGGTGGGGCAATTTGGGTGATGCGTTTGATCCAACCCCATTTGCGTCAGCATCGATCGGGCAGGTGCATGTTGCCCGTTTACACCTGAATGATACACAGAGCGCAGATTATCCAGATGTGGTGATCAAAGTGCAACGTCCTCACATTGAAGACATCGTAAAAATTGACCTGTCCGCTCTCCAGATCGTTGGGGGATGGTTACAAAAGTATAAACCGATCCGCAAGCATGCGAACGTTCCCAAACTGTTGAATGAGTTCAGCATGACCCTATATGAAGAAATAGATTACATCCATGAGGGGAAAAATGCTGAAATCTTCAAGGAAAATTTTAAAGATTTGACCTACATTCGGGTACCAGAAGTCATCTGGAGTCACACCACGAAACGTGTATTGACACTGGAAAATATGTGAGCATCCTCTCCGGAATCTGTACCGGGTTGGATCCGGACTTCAATGTGTTTGAAAATCTGGTGCCTTACACCGGGAAGTTGGCGGATGCAGAAGGGGGTGATCGCTGGTCGATCATCTGGAGCGAGATCACGCGCATGTTCCAACTGGTGCTGCGCCTACCCACAAGGGCTGATAATTTGTTCACCCGAATGGAACAGGGGCGATTGGAAGTGAGAGTGCCAGCATTATCACGAGAAATGGAACGGATGGTGCTCGCGGGTGCCTTCCGGCAGGAAGGATTCAGCTACCTTGTGCATATTCTCGCGGGCGGCACGCATGTGTTCACGTGCTTCCTTGATCTTTGGATTTTGCGGTCTTTCCGTTGTTTTCTCGGCCATATCTACCTCCAATCGGGCAGAAATTTTCTAACCCTTAAATGCATTGTAAGTGTTTTTAACTGCCCGTAAAGTAGAGATTCAATCTCCCAATTTCTTCTCAACTCAACATACACCAGGTCGGATTGGGATTAATGACGGAAATGACGGACGCCGGTGAAAAGCATGGCAATCCCCAGGCGATTACAGGCATCAATGGATTCCTGATCGCGCAGCGATCCTCCTGGTTGCACAATGGCTACAATCCCGGCTGTTGCAGCATTTTCGACCGAATCTGAGAAAGGGAAGAAAGCATCAGATGCCATCACTGCACCCTGGGCTTTCTCGCCAGCACGCTGGGTAGCCATGACCACACAATCGACCCGGTTGGGTTGACCTCCCCCAATACCAACTGTGGCTTCATCCTTTGCAAAAACAATTGCATTCGATTTGACATGCTGGCAGGCTCTCCAGGCGAATTTCAGGTCAGCTAATTGGTCTGGTGTTGGTTCTTTCTCGGTCACCACCCGCCATTCCGTGCCTGAAGGGTCACCCAAATCAACCGATTGTTGTAGGATACCGCGGGTGATCGAGCGATATTCAACCAGTGGTTCAATCTTGAGATCAGGCATTTCCAACAGGCGCAAGTTCTTTTTCTTTGCCAAAACCTCCAATGCTCCAGCGCTGAATCCCGGGGCGACGATGCACTCCACAAACAGTTGGCTGACGCTCCCAGCCGTCTCGGCATCTACTTCGCGGTTGAAAGCCACAATGCCACCAAAGGCAGAGACCGGGTCACTATCCAGGGCACGCTGGTAGGCTTCCAGTTGCCAATCTGCGGATGCGATACCGCACGGGGAAAGGTGCTTGACAATCACCACACTGCATTTTTCAAAACTGACCACTGCACGCCAGGCGGCATCCAGATCGAGTAAATTGTTATACGAAAGTTCTTTGCCCTGTAATACCCGTCCGCCCAATGGACCCTGAGCGGGTTGATAGCCATACACCCGGGCGGATTGGTGCGGGTTCTCGCCATAGCGCAGGGATTGCAAAGAATAAAGCTTCAGAATGTGGGAATCACTTTCTCCCAGATAATCCGCGATCACGGCATCATAATGGGTGGTCATGCGAAAGCCTTTGACCGCCAGCTCCTTCCGCAATGGTTCAGTTACCCCACCGTTTTGCAGAGCGTCCAACACTTGCTCATAATCCTGCGGGTCACAAACCAGGGTGACACGCTGGTGATTCTTGGCGGCTGCCCGTATGAGGGTCACACCGCCGATATCGATCTGTTCGATGGCTTCTGCGAGGGTGACTTCTGGTTGCACGATAGTTTCTTCAAATGGGTACAGATTGACCACCACCATGTCGATCAGATGCCAACCCAATTGAGTTAATTCATCAACATGCTCGGAGATATCCCGTGCCAGAATACCCCCATGGATGGCCGGGTGCAAGGTCTTCACCCGTCCCCCCAGAATTTCGGGTGAGTCGGTATAGTCAGCGACCTCGGTCACCGGTAGATGGTTCTCGCGCAAAAGGCGAGCTGTCCCACCACTGGCAATCAACTTCCACCCCAGGCGATGTAATCCGCGGGCAAATTCAACCAACCCGGTTTTGTCATGAACAGATAAAAGTGCTTCAAACATGTGCATTCTCCTTGGAGATTAATTGTACTAAGGTATCGACCAGCAGACGATGTTCGGTCTGGTGGATTCTTGTTTCCAGATCTTCAAGTGTATCTCCGGGTAGAATTTTAACCTGTGTTTGCGCCAGAACCGGACCAGCATCCACCCCCTCATCGGGAACAAGGTGCACCATCACACCGGTGGTACTGATTTCACCTTGCTGGAAGGCTTCATAAGCGCGTTCAATGGCATGGGTACCTGGAAATGTTCCTGGCAAGGCAGGATGCAAATTGACTACACGGTTGGGAAAATGGCGCAGAAAATTCATGCTCAGGATGCGCATCCAACCTGCCAGAACGACCCAATCCGGGACGTATCGTTGGACGGTTTGCGCGAGTTGGGCATCATATTCCTCACGGGTTTGCTCTTTCATTACCGGTAATACTACCACCGGGATACCCGCTTTCCCGGCTCGTTCCAAACCGTAGGCATCACGTTTATTGGAGATCACTGCAATAATTTCTGCTTTCATTTTTCCAGATTGAATTGCATCAATCATCGCCTGCAAATTGGAACCGTTCCCTGAAATTAACACCACCAGACGCGCTTTAGGATGGGACATCATTTCAGTACGACTCGTTGGGTTTGGCGCTCACTGATAAATCCAATCACATAAATGGGTTCCGAAATTTGAGATCGAAGGGTATCCCACTCTACCGGGTCAATGATGGCCACCATGCCGATGCCCATATTGAAAACCCGGTACATTTCGGCATCGGAAACCTGTCCTTTGTGCTGTAGCCAGCGGTACAAAGCCGGTACCTGCCAGGCTTTGCGTTCTATGACCACCTGCAGGTGATCCGGCAGCACGCGGGGGATGTTTTCGATAAAACCACCACCGGTGATATGCGCCAGCGCTTTTATTTGTTTGAGGTAAGGTTGTAGTAATTTTTGATACGAACGGTGCGGCGCCAGCAAAAGATCAGCCAGGCTGCCACCCAGATCCGCTCGCTCTTCTAGCAGGTCTTCCCCTTCACACAACTTGCGGATCAAGGAATAACCGTTGGTATGCGGACTGTGGGAAGTGAACCCCACCAGCAAATCCCCGGGTTGAATGCTGGCTTTACGCGGGAGGATGGCAGAATGCTGCACCACCCCGACGATGGTCCCGGCCACGTCGAAAGCACCCGGCAGGTAAACGCCAGGCATTTCTGCGGTCTCACCACCCAGCAAGGCACAACCATTTTCACGGCAGGCAGATGCCATGCCGCTGACAATCTCCACCACAATTTCAGGCTGCAGCTGTGCTGTTGCGAAATAATCAAGGAAAAATAGTGGTCGAGCCCCCTGTACCAGAATGTCATTGACACAATGGTTAACGATATCCTCCCCAATCCCGTGATAGCGACCCAACCGTGCGGCCAATTCAACCTTGGTTCCGACCCCATCGGTGGAAGCAACCAGAACAGCCCCCTGTTTGAGGTGGGAGATGTCGAAGAGCCCGCCAAAACTCCCCACATGCGAGAGCACCTGTGGCGTAAAAGTAGACTGCACAGATTCTTTCATCAGCTTCACGGCTTGATTGCCAGCATCAATATCAACACCAGCCATCTGATAAGCATTGGAGCTGTGTGGGTATGTCAGCCCTTTCAGTCCAATATCTTTACGATATTGCATGCCATCAAAATGAATCTGATCAACTGCCTGATAGGTTTTGTCCATTGCACTTGCGAGAGTCTCGCCCCAACAAGTAACACCCAGCACGCGACCGCCCGCATTGTAAAAGCAATCCTCACGCCAGTGTGTACCGGCGTGAAATATGTAACCATCCGAAATAGATTGATCCAATCCATTGATGCAATTACCGGTCAGTGATTTACCCGGGTAACCTGCGGAAGCCAGCACCACACACACAGCTGCCTGGTTTGACCATTGGATCTCCATTTCCGCCAGACGTTGTTGTGTGCAGGCGAGCAGTATTTCCAGCAGATCACTTTTCAGCAGAGGCAGGATCACCTGCGTTTCAGGGTCACCAAAGCGAGCGTTGAACTCGAGCACGCGTGGGCCATCTTTGGTGAGCATTAATCCGGCATACAAAACCCCCACGTAAGGTATCCCCAATGCCCCTAATCCGTCAATGGCGGGTTGCAGAATGGTGGCTTGAATATCAGCCAGCTGTTGTTCATCTAATAATGGTGAAGGAGCGAAGGTGCCCATTCCTCCCGTATTGGGACCCAGATCGCCATCCAGCAAGCGTTTATGATCCTGTGCGCAGGGCATCAAAGCCAGATGTTGCCCATCCGAAAATGCCAGCACGGAGACTTCCGGACCGGAGAGCCGCTCCTCGATGACAACCTGAGTTCCCGCAGTGCCAAATATCTTTTGCACCAGGATCTGATGAATGGCATCACGCGCTTCTCTGTGTGTTTCCGGGATCAGGACTCCCTTCCCGGCAGCCAATCCGGAAGCTTTGATCACCACCGGATAATCAATTTGCTCAAGATGTTTGAGTGCAGCCTGGTAGTTTTCAAATACTGCATAACACGCGGTTGGGATGTTTTGTTGTTGCATGAAGTATTTTGCAAAGGCTTTGGAGGTCTCTAATTGAGCAGCTGCCTGGGAAGGACCGAATACAGCAATCCCCTCTGCTCTGAGCGCATCACTGACCCCGGCTGCCAATGGTACTTCAGGACCGATCACAACCAGATCGATGGTGTTCTCCACAGTAAATTGAGTGATGCTGGCAGCATCCTCCACAGCCAGGGGGATACAATTGCCCAGATCGGTCATGCCATCATTGCCGGGGGCAAAAAACAAATCCGGTTTGCGGGCGGATTGCGCCAGTTTCCAGGCAATGGCATGCTCACGACCTCCTGATCCAATTAAAAGTACTTTCATAATCCCTCCCTTTCAGCCGAAATTGTTTTCAAACCCGGTTTTACTGAAACCATTTTGCACAGAAATGGGATACTTGCCGGTAAAGCAGGCGTTACAATAGCCATTTTCACTACCGATTGCTTTCATCATGCGTTCCAGTGTCAGGTACACCAGCGAATCCGCGCCAACATGCTGGCGGATTTCGTCCACTGTTTTGTGAGCGGCGATCAATTCTTCATAGGTGCCCATATCGACCCCCAGGAAGCAGGGATGCCGGATGGGTGGGCTGGAGATACGCACATGCACTTCGCTTGCTCCGGCTTTCCGCAGCAGTTGGATCAAGGGACCGGTGGTGTTGCCGCGCACGATCGAATCATCCACCATAACAACCCGTTTATCACGGACAGTCTCTACCACCGTAGTATATTTCATTGCCACCCCCTGTTTGCGCAGAAAGTCGGTTGGTTCGATGAAGGTGCGCCCGATATAGCGATTCTTTATAAAACCAATATTGTACGGAATCCCGGATGCCTGGGCATAACCAATGGCAGCAGAGATCGAGGAATCTGGGATGGGGATGACCACATCGGCATCGGTTGGTTCCTGCTGAGCCAGTTCTTCTCCCAGGCGATGGCGCACGGAATGTACACTGCGTCCATCCCAATAAGCATCCGGACGGGAGAAATAAACATGCTCAAAGGTACAATACGCTCGTTTATTAGCCGGCTGCAGTGCCTGATTAACCTGTAAGGCAGTGTTGCTGAGCGCTACAATCTCTCCCGGTTGTACCTCGCGGATGGCTTCACAGCCGAGTGTCAGCAATGCCCCTGTCTCTGAAGCAGCCACGTGCCCACCATTAGGTAGCATACCGATACTCAGAGGGCGCACACCCCAGGGATCACGGACTGCAAAGACCTGATCTTTGGTCAACAATACCAGTGAATAAGCCCCACACCAATGCTGCATGGCATCTTTGATGCGTTCAAACCAGGTTTCCCCTTTGGCTCCCGCCAGCATCATGGTCATCACTTCAGTATCAGACGTGGAGGTCAGACCAACACCGGATTGCATCAGTTGTTCCCGTAACTCCCCGGCATTGACCAGATTGCCATTATGGGCTAGAGCCAATGGACCATATTGGGTATCGATCATAAAGGGTTGTGAGTTGCGCATTGTGGGTGATCCGGTGGTGGAGTAACGGGTGTGCCCTATAGCAAAATCTCCTTCCATTTTTTCCAGCACGCTCGGGGTAAATACCTGAGAAACCAGCCCGACATCTTTGTGCAGGCGTAAACTCTGCCTGTTTGAAACGGCCAGTCCAGCGGCTTCCTGCCCACGGTGCTGCAGGGCAAATAAGCCGAAGAATGCCATGCGAGCCACATCTTCGTGTGGGGCATAAATCCCCAGAACTCCACACTCTTCGTGTGGGTGATCATCTGGCAGGGAAATATCGAATCTATCCATGAATCTCCTGATCATCCTGAATGATGGTTTCTGTGTTCTTATGCTGGAACACTACCACCTTTTGCAGCACCTCTTCATCCAGCAGGCCGATCATCTTGGCTGCCAGCAGGGCAGCATTGGCGGGTTCGAGCACCACTGCCGGCGCAATCCCGGATGGCATGCGTAAAGAGGAGTAGATATCGGCACCTCCAAAACTCTCGGAAGGTGGCGGGCAGGCAATCACCGGGGCTTTGACAGCACCATCGGTGAAACCGGAGAGCGCATTGGAACGCCCAGCAATGGTGATATACACCTTGGGGGTCGGGTCAGCTTCATAAGTTTCCAGGAGTTGCATGACGTGTGAAGCTGTTTTATGAGCTGAACCAACCCGGAGTTCCACCGAAATACCAAAAGCTTCTGCAGCCTTCTGGATCTTGTGTGCATGCCCCAAATCGGCTTTGGAGCCCATTAGAATAACAATATACGCTTTTTTCATACTATACCTGCCTTGTGTAAATTTTCCAGGATGCGTGTTTCTGCAGGGTAAGCAGCCGGGTCGAAGACCAGCCCGGTCAGCATCTCATAGATCTGGATATAACGCTGGCTGGCTTGTACCCATATCTTTTCGGGTACCTGGGGTGGTTCACCGTCCCCGCGATAACCCAGCTTAGCAAATGCCATGCGGATGAATTCTTTGTCAAAATTCTCCGGTTCCAGCCCTTGCTCAAAACGTTCTGTGTAATTCTCCGCCTTCCAGAATCGCGAAGAATCCGGTGTGTGAACTTCGTCAATCAGGATGATCTCGCCTTCTTGTGTACGACCAAATTCATACTTGGTATCCACCAGAATCAGACCAGCGCTGGCTGCCACCTCCTGACCCCGCTGAAAAATTTGCAAGGCGGCTGATTGGGCCACATCCCAATCTGTCTGCTGAAGATAACCTTTTTCCACCACCTCGGCACAGGTGAGACGTTCATCATGCCCGGTTACACCACCCTTGGTGGTAGGGGTGATGATGGCTGCTGGAAGCTGTTGGTTCTTGCGCAAACCCTCCGGAAAAGTATAACCATAAATCTCACGCTCTCCCAAACCGTAGCGATACCACAGGGCTGTACTGGTTACACCAGTGATATAGCCACGCACAATCACCTCAACCGGCAGTGGTTCCACTTCCTGCACCACAGCACAATTCGGATCCGGGATCGTAAGCAGGTGATTGGGAATCACATCTTTGGTCTGCTCAAACCACCAGGCTGCCAGCTGATTGAGCACCTGTCCTTTATACGGTACTACTGCCAGATTGCGATCAAAGGCTGAGAGCCGGTCGCTGGTGACGATCAAACGCCGCTGTGATGGCAAGCTGTACCAATCACGTACTTTGCCATGTTGTTTCCCTGGCAGGGGAAAATTGCTGTTATCTAGAGCCAATGGTAGAACCTGTTGAATATCATCTGCTTTCAGCATCTTCTCTCCTGTTAACTTTGTTGGGCGTACTGAACGCCATTTTTGAATAATACCAGGCCGGAATGGTTGCTGCGGGTGGCACGTTTCGGGTTTTGAAATTCAAATATATGATCTTCGGGATGCGGCATCAATCCCAGGACATTTCCCTGTGGGTTACAAATGCCAGCGATATCGCTGAGGGAGCCATTCGGGTTGTAAGGATATACCCCGTTGGCGGATGATCCATCCGGTTTGAGATAGCGTAGTGCTACCTGTCCGTTTTGTTCCAGATCTGCCAGCCTGTCAGCATCACGAAGCTGGAAGTTTCCCTCCCCATGCGCAATTGGGCAATCAATCGTGGTTTTAATCCCGCGTGACCATATACATATCTGGGATTGCGGTTGCAAGTGAACCCAGCGGCATTCAAAATACCCTCCCTGGTTGAAGGTCAGTGTTGCTGCGGGTGCCTGACTTTCGCCATTCGCTCCCGGCAAAACACCGGATTTTACCAGTGCCTGAAAACCATTGCAGATGCCAATGACCGCCTTTCCGGCGGTTACAAAGCGCTGCAGTTCTTCCTTAAAGTAAACCTGCAAATCCAAGGCCCATAATTTCCCGGCACCGAGCGCATCGGCATAGGAGAAACCACCCGGGAGTGCCAGAATCTGGTACTGCATCCAATCCAGACGCGATTGACACAGCACGCTCAAAGGCTGGATTTCCGTCTCAGCACCGGCTTGCTGGAATGCTACACTTAAATCGCCATCACGGTTGATGCCCGGCGCAAACAAGATCAAAACTTTTGGTTTCATGCCTGCATCTCCCGGATCTGTTGGTGTTTCCAGGCTTGCACCAGATCTTCCATTCTCATTTTCAGCCATGTATATTCACCATTCATGATCTCTATAAATTGATCTGATAAAACCTTGCCAATGAGCCGAACCGATTTGTTCCCAAAGTGCGTTTCAAAAGCTACCTGATCCTGTTTTGCAACCTCCAGCAGGATGCAACCACCGGTCTCGCCAAAGGCTTCTCGGTATGCATTGACCTCATCCAACCACAAACGCAAGCCCAAGCGTCCGCCCATGGCCATCTCAATTGCAGCGACTGCCAGCCCGCCTTCGCTCAGATCATGAGCTGACTGAATCCAGCCTGCCTGGTTGGCCTGATAGACTTGCTGATATACGCCAGGCGTTTTTGGATGACAGACAGGCATGCCCTCCTCTATGACAGGCATCCCCTTGATTAGATTATGGTGGCTGCCGCCAAAGCGCGGAGCAAAATAGCCAACCAGATAAAGCAGATTGTCTGCCTGTTTCAAATCACTGGTCAATGCCAGTCGCCAATCCGGGATCACACCCATGGCAGAGATTAACAGCGTCGGGGGGATGGCATGCCTTAATCCGTCCGAGCCGAGATATTCATTATTGAAGGAATCCTTGCCGCTGATGAAAGGTGTCCCATAGTGCAAGGCTCCGTCAAAACAGGCCTGGGCTGCCTGTACCAGATCACCCATGGTCTCCGGGCGGGTCGGGTCTCCCCAGCAGAAATTATCCAGGATCGCAATCTGGTTGGGGTCAGCCCCGCAGCAGAGCGCATTACGAACGGCTTCATCAATAGCATGCAGGGTCATCTGATACGGATCCTGCTTGCCATATTCGGGGTTCATCCCGGCAGCTAGTACCAAGGCTTTTTCTCCAGGTACTGACAATGGTTTGATCACACTGCCATCTGCAGGTCCATCGTCCAGTACGCCACATAGCGGTTTGACCACCGTCCCACCCTGTACTTCATGGTCGTACACACGGATCACGCTTTCTTTGGAGGTGATGTTGGGGTGGGCTAACAGGCGTAATAAGCGTTCTTCAGGATTGTCTGAAGGATAATTTGCATCCGGGTTGAGCCATTCGGATGGATGCTGTGGCATACGAATGGTCGCCTGTAGTTTACGCTGTGGTAAACCGTGATGCAGAAACTGGTTATCCAGATCCAGCACCTCCTGATCCTGGTAATATACCCGCATGCGACCGCTGCCATTGAACTCCCCGATGTTGGTCATCTGGACACCATATTTCTCACAAATTTCTTCAAGGGCATCCAGATTCTGCTCAGGGACCGCGATGACCATGCGCTCCTGGGCTTCCGAAAGCCAGATCTCCCAGGGTTCCAATCCGGGATATTTCAGCGGTACATCTACCAGCTGCACTTCGCCACCGCATTCACTGGCCATCTCTCCTACTGCAGAGGACAATCCTCCTGCGCCACAATCGGTGATGGCGTGGTAGAGCTGTTGATCACGCGCTTCCATGAGTACATCTACCAGCCCTTTTTCCACAATTGGGGCACCGATCTGAACGGAAGCCCCTGAGACCTCACCCGTCTGAGCATCCATTGTCATCGAAGAAAAGGTTGCCCCGCGCAGTCCATCCCGCCCGGTCTTGCCACCCAACACGATGATATAGTCACCCGGCTGGACATCACGCGGATGAGTATCACGTGGTGCTAAACCGATGCAACCGCAGAACACCAATGGATTAGCGGTGTAGCCCGGGTCGTAATAGATCGCGCCATTCACTGTGGGGATACCCATCTTATTACCATAATCCTGAATCCCACTGACCACACCGGAAGCGATGCGGCGTGGATGTAAAACACCATCCGGCAGGGTATCCACGGATTGATCCTGCGGTCCAAAACAGAGGACATCGGTCGCAGCAATCGGTTTGGCAGAGACCCCGATCACATCGCGAATCACACCGCCAATGCCGGTATTGGCTCCCCCAAACGGCTCGATCGCCGAAGGGTGATTGTGGGTTTCTACCTTAAAAGAGATTTCATGCTGTTCCCCAAATTGGATGATTCCGGCATTATCGCGGAATGCGGAGAGCACCCAGGGTTTTTTCAGTTGGCGGGTAGCTGCACGAATGGTCTGGTTAAAAAGGTGTTTATATTCTTGAGGGAAACGCCTGTCCTCCGGATTGGGATTGTTCACCTGCACAGTTGCTTTGAATGTCTTGTGTACACAATGTTCACTCCAGGTCTGGGCGATCATCTCGAACTCCAAATCACTGAGATCGCGTCCTTCACGCTGGCAATAGCCCTGGATGGCTTGCATTTCCTCCAGATTCAAGGCTGCCCGGCGCTCCTGGGAAAGCTGCAATAATTGCTCAGCAGACATCTCGCCCAGCTGGAATCGTTCCACCCTTCCCGAAGCGATTGTTTCCTTCGGAAAGCTGGGGGTGATCCTTCCCAGAGAATAGTACTGAATCACAGCATTGGCGAACAGACGTTTTGCCAGCTGGTGCATTAGATCTGTAGTCAGTTTTTCACCCCTTACCACAAAGCGCTGACCACTGGAGGCTGCGTCAACTTCAAATGAGTTAATCATTCGGGTTGCGCGCAGAAGCTGTTCCGCGACTGGATCCGTCACGCCGGGACGGTAGGTGACTTCTATCACCATTTCCTGCGTTGATTCTTGTGGCACTTCCTCAGTTGATATTGAGTATTCCTGCCAATGTACCTGCTGGGTAACCGGGTCGTACAGAATTCGTTCAGCTATTTCTTTCAACTGGTCCTCATTGAGATGTCCACGCAGGAAGTACAGATCCAAACAACGAATGGATTGGATTTGATCAAGACCTGAGGCACGGGCAGCACTCAGAAAACCCTGAGCGCGTGGGTCATTTGCATAGGATGGCTGTACTTCAAAACGGTAAACATGCTGCGTAGAAGGGATCGACATAAGCACCTCGGAAATTTAAGCAAAAAAGAATTTTATACCCGTACAGATTGCTTGTCTAGTCAATTTTTGTCATGAATTTAATGCTTAATCACAGCAGACAACTGTAAAGGTTTGGGTTAATCTTTGATGAATAAAGGCAAAAAATGGAATTGATTTTTCTCAACAACGGAGACCATAGCTAATAGCTTTCGGCTGTCTTTTCACAAAACTGCCTGGCTTCTTCAATAGAAGCATTTTCGCCCACCATGGTCAATAAATCATTGGCAAGTAATACCGTGTTCCCTTTTGGAATAATTACCTGATTTCCCCGTTTTATACTTGCGATGACAAAGTGTTTAGGCCATTGTGTATCCATAACCTGCCGCCCATCACAGATAGCACCAGTATCAACTACGACCTCACTCACCGTTGCTGACCCGGATAAGCCCTCATTCAAACGCTGTGGTAGTGATTCTTGTGGTACATACCAGAATGTTTCATCTTCGTTTTCGAGTGCGGCATCGATTTCAGATGTCAAGGTTTCAAAAATCTCCTCAGAAATAACGCCATCACTACGCATACCCAGATAGGCAGAACGTTGTGCGCGTAAAATCTCACGACGTGCCAGTTCCAATTCTTCGGTTTCCAGTTTTGGTTCCACGCGTAGCAATTGACGTACTGAGTCTGCCAATAAGGCGGTCTGGGTCTGTAATTTCGGTTTGATGCGCTCCCAGGCAGGTGTGGATATCAGCCCTTCACGATATCGCCGTTCAATATGTGCTTCCGCTGATTTCAATGCATTCAGACGCGCATGCCGCTGTTCATATTCAACCTGGACGGGTGTGGTTGTGATGATGCCTAACTTTCGGATCAGTGGCCGCATCGTTGTTGCCTGGATCAATAGTGTAAAGAGAGCAACCCCGAAAGCCAATGTTCGTAAAAGAAACCGGTCATCCCCAAAGGTAGCTGGTAAACTGAGTGCTAACGCCAGACTTAAAGCACCGCGTAATCCGCCCCAGGCGATGACATGCCGCCAGCGTAACGAGACAGGTTCACTGATGCGATTTGTGATCCATCCCAATCCATATACAACGATCACTCTTGCGACCAATACCGAGCCAATCGACCATACAATCGGTTGCCAGGATTGGAACAGTGCCCAGATATCAACATCCAGTCCAATCAACAAAAAGACCAGTGAATTTACAAGGAAGGTGATGTACTCCCAAAAATTGTAAAGCACAATACGTGTGGTTGGGCTCATGCCCTGGGGGCCTAAACTGCCTGTGATCAATCCAGCAGCAACCACCGCCAGCACGCCGCTGAAATGCATCTGTTCGGCTAACAGATACGAACCGTAAGCGAGAACGGTTGTCAATGTGATTTCGATCAGATAATCGTCGATCCTGGAAATCAGCCGGGAAATAACCCATCCCAGCAGCAATCCCAGCATAATACCGCCCACTGCAACTTTGATAAATTCGAATACACCACTTAATAAATTGAATTCACCGGTAATTACAATTGCCAGCATCAAATTAAATAACACCAAGGCTGTGCCATCGTTGAGTAAACTTTCCCCTTCAACCAGAACGGATAACCGCTTCGGGACACCCAGCAGTCGGAAAAGAGATACCACTGCAACAGGATCGGTTGCAGCTACCAGCGACCCAAACACCAGTGCGACTGGCAAAGCCAGACCGGTCCCAAATGAAACAATTCCGCCGACGATCAGTGTTGTCAGCAAAACACCCGGTACAGCCATGATCAGGATGGATGTCAGGTTGCGACGTAACTCGGTAAGGTTAAGGTGAAATGCAGCTTCGAATACCAGCGGGGGCACAAAGAGCGCCAGGATTAATTCTGGGGTCAATTCAAAATTCAACGGGGATTGTGTGGTCAGAAATAGACCCACCACTACTAAAGCGACGGTATAGGGAATATGCAAACGTCTTACGACAATCGCAACCAGGGATGCAATCAGCAGTAGTTCAATGATAAGCGTTTCAGTACTGAGGAATTGTTGCATAGGATCACTTGATAATTAATTATACTATTGTAGGAATGATTGTTGAGGATTGAGGATTGAGAATTCAGGCTTCAGGTTTCCGGATTCAAAAAAACTCAGGAACTCAACAACACACGCACTATTTTTTCCAAACTTTCACATAATTGATTATATTGATGCTGGTCTTCTCTCAATTTTTGTGGAAGTTCAATATGGAAAGCTGTCCATTGATCAGTATTGATCGTCAGAGATTTGGTGGCTCTGAAGTGAATTTGAACAAAATTACCGCTAATGGTGTAGTTGCGTAACGATGGATGTTTAGAAAATTCGCTGGATAGCTGGTCAGCAAATTTCTCAGATAGAGTGGACTTATCCAGCGAGCCTGCGGAGATTTCAATATCAAAATATGCGGATTGACCAGCGTGACCGTGGATTTCAATCAGGAACTTTGGAGAAATTTCTTCAATTTTCTTGAAATAATCACTGCTTTTGTATTTATTTGGGTCAATGAAATAATTTCCAGCAATCAAACAGGGACAATCCAACATTTGAGCCAGATGATAACCAATGAATCCGGTATTCTCATCGGAAGTTGGATGGCTTTCGCAAGGTAAATCCTGAACACCCAGTGGAGCATGATGTGGAACCCCGATGACAACATCAGAGTTTCTTCCAAGAATGAAGATCAGATAACTATTCACCGGATCATTTAGCAACATTTCAATGGTCATGGGTTCTAATCCCTCATGTTTTTGCATAACTATACAGGAAAAATGGATTGAAATCAATCTGGGATGAAAGGGTGCTAAGATTTTTTTCTTACCCTCTGCGCCTTTGCTCCCTTTGCGTTTCCTTTGCGCACTTTCTCTTTTTCATAACAAAAATAACACCAATCACGGTAACCTTACAATAGCATATTCTCACATTACTTTGATACAATAAGGCTATACCAATCCCTGGGAGGAACTTTTGACAAAAATAAAAATTGCTATTCCCATGGCGGGTCTGGGTTCACGTATGCGCCCGCATACCTGGAGTAAACCCAAACCGCTAATCTCTGTTGCTGGCAAAACCTTCTTCGATTATGTGCTCGGACAATTTGATACATTGCCCGAAATCTTTGACCCTGAATTTATCTTCATTGTTGGTCCCAACCAGCAGGAACAGGTCGAAGCCCATATGCGGAAATATCATCCGCAAAAAATCTTTCACTTTGTTTTGCAGACAGAGATGCTTGGGCAGTCGCATGCGCTTTACCAGGCACGCGAGCACCTTAGAGACAATCCCATGTTAATGACATTCTCGGATACATTAATCCAGACTGACCTGACTGTTTTGCGTGACAAAAAACTCCAATCAGGTGTGTGGGTCAAACCAGTCCCTGATCCACGCCGTTTTGGGGTAGCAGTGATTAACGGTGACGACACGGTTGTGAAACTGGTGGAGAAACCAGATAGCATCGAGAACAATCTTGCGATGGTGGGTTTCTATTATTTTTCCAATGGCAGCCAATTGATTAATGCCATCGAAGAGCAAATGCAGCGTAATATTACCTTAAAGAATGAATACTTTCTGGCAGATGCAGTCAACCTGATGCTGGGCAGCGGCGTACAGATGCGCGTCCAGCGCATTAATGTCTGGTTGGATGCGGGAATTCCGGCGGCGTTGCTGGATACCAATCGCTTTCTGCTGGATCATGGCAACGCCAATAGTGGCGAGTGCCAGAGTGAGCATCTCACCATTGTTCCACCGGTGTATATTCATCCCAGCGCTGTGATCAAATCTGCTGTTATCGGCCCGCATGTTTCCATTGCAGCAGATTGCAAAATTGATAATGCCATCCTGCGAAATTGTATCCTGGAAAGCGAGGTGGAGGTAAACCAATCCATATTGGAAGATTCCATTCTTGGCAAACAGGTTCGTGTTCACGGTCATTCGACCAATCTCAATGTGGGTGATAACTCATCCGTAACAATCTAGACAATCTGGATCATTACTACATAGATATAAAGGAGACTTCATGAAACCATCCTATTTCTCGCAACGTGTCGCTGGCCTGAAACCTTCAGGGATTCGGAAATTCTTTGATATTGCCGCCACTATGGAGAATGTGATTTCATTAGGGATTGGAGAACCGGATTTCGATTCCCCGCCCAGTGTTATTCAGGCCGGGATCCGCGCTCTTAAAGAAGGACATACCCATTACACGTCCAACGCTGGCATTCCTGAACTGCGCGAGAAACTCACGGCTCACCTGCAAATGCTTTACGGAATTCAGTATGATCCAAAAAATGAAGCAATTATCACTGTGGGTGGATCAGAAGCACTCTATCTGGCAGCCACTGCTCTGGTCAATGCTGGTGATGAAGTCATCATCCCCACACCATGTTTTGTCTCCTATCAGGCGCAGGTGATACTGGCAGATGGAATTCCGGTTGAAATCCCCTGCCGAATGGAAGATAATTTTGATGTTGATCCAGCAGCGATCGAAGCTGCTATAACACCTCGTACCCGGGCGATTCTGTTGGGTTTCCCCAACAATCCTACCGGGGCGGTTGCGACCTATGATCGTCTGGTGGAAATTGCTCGCATCGCAGAAAAATATGATCTCATCGTAATCTCGGATGAAATCTATGACCGTCTGGTCTATAGTGGACACAAACATGTTTGCTTCCCGACGTTGCCGGGAATGAAAGAGCGCACCTTGCTATTAGGTGGCTTCTCGAAAGATTATGCCATGACCGGTTGGCGCATCGGGTATGCATTGGGACCCGCTTCATTAATTGGAGGATTAATTCGCATCCACCAGTATACTGTCATGTCTTCACCCACAATCGCTCAAATCGCCGCGGTTGAAGCGCTGGCGGATGTGGATGAAGCTGTGCAAATGATGGTGGAGGAGTATGACCGCCGCCGGAGATTTGTGGTTGCTGAATTTAATCGCATTGGTTTACCCACGTTTGAGCCCAAAGGAGCTTTCTATGCATTTCCAAAAGTGGGTGTCACCGGTCTGAATGACGAAGAATTTGCAGAGCGTTTGCTGAATGAAGAACGGGTTGCGATCGTGCCCGGTTCGGCTTTTGGTGTAGGTGGTGAGGGATTCTGCCGTTGTTCTTATGCTACTTCGTTTGAGAAATTGGAACAGGCTATTACGAGGATAGAGCGGTTTGTGAATAGGCTGTAAGTGATAGCTCACCGTTAACGGCTGACAGCTCACGGCTGACAATGGTTAGCGATGAGCCGTCAGCTATTAAGGATTACCAGGTGAATCAGTACCGGGTGAATTAGTTTACAAAGGAAATTTTCTGACTTATAATTACTTTGTTATAAATAAATTTAACAAATTTGTGAATGGAGATCATGGACGAGCAACAACCTCCCGCTGAGCGGGAACCCTCCAGGGTAAATCACCCAGGAGGTGTATCGATGCTGAAAATAAATACCGATACAATTCTGGCGCAGATCGAATCTGCGCTGGAAAAAAATGATGTCAATGCAGCCATGTCTGTGCTGGAAGCATTACGCACGCCTGATCAGGCGGACATCTTCTATGAATTGGAAGATGAAGATAAGATCACGCTATTGCCATACCTGAATCCTTCTGTATCAGCAGACATTCTGGAAGAGATGGAAGACAGGGACGCTGCTGACCTGGTCAGCGCTCTCGATTCAGCAAGTGCCATCCGCATCGTTGACGAAATGGAACCCGATGAAGCGGCAGACTTATTAGGTGATATTTCCGATGCCCAGGCAGAGATCATTCTGGCAGGATTAGATAATTCAGATGAGATTCGTCCCCTGATGCTTCACAAGGATGATAGTGCGGGTGGTTTGATGACCTCGGACTTCATTGTTCTGCGCCGAAGAATGCGTGCGGCGGACGCCATCCATATTCTGCGTACCCTCAAGCCTGATCGCGAGGAGATCTACTACCTTTTTATTGTTGATCGCAATGATGTCCTTTCGGGTGTGGTCAGTTTACGTGATCTCATTACTGCGGATCCCGATACCCTTCTGGAAGAGATTATGGACCCGGAAGTCATCGCTGTCCCGGCTGGAACAGACCAGGAAGAAGTTGCCAAAGTAATCACCAAATATGATCTGATGGCATTACCTGTTATCACCGAAGAACGCAAGCTTATCGGTGTGATTACCATCGACGATGTGATTGACGCCATCGAAGATGAGGCCACCGAAGACTTCCAGCGATTGGGTGGTGCTTTACCTTTGGATGAACCATACCTTTCGATTGGTCCGGTGCATATTGCCAAAAAACGCATCGGTTGGTTGATGCTACTCTTCATCACCGGGAGCCTCACAGGGACGGTCATGCGCATGTTTGAGAGTGAACTGGCTGCTGTTGTTTCGCTGTCTTATTTTGTGCCGTTATTGATTGGAACAGGCGGAAATGCCGGCGCACAAACCACCAGCACCATCATTCGTGCGCTGGCGATTGGTGATATAGAAATTCGGGATGCTTTGCACTCACTCTGGCATGAGTTACGTGTCGGTTTGATGCTCGGTCTGGGTATGGCTATCTTTGCTTATGTGCGTGCCATTACCTGGGGTACCCCTGTGAGTGTGGCGATTACGGTTGCGGTCTCCATCCTGGTAATTGTCATCTGGGCGAATTCCTCCGGAGCTGTTTTACCACTGTTGGCTGCAAAACTCAAGATTGATCCCACAGTGGTCTCTGGTCCGGTGATGAGCACTATTGTGGACGCGACCGGTTTGTTAATTTACTTCACCATTGCCAAATGGGTCATAGGTCTTTGACCTGTCCGGAGGGAGCTTCTTTCAAAATAAGGAGAAGCTCCCTCTGCTATTTAAAGTTCATATAAAAGCTTGAAAACCTCCAGATTTTCGCTACACTTTGAATACTGGTTTACGTATCTTTTCATCTTTGGTGTCAGGTGTGTTTTGTCGGGTAAACACCCGCCAAAAACACCTCCACCCCGATAAATTGAGAAGATAATGGTATATGGATAAAATCTATTCCACGGTTATGTGAAGGAGAGGGTTTATGCTGAAAGTAAAAGAATTAATTCATCTGAAAGGAAGCAAAATTTTCTATGTCTCACCGAACACCAGTATGCGAGCAGCGATCGATATGTTAGTTGAAAAAAAGATTGGGGCATTACCGGTACTGAATGAAACCGGGTTGGTGGGCATTATTTCTGAACGTGATATGATCCGTTTCCTGGCGGAAGAGAGCGAAGCAATCTTGGAGATGCCTGTCAGCACTTTCATGACCCGCAACGTGGTCACTGTTCCTTCAGAAACTCCCCTGGAAGATTGCATGCAGATCATGATCAATCGTAACTTTCGACATCTACTCGTCACAGAAGATGAGAAGTTTCTTGGTATTGTTTCCATGCGGGATATGGTCAGTACCCTGCTTAAAGATCGAGATACGCTTATTCAGGATCTGGAAAAATATATCACTGGAAGCCGGTAATCAATCCAACAAACTTATGAGTTTTGCTCGAAATGCAAACACATTACCTCTTCGCCTTCAACCATTTCACCAGTTTTTACAAATCCTAATTGAGAATACATCTTCTCGGCAGCCTGGTTATAAGGATTTATGCTCAATTTTACGAAATCAATATTGGGACGTTTACGGATCTCTTGGATGACCTGTTGCATCGCTTCTCTTCCATAACCTTTCCCCTGAAAATAACGGTCGATCATTAAGCGGCAAATCCAGTAGCTGGCGTCTTTATTATCGAAGGCATACATCACAAATCCAACCGGTGTATCGTTGGCATATATAACCAGCGGGATGCATTCGGGATATACCTTGGATTCGGCAATTGAATATAAATTACTGGCAACAAAATTAACTTGATCCTGGCTGACTTCTAAATTGATTACGGATCCGAAGTTTGCTTTGGTAACCGGGCGTAACTCGACACTCACAAGACATCTCCTTATGGGGTAGCACTGATGGTTGTAACCTAGTTTTACCACAAATCAGGCAAAAAAACCTGCTAATTTCAGCAGGAATTAAGCCTAATTTCCCTGGAGAATGATTAGGTGAAGCCGACAGATCAGGCGCGGCGCATCCGATTCTGAATAGCGATCACGAACCATCCAATCAGAATTGTGAATACCAACCAGAATATCAAGGTGCCATTTGAGCCCCAATTAAAGGTGGTATTGATCGTTAAGATGATCCAGAATGTCCCTAGAATCAATGTAAACAGGGGAGAAGATGATTTTTTGTTCATAAAAACCTCGTATTAGAATAATTGTTCTATACATAATAACAGAAAATATATTCTATTACAAGTATTTTTTAGAAATTGTTTTCTAAATTAGATTTGAGTTTTTAGAATTGAGGGTCAAGAGAATTGAGGATTGAGAAAAAATGTGATTTGGATTTTAAAATAAGTGAATATAACCAGATGAATAAATTTTTTATCTGATTGAATGTAAAAGTAATAGCCCAACCTTGTATAAAAGCTAGAGATAGTTGATGATGAGCGTTATTCTTTTAAGAATCACTCCCCTGAATTTCTGCTCTGGCAACTAAGGTGCGAATGACATCACCATAGGAAATTAACCCAATGATTTCTTTTTTCTCCATCACCGGTAAATGGCGTACTTTTTTCGATGCCATGATGGACATGCATTCTTCCAACGTCGTGTCTGATGTAACGGTAACCACATTTTTGTTCATATAGCGATCGATTTTACGGTCGATTTCACACTGTTGCAATTTGGCAATCACATGCACGAAGTCTCGCTCGGAAACAATTCCCACCAGACCCATTTCATCCACGACAGGTAATGCGCCAACATCACGGCGTGACATGATTTTCAAGGCGTCCAGGATGGAAGCTTTCGGATGAATGCTCCAAAGGCTGCTTTGTTTCTGATCAAGAATATCCCTAACTGTTGTCATGAAATTTCTCCAGGATATGGGTAAAGAATGACTACTGACGTAATATCAAATGAGTAGCTGAAAAAAATTTCCCGCTACCTAATTTTAGCTTTTTTTACTTTTAAATTCAACCTGCATGCACGGGGTATGAGCAATTTTCTACTTATTACTGAAAGAAGGATGTATAAGTCAATCGAATAATGGTAGCAGCTGTCACCACCAGAAAGAATGCCCGAATAAATTTTGCACCGGATCGTAAAACCAGTTTGGATCCCAGAAAAGCGCCACTCAGTTGTCCTCCAGCCATAATCAATCCGGGAATCACCAATACTTTTCCTCCGATTGCAAAAAAGATGAGTGCCACAATATTGCTGGTGAAATTCATCCATTTGGTGTGCGCGGTGGCTTTTTTCAGATTGAAACCCAATAGTAGGACAAATGCCAGTGCCCAGAAATTTCCGGTGCCGGGTCCAAAAAAACCATCATAAAAACCGATCAAAAGGCCAAATATTAAATTAAAAAGTTTCGGTTTTATTTTTGTCAGCTGGTCTTTCATACCAAGATTTTTTGAGAACAGCATAATCAGGAAGACGATCAGCAGAAGAACAGGAATGAGATATTGAAGTAATGTCTGGGGCAATTGTTGGATCAAAAGTGAGCCAGTTGTTGCTCCGATTGTAGTAAACAGGATACCCCAGCCTAAATCTTTAAGTTTGACCAACCCTCCACGGTAATAATTGATGGAAGCCGTCAGGCTACCAAATGATGATTGGAATTTATTGGTGCCTAAAGCAAAATGAGGGGGAATACCAACCGACAAGAGGACGGGTAATGAAATAATCCCGCCACCACCGGCGATTGAATCAACAAAGCCGGACATGAATCCACCGGCAAATAATATAAGCAGAATGGGAAGTGTGAGTTGTGGCATGAATGCTCCAATGTCCATCTGAGCGAATGAATGGTCAGGATGATAACATGATCACAGGTGAATGAGTAGGGAAGATAGAGATTAAAAAATAAATACCCGCTGTCAACCCCGACAGCGGGTAACCCCGGCTATTATATATGGAATTAGTAGCTTGAGAGCGTTGTGATGGCTGGAACCCGATCAAACATCCAGAATGCTATCGGAAGACCCAGACCGAGGGTAATTCCTGAGATTGCCCAGGCAGCTAAGAGCCAGAGCGCACTGAACCACCAACCGATAAAAATAAAGTAAAGCGCTCGTGCCAGAAAGGAGGGTTGTTCTCTGGTGTATGACCGCATCACCCATTGACCATCTTTCTGGACAAGGTATCGATTTTCACGTACTGGTTTAAGGGTCATGATCTGTGGAAGGCGATTGAGCATCAGCAACCCGATTGGTAGCCCGATAATTGATACGACTAAAATCCAGGCAATGGTCGTCCAGACACCACCCAGCCATAATCCGACAAATATAAAGTACAAAGCACGGATTAATAAGCCAGGTCCTTTTTCCTGTTGAATTGAAACGCTTGAATTTGTCATCTACTTATCCTTTCTACAAACAATAACTGTTCGTCCTATGCATTAATATACGGAATTCCGAGGAAAAAGTATCATTTGATGAAAGGGTTTGAATGAAAATGGTCAGAATCAGAACTTAATCTTCTGAATAGATTCTAATTGTTTCTTTGCCTTCCAACCTTGCCTGAATCAGAGCCTGATGCGCTTTTTCTACGAGAACATTAATATCAGTGCCATCATTTGGTAAAAATGAGATACCAGCGCTGAAAGAAACGATCATTTCAAGCTTTCCCATGCGGATGGGAAATTTTGTTTTTTCACGAAAACGATCCAGAAGGGATTTAAAATCAAGATCTGCGCGGATATCGTCAAAAATGATGACAAACTCACTTTCTCCATAGCGGATGACAATATCATCCTTCCGTTTTATATTCAAAAACGAATTCGAAATTTCCAGTAACACTTCATCGGCTTCCTGGCGGTTAAGCACGCCAAGAACAATGTCAAAATCATCTAATTTGATCATGGCAATTGCCAGGCGTTTTTTAATGAAGAGAGCATTTTTAAGAGCCTGTTCACCGAACTCAAACAGAAATTTTCGATTGAAGAGTTTGGTCACATGATCGATATTTGCCAGCGTTTTTATCATTTCATTCTGATTATTCAACTCAAGGTTTTTATTTTTGACCTGGTAGTAACTTTTTGTCAGATTCAGGATCTGTAAAAAGACCAGAATGTACACAATTGACATGGAAGCTAACATCAACAGGCCATCAACTTTACCCCCACGAATGATCTGAAAGAAATATGTGAGGGGTATAAGGAGAAATGAAATCCCAAGAATGTTAATAATGTTGCGGTTGGCATCAATCCTTAAAAAGATCGTATTGGGTTGAAATTTCGAAAGGGATGGATGCAGAAATGCAATCCCCACTAACAAATAACCGACGGCATAAAACAATTCCATGTAAGGTACCTGTCCTAATTCGGATAATATAAAAAAATGGGAAGTAAAGCCATATAGTTTGAAATAATTCAAAATCCCGATGATCATAATGATCCCGGCGCTAAAGATGATATACAGAGCGACAATCTGACCGGAACCAAGCATGATAATCAATGCCAGAATAAAAACTATCAGAATAATGGCTAGAACAAAAATAAGTTGTTGAATCGTTCCTGCAATTGAAGAGGGCCGTACCAGGTCATCTTTAAGTACCAGAACCCAGATGAAAATGCTGGCAGCGAACGTGATGATCAATCCGTTAAACAATGTGCTGGTGGAAATCTCCTTGCGATAATTCTTGATCATATAGAGCATGCCAATAAAGAAGAAACCACCTCCCAAGGCATAAAATACAGCTTCATAAATCAGATTTGTCTCTGAGCCCCCGAGATAGAAATAATTACAAAAGAAAATATTACCAATGGAATCGAAAAATTGACCCAGACCAAGCAGGTACCATCCCCTTGCTGGATAAGGTTTATGATAGAAAACACCTACCCACATACAGACACTGGCCATGATCCCAAAGAAGAGAATATAACCGGTATCAATGACTGGATTTTGTCCAATAACTAATTTGATAATGATTAAGGCAAGGCCAAAAACAGCAACAGATTTCCAAATAGTTTCTTTGGCTGTGAGAGTTTTAATTAGATTCATCAATTCCTCGGAGAGAGTAAACCGTTCGCAAAATAGTTAGGTGAGAATTAATGTAATTATAGCAGCCAAAAAAAAATTAACAGTTACTTATAATTCAGGCATTAACTTATGCCACTGTGTGCTCAGTTGATACGAGTGCACCAACTTAAGCAGGGTTTCTTCCTTGAAATGAGGACCCATAAGCTGCATGCCCACGGGTAAACCCTGACGATCAAAACCAACCGGAAACGCCAGACCAGGCACGCCTGCCAGATTGGTGGGTAACGTGAAGATATCTTCCAGGTACATGGCCAGGGGATCATTGGTATGTTCACCAATTTTGAAGGCTGTGGTTGGAGCGACCGGGGTGGCGATGGCATCGACGTGCTCAAACACCTGCTCGAAATCGCGTTTGATGAGGGTGCGCACTTTCTGCGCCTGACCATAATAGGCATCGTAGTATCCGGCTGAGAGGGCATATGTTCCCAGCATGATCCGGCGTTTCACCTCGGAACCGAAACCACTCCCGCGGGATTGCTTGAAGTGATCCCACAAAGATGCGACTTCGGCTGAATACCCATAGCGTACGCCATCAAAACGCGCCAGGTTAGCCGAGGCTTCGGCCGTAGCGATCAGATAATAGACCGGTAAAGCATATTCGGTATGCGGGAGACTGATTTCCACGATCTGCGCACCCAAGCTCTCAAAATGCTGAATGGCAGTTCGCACGTTTTTTTCCACATCCGACTGAATACCGGCGATAAAATATTCTTTTGGCACACCAATGCGTACACCCGTGAGATCCGTATTTGAATCCAGGTTGATGGCAGGGACCGGGATATCCATGCTGGTGGCATCTTTGGGGTCACGACCTGCGATTTGTTCAAAAATAACCGCCAGGTCCTCAGCTGTGTGTGAAAAGATACCGACACTATCTAACGAGGATCCATAGGCAATCAACCCAAAGCGCGATACCCGACCATAGGTGGGCTTTAAACCGGTGATGCCGCAGAATGATGCCGGTTGGCGCACGGAGCCTCCCGTATCACTTCCCAAGGCGATGGGAGCCATACCAGCACTGACAGCGGCTGCTGAACCTCCGGAGGATCCACCGGGAACATGGTCTTGATTCCAGGGATTGTGCGTGGTCTGGTAGGCTGAATTCTCTGTGGATGAGCCCATGGCAAACTCATCGGTATTGGTTTTGCCAAGAATGACGACACCGGCATCCAGCAAACGTTGCACCGTCGTGGCTGTATAAGCTGGAATGAAATTTTCAAGGATACGCGAGCCACAGGTGCAGCGCACATTTTCCAGAGCGAGGACATCCTTCACTGCGATGGGGATACCCAACAATGCCGGTAAATCCTCTTTAGGGTTGTTTTTGCGGAGTTGATCGGCGGATTTAGCCTGCGCGATTGCCAGTTCTGGCGTCAGGGTGATAAATGCTTTGATCTGTGGTTCGAATGTCTGAATACGATCCAGATATGATTGTGTTAACTCCACACTGGAAATATCGCCATTTTGTAATAATTTCAGTGCCTGGCGAATTGAGAGATCGCTGAGGTTGCTCATTGCCCATTCTCCATTACGATGGGCACTTTGAATTGTTGTTCTTTTTGGTGGGGTGCGTTTTGCAGGACAGTCTCGGGATGCAGAGGTTCCTGAACAACATCTGCACGCAATACAGAACGCTCCGGAAGCACGGATGCAGTGGGTGGAATATCGCCGGTATCCACGTTTTGTAACATGGCAGCATATTCTAGGATAGAAGAAAGCTGCTCACGATATAGTTCTTTTTCTTCATCCGATAAATCTAATTTTGCCAGTTCTGCGATGTGTTCAACTTCCTGGATGGTTAGCTGCATGAGGATACTCCGAGTGCGAAATGAGAGGGTAATTATAGCACTGCTTTTCAATGAATTTGATTATGGTTTGAAAGACCAACATGTAAAAACAAAAAAATGGCTGGCAAATGCCAACCATTTTTGTTAAATATATAGATCGCTACAAAGATCTTTTTTCGCGATCGTAATTATTACCCAGGAAACCGGGAACACGCGATCGTTTGAAGGTTAAGATCATGACCAGTATGGTAGCAATGTAAGGGAACATTTGCAGGATCTGGTAAGGCAAGAAACTACCGATGACCTGTACACGGAATGCCAACACTTCTACAGCGGAGAAGAATAATGAGCCGTACAAGATTGGTAAGGGGCTCCAACCGCCAAAGAATGTCAGTGCGATGGCTAACCAACCACGTCCCATGGTCATACCTTCAGTAAAAGTACCAGCATATACCATCGGCAAGTAAGCACCAGCCATACCGATCAACATACCGCCGATGATGGTGCTCCAATAGCGCATTTTTGTGGTGTTGATACCAAGGGAATCTGCTGTCATAGGATATTCACCTACTGAGCGTAATTCCAGTCCTTTTTGTGTTTTGAACAGGAAGTACCATAATCCTATTGAAACCAATACAGAAACATAGACCAGAATATTCTGTTTGAAGAGAATGGGACCAATAAATGGTGTCTGGCTTAAAAGTGGGATTGGAATACTCTTTAATGTTGGTATCAAAGGGGGGGTTAATGTGATTCCGAGAATCAGCTTCGGTAATAAGGTTGAGACACCCAACCCAATGAAAAAGAGCGCAAGACCGATAACAAATTGGTTCATCTTCAGGGAGGTGGTGAAGTATGCTAAGGCTAAACCAAAAAGTGCGCCTGATAACATCGCGACAATGACACCCAGTAAAATGCTACCGGAAAAGAAACTAACCAGAAATCCAACCGATGCGCCTACCAGCATCATGCCTTCCTGAGCAACATTGAATACGCCTGTGCGACCTCCTAACATAGTTCCTTGACCAGCCAGAACAAAAGGAACCATCGACAGGAGCACTAATCTTAAGAAATCGATAATCGTAGTATCCATCGTTTATTTTCTCCTGACGACGTCCGATAAGAGGACGAAAAGTAGTATTAATGCTTCCACAATGAAGACCATTTCAACCGGTATCATCATGGTGCGTTGCATCGCGCTGGCTCCTACCTCCAGAACAGCAATCATGAAAGCAACAAAAGGAACTGCTCCATTATTTCCTCTGGAGATAAGACCAATGATTAATCCAAGCTGAAGGAAGTTGGATTGCATGCCTTCAATCAGGCGATGTTGATTTCCAGCAACTTCGAAGGCACCTGCTAACCCAGCAATGGCTCCGCCCAATACCAGGGAAAGCACAAACATCCTGCGGGTATTAATGCCGAACACACCTGCTGCTCGTGGATTTGCACCTGTTGCTACCAGTTCATAGCCGCCAGTCGTACGTGAGGTGTATATGTACACACCAATAGCGACCAGAATAGCCAGTATGATTCCAGAGTGTAATGGGGGATTATTGACCAACATGGGCAACCATCCTCCCCGGCCAATCAGAACCGTAGTTGGGTGACCGGCTGCAGGATCGCGCCATGGTCCTGTGCACACATAATCGATCAGGAAGAAGGCAACAAAGTTGAACAATACGGTTGTAAGGATTTCATTGATATTGAATTTGTACAACAACCAGGCTGGGATCAAACCCCATAATGCACCAGCGACCACTCCACCCAGAATAACAAGTGGTAATAAGATGATAGCCGGTAAGTCTGCAAACATGATGCCCATGGCTGCAGCGCCAATGCCACCTGCCATCATTTGACCTTCACCACCGATATTGAACTTGCCAGCATTGAGTGGAATGGTGAATGCCAGGGCTAACAAAGTCAGTGGAATGAATTTGAGCAAAGTCTGGATGAAACCATTCGGAGTTCTGAAGGAAGTGAACAAGATTGTTTGATAAGCTTTGAAAACATCAAAGCCCATCAAAGAGATAAAGATACCAGCCGCGACAAAAGAAGCCACCACGGCAAGCAAGTAAGGTAAGAGCTTTTTCGCAATTGTCATGGTAAGTTTTTCTCCTCTGTGGGTTGATTTTCGGATGTGATTCCACTCATCAAACGACCAATGGCATACTTATCAAATTCATCGCGTACAAGCACACCCAAAATTTGTCCACGGAAAATGACCGCAATTCGGTCACTGATACGCATCAATTCATCTAAATCTTCCGAAATCAGTAAAGTTGCCAATTTAGCTTCGCGACGGGCTAACATTTTCTGATAGACAAAATCCATGGAGGGGATATCGAGACCACGCGTGGGGTTGTGAGCAACCATGACCTGTGAATCGGAGGAAAAAGCGCGTGCAATCATAACACGTTGGATATTACCACCGGATAAGTTACCACCAATATCACCTGGACTATTCGTTTTAATATTGTATTCTTTGATGTATTTGGTGGACTCAGAGAACACTGTCTTCCAATTGATGAATCTGCCATCACTATAAGGTTTGATGCGATGTTGTCCGAGAATTAAATTCTGTGCAACTGTAGCTTTTGGCAAGAAACCATCACTGAGGCGATCTTCTGGAATATATGAAAAACCAGAACTGAGTAAATCCACGTTGGTTTTGCTGGTGACATCATCACCCATATAGGTTTTTTTGCCGTTGGTGATAGGAACCACACCAGTAACAACTTCTGCTAACTCACGTTGGCCATTTCCGGCAACACCGGCAATACCAACGATTTCGCCACCAAAAACTTCCAGATTGAGATCCTTCAAGCGTGGAATACCATCCTGAGAAATCAAATTCACATTTTCTAATTTCAGTTTAGGAGCTTCAACGGTGGTTCGATCAAAACCCTGCCTTACCTCTGTAGCAAAATAAATGGAGTTTTCAATATCCATTTTTTCACCCACCATGGCTCGCACAAAAACTTCTTCTGAAGCATCTTTGCGATCAAGGGTGGTGATATTTTTGCCTTCACGTAATACTGTGATGCGGTCACATACACTCAAGACTTCGCGTAACTTGTGGGTGATAAACACAATACTAAGACCGTCATTGACCATCACCCGTAAAGATACGAAGAGAGCATCTACTTCCTGTGGGGTTAAATTGGTGGTTGGTTCATCCAATATAAGGATATCAACACCTCGATATAGAGCTTTGAGAATTTCAACTTTCTGACGGGCACCAACAGTCAAAGTACTTATCATGTCATTCAAATTCACATTCAGACCAAAACGCTGGCAAAGTTCTTTAACTTTTTCAGCTTCTTGATCCATTTTCATGGTGTATTTGTTTTTTATATCGGTTCCAAGAACAATATTTTCTAAAACCGTAAAATTGCTTATTTGTAAAAAGTGCTGGTGTACCATGCCAATTCCATGTTTGATGGCATCTCGAGGACCTTGAATATTGACCGTCTCATCTCGTAATAAAATTTCGCCTTCATCTTTGCGATAAAGACCGTATAAAATATTCATCAAGGTAGTCTTCCCAGCACCATTACCCCCTAACAAACCGTGGATTTCTCCTCTTTTCAACGCAAATGAGACGCTGTCGAGGGCTACGATTTGTCCAAAAACTTTCCGTACATTCTTAAGTTCAAGGATTGTTTTATCTTCCATAACTTTGAAATACCTTTAAGCCCGGTAAGAATTGCCATTAATAAAGTTTTGAGCGCTTCCAGGCTCATGCTGCTAATAACCGTGCGTTGTCATGATGGCAACGCACGGTGTTGGTAACGATATTTGCTGAAAATTATTTGATTTCGCTGGTGTCTTTGACAACCTGGATTTTTCCACTGACTACATCAGCAATGATGGCTTCAACTTCAGTGGCAACACCAGGATCAACATTTTGCAGAGGTGTTTGGATTAATGCACCGGTATCGAAACCAAGTGGATAATAACCACCCAGTTCACCAGCCACTACGCTATCATAAATTGATTTCAGCGGAACGGTGAAATCATAAATAAAAGCAGTAATGTAGTTCTCTGGAGCGTAGGATGATTTGTCGGTGTATTTGGCGGTTACAAGTACTTTGTTGGGAGATGCTTTTACAGCTTCAAATAAACCAAACATGCCCAGATTGAGTGAACCCATGATGACATCACAGCCTTCAGCGATCAAAGCATCAGCAACCTGGCGGGCTTTGGTGGGATCATTGAAATCGCCAGCCCAAACCATCTTGACTTCCACGTCCAGACCGGAATCAGCAACAGCTTGTTGAACAGCGTGTGCTTCAGCGTAGGAGAAGGGCAGGGTTAATCCACCCAGGTATCCAATTTTGCCGGTTTGTGAAGCACGGGCTGCTACTGAACCAATTGCGTAGTAACCAACATGGAAATTACGATCGATGAACCATAAATTGGCAGGTGAGCTTTCCAATGGCGCATCACCTTCTGCAATGAAGACAACTTCCGGGAATTGGACAGCCAGGTCAGCGGTCTGGGTAACGAATTGTCCACCATGTGTCCAGATGATGTTGAAACCAGCATCGATGTATTCACGCATAACACGGTCTACATCCGGGACAGCAACACTTTCGGAGTAAGCAGTTTCAATTCCGGTTTCTTTCTGCAAACCAACGATACCTTCATAAGCGAGGGTATTGTAGTCAGCGTCTGTGATGACACCCGGGAATATAGCAGCTAACTTCCAGACTTTTACTTCAGGTACTTCATCAGCGGGGGCTGCTGGAGCACATTGCGTTGCCAGTAATGACAACAAAACCAATACAGTAACTAAAACGATTTTACTTCTTCCCATTTCTAAACTCCTTTAATATGGTATGAATAAAAAAGAGGGAACACGTAAAGTTCCCCCTTATTGCCGATAGATATCATCTGTTGATGATGGAAATATTAGGATGAATTTGATTAACATTAATTGTGCCAATAAAAAAGGATAAAATTTGGTGATACGATATTATATTATAATAACATAAAAGAATTCTTTGTATGTCACAAAATTCCCAGAAAAAATGATAAAAGTAATAGAATCCTCTTCATTGAAAAGATATGGCAAATTTTACACAATTATTCAGAATTTAGTGTATAACAATAAAAATCCATTTATTCGTGGTATATCAGCAAACCTGAGGAAAATCAAAGATGATTATTATAAAAATTCCACAAACAAGAGAAGACTTTAAAGCTTATTACGATCTTCGATACCGAGTCTTACGTGCTCCCTGGGGACAGCCAAAGGATACCGAAAAAGATGATTATGAACCTATCAGTCAGCATTTCATGGCAGTAGATGATAAAAATGGAAAAGTTGTTGGTGTAATCAAAATGTTTGAAAAAACAGAAGGGGTGGGCTGGGTATCTCATTTAGCAATTGATCCTGGATATCAGAAAAAAGGTGTTGGAAGATTGTTAATGGATACCGTTGAACAAGCAGCCAGAGAAAAAGGGTACCATGTGATTGGCTGTATGTCGCGACTCAACACCACTGCTTATTTTGAAAGAATGGGATTTATAACTGCAGGATTGCCAACGAATTATTTTGGGACTACTCAGGTGCTTTGGATGGAAAAAGAATTATAAAAAAGAATGGCTTTACAAGTTAATCCCTGCAAAGCCATTAAATTTTCAAGATGTTTTAATTTTTACAGGCGCAGGTTTTTTGAACAAATGAACAATAAGGTTCAATACACCTTTGATGGGCGCGAATACCCAGGAGACCAACCCATTCATTAATGCAAAACCCTGGCTGAGCCAGATGAAGAGCGGGCGCAGTATCTGTAAAAACTTAAATCTCGAATAAGCAATCGCTAATACTATTGTTCCAATTGATATTCCAAAACGCATCCAATCATTGAAGTGAATACCAGCGAACTCTTCTAATAAAATTTCGACACCAATATTCAAAATCAGAATATATGCAGCTGTTTTCAATACCGGAAAACGTAGAACGACTGAGCTGAAAATACCGGCAGCAAATCGCATTATCAGGATACCAATGGCTACACCCAGAATGACTATCCAGATCTGGTCTGAAAGCGAAACAGCTGCCACAACATTGTCCAGACTGAATGCCAGGTCCATGAGTTCCACGTTGAGCACAGTTAACCAAAATCCCTGTTTCTTAAGCGGACGCAAAGCATCTTCTTCACTGCCTTCATGACCAGGAGCACCTAAATCATCCAATGCCAGGCGAATCAAATACGCCGCGCCCAACACTTTTAGCCAAGGATTCTGGATAATATAACTGGCCAGAAATAGCATGATGATACGGCCACCATAAGCACCGATCAAACCAACACGTAGTGCTGCCATTCGCTGAAAACCTAAAGGTTTATCCAGAAGACGACCAATTTTTGCCAGTCTTTTCGGCCAGAGAATGCGTTCATGGTCCGGTAATCTGGAAACCATCGCCCCCAGAACGGCTGCATTATCCAGTGAAAGTACCCCCTCTAAAAAAATGAGTTGTAAAACGATTGCAATAATTGACCAATCCATATCAATCTCCTTTATCTAACCAGTAAATAATAACTTTGTTTTTGTCACGATCGTTATTTTTTAGATTTTAACGATGGAAAAAAGAAGGACTTCAAAAATCTCAGCATTGTTTAGGACACCAATAAGGGCTGAGAATTCTTTTGTTTGCCTTTCTCTTTTAGGGGTAGAGTAAGTTATACCACTTTCGCCTGGTGTTGCGGACAAAATTAAGTAGATTGTCAGACTTGTGAGGATGAAGATCATAATTTGCATGGATCTATTGGCGATTCATAAACCATGAACAAATTCTTTCTGTATCATCTGGATTAAGGTAAAAATGAAGATATGAAATCAAATTTACCTCTCAATATAAGATTACAAGAAATTTGGAAAGATAACAAAGCAATCATATTCGTTGCTTCCATCATTTTTATCCTGGTGATCGTCGCAATTTTATATCCAAAAATGCAATATCCCCCTGTACCTGAAGAACGCCTGGCACTTGATCCATTCTTAGGAACAGAAAATGCTGCCATTACCATCATCGAGTATGGCGATTATGCCTGTAGTGGGTGCAAGCTCTGGCACAATGCCGGGGTGCTGGAGGAGATACTTGCGCTTTATGAAGGTAAAGTGAAATTTATCTGGCGGGATAATGCTCATATCAGCAGTGCTTCGCGGGTAGCTGCCAACGCTGCTCAATGTGCTTTTGATCAGGATAAATTTTGGGAATATCACGACCTTTTATTTGAAAACCCAATTGGTTTCTCGGATGAGGGATTGAAATCGTATGCCATGATGTTGGATCTGGACGCTGAAAAATTTAATCCCTGTGTCGATCAGGGTTTTTACATGAAAAAAGTTGTGCATAGTATGAATCTGGCTGGGGATTATGGGTTGAGCGTTACCCCTGCGTTCCTGGTTAATGGAGAGGTGATTATTGGGCCGCCACCAACCAGTTATTTGTCTGAACTGATTGAACGACTATTGGCAGATCAATAAATATTATCTAATTACGAGTTGATGAGTAAATAAGTCCAAAAATCACATAATTGTCGGACAAATATTATTGACTCAAATTTTTGAGTTTGCTATACTTATAGAGTGCTAGCCTTTATTATTCGTTGTGAGATATGTGAAACATCTTAGAATTATAGGCACACCCCGTCGTATTACAAGTTAACGTCGGGTATTTTATTGTCAGCTAACCGGGCGTAAAAACTCAGGTTAAAAAAATGGGAACCCCCCAATATTATTGTCTAAGGAGTTTGTAAATGAAATTAACACCCCCAGTACCAGTATCAGTTGAGAAAATGTCAATAGATGTCTCAGAAATTGAAGGTTTGCTGCAAGCACCTCCAATGAATTTGCCCCCCTGGCAGGATTCTTCATTCAAGTTAGAAGATGGCCGCACCATGTTCATCCGTGCTATGACAAATGATGATATCCCTCAATTGCTTGACTTCATGAAGCTCGTGATGGAAGAAGAAAAAGACTTCTATGACATCGTTGGTGTTCGTGTATATGGTGAAATTTTAGCTGTGAAACGTAAAAGAATTAAAGATGCCTTCACTTTGCTTGGTTTAATCGATGGTGAATTTGTTGGTTTTGCAAATGGTCGTTTCTGGGATAAAGATACAGCCATCAGCTTGCACACAATGGCATTCTCCCGCCGCGGAAAAGTGGGTTGGGCAATGTATTATGCCAAGACCTACTATGCTCTGGAAGTTTGCAAAGCACAACAATGGTGGTCAACATTTGAAAGCTATAATGGATGGCGTATGGCTGGTCTGGCAATGGCGCAGCCAACTTTACCCTGGCCACAATATCAGCATGAATTAGGTGGCGCACGAATTTATTTAGTTAATCAGGATTCATGGAATGCCAGCCTCAAGCAATGGTTGCCCAACTACATTGGTAACGATATGGACTTCAATCCAACCGATGAAGTACGCAAAGCCAATGAAGTTATGCGCATGCCGGAGCTCAATCTCTAAAATAGTTTAATATTTAAGGAAGGATCAATTTGATCCTTCCTTTTTTAGTAAGTAGTTTTTTATTGGTGAATATTTAAATTAAATAAATCAAAAAATTAAAAATAACCCGGTTAGCTGAAAAATATCGGTAGAACATTTACAAGTTGAAATAAGTTGGAAGCAAAAACAGGAAAAAAAAAGCCTATTCTATTGAGAAATTTTTCTCAAATTGACTCAATTTCCTGAAAATGCTATACTAAATGAACAATTGTCTAACATCTGACAATTTATTTATTGCGTTTTATCCTAAAACCAATCGTTTGATTGATTTTTATTGTCCCCGGGTGTTTTCCGACCCTTATCGGTTCTTTCTGCATATGATGGGAAAATACCCTGTCAGAGTAAGTTGTATGACGGCAACTTTTTAATGGATCTGAAAATTTTTATTGTCGAGCAGAATTGAAACAAAAAGGCGAATGGCGAATTGCTACTCGCCTGGTTTTGTCTGTGAATAATTAGGAGGTGGAAATATGGCTGTTATAAGAGCAGAAATTAGATCCGGATCGTATTTCGATTCCGCGGTTCTAATGCAACTGCAACGTTCCCTCGCCCAACTGGATGGTGTTGATGATGCCGGTGTGGTGATGGGTACCGAAGAAAATAAAGAAATCCTTGCTCATATTGATCTGGTCACACCGGAAGTAATGGCATCCAAGTCAGACGATCTTGTCATCGTGGTTCGAGCTGCTGACGAGGACACTGCTTTAGGTGCAATTGGTCAGGTGGATGAATTGTTGACCCGTAAAAAATCCAATGTGGATCAGGAATATCGCCCTAAGACATTGGCGAGCGCCGCAGAAATGCTCCCGGATGCCAGTTGGGTTCTCATTTCCGTTGCAGGTCGCTTTGCTGCCAATGTTGCCCGTCAGGCACTGGATCTGGGAAAACACGTTTTCTTGTTCAGCGATAATGTCTCCGTGGAAGATGAAGTTTCCTTAAAGGCCAAAGCTGCTGAAAAAGGCCTTCTGGTCATGGGTCCGGATTGTGGTACTGCTATGATCAGTGGAAATGGACTGGGATTTGCAAACAAGATTCGCAAAGGACCGATTGGTGTGGTAGCTGCTGCTGGCACAGGTTTACAACAGGTCACAACCCGCATTCACCAACTGGGCAGTGGTATTACCCACGGCATTGGTACCGGTGGACGCGATTTGAAAGATGCCATTGGCGCAGCAACATTCTTAATGTCCATGGATGTTCTGGCGCGAGATCCAGGTACGCGTGTAATTACCCTGGTATCAAAACCACCAGCCCCCAAGATGGCTGCAAAAGTGATTCGCAAAGCTCGTCAGATTAATAAACCCGTTGTTATTAACTTTATTGCCCGAAAACCAACCATGCGCCGGGATGGCAATTTGTGGTTTGCGACCGGTATGGATGATGCCGCTGCTTTAGCAGTGGAATTGGCAAATAAAATGCCTGATCTTTCCGGTCCGCCTGTTTTGCCCATTGAAAAATTTTCAACAGGTCAGAAATATTTCCGTGGACTCTTCTCGGGTGGCACATTAGCCTATGAAGCTCAATTCTTATTGGAAGATTATATCGATCGCGTATGGGCAAATGCTCCCATCATTAAAGAAAATAAGCTCAAAGATTCATTGACCAGTGAAGAGCACAGCATCGTTGACCTGGGTGAAGATGAATTCACTGTTGGCCGCTTACACCCTATGATGGACAATGAAATGCGTATTCGGCGTTTGTTGGAAGAAAGCAAAGATCCTGAAGTGGCAGTGATCATGCTGGACGTGGTGATTGGATACGGCTCACATCCCGATCCTGCCAGTGAATTAGGACCCGCAGTTGCCAAAGCAAAAGCCGAAGCGGAAAAAGCAGGTCGTTACCTGGAGGTTGTGGTAGTTGCCACCGGTACCGATGAAGATCCTCAAAACCTGGATAATCAGATTGCACAAATGCGTGCAGCCGGTGCCTGGGTTTCTTCCAGTAATGAAGAGGTTATTCGCTATGCTGGCAGTATCCTGCGTGCATTGAATGAAACAGCCGAAGATGAATATGTCTTTACCCCAGTTGACTTATCGACTCTGGATAAAGAACTTATGGCCATCAATGTCGGCCTTGAATCTTTTGCTGAAGATCTGGTCAAACAGGAAGTGCCGGTAGTCCATGTTGAATGGAAGCCCCCAGCGGGTGGAAATGAAAAGTTAGCAGCCATTCTTGAACGCATGAAGAAATTCAGTTAAGAATTGCTCTTATTCGATGAAGTTTGAAACTTAACAAAAGGAGTTGAGAAATGACAATTAATATCGATCAGGCAAATCAAAAAGCAATTGATGCCTTTATGGAAGCCCGACCTGTATTGGTGGGTGTCGCTAAGGTCATGGATGTAATCCCTGGTATGCATGAGAATTTATTTTTACACGCTGGTCCTCCTGTGACCTGGGAACGCATGTCAGGTCCTGTACGTGGCGCCATGATTGGTGCCATTTTCCTGGAAGGGAAAGCCAAATCAGTGGAAGAAGCAGAAGCTATTTTGAAAAGTGGACAAATTGAATTTGCCCCCTGCCACCATTATGACTCAACTGGACCAATGGCTGGCGTTATGTCTCCATCCATGATGGTATATATCGTTGAAAATACGACTACTGGTTACAAAGCTTTTTCTGGTTTGAATGAAGGCCGAGGAAAAGTATTACGCATGGGTGCGTACAGTGAAGAGGTCATCAACCGCATGAAATGGCTCAACGAAGTCTTAGGGCCGGCTGTTGACCGCGCATTAAAAGAAATGGGTGGGCTTGATATTCGCACTTTACTTGCCAAAGCATTACACATGGGTGACGATGGCCACAACCGTCTGGATGCAGCATCTTTACTTTACACCAATTTCTTAGCCCCCTATATTATCAAAACAGCTACAGATTTAACACAAGCTTCAGAAGTGGTCAAATTCCTGGGAGAAAATGCCCTGTCAATCCTGAACCCGGTCATGGCTGGCTGCAAGACAATGACACAGGCTGGACATAATATCGAAGGTTCTACCATCGTAACCGTGATGGCACGTAATGGTACCGATTGGGGTATCCGTGTCAGTGGGTTGGGTGATCGATGGTTTACTGCCCCATCACCCAAAGTGAAATCGCTCTACTTCCCTGGTTTTGGTGAAGATGATGCTTGCCCGGATATTGGCGATAGTGTCATTACTGAAACGGCTGGAATTGGTGGTTTTGCCATGGCAACAGCCCCTGCTCTGGTTACTTTTATTGGCGGTACACCACGGGATGCAATCAACACCACCCTGGATATGTATGAGATTACTTTTGGTGAGCACAAACACTTCAATATTCCCTTCCTGGATTTCCGCGGTACCCCAACCGGTGTTGATATCCGCAAGGTAGTCGAAACCAACATGTCACCTCGTGTAAACACAGGTGTGGCACACAAAGATCCAGGTGTTGGCCAGGTTGGTGCTGGTGTTGTCAGTGCTCCGATGAAATGCTTCGAGGATGCTCTGGTTGCATTCGCCGAAAAATTCGAAATATAAACAAAAATGAGTTGACTGGTTATCTCATTGATTCTTTGGAATAACCCTTAGCAAACTTATTACTTTTACAAAATTTTATTTTTTACCTTTTTGGAGGGAACAATGGATCGTGAAAAATTTATTAAGATGATGGCGGAAGCCAAATTGTATGATCTGACTCAGGACTGCAGCATTTTCACGCCCCCATTTCCCGGAGACAAAGCTTTAGAGGTACATTTCTTCAAGCGTGTTACCGGTGCTTTTGGTGGTGGAGCTGGGGCGAATGGTCAGATCCTTAACTGGAGCAACACAGTCGGTACCCACCTGGTGGGTGAAACAGCCTATCATTCCGGTGGTCGACCAATTTCTGATATTCCCCTTGAAGATTTGAGTGGGGTCGGTGTGGTGGCAGATATTTCTGGTATGGTGGAAGATTATGGTCTGTACACACCAGAAATGATTGAAAAAGCAGTCGATGTAAAAGAAGGCGATGTCCTGATAATTTACACTGGTTATAGCCGTTACTCCTGGGACAAACCTGATGTAGTCAACCCAAAAGCGCAAGGTGGCGTAGAGTCTAAGGAATTTGGTTTCCTTGTACGCCATCCTGGTCCTTCACCAGAATTTTTCCAATGGGTTTTGGACAAGAAATTAAAATGGGTAGGCGTTGATTGTGGAACCATTGAACATCCTATGAATACCCCCATCCGTCGTTTGCACGAGAACGAATTCAACAAAGCTGAAGCCAAACTCAAAGCAAAATATGGCAAGACTTGGGATGAAATGTTCCCTCAAGATTGGTACTATGAAATGACGCATGTAACAATGCCTAAACATCATGCAATCTTTGTTGAATCAATTGTCGGTCAGGTGAGTGAACTGAAGAACCAGCGTGCCTGGATCTCCTGCCAGCCAATTCCCTTCATGGAAGTCGAGACAGCCTGGGCGCGTGTTGCTGCTTACCAGGCGCCAGAGTGGATGAAAGCAGAAGAATTTTTTGCTGAGATGGAAAAAGCTGAAATGTTTGATATGACAGTACCATTCAGCGTTCGATCTCCACAGTGGGCAAATTATGAACCCCTTTCCGTGAAATACTTCAAACGTGTTGGTGGAGCACATTATGGTATGGCACGAAATGGTTCTATCTGTAACGCTTCCATTCACCTGGCAACCCATATGGATGGCGAAAAACATTTTTATCCCAATGGACGCAGTATTGGTCAGACACCATTAGAAGATTGGGTTGGACCAGGCGTAGTGGCAGATATTTCGCATCTTGTGAGCAATTCCAGTGTTTATACTCCTGCAATGATCGAATCCGTGGTTGATGTGCATGAAGGCGATATTTTGGTTATCAAGACCGGTTGGTATGATTATGGTTGGAAGAGTGAAAATTCTGATGAATTCCGCTACATGATCAAGCATCCAGGTCCTTCACCTGATTTTGCTGTATGGGCAGCAGAGAAAAAAATCAAATGGATTGGTGTAGACTGTGTAGCTGCTGATCATCCCATGAACACCATTCAACGTGTCTGGCATCCAAAAACTTTCGAAGAAGCTAACGAGAAATTAAAGAGAGACTTTGGAAAAGACTGGGATGAAATGTATCCATTGGATCACTACTATCAGGATATGCACCTCAATCTATTCCCGAAGAAAATCGTTCATGCTGAAAACCTCGGTTTAGAGCTTGCTGATTTACCCAGTGGACGTTACTATATCGGTTGCTTTGTGCAAAAAGGTATGGAAATTGAATCCATGTGGGGTCGTTTTGTAGCCTTCAAAGAAGGGTAAAACAATTTTTTTTAAGATTTGCTACCCTTCAAGGGCTTGATTTTTTGAGGGGTAGCAATCATAATAATATGGTGGTGGCAGGTTCTCAAGTCGAAACAATTGATTAGATTTATGCACAAATCAAATCGAACTCAGTCAATTCTGTTTAATTGAGAACAACTCTGTCCCTAAAATCATTGATGATCGAATGCAGAAAAAAACATCTCTTCCAATAAACGATAAAATTAATATTGATGAAAACTTGACTGAGATTATTCCTATATGGGCATTATCTCAATTCGGGGTTAAGAAATTTATTCATCAAAATAGTGTTGTTTTTCATTCTAAACATAATTTCTGTTCGATCTCACAAAATCTGGTATCGGATTGTAAGTTAATTAATATCAAGAAATCATTTCCAGTTTTTTTGAAACTATTCGTGTGATTATTTTCACTTAATTTTTTAGGAGGTAAAGTCTACATGAAGCCAGCTCCATTCGATTATTATGCTCCTACCAGTCTATCAGAAGCTCTGGATAAATTAACAGAACTTGGATACTCTGGTAAGGTGCTGGCTGGTGGGCAGAGTCTGATTCCTGCGATGAATTTCCGCATGGCTCGGCCGACAGCTCTGGTTGACCTGGGTAAGGTCAAAGAATTATCATATATTAAGCCTACCGCTGATGGCGGTATGGCTATTGGTACCATGACACGAGACAGTGTTGTGGAGGAAGATCTATTGGTAAGTGAACGCTTCCCCATATTGGTAAAAACAATCAAACATATAGCTCATAAACAAATTCGCAATCGTGGCACATTTGGTGGCGCTATTGCTCATGCTGATCCGGCCGCGCAATTACCTGCTGCAGCTTTACTTCTAGATGCCAATTTAAAGGTGCTATCCAAAGCTGGTGAACGCTGGGTGAAAGCTGTTGATTTCTTTATTGGACCTTTCATGACTGTATTGGAACCAGAAGAATTGTTAGCTGAGGTCGTATTACCTCCTTTGGCACCTCGCACTGGCGCAAGCTATCAACAGGTATCCCGTCAAAAAGGTGGATACGCACAGGCAGCGGTCATCAGTACGGTCACATTGGATGGGGCAGACAGAGTAAAAGAAGCGCGCGTTGCGTTGTTCAGCGTTGGTGAGTATCCACTACTCGCCAGTAAACCCAATCAGGTATTGGCCGGGCAGGTACCCACAGCGGAAGCTATTGAAGAAATAGCAGCTTATGTGGCAAAAAATGAATGTGATCCTGGTACAGATATTCATGGAACGGAAGAATATCGCCGAAATCTCGTTCATGTTTTGGTTCGCCGTGCTCTAACTGAAGCTGTTCAACAGGCAAAGAAGTAGGAGGTAACGATGACTCAAAAAGTAAAAGTTGCAATCACTGTTAACGGAACGTTGTATGAACGTGATGTTGAACCACGATTGTTATTAAGTGATTTTATCCGCCATGACCTTGGATTGAAAGGTACACACGTAGGCTGTGAACACGGTCTTTGTGGTGCCTGTACTGTCCTGATTGATGGCCACTCGGCTCGGTCATGCACATTATTTGCAGTCATGGTCGACGGCTCAGAGATTAAGACAGTTGAATCACTCGGAACGATTGATAATATGCATCCTCTACAAGAGGCATTTCATGAAAAACATGCTCTGCAATGTGGTTTTTGTACCCCAGGCTTCTTAATGACAGCTGTGGAATACCTGGAAGGAAATCCTAATCCTACTGCTGAACAAGCAAGGGAAGCGATAGACGGCAATTTCTGCCGTTGCACCGGGTATGAAAACATCGTTGAAGCTGTTCAACTTGCAGCAAAAAAAATGGCTGCACATTAAGAGCCAAGAGAGGTGAACTGTGACAGAATCAACTATTTCAAAATCATTTAAACGGAATGAAGACCCCCGTTTATTAACCGGTAATGGTAATTATATTGATGATATTGATTTTCCTGGCATGTTGCACGTTGCGATCAAACGCAGTGACTATGCCCATGCCAGAATTAAAAAAATTGACACAGAAGAAGCCAAAAAAATTCCAGGTGTTGTAGCAGTGTATACAGCTGAGGACTTAGGTGACTACTGGCGTCCAGGCCCATTACAGGTTCCACCACCAACTGCAATTAAAGGATCAGTATTTCATGCAAGACCTTTAGAATGCATTGCTAAACATAAAATTCGATTTTCTGGAGAACCAGTTGCTGTTGTAGTTGCTGAAAGCAGGTATATTGCGGAAGATGCCCTGGACTTTATTTACCTGGATGTTGAGCCATTACAATATGTTGGTGAATTGGAAAAAACATTAGACCCAGATGCACCTTTGATTCATGAAGATCTTGAGTCCAATTTAGCTGCAGATGTAGTTCAGGAAGTAGGAAGTTGGGAAAAAGCAGCTGCTGAAGCAGATGTGGTAATAAAGAAACGTATTGTAACGAACCATGTCGCTGGCGCTGCACTTGAGAATCGTGGGTTGATTGCAGTTTGGGATGATAATTTCAAGATTTTAAACGTTTGGGCAACAACCCAGGGACCTATCCCCATGCGTAATAGCATTGCTCGATATTTAGGTCTCATGGAAAATCAAATACGATTGATGAATCCTGATATCGGTGGTGGTTTTGGTCCTAAGATTATGTCATCCCAAATTGATGATGTTGTCGTTCCCTGGATAGCGATGAAATTAAAAAAACCGATCAAGTGGGTGGAAGATCGTCGTGAGAACTTCCTTGGTACCACCTCAGAACGAGATCAGGTGCACTATGCTGAAATTGCACTTAAAAATGATGGAACTATCTTGGGGGTCAAAGATGTATTCTACCATAATACAGGTGCTTACAATCCTTATGGTATGACAATTCCTTTGAATACCCAAACCCATGTGATCAGTATTTATAATATTCCTAATTATTACACTCAAATTAAGATGGTGTTCACCAATCAGATGGTTGTTACTCCTGTGCGAGGCGCAGGTAGATCACATGGTATTTTTGTGATGGAACGATTGTTGGACTTCGCTGCAAAAGAATTAGGCATGGATCCAGTAGAACTACGACGTAAGAATATCCTGCCGCCTGAAAAGCTTCCATTCAGAACCGGTGTAATTGGACAGGATTTTGTGGAAAATGTACTCGACAGCGGAAATTATCCATTGGCACTGGAAAAGACAGTGGACGCTATTGAATATGAAAAATTTAAGAAAGAAATCCAACCAAAACTTCGTGCTGAAGGAAAAAATAAAGGTATTGGTGTCATCATGTTTACGGAAGGCACTGCTGTAGGCCCCTATGAAGGCGCAAAAGTAATGGTTGGCGTGACGGGGAAAGTAAATATTGTATGCGCTTATTCAAATCAGGGACAAGGTCATTACACAACATTGGCTCAGATCGCTGCAAATCAATTAGGTGTGGATATTAAAGATATCAGTGTTGTTATTGGGGATACCGGACAATGGCAATGGGGTGTTGGTGCATTTGCTTCACGAGGTATTACACTGGTTGGAACAGCTGTTCATCAAGCTTCTGTTAAAGTGCGTGAGAAAGCACTTGAACTGGCAAGTAAATTGCTCAACACACCGAAAGATGAGCTGGAAGTGGCAGATGGTGTTGTCAGAGTTGCTGATGTACCAGAACATTTTATTTCATTAGGTGAATTAGCAATGCGAGCCAATCCAACTAGAGGTACTGTAGAAGAAGGTATGGAACCCGGTCTCGAAGCTGCTTCTTATTATGGTCCTCCCCATGGAGCGACAGGTTATGGCTGCCTGGGATTGATCTTGGATATTGACCCAGAAACCGCCAAAGTAAAGATCGAACGTCTGGTAATTACCGATGATTGTGGAACCAATATTAATCCGATGATTGTGGATGGACAGATCCATGGTGGTTTGCAAATGGGTATTGGTGAAGCTTTTTATGAGAATCTGGTGTATGATGATTATGGTCAATTGGTGACTGCATCCTTCATGGATTATCTCTTCCCGCAAGCAACTGATATGCCAGAAAAATTCGAAATTAAACATCTAGTTACACCATCTCCTTTGAATCCACTGGGTATTAAGGGGATTGGTGAAGCTGGTGCGATATGTGTTCCAGCCTGTTTTATGCAGGCATTGGAAGATGCATTTGAAGGCATGGACTTAGATATTACTCAATCATTCATGGGTCCAAGCAAACTATTTCACTATGTTCAGAAGGCAAAAGGCGCTTAAGCGCCTTTTGCTATAACCCTGGAAAATCTACGTTTAATTATTATTGGAGGAAGTTGTAATGAAAATTGAAGGTACTCACGTTTTTAATGGTCCCCGTGAAGATGTTTGGGAAATGTTCTATGATCCCAATGTTCTAGCGAGTGCCTTGCCCGGAGCACAGAAGATGGAAATGGTCAAAGAAGACGAATATAAATTTGAAATGAATGTTCGTGTTGGCCCTGTCTCCGGAGCTTTTACCGGTGAAATGCAATTGGAAAATGTTGTCAAACCTGATAGCCTGACCTTAAAAGGTGGTGGAAAAGGTGCACCAGGATTTTTAAACGGTGTTGGTAACGTTAAGTTCAAAGAACAAGAAGATGGCACCACCTTGATGGAATACGAAGGTGAAGTAAATATTGGTGGTGCATTGGCCAGTGTAGGACAACGGATGATCGATAGTGTTGCCAAGAGCATGATTCGCACTGGTTTTGAAACCCTTGATAAGGCTTTGGCTGCCCGCCTGGCTGCAAAAGAGACCGGAGCAAAGGCAGTAGAATTCAAAGCACCCACAGAAGCACAATTCGCTAAAGAAGTTGCAAAGGATATGGTAAAAATGGAAAATTGGTCTGCAGAAACAAAATTAGTTTTTTACATCGTGCCTGTCATAGCAGTCATTATTCTGCTTGCTTTTATCCTTAAAAGCTGTGGCGCATAGAACAAATCTTCAATCAGTAATCATTATTGAATGATGTTTGAAGAGGATTGAAAGGAGGTAACTGACGTCAGAGAGTAGACCCCATAATTCCCCTACTGTTTCCTTCGGAACGACCCGGTTAGCAATGGTGCACACGAATTGGTGTGGAGGAGAGATTCATCTAATTGCTGTTGGGAACAGGTTCCAATCGAATCAACAAATCAAACTTATCTATTTATCCTAAATTCCTTTAGAGGGAGGAAGACTCGTATGGCAACTCCAAAAGTAATGGCTTATCTTCCAAATGACCGCCCACCTGTTGGGCAAATGATTCTGCTGGGCTTCCAGCACGTAATTACCATGTTCCCGGCCACCGTTCTGTGCGCGTTGTTGATGGGTTTCCCGGTCAGCACCGTTTTAACAGTTACCGGTTTCGGAACAGTTGTGGCTCTGATTGGTTCTAAATTGGCAATGGGAAAATTTATCCCCTTGTACTATGGTTCCAGTTTCAGCTATATTGCAGCCGTTATTGCTATCACCAAAGCTGAATTTGGTGTACCAGCTGACCCGGCTTTGCTCTCAATTGTACAAACTGGTTTTATTGCCACTGGTGTGATCAACATTATAGTTGGTTTGATCATCCGCTATTCTGGTGGTAAAGAAGCTCTGGACAAAGTGCTACCGCCAATCGTTACCGGTCCTGTGGCTGCCACAATCGGTATTGGTCTTGGTGCAGCAGCTTTGAACATGTCCAGTGGTGCCTGTTGTGGTTTGGGGAATGGTGACATGAAATGGTGGGCTGCTGCTGTAATCACGTTATTAGCTGCCTTCCTGTGCTCTGTGTACTTGCAGGGTAAAGGCTTTATTTCTATGCTCCCCATTCTCTTTGGCGCCATCGTTGGTTACATTGCTGCTATCCCGTTGGGGCTGGTCAACTTACAGGGTGCGTTTACCTCAGCAGTTCTGCGTGCACCGCAAATCACCTTCCCGAATTTTTCCAGTGATCTGACATTCACTGTCATGTTTGGTATTGGTATTATGGCGATTGCAACCATCCCAGAATCTACCGCTCACCTGTATCAGATTTCATTGTATGTTGATCACACCGCTGCTGAAATGGGCAAAGAGAAATACGGTTTGAGCCAGTATATCGGCCTCAACCTGATGCTCGATGGTTTGAACGACCTGGTCAATGGTATTTTCGGTTCAACCGCTGGTACCAACTATGGTGAGAACAACTCTTTGATGGTTATTACACGTAACTACTCAGGTCCAGTGTTGATCACCGCCGGTATCATTTCCATGCTGCTCGGGTTTATTGGACCATTGGCAGATCTTGTTGCAACTATCCCGACCGCGGTCAGTGGTGGTCTTTCGATCTACCTGTTTGGTGTCATTGGTATGCAAGGTATTGCGCTGATGATGGCAGAGAAAGTCAACCTGTTTGATCCAGCCCAATTGGCAATCGGTGCGGTAATCCTCATCGTTGGCATCGGTGGCAATATCGGTTATCCTGGTGGCTTTATTCCGATCCCGTTGTTCCAGGGTTTGTTCCCCAATGGTTGGCCGGCGATTGCCACCGGTGCAGTGTTTGGTATTCTGATGAACCTGATTCTGGTTTTCTGGAAACCACCTGTCGTGCGCGAACAAGCTGCCTAATACAATTGAATAGACTTTACAAGTGATAGATTGCTTGCATAGTTGAGCAGGTGTGCAAACCTGTCACCCCACGATACTCCCGACGTCGATGCTCAGGCGTCGGGAGTATTATGAAAAGTGTGAAATTATTAATAAGACCAACCAAAGGTGCTCAGAATTCATTTAAAGGATCGTTTATAATAATCTTAAAGACCCAAGATTCTCTTGAATCAGAAGTATTCAACTGAATTCTGGATGTTTAAGGAAAATGATATAAGAGAAAGGAGCTTGTTTGATCTTAGTAACAGGTGCATCTGGAAAAACTGGAAAAACCATAACAAAGGCGTTAACCGCTCATGGTATGGATGTGCGTGCAATTGTTAGACAAAAAAAACAGGTTGATCAACTGAAACAATTAGGCGCAAAAGAAGTAATTGTTGCGGATTTATTGGACAGCGAAAAAATGGATGAGGTATTTTTTGGCACCACAGCCATTTATCATATTTGCCCCAATATGCATCCACAGGAAGAGGAAATTGGTCAATTAATGATCCAGGCTGCACAGAAAAACCATTTGAAACATTTTGTATATCACTCTGTATTACACCCCCAGGTAGAAGCCATGCCGCATCATTGGAAAAAAATGCGTGTCGAAGATCAATTGTTTAGAATCAAGATACCATTTACCATTTTACAACCAGCAGCTTACATGCAAAATGTGCTGGGATATCTGGATGCAATGCTCAAATCCGGTGAATATCGTATCCCATATTCCACTTCATCCCGCTCCAGTATGATTGATCTGGATGATCTGGCTGAGGTTGTGGTTAAGGTGCTCACGGAAGAAGGCCATGAAAATGCAATTTATGAATTGTCTTCTCGTGGAGCACTTTCTGCGTTGGATGTTGCCACTGTGGTAGCAGGTGTAACCGGAAAATTGATCCTGGCAGGCATTATGGATCGAGCTGAATGGGAAAAGGATGCCCGTAAAGCAGGTTTATCAGATTACGCTGTGGATACACTGTTAATTATGTTTCAATATTATGAAGAATACGATTTCATTGGAAATTCCAATCAGTTAACCTGGTTGTTAGGAAGAGAACCCAATTCATTTGAACAATTTTTTAGGAAAGCCTATAATCCCTGATATTATTGGAGTCTGATTAATGGATAAAAAAAGAAGCCAACATTTTAACTACACATTCGAATCATTACCTACCATATTTCACAGCCAGACAAAGAATTTTTTCACTTACCTTGACAAGGATGGTTTGAAATTTCTGGAATTCTGGTGGGACCACATGGGCGTTCGTTTGGGTCAGGAAGAATCAGATTCATTTGAAGGTGTATATTTCGAAATTAAGGAAATCCCGGAGAAAAAATCGCGGTTGGTCTTACTCACCTTGCCCCAGCCCAGAAATCTTTTCGAGTGTTATTTTATGGGTTTTTTGGAAGAACCTCAAAAACGTTGGCCGGTTAGATTGCCAAATACCAGAGTGTTTGTACTGGAATATGTGCCAACCAATATCAGCGCTACTGGGACCAGTTTCGGTGAAATAACCAGAAGTGCACGTTATGTTCGTTACCACGATGGTCCACAACCCAAATTGGATGAATTCCATCAGAAGATAATTTCATACGTTTGGAAAAAAGGTTTAGGAGCGGCATAAGATGAATTTCAAATTTGACTTTGGATATGCAATGACTGCTTTTACCGCATTGGTATTTTATTTTCGAGTAGCAATGTTGAGAGGTCGCAAACGCCGCCTAGCAAGAGAAGAGTTAGCAGAAGTGATGCGCATGGCGAAAGGAAAACGACAGAAGGATCGCATGGCAGAAATTGAAGCCAAAAAAGGCAGACCCAGTATTGAGATTCGCAGCTGGTTGTTGATTGGTATTGGAATCCTGCTTATGTTCGCAGGGATCATCTTTAAGAATTATCCAGACCTAAATTTACCGCAAACTCTGGTGGAGTACTGGTGGGCAGGACCCTCTTTGGGCTTTATTATCTTTATATTTGCCATAAAGTAATTAAATTTAAAGATCAGATTGTAAATCATCTTGAGAAATTTTGATTTTTCGATAAGATTGAGACATGAAATCGGAAGATAGTGTTCAACTGACCATTGAATTAACCGGGATAGCAAAAGATATAGCCGGTCAAAAAGAAATCCAAATAATACTGGAACCTCATCAAACTTATCACGATGTGGTAGAAAAATTATCAGCGTTGTACCCTGATTTGGTGAATATTTTAATTGCGCCGGATAAAAAAACATTCTTAAGCTCGAATTTATTCATTATCAACGATGAGATGAATGATCCGGTGTTTCTAATGGAAAAACACCCACGGGATGGTGATCGATTGACACTTCTATCCGTGATGACAGGTGGGTAGATTAACACAAATAATAAATCTTGAAAGTTGTCCATCACACCCTAAGGACATCTCCTTATTTAAAATAACATCCAAAACCTCGATTTGAATCAATTCTGCTTGTAGAATTAACTTTGATGGTTTGTTAAAATAAATCAAGTGGAGGTTCAAATGAAACCGATTCTGTTGGAAATTCCAGAAAGGTTTGAAAGTGAGCGCTTGTTGATCAGGGTTCCTAAACCTGGAGATGGTGCCATTCTACAGGAAGCGTATCTGGCGTCATACCCGCGATTAAAACCCTGGTTTCCCTGGGCGCAATCCGAAAGCAGCGTGGAAGAACGGGAAGAATTTGTACGGCAACAATATGCTCGTTTTATCAAACGCGAAGATATGATGCTGATGCTTTTTTTGAGAAGTGAGCATAAATTGATTGGATGCAGTGGCTTACATGTGCAAAACTGGGATGTACCTTCGTTTGAAATAGGATACTGGGTACGCACCGGTTATGAAGGCAAGGGCTATGTCATCGAGGCGGTCAATCGAATTACTGAATTTGGGTTCATGGAAATGAAAGCCAACCGCATTTTCATACGCTGTGATAATGCCAATGTGCGCTCCCAATCTGTTGCGAAACGGGCAGGTTTCTTGTATGAAGGTACTTTCCGTAATTTTGAACGCAGACATGATACTGGTGAGTTAACCGATATGGTTTATTTTGCTCTTACTCAGGAAGATTACAGAAAGTTGAAGGCAGCATGAAAACGATTGGCATGATTGGTGGGATGAGCTGGGAATCCTCGATTGAGTATTATCGACTGGTAAATGTTGAAGTAAAGCGACAATTGGGCGGATTGCACTCAGCCCAATGTGTGATGTATTCGGTGGATTTTGAAGAAATAGAGCGCTACCAGCACCAGGGGGATTGGGAAAGAGCAACTAATGTAATGATCGATGCAGCCCGGCGATTGGAACACGGTGGGGCTGATTTTCTGGTGATTTGCACCAATACCATGCATAAAATGGCAGATGAGGTTCAGGCTGCAATCAATATTCCGCTGCTACATATTGTAGATGCTGCAGCGCAAGTTGTTAAATCAAAAGGTATCGGTAAAGTGGGTTTGTTAGGAACTCGCTTCACCATGGAGGGTGAATTTTATGGTGAGCGTTTAAAAACGCATGATCTTGATGTGGTCATTCCGGATTTGGCGGATAGAGAAATTGTGCACCGCATCATTTACCATGAATTGGTTTTGGGCAAGATCATGACTTCTTCGCGGGATGAATTTCAACGCATTATCCGAACTCTGCAACAAAATGGTGCGGAAGGAATTGTGCTGGGATGCACTGAAATTGGTTTATTGGTCAAACAGGAAGACTATTTGCTGCCAGTTTTTGATACCACTGTGGTACATGCTTTGGCTGCTGTGGATGTTGCCCTGGATAATAAAAGGATTGAAGACTTTCTGCCAGGCTAATTACAGGCAGTCGGATTCTGGCAAAGGATTAGAGATCTATCGCTTGGTTTTTGATATTGACATGCTAGAATGGATGTGATGAAATCCCGCTGGATCTGGTTACTGATTGTCATCGTTCTGGTTGGGCTGCTGATTATCATCTGGATGAGCCCTATCGGTGCATTATTCCGTGACCCGGAACAGCTATCTGTTTTACTGCAAAGCTGGGGACATTGGGCACCATTGGTGACCATCAGCCTGCATGTGCTGCAGGTTCTGACAGCGCCTATCCCCGGAACAGTCATCGATGCTGTCAATGGTTTGTTGTTTGGTCCCTGGTTGGGCACGTTCTATAGTATGACCGGCTTGATGATCGGCTCAACAATGGTGATGGGGCTAACGCGTCGCTTTGGAAGACCGATGATGAAACGCTTTGTTGACCCTTCCTCCATTGAAAGAATTGATCTTCTTGTGGAACGGCGTGGTTCTCTGGTGATTTTTTTGATTTTTCTTTTACCCTTTCTGCCAGATGACGCGGTTTGCTTTCTGGCAGGACTGACCCCCATTCCATTGCTGGAATTGGTATTACTGGCGCTGATTGGTCGATTACCTGGGGTATTTATTGCCAATCTGATCGGTTCTCATGTTGAATCCTTTGAGTTGTGGCAATGGATTGTGTTTGGTGTTGTGTTTGCGTTAGTAGCTGGTTTTATCTGGCGATTTCGTCGTGAAATTCGGGAAAAGATTCTGGGTTGGCTAGAAAAGATCAGCAGTAGAGAATGATCCAGCGATTTTGATTATCGTACCGGTCAGGCTACAATCATAAGATACCTATTCTTGAGGAGGAACAATGCCTTTACAGATTCTGATGGCTGGTGCAGCCTGCGGTAAGACAACAGAGGTGCTCAAGAAAATCCGATTTGAATTAGCATCCGGAGATTTGAAAAAAATCTGGGTGGTACTTCCTGACAGGCGTCAGGTGACATCATTTCGAACAAAACTGATGAATACTGGCAGTATGTTAGGGGTTTCCATTGGATTATTTAATGAAATCTGTGAAGACATATTGTTGAAGTCGGATGAGTACCATTCTCAAGCACCCAACACGATGCTTCACCGCATCATTTTGGAAGTTATTCGGAATCATAGTCAGCAAGGATTGTTGGGTGAATTAGAGGTTATTAAGGAAAAATCAGGGTTTATTCAGCTTGTTCATCAGAAGTTCTCGGAATTGACTCAAGCTGGTTATTCAGTAACACCATCTGGATGGGTTCCGGGAGAAAATCCTTCTCAGTTGGAAATAATTCTTGAGCTTTATCACACCTACTTAGAACGCTTAAAACAATTGCGGTGGATGGACCCGCATCAAATCATCAGTTCTACCGTATTAGCACTGGAATTAAATCCCAGATGGGTGCGAGGCTGGAATCTTGTGGTTGTGGATGGCTTTGAACGCTTTACGGCACCACAACAGGGATTAATAATTTTGTTGGCGGAGTTGGGGGTCCGGGTCATAATGACATTACCTGGAAATGATTTACTCGGTCGGGTTGTTTACCAACGAGCGCAGGAAAGCCTTGAAAAATTTCATCAGATTATTCCAGATCTGGAAATAATTCATCTGGGAGATCAGCCACACTTGCCGCCATCCATCCTGGGTCTAGCCAACAATTTTCTGGTAGATCAACCGCTAATAATAGAAAAACAACAAGATGTCCGCTTACTTGCAGCACATTCTCCGCTCCAGGAAGTGCGTGAAGTGCTACGCTATATAAAAGAATTAATGAGAGTAAAAGGCGCTTTCGCAGGCGATTGCGCAGTTTTGGTGCCGGATGAAATCCAATACCCACCTTTATTACAGGTTGTTGCTGATGAATATGGAGTCCCACTTCATTTCAGTTGGGGAACACCTTTACAAAAGGTAGCACAGGTCAGATTGATCCAGAATTTATTGCACCTTACAGTTGATGATTTTCCCAGAAGACAATTTCTGGATGTGCTAAGAAGTCCTTATTTGAATCTGGCTGAATTTGGTTTTGTCCCATCTGATGCTGCCCGATTGGAAAGAGTCAGTCGCTTTGGACCGGTAATTGCCGGTTATGAAAACTGGGAAAAAGTTTTGAAGCGTTTGGTTAACCAAGTAGTTGAACCTGGCTTACGATTTGAAGGTGAAGAAGATGATGACATTTTTTCCCTGCCAACCGCTGAAACTTCCAGAAGATTGTTTGAAAGTATCCAGAAATTTGCCACCCTTTTGCAGCCATTGGGAGGACAACAACGCATCACTGCCTGGGTGGAATGGCTCTGGCAGCTGCTCCAGAAAACTGGATGGATCTCTCGATTGGAACTTTCTGAATCTTCAACCTGGTATGAGAGATTTACCCGGGATCTCAGGGAAATGTGTGTCTCAGATCTGGAATTAGGACACTGGGTATTGGATTACAACCAGTTCGTAGCGGAATTGGAGATGGTTTTTCAAATCAGTACCTACAGTCAAAAATTGGAAGATAACAAAGTTCAGGTATTACGTTTTCTGGATGCGCGTGGCTCCCGCTTTGAACATGTTGCCATCCTGGGATTGGCAGAAGGTGTGTTCCCGAAATCTCAGCGTGAGGATCCGTTCCTGCCAGAGAAATTCCGCAAGGCAGCCGGACTTGAATCGAAATTGGAACAGGATCAGATGGGTGTGTTTTTCCAAGGAATTACCCGGTCGAACAGCTCCTTGATGATCACCCGGCCTTATATGTCGGATAAAGGAGAAGCTCTGGAACCCTCCCCTTATTGGAATGCATTGGCTGCCTCACTCGAGAAAGAAGATGTCGAAATTGTGCGATCAACAACCATCCGAGACTTAAGGGAGGCTGCTTCGATTGAAGAATTATTGTTCTGGTCCAGATTGTTTAATCAGCCGGTTCAATTTTATGACGAAAGATTGATAGAAACATTGAACACATTAAAAATTCAGGAGCAGGTATTATCTGCTCGCCATCATAAAAAACCAGAAGGTGGTTACGAAGGCGAATTTGCTGAGTTACCCTCGGTTCTAGATAAATATAACCAGAAAAAAACGAATTGGAGTGCTTCCCGACTGGAAACTTACAAGAGTTGCCCCATGCGTTTCTGGACACAATATGCCCTTGCAGTTGATGAGCAAAGAATTCCCGAGGTCGGTTTACAGTCATTCCAGATTGGTAGTATATTACATCAAATTTTGGAGGAGGTTTATCAGGCTGCTGAAAACCCCGCAGATGTGAATGGCGTATTGGAAAAATTACCAATTGTTGCCAAACGAATCTTCGATGCTGCCCCAGAAATATATCAATTTGAACCATCAGCCTATTGGCAAACCCAACAACAGGAATGGCTGCTGATACTCGAGCTCACCATTACAGGTTTGGCGTCGGATGAGTGGGTGCCGATTGCCTTTGAACAGAAGTTTGGATTAGAGGGCAAGCCGTCTCTCGAGATGTCATTGGAAGATAGCCGCGTGGTGTGTTTGCATGGTGTTATTGATCGGGTAGACCAGGATTCTCAGGGCAATATCCGGGTGATTGATTACAAAACAGGGGTGAGTCACCTGGATAAAAAAGACCTGTTGCAGGGTACCAGGCTGCAATTACCTTTGTACGCGCTGGCTGCCACCCAGGCTCTTAAAATGGGGAAGGTTACGGAAGGCTTTTATTGGTCGCTGAATGCAAAAAAAGAAGGATCGCTGAAATTAAGTACGTTTCAGACAGATGATTTTGAGGGACCTGACGGTGCTATCCAGATTGCTAAACAACACATTGAAATGATAATGGATGGTTTGTCCGTTGCTGATTTTCGTCCACAGGTGCCGGTGGGTGGTTGCCCGGATTATTGTGCAGCCAGGTTATGGTGCTGGCGCTACCACCCGGGGAGGTCATGATGATGTTAAACGAACGAACCCGGATGTCATTAACAACTCAGTTTTTATCAGATAAGCAATACATCGCAGCAGCCGAACGAAACCGGAATGTGGTGGTTACCGCAGGTGCTGGCTCCGGAAAAACGCGAACACTGGTGGCAAGGTATCTCAGTCTTCTGGCGGATGGGTTGCAGCCGGATAGGGTGGAGGCGATTACTTTTACAGAAAAAGCTGCCAATGAAATGCGATCCCGTGTGCGATCTGCCATCCGAAACCAAATCACTGCAGTTCAGAATCTGGACGAACAACGTTTCTGGTTGGGGTTGGAGCGGAAAATGGATGCAGCTCGCATTGGTACCATTCATAGTTTATGCGCCGAGATCCTACGCACCCATCCAGCCCAAGCAGGTATCGATCCTTTGTTTGAGGTGGTTGATGAAGGTCAGGCGGCCATAATGATCGCTGATGCCGTTGAAAGCACATTGGTACAAATCACGATGGAAGAAAAATATGTACAACTCTTTGAATTATTACGAATTAAATCCCTGGAGACTATTCTGACCCAGATGATCACGAAACGTCTGGAAGTGCAGAAGTGGATCCAAAGTGACCAATCAATGTGGCAATTTTTGATGGAGGGCTTACAACCGTTTATGCAGATGGATGAAATGCAACAATGCATTAAGAATTTGAGATCCTTTTCCCCGCAACGATTGGAGAGTGACACCTCAGCCAAGGGTGTTGAACAGGTGAATTCTTTTCTGGTAGTTTGGAAAGAGGTAGAAACTGCATGGCAGGAACAAAATTATCTAAACTGTATTAGTTCATTGATAATTATAAGGACACAAATTGTAAACAGACTTGTTGGCAAATCTGACAGTACCTCCAGAATAGATTTGACCACTTGGCGTGGATTGTATGATACAGGATTAAGTTGGATTGAAAAAGGATTCGATGCAGAACTGGAAGAAAAAATTACCACAGCTATCCCTTTATTAAAAGAAGCTTTTTCACTGGTTCATGATCATTACAACAAATTATTATCCAATCAAAAAGCGCTGGATTTCGACGATCTGGAAGGTAGAGCGCTGGCATTATTGAAACGGCCTGAAATTGCTAAAAAATGGCAGGAGAAAGTGCAGGCGTTACTGGTAGATGAATTTCAGGACACCAACCAGCGCCAACGGCAATTGATCGAAGCTTTGACAGTAGGAAATACAGGTAGTTTATATGTTGTCGGGGATGCCCGACAATCCATCTACCGTTTTCGAGGAGCCGATGTAACGATATTCAAAGAAGTGCAAAAGGAAACAGGACGAACAGATGGATTGATTTGTGAATTGGAAGAAACTCATCGCACGCATCCTGCTTTAATGAAGGTTATGGATGAGGTTCTGGCTGCTGTCATGGGGAGTGAAATCATTGAAGAAAAACCATTCCATGTGCCTTTCAAAAAAATGATCCCGGTACGAGAAGATTTGCCTTCTGGCGTTAGAAAACCTTACCTGGAAGTCCTGATTGGCGCAGGACGCGATTCGGAAGAAGGCCGGATATTGGCTGCTAACCTTCTGGCAGAACGCTTGTTAGCTTATAAACAAGCTGGGGAAATTCAGGATTGGAAAGATGTTGCGCTCCTGTTTCGTGCTTCGGGAGCTTTTCCAATCTATGAACAAGCGCTGGAAGCAGCTGGGATTCCTTATGTCACCATTGCCGGGAGTGGGTTCTACGACCGCTCTGAGATTCGGGATTTACTGAATTTGTTACGTGCATTGGCGGATCCCTGGGATGATCTGGCGATGGTAGGATTTTTACGTTCACCAGCCACTGGTATGAGTGATCTGGGTATTACCCAGCTACGTTGGTCACAATCTGGTGATCAACCCGTTTCTCTACGGCAAGCTTTGACGATGGATCACTCGTTTTTGACCCAAGAGGATAAGTTGGCAGCAGATAGAGCATTGGATTTACTGGATGAATTCGAAGAAGTCGTCGGTAAAATACCGGTAGCTGCACTCCTGCAACGACTTATTGAGCGCACGCATTACAGAATCATTCTGGCAGGTTCTGCTGAACGCGGTTGGCGAAATATTGAAAAATTATTATTTGATGCCTATACCAGCCATCAAACCAGCATTCATGCCTATCTGGAATATGTTCAAAAAATTCGGGATATTGGCGTGCGCGAAGGGGAGGCTGCCGGGGCAGCTGAGGACGCGTTGCAATTGATGACCATTCACAAATCCAAAGGATTGGAGTTCCCCTGGGTGATTCTGGCGGATGCAGGTCGCCGCCCCATGACAAGAACTGATCGATGGCAGATTGAAGGTGAAAGGGTGTCCTTTCTTCCAGATCGGGTGGATTATAAACCTTTACAATCCCGTTATTTAAAGATGCTTGATGAAGACAGGGAAGAAGCAGAAACCAGGCGTTTATTGTATGTTGCCTTTACTCGGGCAAAAGATAAGTTAATCATCAGCGGACATTTTTCCCAATTCAAAGAAAAATTCACGGTGAATGGCTGGTTGAAAAAGATACTGGATCTGTTTGACCTCGATCCTGAATGGCTGGTGGTAAATCCCCCGGCGGAACCCGTTCCATTAGCGGTAGGTGAGCGGATAGGCTTACAGGTCAGTACTCAACTGTTTGAATTTCCAATCCAGGAAAAAGAAAAAAAGGAAGTGCAGGTGTTTTCTTTGAGCGCCATGTTGAATGGAAAAGAGCCAATGGAACCACTAAAAGAATCTTTGGAACCTGAAGAAAACAGGCTGGATTTGTTTGAACCCTCTGAAAAATTTCCATTGTGGGTGGGTAAGTTACTGCACCAGTCGATTCATCGTTGGGAATACCATGATGATGAGGCCTTGCAACAATTCCTTGAACGATCAGCACTTGAACTTGGCTTTTTGGAACTGGAACAAAGAAAGCGTGTAGTTTTTAAGGCAAAAGTTTATTTTAAACGGTTACAGGAGCATCCAGTTTATGTGGAAATCAACCAGGCAAGCAGACGTTATCATGAGGTCCCATACGAATTACAGGATGAACCGCAAAATGAACGTGGTCGCCTGGACGTCCTCTATCAAACCGAGCGTGGATGGAAAATTGTCGACTTCAAAACGGATCAATTGGCATCCCTTGCAGATCTGGACGAAAAGAGGAGATCCGATTATCGAACGCAATTACTGCGTTACCAAAATTCGGTATTCCAGCAGCTTAAAGAAATGCCAGTTGCACAATTTTGTTTTCTGAATTGTGGCGACTCGATCCAGTTAGTCAACCTGGAAGATTTTTAATTGAATTGATGAAAATAAAATCAGTACAAATTTAAAATCACAAAATCATTAATGTGGGTATTGACAAACTCTTTTAAACGTTGTAAACTATTTTTATCAGTAAAAATAATTTTAGCGATAAAAGAAAAGGTTGCGATGGGACACATAAAAAGAGAAGGCGTTTATATCATCCGTGATTTGGAAACTCTTAAAGTAGTTGCGGACCCGGTGCGTAACCAGATCATGGAAGTGCTTGAGAAAAAACCTCAAAATGTAAAAGATGTTGCTGAAAAATTGGGATTGGCATCCAGCAAATTGTATTATCATTTCAATATGCTGGAAAAAGTAGGATTGATCCAGGTAGTAGAGACCCGTCAGGTGGCTAACCTGATTGAAAAATATTATCAGGCAACCTCCAGCTTCATCGATATTGATCCCAATCTGCTGAATTTCTCCACTACGGAAGGTAAAGAGAATTTATTTACAATGGTGACTTCCACGATCGATACCACGCGTGAAGATTTATTGCGTAGCTTGCAGGCACGCTCTTTACAACTCGAGCAAGGGGCGGTCGGAAAACTGAGAGCTGTTACCCTTTCACGCTATCTCAGTAATCTAGATGATGATAAAGCTGACGAATTCCACAAACGCCTGGAAGAATTATTGGAAGAATTTATTGATGCAGACACAAAAGACCCTGAACAACAAACCTTTGCAATGACAATTGCCATGTATCCAAGTTTTTATTTCCGTGATTTAGGTAACGAAAAGCAAGAGTAAAGCCACCTTCATCAACCGTTTATTCGCATTGATAATTTCAATGTCTGTTTTGTGTTCCCAATAATTGAAAGGATGATAGCGATAATGAAAGAACCCAAGGATATGCGTACTTTTTTTGTGATCTGGATTGGGCAGCTCATCTCAATTTTAGGATCCGGATTAACCAGTTTTGCTCTGGGTGTCTGGATTTTTCAACAAACAGGTAAAGCTACTCCGTTTGCCATTACTGTTCTGTTCGGTAGTTTACCTGCAGTTTTGTTAGGCCCTGTCGCTGGCTCGGTAGCAGATCGCTTCAATCGCAAGAAAGTGATGCTGTTAGCTGATACTGGTAACGCCATCATCACGCTGGCTGCCTATTTTCTTTTGTTGACTGGACAGTTAGAAATTTGGAATATTTATGTGATTGCTCTGGTTGGATCAGTTTTCAGCGCGTTTCAAGATCCAGCTTTTTCTGCATCGGTGGTGATGATCGTCCCCAAAAAGGATTTGACTCGGGCCAATGGATTGTCACAAATGAGTGGTGCCCTGGGAAACTTAGTGCCTCCTTTGATTGCTGGATTGCTGTTTGGACTGATTGGTTTAGAAGGAATCTTTCTGATCGATTTCATCACCTATTTCGCTGCCTTGGGAACACTCCTGATCTCCCGTATCCCCCAACCTGAAAGGATTGAACCGCAGGAAAAGGTCAGTCAATGGCACGAGGCTATGGCTGGCTGGCGATTCCTGCGTTTGAATGGAGGTTTGCTTGGGTTGGTGTTTTACTTTGCTCTGGTCAATTTCATGATCAATTTTGCTGCGGTATTAACCAGTCCGATGGTTTTGGCTACCTTTTCGCCAGCCATATTGGGGTACGTGCAGACAGCTGGTGGGGTGGGTATGCTGATCGGTAGTGTTCTGCTCTCTGTCTGGGGCGGGTCCAAGAAGAAAATTTTATCCATCATGATTTTTATCAGTATTTCCAGCCTGGGGTTAGCTTTGGCTGGGTTGCGACCGAATGCCTTTCTCATCGCGGCTGGTTATTTTGTGATGTTGTTTGTGATTCCATTGGCATCGGGATCCAGTCAGGCGATTTTTCAGGTCAAGGTGCCACTGGATTTGCAGGGACGGGTATTTGCCATGCGCAGTATGATCTCCCGTTCGATGATGCCAATTGCCTTTCTGACTGCAGGTCCTCTGGCTGATCTGGTATTTACGCCGATGTTGTCGGAGGGTGGCATACTTTCAAATTCCTTTATTGCCCGAATCGTTGGCGTGGGACCCGGGCGTGGGATTGGTTTGATCTTTATCATCGCAGGACTGGGGACGATCCTGATTACCTGGCTGGCTTATTCAAATCCCAAGATTCGTCATATCGAAACCAGCATCCCGGATGTCATCAAAGATCAAAAACCTGAAGATGATGAAAAATCCCAGGTTACAAACATGGTACCCATAGCTGATTGATTCGTTTGGAAAGATCAGAAGCGCATCTTGAACGAAAAAAAGACTAACACAATCTACATATGATCTTAATACTTTCTAAACATGCTCCCAGTATTATAGTGAACATAAGCAAGACAATATTACAAAAGGAGTATGAAATGAAAAAGAGCTTAATTGCCGTTTTAGTGGCAGCAGTGTTAGTAGCAAGTTTTGGTGTCGTAGGGAGCGTTTACGCTCAAGGTGGTAACCCAGGTAATGGTTATGGTGTCGCAACGCAACAGCAATTGCAGACAGAAGATGGTTTAGGCCTTTATCATGACGAAATCATGACCGCCTTCGCCGAAGCGCTTGGCATGACCGTAGAAGAAATTGAAGCAAAAATTGCTGAAGGTTTCACAATTGCCCAGATTGCACAAGCAGAAGGTTTGACTCTGGAAGAAATCAGAGCTTTGATGCCAGTTGGTTTGAATGGCGCACGCAACGCTGGTTGGATGGGTCGTGGTTACCTGGCTGGTGGAGAAAACGCTGAATTTACCCCCGGTGGACAATACTTAGGTGACGGCACCTGTTTGGAAGATGGACAGCCCGTACGAGAATTTGTAAATCAAATGGGTATGGGACGCGGTCGCAACTGGTAAAAAATTACAAATAAAAAAAAGAAAAAGAGTAGGTTTCCTACTCTTTTTCTTTTTTAATCTCCATCGGTAATCGGATTGTGAAAGTTGTTCCGGATCCGATGCCAGGGCTTTCAACAGTAATTGTCCCTTCATGCGCTTCCACCAGATGCTTTGAAATGGTCAGTCCAATCCCAGAACCGCCACTCTGCCTGGAACGAGATTTATCCACCCTGTAAAAGCGGGTGAAAATATGAGGTAAGTGCTCTTCGGCAATCCCCGAACCATTATCCTGAACCTGGATTTTTAGCTGATTACTTTGTTGTTGAGCCGAGAGTGATACAGAATCACCGGGATCGGTAAATTGCAGCGCATTCATCAATAAATTTACCAGAACCTGTTCCAATCGATCCGGATCAACAAAAATCATGATATTTGATTCTGGAATGGTAATCGAAAAATGGACCTGCTTTTCTTGAAATCTATTTTCATATTTTTTTGATATGCTTTGAAATAATTGCAGAATGGATACCCATTGCTTGTTTAAATGATATGCACCGCCTTCAATACGGCTTAACTCCTGTAAATCATCCACCAATCTTTGCAAACGATCTGCTTCCTGATAAAGCTGATGATAGGTTTGTTCATTACCCTGGACAACCCCATCCATCAATCCTTCCATGGAACCCTTGATGGTGGTTAAGGGCGTACGCAATTCGTGTGAGATATCCCCAATTAATTGTTGACGCATTTTTTCTGTTTCTTCCAGGCTGGCAGCCATTTGATTGAATCCTATTGCCAACTTTTGAATCGGATCTACCTTTGTTTTATTTACATCCATCGAAAGTGGAATTCGACGGTGATATTGGCCGGAAGCAATATCCTGCGCAGCAAGGAACATTTTCTGCAGGGGAGATTCAATGATGCGACTGATCCCCCAGCTGATAAGCAACGAAATCAGTAACACGACCGGGAGGGCAATCCATATCGCTTCGGTAGATGTCAGCAAAAATACATCGTACAATTCGTTATCTATCATGCGCATACCCATATTCATACTGCTGAGATCGCGCATCATCATGTTCATATCCATCATATGGCGACTGAATGCGAAAGGAATTGTAATTCGGAATCCAATCATCAGGGCTAATAAACTCAGTAAAATCCCGAAGAAGACGGCTAAAAATAATTTCCAGAAAAAAGAGATTTTTTTCATACTTTCCTAATCATCAAAGCGGTAACCAACCCCGCGAATGGTGGATATAAACCGATCGCCTAATTTTTTACGTATATGACCGACATGCACATCCACCGTGCGGGTTTCGCCATAAAACTCATACCCCCAAACGTGTTCCAATAGCTGTTCACGGCTGAGAACCTGGTGATGATGAAGCAAAAATGTGTGTAAAATGTCAAATTCCACCTGGGTTAAGTCCATTAATTGACCATCCACCCAGATTTGACGACTGGTTGGATTCAGGCGAATGTGCTCGCTGATAAACTCAGATTGCCTGTCCGGTTTCGTTTGCAGCCGTCGCAAAGCTGATTTTACCCGGGCAGTTAATTCACGCAGGCTGAACGGTTTGGTGACATAATCATCACCACCTAAAGTTAAGCCAATTACTTTGTCTGTTTCTTCCGTTTTGGCTGTCAGCAAGATGATATACGGGTCTGAATACTGTCTGATTTTTTGTAAGACTTCCAATCCGTCCATGCCAGGCAACATGAGATCGAGAATGACCAAATCGGGTTTAAAGGATTGTGAAATTTTTACAGCGGTTAATCCATCACCTGCTTCCAAAAGCTCAAACCCTTCTTTGCTCAGGTAAGCACTGATCAAATTTCGGATTCCAGGTTCATCATCAACAATTAATATCTTAGATGGCATTTAAAATTCCCGGCAAGTAAATGTAAATAAGTGCATAAAAAAATTATAATCTTAAATTTGGTTGAAATGCTCAATATTCATCCATTATGACATAACCCCTATGGATCTATAAAAAAATTCAGGCTGACTTCCTCAGCCAGCCTGTCTATTGTTGTGAGCATGAATCAGGATTCTGGTTGGAACCAGCGCATCATGCTACCCCAATTTCCGGGTCGACCATATCCATGGCAGCCACCAACCGGATACCCGGATGAGCCTTCACCAGACCATCTTTCCTGCATGCGTTCATAGCGATTCTGGAAGAATTCACTATCTACATCAGCAGATTCCCAATAACTTGTATGAAATTCCTGCATGAGAGCATAAATTTCTTCCTCTGAAAAATCTGCTGCAGCAGCGATTGCATATAAACTTTCACCATCGCTTAATCGCGTGTTCAGTTCATCTTCGGATAAGCCCAAAGCATCCGCGAAGTATGTGATCATGGCGGTGTGCATCGGATTGTCGACATCACCTGCCAGACAACCAGTTTGTGCATTTTGACCATAAAAACTACCCATCATACCTCGACCACGCATTCCATATCCGCCAGGATATGCGCCATCAGAATACCCCGGGCATGTGGGATTTTGAGGATCAGTTGATTGAGCGCTAACGACCCAGATGGATCCACCAATCGCCAGAACAGCGATTAAAATTCCTACAACCACTATTATTTTTTTCATTTAAGCTACCTCCAAATTTCTTGATTAATTCAATCTTACTGTAAAATTGTAAAGATTCAGTAAAGAAATTTCAAAGAATTCGAAAAACTTTCCAAATCAATTTAATCCATTCTCTATTGAATGCACAAAAAAAGAAACGAGTTCAAGATATGAAAAAAGTTGATTTACTACTAACAAACGCCTTAATTGTTACCCAGGACAAAGACCGTTCCATCCTGCCAGAAAGCACCATTGCCATCCGTGGCAATTGCATCTCTGCAATAGGACTGACGAAGGAATTGGAAGGGCAATTTACGGCTGATAAAGTCATCGATCTGAATGGAAAAATTGTGTTTCCCGGCTTAATCAACACCCATGACCACCTCTTCCAGGTGGCTACGAAAGGGCTGGGGGAAGACATGTCGGTGCAGGACTGGGTAACTGTGGTGACAGCCCCGACTGCTGCCAATATCACCCCGGAAGAAATCTACACTGTTTGTCTGACCGGCTGCCTGGAATTGATCCATAGTGGTGTCACCTCGGTTATCGATATGAATTACATGGCCTACACCTTTGGACTGCACGATGAGAACATCCATGCCATCGTGGACAGCGGCTTGCGCGGTGTGTACAGCAGCATTATTTCCGATTACGGTCTGCAATATGGGATTCCGGAATATTTGATGCGACCGACCGATTGGTTTATCGACCAATACGATCAATTGATAAGCAAATACCCACCCACAGAAAGGATGGCAGTCTGGATGGCGGTCGGTGCTCCCTGGACGGTCTCTGGGGAAGGGTTGGATAAGTCACTGGCGTTTTCCAAGCGCACCGGTACGCCCATGATCATGCACATCGGTGAGAATTGGGTCGATAATTATTGCAGTCAGGACCGCTTTGGTATGAATTCGGTGCCCTATCTGGAGAAGATCGGGTTCCTGCGACCGGAATTATTGGCAATCCACTGTGTCACCCTGGATGATGAAGATATCCAGTTATTCGTCAAGAATAATGTTAAAGTTTCCTACAATCCGGTCAGCAATATGTATCTGGGCAATGGCATTCCACCGATGATGAAAATGCGCGATGCTGGCTTGCAGATCAGTCTGGGGGTGGATGGGGCGGGTAGTAACAATTCCCAGGATATGATTGAAACCCTGAAAGTAGCTGCCTTGTTGCAGAAAGTAGGAGCCAAAGATCCTGCGGTGATCAATGCCCAGCAGGTATTGGATTGGGCAACCCTGGGTGGTGCGCAGATCCTGGGGTTGGAAGATCAGATCGGGTCATTGGAAGTCGGCAAGCAGGCAGATTTGTTCGTGATTGCCCCCAATTCTGCCAAGGTTGTCCCGATCCATGATCCGGTCGCAACTTTGATTTATTCCTGCGGGCAGGAAAATGTGGAAATGACCGTCGCCAATGGCGTCATCCTGATGGAAGATCGAGTCATTCAACATCTGGATGAGGATGAGATCTTGAAAAAATCCCAGGCTGCCTGCCTGGCATTGGCGGAACGCTGCGGGTCAGATTCAAAAGTGAAACGATCCTGGATAGGAAATAGAGCATGAAAGGTTTAAAAGGAAGAGTAGCCTGTGTGACCGGGTCTGCTCAGGGAATTGGACAGGAAATCTGTGCCCGTCTGGCAGAAGAAGGCGTCCGGGTAGCAGTGATAGACATCCGCGATACTTCCCAGACCGTTGATCGTTGTCGAGAATTAGGAACGGAGGCCGAGGGTTTTCATCTGGATGTTACAAAGAAAGACCAGATACATCAAGTAGTACAACAGGTATTTGAAAAATGGGAACGGATTGATATCTGGGTCAATAATGCCGGGATCTTCGACAACACCGCCACAGTGGATGTCAGCGAGGAATTGTGGGATCGTGTCAGCGACATTAACTACAAATCCATGTTCCTGTGCTCCCAGGCTGTCATTCCGATCATGGAAAAGAATCAATGGGGTCGCTTTGTCAACCTCTCCTCCATGGCAGGTAAAATGGCATATTCCGAGGAGATCGCTTATTGTTCCACCAAAGCGGCCGTTTTGGGGTTGACACGTGCGTTGGCGGTGGAATTAGGTCCGAAGGGGATTACGGCCAATGCCATCTGCCCGGGACCGATTGAAACGGAAATGTTGAAGAATACCTACCAGCATCTGGCGGATATCAACGGAGTGACACTCGAAGAGTGGAGTACCAGTATCCTCAAAACCATCCCGGTGGCTCGTTTCGGCAAACCAGCGGATGTAGCTGCCCTGGTGGCATTCCTGGCATCCGAAGAAGCAGGGTTCATTAATGGGCAGGCAATTAATATTGATGGTGGGTTGGTGTTTTATTGAGTTCTTTGTACAGTCTAATATGAATTTTTATTGCCCAATCGTGTACAATTAAAGAAATTATTGAGTAAGGAGAGATATTATGCTGGTTGGTGAAAGAATGACGAGTCCGGTATTATTTGTTACACCCGATATGCCTGTGCAGGATGCCCTGGCGCAAATGCGCAAGGAACGTGTCAGCCGCTATCCGGTGATGAAGAAAGGCAAGCTGGTGGGGATTGTCTCTGAAGATGATTTATTGAACGCCTCCCCTTCGGATGTTACCTCATTATCTGTCTGGGAAGTGAACTATTTATTGAGCAAAATCACCGTTGAACGCGTGATGACGAAAGAAGTCATCACCGTTACAGAAGATACCCCACTGGAAGAAGCAGCGCGTATAATGGCGGATAACCGCGTGGGCGGAATTCCGGTCGTGCGAGGCGAGGATGTGGTCGGGATGATCACCGAGACCGATATCTTCCATGTCTTTTTGTCCATGTTGGGTGGACGCCAACCGGGATGGCGCGTGGTCGTGATGGTTAAAAATGAACCGGGAGTTCTGCATAAGCTCACCCAGGCGATTGATGAAGTGGGCGGGAATATCATCGCTTTGACTACCTATGCCGGACAGGATATTGTGGGTGGTGAAGTGACCATGAAGGTTGATCAGATTGACGAGGATACCTTGCGAAAAGCACTCCAGCCTTTTGTGCATGAAATCAAGGACTTCCGGGAAGTGAAGGTGGGGTAGGGATTTGGCTGGAGGATTCTCCTCGTTTCACTTCGGAGTCCTTCGGAAGTGGTTAGAAAGAATCTCTACATGATTTATTAAAAAATATAGAAGTGGCTGACCACAACCGATCAGTCACTTTTTTTATTTCGTTAAACGGTGCATTGCACTTGAGGATCGATATTTACGATTGGAATGGAAAAGGAATCTGATTAACAATTATTCAGGAGTGCATTGCACCTGGCTTTACAATGGCTTGCTGCAAGGTGCAACACACCAGATTATGGAAAGTTGTTTCCTTTCTCCTTTTTCCTAAGGGCTTTTGGCTCAATGTGTTTTCACTCCAGCAGATTCAGAATAATTACATTCCAAAATCAACCACATTTTAGGTGGATCAGATAAGCAACGATAACCATGTTGCTCAGAGTTAAACTCACAATGCTTAGCACAACCCTCATGAATTTGGTTTAGTTGCCTGATAGGAATAATTGGAACGACAAGTTTATTTCATATCGATAATACACCCATCCTCAAGCTCAATTACCCGATCGGCGACTTCCTCTACCAATGGGTTATGGGATGTCAGCAAAACGGTGATGCCTTCCTGATCCACCAGTCGGCGGAACAGGCTAAAAATCTGGCGGGTGGTATTTGTATCCAGTTCTCCGGTAGGTTCATCTGCCAGAATCAGGTCCGGATGGTTGGCAACGGCACGCGCGATAGCCACTCGCTGCTGTTGCCCACCCGAAAGTTCATTCGGGTGTGAATGAGCACGGTTTCCTAATCCTACCGCCCGAAGGCATTGCATGGCTCGTTGCCGGCCTTTTTTCGGGTTACCACCGGCTAATCTCAAGACCAGTTCCACGTTCTCCAACGCGGAATAGGTGGGCATTAACGCAAAGGATTGGAACACGAATCCGATTTGGGTGCGCCTTAACCGTACCAGGTCTTCCTCTGATAAGGTGTTGAATGCAACCCCCTGAAAATAGATCTCACCGCTGCTGGGTTGGTCCAAACCACCTAATAAGTTCAGCAAAGTGGTTTTGCCTGAGCCGGATTTTCCCTTGAGTGCTACCAATTCACCCACTTTAATCGACAGGTTGACCTGCTGTAATGCTTTTACCTCGCCTACTTGGGTGGTGAAGGAACGCGACAGGTTTTCCACCCTCAATAGTTCAGATATCGAGTCGGTTTTCATTCCCCTCCTTGCGCCACAGGTTTTTGAATTTCTGTAATAGAGTCTGCCGGGTTTCTTCCAACGGTTCCTCTTCCATGTAGATCGACCCATCCTTGAAAGTATTATCTCCACTTACGGTAGAGCGGACATGCCCTTCCACCGGTTTGAGCGTGATTCCTTCCTGGTTCACCTCTGCCCTGACACGGCTGCCAATATTGAGTGCTTCCAACATGGACTGTGGGATCTGTACCCGCCCAACGGAGTCCAGCATCAATAACTCTTCGTATTTATCCGCTTCAAGTGGCTGCCGGTGTTTATCATGAAAGTCCACTTCTGGTGTAACCCGCACAGTCTCGGTACTGGTTTTTCCGTCGCGGATCAAGACTACTCGGTCCACATAACGGCTGATACCTGGGTCATGCGAGACAATGATCAGTGTTGCACCCAAATCCCGGTTAATTTTTCTCAAGATCTCATATATCCTGGCCGAGGTGATTGTATCCAGTTCGCCGGTGGGTTCATCCGCCAGGATCAGGTCGGGTTGATTTGCCAAGGCTACGGCAATAGCCACCCGTTGCTGTTCACCGCCGGAAAGTTGCCCGGGTAAGTGCTGCAACCGTTCAGTCAAGCCGGTAATATCCAGTAATTGTGTGGCGCGTTGGCGACATTGTTCTTCAGGAACATGTTGAATGCGCATCGGAATCTGTACGTTCTCCAAAGCACTCAAATAAGGAACAAGGTTGCGGGTGGTCTGCTGCCAGACAAAACCAACCTTTTCGAGCCGGTACGAGTTCAATTCTTCGGCAGACATCTCCAACAAATTGGCACCAGCCACCAACACCTTACCCGCCGATGGGCGGTCCAACCCGCCCAGAATATTTAATAAGGTCGATTTTCCCGAACCGGATTCCCCTACGATGCCAATCATTTCCCCTTGTACCACGGTCAGGTCAAGCCCTTGTAATGCGACCACCTCTACGCCTTTGTGGAAACGGGATATAGAGGAAGAATATATTTTTACCAGATTCTCACAGGTAATTAATGGTTCCATTATTGTCCGACCACCTGCTGACCCTCTTCCAGTCCGGAGACAATCTCAACCCGGTCGTTTGCCTTCAACCCCAGCACCACATTCACCCTTCTCTGAACACCTCCACTTTCCACAAACACGAAATCCTGCCCTTGAAAAGAACGGACCGCAGGCTGCATCGCCCAATTGCAACACATCGGCCTGCTCGTTCAAGGTGACCTGTACGGCGTTATTTCCGGAGGATAATTCACTGGCCGAGGTTAAATCCAAAGGAATGTTACTGATGGTTGCCGTATATTCCTGTCCTTGTTGAGAGGACAGACGCACCACTGCCTGCATTCCAACTGCCAGTTTGTTCAGGTCTTTCACGGCGGGGATGGACATCAATACCAGCTCTGCCGGATCAGCCAGGGTGATTACCGCTTGAAATGCACGCACCTGACTACCCGGCACGATACTTAATGAGAGCACCTGCCCGTTGATAGGCGCTACCAGTTCGATACTTCCCAGGGTTTTGGTAGCCAAAGCCAGACGTGTTTCGGCATCCCGCAATACTAACTCTGCCAGGCGAATTTCGGTTAACCCACCATCCTCATTCCAGAATTCTGCTTCCGCCAGGGCTTTTTCGTAGGTAGCCTGCGCCAGGGCTACTTTAGCATCCGCCAGGTTCAGATCAATCTGGGTGGCTTTCCCTTCTGCCCAATTCAAATTGATCACCGCGCGGTCATAAGCCTGACGCGCATCCAGCAGACTTTGCAAGAGCATTTGACGGTAGGAATCTCCCTCCGGCTTATCAGCCACGTCATCAAATGCCTGTTGGGCATCATTGAGCGAGCTTAAGGCTGCAGCTACATCTCCGCGCAATTGTTCCAGCTTTAATCCGTCGGTCACCCGCGGGTATTGCATCGCTGCCCGATCATTCCTGGCCTTGTCCAACGCAATCTGGGCTTCCAAAAGTGTAATTTTGGCCTGGGCCGCCTGAATGGGTGCATCCAGTTTGGTTTGTTCCAATTTTATCTTGGCTTGCTCATAAGCCAACTCGGCGGAAGCCACATCAGCCTGGTAACGTTCCGGTTCATCCAACCTGGACAAGACCGTGTCTTTCGTTACCCAATCGCCATTTTGCACCAAGACTTCTTTCACAAAACCATCAGCCCGGAAATATAAGTCCTGTTGTAGTTTGGGGGATACGCGTCCGGTCAGTTGCAGCACCTGTTCCACCAGCCCCCTTTCAACAGTGTATATGGGCTTCTCAACCGTGACCGGTGTAGGAACTAACGTTGGTGTGACCGCTGAACGATTGGTGGCACAACCGGCAGTTAATACCAAAATAAATACCATACCAATTTGCTGAAAAATTTTTCTCATAAAACCTCCCTATCTCTGTTAGAGGGTCTCGCCCAATTTGATCGCTTGAAATATTTTAATTTTGCGCAGGAAAAATACCAACAATACCAGCCCCAGCAGCAAGACACACGTAAATAGCAAGTAAACCAAGATCATTTTTGACCAGGCAATTTGCGTAATGAGTGGCAGAACCTCAACCCCAGTACCGGTACTGACCGGGAGGTAGGGGATAAACAGTCGTGCAACCAGTACCCCAATTCCGCTGCCGGCTGAAATACCCAACATAATCAGACCTGCCAGTTCCAACCCCAGGCAGGTGCGCATCTGCGAGATGCTCAAGCCAATGGCGCGCAACACACCCAGTTGGATGAAGCGCTCGCGGTATGAAAACACAGCGAACAGGCAGAATCCTATCACCGTTAAGGCTGAGGATGCCAGAAACCCGATCGATAGCATGCCCAGCACACCCTGCCGGGCAGGGGTAAGCAAAGCTTTGTTAATGTCCGCCTGTGTATCACGCACCCTGACCACACTGACACCCAGGTTGTTAATTCCACTGACAATTTTCTCCGTGCTGGCGGATGGGCTGGTGTTCAACCAGACCTCATAAGGTTGTAACATGCCCCAGGTCTCGAATAAGTAATCCAGATTGGCAACAAACAATGCACCCTGGGTTTCCCCTGGCCAGGTGGGGAAGCGCGTAAACACACCTGCCACGGTGAAGGAAATCGGGAAGACAGTTTGGTTTATGGTCACGCGTACGTCCAGGGTGCTGCCAACTTCGAGGTTAAAACGTTCCCAGGTGGTCTGATCCACCAATATGGCATCTGGTGTGGAAGCCAGACGGTTGAGTAGACCATTCAGTGGTTCGGCCGCAAAATCAGGTCTGAAAAAGGCTGTTTGCCCAAAATCCGCGCGGTCAATTCCCATCACGTCCCCGTTGGCCGAGCGATTGCCGCTCTGTAAACCGGCAGCATATATTCCGACCCGGGTTGCCGAAAGGACACCCGGGAGGGAGAGGTGATCACTGACCGGTAAAAAATTCCAATATCCTTCAGAACCGGAAGAGGAACTGCTACTGCTTTCCGCTCCCTGGTCGTTGGATTCGGTGCTGATGAATTCCCCCCCTTCAACCAGATTCAAAGCTGCTCCATTGGTATAACGGATACTATCCTCTACCGTGCGGTCGAGGGAAAAAGCCATTGAAGATGTAAAAGCAGCTAAACCAAAAGTGATCAGGATCAACAACAGTACGCTCTGGTATGCGTTCCCGGAACGGGCAAAATGCCGCAGCACATACACCAGGGCAACACCACGTAGTCGTGCTGAGAGAGAAGCCAACAGGTTGAACAAGAAGGGCAAAATACGCAACACCAACAGGCTCAATCCCAGGATCATAAGCGCCGGTAACAGGAACAGGAGCGGGTTTTGATATGGGTCATTACTGCCCAGGTTTTTACCCAGAATAGCCAGACGTCCGCGTACCTGCAGGGTATATAAACCATACAACGATGGTAACAAACAAGCCAAATCCAGATAATAGCGCATCCAGAATGGTATTTGTTTCTGACGGGCACGTTCCAGCTTATAGGAGATGATTGTATCCCGGCCATATTTCCAGACCGGCAACAAACAAAATCCAATCCCCACCACCAATGCCAATAGACCGATGCCAACATCTCGACTGCTGATTTGCAGGGAAGCAGCCATTGGGCGTGAAAATTCCAGGAACGAGCTGGTTTTGCTCATTAACCCGGCAAGGAAATTTCCCAGCAGGATTCCGGGTAATAAGCTAACCAGGCCTAACAAAGCCCATTCAATAGCGTATATTCCTACAATCCAGAGGCGGGATGCGCCACGGCTGCGTAACACGGCAATCTCATTGCGCTGGGAGCGTACAAACAGGTTTGAGATCAAAGCCAGAAAAAACAGCACCAGACCTAAAACCGGTATGCTGAAAGCAAACAGGGAACCGGAAAGGCTGCGCACGGACTGTTGGTACTGGCGCATGGCCGGTGCCGGGGAGGTCTCCAAATCCGTATTAGGCAGCATGGCGTTGACCCGGTTTTCCAACACATCTATGCGGGACAATAACCGGCTCACCCGGCTGCTGTTAACCTGGTTGCCATCTAAGGTCAGACGCCAGGTGGCTTCATCCAACCCGGAGGGTAACCCGTCCACCAACGACCAAAACCCTTCTTCACTGATAAGCAGTTTTTTACGGAAGGAATCCGCCGGGTAAAGTGCCCAAAGCTCATTTTGCGAGTCTACTGCCACCCATAAACCGCTGATACGCACATCCTGCCGGAAAGCTGCAGCCGAAGCTGTAGCCGGGTTGAAGAGCGCGTAGTCTTGCCCCACCTGCAATCCCAACTCATTGGCCAGGTCGAGGGAAACCAGTGCTTCAATCACGTTTCCGCTTTCTTCCAGGGAGAGTGGCAAGTTTCCCTCCACCAACTGCACCTGCCTAAATACGCCATCCAGAAAGGCAACTTTCACCAAATCCAGACGCGCCTGTGGGCTGAGTACCTGTGCTGCCGGGTAAAGCTGCAGGTTGGCGGTAGCGGCATAACGGGTTAATTGTTGCAAAGGCAACCCGACTTGCCGGCTGGCTTGTTGGCTCAAATATTGGTCCAAAGGCTCATACTGCTGCGGGGTAATGGCACCATACCAACTACCGATATAACGGAAGACAAAATCGAACGGCTGTCGACGGGTCTGGCTGCTGGACTCTGTCAATGAACTGCTCAGGATATCGTAATTGATGGCATCCGCATACATGGGGACCGCCACCGCCAGGGCAACCGCAGCCATCAAACCCAGGATCTGGCTGAGTGCCAGCCAGCGATGGGTGCGCAAGCGTTTGAGCGAGAAATTAATCAGATGTGAGGCCATTCGATTGTTTATTACCGCCTTTCCTGTTATTGTAGCTGATTACTACCTGTTCTGCCGCTTCTTTCACTCAGTAAATAATTCCAACGTCAGGGGTTGACAGACCACAACTCGGACATCGAGTAATAATCCGGGTCGACTTCGTGCGCACAGGCGATTGCAGTCTCGTACGTCTCTTCATAAGGCAAAACAGCAGGATATCCGGCGGATTGCATACAATCCAGGGTTGCTTGGGCTTTGTATTGGGTTTCTTTCAATACAGTATTCATATCCCGACCATCCTGCAGGATTGCCACGATTGCATCGGTCCACCACTGGCTAAACGGCATGGGGGTGAAAATACTCACTTCTGATGAAAACCGCAATTTTGACAGTGTTGCCCGGTAGACGGCTGACCGTACTTCTCCAACCGCAGCAGCCCAATTTTCTGAGTCCAAAATCGAAGGTTTTAGTGGAATTCCTTTAAACCCATTATTAGGTTGCTGTGATAAAAACTTGAACCATTCCCAGCATACCTGTGGGTTTTCAGTGTTACGGGAAATAAAAAATGCACTGATATCACTTGGATCCACTCCCTGCTGAGTTGGGTAAACGGAAATTCCGATTTCAAAATCATTTCTGTCACGGGCGGGTGGTGTGGAAGACATACCAATACCATCCAGCCAAAGCAGACCGTTCTCAAAGCGGATCAGTTCATCGCGCAGCATATAATTTCCCATGGCTGAGCGGGTCCCTCCGGAATCATATACGAAAATAGTTTTATTTTTTACCAATGGAATGAGTTGATTAAGTAAATCCACCAGTTGCGGGTTTTCATAATCCGCTTTTACAGTTTGGTTCTCAATTTTCATATAAATGGCGTCACTGAAAAAATAATTCGGCCAATCAAGGTAAGGCACATATCCATAGACACCTTCTTTCTTAAGAGCGGCTTGTTGTGCCAACGCCCAAAAATCCTCCACTGTCCAATCCAAATCGGGTGGTACCAGCCCTAATTCCTTCAATAAATCGGCATTGTAATAAACAAATAATGGATTGATAGATACCGGCAGACCGTAAAGGGAACCATTCGTTCTCAGATTATCCAGGAAAATTGGATCAATATCATCTAAAAAGGTATTACCTTCGTTATCCAGGAAAGGGTCCAAAGAATATACAGAATAGTCTCCATTTTGATCCAGATTAACATAATTATTTGAAATTAGCGATCCGGAAGAAACAAAACAATCAAAATTCTTTATATCATATTCGTAGCTCATAATATTTACGAAATCCAACCCCCTTTCGGTCTCAATTTCAATATAATACTCCGGATTGGCCCGATTAAATTCCTCTGCCAGGGTCTGCACAGTTTTGATGTCATGTAAACCAGGACCGGCAAAATAAACAGCACTCAATGCGTCTTCAGCTTTCTCTGCTTTTGGAAGAGGAGTCGGTTCTTGCGCTATGACTGCCTGTGGTGAATTCCTTACATCCGGAATTTCGCGTTCCAAAGCCTGCAGGGATAAGTTTGACGGCAGCAGCTCTACCAGCCTTTGCCCCGATTGAATTGATTTTTGGAAAGCTTGTGCGATTGGTGTAAAGTCGTATTTCACCCAACCGTACCAGCCCCGTTGCAGTGCCTCCAGAATTGCCGTCTGTCTTTCCGGTGTCTGGCTTACCCATTCAGGGGAATCTTCAATCGCCGTAAGGTTGGCCGGAAAACCGGATGAAATACCAACCGAATTGCGGCTGAGAAAGTTCAACCATGTCCAGCTTGCCTCCGGGTACCCGGTACCGGCACTGACCACCGCGCAACTGACACTGACCGGGTCGCTTCCGAATGCATTCCCCGTCAATGAAGGAAAAGGCACAATGCCGGTTTCAAAATCCAACCCTTGCAGGTCGTACGAAAAACCGGATAACGTCCCTACCCACATGGCAGCCTGATTTCCACGCACCAGATCATTGGTTTTTCCTTCTGCATTCACCCCCGGAATGGCTATTTCTCCGGAACGAGCCAGTTCCAGATACCATTGTATGGCAGTACCCACTTCGGCAGGGGTTTTATTGGCGCTTAATAAGGCATGGGTTTCAGGGCGCAGGATAAACCCCGCACTGATATCCAGAAAGCCGTAGACCGGTTCTGTTCCATTGACTGATGAAACAGCCTGTACGATATTGTTAAACGCATCCCAATCCCAACCCGGTTGTGGGTAGGGCAGGTTGTGTTGGTCAAAAATATTCTTATTGTAAAAAACCAGGCTCGGGCTTAACGATATCGGCAAACCTGCTTGCTTATCACCGCTCTGGCAGCCCTGCAGCGCATTCGGCCTGAAATCGTTTGGACTGAAGTCCTCATTGGACATTAATGGCGTCAGGTCCAGAAACAGATAGCTGTTTTCCGCTGATACCGCACTGCCCAGCACTAGTGTGTCAACCTGTGAGGCTAACCGCTCATAATCCAGTTCCTCCCCATCCATAGCGAGCAATTCAACCTGGATATCCGGGTGTTGGCTTTCAAATGTGGTAATTAATTCTTCATACTGCGGTACTGATCCGGTGGTAGCCGCAAATGTGATGGTAACTTGTTGAGATGTGTTGACCTGGTTGTGGTACGTGTCATTGGAATTGCATCCTGAGAGAATGAAAAGGACTATGGTTAATATTATCGAAATTAAATTTAGTTTAATCCTTGATTTCATTGTCATTAACACTTATTTTCCTTTCTGTTTTACCTTGATTACAGTCCGATTACCATAAGTTCCTTGAATTTTTGGTTACTAGAAGATGAAAGGATTTATTTCTTAATTCCATGATGGATCCGCTTCTTTTACGCAATCAATCACATTTTGTTTGACCATTTCCTCATTTAAGGTATTCCAGTCAATTGGCGAGATACAGGAATAATACGCATCTGCTTTTTGTTGGGCTACCGCCAATTCCTGCTGAATTTCATGACCTTGTTTGACTGCAAATACAACCTGACCTAACCAGTTACGGTATGGCCAGAGAAGAAAATCAGGATAAGTAAGGTTTTTAGCGAGTTGGCTTTGCTGCAAGGCTTGAAGATATATTTCAGCTTTTTCAATCCCAACACTTGATTTCCAGGCAGGTGAGTTTGCCACTGATTTACGGGCAGGAATTCCGGTATACAAGGATGGTTCTTTAGAAAGATACTTGGCCAATAGCCAACAAGCCTGCGAGTTTTGAGATTCGCTTGATATGAAAAATCCGGTATTGATCATATGACTATAAGGATAGTCTGGTTCAGAAATAACGGGAAGGGTTGTGATGCCAATATTATAACCGGGTTCTTTTCTATCAAAATACTCTTCTTCTTCACCTATCAATACAGTCCAGAATCCAATTTGTCCATCTTGTATTGCCTTTTGAATTGAAGGCAACCAATTTTCATCTGTTGATGATGTAAAAAAAACACCTGTCTGGTACAGGTTTTGATGCCATTGGAGTATATTTGCCATTTCCCTGGTGTTTATTTGAGCAACCGGGAGACCTGCAACATCATCAAACCAATGGATATTATTCCCTGAGAGAATCATATCGAAGATGCTAACTGCCTGACTTTCGGGTAAGAAACCATAGATTGGTTTTACATTTGTTATTGATGTAACGTTAGTAAGATTTTCGATAAATTCGGTGAATGTCCAATCTTTACCGGGTTCTTCGACACCATTTTGACCCAATAAATCCTTATTGTAGACCAGGATCGGTGGTCTACTGGTTAGTGGAAGAGAGAAAAGTTCTCCTTGATAATGTGAGATATCTAATAAATACTTGTCATAATCATTCCGGAACGCATTGTCTTCTGTTTCAAAAAAAGGGTTTAGATTTAAAACATAACCTGATTTAGCAGCACCAACGGGGTCAATCTCGGTAATATAACAGTCAAAGGATTTGGCAAGTGTTTCAAAATACCCCTGATTTGGTTGTTCCTTAAAAGTATTAACTAGAGATACCGAAAACTCATCAGCATGTTCGATATTGAAATGGGTAACAATTGCTTGCAGGGATTCTATTTCCTGATGATTTCCACTTCCAACATAAAATTTCAATATTGGAACATCCCCGGATGGGTTATTAGAGTCATGCGGTGTTTCAATCTCAATTGGGTTTGTCGATTGCTGAACTTCCGAACGCATACTGGAGATTTCAGTTTGGGCTTGGTTCAATGCCTGCAAAAGATCTTCACCTTCCAACAACACCTGTTCCAAAGCTGAATAAACCTCTGCCTCTGCGTCTGGATACAACCCCTTGTACCAGCCGTGTGTCAAACCATATTTAATGGTTGTATGTAATTCAACCGGAATACCATCCCAAAAACCGGACTTTTCAGCAACAGAAGAACGGGCAGGGATCACCAACTTCTCCGACAGTTGATAAGTATCATGGATTAATCGTTGTTCCGACAAAAATTTGATCCAGCTCCAGGTGGCTTGCGGATATTTCGTCCCTACGCTCATCATTATGCATTGGGCGCCGAGAGGGGTTGTTTTGGAATTAGGATCATCAGATGCAACCGGCAAGGGGGCGAAACCAAAACGAGTTACTGCTAAGTGAGTTGATGGATCATTATCTTCGGAAATCCCTGCCAAACCAGGGACAGGGTCTTGCAGACGTCCAAACCACATTGCGGGAGGATTCATTCCCTGGAAGAGAGCTTTCCAGTGTTCTTCAGCCAATTGGGCCTTCTCACCCCCAGCCAACCCTTGTATTGGATAAATTGCGCTTTGTTTGGCCAAATCAACATACCAAAATAATTCTTTCGCCAATGCTTGTGGATCGATATTCCCGTTCATTTTTAAAAAGTGATCTTTTAATATTGGAGAAATTATGGATGCATATGTAGGGTCGGTAAATCCGTAATAGATTCCTTTTTCATCCTGGTGTGCTAAAGAAAATGCTGCTTGTTGAAAATCATCCCAAGTCCAACCCGGTTGGGGGAAGGAAATTTTTGCTGCTCGAAATACCTCTTCATCATAAAAAATACCACTCATATAAAGATTGACCGGTAAACCAAATACTTGTCCCTGGTCATCCTGGCAAGCACTCAGCGCATCCGGCCAGAAATCATTGAAGTCAAAATCAGCATCCAGGTCAATCAATGGTTGGAGGTCACGAAAATATGATGCAATTTGTGAGGATCTACCAGTTAATAACATGGTAGCGTCGGCTGCTGAAGCAATCATTTGGTAATATTCTTGTTGGCTTTCATTTGTGAAAGCGGGGAACGGCATGAATTTCACGGTTATTGTTGGATTCTGTGCGTTAAATTGTTCGATTAATGGCTCGTAATAGGAACTTTCGAATTCGAATGCTGTGAATGTAATAACCTGGTTTTCATGTTGATTTCCTATATCAGTTTCCTGGTCAGTTGGCTGGTTTGATAATTGCGTAGATTTATTCCGCGGTTCACCTGTAAGTAAAGTATGTTGACTGGAAGAGCAAGCTGTCTGTCCCAGGAGAATACTAAAGCACACAATTAATGAAAATAAGTATACTGGTTTATTAGAATTAGAATATTTCATTCGGTTGAACTCCTATCTATTTCAAGCTATTGGCAATTTTCACCAGATCTTCTTTGGTAAGAAAGTCAGGTTGCCCCATAAAAAGCAGATCATAAGCAATGCCGTCTATTTGCCACCTTAAATTCTGCAAAAAGGGATCATTTTCCCATATCGGACCATTATCAGTTAAATGCCAAACGCCCTGTACATACTCGCCATAGACATTGCCAATTTGAACAGTTTCAACACGTGCACTTTCACCTACAGCGTTGCAGAGGACACAAGAGTCTGGATCTGTATAAATTTCTTCCTTTAAGACTAAACCATTGCTATCATTGCTATCGAACTGTTGATAAAAAAATCGTGCTACTGAGTTTGTGGAATCGAATGTAGCACCAACAAATAGCATGTTTTCTGGTAACCAGGTGGGTTCTCTCAGATCAAAGCCACTTTGTTCTTCTATCTGTGCAACGGTAAACTTTGCTTCCAAGATGTTTGACGGGTCAGAAGTGGTGGTGGTATTTAGTGCAGGAGTTGGAGGTGGGGTTAATTGCCATGCTTGCAAAGGAAGGATGTCGGATTCCTTGCGTACAAAAAAATGTAAAATTTCCTGCGCCAATACTTGACCTTGGGGTATTATGGTAAAAAACAATCCGATCAAAATGATTGGAAGTGCAATCCAAGCCCACCGCTTTTGAAAAGTGTGTCTAGCAAGACGTGTGGGAGAGGAAAGTTGTTTTTTGATAGCAGGCCACAAGTTGATAGTTTCTGCAGGAACCAAATCCTCTGCTAAATCAGTCAGTACTTGGTGAAGATTTTGTTCTTTCATTTTTATTATCCTTAATTTCAAACAATTTATTAAATCAAATGGTGCTCATCAATGTCCAGTTCAAGTTTTAAGAGCTTTCGCTAGAGACTTTTTTGCTGAATGAAGCCACCATTTTACAGTTCCAACCGGGCTATGTAAAAATTCAGCGATATCCCGCTCCGGCAATTCTAAATAATAACGAAGAACGATAGCAGCAGATTGGTTTGGTGGCAATTGTTGGACCAATAACCATATTTGTTGTTTTAACTCTTGTACCTCAAACCGTTGTTCTGGCAAAATTAATGGATCCCGAATTTGGATATTATGTCCAACGTTGTCAGTGTCCAAAGAAGTGAGTCGTTTCTGTTTGGAAGTGGTTTTTAATGCATCATTAACCACGATACGAAAGAACCAGGGGCCAAAAGGTCGTTTTGTGTCATATTGTTCTATTCGCTCAAAGATACGGATAAATGCATTCTGTACGATGTCTTCTGCTTGACCTCTATCACCAACAATCAGAACAACTGCATGAACAGCCCGGACTTCATAAATTTCCACGAGGGTTTTTAAGCCTTGGATATCACCTTGTTTAAGTTGCTTTATTGCTGATTGTTCATCCATGAATAACCTTACAAGTCTTATTCCTCTATAAATACTATCCTTTACCTGTGAGAAAGGTTGGAAATTATCTAAAGCAATTACCCTTTGTGCGAATAAAAGCCTACCAATTCAATTGTAATATTGAGATTTCAGTGTTTGTGGACGCACATCGTTCAGAAAATGGGAACAAATTTTTTAAAAAAAACGTAAGATTATTAGCTGTTCATAGGTTAAAAACCTAATTATAGTTACTTCTATCATATCAATATTAATAAATAAATTAAGTACTGTTATTTTTTTTGAACAGGTTTAACAATAAAATTTTTTAAATCTCATGCTCTGCCTACATACCTACAGACTATGATTGTTCGATAAGTATGAAGAAGTCTGATTAGTAAGATAGAAAACAGGTTTATTCTAATTTTTACGTTCTATCTTCAGTTAGACCAAAATGATGTTCATATTTGTTAACCGTTTTACTATTTTTTTGAAGGAAAGCGTTGAACTAAATTAGTTTGATTCTATTGGAATTGTCTCTTCTGTATGGTATCTTGAAGAGTACTATTGCTATTAAGTTTTCATATGGTATTACACCGAAATTATCTTCATTACCAATTAATAACGACAAATCTCCATTAACTAGAAAAAAATTATTATGTTGTTTCAAATCCTTGAGAATATTTTGCTTTACAATATAAGAAGATAATGGACCTTTTGTCCAAACAACTCGTTTAATAAGAGGGATTTCACCGATTGGTTCCATATTGTAGGATGGATATGTTTTAGTTGGTTGGATTATTACAATTTGCCCTTTCCGCAACCATTGGTGCGGCCAATATAAGAAAGCTAAGACTTGATCTCCTGTTTCTAAGGTAGGGCTCATACTTTGACTAGTTACTTTAGCGATAATTATTGTTGATTTCATTAAGACAAACAAAACAACAAAAACAGTAAGTCCTCCTATGAAAAACAACATGAAAAATCTTTCATCTTTTTAATTCAGTAGATTTCATTGATTTTTTTAAAAACAGTGTAATATTTGTTTTTATTAGTTTTTAATATTAACCCATCAATGATAGGAAAAAATAATTGGAGAAAAGATCTATCTCTTCTGCTTATTTTCATGATTTGTTGTCAACTAGAATAAAATTAATAATTCGCAAGAAAATTAGTACCAGTTTTTTATTATCCGAAGATAAAATTATCCACAATCAGAAATAACATAACAGGTAGTACTATTACAGACCTTAAACAATTGCTCACAGGTATATGGAGGAGTTGAATAATAATAGGTTCTCGAGAAAACCCTCACGCATTTGTTACTTCCACAACTTGTGGAGGCCCAACACTCATATCCCAAATGAGTATCATATAAGTATTCATAGTTACTTGGACACGCTCCAGCAACTAACATAGAACGGAAGATTTTGCTAACCATAAAATCCATTATTTTATTTAGTCTTTGAAAACGTTTGAGTAGATTATCAATTATTGAAAGCGATATCATTTTTCACTCCTTATTTAATATATGAAAATTATTAATTTATTTTCAATTAATCGTTAGTAATTGATAAAATGGGTCTCTCTTCACGATTAATTAACACCAAGATCAGTGAGTTATAACAAAAATAAGAACACCAATACGACATAAGATTTGATTGCAACCACTAACGATTAGCCAATAGGTAAAAAAGATTGATTAATGAACCTTTATAGTTCAGTTTAAATTAATTGTTGTTAGTGTTGAAAAGTTTTTCTTTACTAATGATTTTTAATTGAGTAAGATTTTTATTATTAATTAAAACAATAACAAAAGTAGTAGCCAAATTCAATGTCAATTACGCCAATATTTGATTGCCAATAAAGGAAATAAAAATTACCGAAGTGGCAATAAAACCACTTTTTTTCATAGATATACTAATCTTTAGTTAGATGATTCTTATAAGTACCTTGCTGCCTGCATTTGATAAAGCTGGGCATATTTTCCGTTATTTTTCATTAATTCTTCATGAGATCCATATTCCACAATTCTACCTTCATCCAGCACAGCAATCACATCTGCCATTTTGACCGTACTGAAGCGGTGTGAAATTAACAGACTGGTCTTACCCTGAATAAGTTCTCTGAATTGGTTATATACTTCCATTTCAGCTTTAGCATCCAAAGCTGCCGTAGGTTCATCGAGGATTAGAAAATCCGCGTTCCTCATGAAGAGCCGTGCCAGAGCAATCTTTTGCCATTCCCCACCGGACAGATCAATCCCTTGTTCACCATCTTCTACCAACCAGCGGCTAAGTATGGTTTGATATCCGTTCGAAAGCTTTGAAAGCTTATCATGAATACCGGCCATTTTAGCTGATTTTTGAATATCAGCTTCAATATCTTCGAATTCCGATAAAAATAATTTATTAACATCTCCGACAGCAATATTTTCAAGCGCGCTCATTTCAAAATGGATGAAATCTTGAAATATAACCCCAATTTTCTTCCGGTAAGCTAAAGGATTATAACTATTAATATTTACTCCATTCCAAGAAATAAAACCCTCGTTTGGATCGTACAATCGGGTCAGTAATTTTACTAAAGTTGTTTTCCCAGCCCCATTCAACCCAACCAATGCTAAACATTTTCCAACAGGTATTTTCAAATCAACATTGCGTAGTACCCAGGGCAAATCGTCTTTATAACGAAAAGAAACGTTTTTCAATTCAATATCAAATTTTAATTTTTGAATGATTCGAGGATTATTTTCTATATGTATCGATTGCGGTATATCCAATAAGTCAATATATCGAGAATAAAATAAAACTACTTCATCAACCTGAGCGATGGTAGAAAATAATGAAGATAAAGAATTTTGAATATTGCCAACAGCAGAGGAATATAAGGTAATATCACCCAAACTGATATCGCCATTAAATGTTTTATAAATAAGAATAAAGAAAACCGTATTGTAAACCAATGTTGAAAGAGTATTGAGACTAAAATTGGTCAAACTTTCTTTTTTTCTTTGATTTAAGTCCATTTTTTGGATTTTTTTATAAAGTACTTTAAATTTTTCTAAAAAATATTCACCAAGTTGAAACAAACGTAATTCTTTAACAAAAGCGAAACAAGACAATATAAATGAATAATAAGATAATTTCCTCTGCGAAGGATTTATTTTGCCTGCCAAAGAAAAACGACCAAAACCTAATTTTGATTGCAGAAATAAATGGGGGATACTGGTAATTACAATAATGATCGCTAAAAACGGATTGAAAGCAAACATTATACCCGTAAAACCGATTAAATTCACTGAAATATTTAAGAATCTGAAAATTATGGAAAAAGATTGGGTTAACCCCATTAATGCACCACTTGTTCCTAATTGAATGGTATCATGCAATTTGGCAGTCTCAAAAGTTCCTAAACCATACAGACTGTTAATCTTCTCATACGTTGACACTTGTAAAAAATATGTGATTTTCTTATTTGTTATGGCACTAAGGTAATTAATGAGATTACTTAAAATATGACCTGCCAGACTCAAACCAAATTGAACAAATATCAAAAAGTATAAATATTGAGAATTAACCGTTGATTTTAAATCCGATTGAAATAACTTCCCCAAAAAATCAAAGATTAATTTGGTGTTCCAGGCTGACCCTAGTGGTATTAAACTTTGAATAATATTTAGTAAAAAAAGAATACCGGTCAAAAATGGAGTGATACGAAATGCAAGAACACTGATTTCCTTGAAAGTCCTTATTTTGGGAAGTATATTACCCACTTTTTTTGATTCTTTCATGAATCCGGATCTACCAGTTTCATACACGTCTGGTAATTTTCGCCGGGAGTTCCGTCCATATTAAGCATACAGGTCAAGTATGCGTCCGATTTAAATTGAACATTTTGCAAAGGCACATCCAAATCTTCGCCATATTTCAACGCCCCAATGGTGGTTTGAAACCAAAAATAGGGTCCTGTGGTAAGATAAGAAGAATCCCTGCCTTTTTCATCAAATGGTATCACCTCCATTTGGTCGATAATTTTCCGGTACAGGGATGCCATTTCAGTCCCCACCAGCGCTTCATATTCCGGTGAATTTCGAACAGAATTTCGTAAGGGTATCCACCCGTATATGGCTGGATTTGCAGAAAAAAATTTAAACCATTCCCAGCATCCTTTTGGGTCTGATGAGTTTTTTGAAATAAAAAATGAAGGGAAACTGGTGAGGGAGTAATTTGGAATATATCCCGGTAACGGAAGCATACCAGGTTCGTATTTGAGTTCTTCGTTAAGATAATCATCCATCGAACTCATCCAAAATACCGCTTTGTCCGATAAGATATTTTCACGCCATGTCCAATACTTATTACCGACATTAATATCCAGATCAGGAATTACTCCTTCATACTGCATTTTCAATAAAAATTCGGTAGTTTGTTTTACCTCCGGTGTATCAAATAAAAATACGGGAATATCACTGCTTTCATCAACCCATAGTGAGTTCATGGAATCGAAAATCATGTCTATCGCAAATAAACCTAATCCAAAACCATAAATCTCCTCTTGTGTGGCTGCCTGGGCATACTCCCAGAACTCGGTAAATGTCCAATCAGCCGAAGGCGGTTCCAGGCCGGCTTGTTCCAACAACACCGGGTTATAGTACATGGCAAAGGTCGATATAAACAACGGAATTCCCAAAATTTCTTCATTACGTCGTGTTGTTTCCAACACACCAGGCGGTAAATCAGCCACCAACGCCATACTCTCCGCATCCCCTTCCAGCAGCGGTGTTAACGGGTAATACGCTGCAGGTTGGTTTTCACTCTGATAACCAATAAAACAATCTGCATCTTCTGGCGCTACATTTGTATAAATATAATAATCGGTTTGATTTTGGTTAAATTCATTTACCATTGCTTCACTTACTTCACGATTAAGAAAAGCACCATGAAACTTAATAAAAACCGCTTCGGGAGGTATATCATCAGGAGTGCTGCGAACCTCGAACGCAAACTGCGGTTCAAATGGCTCCTCTGGCTCAGGCGGACTTAACTGCAGAACCGATAAGAGCATGCTATTCAAATTGTTTTGATCCGCCAGCACGTTATCAAATTCCTGATTGAGTGTTGCAAACAACCAGTGAGTTCCGTACCAGGCATTGTCCAAGGCGGCTTTCAGAACCGTTTGTTCTTCTTCGCTAAAACTCTGCCAGTTGGCATTGTTTTGCAGTTGTGCGCTGTTTGCCGGAAATTCATTCGCTAGCACAAATGGGCCATCCTGTTCGGATAAGTATCTGATCAACCGCCAGGCTGCCTGGGGCTGCTGGCTGCCTGCGCTGATCGCCAGGCACCGTGCAGTGGCACGGCTTCCTTCCGGCACCGGCAGAAACCCGATCTGCTCCCCCAGGGCATTACGGTAATCTTCCAGGCGGAATAACCCATCCAGCCACATGGCAGCCTTTCCGTCACGGATGAGGAACTCCAGATCTCCAGGATATTCCTCTTCCTGTGGAACCTTTACATATCCAAGCTGAACAAGGTTCAAATAGGAACTGAGGGTATTTTCCAACGCACCCGCTTTTTCTTCTTCATTGCTAATCATCAGATCACGATTAAGCATTGTTCCCAGTAAACGCACCATACTGCTCAAATTCACAAAGCCATATTGCTCAACTTCCTGCCCATTGCGCCGGGTCAGGTTAATCGTGTTCAACCGAAATTCTTCCCAGGTCCAATCCGCTAGCGGGTAGGGTAATCCGGCTTCATCAAAAATATCTGGGTTGTAATAGATCACCTGCAGTGAGGCAGTATAAGGCAGACCGATTTGCCTTTCATCCACCTGACAGCCTTCCATGACCCCCGGTAGGTAACCTCCCTGGTCAAAACTGCTATCTGTTTCTGCCAGTGGTTGGATATCCAGGTAATTATAGGCATCTGACCCGACCGGTACAACCGGCAAAGCAATTGCATCCGCCTGGGTGGCGAATCCGCTCATGTTGGTTGGATCCACCGCTAAGTTCACGAACTGGACATCAATATCCGGGTTTTGAACCTCAAATTCGGCAATCAGGGCTGCATACTCCGCCCGTTGCCCCTCTAATGCAGCGAAGGTGATCGCGGCTTCACCGCTGTTTGTATTCTCAACAGGTTGCTGATTGCAGGCTGACAATAATATGACCCCAATTATTAATAAGAGAGGAGTTTTCTGAATTTTTTTATTTACGAATTGCCTGGATTGTTTCATAGAGATTTCCTTTACACAGACGGTTATGATAATGATTTGCAATAATTGTTGAAAGATTTATCGGATATCGGATCATTGATTTATTGAAGTTATTTTATTATAAATAGTTATTTCAACTTATTTTTATGTCACAAGTAGCATCAATACTGATTAAGTCTGAAAATAACATAGGCGATATCCTTTAAAGGCATTGTTTGGGAGACATCAAGTGCTTTTTTGGTTTCAGTTATTAGAGTTAAAAATTCACCTGTATATACCAAACATTTATTCTTAATCTTTTGTGGTTATATATTAATAAATGAGACTAAGTTTCACCAGTAAAATTTTTAATAAAAACAGCATGGCAAACGACCAATATTAGCATCGAGATAAAGCATCACCAAATCGTGCATCTTCTTCAATTGTCTGACTCAAAAGTATCAAACGGACTTTTGAGTCAGACATTTTAATTATTCTCAAGCCTATTCTACATGTTTCCTATACAGGACATGGACTACACTTCTGCGAATCCTGGGCCCAATAATCACATATTTGGCATGGGTTGCCCCAATTGTTATCATAATATATTGTGTAATACTTGTACCAGTGATAACAATTGGTCTCTGAACTACAATATACAAAACCACATTGTGAACCCCTTTGCCAATTAGGTGTAGGTGTACAGGCTATTGCGACAGATTGAGGAATAAACAAAATTAATATCCGGTTTATGATTGTATTTAAAATCCCAAACTTGTGAAGGATTTTATCAATTGTAAATAAATTTATTTGTTTATTCATGATAGATTCTCCTTTTTCAATACTTTCGTTTTCTTGGTTGATGCAACTTATTGGTATTAAAATGAGTGTTTCAAGTTGATAACTCTTTTTGACAATTTTCTCGATTATCATAAAAATTAAACACTGGTAAATCATAAATTTTTCCGGCTTATCTTTATTTAATACGTTTGACTACCACGCCTAAAAACTTTGAATAGGGGATCGGTCCCCAATGGCGTGAATCTATGCTCTTTTCATAATTATCACCTTGCACAAATAAATGTTTTTCTGGAATAATTAAATTATCTGAACTATTTATAAATTTGTTTTCATCATTACCAATATTAATTTCAAATCTTGATGGCATGAATTCACCTGGCAACCCCGTGATTCGTTTAATACAAGGGGGAAACTTATCTGCTCTTTCCTCATTCTCATTTTTTTGTGAGATTAAAACAATATTGTTTTTTCTTAAAAAATTTTTAGGCCAATAGCGGAAGACTAAAACACGATCATCAGGTTGTAATGTTGGTGTCATACTTTTACCTTTAACCGAAACGATTAACAAACTTTTTCGTATCAAAACCAGATTTATTATGATTATTATCGGCAAAATAATTTTCATTTTCTTTTATTTATATGACTCAAGCAAAGTTTTCATAATTGACAATTTTTTAATAAAGAATATATTTGAATTAACAAATATATTCTTTATTTAAGATTTATGTCTCTAAACCCGTATTGGTATAAACACTTTTATAAGTCTAATCCAAACATGGACTGCATGGTTGTCTGGTATCTACCCACCAATCGCATATTGGGCATGGGTTGGGGTTCCCTGGTTGATAATAATAAGTATAATGTTTTTCCCATATCAAACACCGCGTGGAGGTATCACATGCCCACGTATATGGTTCGCACAATCCGCCCCCATAGTAATTAGATGTGACATAACAGGGTTCTTCAGCATTAGCCTCAGATTGAGGAATTAGCATTATTAAAATCCGGTTCAGGAGTACATTTAAGACCCCAATCTTATGAAAGATTTTATCAATTGTTCGTAAACTAAATTGTCCATTCATGATCGATTCTCCTTTTTGAAAATATTTATTTCTTTACATTTTATAGAGCTCAATTTTCTTACGCTTAGTTTATTTCACCTCCTTGAATTCCTTAGGTTTTATGAAGCTTTTTCAGCACTTTTCCACTGGTTAACAATTTGGTCCCATTTTTTGTCCATAAACCAGGTGTGTTTCACGATCCCATTTTCATCCAGGTAACAAAAAAATGGTGTGGCCGGTATCTTATAATCACTCATAAATGAATTGTTTGATTTATCAATTAGTAAGACCTTTTCATGTAAAATCCCCTTAAACAGGTCATTAATTAAATCCTTGTTACCGTCATCATTACAAACATAAACCAAATTAACATTGGCAGCTTCTGCGTTATTACGGACTTTTTCGATTTCAGGTATCTTTTCCTTGCAAGGGGCACATGTAGGGGAAACAAAAATAAGAATTGTTTTGCTTCCCGAGAAATTTTCTAATGAAATATTATCACCTGCTAAAGACTTCGCTGTAAAATCCGGTGCCTTTGAGCCTGGAGATAAAGTATCTACATTGTTGAAATCATTTTGCGGTATATTTTGATTTGCGTGTCGAATAAGTGCTAACACCAACAATAGTATAATGAGAACAACGATCCATAAGACAATAATATTTATCCAGACCCAATTCATAGTACCTTCCCTACCTCATTGATTTTTCGATTTCTGTGAAAACCCTTATTGAAACAATTTAATAATTTCTGTCACGTTCATCCACACAATTACAAATGCAATGGAAACACTACCCGTGGTTACAATCAAAAAGAATTCGGGCTGAAGCAATGTATATTGATGGATATGGGTAGTGATTACAATTCCCAACACCCCACAAATCAGAAAACCCAGACTTCGAACAACATGGCCAACACTCACGTCCTTTTCATCCGGTCCAAAACAATTACAGGAGGTTCTTATATTTTGGACAAGGACAGAGGTAAGAGCAATCGAAAAAGCAAGGAACATTAAACTGGCTATAAGAAAACCCCAGAATAAAAGGTTTATTCCAATAAGCATGCTTACTACCACACTTACTTCCCCTGTTAAAAATAAATATGCCAGTGGTTTACTGAATTTCTGTGGAAAAAAACGAAAATTGGTGATTGTTTGAATAAAGGATGGAATGTTTTTTAACTTTCCATACAGAGAAAATATAAACACAAATCCGATTACATATCTTAAAAACAGCAAAAGAAACGGTTTTTCCATCACAACTCCTGTTTATTCCTCAAATTCACTCTGTGATATGATTAGCCCTCTTTAAATAAAACAATAACAAGTTGTTTTATTACAGTCAATGTCTATTAAGCCATTATTTAATTGCCAATAAAGTAAAATTTCTATTTCCCTGTCATTCAAATCAGGTAGAGATTGAGAGTCTTTTTGATTGATTGAGTCAGTAACTATTTTCATGATCTGGGGGCTGAACCAGCTCTTGCCTTTATATACTGCTTCAACAGCTTCAAGTAATTTCTCCGGTTTTTCATCTTTCGTGACAAAACCTTTGATGCCCATTCTGATTAAATCCATTACAAGATTAGGTTCTTCAATGGCACTTAGTATAATCACATTGAATGGAATTTTTAGATTTTGAAGGAATAATAACTTATTAATATCAAAGAATTGATCCCAATTAACGCCCATGATTAAAATATCAGGACGTAAGTCTGTTATTAATTCTACTAAATCATCGTGATTTGTCGTTTGTCCAACTATTTGACATTGTGTGTGTCCGGTTAGGGTTTCACAAACTCCATTAATAAAGAATGGATGCGAATCAGCTACAATTATTTTTATCGTCATTTGTTCTATCCTTTTAATAAATCCCCTAAGGGATAGTTCGGGTAATAATGTTGTTAGAGAATAAAGTTGACAAAAATACTTAAAGAATTAATCGCTGTTGTAAGAATCTCACTTCTTATTCCTTGTGTAAAGGTTTGCTCTCCCACCATTAAATTAACTTCATTTAAGTAATAATATGCAAATTAACTTCAAAATTCAATATACCAATTCAACTTTGCAGTTTTGTAAGGTTCATGAAAAAAAAGAAGAATTATAGAAAAAATTAGCTTATTAGATCAAATTTATAGTCACAAATAGTGAACCTTTTTTTCAAAAATTCAACCGCAATCCTGTATTTATGGTTTAATAGAATAATCCTATATTAACTCCATGATTTAGGAGTCCCCTATGACCAAACCCATTCACGCGATTCTGATCGGTGCCGGTAACCGCGGCGCTCAGAGTTACGCACCTTATGCTTTGCATCATCCGGATGAATTGAAATTTGTTGCGGTGGCTGAACCGGTTGAGGAACGTAGAAAAACGTTTGCTGAACAACACCAGATACCCGAGGATATGCAATTCGAATCATGGGAGCCTTTGCTGGAAAAACCAGCCCTGGGGGAGGTGGCGCTGATCTGCACGCAGGATTGGCAGCATACTGAACCGGCCGTGGCAGCCATGCGCGCCGGGTATCACATACTGCTGGAAAAGCCGATGGCGAATAAGCTGGAGGAGTGCAAATTGTTGTTGCAGGTCAGCCAGAAAACTCAACGCCAGATGCGGATCTGTCATGTGTTGCGTTATACGCCCCATTTCCAGAAAATGCGTGAGCTGGTGCAGTCCGGGGTGTTGGGGCAGATTGTGCAGGTGGATCATCGCGAGAATGTGTCCTTCTGGCATATGGCGCATTCCTACGTGCGTGGAAACTGGCGCAATCGGGAACAGTCCAGCCCGATGATCCTGGCGAAATGCTGTCATGATCTGGATATTTTGCCCTGGGTGCTGGGTCAAAAAGCGAAAAAACTGGCATCGGTGGGTTCACTGATGCATTTTAAACCGGAACATGCCCCAGAAGGTGCCCCGCAACGTTGCCTGGATGGATGCCCGGCTGCTGAGACTTGCCCACATTATGCCCCACATTTATATCTGGAGATGGCACCCTTCTGGAATAGCATTGCTGACACCAGTAAAGGTTTTACGCGCTGGGCAGCGCATCAATATACCGAGAACCCGGAAATGATTAAGGCACTCAGTTGGATGGTACCTCCGTTGAAGCAAATGACAGAATATGCCGGCTGGCCATTGACCATTCTGGCGCACCATCCCACCCCGGAGAGCGTTCTGGAAGCGATCAAAAACGGACCTTATGGGCGTTGTGTCTATCATTGCGACAATGATGTGGTCGATCATCAGGTGGTGATGATGCAATTTGAGGATGATGCTTCGGTGACCCTGACCATGCATGGGCATTCGCATTACGAGTATCGCTCGACCCGCATCGAAGGCTCGCACGGCAGGCTTCTGGCAGAATTTGGCAATGGGGGATCGTGGATCCATCTGGATGAACACCGCACCGATTGGCACAAGGAATTCGATACCAGCGCAGAGTTGGGGGAAGGGCATGGGGGTGGTGATTTTCGGTTGGTGGCGTCTTTCTTGAAGAGTGTCAAAGCTGGTGCATTTAAAGAATCCTTACACGGTGCGCGGGAAGCACTGGAGAGTCATTTGCTGGCTTTCGCCGCGGAAGAATCCCGCCTGAATGGGAAATTCATTGAACAGGATTGGTGGTCGTAATATGACGAAAATGTTAACTACCTATGAAGATTTCCTCGAGCGTGTTGAAACACTGGGTTTCATGTCTCTCTCACCGCTCTTGCCGGGATTGCTGTCACTAAGCGGCGAAACACCTGAAAATATCTGGCATACCGGTCTGGACACAGACCCCTGGCGCTGGAAAGATCGCGCTGCTGAAGAGAAGCGCCTGGCATACGGCTGTATTCTGGGTGGGCATAAAGGTTTTATAAGCCAGCGTATGTACTCAATCTTCTATGCTGCCTTTCATCCTTTGCTCTCCATGCCGGAACGCTGGGCTTCTGGAACAGTCAACCAAAGAACCTGGCAGCTTTGGCAGCTTTTTGAAGAAAAAGGCACGCTTAACATCAGCCAGGTGCGGCAAACCCTGGGTGTTGGTCGCAAGCAGGGAGCAAGCGCTGTAGACAATGCCATCCAACAATTGCAGCATGAATTTTACATCACATTAGATGGCAATGATCGCAAGATCAGCGCTCAAGGTAAATTCTATGGTTGGCTGGTCAACCGTTACCGCAGAGTAATGGAATGGGCGCCCGCTGGCTGGCTGGATAACTCAATGGATTGGTCAACAGCGGAAGCGCGAGAATTGATCCTGGTTGAAGGCGTGGTGATGTCGGATGGTATAACTCGCCAGGATTTGGCGAAGAAACTGTTTTCGAGATTAACCACTGACTAACAATCGCGTGCACGCCTCGCAGTGGTAAAATTAAGCTGTCGTTAGCAATGTTCACACGTGGGGTGAGTTGCAATACGGATTTATTTATTGTATAATATAAAACAAATGTTCTAATAAAATCTCACCTTTGTTGTCAGGTGGAATGGAGTAGGATCGTGTGAGTAAGCAATACAGTGCAGATCAGATTATAGAACTCGAATTTTTGGATGCGGTACGACGGCGCCCGGGGATGTATATTGGTAATAACAACCTGCATGGTCTTCATCACATTTTATTGGAAGTGCTGGATAACTCTGTGGATGAATGCATGGCGGGTTATGCGACGAAAATTGTCGTGATAATTGAAAAAGACGGTACAGTAGAAATTACTGATGATGGCCGTGGTATCCCGGTGGATTTTAAAGCGGATGTCGGGATGAGTACCCTAACCCAGGTATTGGTGAAACCGCATGCGGGTGGCAAGTTTGGCGGGGATGATTCCGCTTATAGCAGCTCGGGCGGTTTGCATGGGATTGGTCTGAAGTGCACCAATGCGTTTTCGAGCTTTTTAGAGGTGGAAGTGCACCGGCATGGCTTGATTTTCTACCAACGCTTTGAGGATGGCGGTATACCGGTTACACCTGTTGAAATTTACACCAGAGCAATTAAACCCGGTAAAAAAGCAGGTGAAATTAACAAAGATACCAAATTAGTTTTGACTGGCAAGAAAGAACTTGCCAAATCCCTGGAAGTGAACCACCTGCAGCTGGCAGTCGATTCCGATCCAGAACAAATCACCGGAACCATTTTTAGATTTCGTCCAAACCGCACCTGGTTTGCACGTGAAATGGAGTGGCCGAATCCTACAAAATCTGTCCCCTGGGATGCGGAACGCTTGAGCACACGCTTTCGTCAGATTGCCCATCTATACCCTGGTGTGCGCATCGAGTTTTTGGATAAACGCACCAATGATGGTGAACCAGAAATTTTCTTTTCAAAACGCGGATTGGTTGAATATATTGAATATTTGAATGAAGGAGAAGAACCTTTACATAAACCCATCATGTTTAAAGAAACAACCGAAGTAGACGTGGAAGGTGGTAAGGGAACGATTGAAGTGGATGTCGCTTTACAATACGCCGGGGAGGACACGCAGATATATTCATTCGTGAATGCCATTCCAACCCCGACGGGTGGTACGCATGTCTCGGCCTTTAAAGCTGGTCTCACCAAAGCGGTCAAGCAATTTGCCACTAATAAAAAACTATTAAAAGGCAATATGGATGTGCGTGGCGATGATGCTTTGTTGGGATTAACAGCCATCATCAAACTTACCATGACCAGCACACCCCAATTTCTTTCTCAAACGAAAGAAAGCCTTACCAGTCCCGAAGTACATGGCCCGGTACTCTCCACGACGTATAGTTTTCTGAATGATTATCTGGATAAGAATGTGCCGGTTGGCAAGGTAATTGTGAATCAGGCAGTAGCATCTGCGCGCGGGCGTGAAGCAGCCGCACAGGCGCGAAAGCTGGTGATCAAAAAATCAGCTATGGATGCCGGTGAATTTGTGCTGGGTAAACTGGCAGATATTCAACGTCGCGGTGGCAATCCCATGGTTCCATTGGAACATACAGCGCTGTATCTGGTGGAAGGTGATTCTGCTGGAGGTTCCTGTAAGCAGGGTCGTGATTCCCGCTACCATGCCATCCTGTCTTTACGGGGAAAAATCCCGAATGTAGAAAAAATGAAACTAAATGACATCCTCAAGAATCGCGAAATTGCCGCTATTATCGCTGCGGTGGGTACCGGCGTTGGCGCGGATTGTGATGTCAGCAGCATGCGCTATGGTCGCGTTTCCGTGCTCGTGGATGCGGATGTGGATGGTTCTCACATAGCTACTTTATTAGCAACTCTGTTCTGGCGGACGATGCGCTCGGTGATTGAAGAGGGCAGATTCTTCGTTGCCCGTCCGCCTCTATATCTCATTAAAAATAAGAGCGGAAAAGAATCGCGTTATGCATATTCAGAGCAGGAACGTGAAGATATTGAAAAAGAATTCGGTGGGGCACGGACAACTTCCGTCCAACGTTACAAAGGTCTGGGAGAAATGAACCCGGATCAATTACGGGAAACCGTATTTGTGTTACCCGATGAAATTTCTGAGAAAAAGAAAAAGGGCAGGGGTAAATCAAAAGAAGTAGCTGGACCAGGCGAGCGAGAACTCACGGCAGCCGACTTTTCATCACGTGATCTAAGGATGGTCATCGAAGATTTTCACAGAACCCGATCCTTAATCACCCGCTTAATGGGGAGTGAAGTGGCACCACGCAAAGAATGGTTAATGAATGTAGACTGGAGCGCAGAAGATTAATGCACAGATGAGGCAAATTATGACAGAAATGAATGATTTTCAAAACGAAGAAACCACTGTCCAGGAACAAAGTCTGGATCATTTTATCGAGGAAGCTTATCGACGTTATGCGGTGTTAACCATTTTAGATCGGGCTTTGCCGGATGTGCGCGATGGCTTGAAACCTGTTCAACGCCGCATTTTATATGCCATGGGCGATATGAGCTTATGGTATACGAACCCCCACAAGAAATCTGTGCGTGTAGTCGGTGAAGTATTGGGCAAGTATCATCCCCATGGGGATCAATCGGTGTATGATGCCATGGTGCGTATGGCACAGGATTTTTCCATGCGGGTGCCATTGATTGATGGTCAGGGTAACTACGGCTCGATCGATGGGGATAGTGCCGCTGCCATGCGATACACAGAAGCGCGTCTGGCGAGTGTTGGTGGATCGATGCTGGAAGATATCCATAAAGATACGGTGGATTGGCAGCAAAATTTTGATGGTTCTTTAGAGGAACCCATAGTTTTACCAACGCGAATACCGAACCTGATCGTCAATGGCGCCACCGGCATTGCAGTGGGAATGTCCACCAGTATTCTGCCGCATAATCTGGGTGAAGTATGCGATGCGGTCAAATTTGTGGCACAAAACTGGAAGCGACATAAAACGATCAGTGTAAAAGAATTGATGAAGTACATCCCTGGCCCCGACCTACCCACCGGTGGTCTCTTATACCGCTATCGTGTAAACGGCGAAGAAAATCCGGTGGATATGATCGCGCAGGCATATGAGACGGGCCATGCCACCCTGGTTTGCCAGGCAAAGGCAGATATTCAGGATATTGGTGGTGGAAAATCAGCTATTTTTGTAACCGAATTGCCTTATCAGGTACAAAAGAACACCATTCTGGAACGCATCGCAGCTAATCGTGAAAAATTTAATGGTATCACCGATGTGCGCGACGAGTCCGACTTCACCGGCATGCGGGTTGTGTTTGAAGTGGCACGCGGTATGGAAACCGAAGACGCGTTGGACAAATTATTAACCAACACGCAATTGCGATCGAGTCTATCCCATAATGCCCTGGCGCTGGTCTTCGATGAAAACGGTAAAGCTTCTCCAAAGAATTTGAAGTTACTCGATTTCCTGGTCGAATTTATTAAGCACCGACTGAATGTCATTACCCGCCGGTCACGCTTCGACCTCGAGAAAGCAGAAGAGCGCAATCATATTCTGGAAGGTTTGTTAAAAGCGATCAGTATGATCGATCGCGTGATCAGCATTATTCGTAAATCACAAACGGCAGAAACAGCGCGCAAAAACCTGATGACCGAACTGGATTTGACCGGTGTACAGGCTCAGGCGATTCTGGATATGCCCTTACGGCGTTTGGCTTCGCTGGAGCGTAAAAAACTGGAAGATGAGCGCAAGGAATTATTGCAGAGCATCAAATACTTGAAATCGGTTCTGGCATCTCAGGATAAACGTCTCGAGATTGTTGTTGAAGAAACCGAAGCAATCAAGGATAAGTATGCGGAACCGCGCAAGACTGTTATTGTGGAAAGTGAGGAAGGGCATCAGGCAGCTGTGACTGTTTCCGATATGGTGATCCCCAGCGAAGCCCAGTTGGTGATGATTACAGAAGGTGGTTTCCAGCGCGTGGATGCCAAAGGCTACTGTGAGACAGTTACCAGAGACAGGCCGACCAGCCGCGCAGTCAGTATTGCCTTATTGCGCCAAACGGTTGAGCCTGCACAGACTTTGCTCCTGGTATCCAACCAGGGTCGCTGCTGGCAGGGAAATACAGGTCGTCTACCGTTGAGTGGCACATTCCAGGATATCGGTTTGAAGCGCGGTGAGCGAGTGGTGGGAATTGGCGTGATTAAGGAAGGCGCTAAGCTGGTGATTGGTACCACAGCAGGCATGATTAAGCGGGTAGAACTGGCTGATGTGCTCAGTTCTCGCGCAGAAGCTACCTGGGCGGCCATTATTGGTTTGAATGGTGGTGGTGAAGAAGTATTGTTTGCAGGGGTTGCTGGAGATGATGCACATGTCATGATTTGCACCTCCGGAAATAACAAATTAGCCCCCCGGGTACTGCGGTTTGAATCTGGCTCGATTAATCCACAGGCAACTCCTTCCGCGAAAGGTGTGAGTGCCATCAAAATGATGGGTGATCCCCTTGTGTGTGGCCTTCTGGTTGAGACTGACCTGCACAAGAAAGGCTTTGCTTACGCAGTCACATCGAAAGGTCACGCCAAGAGGATTGACATCAACGACTTCCCGGTTCAGGGACGGGGTGGTCAGGGTGTGCAATTATGGAAGATCACCGAGGACACCGGGTTGGTAACTGGTTTTGCTGTTGGAACCGAAAAAGACAATATAGATTTTTATTCCACTAAAGCAAAACGATTGCGTGTGGATGGAAAGTCGCTTCCATTGGTCACACGAGCAACCAAGGGATTGGATTTGGGAAAGAAATATGTAAAAGGTGAGCTCTTCGGGGAGGGTGAAACCACAGCCGGATTGGTGGTGTGCTAGCATGCCGATCGAAGCCAGTTTACATGAGTCCGATCATGGAGAATTAAATATCTTTCATGTGTTTGATACCCTGGAAGTGTATGATGGCTCTCTGGCATTGGCAATTGACCATGTGATCAACCATATAAAAGTACTGGTATCGACGGTGTACTTACCCGAAGATAAGAATTTGCTGCAGGCATACCAGAACCATCCTTTATTACGAAAAGGCAGCTCGGAAGTGCGCAGCCCTGAACGGATCTTGCTGGCGGATTGCATCCGCCTGCTGGATGGATTGGTCGAGATCGGCAGATTAGCGGCTTACCCGGAAACAAGTGATCAGGCGAGGAGGGAATTGGAAGACCTGAAAGCCTCTGTTCCTTTCCTGGATTATCGCTACGAAAATGATCCATTTCCATCCGACCGTGATCGGGAATGATTATTTGTGTTAAATAAAAAATTCGCTAATGCCAGCGAATTTTTTTGTAAACTTTTTTCTATCCGGCTTTGAATTCTTCAGCGCCGGCTATTTTACCTACCAGTTCTTCTGGGTGATGGATTAACACTGGAAGATGTTGAGGACAAATATAAAGCTCATGTCCTTGATAATCCAGTTGAATTAATGGCGCTTTTTGATTGGTGGTTTCACAAACAATGCATTTCTTTTCCATGGAACAGTCCTTTATTGATAGTTTTTCTGACGATTGAATTGGTCAAATTGGATAAATTATATCATCTTCTGATTGCCAGGTTGGCTGTTTTTTGAGCCAATTCTTGGATCGATAATACTTCTTTTCCTTTGATGTAAGTTTCCAATCTATCTCCAATCGGTGTAGCCCATTGCAAGGGAACAGGTTTTATAACGCCTAATACATTCCCAGCCAATCCGGCATTACAATCCACATCCAGACCAGCTTTTGCCAGAAGACAGAAGGTTTCTGTCATGTCCCCGTTTCCAAACCAGAGAGAATAAATGACAGCAGCGATGTTAGGATAAGAATGGATCCAGTTATAACGTTTGAATTTGTTTTCAAAATCAGCCCAGATTGCAGATGGGTCATCATTTTCTTTAAGTCTATTCAAACAGTAGCGAACAACAGCAGCATATTCGCTCCTTTGAGGAAGATAGGCAGCTGCTTCCTTTAAGATAGTCCTGACCTCCTGGCGAACGAAGGCCAATGCAGTTAGCACAGCCGCATAGATTTCACCATAGACACCATTGTGCTCATGGCTAACAATCCCATCCAGATAGGCCAATCGGGCTGCTTCCAATGGCCAGCCAGGTGCGAGCATGCCGCAAATCATCCCACGCATCTGAGCACCGATCCAATGCGCGAAGGGATTATTGAATGAGCCAGATTGAGGTGGCAGAATGCCCTGATTCAAATTGCGCAGAGCAACCCATTCGGCAGACCAGCCGAACTGAATCTGGCGCACCCATTCAAGTCCGAGATCCTTGGCTGTCAGATTGCAACCCAAACGTTCAAAGACATCCAGTAGTATAAGTTCATAAACAACATCATCGTTGGTAGTTTCCGGGGTTGTGATATAGTCGTGAATTTCCCCATAGACTTTATGGATTTGTTCGCCGGTATAGCCCTCGATGGCTGTACCAAATGATCCGCCAGCCAGTTGCCCCAGCCATCCCTGGTAGATTTTGGCTCCCAGATCGGTTTTTTCTTCCAATAAATTATCTTTGGTGACATTCCCCATGCTTGTAACAATTTGTTCCCAGGTAGAGGGGTGCTCAAATTGATGGATTGGGTTTGTAGGATCTACAGGTGCCTGATTGAGGGCAGCCAATATCTGGGCGGTCAGTACGCGCAGATCATCGATCTTTCCGGCATTGAAAAGATCAATTCCTTGTGGTAGAAGCGCTTCTGCAGCCGAGACATCGAATCCACGGTTGCCCATGGCCTGCACCATCGAGAGATAGGGTATCTCTGGTGCACCAGAACCTGGTACTTTGGAATCCCAGAACAAGCGGATGAGATTGTCTCCATAAGGTATCTGAAAATCACTGTCATACCAGTTTGAGTCATGCGTCCGCCGGTCGAGTGGAATGGCTGTGATACGAAGTTCTCTTTCAAGTTCCCATGCTTTTTTCATGCTTTTCGTTTCCTTGCTTGAATGGAATAAAAATAAAGAGCGATCAATGTAGCAATGTAGGGCACCATCGAGGTGAACTGGGAAGGCATATATTGTTGTAAGAGCAGTCCCAGCCCATCCGTGAAGCCAAACAATAAGGAGATCAATGCAATGCCCCATGGATTCCCATTGACCAGAATTACCGCTGCGAGGGAGATCCACCCGCGCCCGGCAGACATGTTCTCGCTGAATAAAGTAACATAACCTAAAGAAAGAAATGCACCAGCCAACCCGCAGAGAATACCACAAATGATCAGAGACCAGGTGCGAATACTGGCTGAAGGCACTCCGCTGGAATCCAGGCTGGGTGCGTTGTATCCCGCTGCTCGTAAACGCAAGCCAAAACGGGTTTTGAAAATGATAAACGCTGAAAGGAACACAACCACAATGGTAAGATAGACAATCAGGTTTTGACCACTGAGAATTTCTCCTAAAAATGGTACTTTTGCCAGTAGTGGAATGTGAATACGTGGAATAGGAACGATACCAGGGTTGGAAAATGCTCCTTTTACATTGAAAATCTGGCGCATCAAATAGGTGGTGGCTCCCAGAGCAAACAAATTAAGGGCAATCCCGGTCACAAATTCATCTGTTTTGAGAGTGACTGCGAATAAGATAAAAATCAAAGCCATCAAGAGTGCACCTAAAATGGCACACAGAATACCCATCAGCCATGAATTGAAGTAGTAAGATCCTAGCACAGCAAAGAATGCACCCGCAAGCATCATACCTTCCATGGCGATGTTGAAAATGCCGGCATAAAAAGTAAACGTGCCGCCCAGTGCTGCCAATAAAATTGGCGTTGCACCGCTGATCATACCGTTAATTAATCCTGTAAAAATATTCATACTGTTCTCTCCCGCGCTTTACGCCTGGCAATGGTTTTATCGAACAGAATATCAAGGTAGCCGCGACCAGCAACAACAACCAGTACGGTAACAGCCTGCAAAACCTGAATGAATTCTCTGGGTACAGCGGTGATTAATTCCATTCCGAGAGAACCGGTTTGCATGGCGCTGAAGAATAGACCGTACAGTAGTGTTGCCCACAAACCACTATTTGCTACCACGGCGATCATGACGCCGTCCCAGGCATAATTGGCACCCAGACCTTTGAGAAATCGGTGCGGGCCGGCCATTACAACCAGTCCACCTGCCAGTCCCGCCAAAGCGCCAGTCACAAGCATCACTGTTACATAATTCTTATCGATTTTAATGCCGCCCAATCGGGCAAAAAGTGAATTTTGTCCGGTGATGCGCCATTCATATCCGGCTGTCAGACGATTGAAAACAAAATAAATCACGACGAACGCTAAAATCATCACGAGTACATTCGAGTTGAATTCACCCCAGATGGGCAGCCAGCCATTGAGGTTGATTTGAGGGGTCATTGGTGAATAAGCACTGCGGTCGAAGAAAGGATAAGAAATTGCCCAATAGGTAAAGAAATCAGCAATCATGTTCAACATCAAAGTGGTTATAAATTCGTCCATGTTGAACCATTTTCGCAGCATGGCTGCAACCCCCGACCAAAGCGCGCCGCCTAGCATGGATAGGAGTAAGAGCACAGGGATTAGCAACCAGGGAGGAAGATCCAGATACAACCCTCCAACTGTCGCGAAGAGGGCACCCATCAATAATTGGCCTGGTTGACCGAGATTGATGGGACCGGAGGCAAAGGCAACCGATGCGGATAATCCTGTTAAGATTAACGGTACAGAATTGCGTAGTGTGGTTGCCAGGGGGAATAATCCGAATAAAGAAAAGTTGAACAGGGCACCATATGTTTGAAGGGGTTCATAACCCTGGAAGAGCATGATTACTGCACCAATCAACAAAGCGATCAGAATGCCGCTGATCCCGCTAATTAGCTTCCTTTGCAAGGTTCTTCTCCTTTCCTTCCAACATCAGATACCCGATTTGCTCAATGTTGGTCTGATCAGTGGGTAAATCAGCAGCGATCTTACCGCGATGCAGGACCAGAATACGATCTGCGATTCTGAATAATTCTTCCAGATCTGCTGAAATTAACAGAATGGCACGTTTTAATTCACGCATTTTAAGAATGGTTTCATGAACATATTCAATCGATCCAACGTCCAGACCGCGGGTTGGCTGATCCAACAACAAAAAGGGAGTGTCCAATAACAATTCCCGACCTAAAATTACTTTTTGTTGATTACCTCCGGAGAGTGAGCGGAAGGGATTATCCTGATTGCCCATCACCACAGCAAATTGTTGTTCAATTTGACGGGTAAATTGACGGGCAAATTGATCATTGAGAATCAATCCTTTCCAGGTTGTAAAATCAGGATTTAATCGGTGGTGGGTCATCATTACATTTTCCAGGATGGACGCTTTCACAGCAGCGCCCATTTTCCCACGGTCCTGGGATACGAAGGAAATATACCGGCGGCGTTCCAGAATTTCAGCATTCGTGATGTCGAAGCCATTAACGCTAATTTTTCCCTGGGTTACTCTAATTAATCCCATGATTGAATTGACCAGTTCAAATTGGCCGTTTCCCTCCACACCTGCGATGCCAACAAGTTCACCTTCGCGAACGTGGAAATTAATATTTTCAAGACGAGTGTGGTGGGTACCATCCACATATGTCAAATTTTCAATTGAGAATACTTCCATACCCGGATTACTTTTTTCTCTATGTGATGTAAATAATACAGCTCTTCCGACCATCATTTCGGCTAATTCTTCTTTGGTTGTTTCTTCAGCCTGAACTGTGGCGATTTTCTTACCCTTTCGCATCACTGTGATCCGATCGCTCAGTGTCAGCACTTCTTCCAAATGATGGGAAATGAATAAAATTGTGTGGCCATGATCCCTTAATCGACGTAGTTCATTGAAAAGTTGTGGGATTTCCTGGGGTGTAAGCACAGCTGTTGGCTCATCAAGGATTAAGACTGATACATTGCGATACAACAATTTCAGAATTTCTACTTTCTGTCTCGCTGCGACTGAAATGTCATCCACTTTGGCATCGATATCGAGGTTGAATTGAAATTCATCAATTTTACTTTGAACCATTTGACGTGCACGTTGGCGGTCAATCACACCCAGAAAATTGATTGGTTCTGCACCGAGCACAATGTTTTCCCAGACAGTGTATTGTGGTATTAAGAGAATTTCTTGATGAACCATCCCGATGCCGCGGGCAATTGCTTCTCCCGGTTCTTGAAACCTGACGGTTTGACCAAGATAGCGGATTTCACCTTGATTGAATTGTTCAAGACCATAGAACACTTTCATCAAAGTGCTTTTTCCTGCCCCGTTCTCGCCTACTATGGCGTGAATTTCTCCCTTGCGAAAATCAGTTGTTACATTGTCAACTGCAACAACGTTGGGAGGAAAGACTTTGATAATATCTTTCATTTCAATAAGGACCTGCATTATATGCTCTCCATTAATTAATCCTGGTTCTTATTCTGCAAACAGATATCGTTTCTATACCAATAAAATACTGCAATCATTATAAAAACCACCTTGCGAAGTGTGCCGATATGAATTTGTCAAAACCAATCTCTTCGCAAGGTGGAGTGGTCAAATCAATTGATGATTATTCACCTTTGTAGATTTCAACTTTGAGTGAGCCATCCATGATTTGTTGGCGGACAGACATCACCTGATCCTGCATTGCTTGCGGTAAAACCTGCACCTGAGCGGTCATGTCGATATCCACACCACCAGTGGCAAGACCGTATTCAAGAACTGAACCTGGTTTATAAGAACCATCTTTAATGCTCTTGAATACTTCATAAATGGCTTTCCCGACATCTTTGATATCGCTGGCGACAACATGACCGGGTACGATGTCGTTTTGATTGGTGTCAACGCCGATTGCGTATAAACCACGTTCTCCAGCCGCCTGTAAAACACCAATGCCTGCTGCGGCAGCGATCTGAAAGACAACATCGGCACCCATATCATAAAGCTGTAAAGCAGCTTGTTTGCCTTTGGCTGTATCATCCCAACTTCCGAGATACTTTGTCTCAACTTTAATCTCCGGATCAATCGATTGTGCTCCATTCGTATAAGCGAAAACAAAAGCCTGAATGACAGGGTCCACATCGCCACCTACTGCACCAATGAGTTTATTGGGATTGATACCAGGAATGCTTGTTTCCAATGTGGTTAAACCCGCTACCACGCCTGCCAGATACGCAGATTCTTCTTCTATGAAGTCAACCGAGGTGATGGTGCTCTTTTCATTTTTTACAACTGTATCCAGGTTGACAAAAATTTTGTCCGGATATTTATCTGCATATGCCATTAATTGATCTTCAAAACCGTAGGAAATTACAAAAATCACATCAGCGTAATTGACTGCTGCTTGTAAAGCTGGCTCGTATTGTCCTGCATCAAAATTGGTTTCAATGGTGCGGATCTCAACACCATACTCGCTCTTTATTTTTTCCATACCTAATTGGCCGGAATCATAAAAGGCATTATCACCTAATGCGCCGTTGATGAGATACACAACTTTCTCAGTAGCAGGTGCCTGATCAGCTGGGGCACAACCTACCAGGCTTGCGACTAACAAAACTACGATCATCACAAATACTAACTTCTTCATTTTTTACTCCTTTTAATTTCAGCATAATTTTGATTTGATTCAAGTTGATTTTTTGTTGTTTTTACCTCCTGTTGATGTTTGCTAAGAAATGTTTCCAATTTGATCCGATCAGGTAAACTGGTTTGTGCGCCTGCTTTGGTAACTGCCAGTGCTCCGGCTGCGCTGGCTCGGAATAAAGCTGTGTGCAATTCCAGGTCTTCCGCTAAAGCAGCTGCAAGTCCACCAATGAAGGCATCACCAGCGGCAGTTGTATCCACCACAGATACTTTGAACGGCGGTGCGAAAATTTGTTGATCCTGGCTGAGATAATAGGCACCATGTTCTCCACGAGTCAGGATAATTTGTTGGCATCCCAAAGCGAAGAGATAATTGGCAGCCTGACGACAATTTGCGAAGGTGTCGGTCTCTTTTCCGGACAAGAAAGCTAATTCACATTCATTGGGGATGATGAAAGTTACTTTTCTTAAAGTCTCAATGGGGATTTGGGCAGCGGGTGCTGGATTGAGAATGATCGTTGTACCAAACGAATGGGCAATATCGATGGTATGAATCACCACTTCCAGCGGGATTTCCAACTGCAATAGCAGAATCTTTGCTTCACGAATGGTATCCTTCAATTCATCGATGTCAGCTTTCTTTAAAGTTGCATTGGCACCCGGCACAACAATAATTGTATTTTCGCCGGCTGCATCCACAGTAATTAACGCTGTACCGGTGGGTTCTTTTACTTTACGAACCAATTGTGTCTCAACCTGGTTTTTCTTGAGATTCAGTAATAATTCCTGCCCAAATGCATCGTTTCCGATATGTCCAACCATCTGGACATTTCCTCCCAAGCGTGCTGCAGCAATGGCCTGGTTGGCACCTTTACCTCCGGGAAATGTATAAAAACGATTTCCAAGGATTGTCTCCCCTGGAATGGGGTGGCGTTGGGCATATACCACAAGATCGTAATTGATGCTTCCTATGACCAGAATTTTATTCTTCATTGAAGTCTCCTTGTGGACGAACGGGTGATTAATTGATTCGAAAGGATCTCATGTTTTGGAGGACAATCGGGATGATCAATCCGTTCCAGCAGAAGGTGGACAGATAGTTCTGCGAGAGAATGGATGGGTTGAGCAATCGTAGTCAGTGCTGGTTGTGTAAACGCAGCAAGTTCAATATTATCATACCCAATGATGGAAAGTTCATCCGGTACATTGATACCAGCTTCGTATGCAGCGTGTAATGCACCGATAGCCATCAGGTCATTACAGGCGAAAATTGCATCGGGTGGCTCTGGAAGCTTGAGCAGTTCTTGGGCTGCCTGGTACCCTGACTGTGGGTGAAAATCCCCACTCTTGATCAGATCTGGTTCACTGGTCATGCCAGCGTCCTGCAATGCCTGAAGATAGCCATGAAATCGCCTGGCACTGGGGTTGATATTGGATGGACCGCGAATGATGGCAATTTTCGTGTGTCTGCTGTTGATCAGATGATCAGTTGCCAGATAACCACCTTGAAAATTATCACTGACCACTGAATCAACGTCCACCTGAGCAAAAAAACGATCAACAACAATGGATGGTATCTGGCGGTAAACCAATTCTTCCAATGAAAGGATGTCATCTCCGCAGGCCATGAAGATAATCCCATCCACCTGTTTGTTAATTAATACTTCTGTATAGCTTCTTTCTTTTTCCAGATCATTATCACTGTTGCAAAGAATGGTGGAGTAAGCGGCTTTAAAAGCTTGCTTCTCCATCAATCGAGCAACTTCAGCGAAGTAAGGATTGGCAGAATCAGGCACGATTAATCCGATGGTATGTGTTTCTCCACGACGTAATGACCTGGCCAGTGTGTTGGGACGATAATTTAGCTCTTGCATGGCTGATAAGACCCGCTTTTCTGTCTCTTCCGAGACGAAACGGGTACGGTTAATCACGTGTGAAACAGTAGTAACAGATACATCTGCCAGTTGAGCGACTTCCCGAATAGTTGCCATGAAAAAATGTCTTTCACATGAAGAAAACGTTTGCGCAAACGATTGCAAATAGAATAGCATAATCAATAACGAAAATCAATCACCTGATTCCTCAAACCGCGTTCAATAGACTCCCTCTCTTATTTCGCGCCAAGTTCTTTCATGCGGAAATGGAACGTTTCATCTTAAGCACATAATCCCGAACTGGTCCCACACAGTGCTCTCCGTACTGCTCGACCAGTTTTACAATCGCACTGCCAACGATAACCCCGTCTGCAATTTTCGCCATGGTGCTTGCCTGCTCGGGCGTGGAAATGCCGAATCCAATTGCGCAAGGAATGTTCTGTGCAGTCTTTACGAGGGCGATCATTTGGGCGATATCGGTCGTTATTTCACTGCGGACGCCCGTTACACCCAAGGAGGACACACAATAGACAAACCCTTGCGCCTGAGAGGCAATCATACCGATACGTTCTTTCGAGGTTGGCGCAATCAGTGATATCAAGGCAACACCGTATTTCTCACAAGAAGGAAGGAGTTCTCCTTTTTCCTCATAGGGCACATCCGGCACGATAATGGCATCAATGCCGCAGGCGCTGCAGTTGGCGAGAAACTTGTCCGCCCCATAAACAAATATCGGATTGGCATAGGTCATAAACGCCAAAGGGATGTCCAATTTGTTGCGGATACGGCGAACCATATCAAAGATTTTATCGGTCGTGGTTCCTGCCGCCAGGGCACGCTCATCTGCCTTTTGAATCACAATGCCCTCGGCCACCGGATCGGAAAAGGGAATGCCCAGCTCAATCAAATCAGCGCCCGCTTCAGCCATCTCTAGCACAAGCCGCTCTGTGATTGCTAGATTCGGATCGCCAGCCGTGACAAAGGGAATGAAGGCTTTCCCGTTTGCAAATACGTTTCTGATTCTATTCATCAATCTTCACTCCCCTGTATTTTGCAATAGCCGCAACATCCTTATCCCCGCGCCCGGAGAGGTTGACGACTAGTATCTGATCCTTCTTCATGGTCGGCGCCAGTTTTTGGGCATAAGCCACAGCATGCGCACTCTCGATGGCGGGAATTATGCCTTCTGTTTTGGAAAGATATTCAAAGGCCTCGACAGCCTCCGTGTCCGTCACCGACACATATTGGGCACGGCCGGTGTCATGTAAATTGGCGTGTTCCGGGCCTATGCCCGGGTAATCAAGCCCTGCCGAAATGGAATAGACCGGGGCTATCTGACCGTATTCATCCTGGCAGAAGTACGATTTCATGCCGTGGAAAATGCCGAGTGTTCCATTTGCTACTGTGGCAGCGTTTTTGGGGGTGTCAACCCCTAACCCGGCGGCTTCACAACCAATCAGCGCAACGGAATCATCACCAATAAACTCATAAAACAAGCCTATCGCATTGCTACCGCCACCCACACAGGCAAGCAGCGCGTCGGGCAGCTTGCCTTCGGCCTTCAAAATCTGCTGGCGTACTTCCTTTCCGATAACACTTTGGAAATTGCGCACAATTGTTGGGAACGGATGCGGCCCCATGACCGAACCGAGCACATAATGCGTATCCTCTATCCTGTTTGTCCATTCGCGCATCGTTTCATTCACGGCATCCTTGAGTGTTTGCGTGCCGCTGGTTACAGAGTGTACCGTTGCACCCAGCAGCTCCATGCGAAAAACATTCAGCGCCTGCCTTTGGGTATCTTCCCTGCCCATATAAACATCGCATTTCATGCCCATTAAAGCGGCTGCAGTTGCTGTCGCAACGCCGTGTTGCCCTGCGCCTGTTTCAGCAATGACGCGCGATTTCCCCATCTTTTTCGCAAGCAAAATTTGTCCCAGCACGTTGTTGATCTTATGGGAGCCTGTATGGTTTAAGTCCTCTCGCTTTAGATAGATTTTCGCACCGCCAAGATCGCGCGTCATCTTTTCGGCATGATAAAGCAGCGACGGTCTTCCCGCGTAATTTTTCAACAGATCGTCAAGTTCCCTGTTGAAGTGTGCATCCTTGCTGTAAAACGCATAGGCTTTTTCCAGCTCTATCACCGCGTTCATCAGTGTTTCCGGAACGAACTGCCCGCCGTGTATCCCGAACCGTCCTTTTTGCATCTAAATCTCACTCCTAACCATTCTAACAATCTTTCTAATTTTATCCCGATCTTTGATTCCACCGGTTTCCACGCCGCTGCTCATATCAAGACAGTATGGATGCATGGCGTCAACTGCGGAAGCAATATTTTCCGCGCATAGACCGCCTGCCAGAAAAAAAGGCTTGTGCAGTTTCGGAATCAGCGACCAGTCGAAGCTTTTCCCGCTTCCCCCGTACCTATCTTTTTGATAGGTGTCGAGCAGCAGGTAGTCACAGGGCAGCAGCTGTGCATTGATCAACTGGCCAGCGCTTTGCACCCGCACCACCTTGATGATCCGATTGGAAACCTCATTTCTGAGTGTGTCCATATACGAGCGATCCTCGTCTCCGTGCAGCTGGATGATGTCAATAGTGTCATCCTTGCACAGCTTAATAATTTCACTTGGCTCAGCATTAACAAATACACCTACCGATAAAATCCGTCGATCCAGTAAGGCTTTCATTTCCTGTGCCTGCTGGGGATTGACCTGCCGACGGCTCTTTGCAAAGACAAACCCAATATAATCCGGCAGTACTTCGTTCACGATTCTGATATCCTGCACTCTGCTTAACCCGCAGATTTTTATTTTGGTCATGGCGTACCCTCTCCTCTTAATCTTTGAAGCGTTGCACTTTTATCGTTGCTGCGCATCAATGTCTCGCCGATCAGTACCGCATCAACTCCGGCTTGACGGAGAATGGCGATATCCTCCGCGGTTTGAATGCCGCTTTCAGCGACAAACAGGACTCCCTCCGGCAAAAGGGGGTGAAGGGCCGCACAGGTCTCCAGATGAACCTCAAAGGTTTTCAAGTTTCGGTTGTTAACCCCGATGATCTTCGCATCGGCGGCAACGGCGGATTCCACCTCCTGCGCGGTATGAGCCTCTACAAGCGCAGAAAGCCCCAGACTGTTGCAGATTTCAACATAATGACGGATGGTATCAGTGTCCAGCAGCGCGCAGATCAACAGCACGGCATCGGCACCGATCACCTTTGCCTCATAGATCTGATATTCGTCGACGGTAAAGTCCTTGCGCAACAGCGGTACTTTGACCTGCTGTCTGATTTCACTTAAATATCGGTTGCTTCCCTGAAAGAAATCGGGCTCGGTTAAAACGGAGATGGCACAGGCGCCGGCTGCCTCGTATTCGCGGGCAATGTCCAGGTATGGGAAATCCTCCGTGATCACCCCTTTGGATGGAGATGCCTTTTTTACTTCACAGATAAAGGAAATATCTGGCCCACGTAGAGCAGCTTCCAATCGAAAATTCCCCGCCGGCATTTCAAATGCCCTTTGCAACATTTCGGTTAAAGGGATCGCTTCTTGAGCGGCGGCTACCCGTTTGATTGTCGAGGCGACAATGGCGTCCAATATCATTGCACTACCTCCTTGGTTGCCCTGACGAACGCTTCCATCTGTTCGTATGCCTTGCCTCTGTCGATTATGTCCGCTGCAAGCGCGACCCCGCTGGATAGTTGATCGGCTTTGCCTGCCATATACAGGCACGCCGCCGCATTGAGAAGCACGACATCGCGCTTCGGGCCTTTTTCTCCCTGTAGAATGCTCTGCGCAATTGCTGCATTTTCCTCCGCGTCCCCACCCACCAACTCATCGGGGGTGCAGAGCGTAAAGCCAAATTCGCGGGGATCCAGGGTAAATTCGCTCAACTGCCCACCGTTCACTTCACACACGGTTGTTGTGGTGATCAGCGAGATTTCATCGAGTCCATCGTTTCCATGAACCACCATCGCACGCTTCACACCCAGATTCAATAGCACCTGTGCCAGCGGCACGACCAACTTTTCATCATATACGCCCAGCAGCTGGATCGTGGCACTTGCCGGATTCGCCATGGGTCCCAATATATTAAAGATGGTGCGTGTGCCCATTTCTTTGCGGACGGGAGCTGCATACTTCATGGACGCGTGGTAGACAGGTGCAAACATGAAACACATGCCTGCCTGCTCCAAGACCTGCCCGCTTTGCTGTGCAGTTAGATCCAGCCTGACGCCCAACGCCTCGAGTAAATCTGCCGCTCCGCACTTGCTGGAAACACTGCGGTTGCCGTGCTTGGCAACAGGGACACCCGCTGCTGCGATCACAAAAGCGGCGACGGTGGAAATGTTGAAGGTATAGGACTCATCTCCGCCGGTCCCTACAATTTCCAGAACATCGCCGGTATGTGGAAGCTTGGTGCAGCGCTCCCGCATCACATTCGCGCAGGCGGTAATTTCGTCAATGGTCTCACCCTTCATGCGCAATGCCGTTAAAAAGGCTGCGATCTGCGCATTGGTGGCCAGTCCCTGCATGATCTCGTCCATGACAAGCCGGGTTGTTTCAAATGAGAGATCCTCTCTTTCAATGACGCGGTGTATAGCTTCTCTAATCATTACGACCATCCTCCAAACGCAAGAAATTTTGCATGATTACGTTGCCTTTCGGTGTTAAAATAGATTCCGGATGAAACTGCAATCCATAGACATCAAACTGTCTGTGCTTGACCGCCATCACCTCGCCAATGTCATCTTCGGCAATGACCGCGAGTTCGCCCGGAATGGTATCCCGCTTTGCAATCAGCGAATGATAACGGGCTGCTTCAATTGTTGTGGGCAATCCCTGAAAAATTGGGCTGGTGCTCTCAAGATGAATGTTGCTCTTTTTCCCATGCATCAACTGAACCGCATGGGTGATTTTTGCGCCGAACACCTCACAAATTGCCTGGTGTCCCAGGCAGACCCCCAGAATCGGCACTTCTCTCTTAAAGCTTGCGATCACCTCTTCACATACGCCGGCATCTTTGGGGTAGCCCGGTCCGGGGGAAAGGATGATGTGCGAAGGATGCAGCGCGCGGATCTGCTCTGTTGTCAGTTCATCGTTGCGGATCACTTGAATATCAGTGTTAATACCACCCGCAAGCTGCACAAGGTTATAGGAGAAGCTGTCGTAGTTATCAATTAATAAAATCATTCGTCATCCACCTCGCTTGCATGAAGTATTGCGTTGATAACAGCTCTTGCCTTGTTTCCCGCTTCCGCATACTCCAGTTCGGGAACGCTATCGGCTACGATCCCGCCGCCAGCCTGCACGTAGACCCTGTCGTTTTTCTTCACGGCCATGCGTATGGCAATACAGGTATCAAGATTGCCGGTAAAATCCACATAACCGAGGGCTCCGCCATAAATACCGCGCGCCTCGGGCTCCAGTTCCTCAATAATTTCGCAGGTACGTATTTTAGGCGCCCCCGATAGTGTCCCTGCGGGCAGGATGGCTTCAATCGCGTCATAGGCGTCACGATCGTCGCGTATCTCGCTTTCCACGCAGGAGGCGATATGCATGATCTTGGAGTATCGGTGAATCATCATATAGTCCATCACTTTCACAGAAGAGAAATTCGAAATTTTACCTAAATCATTTCTCGCCAGATCCACCAGCATGTTGTGCTCCGATAGCTCCTTCTCGTCTTGCAGCAGTTCCTGCTCCAGCGCGATATCCTCCTGCGGCGTAGCGCCCCTTGGTCTGGAACCAGCAACCGGGAACGTGCAAAGTCTTCCATTCCGCAAGCGAACCAGAGTTTCGGGGGATGTGCTCATGATTTCAACATTATTAATGTTCATATACACCATATACGGGGAGGGGTTGGTGGTGCGAAGCACGCGATAAGCGTTGATCAAGCTGCTATGATACTCACTTTCAAACCGAAGTGAGATAACCGCCTGAAAAATATCGCCGTCCCGGATATATTCCTTGGTTTTCTCCACCATCGCGAAATAAGCTTCCTTGGATACATTGCATGAAAAATCTGCTTTTCCGTACGTACGCAGCTTGGGGAGCGGCTGTGAATCGGTGATGATGCGGATAATGCCCTCAATCTCCGATACCGCCTTGCCATAGTTTTCCATCACATGATCGGTATTCATATTCACCACAATGCAAATCTTTTGCTTCAGGTGGTCATAGGCGATGACTTTATCGAACAGCATCAAGTCGAAATCGTTTAAATCATCGCTTTTAATTTTTAAAATCGGTTCAGCATATCCAATCATCGAGTAGGCGAAATACCCCACAAGCCCCCCCGTGAAAGGAGGCATATCGTCAAGTTTCGGTGCCCGATACTTAGCCAATAGCTCCCTCAATACCTCAAGGGGCTTTTCGGTCTGAACAATCTTTGTCTCATCACCTTCCATGGTTACAATACTATCTTTGCACGTCACATGAAGTATGGGATCAAACCCCAGGAAGGAGTATCGTGCCCACTTTTCACCGCCCTCAATACTCTCCAGCAGATAATACTTTCGGCTGATTTGCGAAAGCTTACGCAGCAGTGTAATCGGTGTGATCACGTCGGCATATATTTCCTTGCAAATTGGGATTGTATTGTACGTCTTAGCCAGTTTCTCAATTTTCTCACAACTCGGTCGTAGCATATTCGCCACATATTTTCATCAATGATGGGATGAAAACTCCTTTCTTTTTATTATGTTGAGTGTCTTGGGAAGAATAAAAAAAGCTTCTGTCCCTGAAAAGGGACAAAAGCTTTAAAAACTTCTGCGGTACCACCCAAATTGATGATAAAAATCATCCACTCATTTGCATACCATCATATGCACCTCACTGATAACGGACACAAGCCCATTCGGAAAAATCTATGCTGCCGCATTCACACCAAATAACGACTCTCTGATTACACCCGACTTCTCGTACTTCTCTTGCTCAAAGGTTTATGTATTATTTGTATTATATTCCGTTAGGCGAATTTGTCAATAGTACCATTGACACAATAGTACCATTGCATCAAAAAAAATCTTACTTTAGGAAATAACGTTGCATCAAAAAGATTGTTACCCTAGGATGAATTTTAGAATCCGAGAGGGAGCATATGATGAATCACCACAGCAGGAAAGAATTAACAGAAGCGATTCAACCACGGCACTTAAAGGCCAAAAAAGCAGAAAAGGAGCGCATTCCAGATGAATTTGTATTGGCAAACAGGATTACCCTGTCTATAAAAGAAATCCGGTTTGTTAAACCCCGTTTCTTAGATGGAAATCTTAATTTCGAAACAGCAGAAGAAAAAAATTTAAATCCTCTATAATCATAAAAAGAAGCTCAAATAATTTGGATTTTGGGCTGTGATAAAATTTCGTATTTACATAAAATCGAGGTGCTATGGAAAACAATTTTTTGGATTACCGAAATGCGGTTGCCTTCAACCCTGAAAAATTTTATAAGACCACTCTTTTTCAAAGTGAACGTATGATGTTAGGGTTGAACTGCCTGGAACCTGGTCAGGTTCAGGAAGTTCATGAGCATGCAGATCAGGACAAGTTTTATTTTGTGCTCGAAGGGGAAGGTTTGTTTGTGGTTGGTGATATGGAGAAGGCAGCTTCAGCTGGCATGGTGGTTTTGGCACCGGCAACTATAATACATGGCGTGAGAAATATTGGCCATGAGCGATTGGTGATTCTGATGGGGATTGCCCCGGGCCCAACAACGAGCAAGTAAGTTTATTCCGATAAGACTCCAGGGATTAATCTGGTTCTTTGGTTGAAGGACATAGTTAAACTTTACAATGAGTAATTTAGATAATTCCGGTTTTGTTCACCTGCATACCTATTCTCATTTTTCTTTATTGGAAGGTCTGATATCGCCAACCGATCTGGTGAATACTGCCAAATTGAATGGCATGTCAGCCCTGGCGATGACCGATCACCGCTGTTTGAGTGGTGTGGTTGAATTCACCCGGGCCTGTCAGGAAGCTGGATTACAACCGATTTATGGATTAACAATCGATGTCGAATGGCAAAATCAGAGGGGGGAGCTGGTTTTATTGGTTCAAAATCGACAAGGCTGGTCAAATCTATGTAATTTGAGCAGTAAATTGATGATGGAAGGTGGCGACCAACACGCAATTTTAAGTGTAGATGATTTGCGACAGCATCATTTGGGATTGATTGCAATGAGTGGTGGACAGCGTTCCATCCTTGATTTCTTTGTCCAGACTGCTCAGACATCGAAAGCGCTTGAATGGTTGAAAATTGTGAGCGAAATTTATCCGGATACATTGTATGTTGAAATCCAACAACAGAATTCTGATCAGGAGATACACTGCAGGCGGGTAACAGAGATTGCTGCTAAATCCAAAATACCTGTTGTTGCCACGCAATCCATTTATTATCAGACAATCGATCAGGCGGATTTACAGAAAACACTCAGTGCCATGCGAGAAAACTGCAAATTAAAGGATGTTTCCAAAGATCAAATTGCACCATCTGGATCCTTGTTCACCACTTCGCAAGAAATGATCAGACGCTTTCATTGGATACCCGAGGCGGTTCAAAATACTGTCGGAGTGGCTGCGAGGTGTGGTTGGGTGCTGCCAATTGGAGAGGTGCATTTTCCTGAAGTGCCTCTGCCTCCTGGAAAGACAGTTAAGCAGGTGCTCAGAGAAAAAGCTGAATCCGGCGCAAAGAAGCGCTATAAGAAGATTACACCCCAAATACAGGCGAGATTGGATCATGAGCTGGAAATCATCGCTGCGCGTGGATATGAGCCGATCTTTTTAATTGTGGAAGAATTGCTACAGTATGCCCGCGAGCAAGGTGTGCCATTTTCATCGCGCGGTTCGGCTGCTTCTTCACTGGTGGCTTATTGTCTCGAAATTACCAACCCGGAGCCTTTGGGATTAAATTTATTCTTTGAGCGCTTTCTGAACCCGGCACGGACATCCCCACCTGATATCGATACAGATCTATGTTCAAGAAGGCGGGATCTGGTCATTCAACATGTGTTTGACATATATGGGGCCGATCGGGTCGCCATGGTTGGTACGATCAATCGATTTCGCCCACGCTCTGCATTGGGTGAAGTAGCCAAAGCATACGGGTTGTCTGTCACTGAAGTTCGCCAGCTTGTGAATCAATTGCCTTACGCTGGGTTTCAGCGTTTATCGAAAGAAGAAAAAGAAAAACCATTTGCAGGGTTGAAAACAGCCTATCCCAAGTTTAAGAAGATTTTTGAAGAAGCTCAAGCGCTCCTACGACAACCCCGTCATCTCTCCATGCATCCTGGTGGAGTGTTGGTGGCACCGGGAGTCATTACCAATTGGGTGCCTGTACTACGATCGGTATCCAAAGATTTCCACATTACCCAGTTGGATCTGGATGGCGTGGAAGATTTAGGATTGGTGAAGATCGATTTATTGGGTATCCGGGGATTATCCGTTTTGGGAGATGTGGCAGAGATGATTTATTCCTGGCGGCGGACTGAGTATAAACACCCCATGCAGGTTTTGGAACAGATCCCTATGGATGACGCAGAAACAGCCGAACGTGTTCGCAATGCACAGACGATTGGATGTTTCCAAATCGAATCTCCTGGTATGCGGGCTACATTGAAGGATATTCAAGCAGATTCTGCAGATGATATCATGGCAGCTCTGGCGCTCTACCGGCCCGGACCATTACGAGGAGGGTTGCATGATGCCTTTATCCGGTGCTTCAAAGGACTCGAAAAGGTGGAGCATCTTCACCCCATCCTGGAGCCTGTGCTGACTGAATCCTATGGTGTGATCCTCTATCAAGAACAAGTATTGCGAATTGCCCACGAAGTGGGTGGGTTATCCCTGGCAGACGCGGATTTGTTGCGTAGAGCCATGTCTCATTTTGACCCGGGCGAACAAATGAAATCTTTGCGAGCACGCTTTTTGGAGGGCTTTCAGAAAAAAGATGTTCCGATTGAAACAGCAGAAAGGGTCTGGGAGATGATGGCGGCTTTTGCCGGTTATGGATTTCCCAAAGCGCATGCAGCTTCGTATGCACGGGTTGCCTGGCAGGCTGCCTGGTGTAAAACCCATTTTCCAGCCGAGTTTATGGCGGCGGTACTGGCAAATGGCGGTGGATATTATTCACAGCGAGTGTATTTGAGCGAAACAAGGCGCATGGGGTTGGAGGTGCGGTCACCACACATCAATCACAGTGCTAAGCGTTTTTCAGTCTGCTACCCACAAGGGCAGGCAGTGCTATATATGGGGCTTGACCAGGTATATGGTCTGACGCATCAAACGCAGAAACGCATCATCAAGCAAAGACCTTTCTCCAGCCTGAATGATTTTCTCACCCGGGTTGATCCACGCCGAAGCGAGGTAGAAAATTTAATTCAATCTGGTGGGTTGGTTGGATTGGGAAGCATTCCCACCCTTCTAAGGTTAATTTCATCGGGTTCCTGGCGGAAAGATCAATTAGCCTTATTTGATTGGCAGTTGAATGAAGGACAAACGGACGAATGGACGTTGGCAGAAAGAGCTAAGGCTCAAGAAAAGATTCTGGGATTGAGTGTGGATGTGCACCCATTGGAATTGGTCAAAGATCAAATACAATCAGCCGGTGTGATCTCCACATCTGAAGCTGAATCTCAAATCGGAGAATCCATCGTTGTAGCAGGTTTGCGGCTCAGTTCTCACCGCGCCAGAACTGCACGCGGCGAACTAATGCTCTTCATGAGTATTGAAGATCTGGAAGGCATGTTGGAAGTTGTTTTCTTCCCTCCCGTTTATCAACAATACCGCCAGGTTCTTCGTTCCAGTGGACCGTATCTCATTCGTGGAGTTGTTGAACGCGATTCAGATGATGGGGATTTATGGCTGCGGGCTGAGAAAGTAAAAACAATTAGCAATGCATAGCTTTAAAGGTACAATAATCAAATTGCGGAGGATCAAATGAAATATGCATCGCTGGCGTTATGGTGGGGGATTAAAGAGGGTTTCTATCAGTTGGGACGATTGATTGTTCTTAATGTTACCTGGGTCTTATTTTCATTGCCTGTTATTACACTACCAGCAGCCACCCTGGCACTGGCGCATTCCATTCGGATCATGGTGGTTGATGAGACGAATTATTCCTGGAAAATTTACCTGGAAGGATTTAAACGTTACTTGATTAGCAGCTGGCGCTGGTTTCTACCAGCAATTCTTTTACCCGTAATTTTTATTTATAACATACTCTTTTTCGCCGTTGAAAGTTATGCCCTCAGTGTGGGCGTTCAGGCAGCCAATATTGTCATGCTGGCGATCTGGTTGGTTTTACAAACATTTACTCTGCCTTTTTTGGTGGAACAGGAACAACCAATTATGCGGTTAGCATTACTAAATGGTATTCGTTTGTTATATCAGAAGCCGGGTTTGTATTGGTTCACCTCCATCTTTCTGTGGGTATTTTTAATTTTCAGTATTGTTTTGATCACACCGATTTTTATTGTCTCGATTGCCATGGGTTTGTTTATCATCATGTATTGTGTTCAGGTTTACCTTGGGAATCGCGGAATGGTCCCGGAAGAAGAAAGCAGCAAGATATATAAAAAGCCCGGATCCAAATGATCCGGGCTTTTGTATATAAAAGAAACTGAGTTGATTAGGGGGTTACAACCGGTAATTCAGCTGCTTCCCAACCTAAATAACCACCACTCATGCTGAGGACATTATTGTATCCATTCAGGCGTAAAGCAATCGTGTAGATTAAACTGCGAATGCCACTCTTGCAGTAAACTACAGTCTTGGTGTTAGGATCAATTTCACCCATGCGAGCGATAACTTCTTCCAATGGAATATTGACAGCGGGATCGACATAGCCAGCTTCGTATTCATCTGCGCGGCGAGCATCAATCAAAACAAATTCCTCAGCATTGACCAACATTTCGTTGACATCAACATTCTTGATGCTAGCCCAGCCTTCGGGAGGATTGTTGGCGAAGTCTTTGACTGCGGCGAACAATTTTTCATCAAAGATGATGGGGGTGCTGATTTCTTCAGCTGGAGCCAAACCTTCATCCACACCCAATTCGGCTTTTAACCAACCATCAAAACCGGCTGTCATATTGCGGACATTGGTGTAACCAAGCAAGTTGAGGATGGACCAGGCATAAGTGGAGCGGGTGCCACTCTTGCAATAAACTACAATAGGAGCATCCAGGTTGGCGGGTAACAATGCAGGATTATCAGCCAATGTTTTTAATGGGATATTGACTGCACCTGGAATGTGACCATTTTCTTCTAATTCAGAAGGTTCTCGCACATCAATAACAAACAGATTAGGATTTTCGATTAATTCAGTATTTAATGCATCAGCTGGCATGGTGCCGTATGATTTATCCGCACCATGATTGGCAATGATCTTGGCAAACAAGGCTTTGAAATCAGGAGCTGCACCAACAACCGGTAATTCAGCAGCCTGCCAACCGAGGTAACCACCGCTCATGCTGAGAACATTGGTGTAACCGTTCATTCGTAAGGCAATTGTGTAGATCAAACTTCGAATACCACTTTTGCAGTAAACTACAGCTTTGGTGTTGGGATCGATCTCGTCCAATCGTGCCATTACTTCTTCCAAAGGAATGTTGACAGCAGGGTCAACATAACCAGCTTCATATTCATCTGCGCGACGGGCATCAATTAATACGAAATCTTCTCCATTGATGAGCATTTCATTAACATCTGTATTTTTGACAGATGCCCAACCTTCAGGAGGATTGTTGGCGAAGTCTTTGACTGCGGCATAAAGCTTTTCATCGGCGATGTTGGCGGTGCTGATTTCTTCAGCGGGAGCCAGACCATCTTCCACACCTAATTCGGCTTTTAACCAACCATCAAAACCGGCTGTCATATTGCGGACATTGGTATAACCAAGCAAGTTGAGGATGGTCCATGCATAGGTGGAACGGGTGCCACTCTTGCAATAAACCACAATTGGCGTATCAAGGTCTGCAGGTAATAAAGCAGGGTTGTCAGCCAGGGTTTTTACCGGGATGTTGACAGCGCCAGGAACATGTCCATTTTCTTCCAGCTCGGATGGTTCACGCACGTCGATGACAAAGAGATCAGGATTTTCGATCAATTCGGTGTTGAGGGCGTCGGCGGACATTGTGCTATAGGATTTTTCTTTGCCTGTATTTCCGATGATTTCAGTAAACAGGGCTTGAAAATCTGGAGCTTCAACAACGACTGGTGCTTCAGTAGGTTCAACAACAGGTTCTTCAACGACAACGACAGCTGTTGGTTCTTCAACAACAGGTTCTACCACAGGAGCTGGAGAACAAGCGCCCAGCAAGAGGGTAAACAATACAAGTAATACTACAGGTAAATAAATTTTTCTAGACATATATTTCCTTTCACTTTTGGTTCTATTCAATTTTTTTCAACTGAAGATCATTCAGTTGTTGTTAACAAAATTTATGGTGCTGGTATTTCTCCTGGAATTGATTCAACAATAACATTTTTATTTGCTTCTAATTCTTCTGGTTTCACTTTATCTGCTGTCAGGAAGATTTCTTCATTCCCGTGACATGAATTGCAGGTTGCATTCTGAGGTGTAAAGCGTTGAATGTTATGTGGGGTTGCATAAGCCCAGTTGGGAAGTAAATTGAAGTTGGGGAGCAAATCTTCCCCATAATATGCAAAGCTTTCAGTGTCAACTGGTATATGTCGAACTGGTACGTATTCGTAAGGACGATCAGTTGTTTGTCGTGGATTCTGTCCAATCAGAAATGTCATATAGGTAGCTGAGGTTTTAAAGAAAGGATTACCGGTTGTTTCGCTAACCGCCACATGGCAGCTATCACAACTGGTGTAGGTCACAGAGTGACATACCTGACAGGAAAGGGTATCCTGGTGAATTTGATGCTGTATGATCGTATCGGTCGCTCTTCCAACCTGGTCATGGCAGCTTTCACAGCTTGGTCCTTGTGAGCCTTCATAGCGATGATTGCTTCCCTCGGAATCGTGCATACTGGCACCATCATGGCAGGCAACACAATTCATACGTCCCTGGCGGAAATGAACATCACCGGGAATTCCTTCGTTTTTGCCCATGTACTCATTGCCAACCCGGGAACCATGGCAGGCCGTACAGGTGCGGGTCATGGGAGGCGTCTTGACATATTCGTGGCCATCTAATAAGCCACCACCAACACTATCGGGTTGGGCTATATGACAATCACCACAGGTGGTGTGGCAGGATTGACAATGATTACCGAACATTTCACCTAATGCTTCATGGTTTTCAGGTAAACTTCGTGAATACATCGTCTGGAAATATCCTGCCTGACTTACATGTAAACTGTCTGCACTGGTGGAAACAATCTCATTATGGCAATTTCCACAGGTTCTTTGAGGATCAGCATCAGGCGCTGCAATCATATCTGCATGGGCAGCTTCTTTATCCAGTGTGGATGAATCTCCTGCATGACAGGCAACACAGGTGGTCTGACCGTGAACATTAATAAAAAACCCTTCGCCAATAATCACTTTTTCCCAAGGCTCCAACGGAGCCACAGAGCCACCTCAGCCAACGCCTTCAGATTCAGCTCCATGAGCATCTTCTTCTTCAATAATGGCTGTGTCAATTAACATTTGTTTGTCAGTGTGGCAGACTACACAATTGTTAACTTCAGGTTCAGCTGCAGCAGGTATGATTGTTGTTGGTGTAGCCTGTGCAATGGCAACCTCAGTTTCTTCAGGTACTGAAGTTGTGGTGCTTTTGGCTGTGCAAGCACCAAACAAAAGTATTGACATGCAGAGGGGCAGTAATGTAATTAATTTTCTCATGGGATTTCCTTCAATAATTTTTCTTCATGAGAATTGGATAAATCATGATTTTTTGAATTTTCGGAGTATTCATCCATCGAAGATACTGCACTATAAAGAAAATTATTCAAGAATAATAATAATTAAGAATCCTTTAATCTGTTAGTGTCATATATCACAATGAAATATTTGATTGTTTTTACTCAATCCATAAGTAATACTTATCAATCTTAGAATCATGATAGAATAAAATCATCGTAAATTTGGAGACCCATATGTTAGATACGCATCAATTACGTGTTTTTCTGGCAGCAGCAGAAACATTAAATTTCTCACAAGCTGCAAAACATTTGCACATGTCTCAACCCAGCGTGACACAGCATATTCGAAATCTGGAAACTCATTTTGGGATGCTATTATTTTTACGATCAGGAAGAAAAATATCACTGACTGAAGCGGGTATCACCCTTTTACCAATGGCTCGTGATCTGGTTTTGGCTGCTGTCCGGGCAGACGAAATGATGGACACGTTAAAGGAAGAGGTGTATGGGTATTTATGGATTGCCTGTACCACCACACCAGGAAAATACATTCTTCCATCCTTAATGGCTGACTTTCTTAAGAAGTACCCAAAAGTTGAAGCCAGCATAACAGTTACTAACCGATCTGATGCAATGCGTTTCTTAAATGAAGGCCAAGCACAAATTATGCTTTCCAGTGTATTTAATTACCACCCGGATATTGAATTTTATAAATTTATTACAGAACCTCTGGTTTTGATCGTTCCCAAAAATCACCCCTGGACACGCAGAGAAAGTATTAAACTGGATGAATTACGCAAAGCAAATATGATCCTGCGGGAACATTCAGCAGGTTCGTACATGGTGCTACGCGATGGATTAGCCCAAAAGGGATTTGATATCAGTGATCTGCATAAGATCTTAACCCTGGGAAATTCCGAAGCGATTGCTTTTGCCGTACAGGAAGGAGTTGGGGTTGGTTTTGTTTCGATGCTGGTGGCACAAAGAATAGTCAAAGAACAGGTCGCGATCGTTAAAATTGATGATCTCGAACTTTCACAGGATATTTACATAGGTCAACATCGCCGGATTCCTTCCACCTCAGCCCAGGTCGCTTTCTGGAAAATAGCGATAGAACCTCAAAGTGAAGCCTTATTAAAAATTAAGTCATACCTGCCATAGGATTTTGAACAGCACTGATTCCAGCAAGTAATGATCTCACAGGGTGGAAAAACGTAAATTTTTTGGATCTTTAGAATTTTTATGAGTGATTCCAGATTAAATAAGGGTATAATCGTGTGATGCTTTCGAAGGGTTATGTGAGTGAATAGAGCAATTTTATTTGATCTGGATGGGGTCTTGATTGATTCGATGCGGTGTCATGCACGGACATGGCGGGCGGCGATCAAAACTCAATTAAATATCGAAATCCCTGAAGAATATTTTTTAATCAACGAAGGAAGAAATTCAAAGGATCTTTTGGTAGCGGTGATAAAAGAGCGTCAAATTGATGCTGATGAAGATACCTGGCAGAAAGTCAGTGATTATCGTGATCAACTCTTTTTAAAAGCCTTTACTCCGCGTCTTGTGAATGGAGCAAAAGAATTGGTTCAATTGCTACATGGCTTTGGCTATCAGCTAGGTGTCGCTACGGGCAGCACACAGCAGGTGGTTGAAGAATTGTTATTTAAAACCGGCATTCGTGACTATTTTTCTGATTTGGTATCCTCAGAAGATGTTCATTTCAGCAAACCCCACCCTCAACCTTACCAGCTATTGTTACAACAGTTGCAAGTGAGACCGGAACAAGCTTTGGTGATTGAAAACGCACCGTTAGGAATTGCATCGGCAGTTGCTGCAGATTTGGTCTGCCTGGCTGTTGCAACCACGAATGCACCTGATTTGCTCGCACAAGCAACCAAAGTATTTATCACATTGGATGAAATTGGAAAATTTCTAGAAAATGAATTTACACAGACGAATGGTGTTGGAGTTTGGAGTTTTCACACAACATTTAAGGAGATCCATGCATCCTAGAATACAACGAGAACAAAAAACCATAGATTTGATGATTGAATTATATTGTCATGATCAACATAAAAACCAGAATGAATTATGCGATGATTGTCAGGCACTTAAGGACTACGCCCACCGCAGACTGGAAAAATGCCCGTACCAGGAAAAGAAAACTACCTGTGCCAATTGTCCCACTCACTGTTATCAAAAGTCCATGCGTGAGAAGATACGTGTAGTAATGCGCTATGCTGGTCCCCGAATGTTGAAAAATCACCCAGGGTTAACATTTCTGCATCTACTGGATGGGTTAAGAAAACCGGTCCCTTTAACAAAGAAAAGAAAGTGATAAATGAATAGAGCACCTGGTGAGGTGCTCCTTATTAGGTGCCCGGAGAGGGCATGACCGCCTGTTATGATTATTATCTCTCATTTTTATAACAATTCAAGATCTCATGGAACAGTTGGAAGGTTCTGCTTATAAATAATTTAACCTTGATTCCATTTGGACTTCTTGGAAAAATATTTCGCAGTCCCATGCCAAAAGGCTCATTTGATTTCTGGGTTCGGCAATTCATCCCTGGTGCTGTTGAAAACGAAACCCAACTCATATTTGTTATGCAATCAATACAATAACCAGATAAATTTATGCAGGCACCAATACCTGTAATGCATCTTTCTTAACGTTTATTTCTACGGGTGATTGTCCCCACATTTCACCATCCGCCTGAGTTGACTGAATCGGGTCGGATTCTATGGATACTGATTGCACCTGCCAGTGTAAAGCTGGATCTTTCAGTTCATTTCCACCGACAATGGTAGCTGCTAGAGAAAATAATTGCATCAGATCCATCTTACGCAATACGAATACATCTAATAACCCATCATCAATTTTTACTTTGGGGTCCAGAACAAGTCCTGGAACGCCAAAATAGCCAGCATTGGCAATTAAGCAGGTTAATCCTGAACATTCTACTGCCTCATCATCGAGAATCAGGTGGTATTGTGCTTCTTTAATATTGTGTAATGCCTGCGTAGCACCCATTATGTACGCAAAAATTCCATATCGTTCTTTTAGCTCTCGATCGGTACCTTCCAGCATGGCTGCTTCCAACCCCACGCCTGCCCGTAATGCAAATGCGGGCACTGTCTGATCATTGGTAATTCCCAGATCTACAGACCGCAGACGTGATTTTTCAGGGTGGGTAATCAACGTGCAGGCTTCCTGTAAATTTTGCGGAATGCCAAGCTCAATGGATAAAATATTGCCTGTGCCCCCAGGCAGGATGGCCATGGGAATACCTGTACCCTGCAATCCACTGGCGACTTCCATGACAGTGCCATCGCCACCATAAGCGACAACGATATCAACATCATCTTTTATAGATTTTTCTGCCAGACAGATTCCATCACAACGTTCTTTGGTGATGACCAGATCCCAATCGATATTTGCCTGATGGAAAAGATTATTGAATATTCGCAAGGGGGGATTTTTTGATCCCGCACTTGGGTTTAGAATGACACGAACATTTTTTTTTGCCATAACCAATCTCAATCAAAATTTGTTCTGAACTTTTCCTGATATTGTTCTTATTCTATTATAAAAAGAAATCCTCAGGTTTTGTTAATTAATGTAAGCTTTTTATTTGTCTCTCGAACTATGATATGTTAGATTTAACCTCTAGGTTGATTACCTAAATGATTGAGAGCTGATATGAAAAACACTTTGAAATTTCTTGTATACTTGGTTTTGGCACTCATGATAGGTACAGGGGCTATCTATCTTGCTTTGGAAATAATGGATAATCTGTATGAGTATCGCTCTCCTTTATCAGCGAAACCTCCTGTTCCTGGTCGTTCATTTGGGGAGCCAATGGTGGAGCGGGTTGTTTATGTTCTGGTCGATGGATTGCGATATGACACATCTCAAAAAACCGAGGTAATGCCGTTTTTAAGCCAATTGCGAAACCAGGGGGCAAGCGCAAAAATGAACTCCCGGACACCTTCCTATTCATCTCCTGGTTATGGTAGTTTATTAACCGGAGCCTGGCCGTATTTGAGTGATGCACCAGCTTTTAATCTTGAATATGAAAATTTTTATCCACTAACCCAGGATAATATTTTTAGCTCCGCTAAACGGCATGGGTTACGAACTGCGGTATCAGGATATTATTGGTTTGAAAAATTGATTCCTGCAGATGCGCTGGATATAGGCTTTTTCACCCCGAAAGAGGATCAAAAAGCGGATCGGCAGGTGGTGGATGCTGCAATTCCATGGCTGGAATCAGATAACTATGATTTGATCATGATTCATCTGGATCAGGTGGATTACGCTGGACATCATGAAGGTGGTCCACAAGATCCCAGATGGGACCACGCAGCCAACCGGGTGGATGCGTTATTGGCTGAAATTGTGGCAGAATTAGATTTTTCAAAAGATGTGTTGGTAATCAGCTCTGATCATGGACATATCGATCAGGGTGGGCATGGTGGGCACGATCCAATCACCCTGGTTGAACCTTTTATCATGGTTGGTAAAGGAATTATGCCTGGCGTGTATGATGATATATCCATGGTGGATTTGGCACCAACTCTGGCAGCATTATCAGGGATTAATTTACCAGCAACCACGCAAGGTCGCGTGCTGACTGAAATGATCAATTTTTCCAGGAGTACCCTGGATGAACTTAAGAATGAAACTGGCAGACAACAATCACAATTATTGGCTGTCTATGCTACCGCAATTGGTCAGCCTTTGCCCGAAGAAGCAACCAATGCTGATCCAAATCTGACTGTACGAGAATATCAAAATGCATTGGAGAATATACAACAATCAAAACTGAGCCGGGAACGGTTGGTCCGGTTCGGTATAGCAGGTTTAGCTTTGTTGTTGTTGGCACTCCTCTTGTGGCGATTAAAACCCAAAGGCTGGTTGAATTTGGTGCTTGGTGCGATTTTGTATTCGGTATTATTCCATGTCGCTTACATAACTTTTGGGCAAGAACTTTATTCATATAGTACGGTAATCAGTCCAACCCAATTGGTGGTAGTTAATGGCGTTTTTACGTTGATTTCACTAACAATCACCTTGTTGTTATTCACCTTCCAGAATTGGATTGTGATGGATCTAAAACAGAATTTCATAAAAATTCTCAATCTGGTGATTTTTATCATGGTGTTTTCATCTTTTCCACTGATTGCCCATATTCTATGGAATGGATTGTTTGCAACCTGGATTCTACCGAATCTTGCTTTGCATTACCTCTCATTATTAAGTCTGATACAAATATTCTTTATTGGGTTGGGGATTCTCTTTTTATGTCTGGCAGCCGGAATAATTCTTATCTACAGAAGGAGAAAAACTGCATAACTCAATTGATTTTACACGCAGCTAATCTCGAACATCGAATTCCACCTGGATCGTTGGCTGGACTGGAATTGAGCTTGAAGGCTGGGATAAATCAGATTGAAGTGGATGTCACCCCGATGAAGGATGGCGATTTTGCGCTTTTACACGATCCAAAACTGAAAAACGTCAGCTCAGTCGCGGATTGGGCTCTGCGTGTCTTGCACAAAATTGCTCCGGATTTATTATTGGGTTTTGACCCGTTACTTTATCTGGATTTGGTGCATAAGGAACCAAGAGAAGAAGGCATTCCACCTATCCGGGTAGGTGCTTTTGGTTATCTGGATGATCATCCTCTGGCGGTACAGCGCTGGGGAAAATTAAGTGAATACTTTGAAGTACGGGCAGAGACACTTTTACTACAGGTGCCAGCGCGTATCACCTGGTTCATCAATGCGCAATTATTGGATGAAGCAAGTAGATTATATAACCACCAATCACCTGCCTGAAATGGCAGCTCACTTGAAGATCCATTCAGGTTAATGTGCGATGAAGTTTTTCAACCTACAGGAAGTTTCTACTTGGATTGATTCAAAAAAGATTGCAAAGCTCACTAAACACTATTGAATATTCTGAAAAAAGTGTCATGATTATATAGATAGTTGATTCGGAATTGGGTGTATGGGAATGGTGACAGTGAAATCTGGCAGGTTGGTGATATTTGTCCTTATATTCATGATTTTAGTGGGGTGTAGTGGGGTTCAGCCTGTAGCAACGCCAGATGTTCAAATAACGATTGATCCATCTGTGTTTACATTGGGAACAACAACATTGATTGAAAATGAAATATCAGCTGAAACGCCAGATATTGGGGAAGCAACGTTTACCCCTGAACCCATTCCAGAACCGACGCCATTTTTAAGAATAGATTCGCGGATCAATTTGTTGCCCGCTGGTTATTATCTGGTTTTTTATGATCTGGAAAAAAAATCCCTGGAAGCTCTTTCATTTCAAATAAAATTGACAACCATTGCCACTGGAAATGAGATCTTTGAACATTCAATAAACACGATTTACGCTCAGGTGGGGGAGAAATTAATTAATTTGCAGACCAGAGAAAATTTTCTAGTTTCAGCATTTGGGGATGATGAAAACTGTGAAATTAGTTCTATATCAAAATCTGGTCATATGCTCGCAGCTGGTTGTGAGAACGCCGGATTGAAAATTTTTCCGATTGGCAGTGAATGGCAAACAATTCTACCCGAGGAAATTCAGTCACCACTACAGGTGCTTCCGCAATTATCACCAGATGATGAACAGCTAGCTTTTTGTTTGAATGATCCTTTAAAAGAGGATGCATCCAAAATGTATCGAATTGATCTGGAGCAATGTATGAGTGGTGAAGATTGTGAATTACGAATGATTTCATCCATTTGTGACGATCCCATATATGCCTGGTCACCCGATGCAAAAATGATGGCTGTATCGGAACAGGGTCAAGGCATTCGTTTGTATGATTTCGTATTTGGTACCAAAACCGAATTCTTGACACCAGAACAAACTCTCCAAATAGATGAATTAACCTGGTCACCCGATGGCGACCGGATTGCTTTTACCCGTCTGGAAGGATCAGAAAAGAAACCTTTTTCCTCCATATATCTGGCAAACCTTCAGGGAGGTGAGCCACGTTTGTTTTACCAAAGTGAACAACCGATTAAATTAGTGGGCTGGCTGAATATCATTACAGCTTTTAAACCCAACAGGCGCTATGTTGTTCTCCCATCTGAAAACCAATACTGGCTTAAAGATGCCCCAAGCCATGATGCATTTAATCTTAAGCAATTTATAGCTGGTGAAAAAGTTAGAATTTTAGATAAATCAGAAATGGTGGCTGGCGAAAAATGGTGGCAGGTTCGGGTGGCGGAATTTACTGGCTGGGTGGTTGAAAATTCACTCCATTTTCAGGACGATTGGGCTTATGGTTTAGGATCGCCAGTGTTCGAACCAGGTCGGCGGTTAATTGTAAAAATTTCCGGAAATGATTTACGCTTAAGAGAGATGCCATCGTTAACTGGTGCTGTTAAGCGATATTTGCAACCAGGTATGAAGCTGAAGATTGTTGATGGACCTGCCGTAGTAGATAAATATAATTGGTGGCTGGTCGAAATTGAAGAATCAAAAATCTATGGCTGGGTGGTGGAAGAAGCCATGTGGTATGCGTCGGATTAAGTTGGTATGTTCTGAATAATTTCAGGTTGCAGACACCAATTTGAGATGAATCCCATTCGGATCAACCAGATAGACACCATCATCTGTCTTTTCCAGGGTAATTTCAGCTTCTTCAAGAATTTTTACCAGATTTTCAATGCAATTTTGATCGGGCAACACGATCTCAAAATGATTTAGCCCTGATGTATCGGCAGCAAGAGGATCTGCTCCGGCACTCTGCCAGGTATTGGCGCCAATGTGATGATGATACTCACCACTGGCAAAGAAGAGTGCCTGCTCACCATATGCCTGTGTAATTTCAAACCCGAGTGTTGTATAAAATTCAGTTGTTTTTTCCAATTCGGCAACCCGTAAATGTATGTGGCCAATGGTAGTATCTGCCGGTAGCCCGGTCCATTTTTTATTTTTTCCTTGAATAGTTAAAATCAGGTCGTCCAAATCCAGTTCTTCTGTGATCATATCCAATTGACCTTCTTCATCGATTGGCCATTGTTCATAATCCCGGTCGCAGGTCAATTCAATGCCCATATCTTCAGGACCAGTTAAATATAATGCTTCAGAGACTCCATGATCAGCCACGCCATCCAATTCGACCTGATTATTCACGAGGTGGTAAATCAAACGCGCCAGGTCTTCCCGGCTGGGTAAACGAATCGCGACATGATAAAGCCCGGTGGTTTTTTTTCGGGGTGTTGGATTGTTAACCCGATGGAGCACCAAAAGAGTTTGGTCTGCTATGGTTCCGAGGGTGATGGATTGGTCCGATTTCTCGAGTACTTTCATGCCCAATCCCTCTTCATAGAAATATGCTGCACGTTCCAGGTTTGAAACGTTGTAATGAACTTTTCCAATATACATCAGTACAGACTCTGATAATTCCATATAAATCTCCCTAATTTCTAATAATGCGAGAATAACATGCCGGAGCATCATTGTCAATTTATTTCATCAGGGTTGTAAGTAATAAAGAAAAACTTTGAGGTCACCTACCTTTCAATTTTTATTATCGCGGTCATTTTCCAGCGTAACTTCAGCTCATTATCTACTAATTCAATGCGTATAGGATAAATTACATCGTTGTATTTCATAACAGGGAAATCTTTAATTTCAATGACCCTACCGCGCACTGTCTCATCCGGAAAGGCATCAAATTCCAATGTCACAGTATCTCCGAGCTGGACATCGACAATTTCAAGCTCGTTTGTATCGGTACTCTCGACATACCAGGTGGAAAAATCAGCGATGACTGCAAGCATTTGCCCGGCGTAAATCCATTCACCTTCCTGAACATCTAGTTTAACCAATATGCCTTCAATCGGCGTGGTAATTTCAAAATCTGCGATCGACCCCTCAATCGCATCCATTCTTGCGTTAGCGGTGGCAAGCTGTTCTTCCGCTAATTTAAATTGGTCATCCGGAACATCTTGTTGTTTGAATTTTCGATACTCATGCCAGGCTGTTTCTTCTTGTGCTTTTGTAAGTGCCAGGCTCAATTGAAGCTGCTCGTGTGTCTGTTCCAGTGCGGCCTGTTCGCGCTCTAATTCATTCAAGTCTAATTGAGCTTCATCCACATCCTCCTGGCGGTTCATTCTTTGTGGATTGTCTTCCTCAAGAACCAAGAAATCTTTCAGGTCTTCTATGGCATCTTCCAATTCTTTTCTGGCATCAATGACATCTTCCTTGACCGCTTCCAGGTCTTCATCATATTGATCCTCATCGAATGCATCCCAGGCTGCCAGCGCAGCTCTTCTGGCTGTTTGCGCGTCCAATACCCTTTGATAAGCTTTTTGTTTCTGGAGATTCCCGTATAACAGTAAATCATCCATCGCTTGTTGGGCCTTTAATTGATCCAGTTGAGAAGATTTCATTTCAGCCAACAATTGTACCGGGGTTTCCAGGCGGAGAATCACCTGTCCTGGCTCTACGGTTTGACCCTCTTCAACCAGAACCTCCAATACTTGGCCATTCGAGGTTGAGATGATTTGAATATCGTTTTTGGGAACAACTTCACCTTCCGCAATGATCAAGCCGGATGTATCTTCTTTAACAGAATCATAAACAACCGGTGTAGCCTGGCGAGTAGTAATCGCCGTAAAGGTATCACACGCTCCTAAAAGTATGGATAATCCCAATATTGTGATGGTCAATATAATTTTTTTATACATGCTTCCCTCCAATTCTTCCTTCAGTAATTTCCATTCATGGATCCCAAATAGAGAAAAAGTTATTTTATTCATAAGCCAATACCTCCCGGATGGTGAGTCGGGCAGCATTACGAGCAGGAATGTAACTGGCAACCAGCGACAAAATGATTAAAATGAAAAACCACAAGATCATGCCTTTGGGGGTGATGACAAATTTCGATTCAGCGCCAAAAATCGCCTGATTGACAAGGTTGGTCAATACAAAAGAGATAGGCAGGGATGCCAGAATACCAATGACATAGCTGGTCAATCCGATAAACAAACTCTCAAAAGTAACCAGGCGGGTGATAACGGCATCATATGCCCCAATTGCCCGCAAAATTCCGATTTCAGCAGTTCTTTCCAATACATTTAAGCCCAGGGTTCCACTCAGACCTATACCTCCCACAATGCCTGTTAGTACTGAGAGAAATAACAAGACATAAATTAATACCTGAATCTTTTCAAGACCCTGTTTCACAATCTCTTCACGGGCTGTAATTGACTTTACCTTGTAACCGGATGAAGTCAGATGCTCATCAATTACGTTCGCGATCTTCATTTGATAGGCGAGATCATGCTCACGGGTTACAACCCGATAGGATATGGCATGGGAAGGTGAGTTCAGAATTTCTGCCAGGTTGTCGTGAGAAGTAAATGCATATTTTTGATCCAATCCGGTGTAATGGAAGATTCCTACTACTGTCCAGTAATCTTCCTCTCCTTTGATGTCCAGAACAATTTGATCTCCAGGTTTTAGTTCGGGATAGTTGTTCCAGAAAGCATCGTTTACCACGAGTGTGTATCGCTCACCTGGTCGCACCCATCGCCCAACATTTACAACCTTTTCCACCAATGCACTGTTTTGCGGTGGACCCACCAGTAATACATTTTCGGTTGTGCTGGTGGTTTTTAAAAGCGCTGAAGTAGCCATCCAGGCTTCTGACATTACAACGCCGGGTACCTGTCGTAATTGGTGATTTATCTCTTCGATTGGGTAGTTTCGGTCCATGTTGATGAAAATATCTGATTGGTTATATTGAAGGACCCGTTCAATCTGCTTATTTAGCGATAATTCCACATTAAAAACTGAAATAAAAATGGCACAACCGAGAGATAGAGTGAATATGGTTAACAGCAGACGGCCTTTCTGACGGAAGGTATTTCGAATACCAAGCGTGATGATGCCGTCTTTGCTGCGAATATTGTCCAACCACAGGTCAAATCGGCCTGGTCTTGTGGCATGGTTAATCAGATTCGATGTCAGGGCTTTATGGATTGGGATACTGGCTCCCTGTACGATTGGTTTCAAGGCAGCTAACACTGGAATTAATAGCGTGACAATTGTCTGAATGATGATGATTTCATGAAGATAGATAAATAAGTTTGGGGTTAATAATCTGCCATTCAACACAGGCAGAATATTGGCACACATGAATCTACCAACGTAAGCACTGGCAGGAATTGCGATGATAAGAGAAATCAGGCTGAAGAAAACCACCAAAGCGAGATACATACCAATGATCTGATTGCGTTGCCCGCCCACCAGCTTAATCACCCCAATCTGGCGAATATGTTGCGCCATGAGAGAATTCATGGTGTTGATAATTAAGGCACTACTTAAAATCAGGATGAAGACGCCAATAAATCCAATAATCACAGCGATGGCATTAGTATAGTTGGCATATGGTTGATCGGTGGAAAGGTTTACGGATTGATTAAGGATCCTGCGCCCGCTGTTTTCTATTTCTTCACTGACCAGTTTGGCAACCTCTTCTATGTTTGTCAGGTCGTTTTGATCACCATTGACTGTAAGAATAAGATCATTATATTTTTTGGGTTGGTACAAATATTCCAGGGTATCAAGCGAAGTAAATCCTATGCGTTCATTGAACGTGATGGCGAGATCCGAGCTATAGTCAAATACTGTGCCGGCAACTTTTATTTCCCTTTGCGTGCCATCACTCAGTTCAATTAAAATGCTGGAACCTGTTACTACCGGTAATGTCTCCAACGAACCTTCTGTGATCAGAATTTCTTTATCATCCGGATAGGTTTTTCCACTTGCGGGGGTAAGAATTTTTAAATGTTGATCAGATAAATCATCCATGGCAATCATGCTGAAGGTCATCCAATCACCACTCTCAGGATGTTTAACTTTAGCCGAAATGGTGGTTCTACCGATGACATCTTTAACTCGATCGATTCGTTGAATGGTCTTTACTAAATCTTCATCAAAGGGTTCAGTCTGGATTTGAATATTGGATGGATTGGTGGAGAGATAGGTGGCGACTATACTTTCCGGAATGACAAAGTAGCCTATACCGACCACACCAACGGAGAAAATTCCGATGGAAATTGACGCAATGATCAATAATGAGCGTGCTTTATTTTCCCAAAAATCGGCTATCACTTTCTTCCAACGCGGTCTCACGGTTTCACCTCTGGATTCCCAAGAGATGGAGGAGATGCTTGCCTTTTCTCACTGACTATTCTGCCATCAACCAGTTTCAAAACCCGTCTGGCACGCTTTGCCAGGTCTTCATCGTGTGTAACCATGATAATTGTTTTCCCAGAGGAGGAGAGCGTCTGGAAAATATTGAATATTTTTTCTGCTTCACCCGAACTCAGGTTTCCGGTTGGTTCATCTGCGATAAGGATGGGCGGATCATTTGCCAACGCCCTGGCAATGGCAGTGCTTTGCTGTTGCCCACCAGAAACCATATAAGGTCTTTTTTGCGCATATTTTTGCAATCCCACCTTGTTTAGTAATTTCTGAGCCCGATCTAACCGCTCGGTATGGGAGAACTTACCTGCGATCTGCATGGGTAGCATGACATTTTCCAAGAGAGATAAGACAGGTATTAATTGGTAAAACTGGAAAACTATTCCCAGATTTTCACCTCGCCATTTTGCCATATCGGTTTCAGGAAGGCTATGTATCTCAATGCCATTTACGATGACCCTTCCGGATGTTGGTTTATCAATTCCGGTGATCATATTCATCAAAGTAGATTTTCCACTACCAGATCTGCCTACAACCGCTGTAAATTCATTTTGATGAAAATCTGTGGTTATATCACTCAATGCTATAAACTGCATGGACGCAGCTTGAAAAATCTTGCTTAAATTCAATAATTTAATAAAAGGTGGAAATTGATTCGTGTCAGGCATGTTTCCCTCTTTTTGCTTCTTTCCTGATCACGCCATCCACTAATAAGAATAGATGATCAAACAATGGTAACAGCTGTTGATCGTGGGTAACCATCACCACAGTTTTTCCGGATTTAACAATTTGTTTGAATATTTTAAAGATAACCATGCTGGTTTGGGAATCTAATGATCCGGTAGGTTCATCTGCCACAATGATTTGCGGATCATTGATTAATGCACGTGCAATGGCTACCCTTTGGCGTTGTCCTCCAGAAATTGAAGCGGGAGGTTTTTGGGCATGTTCTGCAATTTCGAGTTGAGCTAAGATCTGCATGGCACGTTTTACACTGCTTGCTCGTGAATAATTACCACACAAATCCAATGGCAGCAGGACATTATCCAGGATACTAATCTGGTTCAGTAATTCAAAAGATTGAAAAACAACTCCCATCGTCTTTCCCCGCCAATGGGTTATTTTCTCCTGGCTGGTATGATGAAGTGGAAAGCCATCTATCCAGAGTTCGCCTTCTGTCAGTCTATCAACACCTGTCAGAACATTCACCAGGGTGGATTTTCCCGCGCCGGATTTGCCAATCACACCCACAAATGAGCCCTGGTCTATGCTCATATTTACCTGATGTAAGGCATTCACATTTCCAGCTGGGGAAAAGTAAGTTTTGGATACATTCTTCAGTTGAATGTACCTGGTTTTATTGGCTACTATCATTAAATTTACTACTGTCTTTTATTTTACAAATGAAGTGTTATTATGTATAAATATCTTAGAATTTTCGTAAGCAGATGTCAATCATGCTCGTCCAATGAGATTTTTTGACCTGTAAATAAATTTACAGAAAGGAATAAAATGTCAACGAAAGACTCCACAGATTTGAGAGTGCGACGAACTCGCAAATGGCTGCAGGAAGCGGTATTATCCCTGATGCTGGAAAAGCCATTTACCAGGATTTCTATTGCTGAAATCACCGATCAGGCTCAGGTATCCCGTCCCACCTTTTATTTGCATTACCGCAATAAGGAAGAAGTTTTAGAAGATTATCTGGATTCAATATATAAAAATTTTAAGGATGACATGCAACCCTATCTGGATTCAATTATTCAGGGGAAAATGGCGGTGAAATTTTTTGAACAGGTAGCCGATCAGGCTGTATTTTTGCGTTCGTTAATTGAATCGGAAGTTTCAAATCTTGTGATGAATAAATTACATAAGTATTGTTATGATGTCATCAAGCAATCTTTAAATCAGGCACCTTATCCATCCATAGAAGATACAACCTGGGACTTTGTCATCGCCAGTATTGCCGGTAGCGTATATGCGATGAGTATCCGTTGGTTACAAATGGATATGCCACGTACACCGAAAGAAATGGGGGAATTGACAATGCGATTAATCCGGCCAGGGATTCGGGATGTATTGATTCAAGCTGCAGGATGAGAAATTATTAATTCAATTTTATTGGGGATTATAATCTCCCTTTTTCTATGGTTGATAAAGAAAAGCAATCGCCAGTGGTTGATTTTATATTAGAGTTGTGTTATTCTATACAAAAATGTATAGGATAAATAAATTACTAGAAATAAATCGAAAACTTTTCCATACGAATGACCTGGCAATTCTATGGAATATTGAAGACCGCCACCATCTACATATCATCATATCTCGGTATCTAAAGAAAGGTATTTTATATCCTGTTTATAAAGGATTGTATTCTGTTCTTCCCATTCACGAGTTAGATCCAATCGATTTGGGAAAATCTATCATACATTCTTATACCTACCTTTCAACCGAATCTATTCTTTCACAAGCCGGTATTATTTCCCAAACTGTGTACGATTTTACATTTATTGCTAATAAATCGAAAAAGGTAAAAATAGGGGATTGGGTATTTCGGTACAGGCAAATGCAGGATGATTTTTTATATCACCCAGCAGGGATTGTTGATCAAGGGGGTAGTTTTTTTGCAACAACTGAGAGAGCGGTTGCGGATATACTTTATTACAATCCACGTTACCATTTTGATATTGTTGAGCTGATTGATTTTGGAAAAGTCACATTGATTCAGGAAGAGATTGGTTATGCCCGAATACGAACTTAGACCAGAAGATGTAATTCACAAATCTCAGTTACATAGATTATTGATAGAAGTTGTTGATGAACCTTTACTGGCACAATCCTTAGCTTTCAAGGGTGGAACTTGTGCTGCCATGTTAGGTTACCTGGATCGGTTTTCTGTGGATTTGGATTTTGATGTCTTACCAGGATCGAATGTTGATAGTATTCGTGAGAAATTTTATAAAATATTTTCTAGTCTGGGTTTAGAACTAAAATTGGCTTTTGATAAATCTTTATTCTTTCAGGTTAAATATAAAAATGATGTTGAAAAGAGAAGTAAATTGAAAGTCTCCGCCAGTACAAATTTTGTTTCTGCGAATCAATATAAAGTTCATTATTTTCCTGAAATTGACAGGTTAATCAATAGTCAGACGATCGAGACCATGTTCGCAAATAAACTGGTTGCAGTAATGGATCGTTATGAACAACACCAATCTATAGCTGGTAGGGATATTTATGATATCCATCATTTTTTTATGAAGGGTTATCAATACAATCTGAAAGTAATAACCGAACGAACAGGATCCCCTGTGGATAAATATTTAGAAAAATTAATTAATTTCATTCGAAAAAATGTGAACCAGACAATTATTAATGAGGATTTAAACTCGCTATTATCCGCAAAACAGTTCCAAAGTGTGAGGAAGATTCTTATTCCGGAAATTCTTAGCTTGCTTGAGATAGAAAAAAACAAATTCAATAATGTATAGAATGATATGGTCAAGATGGTACGAACGATTGATAGAGAAATTGTTCCTATTTTTTCTTTCATCGACTTCATTTCTTTGGTAAGATCAATCCATGACACGAGAAAATAACGCCAACTCACTTTTGACACAAACCCTGGAAGGTGTGTTGGAAAGAATCACATTTCAGAATGATGAAAATGGCTACACCATAGCGAAAATTCTTCCAAAGGGAAAGATCCAACCGGTCACGGTGGTTGGGGCACTGGCTGGGGTGCAAGTTGGTGAGTATCTGGTATTAAGTGGGGTGTGGATCAATCATCATCAATATGGACGTCAATTTGAAGTACGTTCGTATCAGGTGCGCTACCCGGCGACATTGGAAGGAATCCGCAAGTATTTGGGGAGTGGCCTGATAAAGGGCGTGGGACCGGTGACAGCGAAAAAGATTGTTGATTTTTTTGGATTAAAAACGCTGGATGTGCTGGATAAAACCCCAGAAAAAATTCTGGAAGTGCCTGGCATAGGGCCTTCCAAAGCGGATCTGATTGGCACCGCCTGGATTGAGCAACAACAAATTAAGGAAGTGATGCTGTTTCTCCAAAGCCATGGTGTCAGCGCCAGCCTGGCAGTCAAGATTTATAAGCAATATGGTGAAAAATCAATTCAGGTGGTGCGGGAAACTCCTTACCAATTGGCACGCGATATTTTTGGTGTAGGCTTTAAAACAGCTGACCAGATTGCTCAAAAATTAGGGCTGGCCATGGATTCACCGGAGCGGATTCAAACCGGATTGTTGTATGCCCTGGGGAATCTGAGTAATGAGGGGCATTGTTTTGCCACCCCAGATCAACTATTGGCAGAGACAGTTCCCTTACTGGATCTGCCAATGGAACTATGTTCTGCTCAAATCGAAAACCTGATTGCACAGGAAGCCATTATCGCAGATAAAGAAGTTCTATATTTGCCCCCGTTTTATCATGCTGAAAAAGGTGTTGCCAACAAACTCTTACGTATCTTGCAAAGCAATCTGGATCGGTTGGGAACATTTAAAAAAGTGAATTGGCAGTTAGCTTTTTCGGTTCTGGATCGCTCCAGTCAGATTCAATTGACGACTCAACAGAAACTCGCCATTCAGACTGCATTAACCGAAAAGATAAGTGTCCTTACGGGTGGTCCCGGCACGGGAAAAAGCACGATCACCGGATCGATCATTCAACTCCTGAAAGATCGGCATGCATCTGTGTTGTTGGCGGCTCCCACTGGCCGGGCAGCCAAACGATTAAGTGAAACTACAGGATTACAGGCAAAAACCATCCATCGTTTGTTGGAGTTTACTCCATCAGAAGGTGTTAATTTTGCCCGTGATCGTGAGAATCCGCTGGATGCTGATCTGATTATTATCGATGAAACTTCCATGGTGGATATTTTGTTAATGAATCATCTGCTCAATGCTGTGGAAGTGGGTTCGCATATCCTGTTTGTGGGTGATATGGACCAGTTGCCATCTGTTGGAGCAGGTAATGTATTACGTGATTTGATTGAAAGTAATGTAATCCCCGTGATTCGCCTGGATACAATTTTTAGGCAGGCGGAGGATAGTTACATCATTGTGAATGCACACCGCATCAATAACGGTGAAATGCCATTATTTCCAAAAGACTCGACAGATTTCTTTTTATTCCCTGAGACGGACGCTATCAAAGCCGCGGATTGGGTAGTAGATCTGGTCAGTCAGCGGGTGCCGAACAAATTTGGATTCGACCCAATCCGGGATATCCAGGTGCTGACACCCATGCATCGCGGAGCCAGTGGGGTGACCGAATTGAATGAAAGGTTACAAAATGCCCTCAATCCGGAAGATCCACGAAAAGCGGAAGTCCGGCATGGTTCAAGAGTTTTCAGAGTTGGTGATCGGGTAATGCAAATCCGCAATGATTATGACCGCCAGATTTTTAATGGAGATCTGGGAATGATCGTCAGCATTGATACAGAAAACCATATTGTGATGGTCAATTTTGATGAACGACTGGTGCCCTGTGAGACAGTACAATTAGACGAGTTAGTGCATGCTTATGCCATCAGCATTCACAAATCTCAAGGGTCTGAATTTCCGGTGGTGATCATTCCTTTATTGATGCAGCATTATATGATGTTGCAGCGCAATCTTCTTTATACGGCTGTAACCCGCGCCAGAAAGCTGGTGGTGATGGTGGGGGATAAAAAATCGATTGGTATGGCTGTGCGTAACAATAAAATTGCTTTACGCAATACCTTCTTGAAAGAACGATTACAGGTAAAACCTGAGCAAGAGCCATCCAACTTGTTATGGCAGGTTTAGATAATCTAAAAAACAGGGTAGATCAACATCTGGAGGAGTCCATTGCATAATCGCCGTAATTTAGCCATTTTATTTTTCACCCTGGTTGTGGTGATGATGGGATTTGGGATGGTCATCCCGATTTTGCCATTTTATATCGAAAGTTTTGGCGCCAGTGGAAAAGGATTGGGTCTGTTGATGGCAATTTTCAGCATCATGCAATTCATCTTTTCACCAATCTGGGGCGGTTATTCTGATCGTTTCGGTCGCAAACCAATGTTGATCATTGGCGCACTGGGAAATGCAATCTCGCTGGTTCTTTTTGGATTATCCACAGAATTATGGATGATTTATGCTGCCCGTGCGCTTGGCGGGATGTTATCCGCTGCCACATTACCAACAGCTATGGCATATATCAGTGACACCACTGAGTCCAAAAACCGAGGTGGGGGAATGGGTGTGATTGGCGCTGCCATGGGTATGGGCCTGGTATTGGGTCCAGGATTAGGTGGTCTGTTAGCGGGGGAATCGCTTTCTACTCCATTTTTTGTTGCTTCCGGGCTTTCCATGTTGGCGTTATTTCTGATCCTGATTTTCTTGCCTGAGTCATTGCCAAAATCCGAACGCGAAGCAGGGGTGAAGATTAAGGGATTTGATCTGAAACAGATCTGGCAGTCATTGTTCGGACCCTTGGGTTATCTGATGGTGTTGTCGTTTATGGTGTTTTTCGGATTAACCAATTTTGAAGGTATTTTTGGACTGTATGCCCAGCATCGCTTTGACTATAATCCAGCTCAGGTAGGATCTGTGATGATGGTGATCGGATTGATGTCCACTTTTGTGCAGGGTGTTTTGACCGGACCGTTAACACGCAGATTCGGTGAACGATTGGTTATCAGGGCTTCATTAATTGGCAGTTCGGTTGGTTTTTTGATCATGCTTTGGGCTTATTCAGATCTGACCTTATATCTGACAGTGGGTTTATTTGTGCTTGCTAATTCCATGCTGAGACCAGGAATCGCTGCGCTTGTTTCCATGGAGGCTCGGGGTGGACAGGGAGCTGCATTAGGTCTGGCGAATTCATTTATGAGTTTGGGCAGAATTGTCGGTCCACTTTGGGCAGGGATTATGTTTGATGTTCGGATTTCATTCCCATTTCTGAGTGGTGCTGGGATCTTCCTGATTTTGTTTTTTATCAGCTTTAGCTGGTTACGCAAACCAACCCAATCCCATTCGGGCCAACATGTGCCCCAACCGCCGGTGTAACCATTTGATAAATAGGTTGATTATTTTCAGGGATCAGAGAATTTGCTTTCTGGTAAAGCCATTTGGCTGCTTCCAATGCCTGCGTATGTATAACAGAAATATGCTCCAGAGGTCCTAAATTGCGCACATAGGATAACATGCATTCAATTGCTTTTCCACGCGTTCTGACCTTTTCAAAAATGGGAATGCCAGCATGAAAAGTCATCAGAGGTTTGATTCGAAGCAGGGACCCGATACCCCGCATGGCCAGATTGATCCTGCCACTGAGATGCAGAAATTTTAATGTATCTAATAAAGCATATACGTAGGTACGCTTTCCCAAATCGGTTATTTCATTTTTGATCTCATCGACCTTTGCCCCTTCCAAGGCCATTTTCGAGGCAGTAATTACCTGTAAACCTGCCCCAAGGGAAAGTTGTTGAGAATCGTGGACAACCACAGATATTTTTGATTGATTGGCTGCTTTAAGGACAGAGTTATAAATGCTGCTCATATTAGCGGCGACATGGATTGAGAAAATCTGGTCGTAGCCTTCTTCAGCTGCATCCTGAAAGATTTGTAGATAAGTTTCTGGACCTGGGGCAGCAGTTTTGGGATGTTGGGGAAAGCTATCCAAACCATCATAAAATTGTTTACGTGTCATTTCCACCCCGTCCAAATAGCTTTGATCACCGATATTAATGTACGAGGGTACAACTTTTATGTCATATTGCTGAATCAATTCATCGGGGATGTCGCAGACACTGTCGGTTACTATCTTGATGCGCATATTGCCTCTTTGATGGTCTAAGTCTCAAAGAAAATAAATTGATATAAAATAAAACACAATAGAGAGATTAAAGATGTTAGAACTTGAATAATTACTATTGTATGCCTTAAAGGAAAAAAATGAAAAATAAATCTACTTTTGATATTCTGGTTTTGAATGCCCGTCCAGCTGCTGGCAAAAGTGAAGTGATCGACTATTTGAAACGCGGTTCTGTCGAAGAACGAAAGAAAAGGTTCATGATTGCCGAATTTGAGGAAATTGATGATTTTCCGATGTTGTGGACCTGGTTTGAAGAAGATGACATTTTGCAGAAAATGGGATATCCGCGCTTGCATAGTGATGAGCAGGGCTATTTTAATGGCAACCATCTCTGGCATTTACTCATTCGACGCATGTGTTTTGATTATCAAAAGAAGGTGACCAGAGTGCCTGATTACCATCAGACATACACGACAATTCTTGAATTTTCGCGAGGTAGCGAACATGGTGGTTATCGTGAGGCATACCAGCATTTATCCAAAGATGTTGTTGAACGAATGGCAATTCTGTATCTGGATGTATCTTATAACGAATCTTTACGCAAAAATCGGGCAAGATTTAATCCGGATAAACCGGACAGCATTCTTGAACATGGATTACCGGATAAAAAATTGGAGCGTTTATACAAAGAGGTGGATTGGCATGAACTGGCTAAGGATGATCCGGCATACCTGAATATCCAGGGTGTCAAAGTACCGTATGTGGTTTTTGAAAATGAAGACGATGTCACCACTGCACGAGGAGATGCCCTTGGAGACCGTTTGGAAGCCAGATTGAAAACTCTCTGGCAGCGATGGAGTGACATCAGATAATTATCGTTTGAATAATTTATAAGCCAAAATCAGTATAACCCCCAGAACGGTAATACCAATTGCGAGTAATAGGGGTAGTGATCGCATTCCGGTTGTCCGATAGACTGGTTGATTTTCACCTGGAAAATCCTCCGGGTTGATCTGTCTACTTCGAACAGCTTCCGGAAGCTGTTCGGAGAATTCTGGGATCGCCAATATTGTCTTTGTGTTTTGCTGTAGATAGATTTCAATCCATTGACTTAAATCAGCTTTGATTTGATTACCCGTCAAAACCTGACTGCCAATAATAACCAGAGGTACGCCGATATTGTTTTTCGGAACACCCAGCCTCTCAGCCATTTGATAGAATATATCGACTGATTCAATTTCTTTTAGCACTATTGGAAGAATCGAGACCCGGTCATTATATTGAAATTCGATTTCTGGGAAAACTGTTTCGAGCACCTCTTCACAATGTGCACAATCTTCCATCCAGAACAAGATTATGACAACATCTGCAAATGGATTGACTTCCAAATTCATCTCAGGTTTGGCAGGGCTTGACACGGATGAATTCCCACAATCTTCGGATGTCAAAACACAAATGTCTTCCTCCTCTGCATTTACAGATGGAGTTGGAGTAGGGGTTGACGATTCCTGATTAGGATGAAAGAAAAATGGTGCTTGTGTATTTCTCTCAGCAAAGACATTTAACTGAAATGCACTCAATATCAGGACTGTCGTCATGAAGATGAAAATTGCTTTAAATCGCCAGGGGATATGTTTCATTTATAAGTCATGCTGCGAGGTGTTATTCTAAACCACTTATTGATTATATCTGCGGTATTTCAGGCAGGTTAGAGGTTTTCAAACCCTCAGATTGAAATCAAAAGAATTAAAACACTGTTAACGCAACTCCAAATAAATAGCCAGCCAGCGTGCTCAGGATCGCAACCAGGAGGACATAAATGGATGTCTTCTTTTTGCCCATAATACCAGTCAGAACCAAAATCGATTGGATCGATAACTCGGGATCTGAGAGCAGATATGCCAATAATGGTCCTCGTGCCATGCCTAAATCCAGGAACATTTTTGCGACCGGAACTTCCACCAGGGTTGGGAAGTACATGAAAACACCGAAAATAACACCCACAAAATTTGCCAGGAGGGTATTCTTACCTGCCAGGGATTGGATCCATGCTTCTGGAATAATCACCCTGGCGATGCCTGCCAGAAAAACACCCACAATCAGGATAGGAAAGATTTGTTTGACAAATTTCCAGGTTTCCCAAATCCATCCTGCCAACTCATCCTTATCAAATTTACGGCTGGCAACTAACCCGATCAAGATTAAGAGAATTGCCTCACCGAAGAAACGTCCATTGATACCGATTGAAGTGCTGGTGACAGCGACCAGTGGGGCTGCAATCAATATCGTGAGCCCAATCGCAACAAAAGCAGCATAGGTCCAACGATTGAAACTGTCAAAGATATTTTCAAATCCTTTCCATGCCAGGAGTCCAATAAAGATCAACATCAGGATTAAGAGCGCTCCTTGAATGGACAGATTAGATGCGTTAAGTGTACTGATCATATTGCCTTCTGGATTGATGGGTAGGCTCATATCAAAGTAGACATCAGTAAGTAACGGAATCTGTAATGTGCCAACAATCAGGGTTAAAACCAATAAAATGAAAAGCCACCAAATAGCGGGCTTGACTTCCGCTGTCTGATCAAAAACACCGTTTTTTTGCATTTCTGAGCTACGATCCGCTTCTTCTTTACGGAAGATCCAGGCCATGATCAATCCGATTACAATGCCAAAAACGATTGAGAGAATTAATCGTGCCAAAGCAATATCAAATCCAATAGCTGCTCCGGTATAAGTGATTGCCAGGATATTAATCGCCGGACCTACGAAGAGGAATGTGATGGCGGGTCCTAACCCAGCCCCACGTTTCCAGATACCGGCAAATAATGGCAATATAGTACAGGAACAGACTGCCAAAACGAATCCACCAATAGAAGCGGCTGGATAACTAACCCATTTGCTGGCTTTTGGACCTAAAAAGCGGGTGATGGTTTCCTTGGGAATCATGGCACTCATGAATCCCGCAATAATAAAGGCAGGTACCAGACAGAGTAACACATGCGCAGCCAGATAATCCAGTAGACTCAACCAACCGGCTGTTAACAAAGTCCCAATTGTTGATACGATAGTGTCCATAGATATTGTCCAAATTTGATTTTATATTCAATATTTTGAATGTTATAGTCGAAAAAAAATTGGTGGAGAAATCCACCAAATCCTCCTAGAGTACTTTTAACCAGCTTTCAATCTCAATTTCACTTGGAATTCTTCCACTGCTAAGAACCTTTTCGTTAATGACCAGGCCGGGTGTAGAGATGATGGGATATTCCATAATTTGTTTATGGTCGGTTACTTTGATGAATTCTGCGTCAATATTTAATTTTTCAACAACTTTTCGGGTTTGAGCTTCGAGTCTTTTGCAATTCGCACAGCCACCCCCTAATATTTTAATCGTTAACATTTGATGTCTCCTTTTTGGTTTGATTGCTACAGGAGCCCTTGTTTTGAAGGGTAGTACATTTCGGGCAGGGACAGATGACTGGTTTGAGTGGGATTTCGCTACTGGCTGAATGTAAGAATTTTGCACTGATATCCAGGATGTCTAATACTAGATGATCCTGGATTTGATAAAAAACATTCCAACCATCGCGACGATCGCTGATAATGCCAGCTTCGCGTAATACCGCCAGCTGTTGGGAGAGATAAGCCTGGCGGTATCCCAGCGTAGCTTCCATGTGACACACACAGGCTTCTTCCTGGCTAAGAATTTTTAAAATAGCAATGCGCACCGGATGCGCCAGAAGCTTTAACAGGTTTGCTTCCTGTATTTCAACATCTAAAGATAATTTATTGGCTCTCATTTTTAAATCCTTGGTGCAGATTATAAAACTTAATCCACATCTCACACAGTGTCCGATGTCACCATTATATACTATATTCATTATATTGAATATGATTATCTAAAAAAATTTAGGTTGAATTATTGATCAAAAATTTACTCGTCGAGACATTAAAAAAAGCAAAGTATAATCAAAGCACAATTTGAAAGTCTGTTTAAAATTCAGGGGAATCATTAAAAATCAAAAGCCTGGTAAAGCTTCTAAGGAGGAAAATTAAATGGGGATGGGACATCAGAAATGGTCTCAATTTGTTCAAGCAAGCAATGAGACCCCAAAAGTATCGAGAACTTTATTGAAGAGAGTCCTTGATTATGCAAAGCCATACCGCATGCATATTATCTGGATGTTGGTGTTAATTCTGCTGACATCAGCTCTGGGGCTGATCTCACCATTGATTCTGCGCGAATTAATCGACCGCACCCTGCCGGATAAAAATCTTGATAACTTGCTATTGTTAGCTGGAGCCTTATTAATTGTGCCAATTTTGGGTGGTGGTTTAAGAATTATTCAACGGCGTTTAAATGCCAGTGTAGGTGAAGGTGTCATTTTTGACTTGCGCGTGGCTTTATATGAACGCTTGCAACGAATGAGTTTACATTTTTTCAAGCACACACGCTTAGGGGAGTTGATCAGCCGCTTAAACAATGATGTCATCGGCGCACAAAATGCCATCAGTAACACCATTGTCAGTCTGGTTACAAATGTGATTCAGGCGGTAGCGATTTTAATTGTCTTGTTCACATTAGAATGGCGATTGACTTTGGTCAGCGTCATCATTATGCCCATATTCCTGGTTGTGACGAAACGTCTGGCGAATGTTTTGAGAGAAATTGCCCACAAGGCGATGGATCTGAATGCGCGGATGAATGCAATGATGAACGAAACCCTCAATATTGGGGGAGCTATCCTGGTAAAACTCTTCGGTAGACAAAAAACTGAGGTAAACCGGTTTGAACAGCGTGCCGGGCAGGTGCGTGATATTGGCATACGCCGGGCAGTGATTGGTGTTTCCTTCTTCGTGATTATTGGATTGGTGAGCGCGATCGGTTCTGCGCTGGTATATGGTTTAGGCGGATACCTGGTGATCAAGGATGCATTGACGATTGGAACGATTGTCGCCTTTGGTGCTTATCTGACAAGTCTGTACTCCTCTTTAGAAGGTCTGGCAAATGCACCGGTGGAATTCGCCACCTCAATGGTCAGTTTTGAACGCGTATTTGAGGTGATCGATTTGCCGAGAGACATTCCTGAAAAAGAAAATGCAATTGTTCTAAAGGATATCCATGGTAAATTGACATTTGATCAGGTCTGTTTTCGCTACGATGATCTTTCTGGTGGATTAACTGATGTGCGCCGTTTTGGCAGGGTCGATCAGGTGGATGCGGTTTTATCTGACCAGGAAAAAGATGAACAAAAATCTGATGAGGAAAAGGCAGCATCACAGGCGCGGGTCACTGCTCTGGAGGATATCTCTTTTCAGGTGAATCCCGGTCAACTGGTGGCATTGGTTGGACCTTCTGGTGCTGGAAAGACCACACTGACTTATCTAATTCCCCGGCTGTATGATCCGAATGAAGGCCGGGTAATGATTGATGGGATGGATGTGAGAGATGTTAACCTGGATTCATTGAGTGATCAGATCGGTATGGTCACACAGGAGACATACCTGTTCCATGACACCATTCGCACCAATTTGAGTTATGCTGATCTGGATGCCAGTCAGGATGATATAGAAAAAGCGGCCAAAGCCGCCAATATCCATGATTTTATAATGGGCCTACCGAATGGTTATGATACCATTGTTGGCGAACGTGGGTATCGGCTGAGTGGTGGAGAAAAGCAACGTATTGCATTAGCTCGCGTGATTCTCAAAGATCCACGCATTCTGGTGCTGGATGAAGCTACCAGTCACCTGGATAGTGAATCAGAAGCACTGATCCAGGACGCATTAAAGCGTGTCATGGCTGGTAGAACCAGCATTGTAATTGCTCATCGCCTGAGTACGATACTGGCAGCCGATCAGATCCTGGTGATTGACCGAGGCAGGATCGTAGAATCCGGGACACATGCTGAATTGATGGCTGTCGATGGATTATATGCCCATCTTTACCGGACTCAATTTGCTGAAAAGGGCTAATAAAAAAGCTGAGAAATTTAAAAATTTTTCTCTGCTTACTCAAATTCACGGATTTAATCCTTAAAAGGTAATATTACGTGGTTTATCAATGCCATAACGGCGTAAAGCTGTATCCAGAATCATGTTTACCAATTCGTGATGATCGATCCCCTCTGCAGCAGCTTCAATGACAATATCTGAAATACCTGGCGAAAGACCTGGCAAGGGGTTGATTTCCAGAATGTATGGATTAAAGTTATTGCTGGCATCCAACCGAAAATCCACACGGGAAACATCCAGTGCACCGGTGACGCGGAAGACGGCTGCAGTATACCAGTTAAGATCCTCGATCATTTCTGAATCCAGAGGTGCTGGACAAACATAATTGAGCTGATCAGCCAGGTCAACTTTAAGACGGTTGCTATATACTACATCTGTATCTTTAAAGGGTTCTAAATCAACTTCCATGGGTGGAAAAAAATGCAAACCTTTCTGGATACGTGATAAATTTTCATCATGGGGGAGGCGACGAGCAGCCGGGCCAACCAGGTTCCCCACCAGTCCAACAGTTACTTCTCGCCCTTCAATATAGCGTTCTGCCAGTGCGGGTTGCTTATAGCGTTTGAATATTTCTGCGATCTGCTCTCTTAATTCGTTTTCATCCTTAACAATCGACTTTCCGCTGACCCCCATGCCGGTGCCTTCTCGGCTTGGTTTTACAAACAAGGGAAATCTCAAATCGTCATTGAGGGGTTCATCCACGCGTTCAAAGACCTGAAATTCAGGTGTTGGCAATTCATGCCAATGCAGAATGCGTTTGGTCATGGGTTTATCCAGTGTTAGCGCCAGCGTCATTACCTTGGAGCCAGTGTATGGAATCCGCATCATTTCTAAAATGGCAGGTACCTGAGCTTCACGTCCATCCCCAAAATGACCTTCACAGATATTGAAGCAAATATCCGGTTGATATTTAACCAAGGTATCTAATAGTGTTATGTTTCCTTCTAAGAATTCACAATCATTTCCCCCTGCTTTTATTGCCTCTACAATTGCCAGAATGGTTTTTGTTGAATCCAGATCATCCCATTGATCATCTGGTAATTCTTCAAATTTTGGTGCATTTTCTTTGGCGTTAGCCAGCAAGGCAACCTTTAATTTTTTCATTTCTCTTTCTAATTCACCTGTCCTTTTTTCTTTTTTTGTTTATTATCACACTTAATTAAAAATTGTGGTTATCAATTTCAGCTATCCCAATCATTGCCATTTTCGGGCTCAAATTCCTCTACTTGAGCGTTGTTCATTTCATTATGAAAGTCAAGTTCAATCGGGGCAAGCTTGATTACCATCCATAACATTGAACAACCAGGATAGACATAATTGTCACCAGTTGTAGGTTTCACTAACCGGATATCTGTGTGACAATTTGGGATAAAATCTTGCCTCGCAGGAAAGCTTGTTGTAGAATCAAATTGGTATAAAATTGACTAATATCCATACTTTAAGAAAGAATTTTACATCGGACGAAAAAGGAACCAAATTATTGCATAATACAAGAGCTTCTTATTCCCTGGTAATCATGGATTCATTTGAATAATTAAGAGGTATTTACTTCTTTTGATGTTATTTGTTTGTATTGATTTTTAGGAGTTTTTATTATGTACGAAGCAGTCTGCCCTGCTTGCGGTGAGGATATTAAGTTTGAAGAAGACTTACAAGTCGGGCAAAATACAGTTTGTCCCAGGTGCCAGGAATTATTGGCAGTTGTGATGACGGATCCATTGATCTTTGATCTTTATACATTTGCCAACGCTGCCCCGCAATGGTTTGATAGTGAGAAACAAGAAGCAGCGAAGAAACATGAACGAAAGAACAAACATCGTCATGATGAAATTGATGAAGTTGATGATGAATTATATTGGCGAAAATCCAATAAGAAAATTAGAAATAAAACCAGGCTAGACTGGTAGATAAAATTTATATTCATACTTCCATCTTTCCCTGCGAGACATTAAAATAAGAGGAGTTTTTGAGAAAATCCCTCTCAAAAACTCCTCTCACAAATATCTACTGTTGTGAATTACTTACGAGCACCATTTATGATCCAGATGCGGACTCGTTCAAGTTCCTCATCACTAAATTGCCCGGGGTGTTCATTGCCAGGAGCCTGAATTTGCATAATCAGGCTTTCGTCTGGCCTTCCTGGAATTACCGACATGCCACTGTTACCACCCTGAATAATGCCGCTGTAGGTTTTTACCGACAAACCTCCAGATTCGCCATGACAGAGCCCACATTTTTGTTCAAAGAGGTAATCGATGCCGCCGTCCCAGGTATTGGCTACCATCATGTCTGGAGTAGGTGAAGGGATAGGGGAAGGAATGGGGGTTGGTGTGCGGGGTACGAAAACATCCACTTCAGCATAAACTCGTGGAATTGTTGTTATAGCGGTTTCTTCATAATTCGCCAGGAATATAACCAAACTGACCATGATAACCGAAAAAACGATGGATACAGGAGTAAATATCTTCATTCTCTTCTTGTAAACAACCGGATCAATTTCTGGTTCTGGTTCTGCCATTTCAATCTTCTCTAATTCAGCACCATGTTCTTCAACCATTTCATGATGGGTCAAATATCCTTTGAGCATTGACCAATTCCATTTTTTGATGTGAACATGATAGAAATGCCATAAAAAAATTGCCAATACAGCCAGGACAGCTTCGAGCCCATGAGCTACTTTTGCAGCAGGAACAAATTCACCAGGAAATATTTTTGTCGTTATTATCGGATTCCAGAGCATAAAACCGGTTAATCCCATCAGGAAATAACCCCAGAGCATGGCGAGATACTCCATTTTTTCTGCATAATTATAGCGTGGCATTTTTGGACCTTCTTTTCTCAGTCCAATGTTATGCAATAACTCATAAATTGCATCAAATCCGTCTTTGATGCCGGGTATCATGGTGGCTTCTTTTCTTTTTACATACAGGAGGTAAGCCATCAAAATGAAGTGATAAATGCCTTCTAGGAAAAATGTGACTGCCGCAATACGATGAATGATGCGAACGATTTCAATTCCTCCCATGAAACTAATCAGGGTAATTGAGACACTGTTAAGAGCATATTTCTGAATCAATCCTGTGACTGCCAGGGTGGAAAATGACAGGATCAATAAAATGTGTTCAAGACGTCTGGCAATATTAAAACGTTCGTATATTTTGGTTTGATCACTCATGGTTAATCACCTCCTCACCTTCATCAGCTACTTCAACAGGTTTGGGTTTAATGAATTTCATGCGAAGCCGGCGATAAGCGTCACTGAACACGAAGATTGCCATACCCCCCAGTACTCCAGGGATCAGGATTTGGTAGAAGAGGGTTATATAATAAACGATAGGATATTTATCCTTGTCTGGAATGTAGTGGCTCAACCAGGTATCCGGGAAGTTTGTGGTTGCATCCGGGTGACAGCTCTGGCAGGCTACCAACATATTCTGTTTGACAGAAAGTCCTTTGCTGGGATCATTGACAGAAAGAATATTGTGAATACCATGGCAATCATAACAAACAGCTTTGTTGGTAGTTTGACCTGGTTCAGTGATTTCGAATAGGGTTACTGTTGTTCCATGAAAATCAGCTACATAGGTATCCAGAACCTGGGTGGAAAGTCCATATTTGTCCATAATGGCTGCGTTGGTGTGACAATCAGCGCAAAGATAAACAGAACTGTTGCGGAATTCAGCTGTGCTGGTATCTTCCATGGTATGAACACCGTGACAATCAATACAACCAGGTACATCCTGATTGTCATCCCTAATCATTGCTTCGCCGTGAACGCTGTTTGCATATTCCTGGAAAATGCCATTGTGGCAATTCGCACACACTTCAGAATGCTCAGTTTTGCTGAGTTCTTCCACATAAGGCTGTGTGTGAGGATCATGACAATTGGAACAGGTGGGAGCATCCACATCACCCTGACCGAGCAATTGTCCGTGAATACTATCTTTGGTCTGGTTAACCTGCACTTCGTGACATTCAATACAGGCAGTATCTCTCTGCAGCTGATATTCATGTAGCGTTTGAGATGTTTTTATGGGGTGAGGGAAACCAGTGATATATTTGTGACATTGTACACAGGCAATCTGATTTCGGTCGTGAGTAGAATTAGCGAACTCATCCATATTGATTTGGATAAATAAGCTTTCTCCACTGGGTAGCTGAACCGGGTTATACGCTTCTGCGTGACAGCTTAAGCAATACACATTGGAGGTCGTGTCGATTTGTGGTTGTGAATCGTCTTCAGATTGTGCCACCACTTTTTCTGGTGTAATCAACAAATCCACAACTAAAAACAACATAACAATGGCAGTTAGGAGAAGAAGAATACGCCCAACGTTGAGGAGATTAACTCTCTTCATATGTTTCTCCTTGTTCAAATGACAGATAGGGAATTCCCATTTTATGAAAAAAACTCGCTTTTTGATTATAAAGATTAATTATATATTAATAAAAGGCAATTATTTGGAGCAAAAGATATCCAATGAAAAATAAAATCTTAGGTGTGAATATTTTCACTTTGTTGTCACTTTTATACAATATGATATCTGTCTATATTCATTTGATCGATATCCCCTTTTGATGATTAGTAGGTTATGGAAAAGTATAGTCTTTACTTATAGAATAAACTTAATTTTAATTCCTGTCCTGATATATCAGCAAAATCAAATTAAAGGAGAAATAAAAATCAACTATAAAAGAAGAGACTGATTTTTTTGAAATCAGCCTCTTCAACATTTTGTTTTATTTATTCTTCTGCACCAGCATTTATCCAGGCTATGATTTGTTCTAATTGTTGATTGGTGAACTGACCAAAATGGGGTGGATCTGTCTGTTGAGTCAGTACCAATAGGCTATTTTCTGCATCACCGGGGATAACAATTGCGCCTTTATCCCCCCCTTGCATAATGGATTCATAATTACTGAGGTTGACTCCTGCTAATTCGTCTGTGGCGTGACAACTTAAACATATTGTGAAAGAATTAGCAATGGTAGCATAAGTGGGAGGGAGTCCTTCCTGTTCGGGTGCTTCCATCGGCTCTGGTGTTGGAGTCGCTTCGATCAATGTACTGAGAATCTGACGCATGCGTGGCGCATCAAAACCTGCATACTCCCAGGCTTGACCATGACAACCAGAATTACTGCAGAAAGAGGTATTGCTGGATCCTCCTGGATCTCCCATGGTATGACAATTTTCGCAGGTATTATCAACTACTTCGTGATGAACAGTGATCCAATTGGTGTCTTTGTGCGATGAAGGTTCGATACCTGTGCTGATTTCAATATTGGTAACGAAATCTTCGGGTCCGGAGACAACCGGGATTGAGTGGCATAAGTTGCACTCCAGTCTCACGGCTTCATTTTCACTCGAAAGATGTTTGCCATCATGACAACGGAAGCACCCTGGTGAGGTTAGATGCTGGCTGTTATCTGGATGTGTATCCCAACGCATTTTCTGATCGATGAATACATTTTCCTGGTAATATTTCCAAAGCACTTCTATGGTTGCTTCCAGATCTGTTCGGTATTTGGCGAATGTAATGGGAAAATTTTGTTCATAATTTGGAAGAAGTTTTTCAATGTTTGCACGGGCTTCCTCATAGGTTTTAGAATCTCCTTTTAATGCTGTAGCTGCATAATTTCGGATGAAAGGAATATCTTTGTTTATCTCTTCCCTGGATAACATGTCTTCTACTGCCTGGTCCGGATATTCAATTAAATGTGCGGTCCGGTTATGGCAGGACATACAATCCATATTAACTAAATTTTCTTCATTAATCTGACTGACATCAAAATCCAACTCTGTGTCTACAAATTCGGTAATACTACCATCCTGATTGACAACGCGAATATAAGGGATTTCCTGCATGCGCTCATCGGTAGGGTAGAACAAAACCGGATTCTCGATATGCCAATGAATGCCAAACCCCAATCCTTCACGTTCACTTCCACCACCCGTTTTCATAATCAGGTAAGTTGTGGTTTCGGTATTATTTTCATCCTGAGCATAATGTTTGAAATCTATTAATGTGTCATTGGAAAAAACCTGTGGATAATGACAGGTCTCACAAACATCTCTGGCAGGACGCATGTTACGCGCAATGATGGGATAGTGATAATTGTTTAAGATCATTGCAGACCCTGTTTGATAGGAATATTCAATTTTTCGAATAATCTGCGTTCCTAATTCAGTGCGACCGAGGTGGCAATCCTCACAGGTGACTCTGGCATGGTCTGAATTGAGATGTGTTACATGTTGAGGGGGCATAGTATGACAGGTAGTCCCACAAAAGTCGATGGTATTGGTATATGCCCATGCTTCTGTAGAAAAAAGTCCTACAGCGATAATTAAAAATATAATAATTCCATAAGGTAAAAGCTTCATGCCTGTGCTTGCTTCAGCTGGTGGGAAGAATATTTTCTTAATCCAATTACCCTTTTTTTTCATAATGTTCTCCTCGGAAAAGTGGTTGTGCTTTTTGGAACGATCGGATCTGAAATTAAAAAATCCCATGGGTGAGTAACCCATGGGATTTTTGGCTAAACTACTTAGGGGCGAACAAGACCAGTTACATCACCACCAATATCTTTAATTGAATCAAACAATACTTGTAAGATGTAGGTTGGATTATGAGCAAAAGCTCCTGGATCTTTCATGGCGTACTGATAGTTGTAAGCAGCTCGCAATAATCTGGGAGTCCAACTTTTGTAGCCATTTGCATAGCTTGCTTCATCAGAATCGACTTCACCGTTTGCATTGGTATCTTTGAAGAAATAGGGGTAGGTGTGGGCGTCATAAACTAATGGATTACCTTGTTCCACAGAGTAAACTTTGATACTCTCATATAGTTTCTCAATGAGTGTCGCCACTTCGCCGGCGATACCTTCTGTAGCACCATCACCATCATAGTCTTCAACCAATTTTATTCGGATGGTCTTTGGATCATCTGTTTGGTGACAACCCTGGCAAGTTTGTGCTTTGACTTCAAGGCCATGAATATCATGACAGTCAACACAGGTTGAAAAACCTGCAACGTGAACATTGAGTCCAGCGTATGTTTTACCTTCATACTCGTAAACACCTTTGGCATCGGTACCAAACATGGTTGCACCAGCTGCAAAGTAGTGTACGTTTCTGAAGCTGAGACCTTCTACTACAACATCAGGACTATTTGTCCCAATTACACGATTCACACTGACGGTTGACTCGCGACCCTGATGACAATTGAGACACAGGTTCGCGGATGGTTTATCAGCAAAGCCTAATTTTGCTCCACTGGGGAAGGTTACGGTTTCAAGTGCATAAACCGCTGGCCATTCTGCGGTATTATGGCAGGTTTCACACCATAATCCACTGGTCGGTGCATTGGAAATATTAACGCCTTCTTTAATGAATTGTGGCAATCCTGTTGCTGAGTGACATTTGGCACAGGTGGCAGGTACAGCACCTTCAGCATCCCAATGGCGCCAGGCTTCTGTGTTGCTGGCAAAATGGCCGGCATCGTCACGTGCAGCGGTGCTCAGGTCTACTGGGGTGTCCACGACTGTATTGAGGTCAGCGATTGAATCATGTAAAAGCTGAACTAAATATTTTCCACCGTGGGCATAACCACCGGGGTCTTTACTGACTGTCTGGAAGTTATAAGCAGCTTTGACCAGGCGTGGTGTCCATGATTTATAAGCATTTGGAAATACTGCTTCGTCTGCGGTTAATTCGCCATCGCCGTTGGTATCATTGAAGAAATAGGGATATTTGTTGGAATTGTAACCGAGAGGCATTTCAACAACTTCAGCAGCATAAGACTGTATGGCTGTGAAGGCCATTTCTTTCAGTCCTTCGATTTCAAAGAACATGCCTTCAGCTACATCACCATCCCCATCGTAATCCACAAAGGAAGATGGTTCGCGGATGGCACGCAGATCTTCAACACTATTTACCTCATGGCATTGAGCGCAAGTGCCAAGTTCCAATTCCAATGAATGCGGGTTATGGCAATCTTGACAAGCTTGCACATTCGGTACATGTTCGAATAATGTATCGTATGTCATGCCTTCATATTCATAACCACCTTTTACCTGCGTACCATAGCGGCTGACTGCTGCAGCAAAATAGTGAATATTGATAAAGCCCAAGTTTTCAGAAACTGCATCCTCATCGACGCCAGCATTAGCAACTGCTGCATCAACCTGCACCTTGGATGCGCGACCCTGGTGGCAGGTCATACAAACAGCTTCACTCCCCAGTCCGGTGAGTTCAGCCCCGGAGGGGAACTTTACGGTGGTCAAAGCCATTGTGGCATTATTATGGCAGGTTTGACATTCAATAACAGTATCGACTGAAGCGTTGGCATCAACGACAAACATTTCACTACCATCTGCGCCAACAAAATCCTGAAAACCAGCAGAACTATGGCATTTGGCACAGGCTACTGGTACTTCCATGGGATCTTCTTCGTCCCAGTGGCGGAAAGCTTCAGCTTCTTTATCAGCATGGGGTGAATTTTTCCACAATTCCTCAAATGGAGCGGCTACTGTTTCCGGCAGTTCCGGGCATGGAGCAGGCTCTGGACAAACCTGGGTGGAGGTTGTCGGGGGAACCACGTCCTGAACAGGTGCCGGAGTTGTCTGTGAACAAGCGGTGAGCAACAGAACAGCCAATCCGAGGATGACAACTAAGGTGAATTTAATTTTTGAATTTACTTTCATGAATCTCTCCTCATTAGAATACAAAATAAAATTGGGTAAATACTTTTATATTTACTTATGGGCACCTCCTAGATTAAAATTAAATGAGAAATAAAACCAAGTATATCAATTTTCTTTTATTAAAACAATTTAGAAAGTGGACTAATTTTGTCTAATTTGAATTACAAAATATCAAATATGTATAATATTTATTACATAAATGAAAAACTCGATAAATTTTCAAATTATTGTCACAAATAATGTAGAAGTGCTTCAATAATTTTGACATTACATGATTGATAGCGCCGATGAAACCAGAAAAGACTTAATAGTATTTTTAAGTAGAAAATTTACCGTGGACTGTGTGCATATTAAAAAAAAGAATATGATTAACTTATGAAAATAGGCATTTTATCGGATACACACAATCATAATTCAAATATTCAAAAGGCGATGGCTATTTTTGAAAATCACAAACCAGACATTCTCATATTCTGTGGGGACGCGACCACGGTCGAATCGATTGAGTGGATATGTGAATATCCAATCATTTACACATTTGGGAATGGAGATTTTATGATTGGTGAGATCAAAGCATTCTTAAAAGAATACAACCAATCAAATTTTGCAGGTTATGTTTACAAAGGTGAGTTGGATGGAAAAAAGATTGGGGTTACCCATGGTCACCTGTTAAATTATTACGATGAAATGGCTAACGATGGACAATTGGATTATCTATTTACCGGACATACACATGTAAGAATGGATAAAAGAATTGGCAGAACCAGACTCATCAATCCTGGGGCATTAGGGGGTACCATGAAACAGAGCCGTAGTGTCGCCATTCTTGATACAGTTACCGACGAGCTTATTTTCGAGATATTGGAAAATGGTTGATTAGCTAATAAATGGCCGATTACCAGCGAGCATGATGCTCTTCTGCAAATCCGATCAAATCCTGAATTTCTATGGTTTTGCCGTCATCCGTGATCAATGTGCCGCTGTATTTCCCAAACAATTGATGAACCTCAGAATACAATATTTTTATATCGGTTTTAGCCGGGCGGTCGATTAATGGTGTAAAACTGAGATTCAAACGCTGATCTTCAGATTTCATTGACCAGGGTTGCATGAAATCTTTAGAATCGTAATGAAATTCGAGTTTCCCAATTTTATGAATTTTTCCATTGAGAATAAAAGCATTCTCGGACGCAGCACTGGTATCTCCAAAACCATAACCCATGTTCAACCCAATTGTCTGATGGTCTGTTGTAAAACCTGAGGCTGAAGCCCATACCCAGAATGAATCATATGCCCAGACACCACGGCCCCAATCCAGATTGCCCAGAGCAGAGTCAGGGGTGATTTCATATTTTTGCCCCAAATATTCCACCATTCCTTTGGCAGGCAGACAATTGATCTTGCGGTTGAAATAAAAACGCCGGGTTTCAATCGGAATCACCAGATTCATCGATTCATGTTCGGACGGCAACGTGAGTTCTAATTCTGCGTTTAAGTTCTTGTTCTGGTGAAAATTTTGCCAGGCAATGGAGAGTTTACGCTGATCATTGGCAGTGGTGAAACGCAGTTTGACATTTTTATTCTGATATTCGGTTACCCCTTCGGTGCTGTTGCGTGCAATCTGTACACCAGATGCAAATGGTAAAGCCAGTGTTTCTTCATGCATTACTTTATTATCAAAGTCAATCACATAAGCAAACACCATGCCAAGATATCCAATATCGGATACTGTGAATGAGAAATAATGGTTTTTTGTGGTTAATCCATAATAATCCCAGCGTTTTAGTCGAAGAGGTTGCAGGAATTTCCATTTGTAGAAGTTTACATATTCCAGATTGGAATCCAATAATGGCTGAGGTGACCAACCCCTAACAGCTAATTCTCCATTGGGTCGCAGTAATAAACCTGGTTGACTGACTAGTTTTTCCATTTTTCCCTCATTGTTATATTTTTTCTAAAGCCTGTGAAAGATCTTCCAATAAGTCTTCTACATTTTCGATACCAACCGAAAGACGAACCAATCCATCACTGATACCGGCTTTAAGGCGCTCTTCGCGGGGCACATTGACATGGCTCATGCTGGCAGGATGTTGAACCAGCGAATCAACGTTCCCCAGGGTGGGTACCAGGGCAAACAGGTGAACATGATTCATGAAACTTAACCCTGCTGGAAGTCCACCCTTAATTTCACAGGCAAGCATACCGCCAAAAGCAAACATTTGACGTCTGGCGATTTCATGCCCAGGGTGTTGGGGCAGCCCCGGGTAATACACCCGCTCAATTTTTGGATGATTTTGCAGCCAGGCGGCAAGCGTCATTGCGTTTTCACAATGACGCAGCATGCGCAATTCGAAGGTTTTTAACCCGAGATTAGTCAACCAGGCATCAAAGGGTGAGGGAGCAGCACCGTACAATTTGAGCTGGTTCCAAAGGGAGTCTTTTACCCAATCCAGGTGTGTACTCAATACCGCGCCGCCAATGACAGTGCCGTGACCGCAGAGGTATTTGGTGGTGGAGTGAAGTACTATATCTGCGCCCAGGTTGAAGGGACGCTGGCAATAGGGGCTGGCAAAGGTGTTATCCACCACCAGCCAGGCATTATGTTGGTGGGCGATCTCTGCCACAATTTTCAAGTCGACCAAAGAGAGATTGGGATTGGTGGGTGTTTCTGCATAAGCCAGTTTTGCATCCGGGTGTTCCTGAAAAGCCTGTTCCCATTCTGAAGCAGTTCCAGCAGGTAACCAGATGATTTGAATGTGATTTTGTACAGCCAGGTGATTTAAAAATGTATAGGTTGCCCCGTATAGATTCTGATGGGCAATCATTTTATCACCACTACTTAAGCAGCCTAATATTGCAGCCGATACAGCGGCCATCCCGGATGCAAATAAGTGCCCATCCACGGGTATACCTGTCTTAATATTGATTTCTGGTGAAAGATCTACTGCTTCCAGGGCAGCGACCTTGTTGACCACCTGGCGTTGATTGGGGTTTTCGATACGGGTGTAATAATAGCCGGGGTGTTGATTTTGAAAAATCGCAGCACCAGTTTCCACATCCGGAAAACGAAAGGCAGAGGTTTGATAAATGGGGGAGATGTGTGCTCCCAGTTCATTGGATTCCTCAGCATGATGTGTAACGATGGTTGAAATACCGGGTTTACGGAGTGACATACCGACCTCTAATCATTATGGATAACTTGATTATACTGCCAGTAGCTTTGAAATAGCTCCGCGCTGATCGGAGATGTTGGTCTACCGGGCAAAAATCTTGAGCGGATGCCCTGCGTTGAAGTAGGTCAACACCCGTTCACCCGGCTGGTAAATTTCAGTATGCAATTTAAACACATGAACGATAGCACCAGAATCCAATTCGATCCGATAGAAATTGAACGCCCCACGAAAGAAGCGGTTGATAATTCTTCCATTGCCATGTTTGTTTAGCTTAAAATCTATATCGTCCGCCCGGACAGCAATTTCTATGTCAGTTCCTGGAGAATAATCATTTTGCTGTTTCAGTATCCCTAATTCAGTTTGATAACCGGTTGGAATTGATTTTCCGCGCACAAAATCACTATCTCCCATGAAGGCCGCCACAAATCGGCTGCCACTATTATGGAATATTATTTCAGGGAACCCGATTTGCTCTAATTTTCCCTGATTGAATACAGCCAGCCGGTCTCCCATATAAAGTGCCTCTTCCTGATCATGGGTAACAAAAATGACAGTTGATTGTGAGGCTTTGAGAATATTGCGAATGTGTTCGCGAACTTCCAGGCGTAGATGAGCATCCAGACTGCTGAAAGGTTCGTCCATTAAAAGCAAGGTGGGTTTGGGCGCCAGGGCGCGTGCCAGGGCAACCCGTTGACGTTCTCCACCACTGAGGATGTGCGGGAAGCGTTTAGATAATGCTTCCACATCGACCAGCTTCAGCAATTCTAAAACGCGATCTTTCTTAACTTTTTTCGTGTATCCTCGCAAGCCAAAAGCGATATTATCAAAAACAGACAAGTGTGGGAATAAAGCATGATCCTGAAAGACCATGCCAATGTTTCGTTTTTCAGGTGGGACAAATGTGCGAGTGTCACTGATGATGTGTTGATCCAGGTGGATAGTACCCTGGTCGGGTCTTTCTAAGCCTGCAATCAAGCGCAAAGTGGTGGTCTTTCCACAGCCACTGGGGCCAACAAAGGCGAGAATTTCATGTGCTTGCATGGAGAATGTTATGTTATCCACTGCTGGGTATTGATTTCCTGTGAAACGTTTGCTGAGTTGTTCAATTTCCAGTTTCATTGTTTAAAAATAGACTCCCTCCGTAATAGAAAATAGAGTGGGATGATGGATATGACCACCAATAACAAAGCCGCTGGCGCAGCTTGAAAATAAAAACCTTCCTCAGACCAGATCCAGACCCGTACAGCCAGGGTTTCAAAACCAGCCGGGCGTAATAAGAGGGTGGCTGGTAATTCTTTAAGAGAACTTAGAAAAACCAACGCACTTCCTGCCAATAAACCAGGCAGAATGAGTGGCATAGTCACCTGAATAAAAGTTTGAAAAGCATTCCTTTTTAAAAGCCGGGATGCTTCCTCCAGACTGGGAGATAACTGGCGCATGGCAGATTCGCTGGATCGAACTGCCTGAGGAATATAACGGACAACATATGCCATTACAACTACCAGTGGTGTGGCATATAGAAAGGGAAGGAAGCGATTGACCAGCATCACCAGGCTCAATGCCACAACCACACCCGGGATGGCGTAACCCACCTGTGATAATCTTGAAAACAATCGGGAAACTTTGCCGGGGTAACGCACCACATAGATGGCGATAGGTATCGAAAAGAGCACTGCCAGAAGAGCAGCTGATCCAGAACTCCATATGCTGTTGTAAATGAAACTTACCAAACCTCTGGAACCGATCTGCATCCCGGAAAAGGTTTGATGATCCAGAATGCCCTGTGTGCTCCAGAACAGCAGTAAACCTACTGGAATGATGAAACTCACCAAAACCGTAAATAATAATGCCAGAAATCCCCATATCTGTTGTTTTCCTAATTGAATGAGGGTAGCTGGTCGCCAATGAGATCCAATTTGCGTGAATTGTGCCCGACCCTGGATTCTCAATTCTCCGTATAGAATCACCAATGCCAGCAGAATTAATACACCACTCAAAATAGATGCAGCAGAACGATCGTAGCGGCCAGCGAGTTGCACAAAGATTGCGGAAGAAAATGTTTCAAAGCGTAAGAGGGCAACCGTTCCATATTCTGCCAGTATATCGAGAGCGACCAGTAAAGCACCGGCAGTGATGCCCGGACGGATGCTGGGGATGGTCACCTGCCAGAAAGTCTGCCAGGGTGTGCGTCCCAACATGCGTGCTGCTTCATCATAAGAGACATTCAGAGAGCGAAAGGCTGCTCCGCTTAAGAGAAATACATATGGATACGAAAAAATAATCAGCACAAATGCTGCACCCCAAAAACCGGTTGGATTGGGCAAGGGTATGAAAGCCAAATTACTTCCTTCCAACCATTGTGAAATCAATCCCCCGCGGGGACGCAAGAGCGCTAAATGGACGATAGCGCCTATGTAAGGAGGAATGGCAAGCGGTAAAGCCAGAAGCCAGCGAAAGATCTTTCGTCCGGATACATCTGTACGTTCTGTCAGCCACGCCATACTGACACCCAGAAGGCTTGTTCCAGCGGTTACCGTGAGTACCAACAATAAGGTGTTGCTGAATAATTTAATCAGGCGAGTCTGGATGATCCTCTGCCAGAGTTCTGGGTCGCCTGCCAGCGCACGAATAAGAATGTAGATGACCGGAATGACTGCCAACAAAGCTACCCATCCCGCCAGATAAGCAATTTTGGGGATGGGGGTGGTTTGTCTCCAGCGGTTTGACCGCAATCCTTCTGTCCTAAACATTTAAGGGAGGTTCGCCATATCAATCAAGTCGAAGGTCGTATCAAAGTGGTTGACGACCTGTGTAAGTTCAATATTCGCTTTCCTCAGACCATCTGTGGGTTCCAAATCTGGGTGAAGTGCAACGCCGTTCAGTAGAGGATATTCGTAATTTCCTTCTGCAAAAATCTTTTGGCCTTCCGTGGAAACCAGAAAGTCAAGAAATGCTCTGGCAGCATTTGGATTTCTGGATCCTTTGATAATGGCAGCTGTTGTGGCATTGGAGATGATTCCCATCTCATCGGTTGCCTGATCAGGATAGATGATGCCAACATTGCTACCTTCTGCCAATTGCAGATAATAGTAATAATGATTAACCAGACCTAACTTAAATTCACCAGCCCCGACAGCTTTACGGACATCACTGTGACCTCCAAAAAAAGTCACTTCATTATCCATTAGACCATTCAGCCATGCTTCTGTTTGCTCCTGCCCCACCAGTTGAATCATACTGGCAATCTGTGCCTGCATGGAAGCATTGGTAGAACCAGCTGCAGCAATTTGTCCTTTCCATTTCGGATCAGTCAGATCAAACATGGAAGCTGGTAATTCATCCTGGCTAACCAGGTCTTTGTTATACATGATGACCCGCATACGCTGGGTTAATCCAATCCAGGAAGCATCTCCAGCTTTATAAGCATCCGGTAAATTTTGATAACCAACTGGTTCATAGGACTGGAAAACTCCTTCCTGGCTGAGCGCGTGGGCTGTAAAAACTTCAGTGGTGATGAATACATCCGCCTGGGGGTTGGCTTTTTCTTCCAATAAAGTGTTTGCCATCTGGCTATTGCTGCCAGACTTTAATAACACTTCTAATTGCGGGTATTTTGCCTGGAAAGCTGCCAACACGGGTTGGATCAATGGTTCTGACCTACCAGAATAAACGATCAATTTTCCGGATAATGTATTTCCATTCTCATTGGATGAGATTGGATCGGGTTGCGAGGTAGAGCCAGCACAGGCGGATAATATCAGCGTGAGGGCAGCTAATACGGGTAAGAGTTTATGAAGCATGGTTGTTCTCCTTGTCATTCTATGGTCTTCAAAGGTTATTGTTTTTGTTATGCTTCCGCTGTAGATAACCGCACGAAAACAGAATGGCTGATCCAGGGAGCTACCTGCAGGATTGGAAAGCCTTCTGGTCGGATCAGGCAGGTACCATTGCTTTGAACAGCCAGGATTTGAAGGTTGGAACCAACTATCACGCCACTGTGGTTCAGAAATCGTCTTTCGGTTTCTGCCGTGTGAATGGAAGTGACGATGACCTCCTCACCGGCGTTACTCATAGATAAAGGCGCATCCAGAACAGGCTTGTCAGGTTGGGCAATAGGGTTGGAAGGAATGGGTTTACCCAAGGGAGAGGTTTTCGGAGTACCCAGGAAAGATGATAATTTTTCTACCATTTCATCAGATACGATATGTTCGAGTTGGCAGGCAATGGCATCAGCTTCGAGGGGTGGGTATCCGAGATGCTCCACCAGGAATACTTCCCACATGCGGCGGTTACGCAAAAGGCGGGCTGCTTCACGCCGGCCAGTTGGGGATAGTTCAACACCTTTATAAGGGGTGTAACAAATTAAAAGTGTTTCTTCCAATTTCTTGATCATCTGATTGGCAGATACCGGTTGAACCTTCAATCGCTCTGCCAGATGATTCACCGGAACCGGGTTGATTCCATCCTCATTTGCCTGAGCGATTACCACGAGGTACATTTCCTGACTGTCGTTCATGTTATTATACACCTTATAAATATTTATTAAATGTTATGTTATTCCATATAATACCAATGAAAGAAGATATTGTAAATAGAATTAATCACTATTCTAAAATTACATTCTTCCATTAATGAGGTTCTGCCGAAAAAACCTTTAATTACCTGATTAAGTTAGGCGTCCGGGTGGGGCCGGCGCGGCAGAAACCTTCGAACTTCGTCAGGTCCGAGAGGAAGCAGCGATAAGGAGGTACCTCTGGGTGCCGCCGGGAATCCTACCTGGACATTTTTATTGAAGGTTAGCTAAATCATGAGTGAAAAACCACCCATATGCAATTATGAAGGCTCCGATTACCAAACCAGCTTCTGGGATCAGGCGGATCGTGCCTATGAAGATGCCGTAGAAGCGCTTGCATTAAAACGATTACTCCCCAGCAGTGGAAAATTATTATTGGAGTTAGGTGCTGGCGCAGGACGCAATACCCCACGCTATGCTGGCTTTGAACGGATCGTTCTGCTGGACTATTCAAAAACCCAACTGCAACAGGCACAATCCCGATTGGGAACAGGGGAGCAGTTTACCTATGTTGCTGCTGATGTGTATCGCTTGCCATTTGTAAATGGGTTATTTGATGGGGCAACGATGATACGCACCCTGCATCATATGGCAGATGCCCCAAAGGCCTTGAACCAGGTGCGATCGGTGATGCAGGAAAACGCTGTTTTTATCCTGGAATACGCCAATAAACAGAATCTGAAAGCGATTCTGCGATATTTATTGGGAAAACAAAAATGGAATCCCTTTTCACCAGAACCGGTGGAATTTGCTGCCTTGAATTTTGATTTTCACCCGCAATCCATCAGGAGTTGGCTGGAAATCAATGGATTTGAAATCCAACGACAGTTAACCGTTTCCCATTACCGCATGGGTTTAATCAAAAAGATTATTCCTCTGAAAATTCTGGTGTGGATGGATAGCATGGCACAATTAACCGGTGATGCCTGGCAACTCAGCCCGAGTGTATTCAGCCGCAATCTCGCGGTCGGGACCAGTGAGACTGCCCAACCAGGGTCATTCTTCAAATGTCCAATGTGTGGTTCAGCACTGAATGATACACCTCCGCTTCTGACATGCCAGAAGTGTGGCCAGGAATATCCTGTAGAGAACGGCATTTATGATTTTCGTGTGAATGAGTTGATCTACTAGTTTGTTTCTGCTTGATCCAGTTTTTCAAGCACCCAAAAATGCGATAACCCGAACACCTGGAAAGGTGTTTTTTCTAAAAATTGCAGAAACCAGCGTAAGAATTTTCCCAGCCCGGGATGGCGCGCAATGATATTGTCATAAGCGCCAAAAATAATCGAACGTTGTATAAATTTAACCGGCAAGCCTGTGAAAAGTTGCTTTAGTTGTTTTTTGGAATATGCACGTACATGTGGGGCTAATTTGTTACGCCAGGGGGAAGGCAGATAATTAACCAACGGGATATTCCCAAAGCGGTAATTGCCCTTCCAAAAAATGCCATGCGTTTCAAAGGGATAACCACGGTTTGGGCAGAAGATCAAAATTCGGCCACCTGGCTTTACGATGCGAACCATCTCCCGCACGGATTTGCGATCATCCAGCACATGTTCCAACACCTCATTGCTGAAGACCAGATCAAAGTTGTTATCCGGAAAAGGCAGGTATTCACCCACGCCACAGATCACCTGATCCACATGCTGATGAGCTTGCAAGGTGCGTTCGTGCTCCACATCCAGGCCAACCGCTTGTTGAGCTTCCTGTGCCAGACGAGAAAGATAAGCCCCTAATCCAACACCGATTTCGAAGACTTTACCGTGCACACGTTCGCCAGCAGCCTGCCGAATCATCTGCAAGCGGCGATCCTGACCGGTGCGCCAGACATAGGAGGGTTCCCCGCGTAAAGCTGCTTTTTCTGAATGTGTATTGCTCATAGCTGTTGATTTTTCTCCACGCTTATTGTGATCCCAATACTACCATAGCCATTCCTGTACGAGAAGTTGATTGGATGGCTTATTCCAGGGATGGTTTTTGTGCCCAATGGATGGCAACCGTATTAAACATGGCACGTTGAAACAGGATTTTTTGAAATCCAGCCCTTGCCAGATAGACGACCAATTCTTCTGCGGACAGGAATTTGTCGGTGGTGGTGGGCAGATAAACATATGCATCCCGATCTCCGGTGAGCATTTTGCCTAAAAAGGGGATAACCTGATGTGTGTGAAAGTTGATGAATGGGCTTAGAATGGATTTTTTGGGTCGGGTGGTATCCAGGGAAATAAAGATTCCACCTGGTTTGAGGACGCGCCATTGTTCTTGCAGTGCCAGAGATAGATCAACAACATTCCTTAATAGAAATCCGGATACCACTGCGTCAAAGCTTTGATCCGCATAAGGAATTTGCAACGCATCCGCTGCGGTGAACTCGACCTTTGGCCCGGAACGTTTTTGCCCGGCTTGCATCATGCCCAGGGTGAAATCTGCAGCAAAAATTCGGCGACCAGGATACTGTTTGATAGCTTCCTGCGCCAGATCACCGGTGCCAGCGCCTAAATCGAGGAGTGTTCCGCCTGATGGGAGCTTTGAACGCTGGATCACGATCTTGCGCAAGCGCACATCCATCCCGCCAGTCATCAATCGATTCATTAAATCGTAACGTGGCGCAATCCGTGAGAACATGGATTGTACCGATTGTGCCTTTTTTTGTAATTCGCTATTCACTGGCTCGTTCATAAGGCACCCATGCCAGCACTGTAGTGCCCAGTCCCGGTTCTGAGGTAAATTCCACGTCTCCACCTACATTGCGTGCCCGCGTTTGGATATTCGCAAGGCCGTGGCCAATACTCATTTTTTTAACCTCAAAATCGAAACCACGACCATCATCGCTGACTTCTAAAAGGACTCGTTGCGGTGTTTTCCAGAGCGTGACATCCACGCTATGAGCCCTGGCATGTTTGGCAATATTTGCCATGGCTTCCTGGCAGATGTGAAAAAGAGCAACAGCATTGGCTTCGGTAAGATCTTTGAAACCATCGCTGGGTCCCTGTAAGTTGATTTCCAGCAAGGTGTTGGCACGTAATTCAGTCGTCAGGCGTTGAATGCCATTCATCAGGCTTTCATCATGCAGCTGACGGGGGCGCAAATCGAGGATATAAGAACGGATGTCACGGATCGCGCTGTTGAGATCGGCAATCGATTGTTCGATACGCTGACGGGCAACATCCGGTTCTTCATTCAGCAGCAGACGGGCATGTTCCAGGGTAAGACCCACGGCGTAAATGGACTGGATGATGCCATCATGCAAGTCCATCCCAATGCGTTCGCGCTCTTCCAGGATTGCCAGACGGCGACCCTGCAGATTAAGTTGCATATTCTCAATCCCAGTGCCCACCCAGGAACTGATGGCAGCCAGAAATTGGACTTCCAATTCATCCAATGGTTGCGGGTGGCAGGTGCCCACACACAGCACGCCTAAAATACCACGGCGTCCATGTAGGGGTAAAAGAGCCAGCTGTCGGAATTGTTTTTGGTAAATAACATGATCGAGTTCATTGTTTTCGTCATCAAAAGGCAAATCAAGCAGGCGAGGAAAACCATCTTTGGCTGTAACCCCAACAAAGCCTTCACCCAGTTTGAAATAATCGGTACGCCAGATGGTATTGACAATTTCGCCACGGTGCATGGAGCGTTTCAGGCTGCGGCGGTCTTCCTGCATCAGGAAAAATTCACCCACTTCCAATTGCAAATAGTCCATAATCTGATTGAGCGCTTTTTCCAGAATTTCATCGATGTCAGATGAGGTAGCCAATGTGGACGAAAGTTCGTTCAGCAGTGCCAGGTTTTCATTCCTGCGAGTCAGGATGCGGTCACGTTGAATTAATCCACGGTACATTTTGGCGTTTGAAATGGCAACCGCTGCATAAGCTGCCAGCATTTCGATCAGTAATTGATCTTCAGGTGTAAATTCCAGTCCATCCAGTTTATTGGTTAAATAGATCTGTCCCAGGTTGCGATCTCCCAACATAATAGGCACTCCCAGAAAAGATTTCATGGGAGGATGACCCTTAGGAAAACCACTGCTACGCGAGTCATTGGTCAGATCAGCAAGGCGTATGCTTTCGCGTTTATTCATCAAAGCACCAATCAGCCCTAATCCCAATGGGGGATGGGGCATGGCTTCGATTTCAGCTTCATTCATGCCAATCGGAATAAATTGTTCCACCCGTCCCTGTTCGTTGTTGACACCCAGGGCGGCATATTGCGCCCCAGCCTGTTCACAGGCGAGAATGGCGATGCGTTCCAATAAGGATTCCAGGGAAATATCTTGAATCATTTCTAAACTGGCTTTATGGAGTGCCAGTAAACGTTTCTGTAGTTGTTCTCTGGTTAGTTCAATCGTACTCATTTTGGTTGACACGTCTCTTTCCTGGATTATTTTACTTGATTTTGACCGATTTTGTGCCCTTTATGCAGGGTTAGTGGTTTTCACAGTGATGACAACGATCATGAGGGAAAACGTTATAATTTACTTATTCGTTAAGGGAAGATAATATTCATATTTATTAATGAAGGAAAGAGATCTTGTTTGATCAGTAGAATTCTTGAAGGAAACCTGTGGATCATCAGTGGCGAGATTGGCGCAGGTAAATCGGTTTTATGCACTAGGTTGATCAAGGCTTTTGAAGCCCTTGGCTGGCAGATCAGCGGATTGCGCTCACCTGCCATTATGGAAGCGGGCAAAAAAACAGGCATTGCTGTGGAAAACCTTGCTACGAAGGAAATGCGCAGGCTGGCTGTGCACGATTACAAACCGGATGGCATGGAAGATGACCCGATCCATTGGACATTTGATCCGCAGGTGTTAGCGTGGGGAAATCAGGTCTTTGCTCAAGCGGTCCCGACCGACTTACTGGTGGTGGATGAGATTGGGCCTTTAGAAATGAAACGCGAACAGGGTTGGGTGAATGCCTTGCGTGCACTCGATTCCGGGCAATATCGGCAGGCGATCCTGGTTATGCGTCCCAAATTATTAGCTATGTCTCAAATCCGCTGGCATTGGGGCAGGATGGTCGAGATTAAAACGGTGGACCAGGTACCTTTCATCACAGATGAACTGATGCTGGAATGGAATTTCGGGATGTAAAGGATGAAAACAGTGATTTTGAAAAGTAATGGGCGGTTATAATGAACGCTGAATTCATCAAAGGATAAACACCAATAAGTATGGCAGTATTGACCGTGAGTAATCTGGGTAAATCATTTGGCGCTGTGGAAATTTTTTCAGAGCTTTCATTCAATGTTGCGAAAAAAGCCCGCATTGGACTGGTGGGACCCAATGGCGTTGGGAAAACTACACTTTTGCGGATTCTGGTGGGAGAAGAAAGCCCTTCCGAGGGTCAGATTCAGTATTCCAGAGGGGTCCGGGTTGGGTATCTTCCCCAACGGGCTCAACTTCATTCTGAACTCACTTTATGGCAGGAGTGTTTGCATGTATTTGATGATCTGCTGATTCGGCAGAAAGAATTGAGTGTGCTGGAAGAAAAAATGAGCCGCTCTCATGAAAATACTGCAGAAATAATGGAAGCTTACGGAAAATTACAGCAGACCTTTGAATATCTGGGCGGATATGACTTTGAAACCCGCATTCACCAGATGCTGAGTGGTCTTGGTTTTTCACAGGAGGATGAGGAACGTCCGGTTCAACAACTTTCTGGTGGGCAACGGACCCGTGCTTTTCTGACAAAGATTTTACTGGAAGCGCCAGATGTGCTTTTGCTGGATGAACCGACCAATCATCTGGATATTGCTGCGGTAGAGTGGCTGGAATCCTTCCTTAAAGACTGGCCAGGAGCGATCATCATCGTTTCGCATGACCGTTATTTCCTGGATCAGGTAGCCATCTCGATTTATGAAATGACCCCGGCATTGGAAACCTACCGTGGCAATTACAGTGGCTATCTTGTGCAGCGAACCGAACGTTATACCCGACGGCTGGCAGAATATGAAGCACAACAGGAATTTATCCAGAAAGAAGAAGATTATATCCGGCGTAATATTGCCGGGCAGAATACGCGTCAGGCAAAGGGACGACGCAGACGCCTCGAACGAATGCTGGAAGAATCGAAAATCACACCACCTCCGACAGCACGGCGCAAGATGCAAATGCAACTGGATACAGGCGGACGTTCAGGTGAACTGGTTCTACGTACCCATGATTTACAGGTTGGATATGAAGATGAAGGCAGACCCTTATTCAGCACGCCGGATCTGTTGTTAAAACGCAGGGAATGTGCCGCCATTATCGGGCCCAATGGTGCTGGAAAAACAACTTTTCTGAAAACTTTTCTGGAACAAATCCCGGCTTATCGTGGTGAGGTGACGCTGGGCGCAAGCTTGAAAATTGGATATTTTGCCCAGGCACATGAAGGTCTGATCCCAGAACGCAAGTTAATGGATGAGATCAGTGCGGTGGTACCGCAGTGGTTGCCAGCCCAGATTCGGGATTACCTGGCGAAATTCCTCTTCACCGGAGAGGATGTCTTCAAGACCGTCGAATTATTATCCGGCGGGGAACGTGGTCGCCTGGCATTGGCAATTCTGGCATTGCAGGGAGCCAATTTATTGTTACTGGACGAACCCACCAACCATCTGGATTTGCCATCTCAGGAGATCCTGCAGACCATGCTGGCTGAATTCAACGGAACTATTTTGCTGGTTTCGCATGACCGCTTCCTGATCGATGCGCTGGCAAGCCAAATTTGGGAAGTGGTTCCGGGTCAGTCGATGATGCGGATTTTTGAGGGTAGCTATAGTGAATACAAAGCCTGGCTACAAAATGAAATACCCAGTGACATTGGAAAATTTGAGGAAGAACCGAAGAAAATTGCGATCAAATCCGGTCAATCGGAAGGTAATTCGGGGCTTTCCAAAAATGAATTGCAACGACTGCAGAAACGCATGTTGTATGTCGAAGAGGAAATCTCACAGCTGGAAGCTAACCTGGCAGAATTAGAAATGCAATTGCAGAATCCACCGGATAACCCAGAGAAAGTGGTGCAAATAGGGAAAAAATATACTGACGTGCAATCAGCACTGTCGCACCAGATGCAGTTGTGGGAAGAACTGGCATTGCAACTCGATCGGGTTTGATCAACGAAAAAGAAGGGATTATCGTTTTCCAATTCCCGCGATGCTATGAACAGGAATCTGAAATTCTAAGGCTTCCAGTAATGCATCCAGATCAGAAGCCTGGTTGTAAGCTTGCATGGAGATGCGCAAAAAATGACGCTGATTCCAGTCGATGGTGGGAATTTCAATCCGGAATTGGTCATAAAGTTGAGATTTAAATAATTCAAGATTCTGCATTCGGGGAATTTCAATGCAGGCCATCTGCTGATATTGATTGTCATGATGATAGAGAACTGGATATCCGGTTAATCTTAAAAATTTTGGTAAATATTCCTTGATCAGATCATGACAACCTTGCTGCACCTGCTGCCAACGATTTTCCTGTTGAAACTGGATGGCAGCTGGTACACTCAGATAGGCAGCCGGGTCATGCGTGCCGGTCCAGGTGAGCAGATCCAGGAAGCGGGATCCTGAGGATTTTGCTGAATCAGTCTGGTAACCCCAGCTGACGACCAGCGGATCGATCAAATCCTGCACGGAGGGATCTGCATACAGAAATCCAGCCCCTTTGGGGGAAAGTAGCCACTTATGGCAATTCCCGGTGTAGAAATCAGCACCGAGTTGATCCAGGTTGAGGGGGATCTGGCCGGGGGTATGGGCACCATCGATCAATGTCAGAATTCCGTGTGCTTTGGCTTTCTGGCAGATGGCCTCAATCGGCAGACGTAATGCGGTCGGGGAGGTTATATGACTTAAGAAAATCAGTTTTGTGCGGTGGGTGACACCCTGCCAAAATTGTTCTACGATTTCATCGCCACACAACGCTGGAAAAGACAGCGGCTGGCGGATATAAATTGCTCCAGTCTTAGCGCAGATGAATGTCCAGGTGTGATCACAGGCACCATACTCATGATCGCTGGTGAGGATTTCGTCTCCAGACTTAAGACTTAAAGAACGGGCAATCAGGTTGACCCCATAGGTGGCATTGGGTACAAACACCAGATTGGCAGGGGATGTCCCCAGAAACACCCCCAGTGGTTGGATGGCCTGGCGGATGAGTTCGTGATATTGTCTGCCCAGGAACAACACCGGTTGTTCTTCCAGCTTGCGTTGCCAGTTTTGGTATTGCTGGAAGACTGGTTTGGGACAGGCACCGAAGGAACCGTGGTTAAGAAAATGAAGACCGTCATCTAAATAAAATAGCGACTGATAATCTTTATGCATCAATTTTTTGATCAATCCTCAACTAACTAGTTTCCAGCAAAAGGCCAGAAAACAGGTAACAATAGCAAAATGACGATAAATAATAAAATTGTCAGAGGTAACCCCACTTTGAAGAAATCTCGGAAACGATACCCACCCGGTCCAAGCATCAAGATATTCACCGGGTGACCTAATGGCGTGACAAAAGCCATGGAGGTAGCCAGGGCGACACCCATCGCCAGCGCACGGGGATCCACACCAATCTGTACTGCTGCTTGAATGGCGATCGGCGCGATAACGGCAGAAACGGCTGCGCCTTTAATGACTTGGGATAGCAGTACTGTCAGAGTGAGTAGTCCAAGCAAGAGAGCATGGGGACCTAAGGGATCCAATAGGATGGTTAGTGCGTTGGCAAAAATCGCGGTTGCTCCAGTTTTGGTCATAGCCATACCCAGGGGTAACATCCCAGCAACCAAAAAAACGATACGCCAATCGACCACACGATAAACTTGCTCCATGGTTATGACGTTGAGGATGACCAATAATAATGCCCCGGCTAACATCACTTCACCAACCGAAAAAATCCCTGTTGCTGCGATTACCACTGTGAGAATGAAGATACCTATCGCAAGAGGAGCTTTCTTGGTAAGTTTTCTGGTTGTATTTTTTTCAATCGTTAATACGATCAGGTCGGAGGACAAACGCAATGTACCTAAACGATCTCGTGGACCTTGCAGTAGCAAGGCATCACCGAATGATAATTTCAGATCTGACACGTTTGTGCGGATAACTCTTTCTCCGTTCCATACTGCCAGTACTGTCATACCGTATTTTTCACGAAAATGCGATTCTTTCAGAGTTGACCCAATCAGGCGAGAACGTGGTGCAAGGACAACTTCAACGATCTGTATATCCTGAGATTCCAAATCTTGTTTATGATATTCCGGGATGGATTGGATTTCCAAATAAGGTTCGACATCTTTATCTCGGAACTCATTCAATCGTCCTTCGACGAGCAGTATGTCACCCTGTTGAATAACAAAATCTGGTACGGGTGCCAGAATGTTTCCCCCATTGCGTTCTATCGCAATCACATTAAGACCATAGATTTCACGTAATTGGCTATCGATAAGATTGTGATCAATCAACCTGGACCCACCAGGGACACGTACCCGGAATAAACGATCGCTCAAATGATAAGTGGCTAGTATATCTTCTTCTGCCTGGCGTAGGATCTCATCCCTTTCTCCTACTTTATCTTTGGGTAATAAGTGGCGACCCAACAAAACCATAAAGGTAATCCCGGTGATCACGATGGGAATACCTACGGGTGCAAAATCCAGTACGCCAAATCCTCTATAACCTTGATCTTTTAAGATACCACTGACGACTATATTTGTGGTGGTAAAGAGCGTTGCCGAACCACCCAGTAAAGTTCCAAATGCCAGAGGAATTAATAGGCGGGAGATTTTAATTCCGGAACGTCGTGCGACAGTTGCCGTTGATGGCAAGAGAATGGAAGCCACAGCGATATTATTCATGAAGAGCGATAAAAAGGCAGAAGTTACCATTAACACGGTGATCAACCGAACTTCATTTTTACCAGAGAGTCGCACCACCATGTCGCCCATCTTTTCTGCAACACCTGTTACTTCCAAGCCATGCGCTAAGACAAAAATTGCCAGAATGGTAATGACGGCTGTGTCGGAGAGACCTGAGAAAACTTCTTGTGATGTCAGAACGCGACTGAGGCCTAAAGCGACCAGTACCAGGAGCGCGACCAGATCAATGGATAAACGTTCGCTCAAGAATAGAATAATCGCGACGGTAAGAATTACAAGGGTGATAATAAGATCAGGTGACAATTTGATTTCTCTAAATGAATCCTAATTACTAAAAAAAATGTGAAGAGCACAATCAATAGAAATATTTTACATTATGAAATTGACAAAATTAGGATTTATGGATTATCTATTCGTAATTATATATTGGAAAACCCATCGTCAACTTTAGTACTGCATGATAGTCATCTAATTTTTATAATGAATCCTGATTGGGAGGATATTCTTGCAAGTTTCAGTTCTGTTGGTCCTAATGGTGATCCTAATGTTCTCAAACCAGTTATAACCGCTCCTGGTGTCAATATTCTATCTGCTTATTCTCCTGCCATGACAAGTGGAGTTGATCCATTATATGCATTTTTGGGTGGCACGAGTATGGCAGCACCACATGTTACCGGTGCCG
>PHBX01000039.1:7276-25463 GCA_002842045.1 Chloroflexi bacterium HGW-Chloroflexi-3 | reverse complement strand
CATTTAGTCTCCTTTTTTGATGTGGTAATCTATTTAGGATACTTCTGACTCACCGTTTTGTTAAGGTTCAGAATTTTACAGAAATAATGTTACACTAACACATTATTTGATCCAGATAATAATAAACTAATTACTAAACAAGGAATGGTATATAAGCAATATATAGAATTCTTAATTAACCCGAAAATATATTTACCAATTATTCTTAATTGATTAATTTATGAAATTTAAAATACTTGTCTTTAAACAGAAAATCATGTATATTTATTCTTATTGAATTCCCCAAGAATAAAATACATTTAAGAAATCAAAAAACAACAGGGGAGGAAAACATGTTGAAAATTCTTGTAAATAAGAAATTAATTCTTACAATAACCCTTTTTGCATTGGTAATTGTTCTGGCATTATTTGGAGCAAATTGGCAAAATGGACAAGCGCAGTTCGTTCCAACGATTCCAATCATATACAGTTATGAACCTCAGCAAATCTGTGTGAATTCGGATAATGCAACCGTAACTGTAAATGGTGGAAATTTTATTTCTACTGAATATACATGGATATTATGGTTGGATGCATTTAATTATTATTCTTACATAATTCCAAATTCAGTTAGTCTTGATGGAACAAAATTAATCTTTCCGGTAGAATTAGCAAAGCTTAATCAAGTATATGAAGCAGCGTTTTGGATTGAAAATCACCCACCAGATTCGTTAGAAAAAGTTGGTCCTTTTTACATTGACATCATAGGTTGCGAGTTTATTTATTTACCATTAATCGCAAAATAATTTAAAACAATAATAAAACCTGTTGGGGTGACTGATTGTCACCCCATTTTTTTATGATCAAAAAAATTCTTTCCTCCAACGCATTCCTTTTTCTCTCCGTCAGCCTCACAACAGGCTTATTCTACCTGTTCACCGTTTCACAACGCCTGACCTGGGCGAACTTTGGCAATGATGGCGGTGACTTTATATCTGCCATTCTCACAGGCGGTATCCCACACCCCACCGGTTATCCTACTTATACATTCCTGGGTACTCTTTTCCAAAAAATCCCAGTAGGGGATCCATATTTTCGGGCAGCCATGCTTTCCTGGTTGCCGGCAGCCATCGGTGCAGGTCTTTTAGCCCGCTTAATAAAGCAGGTATTGAATGATAAATCTACAGCAATTTCCACATCAACAGCACTTCTTTTTGGATGGGTGTGGGGTTGGATGCCATTCCTCTGGTCCCAGGCTGTCATTATCGAAGTGCATGGCTTGCAATCCTTATTTTTGGTGCTTGCGCTCTGGTGGATCTGGATTTTATTAAATGCTAAGCAGCGAAACGATAAACTTTATCAATTCATCCTTTTATCATTTTGTTATGGCTTAGCGATCGGGAACCACATCACCATCCTGCTGTTCCTGCCTGCAATTTTCTTTGCCTTATTAATAGCTTATAAAAATGGTCTGCAAATACGCATAGTTTTAGGTCAAATATTAGCTATCGGTATAGGAACATTGATCTACCTTTACTTACCCTTGAGATCTGCCCAATATCCGCCCATTAATTGGGGCAATCCACAAACCTGGCAGGGCTTCTGGTGGGTCATATCAGGGAATCCTTACCAGAACTTGATAGCAGCCACTTCAATTTCGCACATATTTACACGCATTTCTGCATTGGCTGGTCTACTGATTCAACAATTTGGTTATCTCGGTGTGATATTGGGTGTGATCGGTGCGGTTCAATATAAACATCAAAGCAAAAACCTGCCATTCATTCTGGTTTACATTTTTTTTGCATTTTCTTTCTTTGCGATTCTGTATGGCACCGATGATTCAATCACATATTTATTAGCGCCGTTTCTGGTTTTTGCCATCTGGATTGGTCTGGGAATTGCCACAATAATCCCATTTGCCTGGAAGAAATGGCCAGTTGGTTATGTTCTATTGGCGGTCTATTCTATAATGGTCATCGCAGCAATTCCGGGCACCGTTCAGACGATTAATCCCCGTCTACAAACGCAACCCGCTGATTACGCCGAGTATTTGATGGAACATTTACCGGAAAATACAATTCTGTTGACCAGTGAAGATCGCGACTCCTTTCCTCTTTGGTACTACCATTTTGGGCTGAAACAACGATCAGACCTGGTGGTCATTGTATTGCCGCTTTCTCAATTCCGCTGGTATCAGGAAACTTTGACGCATACCTATCCTGAAATCAACTTCCCGGATTTGATTTCACAAACTAGCAATAAAAGTGGTGCCTGGGGAGAGAGCGTTCCCGACCTTAATCCAAAGTTACCAGTCTGTCGATCAACCATTCAAAAAACCACAGGTAATTCAATTTATGTCCTCTGTTCAACCGGACAGAATTATAATTTTGTGATTTTTGAATAAAATTCATTGATAGCGAGAAAACCTTACCGGAAATCTCGCTTAACCACTTTCAGGAAAATGGCACAAATAATTGCTTGCATCACCCAGAATAGAATCCCTGGTTTTGCCCCAAACGCAATCGCGTCCGTCATGCTGAATCCCAGGTGAGCAATCTGACCTCCCAGCAAACCAACCAGAATCACAAGGAATATTTCCTTTGTCAGGACATTGGTTTTGCTCTTCCCGTTGAAAGACAGTTTCAACCGTCGAAGGCTTTCAAAAGTCATCCAGAATGAGGTAATGTACAAGGCAATAAACCCGATCAGGCCAGGAACTCCCAGATCCAATGCCACCTGCAAAAAAAGGTTATGTGCATGCCCAATATCTTTCACCGGAACATTTGCAGCAATGGTTTGTAACGGGTACAGGACGTTCACAATCGTTCGGAAGGTGTTCATTCCCATGCCGGTGAAGGCAAAATCCTGGATGGCATAAATGGCACGTGACCAGATTTCAACCCGGCCGCTTAACGTATTCATGGAGAATGCCATGCTGGCCATGCCACTATCCGGGAAGAGCTGGTAAACATACGCCATGAATTGGCCATTCAGGATGAAATAGACCAATATCCCTGCACCGACGATAAGTAGAAAACCATATCCCCATCTGATTTTTTTGGGTAACACAACCAGTAATAGTAAGATGAGGCCCAGCACCAATCCGATATAGGCCGAACGCGATTGACTGAAAAGTAGGACCACACTGCTTAATCCCATCAACAATAAATCGATCAGGATGTACAGGATGATGAGAAATGGAGAAATATGTTTTCTGATCTTCTTGAAACGGATGATTAGCCAGAACAGCACGACCATCCAGAAGGGGATGATCCAGGTGAGCGCACCACCTACTTCATTGGGATGAAATCCCTCACTCAAACCTGGAATCAGGGATGAGAATCTTGGGAATTGTTCATAAATAGAATTGAAAACAATAATTTTATTGGTTGGCCATTCGATTCCCAATAGACCCAGAATTGAAATTCCTGCACTTCCAAGAATAAAAATAAGCGTCGTGATTAAAATACCAATCCTTTTTTTCCCAAAACGCACCAGGGCAAAAAAGACAGTCATTCCCCAAATCACACCGGTTACCTTTTGAAGGCTGACAGCGATATCATATGTGGCATACAGGCTGACCAGAACCTGAATGGCAATCACCAATATTGCCAGATTCATAGGAGTCAATGGAATCGGTTGTCTCTTAGCCAGAACACTGATCAACCATGAGAATGGGATTAACAGTAAAATCCAGCTATATTCAGGCTGGATCATCAAAAATAACGGCGTTGCTGCCAATAATATGAACCAACCAAACGAATCAATTGATTCGAGGAAACCTCTTATGTTCCACCTGACCACATTACTTTTTTGTTCTGACATAGGTTCTTGGTTAATTGTACTGTAATGTTGCTGTTCTATTCGCAGGGATTGTAATGACTAAAAACATTAATTCTGCTATGATTTCTCGTTATTATTTAGAAAATCTGATAAAATCCAAACGGAAGGATCACCGAAAGTTCCTCAACCGCTTTCAATCTCTTCATCCAAGGTGGACAATGAATTATCAATTACAAGAAACAGAAAATGATTTTGAGAGTATCGATATTCGCCAATACCTGGCGTTATTCTGGCAATGGGCCTGGTTAATTGCACTGGTGACTGTTCTGGCAGGCTTGGTGTCTTTTTTGGTCAGCCAACGGATGACACCGGTCTATTCAGCTTCGACGACGCTTTACATCAATGAAGCGCCCTCAACCAAAGCAACTGATTATAATTCAATTATCACCAGCGAGCGCATTTCCGGTACTTACTCCAAGATGATCACCACCCGTCCGATCCTCGAAGAAGTTGCAACCCGCGTGGGTGTGACAGTTGAGTATCTGGATGGACGCATAACCGTCAGCCCCATTCGAGACACGACGCTGATCCAAATTACAGTGAAATCCAGTGACCCGATTTTAGCTGCCCAAATCGCCAATGAATTAGCCAACGTTTTTTCTGAACGTGTCATTTTAATTCAGGAAGAACGCTTTACCGTTTCTAAAGAAAGCCTGCAAACGCAAATTTCTGCTATGGAAGCCCAGATTGATGATGTTATCTCAGCATTGGTCACAGAAGATGACGCCGGTGTAAAAGCCAGTCTTGAAACTAAACTCACCCAATATCGCGCCATCTACTCTAATCTCATCCTCAGTTATGAGCAGATTCGGCTCTCGGAAGCCCAGACGGTTTCAACGGTCATGGCGGTGGATCCGGCAACAGTGCCAACACAACCCATCAGCCCACAGGTGATGCGCAATACCGCTCTGGCTGCCATGGTGGGATTGATGCTGGCAATTGGGGTTATTTTCCTGATTGAAGCTCTGGATGACACCCTGAAAACCCCGGATGATGTAAAGAAAATCCTGGGTTTACCCGTGCTGGGTGTCATTGCCAAACACGATTCAGAAGATGGAAAACCAATCACCAGTACCACACCGCGTTCACCGGTTGCTGAGGCTTTCAGATCATTGCGCACCAATATTCAATATACAACTGTCGATACCCCGCTTCAAAAAATCCTGATAACGAGCACGGATCCCAAAGAAGGCAAGAGCACAGTGGTGATCAATCTCGGGGTGGTCTTTGCTCAATTAGAGAGAAAGGTAACGCTCATAGATGCTGATCTCCGCAAACCAAGTTTACACAGAAAAATAGGTGTTCAAAATCGTACCGGTCTCACTGCTTTATTTGTCAGATCAATGGAAACATTGGAACTGATTATGCAGAAAACGGAAACCCCCAATTTAAATGTCATCACCTCCGGTGAATTACCTCCCAATCCATCCGAATTATTAGGATCGAAAAAGATGAAATCCATATTGGATAAGATTGCGGAATCATCCGATATGATTATCATCGACAGTCCCCCAGCCCTGGCTGTGACAGATTCGCTGGTAATGGTGCCGTATGTCGATGCTGTGTTGCTCGTCATCAAACCTGGCTTTACCAAAGCTAAAGGTGCTTCTCTGATTGTTGAACAGTTCAAACGCTCCAACGCTAACCTGATTGGTGTTGTCATGAACGAGCTCGATCTCGGACACTCACGTTACAGCTACAAATATTATCAATATAAAAGTGACAAGAACTACGGAAAGTATTATTCACACGAGAAGAAATCTGCTTAAGCTCATGCATAAAACAATGATCCCGGATGAATTACAATTTGCCATCAATCTTATGGCTGGTTGTGCAACCATAACACGCAACGTACAACAAAAACACATTATTCAGCAAAACAAAGCCGACCGCTCCCCGGTGACGATTGCCGACTATGCAGTTCAGGCTTATGTTGCTCAGGCAATTTTGCAATCGTATCCGGACGATGTAATGGTGGGGGAGGAAACTGGAAATTTACTTCTACAGGATGAATCCTTATTGGATGAAGTGACTGACCAGGTGAAAGCAATTCTACCGGATTCAAAACATGATCAGGTCATTGCTTGGATTGACCATGGTCAAAGCCAACCGGTGGGGCGATACTGGGTACTCGATCCGGTGGATGGCACCAAAGGTTTCCTGCGTCGGATGCAATATGCAACCGCGTTGGCATTGATTGAAGATGGAGAAGTGATTCTGGGCGTGCTCGGATGTCCAAATCTACCATATGCTGACCAGGTCGGCGTAATGGCTTATGCTTATCATGATCAGGGTGCCTGGTGGCTGCCTTACAATCAACAAACGCAAACAACACCAATGCGTGTATCCGAAATTAAGGATCTTTCCCAATTCAGGATATTACGCTCCTTCGAAGACAGCCACACCGACAGCTCCAGAATAGACTCATTTGCCAGGCATGCGGGTGTGACGGTTGACCCAGTTCGCATGGATAGCCAGGCAAAGTATTTCCTGCTGGCAGGTGGACAGGCGGAACTCTCGATGCGTTTATTAGCTCCCGAAAGAACTGATTACCGTGAATACATCTGGGATCAGGCACCGGGATATCGTGTGGTGCTTGAGGCCGGTGGTACGATTACCGATACAGACGGAAAATCGCTCGATTTCTCGACGGGACGACGCCTTACCAATAATCGTGGGATCTTTTCCACCAATGGTTGGATCCATGAAGAAGTGTTAAAAGTTTTGCAACAATTATAAATTTTTCTTTCGGAGATGTATATGGATATAGATTTTTGGGTGCTTATTGTAGTAGGTTTTCTCGCGCAATTGATTGATGGAAGCCTGGGAATGGCATATGGAGTTTCATCCAACAGCTTCTTACTCGGGGTCGGCGTACCACCTGCAATTGCCAGTGCCAGCGTGCACACAGCCGAAGTTTTCACGACCGCTATTTCAGGTTTTTCGCATTGGCGTCTGGGCAATATCGATAAACGCATTGTCCTTGGATTAATCATCCCCGGAGTAATTGGGGGAGCCATCGGGGCATACTTGCTGACCAGTGTGGATGGCAACCTCATCAAACCCTATATTGCCATTTATCTTCTCATTATGGGCATCCGCATTCTCTTCAAAGCATTTGTTCATAAGGAAAACCCGGATAAAGATCCAAAACCCAGGCTGCTGATCCTGTTAGGTCTGGTCGGTGGATCATTGGATGCTATCGGTGGCGGTGGCTGGGGTCCGATTGTCACCACCACACTTATCTCCAGCGGACACACCCCACGCAAGACGATCGGATCAGTCAACTATTCAGAATTCTTTGTCACCCTGGTGGTTTCGATCACCTTTCTACTGACCATCGGTCTGCAACATTGGAATGTCTTCCTCGGTTTGATGATCGGCGGTGTCATTGCAGCGCCTTTTGGTGCCTTGCTCACCAAAAAAATCCCAGCGCGAATAATTATGGTGGTAGTGGGTCTCTTGATCATCTTCCTGCAAATTCGCACGATGTATCAGATCTGGGGCTAATCGACAACGTTTTCAACGCACACTGATTGCAGCTATAATTAGGATATGAGTAATCACATCATTCCCTACCAGCATCAGATCAGCCAGTCAGATCGAACAGCCATTAAGCAACACCAACCTCTTTTGATCTGGCTGACCGGTTTATCCGGTAGTGGTAAAAGCACCATTGCCAATACCCTCGAACGACGGTTAAACAAGGAATTTGGCCTCCACACCTATCTGTTGGATGGGGATAATATCCGAATCGGTTTAAATGCAGATTTGGGTTTTTCTGATACCGATCGTGAGGAAAATATCCGCCGGATAGGTGAGGTGGCGAAGTTGATGGTGGATGCCGGCTTGATTGTGATCACAGCCTTCATCAGTCCCTTCCAGCGCGATCGTGACCGCGTGCGCACTTTGCTCCCTGCAGGGCAATTCTGGGAGGTTTACGTGGAATGCCCATTGGAGATATGCGAACAACGCGACCCCAAACGTCTGTATGCAAAAGCGCGATTGGGGCAAATCCCTGAATTTACCGGGGTAACTTCCCCATACGAGTCTCCCCACAATCCCGAACTTGTCCTCCATACCGCTCGAGATCCACTGGAAGACTGTGTTAACCACATAATCCAAAAAATGATTGAGGAACAAATCATCAAGACAGTAAATTAACGAAATCTCATTTTCAACCCACCAAACAAAACGATAATTGTGATAATATTGGCTTTGGCTGGCAGTTTTTGCCTGCAAACCATCGTTAATTCGTTGGAAATCTGATAAAACAAGAAAAAATGGGAGAGAGAATCTCTCTTGTATTGAAAGAATATGGAAAAAAAGTCTAAAAAATCATGGGTTGTAATCCCTCTAATTCTTGGGATAATTGTTGCCTTGGGTATTTTTGCCTACTACATGCTCTTCTATTCGAATTTCTCAAAATTCGCTAAATTCCTTCCTGGATCAGGATCGTTATGTGCCACGGACAATACTACCTTCCTGTTGATCGGGATTGATTATCGTGGGGATGACTACCTCTACGGATTGGCAGATGTCATCCGTCTGGCGAACGTCGACTTCGACAACCAGACCATCAACATGGTCGCGCTTCCCCGTGATTTGCTGGTGGATATCCCGGCTGATCGTTTCAAGGTTCCTGGTCCATACAAGATCAATCAGGCATACTTCTTTGGCACACCTGGTATGCAAAACTATCTGGGAGAAGGGGAAGGGCCTGGAGCACTCAACGATGTCATCAATTACAATTTCGGTGTCTCAGCGGACCATTATCTGGTGTTCAACTTCCGAGTCTTTGTGGATTTTGTGGATGCCATTGGTGGCGTGGATGTCAACCTGCCAGAACCTGTCTATGGTGGCTCACGCGGTGATTACCCTGCCGGTGATCAAACCTTATCTGGTGAACAGGCTCTGACCCTGGCTCGCATCCGTGAAAACTACTCCGATGAATTTCGTGTACGCAATCAATCGATCATTATCAAAGCAATCATTCGAAAAATGATGCAACCAGCCATGATTTTGAAATACCCATCCCTGATCAATCAATTCAAAGATTCTGTTCTGAGCGATCTACCCCTGGACCAACTGAGCAGCGCAGTACTTTGCTTCCGTAGTTTTGACAGCGATAACCTCAACACCCAGCAAGTCCCGGATGAATTGCTCTTCCAGGAAAACGTCTTCCTCACCTCTCTGAACGCCTATTCCTTCGTTTACCGCTGGGATAATCGCCTGGTGGATTGGATAAAATCATCGTTGAAGAATTGATTTGGCTGAAAGCTAATAGCTGAAAGCTGAAAGCCAAAACTAGAAAAAATACTAATCCTAAATACTTTTTGATATTGATTTATAAAGAGCATTAATTTTGATGGATATTTCTTTTGCTTGGTTTTCGAACTGATTATATACATCTTCTGATATCCAAGATCGAAACATAAATATTTCAAGTAGAGTCAATGTTTCATAAAGCGATCCTCGAGCGATCATAAGAAAATGACAGAATTCTTTTTTTGAAATTCTTCCCTTACCTTCTGCGATGTTCATTGGAATGGATGTGACTGCGGCTTCCATTTGCTCAAATAACCGATAATTCTTTCGCGTAATACGTAATGTTTCAGTTAAATCCATGACTTCACTGGCAAATTGAATACTTCTCTGCCAGACAATAAGATCTTTGTAGGGGAAATTATGATGACTGGAATCAAACATATTATTCTGAGGTTCAGAAATACTATTGGAATTCATCATGTTGTTTCTATAGGTCCTTTCCAATTTTCTTTATTTTTTTAAAGCATTCAGCCTTGAGCTTTGAGCTTTCAGCTATTTACAACAATCCCTCTTCGGTCGCTTGAACACCAACACCAAAACCGGAATAACCACCAATCCCACCAGCACCCACCACGGCGCACTCTCTCTCCCTGACTCAGCACTGAAATCACTTAAATACACCGCTGTTGTAGTGAAAGAAAACGATCCACTTGGCATCGTCTGCCGAACTGTATCAGAACCCGACCAATTGGCTTCATTCACAATTGCAGCCAATGCGTCAGCTGTTGTGTTGAATGATTTTGGTCCAATGTAGATGGCATTATCAAGTGATAAAATTGAAATTTCTGGTGACGGATTTAGAGAAGCCAGGACTGTTGGTAAAGATGAAGTGGTGTCAGATGTAGCTGTGGATTGCCAGTCCAATCCAGCACCATTCAAAGCAAAGATATGATTTACAGGTTGCATACTAGGTTGTTGGTAAGCAAATAATTGATCACCATTGTAATTTAGTGAAAACACACCAGATGGGCTAAGGTTATCAGGAAGTAGACTAATGATCTGTCCTAATTCACAACCTTCAGACCACGTGAAGTACCCTTCACCAGTTCTAAATGATTGGTTACTCAACCAACCATTATCTGTAAAAATAATTTCAGTGCCCGAAGTAATCTTTTTTAAGCAAACAAAAGCCAGTTGATCAGGATTGTCAAAGTTGTATCCAATAATCGCAATATCCCCCGGACCCAAAACATCACCCGCAGCCACAGGTGACACAAAAACAGCTAAACACACCAACACAACCAGGATAGTCCCAACGAATCTCTGCATCGCTAACTCCATCAAGGTGGATTTCCCTTGCGATGTAATTACCGCAAAAGCTACCCATATTTTAATATAAGAAAATTTTAAGGTAATTATTTAAACCTTAAAATTTTTCTTTGCGTCTTTGATTATTTTCTTTGTGTTCTTTGCGTCCGCGTCTCTGCGTCCTAGAAGAAGTTCCGACCATCAATCAATTTAACCTTCCCATCCTTCAGGATCATCTTCCAGTCCAGTTTCTTGTAGACCGGCCACTCGGTGACCAGCAGAATAGCGTCCGTATCCACCACAGCCTGCGCGGGATCATCGAAGTACTCGATCGCCAGCTCGGGATATTGACGCTGCATATTCGGCATCGCCACAGGATCATGCCCACGCACTTTCGCACCACGCTGGATCAGCTTCTTCGCGATATCAATCGACGGCGCATCCCGCAGATCATCCGTGTTGGGCTTGAAAGCCAATCCCAGCAAGGTCACTGTTTTGCCTTTCAGGATCTTGAGCGCATCCTGGACGCGCATCACAATCTCTTCGCGCAGCTGGTAGTTGACCGTGCGGGCTGCCTGGATGATGGGCATCTCCAGATTGTACTCACTCGCTGTTGAGATCAGCGCAGCGGTATCCTTCCCGAAGCACGAGCCACCCCAACCAATACCCGCATTCAGGAAGCGCGGTCCAATCCTGGTATCCAGACCAATCCCACGCGCGATCTGGGTAATATCCGCCCCAACCTTCTCGGCCAGGTGCGCAATCTCATTGATATAGGAAATCTTCAACGCCAAAAATGAGTTGGCGGCATATTTGATCATCTCAGCCGACGCCAGATCACAGGTCACCAGCGGCACCACCGAAAAACCTTCCGGCCTGGGCAAGCATTCCGGCGAGTTGAAGTCCTGATTCAGGATTGGACGATACAGATTGGTGAGCACATCAATCGCACGTGGATCAGACGCTCCAACGACAATGCGATCCGGGTAAAACGTATCATACAGCGCGGAACCCTGCCGCAGGAACTCTGGATTCGAAGCAATCGCATAATGCTGATCGGGTTTCATCCCATGGCTTTCGACATACGCATCGCGCACAATCGTCCCGACCCAGTTTCCCGAGCCAATCGGTACCGTGGATTTGTTCACCACCACCGTGAAGTGATCGTTCAGCCGTGATCCGACGGCATGCGCAGCCTGGCGCACATAATCCAGGTTGGCGGATCCATCCGCATTGGAGGGTGTCCCGACCGCAATAAAGACCACATCCGTATTGGGGATATCAGCTTCATCGTAGTTTGTGGTAAAGGTCAAATGGTCGTAAGCCAGTGCCAGCATCGTATCCAGATTAGGCTCATAAATCGGCGATTTTCCCGCTTTCAGCGAATCAATCTTCTCCGTGTTCAAATCCAGACAGGTGACCCGATGTCCCAGATAAGCCAGCACCACCCCCGTGTTCAATCCCACATAACCGGTTCCTATCACCAATACTTTCATGTTTCCTCCACTGTTATAGACTGATTTCAATTTTACTAGGAAAAAGGGATAATTGGAATTGATAAATGGTACGGTATTCAGGTCAATGGTCATAGGTGATAGGTCATAGGTCATAGTCCTGAAAAGTGTTTACTGAAATATGAGTCAATGGGATAAAAGGGGAGGTATTTGCTAACTTGAATTGATCCACCTGAACTTGTGATTTAGCTTTTCAGATTCCTGTTTATGCCATTAATCATTTTTGCTATTTCGATTGATTGATTGGTCAGGGATTCAAAATCATCACTTTTGATCCAATCACGCATTCTAAAAATTTCCAGTAACGTCATGGTTTCGTAAAGAGATCCCCTTGCAATAATGAGAAAGTGACTGTATTCTTTTTTCGAATATCTACCCTTTCCTTCGGCGATATTCATAGGAACTGATGTTGCGGCAGCTTCAAGTTGTTCAATTATTCGAAAGTGTCTTTTCGAAGTGGCAAGATTTTCAGCAATATCAATGATTTTATTGGCAAATACAATGCTTTTTCGCCACACGATGAGATCTTTAAATGATTATTGATTTGATGGTTGATTGTCAGGTGTGTAATTTGTCATAAGGATTTCCCTTCTATGATGAATTTATGTAGCCAGATAATTTTACAGGACATTTTCTTCCAACCCACAAAGTACCCGAAGACGAAGTCGACGGTGAACTTTGACCTATGACCTATGACCTATCAGCTATCAGCTAAAATTTAAATATCACCCCACTATCCTGCAGCAACCTTTTGATGCGAATGGTCATCTCCTCATCACTCTCTCCATGATCGAAGACGAGGTCCACCGGCAAATCTGTGGTGACGTGTTCACCCAGCCAGACGGTTTTGATCATTTCTTCGTCGATGACGGTTTGCAGGATCGCCAGATCGGCTTTGCTGAACTCGACAGCAGTAACAATCAGAATTTGGCCGGCATCCAGGAAGAGGTGCGCCAGTTCGCCGAAACGGCGGACGTGCTCACGCCAGTTGTTAATGGCATCACGACGCTTGAGATCGGCATTCACGCCGTACATCACCGAGCCAATGCCCAGGTAGTAACACAGTTTGCCGTCCTCGAAGAGTTGTCGTTCCAGCAGGCTGGCCAGGCGTTTGCGTCCGATGCCCTTGGGTCCGGTGATGACGACCAATGCTGACTTCTGGTTGTATTTTTCGTAACGCTGCTCCATGGTCACATGGCTGCGGATCCACTTCTGGTTGCGCAGGTTGACCTCATCGCGCAGCGCGCTGACCTCGTCCGGCAGGGCTTCGAGGACGATGCCACCCCCGCGGATCTCGTACTCATCCACCAGCACAAAGCGGCTGGTATCGGGGAGCTTATCGGAGGTGTCGAAGGCGATGGGATGCGCCAGGCGCAGGGTAACTTCGGCGACGTCGTGATGCTCGATTTTGAGGGTAGCGTTGCCATCAGCAGCGCTGTAATCACTGGCGTCGATGACTTTGTGAATGGTTTCAATCTGCGCCTTCTCGCGCGCGGTGCCCAGCTTGAGAATCAGGGTTTTCTCTGCGGTGAGCGGTTGCCGTCCCAGCCAGAAGAGGCTGACGCGCAGGCGAGTGCTGACGGCTGGCGGCATTTCGTCCACTTTGCAGGCGATTTGCCCACGGCGGACGTAGATTTGCTCTGCCATGCTGAATCCCACAGCCTGACCGGCGGAAACCTGGATTTGCTGGTCTGTGTTGAAGCTTTCCAGGGTCTTCAGGACGGTGCGCTTGGCCGAGGGATAAAATACCACTGCATCCCCGGGCTGCAAGGTGCCGCTCGAAAGCGTCCCGGCTACGATGCGGCGTGTATCGCCCATGTCGGAGAATTTGTAGACATCCTGGACGGGCATACGCACGGGTTGATCGGTGAGGGTACGTGCTTTCTCGAACGAGTCAAGAGCTTGCAGCAGTGTGGGACCGTCATACCAGCTCATCTGGCCATTGTGTGCAGCCACGCCCGCCCCATCGCGCCCACTGACCGGGATGTAGACAAAGGGTTGCACGCCAATGCCGGAGAGATAAGCGCTATATTCATCGCGGATGCGCTCGAATACGGATTGATCGTAGCCGACCAGATCCATTTTATTGACCAGCACAACGATTTTCTTGATGCCCAGCATCCAGAGCATGTAACCGTGGCGGCGGGAGTTCTCCTGCACACCTTCGGCGGCATCGATGACCAGGATGGCAGCTTCGGCATGCGAGGCGCCGGTGACCATATTCTTGATGAACTCGATATGCCCGGGCGCGTCGATGATGATGTAGTTGCGCTGGGCGCTCTGGAAGAACACCCGAGCCGAGTCGATGGTGATGGATTGCGCCTGCTCGTCCTTGAGGGCGTCGATCAGCAGGGCGAATTCGAAGGGTACTCCCTGGGCGGCACAGCGCGCGCGAATACCCTCCAGCTTGCCTTTGGGTAGCGAGTTGGTATCCGCCAACAGCCGGCCAATGACCGTGCTTTTGCCATGGTCCACATGGCCAACGAAGACTACGTTCATCTGTTCCTTGTTAAAGTCCAGTAAATTTTCCATCTACATGTACCCCTCTTTGCGCAGCGATTCGAGTCCGCCACCGTCTTCTTTGTCCTGGGCACGGCCGGCGCGCTCGGCGATATTGGCGAACTTGCCCACTTTCAGCTCTGCGATGATCTCGGCCACGTTGTGCGCTTCGGATTCGACCGGGTAAGTGCACGGGTAGCAACCCAGCGAGCGGTAACGCCTGCCATCGCCCTGGTTGTAGTACAACGAAACGGTTGGGATCTGTTCGCGCTCGATATACTCCCAGATGTTCAGCTCGGTCCAATCCAGCAGGGGGTGGATGCGGACGTTGGTGCCAGGCGCGAAGTCGGTTTTGTATTGATTCCAGAACTCAGGCGGCTGGTCGGCGATGTTCCACTCGTTTTGGGTATCGCGCGCGGAGAAATAACGCTCCTTGCTGCGCGATCCCTCTTCATCGGCACGGGCTCCGACGATGACACCACTGAACGGTTGAGGATTCTCTTCCTCTTCGTAGCGGTCGCTTTCATGGTTGAAGCGCATACGGCGGCCTTTGCCATTCAGGGTCTGCTTGAGCGCTTCGGTCTTGAGGAGTCCACAGCAGGTCAGCCGATCGACAGCGCCATCCGGAAAGGTGCGTTTGGCTTCCAGCGCTTCAAAATTAGCGCCTACCACCATGGTCAGCTTCATCTCGCGTACGAGCCTGTCGCGGTATTCGATCATCTCGGGGATCTTGAAGTGCGTGTCCACGTGGATGAGGGGGAAAGGTACATGCCCGAAGAAAGCCTTGCGAGCCAGCCACATCAGCACCGTGGAGTCCTTGCCCATTGACCAGAGCATCCCCAGACTCTTAAAATTGGCATACGCCTCGCGTAAAATGTGCACAGAAATAGATTCAAGTTCGGATAGTTGGTTCATGCCCATAATTTTACTACGAGTTAGTATTGAGCAATAAGTATTGAATATAGACAACCCCTCAACCCTCAATACTCAATACTCAATCCTGAATCCCCTATGTTATAATATAAAAAAATGTCACAACCAAAGGAATTGACAAAAATGGAAATACGTACACACCTAACAACAAATGGAAGATTGCTCCTCCCGGCCAAATTCAGAAAAGCCCTCGACTTGCAACCAGGCGACGAGATCATCCTGCGACTCGAGAAAGATTCCATCCAGGTCATCCCACTCCATCAGGCAGTCTCGCAGGCACAAAATCTGGTGCAGAAGTATGTTCCCCAGGGTACTTCCCTCGTCACAGATTTAATCACAGCACGCCGTGAGGAAGCCGAAAATGACTGAAATCATCCTCGACGCCTCTGCCATCCTGGCACTGTTGAACCAGGAACCTGGAGCTGATCTCGTCAAACAGCATCTTCCCCATGCCAAAATCTCATCTGTCAACCTGGCGGAAGTCATCACACGCCTGAATCTGATCGGCATGCAAGACGCAGAGATTCAGGAAGTCCTCCATCTCCTCAGCCTGGAAGTTGTTCCCTTCGACGCAGATCAGGCTTTCCAGACAGGCATCCTCGCATCCCAAACCAGACCATCCGGCCTTTCCCTCGGAGATCGTGCCTGCATCGCTCTGGGTATCCTCACCAATTCCCCCGTCCTCACCGCGGATCAAGCCTGGCTGCAAATCTCCCTTCCAATTGAGGTACTTGGGATTAGGGATTAGGCCTTAGGTCATAGGCATTAGTCAAAATAGTCAGAACTCGGATTTCCAGGATTTTCATAGGATTTACAGGATATCTGATTCCTCAACCCTAACACCCAACTACCTAAATCAAAATATTTCATCGAATGGCAAATACTGAATCAAATCCTCAATCAAGGAATCTTGGATTGACTGAGAGTAAAAAATAACCTTTTCCTCAAGTTCTTTTTGGGCTCTTGTGATCCCCCAATTTTGTAAAATATTTGCCTTGGTGATTGGATTTCTAATCTCTTTTTGGCGGATATAACTAATTATTTCCTGTAGATCAATTTTATAATTCTTCAAAACCAGATAAACATCAAAAAAATCTCGATACCTGGCACGATCACTCATCGCCCGAATCTTCTCAGCACATATTTCGCGAATATCCATCACCCTCACCGGGCATTCAATCCCCCAAACTGTGCGGTAAGGCATTTCTTGAACAGGTAATATCACATTTTGAAGCACATCAATATCTACTTTGATGGAATTGGGAAAACCAAGTGGTCCTGTATAAAGCAATCGTTCGATTTTTATTGTTGCCCTGGATTGGTAATGCTTTTTAACTGTCAAATAGTCAACACTGGTAAAAATATCCCTAACCTCTTCGAAAGAAATGGATTGTTGACCTGCAGAAAAATCCAAATCCTCAGAAAATCTCTGTTGCTCCAAGTAACAATGGTGCAGACAGGTTCCCCCTTTGAAAACCAATTTCTCACCCAAGGGTGAACTGCTCAACTGTTGCAGTACAAGCGCTAACATATAATCTTTTTCAGCAATTTCCAAAGGATATCGGAAGGTTTTTCGGTTTAGAATTTCAAGTTGCTGGCGTGTTAACATCATGATTCCTTCTTAGGCTGGTATTTGTCAAAATATCCATCATAATACATGCGCCATTTGGCATTGAAAACTTTATCATCGTCATTAATCCGGTGAGTACTCCGTGTACCTTCCAGCAGCATCGCTAACTCACGTGAATCCCACCCTAACAAATCGAACACAAAGCCAAATATCTTCACTGTTTTTTTTGAAGCCAATCGAACATAGTCAATCAGACTCTCAATATTCAAATCTTCGCTGTAATTGTTCAATTTTTCAATCACCAAATCAACCATGTAAGTATCGGAACGAAAGTGAATGAGATCCACCAGAGCCTTTTCACTATAGGCAATGTTGGTAGTCATATTTTCAATTTCAACATCTTCCCAACCAACAAAAAAATTTTCTTGGGATTTGATAAACTGATATCGTATTGATTCCAGGCTCGTTTCCTTATACTGCTTCAATGAAACCGAGCTGAATTGGTGGACATATTGATCAAACATGCCGCGATAATGTAGCGCTGCTTCGAAAGAAACATAGGATTCCGCTACCAGAAGATTTGCGATTACATAAGGTGAAATAGACAAGTACCCACGACTACTAAGATCATTTACAGCATATAAACCTCGTTTAATGCGAATCAACCAACCATTCTTTAATAATTGTTGAACTCTATTATGCGTTTGCTGGTAATTCCAGGTGTTTATCGCTTCCTCTTCAATTTGCTTGGCAGTAACCACCTTGCCGTATTTAGCGATCAACTTCTCCAGAAGATCAGCGTCATTCGTTGCTAATGTTGTTTTTTTCATATACCCTTATTAATTCATATAAGTTAATAACTACATACAAATTACACCATTATGATTGATTTGTCAAGCGCATTTTAATGAATTTTTAAAGATTCCTTTGAAGGAATCTGTTAAATTTTTATCCTAAAACCTATTAAAAACTGTAAATCTATTCCAGGACGGGTCACTGAATCCTGAATCCTGAATCCTGAATACCGGTCCGATTATAGGGGATTGCCATAATCGACCATGATTTTCTTTGAGCTTTTAGCTTTCAGCTTTCACCTGTATCCCCCCAACCTTAAAATTTCCCAACCCTACCCGCTACACCCGCTACCAGCTACCAGCTAACAAAAACGTCTGAACTCGGATTTACAGGATTTAGAATCAATTTTTTTCCGACTCTTTATTCCATTTCAAATCTTGTGAAGGATGAATAATTGACAGGATTTACAGGATGT
>PHBX01000039.1:0-7230 GCA_002842045.1 Chloroflexi bacterium HGW-Chloroflexi-3 | reverse complement strand
GGGGATTGCCATAATCGACCATGATTTTCTTTGAGCTTTTAGCTTTCAGCTTTCACCTGTATCCCCCCAATCTTAAAATTTCCCAACCCTACCCGCTACATCCGCTACCAGCTACCAACTAACTATGCTATAATGAACATCGTTTGATCCAGGCTACATGGCGGGACACAACGATCAAACCCTCCCCCCGAATAAATTACCCCCCCTGGTTCAAACCCACAACTCAATCGATATTTACCGTAATGACAGAATAGCTCGTAGCTCGTAGCTCGTAGCTCGTAGCCAGTAGGAAAAGATTTTATATCTCATAATTACAGGCTACAGGATCCAAAAAGATTATTTTTAAATGGTTCTCCCTACCAGCTACCAGCTACCAGCTAACCCATGTCATAACGGCGGAGCGTGGAAAAAAGCAGCTCGTAGCCTGTAGCTCGTAGCAAAAGAAAAAACCTGAACCACAAAGTACACAAAGCACACGAAGGAAAAAGACTTGAACTTTGATTTATATGATTACATGATGGACTATGATTTTTCCCAAAAAAGCTACCAGCTACCAGCTACTAGCTACTAGCTGACTAACCCCTAATTCCTGTATAATACCAATATGGACATAAATTCCGTTTCACTCATTCTTCATAAACATCAAGCCGATCTGGATCAATTCGCCGTGAAATCTCTGGCAGTCTTCGGATCGGTAGCACGGGGTGAAGCGACAGACCGCAGTGATATTGATCTCCTGGTCGAGTTCATCAGTCCCATTGGATTGTTTGAGTTCATCCGCTTGAAATATTATCTCGAAAACCTGATCGGATCCAAAGTTGACCTGGTGACTCCTGATGCTCTCCACCCGGCATTGCGTGATTCCATACTGAATGAGGCTGTAAATGTCGCCTGAATAAGACCGGAGACGGAAGACGGAAGACCGTAAAAGACTGGAGACGGGGGACGGAAGACCGGTGTTAAAACCCGTTTCCCGTCCTCTGACCCCGTCATCCGTCTTCCGTCCTCCGTCTTTTTGACCTTCCCTAACCATCATAACCACACAAATTCATTCCAAAAGAGTACACGATTGCCACCCCAATACAAATTTCAAAATTTAGAAATTTATCAACTCTCACTAAAATATGTGAATTCAATTTATAACTTGTGTAAAAAATTACCTGATGCAGAAAAATATAATCTATCAAGTCAAATTCAGAGAGCAGCTACCTCTATTACATTAAATATCGCCGAGGGATCAACAGGTCAATCTGATCCAGAACAAAATCGATTTCTTGGACTAGCACTTCGCTCTTATTTAGAAACAATCGCATGTTTGGATATAATTCAAAATCAAAACTATCAAAATTTGGAAGAACTTACCCCATTAAGGGAACAAGGACACCAGTTGTTTATAAAAATATCATCCCTTCGAAAATCACTCAATGGAAGAGGATCAAAGTGAGCCTGTCATCCAGCTCTTGTCTTAACCAGACAGAAGACCGAGGACAGGAGACCGGAGACCGGCCAAGAATCCCCGTCCTCCATCTCCCGTCCCCTGTCCCTCACTCCCCGTCCCCCGTCCCCCGTCACCTGTCTCTCAATCCCCGTCCCCTGTCCCTCACTCCCCGTCCCCCGTCTCCAGTCTCCCGTCAGGATACCTAAACCATTTTCCCCTCAACACCTCAACACCTACACCTACAAACCACCTATGACCCATGACCTATCACCTATGACCTCCTACCAGCTACCAGCTACCAGCTACGAGCCAGACTCCTGGGATCTCATCATCGAACCCAAACGCGGTCTTCTAGACTTACATCTAAAAGACTTATGGCGTTATCGTGATCTGGTCTTATTATTTGTAAGACGCGACTTCGTCTCCGTCTACAAACAAACCATCCTCGGACCACTCTGGTATCTCATCCAACCCCTCCTCACCACTATCACCTTCACCGTCATCTTCGGCAATATCGCCCAACTCCCCACGGACGGACTGCCGCAGTTCCTCTTCTACATGTCCGGCACCGTCATCTGGACTTACTTCGCGGACTGTCTCACCAAGACCTCCAACACCTTCGTCAACAACGCCCAGCTCTTCGGCAAGGTCTACTTCCCACGCCTGGCTGTCCCGGTCTCGATCCTGCTCTCCAACCTGATCACCTTTGCCATCCAGTTCACCTTCTTCCTGGCCTTCATGGGATTCTTCGCCCTTACAGGCGCTAGCCTGTACCCAAACTGGTGGATCCTGATCTCGCCAGTACTCATCTTCATGATGGCCGGCCTCGGGCTCGGATTTGGCATCATCATCTCTTCCCTCACTACAAAATACCGCGACCTGCGCTTCCTGGTGCAGTTCGGCGTCCAGCTCCTCATGTACGCCACCCCGGTCATCTATCCGGTCTCCTCCATCCCCGCCCGTTTCCAACCCCTCATCCAGGCCAATCCCATGACACCTATAGTAGAAGCGTTTAGATATGCATTTTTAGGAGCCGGTTCCTTTAACCCCATGAACCTCCTCTACTCCTTCGGCTTCATGGTCGTTGTCGTTACCATTGGCACAGTCATCTTCAATCGCGTCGAAGCAACATTTATGGATACAGTTTAAAAAAATGCTTGAAGGAAAATCTATGCAAAAATCTGTAAATCTCTCAGTAAATGAACACCATTACGATAATTCATATTCAAAAGTAGATATCAATGACTTAATAAAGAAAATAAATAATATTGAAACATTTTTATGTGATGCTATTAGAACTGATACTAGTTGGCATGGATTTTATTATGGAAGTTTTCGCTATGAAATAAAAGGAAAGAAAATTCTTGAACTCGGTTGTGGTGATGGACTAAATGCATTAATTATGAATGAATTAGGGGCTGATGTAACTGCAATTGATATTTCTAGTAAAAGTGAAATGATAATCCAAGAGGTAAACAATCAAATTAAAACAAATGTAAAAACATTAACTGGAGATTTTTCGAAAATTGAATTTGAACCAAATCAGTTTGATTACATAGTTGGTAAAGCTTTCTTGCATCATTTGACACATGAAATCGAAAATCTTTACATGCAAAAAATCGTGGATTTATTGAAAGATGGTGGCGAAGCTCGATTTTTTGAACCTGCAATTAATAATAAATTTCTTGATGATTTACGTTGGATAATTCCTGTCCCAGGCCGACCATCAAAGTTAAATAAAAAAGTTTTTCATGAATGGAAAGAAAATGATCCACACCCAATTCGAGATAATAGCACCTATCATTATATTAATTTAGGTAAACAATATTTTTATGATTTTGAAGCTGTTATGATTGGAAGTATTGAAAGATTTAGCAGATTGATCCCCAATGGAAAATTTAACAGAAAATTTCGGCGGTGGGCTCATAAAATTGAACCAAAATTACCTTCATGGTTTCGATATTCCGCAGCTAGATCTCAATTAATTATTTTTCGAAATCCAAAAACTAAATAATTGAAAAACATTATTACCCCAAAACTTCAAAAAATGATCAACTTACATCATCAACCAGATACAAACCATAATATCTTTGCTGCTTTCTTTATGTTCCCGAAGGTGCCCGATTTGAAAAATCAAGGGTATTCGCGGTTCAATCTTTAAACCCCATTAACCACAAACCATGACAAAAACAGTTATCTCCGTTGAAAACCTCTCCAAATCCTGCCGCCTCGGCCAAATCGGCACCAGCACCCTCTCCCGCGACCTCGAAGTCTGGTGGGCAAAGGTGCGTGGCACACCCAACCCGCTGCTCAAGAGCGAACAAATAGGCTACACTACCTCCTTGGCGCCAGTCTCCAGTCATCCATCTTTTCTCATTCCTTCAGTTTTAAGGTGGTGGTAATAATTATCGGAACTGTAATGTTCAACCGTGTTGAAGCTACGTTCATGGAAACGTGTAGAAAAATCTTATTTTGAAATAAATTAATTACCAGCAAAGATTTACAATGATAATTAAAAACTCAGAAAAATTAAAAGTAATCGCTATAGTTCCAGCAAGAAAAAATTCAAAAGGGATTTTAAATAAAAATATTGCTGACCTTAATGGAAAACCATTAATTTGTTACACACTTCATGAAGCAATTAAATCTAAATATATTGATAGTGTCATTGTATCTACAGACGGAGATGATATTGCTAGAATATCTGTTTCAATTCCTGGAATAATAATCCATAAAAGACCCGAAGAATTGGCCCAGGATCAAACACCCACACTGCCTGTATTAAAAAATGTCCTGGATCATTTTAATTATGTACCAGACATTGTAGTTACACTTCAACCTACATCTCCATTAAGAAATGTTCAACAAATTGATGAAGCGATTGAACTACTTACTTTAGATTTTGATTCTTGTATCAGTGTTTGTGAAACAGAACACACCCCGTACAAAATGTTCAAAATAGAAAATGAACAATTAAAAGATTTATTCTCTGAAATTAGTAAAGGGTTACCTAGACAATTATTACCCAAAACTTATAGAGAAAATGGTGCTATTTATGTTACCTGGACAAATTGCATACTTGAGAAAAGATCTATCTGGGGTGAAAAAACCAAGGCTTACTTGATGGACTCAGAATCATCAATTGATATAGATTACCATAATGATCTCATTTATGCTGAATTTTTATTGAAACTTAAAGAGGGTAAGAAATGAACCCATATATCCAAATTCAAGACCGTAAAATAGGGGTAGATTTTGAACCATTGATTATCGCTGAAATTGGTATTAATCATGAAGGAAATATTGAAAAAGCTATTCAGATGGTTGATGACGCATTTGGGGCTGGTTGTGAATGTGTCAAATTTCAATCTCACGTTATTTCAGATGAAATGATCCCTAATGATGTCATTCCTGGTAACGCCAAAGAAAGCATTTGGGATATCATGTCAAGATGTGCCTTATCTGAAGAAGAAGAAATCCAATTAAAAAAATACGTCGAGAATAAAAGCATGATTTTTTTGTCGACCCCATTCTCACGTGCTGCTGCAGATAGACTTAATAGAATGGATGTTGCTGCCTATAAAATTGGTTCTGGAGAATGTAATAATTACCCATTAATAAAACACATTTCTTCATTCAATAAACCGATTATATTGAGTACAGGAATGAATGATTTGGTCTCGATTAACCAAACTGTTGATATTTTAAGATCAAATAATAACCCATATGCTATCTTGCACTGTACCTCAATGTATCCTACTCCTTATGAAAAAGTTAGGTTGGGTGCACTTAATGATTTAAACAAATTTTTTCTGGATGCAGTTATCGGATTGAGTGATCACTCAATTGGAAATTATACTTGTTATGCAGCCATCCCTTATGGGGCAAGAATTCTTGAGAAACATTTTACCTCTGATAAAACATGGCCAGGGCCTGATGTATCTATTTCAATTGACCCGAAAGAATTAAATGAGTTGATTGTTGGTTCAAAAGCGATATTTCAAGCATTGGGTGGAACAAAAACAGTCCTGCCTGAAGAAAAACCAACCATTGATTTTGCTTATGCGTGCGTTGTATCCATAAAAAATATAAAAAAAGGTGAAATATTTTCTAAAAAGAATCTTTGGGTAAAAAGGCCAGGTACTGGTGAAATTAAGGCAGTTGATTTTGATAACGTGATTGGAAAAATCGCGCAAAAAGATATTGATATAAATACTCAAATTAATTGGGAAGATGTCGGATAATAAATTGATTAAAAAGATTTTATTTATTTCAGGCACAAGGGCTGACTTTGGGAAGTTAAAACCCCTCATTCGCGCTGTTCAAGAGTCTCCAGAATTTGATTATGTGATATTCGCAACTGGAATGCATATGCTTTCAAAATATGGATCAACATTTATTGAAATACAAAAATCAAATTTTCATAATATTTTTCCATATATTAATCAGGATGGACATATAAATTCTCATATGGATATCGTTTTGGCGAATACTGTTATGGGGTTAGCACATTTTATTCGTGAAAATCCTGTAGATATGATAGTTGTTCATGGAGATAGGGTAGAACCTTTAGCTGGTGCAATTGTCGGTGCTTTTAATAATATTTTAGTCTCCCATATTGAAGGGGGAGAAGTATCTGGAACGTTAGATGAATTAATTCGGCATGCTGTCTCAAAACTATCCCATCTCCACTTTGTTGCAAATAATGAAGCAAAACAGCGTTTAATCCAAATGGGAGAAAACCCGAATTCTGTTTTTATTATTGGTTCTCCAGATATTGATATTATGCTTTCAGATGAGCTCCCAAGTCTGGAAGAAGTCAGGAATTATTATGGAATCCCTTTTACTGATTATTGTATTTTTTCATATCATCCAATAACAACAGAATTACACAAATTGAAGAAAAATTTTTTGGAGGTGACAGACGCGCTTATTGAAAGTAATTGTAACTTTGTTGTCTTGTACCCCAATAGTGATCAAGGAACAGAAATAATTATTAATAGGATTGATTCATTAAGACAAAATCCTAAATTTAGAATTATTCCATCGATGCGTTTTGAATATTATTTGACTCTTCTAAAAAATGCTCAAATTATAGTAGGAAATTCAAGTGCAGGTGTAAGAGAGGCTCCAGTTTATGGCGTGCCAACAATAAATATTGGTTCACGTCAGAATAATAGATACAATTACCAGTCAATAATAAATGTACCTGAGGATAAAGATACTATTTTAAATGCAATAAAAAATTACCCAAAATCTTCTCCGTCATCTTTCTATTTTGGGAAAGGTACTAGCGCAAAAATGTTTATTGAAATATTATCTAACTCCAAAATATGGGAGAATAATCCTCAAAAACAATTTCAGGATTTTAAGTTCACATAAATCCTTTTTTTGTTGTGACATTTTGGAGAAAAATGAAAAAAATCCGACAGATTGAAACCAAAGTTATTAATAAAATTTTTTGCTATTTTCAAAAACGGTATTGGCTATATCAATATGAACTGTATAGGTTGAAATATGATTTACATTCTACTTTCAAGTTTAATGGATATGATATTCTTTTTTATGGAGACGGTTCCATAAGTATTGGAGAAAACACATACATAGGAAGAAATTCTAGTTTGCAAGCATCTACTGGGACAAAAATAACAATCGGAAAAAATTGTGCAATTAGCTATAATGTCAAGATTTATACTAGTAAAACATTTTTTAATTATCTGTGCAAATGCTAAACCTGTATTTCATCCATTTTGTATTTCCAACGATAAACAACAGGCTCAGCATTAACTTCA
>PHBX01000016.1 GCA_002842045.1 Chloroflexi bacterium HGW-Chloroflexi-3 | reverse complement strand
ATGAAAATATTTGATGTGACTATGCCAATAAAGAATTTTATGCCAGTATGGCCAGGTGACCCCCAGGTTGAGAATCTACTTATCTCATCTATTGAAAAAGGAGAAGAGGTAAATGTCACCTGTATTCAAATGTCCGCTCATACAGGCACTCACATTGATGCACCGATACATTTCATAGAATCTGGAACAGCTATCGAAGAGCTAAAACTGACTAGCTTATTGGGAGAAGTGGAGGTTGTTGAAATTGATTTTCAAGTGTCCCAGATTGATGCTCATACATTGAGAAAGTTAAACAGGACACAATGGCCACAAAGATTAATTTTCAAAACGAATAATTCCTTTTTGCGATTATTAGATCAGGACTACTTTTCTCGGAATTTCACTGCTCTATCACCGGATGCCGCAGAATACCTGGTTAAAAAAGGTGTAAACCTGGTGGGCATAGATTATTTATCCATTGCGCCTTTTGAAAATGGTTCTGATACTCATATTGTATTGTTGGAAAATAATGTGATTGTGGTTGAAGGGCTGAATCTGGCTGATATTTCGCCAGGAATCTACGATTTGATCGCGTTACCTATATTACTTGAGGGCGCCGATGGGGCCCCGGCAAGAGTCTTGTTAATCCAAAGTTAAGGTTATTTGGGGACGATTAAAGTGAAGCCCCCATCAATAACGATCACCTGACCACAAATCATATCTGCGCCGGGACTACAAAGGAACGCAACCACATCAGCCACGTCCTCCGGTGTCACCAATCTTCCGGCTGGCGTATTGATGATGGTTTTCGAGGTCACATCTGAGTTATTCATAAAGGCAAAGTGTTTTAAAGCTTCAGTCTCCACCATTCCAGGCGAAACTGCATTAACATGAATATTCTTATGTGCCAATTCAACAGCCGAGTAACGGGTAAGTGAGTCAAGCGCTGCTTTGGAAGCACCTACAGAAATGTAATCAGGCAGCACACGCATTGAACCCGGGCTGGAGATGTTGATGATATGACCACCGCCTGCTTTTTCCATAAGTGGTACAGCTTTCTGACTGCAAAGCATGACCGCACGAACATTGACTTGCATGGTGTAATCCCAACCGGAGACTTTTTGTTCGGTAAGAGGTCGATTAAAGCCACTGGCAGCGTTATTGACCAGGATGTCAAGTTTGCCAAATTCTGATGAAATTTTTTCAAATAATAATGCAATCTCTTCCTCTTTGGCGATATTGGCTTTGAAGATATGAGCTTTTTTCCCCAGTTTGTGAATAATCTCGGATGTTTCTTCTGCCTGGGCGCGGTTCCGACTGTAATTGACGATAATATCAGCACCTAATCTGGCTAACTTAATGGCAATAGCTTTCCCAATCCCTCTACCAGAACCTGTTACTAACGCGATTTTTCCTTCAAAATTGTGAAAACTACTTTCCATTCCTTGTAATCCTTTCAGAATTTGGTTTCTATTCCAGGAAATATTGTTCCATTAGACGTATTAATATCGTCTAACTGACCACTTCTCAACAGTCTGGATATTTTTGTCGCATCTTTCTTTAGTTTTCCTACGTTAATCCCCAGAAAATTACCTGAATAGGGTCCTAGCCATTTCTCGGCACGGACGAACATTTTCTGAGCTCCAGTAAAATTCCTACGTTGAATGTGGTAATAAGCCACACCTACTTGTAAAATCCCTCTGTACAAATCCCTGATCGCTCCGTGTTCATCTCGCCAGGCTAATTCTAATTCTTCGTGTGCTGCAAAGAATTTTTTTTGATTAAATAATTCAATACCTTTTATTGCTCTCGGATCAAGAATAAAGTTTTCATTGTTTTTATGGTTCATAATCGTATTTTTTAATTTCAAAAAATTATAACATGCACTCAGTCAATCAAAATCGTGATAGATATCCCGAGAATTATTCAAGGCGATGTGATAGGATTATTTATAATCAAATTTTTTCGTATCGAGGAGAGGTATGAGAAACCCCCAAGCTGATGAAGTCATTTCAGACGAATTAACAGATCGTGATATTTATGAGCTTTGTGTGCAGACAAATTTCTGGACATGGTCTGCCCAGGCAAAAGTTGAACCCATTGCTATTCACAATGCAAAAGGTGTCTATTTTTGGGATATTTACGGAAAGAAATATTTAGATTTTAATTCCATGGTTATGTGTGTAAATATCGGACATGAAGACGAACGCGTCATTAAAGCCATGGTTAAGCAATTGTACGATTTGCCGTTTGCTGGACCCAGAATGGCAACCAAACCCAGAGCCTTATTGGGAAAAGCATTAAAGAGCATACTGCCGGAGCAATTAGATCATTTTTTGTATACATTAGGTGGATCTGATGCAAATGAGAATGCAATTAAATTAGCAAGATCATATACGGGAAAATTTAAAATTCTTACACGATATCGCTCATATCATGGTGCTACCTATGGGGCGATTGCCTTGACAGGTGATCCAAGACGATTAACCTGGGAACCTTCTGTCATGATGGGGGTTGTTCATTTTTTGGATCCATACCATTACCGATCAACATTCCATCAGCATAATCCTGAAATATCTGAAGAGGATTTTGCCAGAGATTATGTAAAACATTTGGAAGAAATCATTATATATGAAGGTCCAGAAACGATTGCAGCTATTTTGATAGAAACTGTTACCGGTACAAACGGAATAATCATTCCTCCCAACGGATATATTCAAGGGGTCCGGGAACTATGTGATCGATATAATATCGTGATGATCTGTGATGAAGTGATGAGTGGATTTGGTCGAACGGGAGAATGGTTTGCTTTTGATCATTGGGGGATTGTTCCAGATATCGTTACGATGGCTAAAGGCCTAACCTCTGGATATGCACCCCTAGGAGCGATTGCCATGCGGCAGGAAATCGCGCAGGCATTCAATGAAAAAGTTTATCAGGGTGGATTGACCTATAACGGTCATGCGGTTTCCCTAACTGCAGCTTTCTCTGTGATAAATGTGATGAAAGAAGATAAACTGGTTGAACAAGCCCGTGAAAAGGGAAAATTATTGACAAAATTATTGCAAGAGATGTATGAAAAGCATCCTTGTGTAGGGGATGTTCGTTCGATTGGATTGTTTGGTGTATTGGAACTTGTAAAAAACAGGGAAACGAAAGAACCAATGTCTCCATTTAATGTAAATAATGAGATCATGTTAAAGTTGCGTCAATATTGCCTGGATGAAGGTCTTTATATCATCATCCATTGGCACAAAATACTTATCATCCCACCATTAATTATCACAGAGGAGCAACTACAAGATGGTTTCAGAATTATTGATAAAGCACTTGAAATTACCGACGCACAAGTTGAGGTTTAAGTGCAACTAATTCTATCTGATTGCATCAATATAATAGAACAACAAAGTAGGAGATATTTATGGAATTAAAATTGAATAAAATTGCGACTTCAGAAAATGAAGCAAACAAAGTAGAAAAAATGATAATTATTGGTGCAGGGCCTGCCGGTTTATCTGCTGCATTGTATGCAGCCAGAGCAGAATTGTCGCCTTTGGTGATTACCGGAATATCATTGGGAGGTCAGGCATCACTAACCCACACAATAGAAAATTATCCCGGATTCCCTGATGGGGTTGGTGGAGCTGAATTAGGAGAATTATTTCAAAAACAGGCAGAAAGATTTGGAGCCAGATTTGAATTCGATAATGTAACCGAAGTAAATTTTACTGAATCACCATACGTTGTCAAAACTTATGGAAATGATTACAAAGCTGAAACAGTTGTCATCAGTACTGGGGCAAGTCCAAATTATTTGGGTGTTCCAGGTGAAAAAGATTTGACAGGTAAAGGTGTTTCATATTGTGGAACATGCGATGGATGGTTTTTTAAAGAAAAAGATATTGTTGTGGTAGGTGGAGGTGATAGTGCATTAGAAGAAGGAATCTTTTTAACCAGATTTGCTAAATCGGTGACAATTATTCATCGACGAGATCAATTACGTGCTGGAAAAATCCTTCAGACAAGAGCTTTTAACAATCCTAAAATAAAATTTATCTGGGATTCTGTGGTTGAAAAGGTAAATGGAAGTTCGGCTGTCGAAAGTGTTTTGATAAAAAACGTAAACTCCGGATCAGAAAGTACATTTCCGACAGATGGAGTTTTTGTGTTTATCGGACATACACCCAATACGGATTTATTTAAAGGCCAACTGGCGATGGATGAAAACGGATATTTACTGGTAGACTCGAAAATGCAAACAGCAGTACCTGGTGTTTATGCCGCTGGCGAAGTAATGGACTCCAGTTTCAAACAGGTTGTTACCTCTGCAGGCTGGGGGGCAGCAGCAGCAATTCAAGCAACTAAATATCTTGAATCAAAAGAGTAATAAATCGTAACAATGAAAATAGAGCCTCTACTAAAGAGGCTCTATTTGTTTTCGGAATTTTATAAACTTATGGAGAAGGAGTAGAAGCTACGTTTGCCCACCAGATGAATGTCCTGGGGTTACTAACATTACCAGCTGGTTGATAAATTGCCTGTCCATCAGCGCTACTGCCTGTCTGTCGAACGACCAATACAGTCCATCGAAGCACATGAGGTACAGAGCTATTTGGTCTGAAACTTGTAGGGACGATGAATTTGGTATCCGTTAAATAATTAACCAATCGGCGGCCTTCTCCTTCGGTAACATCTTCGACTGTGACAGCGTAGTACTCATCCGATCGTAGTGTACCAACGGATGACCATTGCAAAGCGATTGTGTCGTTTGCAGCAGTGAATGGAGCACCATCTGCAGGCAATAACAAACTGGGAGCCTGGAACGGGGGAGGATTTGTTGCTGTTGGCGTGGGTCCTGCAGTTGGGAGTCTTTCACAAAGAGGAATGGTCAAAGGCATACCTTCATAAACGATATCAGATGTCATTCCATTCCATTCGCGGATTGCATCCATTTCAACGTTGTAATTTCTGGCGATCGTGCTGAGTGTGTCTCCAGATGTCACCGTATAAGTAATCCGATTACAGGCCTGAACCGTTGCATCTACTTCACTCAAGGTTGCTGTTGGTTGTGGTGAAGGCGTAGGTGTGGGTTGGGGGATTAAAAGTTTTTGTCCTGGATATAAATTATTACAGGTTGCTGGAAGGCTGTTTTTAACAACAATGCTATTCACGGATACATTGAATAACACTGCAATCGATATACAATCATCACCAGCTTGAACTGTATATTCCAAATCTGGCAATGGTGTCATTGTTGGTTGGATGGTTGGCGTTGATGTAAGAGTTGGTGTTACTGTTATTGTGGCAGTCGCTGTGACAGTTGGAGTCACGGTTGGTTCAACTACCATTCCGGTTTGATTCATGACCGCATAAACAGCACCTGCACCGATTGCTAAAAATAATATTACCAAAGCAATGACAAGGGGGAGAGCGATGGTTACCGAAGGTACTTTTGGACTTTTAATTTCTGGTTTTTTTGTGGATTTTTCTGTTGATCTTGTTACCGAAGAACCACACACTAGACATCTTGTGGCATTTGCGCTAATTCTGGAACCGCAAACCGGGCAAGTGGATGATTGTTCTACATTTTTATTTGTTGTCATAATATTTCCTATTTAATATCAAATACAAACTCAAATGCGGATTATAACACAGCAAGATTTCAATAAAAAATTATGGATTGATTTTCATGTTTATGATATCCTGTGGCAATGAATGATGCCCACAGTGTGTATTTGCATATTCCATTTTGTCAAAAAAGATGTTCGTATTGTGATTTTAACACATTTTCAGGCTTGAACCATCTTATCCCGGCATATATACATCAATTGAAAAAAGAAATTTCTTATTATGGCAAAAAATTCTCAAAAGAATTACCAGTAAAAACCATTTTTTTCGGTGGGGGTACTCCAACTTTAATGGAAGGAAAGCTTTTTAAGTCGTTGATGGAAGAAATATTTGATAATTTTCGAATATTGCCCAACGCAGAAATTAGTCTGGAAGCAAATCCAGGCACTGTAACCCTGGAATATTTACAAAATTTATTAGGAATTGGATTCAATCGCATCAGTTTTGGTTTGCAAACATCCAATCCGGTATATCTCGAATTATTAGGCAGGATTCACGACCATTATCAATCCATTCAGGCTATCCAATGGGCAAAACAAGCTGGATTTAGGAATATCAATCTGGATTTGATTTATGGATTACCAGGTCAAACGGTTGATGATTGGAAGAAAACACTTGAGAATGGACTGAATTTATCGACCCAGCATATTTCTCTGTATGCATTAGGAATTGAAGAGAATACACCTTTACATGATTGGGTTGAAAAAGGTATGGTGGAAAATCCTGATTCAGACCTGGCAGCTGAAATGTATGAATTGGCTGACCAATTATTACTAGAGAATGGTTTAGAATGTTATGAAATCTCTAATTACTACAAGGTTGATGAAAACTTTGATTACCGCTGTCAACATAATTTACAGTATTGGCGCAATCAACCATATTTAGGATTAGGAGCAGGAGCTCATGGATATTCCAATGATGTAAGGTATGAAAATGTGAATGGAATTATGGAATATATCAATTTGCAAAAGGATGCAAATTTATCATCAGCCCTGAAAAGCCCTGTTGTAAAAGTATTAACCGAGATTGACCTATTTACCGCTATGCAGGAGACCATGATGGTTGGACTGCGATTGGTATCAGAAGGTGTATCCATCCTGGAATTCACCAAGCGTTTCTCTGCATCGCCATTGGAGATATTTGCCAAGGAAATTGATTTATTGGTGAATAATCACTTATTGGAAATTGTGGATGGAGATATCATTCGGTTGACAAAAAATGCGAGATTGTTAGGAAATCAAGTATTTCTGCAATTTGTTGATTAGGTAACGATTACTTTTGTTCCAAGACCACGAGATTCAATCTTATCACCATTCGTTGTAGGTGTGCACCACCTGAAAAGCCATTTAGCTTCCTCTGTTTTCATGTTGATACAACCGCGGCTCATGCGAATCCCAAAATTATGATGCCAATAAGTACCATGAAAAGCAACGCCCGTTTCTGGTTCAAAGAAAGAGGTCCAAGGGACTCCTAAGAGTTCATAGGCATAAATATCAGACGTTAAGTTTCCATCTCCCATATGTTTAGATGGCAATTTGGATTGAACGTAAAAAGTACCTTTGGGGGTGTCGGTGGGAATTAACGTGGGATCGGGATTGCGCATAGGCACACCAGAAGCAATGGTTGTTTCAAAAACCAAGTTTTCACCTTCAAATGCTTTCAAATTTTGGTATGCAATCGACACCTCAATTCGTTTTAAGTGAGGTTCTACATCCGTAGAAAGGGGAGCTAGCTCTTCGAGAGGAATAATTCGTACATGACTGGCTGGTACATGGTAATCGACATTCAGTAATTCGTCTTTTAAACGATACCAGGGTTCTTTATCCGGTCCATCATCTAGACCCATTACCCAGTGAGTAGATTGATAATATAATCGGTAGACTGGGTCCCAACCTAAAAATGAGCGATCCCGCATGGTTTGGGTAAGAGGTACGGTTATCTCTCCCAGAACGCCTTCTTCAGGGATATTAGTTTGAATGGAGTTGTAGTTGATTTCCACTCGTTGCAAATATCCACTATGGATGTATCCTCCCCAAACCCGATACCAGAGAGGGTTATAACCAGGTCCAAATTCTGAGATGACCTCGCCATAAACATTAATAATTTCATCACGGTAACGTTGGTAAAGAATGGTACTTTCGTCATTTGGTTGAGAATAAATACTCACCGAATCAGTGCCTACTCTAGCCATTAAGTTGCTTTTTTGTTCTGTTTCGAATCCAAAAAATGGACGAAATGCCTGCGTTGTAATTGCACCGAGTGCGGCTGCAGAAAGCTTTAAGAAATCTCTGCGTGAACGGTTTAGTTGGGACATAATTTGATTATACCAAATTCAGATTGTTTTTGTCATAATTTGGTGATATAACAAAAAAAAACCACAAAAAGTGGTTTTTGTCGCAATTGCTGGACGAAGCTCGAACCTTTTTTGAACGTATCACCGATGCCGATTTTTCCGCCGCTGCCGAATTTCGTGCCAGTGAAACTGGCGCACCGCCTGAAATTCAATTTTAATATAGCAAAAAACTAGTTTATTTTCAAACTTGATCAAATAAATCTAATGATTTCGGTTTATCTGACATCACTATGTTTGATATAAGCCACTAGTTCCAGTGCCAATTTTTTAAGCTCTTCGTCGGAATATAAAGCTTCTTCCATAAGACTTGGATCGTTCAGTTTTGTGGGAATAAACTTTTGCAAAAAATATTTTTTTGCACCCTGTATAGTTTTTACAATTTTTCTTAAATCGTCTTTGCTGGTAAGACTTTTTACAATGGTCGTCCTAAACTCGTAATCTATACCTGAATTCATTATCAATTCTATGCTTTTCTTCAATTTTTCAACCGGCATCGGCCAACCCATAATCTTTGAATAATCTTCAAGCGGGGCTTTAATATCCATAGCGAGATAGTCAGCCAATTTTTCGTCGATAATTTTTTCAAAAACTTCCGGCCGGCTTCCATTACTGTCCAATTTCACTAAAAATCCCAAATTTTTAATTATTTTCATTACTTCAATCAGATTCGAATGTTGAGTTGGTTCCCCACCAGTAATACTTACAGCATCAAGCTTACCGCGGCGGCTCTCAAGAAAATCATAAATTTGAGAAAGTGGTATTTCAGGTGCGTATTTTTCTGGAATGACAAGCTCCGGATTATGACAATATCGACAACGGAAGTTGCAACCACGAGTAAAAATAATAGCACAAGTTTTTCCCGGATAATCAATCAAAGAAAATTTTTGAAGTCCTCCGATAATCATATTTATTCCTTACTTTTATAAGTTTTCCGCATATCAAATTCGGCCAATTTACCGTCATTCCACTGATTTATGGGGCGTAAATAGCCAACAATTCTTGAATAAATTTCGCAACTACTATGGCATTTGTCGCAAACAGGAACTTCCCCGGAAATATATCCATGATTCGGGCAAACACTAAATGTCGGGGTTAAAGTAAAATAAGGCAGTTGGTAACTCTCGCATATTTTTTTAACTAAGTTTTTAATAGACATTCCATCTTCAATTCTTTCTCCGAGAAAAAAGTGTACAACAGTACCGCCAGTATATTTTGTCTGTAAATCATCTTGTAACTCTACCGCCTCAAAAATGTCATCGGTAAAATTAACCGGTAAGTGTGTTGAATTGGTGTAAAAAGGATTTTTTACCTCTTTACCCTTGCCATTAGCAAAAATAGCACTTTCATATTTTTTTTGGTCCAATAAAGCCAAACGGAATGAAGTTCCTTCAGCGGGTGTTGCTTCCAAATTGTAATTATTCCCAGTTTCTACTTGAAAAGTAGCAAGTATTTCTCTCATAAAATCAAGAGTGTCTTTCGCAAATTTTTGCCCTTGGGGCGAAGTAATATCTTTTCCAAACAAATTTTGCACTGCTTCGTTCATTCCTACGAGACCGATAGTAGAAAAATGGTTTTTCCAATAATTACCATAGTGGCTTTTTATATTTCTCAAATAATATTTAGTGTATGGGTATAAATTGCTGTCAGTAAATTTTTCCAACACTTTTCTTTTTATTTCTAAGCTATCCTTGGCTAGAGTCATTAATTCTTTGAGGTTTTTTAAAAAATCTTTTTTATTTTTTGCAGTATGGCCAATACGAGGTAAATTGATAGTTACCACCCCGATTGAACCAGTCAAGGGGTTTGCGCCGAACAAACCGCCACCGCGTTTTTTCAGCTGTCTATTATCAATTCTTAAACGGCAGCACATTGAACGAGCATCTTCCGGGTTCATGTCAGAATTAATAAAATTTGAGAAATACGGCAAACCATATTTTCCAGTCACTTCCCATAATAGTTTACTAGCATCACTACCCCAATCAAAATCTTTTGTAATATTGTATGTTGGAATCGGAAATGTAAAAACGCGGCCGCTTGCGTCTCCTTCCGACATTACTTCCAAAAACGCTTTGTTAAACACATTCATTTCTTTTTGAAATTCTTGATATGTTTTCTGCTGTGGCTTACCGCCAATAACGATCGCCTGTCTTGCGTAATGGCTAGGCACTATCAAATCCAATGTAATATTTGTGAATGGCGTCTGGAAACCTACACGAGTAGGTACATTGATATTAAAAAGAAATTCCTGAAGTGCTTGCTTTACTTCTTTATATGTTAAGTTATCGTATCTGATAAAGGGAGAAAGTAGAGTGTCAAAATTGCTGAATGCCTGCGCGCCAGCTGCCTCGCCCTGAAGTGTGTAGAAAAAATTAACAACTTGTCCGAGAGCCGACCTGAAATGCCTCGGTGGCTTGCTTGATATTTTCCCTTCAACCCCAGTAAAACCCTCCATCAGCAAATCAAAAAGATCCCACCCGACACAATAAACGGAAAGAATATTTAAATCATGAATATGGATATCCCCGCTTGTGTGTGCTATTTTGATATTTTCGGGATAAATTTTATTCAACCAATAATTTTTACTTATCTCGCTGGAAATATAATTATTCAATCCCTGCAGGGAATAAGACATATTGCTATTTTCTTTAACCTGCCAGTCGGATTTGTTTAAATATTGTGCTACCAAACCATTATTGGCAGAGTTTGCAATATCTCTAAGCAGTTTGTGTTGGTCTCGGTATAAAATGTAAGCCTTAGCGGTTTTTTTATATTTTGAACGTAATAAAACATCTTCTACAATATCTTGAATCTGCTCGACTTGAGGAATTGTATCCTTAATAATTTTTTCCGCGCAAATTAAAACTTTCTTTGCCAGTTTATTTGCTTCTTTAGAATTGAACTCGCCGGTTGCTTGTCCGGCTTTAGCAATCGCAATAGATATTTTTTTCTCATTGAAAGAAATAATTTGTCCGTTACGTTTTTTGATTTGTAAATACATAAGACCTCTCTTTTAATCTATTAATAAATAAAAAAACTTGGCTGAAAGCGCCAAGTATCAATTTAACCTTGATGGCTTGACGCGAGCCGAAAGCGGACCTATTAAGGCTAATTGCACAGGATCGGACTTTAACCGTTACGCGATAGTGAGGGAGTTACACCCTACTTCACCGTACAAACCGCTATTAAATTTTACATATTCATATTAGCATATAAAAAAACTTTTTAAAACATTTATGACTATTTAATTAAATCATCAACGCTTACATTTAACCCTTTGGCGATTTTCTTTAGGGTTTCAATACGGGGATCGGGTGTTGCTCCTGTTTCAATTTTGGTCAATGTATGCAAAGTAACGCCAGTAAGCTTGGATAACTTGTCTTGCGAAACACCAAGTTTGTCTCGGTATTTCTATATATTTTTGGCTATTGTTGATAAATCTTTTGACATTGTAGTAAAGTTTTACTATACTTTAGTTGCATTGACTTTTTTTTACCTGTTAATATTAGTATATGAAATTTTTACGATTTAGTCAAACAAAATTAGGGAGATAGAATTGAATTTTACAAAAAACTTGATGATATTTGGTTCACAGTAGTGATAAAGAAGGATAGGAAATTGCAAGCATATATATTGGCGCCTGACCGGACAGGCTCAATCACTCAGAAATTAGGGACATCCTCATAATACTGAGTTTGCGGATGTTCATTTCTTCTTGATCAAATTTACCACTGATACCCGATTGCTTGCCATGTTGGCGCTGTGAACATATTTGGTAGCCATTGATGAACTTGTTTGACCTAACAGTTTCATGATTTCAAATTCACTCGCACCCTGGAAAGCAAGTTCACTTGCGAAAGTGTGTCTTAATCTATGTGGGTGAACATTCCTAATACCTGCCAGATTGCCAATTTCTACAACCATATGACGAATACTTGTCCGATTCATGGGATTATTTTTCGATGATATAAAGAATACTTCGTCAAATTCCAATTCTCTTTTTTCTATTCTTCCCGTTCGAATTTGTATTCTAATAATGCAAGTTTGGTATTTCTACCGATAGGTATTTTTCTTGTCTTTGTTTTCCCACCAGTGCCAAAAGGTTTTATAGATATTTCCAGATTTTCAAAATCAATATCATCAAGCGTTATTCTTGCACATTTCGACACTCTGCAACCGGTATCAACTAACACGCTAATAATAGCCACATCTCTTTTAAATGTTGGTCGTTTCATTTTGAATGCTTTTCGGTTGGTGGTGTTGGCAATTTTCGTATATTTTGCAGCTTCTAGAAGTCGCTCCACTTCTTCACGGGTAAGGGGTAGTATTTCCCGTTCTGAATATTCCGGCTTCTTGATATGTAAATCAGGTCTCTTATTCAATTTACCCGATTCAATACACCATTTGAAAAAGGATCTTTCAGCGGTCCATAAATTCTCTAATGATCGACCTGCTAAAGGTTCAATCCTTTTATTCTGCCTTTTGGGTGTGTATTCGTTTCTAATCCAATTCCAAAAGGTAGTAAGGTCATCTGGTGTAATGCTTGCTAGTTCGGGTTTTTCCAATTTATTGATGATAAAGTCCAAGGACCATTGATAAAGTTTGACGGTTTCCTTTGAAAAACCATTTGACTTAATGGTCAAAAGAAACAAATCTACTGCCTTATTTAGTCTCATTTTCGCTCCTCTTTTGCACTTTCACACAAGAGGTCTACGGTAAAAATTATTTCTTCCAATAACTTAACCGTAGAACTCTTATGTACCTGATTTGATAACATAAGAGTTCTACAGTCGGGGCGAAAGGATTTGAACCTTCGACCTCTTGCACCCCATGCAAGCACGCTAGCCGGACTGCGCCACGCCCCGATGGCGCTATTATAGTAGCAGATTAAAAATTTGACAACCTTTTGGATTATTTAGGGTAAAAAGCCATTGATGGGTTAGAATTATTTTTGCGCATAGGCATAAAATGTAGGTATGAATAGAATTCGAATTCCCTGAGTTCGTGCGTTGTCTTCGATTTCTTTATAGTTAAGAATTTCTTCCACTGTGTACAGTTTTTCAAGATCACACTGGATGGTAGCCCATTCAGAATCAGCATTGATAATATTGCTTTCAACCTTCTGGTGTGAACCGAAAATCCCCCAATGAATATTGGATAACCTGGTTTGCATCAACCAATATGAAATATTTCGTCCTGTTGATAGATTGACACCCTGATTTGAGAGAGATGAATTTTGCATCTGCCCTAATTTATCCAGGGGAGGAGGATCGTCAATTCTGGATAGATAATCTGGTTCAGCGAAACAACAAATCCAACCTGATTTTTTTGTCACCCTGGACATTTCTTTTATAACTATTTCTGGATCGTTGATCCAAAGCAGCAAATAATGACAAAAACAAAGATCAAAATAATCATCTTTGATTGGAAGTGACAATCCATCCCCGTTGATTAGTCTTGCTTTTAGTGAATTTTGTTTGCTGTATTTGAGAATTTGCAGATCAATATCCACACCAAAAGCGATCTGGTTTGATTTTGAAAATTCATCCAGAATAGCAGAAGTACCACAACCAACTTCCAATATATTGGATTGAGGAGGAAGTGAAATTTGGTTAATGATGAAATTTCTCGTTTCTCTGGTCCAGGATGCCTGTTGTTTATAGCGTGAAGACCAGAATTGATAATCAATCATAGATTTTTATTCAATATTTTTGCGTTCGACCATATCCATTCCCATGAATCTGTCAGGAAATTTCCTAGAGGTTTATTGATCCCTTGGGCGGGTAATGTATCACCATCTGGTTCCAGGTATAACCAGGCTTTCCCGGCACCATCTGGAATGGTTCCCACTGAATCAATTTCTGCATATACAGGATTGAATTGAGAATAAGGAACTGGTAAATCCCAGTCCAAATTAAAGCCATATTCAGCAGCTTTGTTACGTAATTCAATAACAAGATTTTCGAGACCGGGATTATTAAAACTTAATGAAATGTTTTCAACACCAATTTGTTTGAATTCATCCATTATCGTAATGTAATCTTCCACGGTTGATTTTTCGATGGTTAAGTGGACTGTTGTATGAATATCCTGAGGGATAATTTCTCGGAGAGCCTTCCAAGATTGCTCATTTTCAGGTTCAAATGTAACTAATAAATGATCCAATCCGGAGTTTAATAATTGTTCCAGATATTCATTTTCTGACAGCTTTAGACCATCTGTTGATAATCCGGTTACCATCCCAAATTCTTCAGCCAGGATAATGATTTCAATTAAATCCGGTCTTAATGTAGGTTCTCCACCTGTAAAAATCACATGAGGAATTCCATTTGACCAGGCTTTTTCGAGAATTAATTTCCATTCATCAAAGTCTAATTCTCGTTTGACACGCTCATTAGGTGATAAACCAAAATCATCCTTATTCCTTAATTTATATGTCAATGCACAATCCAATCGATAAGGAGCAACCGGGAAATCGATATATGGTGTAGATCGATCGAAATCCAGATAAGTTACCGGATCTAAATCTGGAGTATTGATAAGTGTATCAATTCGGGACATGAAATTTTCAAAATCCTTGGTGGCATCTGAGTAAGTGATTTGATAGCGTTTGATGATAGATTCGATGACTTCTGGCTGAGGGGTTTGTTGGATTAAGTGGTATGCATATTCAGTTGCAGTTTGATTGAGGTGAAGAACAGTGCTTGCATTTATGATCAACAAACCTTCTCCGCCAGGTTCAATCCGTAAATGAAGCCTATATTGATAATCGTTATCCTGTGGGGCTTGATAATTATACAAACCAGGTGGTAGAACTTGTGCTCTATCAAAAAAAATCGATTTCAATTGTTTGACAATGTTGCTCATAATTTCCTCCATTGATCAGGAAAATTAATATTCATGATCATTAATTTGAAAGTGGACATCCTCCACCACATTCCTGAATAAGTTCACACTGATTACATTTTTGTGGAAGAGATTTTCTTTCTCGAAGTTGTAACGATAATTCATGATTCCAGATGGAATTCCATGAATTCTTGAGAATATTTCCCAACGGATAATAATAAGATTGACAGGGAAGAACATCCCCATTTGGTTCAATGCACATATTGTACAAGGCTGCAGAACAACCTTTTACACCCAGGTCATGGGTAATGGGATTAAAGCGACAATAATGAGTCGGGGTATACCAGATTAATTTCTGGTTGTTCATGATGGTTTTTTCTTTGGCAATTTCCAATAAAGGAGAAAGTTGTGTTTCAGATAAGCCTGTGCCAACGTCTTTGCCTTTGCCTGAATAAATCAATGCATTTAATCCTACCGTGGGAACACCTAATTCAGCCAAAAAATCGAGTGTCTGTGGAATTTCTATGTAATTTGTTTTCAACATTGTTGTATTGGTCATCATGTAGACTTCTTTTTGAAGCACATTTTTTATTCCAGACACTGTTTCTTCCCAGGCACCTGGAAAATTCACCATCTGATCGTGAATATGTGGGTTCGAAGACTCCAATGTGATTTGTATGTGATCCAGACCTGCAACTACAAGTTGGGTAAGGAAGCTTTCATTTGCTAATTTGCGACCATTTGTGTTAATCCCGGTAATTATCCCTTTGTTTTCGGCGTATTGAATGAGATCCGGTAAATATTCACAAAGAGTTGGTTCTCCACCTGTAAAAACAATATGCGGAATACTCAATTTCCAAATTTTATCGATCACTTTATACCAGTCGTTTTCAGTTAAGGAAGGAAAATTGCGTGAACGGGCATTATAACAATGTGTGCAATCATTATTGCATTGATATGTCAAAGCAAGATCCATCCGATACGGTGCACTTGGGGTGTGCGAGAATGGTAGGTCCATGTCCAGATCCAATTGACATAATGGGCAGCTTTCATCAGGATCAGTAAGGACATCCATTTGTGCCAAAAAAGATTTAGCCTCAGGAATCAGTTGATTGTCCTCGATTTCAAAATGATTGGTTAATGAATTCAGTATCTCATTTTCTGTATATTCTGATAATTTCCAATATGCCATAGCAGTTGCACTTGGATTGAGGTGATAAGCTCTGGCGGCATTAACCAATAACAATCCGTTACCATCATTTTCCACACGTAAGTGAATTCGATTCTTGCTATGATCTTTTTGTTGCTCAAAATGATAGATACCAGTTGTTGGTAATTTGGGAGAATTTTTCCTCACCAATGGTTTTTGCCAGAAAGGAAAAGACATTAGCGTCCTCCTCCAGCACAGGCACAGGCACAACCTGCACAGGCGCATGCACAAGCACAGGAACTTCCACCACCACCACTGGATGATCTACCTGAAGATGAAGTAGTTTTAGGAATTGGATTGGTCTTATTTGTCACACCACTGGTGAAGTTGGTTAGATCTCCAACAACTCCCGATGCGAAAGATTGAACACCATTTGTAATTGAAGCGGCAAAGTCTGCTCCAGGTAAACTGGGTAGATTGATAGTTGTTTTTCCTGATCCAGCTGGCATGGGAGAAGCATCCACTTTACCAAAAGTTGGAGTACTTGAAGTCGTTGGTCTGACCATCGGGTCATAACGCCACCACCAGGTGGGGATAAAAACAGGACCTGATCCGAACGATTCTTTTGTTCTACCGTCGAAATTCTTGTCCAGCATCGTCCAATCCATATTCTCATCAAATTTTTCGGATTTAACTTCTGGTGTCTGTGCAGTTTCCACCTGATTCCATGCTTTTTCCATGATGTCTTTATAAAAAGCAATTGATTCTTTCCGACTGAATCCTTTCATCTTTTTAGAGACTGTGTTTACCAGGTCGATGATCATCGTCTGGAGTCCCGTCCTTTGTTCCTTCTTTTCTTTTTGCATTGCGATTAAGAATTCTTCTTCGTAAGGTTGTAATCCTTCTGGTTTTGGTATTGTTGCTTTGATTTTTAAAGGATCACGAGTGATTACTTCTGCTGCTCCTTTTTTCAAGATGGAGAAAAGGACCATCATCAGAACACGATCCATGGGTTGCTCCATTAAAATCGCGGCTTCAACAGCTGTTAACCCTCTTTTGATACCATGACCTTCAACTGATATTTTTGGGGGTAGATATTTGAGTTTACGCTTTTTTGCACCAATGGTGGCAGAATAAATTGTCAATACAAAGAATGCAAACATACTCAGGCATATCAATGCGGGACAAATAGCGTCAGTATCGAATGTAATCGCAGGTGCTTTTACAATTTGGGTTTCTGGCACTAATCGGGCAGGAAAACTGGCACCAAAAGTATATTGTGTGTACGCATTGGCATTGGAGTTACTCCATGTATAGTAGATCCCTCCCATATTATCAAAGCCACTGACAGGTGCTGAATCTCCAGTCCAACCCCGGGGGGTGTGATAACGAGGTTCGTTTTCGGTTAATCCAATTGGTAAGTAAAGTGTTACTGTTAGGTCTGTGGAACCGGTTACATATTGAGACCCAAACCAGGTAGGAGAAATTTCAAAGCTGGCATAGTCTTCATCTGCTTCTACTTCAGATGGATACAAGGATTTGTTAATCGTACCGACAAAAACATGCAGGGTACCTCTTTGGCCAGGTTGAATCGCCTGATTTCCCAGATCAACCATAATACCAATGTCAATATAATCCGACCTTTCAATACTTTTAACTGGTACCCCATTTATATCTGCTGAGATACTATCCAAAATATAATTGTTGTTCGGTAGACCAATATCGACAATATCGATTGGGTGTGCACCAGGTTGATTTGCCAGATCAAAATAGTACTCAATTGAAAGAGACCCGTCTTCATTTACAAAGACATCCATTGTTTGCTTTTCGACCGCAAAATAATAATTCTGTGCATGAGCGACACCAGAATTACCTGCCAACAGCAACAGGATTAATAAAATACTGAATAATTTCATTTTTCTAATCATATTAATCTCCATAAATCCTGAAGGCTACCATTTTGGTTCTTCTGTTAATTGGTACGTTGTGTTGCAGTAAGGGCAGGAGACCATTGGTGCTCCATTTACTAACGAAATTGAGTCCTTTGTCAAAATCCCTCCACATTGTTGGCATTTCAGTGATTCAAGAGATACATTTCCTGGAAGATCGACATTGAGGGTAACATTGGTGGTATTGGACTCAACTTTCTTTTTTCGGGTTACAAAGAAAATAATTCCAAATGCAATAATACAAAGAATTGCACCAACCAACAAATTTCCCACCTGTCCTTGCGGACTGAATGCACTCAATATAAATAAAACTCCAAATAGAATCAGAATACCTGAAGCAAGATACGCGATGATTTTCATGAGAACCTCCGAAATTTATTTGGAAAAATTAGTTAAGTGGAAAAAAATTATTGACCGTTTTGTACTAGAATTATTTTATCAAAAAATTTTAATTTAGAATGTAATATCTGATTATATAAATGTAACCAAGAATCGAAACGGAGTGGCATATGAGCAACGAGTTTTCAAAAGAAAAATATGAAAAACTTAAAGAAGAAATCGATTTTCATAATTATCGTTACCATGTACTCGATAAACCGGTTATCAGTGATGCTCAGTTCGATAAAATGTTAGTAGCATTACGAGAGATAGAAACACTTCATCCTGAATGGATCACCTCGGATTCTCCCACCCAACGGGCTGGGACAATTCCCTTATCAAAATTTGAAAAAGTTGAACACCCTCTTCCTGTATTAAGCCTGGCAAATGCCTTTGATCAGGAAGATGTGATTGCCTGGCGCGAACGATTAATAAAAATTAATTCTGCCGTTGCGAACGCTCAATTTGTCGTTGAACCAAAAATTGATGGATTAACTGTCGTTTTACATTATCAAAATGGAATATTTGTTAAAGGAGCTACACGCGGAAACGGTGAGATTGGAGAAGACATCACCAGTAACATCCGTACCATTCGAACAATCCCTTTACGAATCCCTGTGGGTGGAACCAACATTCAAGTTCCAGATTATCTGGTTGTACGTGGCGAAGTGTTTATTACTCTGTCAGATTTTGGTTTGCTGAATAAGAAAATTATTGAAAGTGGAGAAAAAGCCTATCTAAATCCGAGGAATACTGCTGCTGGTTCTTTACGACAATTAGATCCGACCATTACAGCGAAGAGGCCATTAAGATTATATGCCTACAACATACTATCCAGCAGCGGCGATGTACCCAAAACACAATGGGAAATACTTGAATATTTAAAACTGCTGGGATTTTCAGTTTCTGAATATTCAGAACGCTGTGAAGATATTCAGAAAGTCTTGAAAGTATCTGAAATCTGGCAGACCCGTAGAGATAAAATTGATTTCGAAGTGGATGGTATCGTCATAAAAATTAATGATCTGGATCTTGATAAAAATCTGGGATTTGTTGGCAAAGATCCAAGAGGGTCGATCGCATTAAAATTTCCAGCCAGAGAAGAAGTGACTATGCTTGTTGATATCGGGGTGAATGTTGGCCGTACTGGAGTCTTGACACCCTATGCCATTTTAGAGCCAGTTGAAGTTGGTGGAGTTGTGGTGAGACAGGCAACTTTACATAATTTTGACTATATATTTGAAAAAGATATTCGTATAGGTGACAGGATCTTTATCAAACGCGCTGGAGATGTAATCCCTTATGTAATCGGTCCTGTCGTCGATGCGAGGGATGGCAGCGAGAAGCCATTTATCATACCTGAAAACTGTCCGGCATGTGGTAGTCATATCGAACAAACAAGTGGCGAAGTAGCCTGGTATTGTATGAATGCAGCCTGTCCTGCACAATTGGTTCGAAATCTTGAATATTTTGTCTCAAGATCCGCTATGGACATTGTTGGAATGGGTATCAAGATTGTGGAACAACTTGTGGAAGAAAAACTACTGGGAGATGTTGCCGATATTTATCATTTGACAATGGATTCCTTAATTAACCTGGAAGGTTTTGGAAAGAAAAAAGCCGAAAATTTGCTTGAAGCCATTGAGAGTTCAAAACAAAGACCATTAAACAGGTTGATAACAGCCCTTGGCATTAATGGTGTCGGAGAAGTTATGGCGTCTGAATTGGCAAAAAGTTATACCAATTTGGATGAGTTATCTGACGCTTCAATGGATGAGTTGTTAACAATTGAAGGAATTGGACCTACTATCGCTAATCAGATTGTTGAATGGTTCAATCAGAACAGAAACAAACAAATATTATCGAAGCTAAAAGAAGTAGGAGTTTGGTCACAGGTTAAAAAGAGTGAAAAAACAATTGAGAAAGAAATGCCATTTGATGGAAAAGTTTTCGTTGTTACTGGTGCTTTGGAACATTTCTCGAGAACTGAAATCAAAGAAGTGATTGAATCTCTTGGGGGAAAAACCTCCAGTAGTGTCAGTAAAAATACAAATTTTGTATTGGTTGGTGAAAGTCCCGGGTCAAAATTTGATAAAGCAAGAGAATTGGGAATCAAAATCCTCAATGAAGAAGAGTTTATTAAAATGGCAAATTTAACATGAACAAGATTTTTCTCAAACCAGGAAAGGAAAAAGCAGTCATACGCCATCATCCATGGATTTTTTCAGGGGCGATTGATACAGTAATGGGCGATCCTGAAAATGGATCTTCTGTTCAGGTATTTGATTCAAAAAAGAATTTCCTCGGTATCGGTGCTTTCAGCCCTTATTCTCAAATTCGCGTAAGAATGTGGTCTTTTGACAATGAAGAAATTGATCAAACCTTTTTTGAAAAAAGGATTGATGTTTCGATCAAACGACGCTCACATTCAATGACTAAATATGATGATTCCGCCTGGAGACTGATACACGCTGAATCTGATCAAATCCCAGGTTTAATTGTTGATCAATACAATGATGTGCTGGTTGTCCAAATTCTATCCAGCGGATCGGAGTATCATAGAAATACCATCGTGGATGCTTTAAAGAAAATCACTGGTCTCAGTAATATTTATGAACGTTCTGATCTGGACGTTAGAAAAATCGAAGGACTAAAGGAACGAACAGGACCAATATCTGGGAAAATACCCCATGAAATTCTGATAAAGGAAGGAGGACACAAATTTATTGTTGACCTGGAGAACAGCCAGAAAACCGGTTTTTATCTTGATCAGAGAATAAATCGTCGTATTGTGGCTGATTATTGTATGGAAAAGGATGTATTGAACGTTTTTTCATTCACAGGTGGATTCAGTATCTATGCTGCTGGAAATAACGCAAAGAAAGTTGTTTCTTTGGATAGTAGCAAAGAAGCTCTAGATCTGGCAAAAAGGAACCATATATTAAATGGATTCACCGACGCTGGGCATGAATGGATAGAAGGAGATGCATTCCAGCTTTTGAGAAAAATGAGAGATCAAAATCAAAAATTTGATGTGGTGATCCTTGATCCTCCCAAATTTGCCCCAACGGCAGCTCATGTAGAAAAAGCTGCAAGGGCATATAAAGATATTAATCTACTCGGAATCAAATTGCTCAATCCTGGTGGTATTTTGGTAACTTTTTCGTGTTCAGGTGGATTGAATGAAGGATTATTTCAGAAAATTGTGTCGGATGCAGCATTGGATGCTGGAGCTTTTGCCACAATATTAGAAAAGTTGAATCAAGGACCTGATCATCCCATCAGCCTTAATTTTCCGGAGGGTGCATACTTAAAAGGCTTAATTTGTCTGAAAAATTAAGCCATTCGATCTGGATATATATATAAATAGTAGTGGAGATGGCGGGAATCGAACCCGCGTCCGAAAGAATAGATCAACAGATATCTACGAGCGTAGTTAGTTGATCCATTTGCAGCTACATCAGACAACTAACAAAACTGATGTAGTGCTATCTGCTCAGACCCGAAAGTCCTCTTTCATATTTCCTGCAGATTGAAATATGGCACCCTGACTTTGTGTCGCCTATTCTTCCACCGGTCAGGAGGCGGGGTAGATAGACGTGGTCCTCAAAGGAACCATTCGGCTACTAGTCTCTCACTAGGCAGCGAGAGGCATAGCATTGTACTGATTTATCGAGGTCGGTACCTCTCGGCTCGCAATCTGGGACCAGCCTCTCCCGTCGAAGCCTGTCATCCCCAGATATGTTTATTATAACAAGCTTAACTACATTCAGAAAGAGATCTTTTATTAAAACCAAGCATTAACCTTAGTGTTGTCAATCAATAAAAAAATAATCGTAAAAAAATGTATAAATTTTGTAAAATGTTGTACAGGTATTTCGAAAAAAAAGTAGAAAGGGATTAGAATTTCGATAAATGAGGATTATGGAAAAAATATTCTTGCAATTAGAAAAAGTTACAAAAATTTATATTGATGGATCGAATAATCAAAGAAAAGTATTAGATCAGATTTCAATATCGTTCGAAAACGGTCAGATCATTGCCATCTTGGGTAAAAGTGGGAGCGGAAAAAGCACGCTATTAAACTTAATCAGTGGCATCGATTCGGTTTCTTCAGGTTCTATACGTTTTAATGGAAATAATATATCTGCGTCATCTGAACGAAATCTAACTGAAATTAGAAGAAATAACATCGGTTTTATCTTCCAATTTATTAATTTGCTGCCATCATTGACAGTTTGGGAAAATGTGATCTTACCGTTGGAATTGAAAAATATGGTTACAAAAGATGACCTTCTTCGGGCAGAATTTCTGCTTTCAGAGGTTGATATGTTTGCTCGCAGAAATGATTTTCCAGATAAGTTATCCGGCGGGGAACAACAAAGAGTTGCAATTGCACGAGCCATTGTTCATAAACCAGATTTGATATTGGCTGATGAGCCCACCGGTAATCTTGATGAAAAAAATGGAAAAATTGTCATGGAATTACTGTCCAGATTGGTCAAAGAAAATCAAAGAAACATGATATTGGTTACTCATAGTCGAGAAGCAGCAAAATTTGCCGACCAGGTTTTTTCGATTATTGATGGAAAATTAGTTGCATGTAAAAAACCGGAATAAGATGAAAACTGTAGGTTTGTTGTTGAAATTTAGTTTGCGTCATCTGATTCGACAGAGTCGGCAGACGATACTTTTAATTATTGGTATTCTATTGGGAGTTGCGGTTGTAATTGCTATTGATTATGCAAATGAAAGTTCAAAAAAAGCGATTTATTTAAGTACACAAAGTATAACGGGAAAAGCAACCCATCAGATACTGGCTTCTGGATCGGGGATACCAGAAGAATATTTTGCTGAAATGGTTAGAACTGGTGTTATTAATGTAGCATCACCTATCATCGAAGGATATGTAAATGTTTCAGAATTTGATCAGCAAGCAATTTTAATTTTAGGGGTTGATCCATTATTAGATTTTCCTTTTCGACAATTCTATGGAGACGACGATAGTCAACTCAACCAATTAATTTCGATTATTTCAGAACCCAATACTGGTATCATAGCGCAGGACCTAGCGGATGAATTTGACATACAACTGGGTGATGTGATCAATTTTATTTTCGAAGGAAAACCAGGAAAATTAAAAATTGTTGGGTTTATTTCGACCGACGAACCGATTGCAAAAGAATCTCTAAATGGGATGATTATTGTCGATATCTCCACAGCACAGGTTGCGTTCAATAAAATTGGTATTTTAGACAGAATAGAATTAATTATTACTGACCCAGATAAAGAAGAAATTATTAAAAAACAACTGCTTTCTGGACTGGTCGTCCGCTTAACAAGCGAACAAAATCAACAATTAAGTAATATGGTAGGAGCTTTTCAACTTAACCTCACAGCACTTAGTTTATTAGCACTGGTCGTTGGTGGGTTTCTGATATATAACACGATGACTTTTTCAGTCATTCAAAGAAGAGAATTAATTGGTTTGTATCGTAGCATTGGCTTCTATCGATCAGAAATTTTCTTTATGATCATATTTGAAGCGCTGGTGATTGGATTGATGGGCACGATTTTTGGTGTACTTGTTGGATCTGCTCTTGGACGAGAAACAGTTAATTTGATATTACAAACAATCAATGATTTATATTATGTTACTACTGTGAAAAGTGTATCTATTCCTTTCGTCAGCGTTATCAAAGGGATTCTACTGGGTATTTTTGCGACAATTTTTGTTTCTATTCCACCTGCGATCGAAGCAACACAGGTAACTCCTCGCACAGCAAAAATTCGATCCGGTTACGAAGGTAAAGTCAGGAAGAACCTTATTATTCTTTCTTTTCTTGGAGTGATCCTTTTTTTTATGAGTTATTATTTATTGTATTCCCCCTATTTTCAAAATCTGTGGTGGGCATTTGGAGCGACTCTTCTGGTTGTTATCGGTTTTTCCATTTTTGCCGCACTTGGTTTATTCTTAATTCTCCCAATCCTGTCGAAGGTTTTAAAAAAATACTTTGGATTAATTCCTGGGATGGCAGCACGGGAATTATATCGATCCCTCAGCCGTACAGCCGTAGCTGTTTCTTCGTTGATGGTTGCTGTATCCGTAACGATTGGGATGGCGATGATGATCAATAGTTTCCGGTACACAGTTTCGATCTGGCTTCGAGAGACATTGGCGGGTGATATTTACATATCTGTACCAAACCAATTTTCAAATCGTTCGAGCGCATATATCGATCAGGAATCAGTCAGATCCATCTATGAATATCCTGAAATTAATAAAATTGACACCTTATTGACTACAAATGGAATCAGCGATTTTGGTAATCTGCAAATTAATGTGATCACAAATGATGAAATCGCCTACGAACGCATTTTTACCAAAACTGGAGCACCAATAGAGAATATTTGGAATAATCTATTATTGGAAAAAATACTGATCGCAGAACCTCTAGCGAATCGATTTGATGTAGACATAAACGATGTGCTGCCAATAGAGACTCCGGCAGGGAAAGTCAGTTTTGAAATCATTGGCATTTTTTCAGACTATACCTCCAGCCAGGGATATATCATGATGACGCGCTCAGTATTTAAAAAATATTGGAAAAATGAAGAGATTACTGCAATATCAATCAATTTGGATGAAGATAAAAATGTAAACGAAGCTGTACAAGAAATTAAATCACGAATAGGGCAAAACAATCAGCAACTTCTTGTCCGTTCCAACCAAAATTTGCGTGACGATGTGATGGTTGTATTCGACCGCACATTTGCAATCACAAATGCTTTGCGTTTCATTGCAACAATGGTCTCGTTTATTGGCATTTTAAGTGCAACCTTGATCATATTGCTTGATCGAAAACGTGAATTTGGGATGTTGAAAGCGATTGGTTTCCATCAAAAGGAATTGAATCATCTGGTTTTAACTGAGACAGGTCTGATGGGTTTTTTCGCAGGCATATTTGCGATTCCAACCGGGATTGTGATTTCGCTCATCCTGGTGTATGTCATTAATCTTCGTTCATTTGGTTGGACAATTCAATTCTATATGGATTTCTGGTCGATCACACAAGGTGTGATTATTGCGATGCTGGCAGCGTTTATTGCAGCGATTTATCCCCTGAGAAAATTGAATAAATTAAAGCCGATCCAGGTCATTCGAGATGAATAAAAAATATTTATTTACTATATTTATAATACTTTTACTGATATCTGGTTTCTTTGTGTTAACAATTAACAAACCTGGTCAATTGAGTGGTTCCACGATTTCATTCTTAGATGATCAAAGTAACATAAAAGAAAATAAGTATAAGAAGGCAATTGATCGCATGGATTTTGTTTTTCCGGACGATCACGGTGCTCATCCAGAATACTTGACAGAATGGTGGTATTACACCGGAAATATATTTACAGATGATGGCAGGCACTTTGGATATCAATTGACTTTTTTCAGAAGGGCTATCTCAGATCAATTTGATGACTTAAGTGCATCAAATTGGGCCAGTAATCAAATCTATTTAGCACATTTTGCGGTTACAGATACAGCAAGTAATCAACATTATGTTTTTGACCATATTTCCAGAGGATCTGCCGGATTAGCAGGAACATCGGTCAATCCATTGTTTTCCATCTGGCTAAAAGATTGGGAAATTGTTCAATTGTCGGACAACGTTTTTCAAATGAATGCAGGGTTCGATAATGTTGAAATTAACTTAATACTGACTGATGTAAAAGGCATCATTTTTCACGGTGATGATGGATTGAGCCAGAAAGGCAGTGAGATTGGCAATGCATCCTATTATTTCAGCCAGACTCGCATGGGAACTACGGGTAGGATACGCATTTCTGATGAGGAATTTGACGTTAACGGATTTAGCTGGATGGATCATGAATTTGGCACCAGCACACTGGGAAGCAACCAAATTGGTTGGGATTGGTTCTCGATTCAATTGGATAAACAAACAGAAATTATGTTGTTTCAGATACGTCAGGAAGATGGAAGCTTTAGCGATTTTTCCAGTGGGACAATCATATTTAAGGACGGCAATACTGAGAATTTAGAAGTGAATGATTTCGAAATTGAAGTACTTGATACATGGCAAACATCTGACCAAATTACATATCCAAATAAATGGAAAATTAATATCGAGCAGATAAATTTGAAAATGGAGATAACGCCAGTGATGAATGATCAGGAAATGAATTTATTTTTCCGTTATTGGGAAGGTGCTGTACGTATAAATGGTACCCTAAATGGTGAAGAAATATCAGGATATGGGTATGTCGAATTGACAGGTTATGCTCAATCCATGCAAGGTGTTTTTTAGCAGTTTTTGTGGGCAGAACAGGGCTCGAACCTGCGACCTCATCTGTGTAAGAGATGCGCTCTAACCAACTGAGCTATCCGCCCGGATGTAGCTGAATTATAATACCTGAGTGGTTTTTCATCAACCATGAATAAAAAATGAAATTTTGTTATTGATCAAAGAAATAATATGCAATCTTCTCCAGGTGGATTATGAAATTTTTGCGATATGAGCAACAAGGTTCTGTAAGTTGGGGATGGTATTTCGAAGATAAAATCGGAAAAATTGACGGGAATATTTTTGAAAATTACCGTCGATTTGAAGCCAACATTTTGATTTCTGAAGTTAATCTATTGCCAGCCGTAGCACCGACAAAAATTATTTGTATTGGCAGAAATTATGCTGCCCATGCGGCTGAACACAAGGTGGATGTACCTGAAATACCTCTCATATTTTTTAAACCACCCAGTTCACTCATCGGTACCAACGAAAGGATAGTTTTACCTCCCCAATCGAATCAGGTAGAACATGAAGCCGAATTAGGTGTAATTATAGGAAAACGAGGCAGATGGATTGATCCTGAGAATGCAGAAGACTATATTTTTGGATACACAATTGCTAATGATGTCACCGCCAGAGACTTACAAAGGCTGGACGGGCAGTGGACACGCGCTAAAGGGTTTGATACATTTTGTCCAGTTGGTCCGTGTATTGAAACAGAATTTGATCCTTCTGATGCACTAATCACCTGCAAGGTGAATCAACAAGTACGGCAAATGGCATCAACACGGGATATGGTGTTTCCAGTAGAAAAATTACTTGCCTTTATTTCAAGTGTAATGACATTGGAACCAGGCGACCTAATTCTTACAGGTACTCCAGCCGGGGTTGGTGTGTTGAGTGATAATGATATAGTTGAAATAGAAATAGAAGGTCTGGGTGTTTTAAAGAGTATAGTCAAGTCAAAATGAATGATAGAGGAAAAGTTTGTAAATGGTTATGCCAGTTATCCAGATCTGAACTATATTGTAAAATTATGAGATTGAACTAAAAATTAATTTATCATAATATGATTTCAATTTGATGTAGTAGGTAATTTTGAAAAAAGATATATCCGGAAAACTTCTATTTGTTATAGGACTGGTATTAATTGGAGCTTCTATATTCAATGTTTTTGAAGATCCAATCATGAATCAATACTATAAATACAAAAGATTATTTTCTACCACAAGAATAAATCTAGTCCCTACAGTCAGTATTCCGGATAAGCCATATCAGCAAATCAATAGTGAAACTCAAGCTGGAAGTATGCCCACCACGGATTCAAACGAGAATGAGGAATTAATTGATTTTTCAGGTTTTGAGAATGAAGGATTTTTACCGGTAAATATTGAAGTCTCTAACAATAAAAAACCTACTCCAGAAAAAACGAAAGAATATGATGTTGTACCTGTGAGAATTTCAATTCCTTCTATTGATTTAATTGCGGATATTATCAATGCTACCAATAAAGAGATCATTCAAGGCGATAAAACCTATATTCAATGGTTGGCTCCAGATGAATACGCGATTGGATGGCATTTTGATAGTGCGTTTTTGGGCGCACCTGGTAATACAGTTTTAAATGGACATCATAATGTTTATGGAAAAGTATTTGAGAATCTGGATAAATTGGTTTCTGGTAATGAGATATTCATCTATGGAAATGATTTCCATGTGTACCAATATATTGTTTCAAATACGATGATACTTCCTGAGCGGGATGTCAGTCTCGATGAAAGATTAGAAAACGCCAGATGGATTCTTCCATCGGAAGATGAAAGAATCACATTAATCACCTGCTGGCCATATTTCAGCAATACACATCGTCTCATAATTGTGGCCAGTCCAATTGGTTCCGAACCTATTCCCATCACTAATGAAAGAAATTAAGAATCTTTTAATGAAAAATGGTAAGGAAATAGGTTATAAAATGGTTAGAAATATATTGACAAACCGATTAAACTCTGTATAATATAAGTAAGTAATCAGGAGGCAGTGAATCAGACTGAAATGTGGTCGCTTCCCTTGTAATTTAGGGTAATGTCTGAGGAGCCTAGTAGCGAAACCGGCCTGCAAAGTCGGTTTTTTTGTTTTTTAAAAATTGGATACCGTGGAGGCTACGAAGCGAACATGCAATTGGTCGCTTACCCTGATATTGGGAAAGTGTTCGTGGAGCCTAGAAGCGAAACCGGCCGTAATTTATACGCCGGTTTTTTTATTTTGGAGCGAAGATGATCAAAACACCAGTAAGCAATAATGACAATCCAACTCAGAGTGTCGGAATAGATCTTGATGAAACTTTAAGAAGAAACAAGAAAGTGCTCATTGTTGATGATGATCCTGATACTGTTGAATTGATCAAACGGATTTTGAGATTATCAGATTTCGATGTTGTTTCTGCTCGCAGTGGAATGGACGCCATATTAATCGTTGAAAAAATCCAGCCAGATATTGTTTTACTCGATCTAATGATGCCAGAAGTAGATGGAAAAACGACTTTAAAAAAACTTAGAGATATTACACAATCACCGGTTATTGTTGTATCTGCATTGAACAGTAAAGATAATATTGTTGATCTGCTCAATCTGGGGAGTGATGATTACATTACTAAACCATTCCACAGGGATGAATTAATCGCTCGTATTCATGCTGTCCTGAGACGTTCAAAATTATTATCTGTGATTGATGGGGTATCGATTCCAGAAACTGGATTGACCATCAATTTCTCAAAACGCGAAGTGAATTTTCAAGGTCAGTTTGTTCAACTTTCCCCAAAAGAATATGAACTCATTGAATTATTAGCCAAGAATATTCCCCATGTGGTGAAGTACAAGGAAATAGCCGATGAAATCTGGGGTGAAAACAGTAATTATGTTAAGAATCGAATTAAATACCTGGTACATACTATTCGAAATAAATTTGACGCAATTAAACCAGGTATTGAAGTAATTATTACCGCGGATCGTGTTGGATACAGGATCCAGACCGATTAGGGACATTTTTTTATTCAAGGAGATTATTATGTCATCCAAATTACGAAAATTCATGAAGTATATACCCCAGTTTTTTACTATACTGGGAGCCGTCAGTGTTGCTTTTGCAATGCTTCTATCATTGGTGAATGTTCCGGTTCAGGCTGCGGAAATTAAGGCAGCAGCGGAAACATGTCCAGATGGTTCTGATGGCTGGGTAAAAGTAAATGTTGGTGACAATCCTACGTTTACTTACACTGCTCCAGGCGAATATTTAATTGCAGAGTGGTGTTACAAAGCTGGAAGCAATCCTTTAGTTTTTGGTGATGTAATTCCACCTCAAAAAACAGTTACATTGGTCAGTATTTATCAACAAGGCATAAGCCATGCCTCATTTAGGTTAATTATCCCGACACCTACCAATACGCCTCCTCAAGATGAAACGCCAACAAATACACCTGTGACCCCGACGCCAGAAGATCCTACCCCAACACCAGTGACACCAACACCGGAGGATCCTACCCCAACTCCAGTGACACCTACACCAGAAGATCCTACCCCAACACCAGTGACACCGACACCGGAGGATCCTACCCCAACACCAGTGACACCTACGCCGGAGGATCCTACCCCAACACCTGTGACCCCGACACCGGAGGATTCTACCCCAACACCAGTGACCCCGACACCGGAGGATCCTACCCCAACACCTTCGGATCCTGGAACAACACCAACACCTGATTTACCTGAAGAAACGCCTACGCCAGGTGACCCGACTGCAACACCTGGAACAGGTGAAACTCCAGATCCGACACCACAACCAACATTACCCCCACCGACAAGCTATGATCCTCCAACTATTTTAATTCCGGTAACAGGAATGGAAATTGGAAATCATTCACCATTAGGCAAAGTGCAGTCAGCAATGTTCAATATGGGTCTCGGCTTTCTGGGACTTGGGTTAGTGCTCCAGTCCACAAGAAAAAGATTAAATTTCTAAACAATTAAAATATTGAAATAATACCCTGGGAGATTTCCTGGGGTATTTTAATATACAAAAAAAAATTATAACCATACATTTTTTAAGATTGAAGAGAAATTTTAAGTTTTCTTGACAATTCTAAAGTTTGTAAGCACTAATAAATGGTTGTACAAAATAAGACATAAAAGATAAAAATAGTATATAATATTGTTATAAGTTTTGATGTGTCAGATCGACATGCCTAAATATAAATTGAAATGAATTGATTGTTCAGAAAATTTTAAAGCAGTAATAGGCAAGTCATTCAGTAACAGAAATTTACAAATTCAATCTGTTGGAGGCTAAGAAGCGGACATATAATTGGTCGCTTACCCTTTTGAAGGGAAAGTGTTCGTGGAGCCTAGAAGCGAAACCGGCCTTATTGTGCCGGTTTTTTTATTGGAGAAATTATGAGCTATTTTATACATAAATTTCTGTCAAAAATTTTTTTGAATGATCAAATTTATTTAAGGAGATTATCATGTTATCAATATTTAAGAAATTATTAAAGTTTTTACCCCAATTTTTCACGGTTTTGGGGTCAGTCAGTATTGCGTTCGCAATGCTGCTGTCAATGGTAAATGTACCTGTTACTGCTGCTGCTGGAGGTGAAGGAGGAGGTACTGGGTGTCCACCACCTGATGAGTTAGGATGGACTGCAGACCTTCCTGTGGGGGATGAACCTACATTTGAATATACTGCACCAGATGGTAAATTAGTGGCTGAGTGGTGTTATAAAGCTGGAAATAATCCACTGGTATTTGAGGATGTTGATCCTCCGCAAAAGACTGTTTTTCTAACCAGTATTTATCAACAGGGGATAAGTCATGCTGCATTTAGACTAGTAGATGTTGCCCCAACCAACACACCTACCAACACACCTACCAACACACCTACCAACACACCTACCAACACACCTACCAACACACCTACCAACACACCTACTAATACACCTACTAATACACCTACTAATACACCTCCTCCGGATGAAACACCAACCAACACACCTACCAATACACCTCCTCCGGATGAAATACCAACCAACACACCTGTGACACCTACTCCAGAGGATCCAACTCCGACTCCTGTAACTCCAACACCTGAGGATCCAACGCCAACACCTGTCACCCCAACACCAGAGGATCCGACACTTACACCGGTAATCCCTACTCCTGATGATCCATCACCTACACCGGCTGATCCAACACCTACTCCCGGTCTAGATGACACCCCCAATCCGACTGAACCACCTGTTACGGATGAAACTCCGGATCCCACTCCTCAGTCTACTTTGCCACCACCAACAAGTAATGATCCACCAACCGTTTTAATTCCGGTTACTGGATCAGAATTAGGAAGTAATTCTTCTTTGGAAACGGTGCAGTCAGTTATGTTCAATTTAGGTTTGAGTTTCCTCGGTGTAGGTCTTGTCCTTCAATCTTTGCGAAAACGATTGAATTTCTAATATAACATTAAATAAAAAAGCCCCGGTAATTCAATTTATCGGGGCTTTTGTTATCTTAACAATATTTAGAAGCTTACCCGCATTCGTTGATCTTGAAAATCGATCAAGTTCTCGATGCCAATATCAGTCACTGGAAACGCCTGAACAAATAATCTGCCCCAGGATGGTTCATTTCCCTGTGCGATGCATGTTTGAATAACCAGACTGCCTGTTTCCGTATAAACTTCCATGAATAATTCCACAGCGCTTAAAACTCTTGACGAGTCATTCAAATCAACGAAATTTGAATAGGGACTGTTGGGAGATAAAGCCTGGTAGGATAAGATTTTTTCTACTTTATAAAGTTTATATTCCTTATTGGCGGTTACCAAAACGATCAAATCATTTTCTTCTAATTTGGAAAAATTGGATCCCGCCAGATAATTATGAGCTAACAGTCCTGTCGTCCCAAATTGATTGGCCAGAGAAAATTCTGTAACAACATCGGATTCATTTGAAACAAAATCTGGTCGACCGGTTGGTTGTTGTGCAATGGGTAAGGTAAAGAGTTTCGGAACGATCATTCCAACATATTGATTTCCGGATTTTTTTGCAGTGACATTTTTTATAAATTGATAGAATTTATTAAAATTTATTGTTTGAAAATTTATATTAATCGCTTCTCGGGTCAGGCTGACTTCACCAGTAACGGGAATAAAATTGGAATAAACAGGTGAAATAACCGAAGTTGAAACGAAAATGATTAGGATTAGTATTGAATATAATTTGTTTTTCATAAAAGTTATATATCCGATATGTTAAAGTAATAATATAGTTAGTATTTTACGATTTATAACAATTAAGAACTTCTACCTTTCATATTTGTTAGGTATTTACAAGAAAAAGGGGAAAAAATTTACCAAAAAGATAGATTAGAGAACCAATTTCAGGCATGGTATAATGTTGAGAATAAATTCCGAATGTTTTTTTTCACCAAGGAGATTTTTTTATGTCAGGTCATTCCAAGTGGTCTACTATAAAGAGGAAAAAAGGGGCAGCAGACGCTAAGAGGGGAAAGATTTTTACTCGAGTTACCCGAGAAATTCTCATGGCTGCCAAAGAAGGCGGCGGTGATATGTCTGCAAATGTTAGATTGCGATTGGCGGTTGATAAAGCCAAGGCAGTTAACATGCCTAAAGAGAACATCGAAAGAGCAATTAAAAGAGGTACGGGAGAATCAAAAGAAGGTACATATGATGAAGTGATGTACGAAGGTTACGCTCCACATGGAATAGCTGTCATGATTGAATGTTTAACAGAAAATCGTAATCGGACTGTTGCAGAAGTACGGCACATTCTTAATAGAGCAAATGGAACGATGGGAGAACAGGGTTCTGTAAGCTGGCAGTTCAATCGTGTTGCTTATTTTGCATTTCCTTGTGAAGGTAACGATTTTGATAAAGTATTTGAAATTGCCCTGGATGGTGGTGCAGATGATGTCTCCAATGATGATGAGACGATCGAAATTATTGGTGCAGTGGAGAATTTTAAATCGATAAGTGATTTGTTACTGAATGCAGGAATATCACCAGAGGAAGCAGAACTTAGAATGATCCCCAATCAGGAAATTGAACTTCCGGTGGATCAGACAATACAAGTTATGAAAGTCTTGGAAGCATTGGAAGAATTAGATGATGTGGTTAATGTCTTCTCAAATTTGAAGATTTCTGAGGAAGCCATGGAGGCAATGGATTAGAACCATTCCATGAATTCAGTGTTGGGTATTGATCCAGGGACTGCTACAACTGGATATGGATTGATTACAGAAAATAAAAATGGTTTGCAAGTGATTGAATATGGTGTAATTTCTACTTTTCCAGATTTACCCATGGAAAAAAGACTTCAGATCATCTATAACCGTTTATTACAATTATTAGATCTTCACCAGCCAGATTCTTGTGCGGTGGAGAAATTATTTTTTCAACGTAACGTAACCACAGCCATCAGTGTGGGACAGGCAAGAGGAGTGGTTTTATTAGCTTTGGCTGAGCGAAATGTAAAGTGCGCTGAATACACGCCACTGCAAATAAAACAGGCAGTCACAGGTTATGGAGTTGCGAACAAAAGACAAGTGCAAATAATGGTCCAGTCATTGTTGAATCTACCAGATTTTCCTAAACCTGATGATGCTTCGGATGCTTTAGCAATTGCGATTTGCCATGCTCATAGTAGAAGATTTACAGAATTAGAAGCATAAATGATTACCAGTCCATCCAATCCGAAAATAAAATTCATTCGGAAATTAAGAACGAAGAAATTTCGGGATGAAAACCAATTATTTTATATAGAGGGTCCAAGGATAATTTCCGAAGCAATCGATGCAAAATGGAATTTTGCACAGGTATTTTATTCTCAAGAATTGATAACGGATCCATATTCAAAAAAATTGCTTGGAAAATTACTGTCATTAAATACAGAATGTTTTGAGGTTGACAAACAAGTTTTCGAATCATTTTCAATTAAAGATGGACCAAAGGGATTGGCGGCAGTATTATTCCAAAAAACTTTTGAATTAAATTATTTTGCTGAAAGTAAAGGTCTTTGGGTTGGACTGGACCGGATTCAGGATCCAGGTAATTTGGGAAGCATTTTAAGGACTTTAGACGCCGTTGGCGGTTCCGGGATTATATTGATCGACCAATGCACTGATCCATTTGATATTGCGGCGGTTAGAGGAAGTATGGGGGCATTATTTTCCTTAAAAATAATCAAAACAACCCGCAATAATTTTTTACAATTTTTAGATAAAAAAAATATTACGATTATTGGTACAAGTGACAAGTCAGACAAGGATTACCAGGCAATCCAATATAAAAATGATATGATTCTAATGATGGGAAGTGAACGTGAAGGCTTATCTGTATCGTTAATAGAAGGATGTGATAAACTGGTTCGTATTCCTATGGTAGGAAAAAGTGATTCGCTAAATTTGGCTGTAGCAACATCCATTTGTTTGTACGAAATATTTAATCAGAATCGAAAAAAATGAGAGAAATAAAGTGATCGCATCAATTCAAGGTAAGATAATTCAAAAAGGTGTGGACTACTTAATTGTCAATTTGAATGGTCTCGGCATTCAGGTTTTCTCAACTAAAGAAACTTGTGAAACAGCTAACATTGGAGATATAAAATTTTTCCATTCACAACTAATCGTCCGGGAAGAATCATTAACTTTATTTGGATTTGAAAGTGAGATTGAAAGAGAATATTTTAACCTTTTGTTAGGCGTTAATGGTGTTGGCACAAGATTGGCCTTATCGATAATTTCCACATTATCAATTGATGCCATAAATCGAGCAGTCGCATCTGATCAATTTGAAATCTTTTCAAGGGTACCTGGGGTCGGAAAAAAGACTGCTCAAAAAATTGCCATTCATTTACAAGGAAAAATTAATGTTGATGCTGATATTATCGGATTGAAGTCTTCATACCAGGATGTTGATCTGGAAGTATTAGAAGCTTTAACAACACTCGGTTATAGCTTGGTGGAGGCGCAATCAGCCTTACAATTCATTCCTAAAGATGCTCCGAAAGATATTGAAGAAAGATTAAGAATTGCATTGCAATATTTTTCGTAAAAGATAATTCAACACAATAAAAAAACATCATAATTAAGTAATTATCAGAAATTTGTTTCTACTTCAACTAGACATTTTATTGCCTTTCAGGTATGATTTTAATTTGAGTTTTCTATAAAAAATCTGAAAGTGAGCCTTGGTATGCATAGATTAAGACAGCAGAAAAATTGCATTCATCAACAAAAAGCTGTTAGTGATCTCAGGCAATACGTACAAAATCAGCACTCATTAATTAAAAACAATTCTAAAGTAGTTCTACACCAGGAAATTCTCTTGATTATTTATTAAAATTGGATATTCATTATCCAATTTTATTTTTTGATGAATTAAGTAGTAAAATTTTTCAGGTTTTTATTCGGGAAAATAAACGTTTTTGGAGGGTAGATGGCACAAACAGGCAAGAATTTTACTGAAGAATTTTTAAAGAAAATTGAAAAATTTGAGACATCATTTGAAATTCGATCAGTTGGAACCGTAACTGAAGCTGGAGATGGAATTTGTCAGGTTGAAGGTTTGGCTGATATTCGATCTCAAGAACTGGTGCAGTTTGAAAATGGAATCATTGGTATCGCATTCAACCTAGAAACCCATTCTGTTGGTGTCATTATTCTTGGAGATTTTTCAAAAATATCAGAAGGTATGAGCGTCTATTCGACTGGACGAATCGCATCAGTACCGGTTGGAGATGGTTTGGTTGGCAGGGTAGTTAATGCTTTGGGTGAAGCAATTGACGGCAAAGGATCAGTCAGTTTTGAGGAGTATCGGCCAATCGAGCGAATTGCGCCTGGAGTTGTTGACCGGCAAGACGTTGATACACCTGTCCAAACCGGGATCATCACAATTGATGCACTTATCCCGATTGGTCGTGGGCAGCGTGAATTAATTATTGGTGATCGACAAACCGGGAAAACAGCCATTGCAATTGATGCCATTCTCAATCAAAAAGGGAAAGACCTGATTTGTATATACGTGGCTATTGGCCAGAAGAAATCAGCTATCGCTCGAACTGTTGCCCTTTTAGAACAATTTGGTGCAATGGATCACACGATCGTTGTGGTTGCTTCAGCTGATGAATCAGCCGCATTGCAATATATTGCTCCTTATTCTGGATGTGCTATCGGTGAATATTTCATGGGAACCGGTCGGGATGCATTAGTTGTGTATGACGATTTAAGTAAACATGCCTGGGCGTATCGTCAGGTCTCACTTTTGTTGCGGCGCCCTCCTGGCCGTGAAGCTTACCCTGGAGATTTATTTTACTTGCATTCGCGATTACTTGAACGCGCTTCAAAATTGGCAACACATTATGTTGTAGTTTCAAAGGAAGTAAACGGAATCGTAACATCCAATGACTCAATCAATGGCATAGTATATAAAGGTCCTCAGGCTTTGGAAATGGCTGAAAAAGCCCATCAAGATTTAACAAACAAAGAGGAACTAAAAGTAGAAAAAGTCCATGGGACAGGTGGATCACTGACAGCTTTACCTATTATTGAAACATTGCTTGGTGATGTGTCAGCTTACGTTCCTACAAATGTTATTTCGATTACTGATGGACAAATTTACCTTGAATCGAATTTATTTAATGCTGGTATACGCCCAGCTGTCAACGCAGGTATCTCCGTCTCGCGTGTCGGTGGAGCTGCACAAACAAAAGCCATGAAACAGGTTGCCAATCGATTACGCCTGGATATGGCAGCGTTTCGAGATTTAGCAGCATTTGCTCAATTTGGTGCAGATTTGGATAAAGCGACACAGGATCAATTGAATCGTGGTCTTCGATTACAGGAAGTACTCAAACAACCTCAATATGAGCCGATGGATCTGGAAGATCAAGTAATCACTTTATTTGCTAGTGTAAATGGTTTTGCAGATAAGATTAATCTGGATCGGGTTAAAGAATGGCAGGAAGGCCTTATCAAATATATGGAAAATACCTACCCTGAAATTCGAAAAGATATCGCTAGCAAAAAACGGATTTCTGAAGAAACTGAAAAGAAACTAAGAGAAGTAATTCCTGTCTATAATTCAACCTGGAAATAAAAACTGGATAAGGAAAATAATTCATGAGTTCAGCTCGCGAAATGCGATTACGCATAAAAAGTATAAAAAACTTATCACAGGTTACACGAGCCTTACAGACTGTCAGTGCCAGCAAGGTGCGCAAATCCATGCAAGCGATGTCCGCCACCAGTGCATACGCGGAGAAAGCGATGCAGGTTCTTGTGCATTTAGCAAAACAACCTGGACATCAAATGTTACACCCACTACTGGCTGAAAGACCGGAAATTCGGAATACACTTTGCATCTTGATCACAAGCGATCGTGGACTTGCAGGATCTTACAATGTCAATATCGTACGTAAAACACTGAATTTTTTTGAAGGGTTTAAAACACCTGTTTCCTATGTTGCAGTTGGTAGGAAAGGGCGAGATATGTTAGTTCGCAGAAGAAAGAAAGTCGTCGCAGATTTTAGCCAAATCCCAACTCCTCCACGTTTTAATGATGTTTCTGCAATAGGATGGCTGGCTGTTGACGAATTTTTTGAGAATAATTATGACCAGATATTTGTTGCTTACACTCAATTTGAGAGCATGTTGTCACAAATACCTGTGGTACGACGAATATTACCTTTATTCGTCCAGACTGATGATGAAGTTGATCCTTACCAACCGCAAATTGAAGCAAAGAAATCGTCGGGTGTTTATTCCTACGAACCTGGTCAAACTGAAATATTAGATGAAATTGTTCCCCGATTTACGGCATTACAGATCTATCAATCAATTTTGGTTGCGCAAGCAAGTGAAAATGCTGCCAGAATGATGTCAATGCAGAATGCGACAGAAAATGCATCTGAGTTAATATCAATTCTGCAACTTGATTACAATAAAGCTCGCCAACAGAGCATTACCAATGAAATGTTGGATATTGCCGGTGGTGCAGAAGCATTATCACAAACAAAATAAAAAACATCTTTCTTTGATGGAGAAAATAAATGGAAAAAAATAATGGAAAAGTCTTGCAGGTTTTAGGTGGAGTCGTAGATGTTCAATTTCCTCCTGATAATATTCCTGATTTGTTTGAAGCGTTAGAAATCCAAAATGAAAATGGAACCAAAATTATTCTTGAGGTACAAAAACAATTACCCAATAATGCAGTTCGGTGTATTTCCATGGCTTCAACTGATGGACTTCAGAGAGGTGTGGATACTGTTCGCACTCATAATTCGATCAAAGTTCCTGTTGGATTAGCCACATTAGGAAGAATTTTTAATGTTTTAGGGGAACCAGTCGATGGATTAGGTGATGTGAATGCGGATTCTTACTACCCAATTCATCGACCTGCACCTCTGTTTTCTGAACAATCGACTCGGGTTGAAGTGTTTGAAACCGGTCTAAAAGTTGTTGATCTGATTGCACCATTTACGAAAGGTGGCAAGACTGGCATATTTGGTGGTGCTGGTGTGGGAAAAACTGTCATTATTATGGAGCTGATTCGATCTATTGCTGCGGTTCATCAAGGAAATTCGGTATTTGCAGGTGTGGGAGAACGGACTCGTGAAGGGACTCAGCTCTATCGTGAAATGATGGAATCGGGTGTTATGAAAGATACAGTGATGGTATTCGGTCAAATGAATGAACCTCCCGGTGTTAGATTGCGTGTAGCATTAACTGCTTTATCCATGGCTGAATATTTCCGAGATCAAGGAAAAGATGTTTTGCTATTTATTGATAATATTTTTAGATTTACCATGTCTGGTTCAGAAGTTTCAGCTTTGTTAGGACGTATGCCATCAGCTGTGGGTTATCAACCTACCCTGTCCACTGAAATGGGTGAATTACAAGAAAGAATTACTTCAACAAGGAGTGGATCCATTACTTCCATGCAGGCTGTTTATGTGCCTGCCGACGATTATTCAGACCCAGCACCTGTAGCAACATTTACACATCTTGATGCTACTATCGCATTGGAACGAGCGATTGCTGAAAAAGCAATTTACCCGGCTGTAGATCCCTTATCTTCTACATCACGAATTCTTGATCCAAAAATTGTTGGGGACGATCATTACGCTACTGCCAGAGAAGTGCAGAAAGTATTGCAGCGTTACAAAGACTTGCAGGATATTATTGCAATTTTAGGTATTGATGAATTAAGTGAAGATGACAAAATCATTGTTTCACGAGCAAGAAAAATTGAGAGGTTTTTCTCTCAACCGATGTACGTTGCCGAACAATTCACTGGAATCCCAGGAAAGTATGTACCGTTAAAAGAAACAATCCGTGGCTTCCGGGAAATTCTGGATGGAAAACATGACTTATTACCAGAACAAGCATTTTATATGGTAGGCTCAATCGAGGATGCTGTCGAAAGAGCAAGACAATTAGAAACAGCAGGTTAACATGCCAATTCAATGTGATATAGTATCTCAAGATCGAATGGTATTCAGTGGAGAAGCTGAAATGGTCATAATTCCCGGATCGGAAGGTGTAATGGGCATATTACCTAACCACTCTCCTGTTCTAACTACCTTTAATTTTGGCATTATCACAGTGGTCACAAAAAGGGATAGAAATTATTTCACCGTAGCAGGTGGTATTGCTGAAGTTCAACCGAATCTAATTACAGTTTTAGCAGATGCAGCAGAAAATGTTGATGAGTTGGATGAATCCAGGGCTGAAATGGCAAAAGAACGCGCTGAAAAGCTCCTGAGTGAAACGTCAGTGGGCGATGATAGCGAATTAGATGCATTAAAGAATGCTTTAAGAAGATCGACTTTCAGACTAGAGGCAATCAAAAGATTCAAACGTTCATCCAAAAGAAGTTTAAAAGATAATTAAGTCTGGTCCGATTATTTGAAAGGAAAAAATAGTTAATGGCATTATTTTCCAGGGAATTAGGAATAGATCTGGGGACAATGAACTCAGTCATTGTTGAAGGTAGTCAAGTAATCGTGATGGAACCGACTGTGGCTGCAATAGTCAATGAAGATGCCAGAAAAATGGTTGAGTGGGGCCAGGCAGCAAGAGACATGATGGGGCGTGTTTCTGAATCCATCGATATCGTGAGACCTCTTCAAAATGGTGTTATTGCGGAATACAGTGTTACAGAAGGAATACTTAAAGAGATGATTAAGAAAGCCGGTGCTACCAGTTTTCTCGGAAGCACTAAAATTATCATCACCACTCCCTTCGGTATAACTTCAGTTGAGCGAAGGGCTGTTGAAGCTGTAGCTTTATCTTCCGCCCGAGAGGTTTATCTCATTTCTCAACCGATTTCAGCTGCGTTAGGAGTCGATTTACCGATAGGAACTCCTTCAGGGAATATGTTAATAAACCTGGGAGGTGGCACTCATCAGGTGGCAGTACTGGCAATGTGGGACATTGTGAATGCAAATACTGCAAAAACCGGCGGTTTAGCATTTGACGAAGCCATTATCTCTCACCTCAGAAAGAAATTTGGGGTCATCATTGGCCAACCGACAGCAGAGAAAATTAAAATCAATATTGGATCAGCGATTCGGTTAAATGAAAATAAGAATATGGAAATTCAAGGTCAGGATCAGGTTACTGGATTACCCAAACCGATCAATGTAACAACTGACGACATTGTAGATGCTTTGGAGCAACCATTAATTGATCTGGTAACTCTCATCAGGAATACGCTTGAGAAAACACCTCCTGAATTAATTTCAGATATTATAGATCGCGGTGTGGCCTTGTGCGGGGGCGGTGCATTGTTAACCGGTATTGATAAATATTTGACCAAAGCTCTTGGCATACCAGCGTATCTGGTTGATAATCCAATGACATGCACAGCTGAAGGTGCGTCAAAAGCTTTTGGCATGCGAAATGTTTTAAAAAGATCGTTAATTAGAGTTTAAAATTAAATTTATTATAAATAAAAAGAGCTCAGACAATTCGTAGAGCTCTTTTTTTGTTAAAAAAATTGTCGGTTGTAATTATTAATCAAGATAATATGTCATATGTTGTAATTCAATAATTGGATCGATATTTTGAACCTGAACAGATTTTGGAACTATTAATTTTACTGGAGCATAATTAAGAATCGCTTTTACCCCGGCTTTAACCACCTGGTTCGCAACATTTTGAGCGTGTTCTGCATCGACGGTTACCATGGCCACTTTAATTTTTTCTTTTTGGATTACCTCTGCCAGATTATGGCTATCATAAATTTCGTAATCACCAATTTTTGTCCCAATTTTTTCTGGGTCATTATCAAAAATGCATTTGATTTGAAAACCATGATTTTGGAAACCATTAAAATTGGCGATAGCATGGCCGAGAAAACCAACTCCAATGAGAGCCATGTCCCATACCTTATTGACATGGAGAATATCTTCCAATTTCTCAATTAAGAAGTTAATCGAATAACCAGTTCCCTGTTTCCCAAACTCACCGAAATGAGAAAGATCTTTGCGAATCTGAGCCGCGGAGATACCGATTCTTTTCCCCAAATCTTTAGAGGAGGTATTGTATTCGCCTTCCTGTTCAAGTCGATTCAAGGTTTGAAGATACAATGGTAAACGTGCAACGACAATGTCTGGTACTTGATTTTTATCCATTTTTTATATCCCATTTATTTTGCAACAATTGAAAGTGTGAATTTAAATTTATCATAAAAAGAAAAAAATAGGCAAATATTATCACACATTATTTTAAGAAACAAAAAGGAACATAAGAATGCTCCCTTTTCATAAATATTTTCGTTTTAGTTAATCTCTTGATCTTCCCATCAGTAAGAAAGCGTAATAAAGAAGAGTTGACACTGCCTGAATTGCTGCAGCTACATAAGTTAATGCTGCTGCATCCAAAACCTTATTAATTCCCTGCGATTCGTCGCCATAAATCACACCTGAAGTAGTCAGCCATGCTTTTGCACGATTACTGGCATTGAATTCAACTGGAAGTGTGACCAATGCAAATATGGCCGTTAGTGCGAATAAACCTAATCCAACCCATGCCAGACTTTCCCATTGCAGTAATAACCCACCAATAAAGATGATTGGACCTAACCAACTACCAAATTGAACCGATGGTACCATAGCTGATCGAAATTTCAACGGTGCATAATCATGTTGATCTTGAATTGCATGTCCAGCTTCATGAGCAGCAATACCTGCTGCAGCGATAGAATTGCTTCGATAAACATCTGGGCTTAATCGTAATGTTTTCGCTCGCGGATCATAATGATCTGAGAGAAAACCACGGGTTTCCTCAACTTGAACTGAATTTAATCCACTGGCATTCAACATTCTGCGAGCTACTTCAGCTCCGGTAAGACCTACATAGCTACGAATTTTTGAATATTTATTGAAAGCATCTTTCACTTTCATTTGAGCCCAAAAGCCTAACAACAAGGCGGGTAAGCTAAATAATATATACAATCCATATCCACCGAACATATTTTTATCCTTTTCTAATTTCCCCAATTATAACCAGAAGTATTATTAATATTATATGTATTGTATAAAAAATTTATTAGAAGTACGCCCGCTGAGATTCGAACTCAGACTTCTGCCTCCGGAGGGCAACGTGATATCCTTTTCACTACGGGCGCTTGTAAAACAAGCACTATTCTACCATGATCAATTATCAGCTAAAAGATTTTGGTTATTTCATCTCTTTCCGGACGAGGAAGTGAAATCGGTTTGGATTGATCTATGTGATTGACACCGATACCATCTCCGAAGACATATCCAATCTCAGAGACGGGAATTTTATTTTTTTCCAAAATATCTATAATTGCTTTGGAGTTTTCTGCATGAACGGTAAATAATAAAGCTCCAGAAGAGATGGAATTCAACGGATTGATTGAGAAAAAGGAACAGATTTTCTTTGTCAATTCAGAAATTGGGACTACGTTAAGATCGACCATAAGCGTTTTATTGCTTGCGATTGATAATTCCCATAATGCTGAAGCCAAACCTCCTTCCGTCGGGTCGTGCATAGCAGTAACACCGAAACCGTCTCGTATAAGATGTGCTTCTTTATAAATACTTATTCCTGGCTCATAAAGGTAAGATTGAGCTTTCCTTAATTCTTGTTCTGTCAGATGCTTACTTAGTTTGTCGGAATAATCATTGGATAAGATTGCTACTGTCTCAATGGCGATTTCCTTTGTAAGAAAAACCTTGTCTCCAATCTCAATACCTAAAGGGGTGATTAATTTGTCTTTGTCAACTGTTCCAATTATAGTAGCTGAAATAATTGGGCGATCTATTCCATTGGTAACTTCTGTATGACCACCGATAATTGTGATGCCATATTCTTTTGTTGCCAGGATGAGTTGGTCAGTAATATTTTCTACAAACTGAAAAGTCGTAGCATTTTCTGGCAATAATAAGGTAGTCAACATCCATTTGGGATCAGCACCTGTTGTAACAATGTCATTTACGTTAATTTGAACAGCATACCACCCGATATTTTCGGAAGTTAATGAGATCGGATCGGATTTTAATACTAAATATTGATCTCCAAAGTCTATAACAGAACAATCCAATCCAGTACCTGGACCAACAATTATTTTTTTATCCAAAATTGGAATTTTATTTAACAATTTTTCAAGTAAATCGGGTGGTAATTTTCCAGTAGGAAGCGTATGCATCAAAAATTCCTTAGTAGACAAAATCCCTAATATCATAAGTACTGATATGGGGGGTTCCAAAATCAGAGAACAACAATTGTTCTTCGATTCTTTTTCTTTGTTCTTGTCTTTCCACTCCAGATAAAGGTTCTAAGTTTTCAGAAAAAGCTTTCTGAGAATATTCCAACCCCTCACTTTCAATTAATTCTGAAAAATAGACAAGATCATCTGCATCTAAACCCATTTGATTGATTATTTCTATGGTATCAGTTATGTGATTTTCTCCATATTGTTTACCACCTGCGCCTAATAAAACAATGATTCCCACAGAGATACCCGATGACTTTATTGTTCGTACAGCGTTGAGCGCATCCAGGGCTGATCCTGGTTTGTTCAGGAATTTTAAGAGTTGATTGTTCCCACTCTCCAAGCCAATATAAATTTTATTCAAGCCAAGATCTCTCAATTTTTGATAATCACCAATAGATTTTCTCTCTCCACTAAAACCATCCAGAAAAGCAAAAATACCACCTAACTTTTCAACATCCAGATGGTTGTGGATTATTTCCATTAAAGGGATTATTTTATTCATTGGCACCACAAGCGCATTGGCGTCACCTAAAAAGATAGTCCTTCGTAAGGAGAGTCCATTCCCTAAAAATTTTTTAACATCCATAATATGTTGTTCAAATTCATTAGGAGATTTGATTATGAAAGGTCGTTCTTTATAAAAAGTGCAAAAAGTGCATTTATTGAAAGAACATCCCTCGGTTAATTGAAGAACTACTGAGATATATTGATCAGGTGGTAGGATGCCTACTGGTTTATAAACTGAGTGGTAATTTGATACATCATTTAAATAGAACTTTTGAGTAATCTCTGATAATTTAGAAAGTTCCTGGATTGTTGAGGTATGAATCGGAGGAGAAAAAACTGTAAAGGAGAAATTAGTATCATTCAATAATGATTGAATGGTATTATGGGATAAGTTCAACAACCATTCCTGTTCCGGCAGATCAAGCCATTTTCTGTGCAGAACTTCTCTGCCTGAACTCCACTTAGCGACGATACTGCCATTCAATCCGCGTCGATAAGAAATCTTTTTTACCAAGGCGGTCCAGAGTCGACCGGATTTATCAAAACTGAATACTAATGTTTCATTTGTTGTTTCGATGCTTATTGTCAGGCTATTTATCTTTTGACTGATCGTGACAGTCTTATCTTTCCATTGTCCAATATGAACCAATTGACACTCCAAACTTTACAGACAATAAAGGGTTAAGTGAATTCTATCAAAAGAATGCGATAAAAAGGACTGAAAATATGTTTATCAATTAATCAAGAAAAATTTCAGGACATTCATCCATGCCAAGAGTGACATCTACTGTTCAATTGGCTGGAAAAGAATCATTATAATTTTTAATAGAATGTTAAATTAAAAATATTTATTTTGTTTTCAACAAAATCTCAGGAGAAAAAAATGACAATGGTCTCATTTCAAGAAATTAGGGCGTCTCATATGTTACTAGCTGATTATTCATATGACATAAAAAAAGTTGTTAATGGATATTCCAACCGAACACTTTATATTGATCTGGGTAAGTTAAAAATTGAAGGTAAACCTGTTTCACAAAAAATGAAAGATACATTTACTGGGGGAAAGGGTTTTTGTCTGTGGTTATTATGGAATGGAACAAGACCTTCAACTAAATGGGATGATCCAGAAAATGAATTGGTTTTTTCGTCAGGACCGATTGGTGGTATCAGCATGTATCCTGGCAGTGGAAAAGTAACAGTCACAACGATATCACCTTTAACGCATTCCGTGATTGACAGTAATGGTGGTGGTTATTTTGGTCCTTATCTTAAATTTGCCGGTTGGGATGCACTGGAGATACAAGGGAAAGCAGATCAGGAAGTAGTGATTTTTATTGATGGAGAAAGTGGTCAGGTTACCATTGAAGCTGCTCCCTTAGATCCAATTGATACCCATTTGGTCAACACTGCGTTAACAAATATGTATGCGAAAGACGATAATGATAAAAAGAACATTTCTGTTATATCAGCGGGTCAAGCAGCAGAATATATCCCGATTTGTGGATTGAATATTAGTTATTATGACCCCAAAAGAAATGAAGTGCGTTTTAAGCAAGCAGCCCGAGGAGGAGCTGGTACAGTATTGAGAAATAAACATATCAAAGCAATCGTTGTTCGTTACAGTGGATTATCAGCCAACAGTAACGGGGTAGCGAATATGGAGTTACTGCGCAAAGCCGGATCGAGAATAAACAAAGAGATTTCAACTTTTGATGCATCTCAAAATGATATGCGCCATACAGGTACCCCTTATTTGGTGGATATCATGAATCGCTTTGATCTGTTACCTACTTTAAACTTCAAGTATGGCTCTCACACAGATTCTTATAATATTGCAGGCGGTATCTGGAAAAAAAGATTTGATCATCGTGGTCCAGATGGTTGCTGGTATGGTTGCACCATGTCCTGTGCTCATGGAGTTGCCCATTACCATTTGAGAACGGGACCCTATAAAGGCGATGCAGTTTTTGTCGATGGTCCAGAATATGAGACTCTTGGTGGTTTAGGGTCAAATATTGGTGTATTTGACCCAGAAGATATCCTGGAATTAAATTTTTATGCGGATACTTATGGAATCGATACAATTTCTTTAGGAAATTCTATTGCATTCGCAATGGAATGTTACGAATTAGGAATACTTGATAAAGCGAAAACTAATGGATTAGCTTTGACATGGGGAAATTCTGATGCTGCGCTAACTCTTGTACACCAAATGGCAAAGGGTGAAGGATTTGGCTTTACAGTTGGTCAGGGCGTACGATCCATGAAGAAAATATTCGCTGAGAAGTTTGGAGCAGATCCGAGAATTATGCAGGATATCGGAATGGAAATAAAAGGCATGGAGATTTCAGAATACATATCAAAAGAATCAATTGCCCAACAAGGTGGATTTGCATTAGCGTCAAAAGGGGCTCAACACGATGAAGCTTGGTTAATTTTCATGGAAATGGTGCATAAACAACTACCGACTTTTGAGGATAAAGCGGAAGCGTTACATTATTTCCCCATGTGGAGAACTTGGTTTAGTCTTCACGGTTTGTGTAAATTACCATGGAATGACATCATTCCCGAAAGTAACAAAACTGCAATTGAACCTGCCAAAGTACCAGAACATGTAGAGAATTACACCTGGTTATATGAAGGTGTTCTTGGAAAAAAGATCACCCCAGATGAGATTATTGAACAATCGGAAAAAGTATATAATTTTCAACGGTTATTTAACCTTCGTCTGGGGTTTGGAACCAGGGAACATGATTATCCTCCATATCGGTCTATGGGACCGGTAACAACCGATGAATATGAATCGAGAATGGATCTTTATGATGCTGAATTAAAGGATATCGGCATAAAAATTGATAATCTAACCACAAATGATAAAGTTGGAGCATTAAGAGAATATCGGGAAAATCGTTATGAGAAATTGGTTGATGCTGTTTATAAAAGGCGTGGATGGACAAAAAATGGTATTCCAACATTAGAAACTGTGAAAAGACTGGAGATTGATTATCCTGACATACTAAATCTTATAGAAGATAAAAAGTAATTTTCCAATCGAAGTCTGGATTTAACCAGGCTTCGATTTTATTATTAAAAATAGTCAGCGTGTAATGTTATCAAAAAACAATTATTTAAATTTCAGATAGAATTAAATTACTGGACAGAAAGCACTAAATCGAATAAACTCAAAAAAGGAATAGGAAAGCGCATGACTTTGCTATCTGCAAAGTGACGAGGATGAAGGTTCCCCAATGCAAATTGGGGTTAACTGAGCGGAGAAAACCCCGGTTCAGGAAAATCGAAAGTTCAGCGGAAGCCTTCCTGGTGAAAACACCTGTGCCTATTCAGAAGATAAATTATGAAAACATTTTCCTGAAAAAGCGGAGGTATTTTTATGTGTGGAATTGTAGGTTACATTGGTAGTCAAAATGCTACGCCTATCATCTTGAATGGTTTAAAAAAATTAGAATATCGCGGATATGATTCTGCAGGGATTGCTGTATTACAGGGTGGAAAAATTGAGATTCGCAGAGATGCTGGAAAATTAAATAAACTAAATGCTATGGTTTCATTGCAACCTTTGGAAGGTCAATTAGGTATCGGGCATACAAGATGGGCAACTCATGGTATGCCAACGGCTGAAAATGCCCATCCTCATATAGGCAGTACCGGTGAAGTCGTTGTTGTTCACAACGGCATTGTTGAAAACTTCATGGAATTAAAAGAAGAGTTAATTGCGGAAGGTGTGAAATTCAATTCTGAGACGGACACTGAAACGATTGTTCACTTGATTGAAATGTATATGGGAACTGGTGATGATTTTGAAAAAGCAACGACCAATGCTTTGAAAAGATTAAAAGGGGCACATGGTATTGTTACCTTCACGACCAGAGAGCCTGACAAAATAATTGCCGCAAGAATAGGCAATGCTGGAGGGGTGGTTGTTGGTTTTGGTGATGAAGGAAATTTTGTTGCTTCAGACATACCAGCTATCCTCGAGCATACCCGAAAAATGATTTTTCTGGATTCAGAACAAATGGTCATTATAAAAAAGGATTCAGTTCATATTCAAGATTTTGATCGAAATACGATTATACCTGAAATACACATGATCTCCTGGGATCCGGTTTCTGCTGAAAAAGGTGAGTATCGCCATTTTATGCAAAAAGAAATCCACGAGCAAGTCCGGTCATTAACCGATACGCTGGCTGGTAGAGTGGATTTTGACAATGGTCTCATTCAGATACCACAATTGAATCTCGATAAAGAACTAGCGAATAGAATTGAGAAAATTGTCATAACTGCATGTGGAACAGCTGCTTATGCTGGTATGGTGGGGAAAATCTTAATCGAATATATCGCAAAAGTTCCGGTCGAGGTTGAAATTGCGTCTGAATTCCGCTATCGTGAACCTTTGATAAATGCAAACACCGTAGTGTTGGCGATCAGCCAATCGGGTGAAACTGCAGATACATTAGCTGCGATGGAATTAGCAAGACGTAAAGGTGCCATTCTCTGGTCTAATGTGAATGCTATTGGCTCCCAAGTAATGCGGATTTCCGATGGTTATATATCCATGCAGACCGGACCGGAAATTGGCGTGGCTTCTACAAAGGCATTTACAGCCCCATTGGTGGATTTATACATGCTTGCAGTCCTTCTGGCTGATTTACGGGGTGTTATCAATCAGGATGAAAGAAAACGGTTGGTTTCTGATTTGCGACTGGTTCCAGCATTGGTTGGAAAAGTACTTGAGCAAGATGAAGTAATCCGAAATATTGCAAAAGAATTCAAATTCATAAAAAACTCATTGTATTTGGGACGTGGTATCAACATGCCAATTGCATTTGAAGGAGCTTTAAAACTCAAGGAAATTTCGTATATCCATGCAGAAGGCTATCCAGCAGGCGAAATGAAGCATGGCCCTATTGCTTTGGTAGATCGAGATATGCCTATTGTAGCGATCGCGCCGAAAGATCCCTGGTATGACAAGATGATAAGCCAGATAGAACAAGCTAAGTCTAGAGGTGGTAGTGTTATCGCGGTGGCTACGGAAGATGATGAGCTTGTAAAAGAACTAGCAGACCATGTGTTCTGGATTCCCGAAACGCCATGGTTATTAAGTCCAATTATTACAGTTGTACCTCTACAGTTATTCGCTTACCACATCGCTTCCTTAAGAGGTCTGGATGTAGATCAACCCAGGAATTTAGCAAAATCGGTGACTGTAGAGTAGGAATTTGGTAAATATTTACGATTGACTATTCTCTTGATATCCAGCGTTTTAACCCTTCAGGTTGTTGAAAACTGGTAATTTTTTCTAACAGACTTAAGGGCTCGGCATCATTTATCAATAATACTTTATGCTCAGCATAAATGAAATTTTCATTTAAGGCGTGTTCAACCACCGACAACAATGGCTCGAAGTAATGATTAACATTCAATAATCCAATCGGTTTTTGATGTATCCCAATCTGTGCCCAGGTAAGGGTTTCGAATAATTCATCAAAAGTCCCAAAACCACCTGGTAATGCAATAAATGCATCAGCCAATTCACTCATGCGAGCTTTCCTTTGATGAATATCTGGAAGTACAACAAGTTCTGTGAGATTGGAATGAATTAATTGAGGTTCGTTTAGAAGTTTAGGTACAACGCCAATAACTTTTCCATTATTATCCAAAACGCCGTTCGCCACAGCACCCATTAAGCCTGTTTTACCTGCACCATAAACCAGTGTAATATTCTGATTGGCTAATAATTGACCTAAATGGTAAGCTGCATCATAATATTCTTTTTTCAATCCATCAGCAGATCCACAATAAACACAAATTGAATTTACAGTTTTGACCATTATTTCCTTGTAAGTTGTTCATTTTCTCAATTTAGTCGATACTTGATTTTATCTTAAACCAGGAAATCGATTCAAAAATCTGGATTAAATTAAAATTTGAAATTTACAATTCTTCGTATCATTTAAGACGATGGTGTTGATCACTGATATTTTTTTATTAAGAGAAACTTCAATTACCTGTTTATCCAGTTCACATATGATTGGATGATTTAGAGCAATTTGTCGATAAGGACAATTTGAAAAAAAGATAACTGGACCTTTAAACTGGGTTTCCCATCGGGCACTATAATTTTGTTTATTCAGACCAATAATCAAAGCATTTAATTTTGAAATGTGTGATTGTGGAAATTCTGGTGTAATTAATGATGAGTAATATTCCGCAATTTTCCAAATATCGTCATCATTGATTGGTATTGTAGATAATAGAGCGTTTAACAAAGCAACAAGATTATGAGAAAAGTACGAATTAGCAACTTTGTATCGAATCGCTGGTCTACCTCTGATACCAGTTTCTGGGGGGATTTTCTGGATAATACTGTTTTCCAATAATTTATTGATGTGGTATCGGATATCTGCTTTTGTTAAGTTTAAAGATTCAGATAGCTCCAAAACAGACATAGAATCCTGTTGTGCAAGGGTTGCTAAAATCTCATCTTCCGTGGATTTGTTCATTGTATCCATAATTAAGCAAAAATATTTTTTCTTAATTATAACTTGACCTTTTCAATTCATAAGATAGAATTGATTTGTATCAATTATCATTTTCAAAAGAGGGTATGATGCAGGCTGAAAAAATAAACAAACCGGATATTAATATTCCCCCCGAATTACAAAGCCAGGTAGCAATTACCACACTGGATAGAATTTATAACTGGAGTCGTGCTAATTCATTATGGCCAATGATGTTTGGTTTGGCTTGCTGTGCAATCGAAATGATCATAACTGCCGCCAGCAGATATGATTTTTCTCGTTTTGGCATGGAAGTAATGAGACCCAGCCCCAGACAGGCAGATGTAATGATTGTATCGGGAACCGTGACGAAGAAAATGGTGCCACAGATTGTCCGGCTTTTCAATCAGATGGGTGAACCGAAATATGTATTAGCCATGGGCGCTTGTGCATCCGGTGGAGGCCCATTTAAGGAAGGATATAACGTCGTTTCAGGGATCGATAAATTTTTACCTGTTGATGTTTATATCCCAGGGTGTCCTCCAACACCGCAGGCATTGTTACACGGGTTGATCATCTTACAAAAGAAAATTGAAAAAGAAAAATTATCAGACGCAGAATGGTATAAAAAAGATTTTTATGAAGAAATACCTGTCCCAATATTAGGTCCGGATTTATTGGACCCAAGAAATTACCACTTATTTACCAAAGAAATTGAAACACCTACAGAAGAATTGGTCATTGAATCAAACGCAAAAGGAGAAGAGGCATAATTATGGAAGAACAGATATTTGTATCAGATTTGCCTTCATTAGATACTCTTTATCCTGAAAAGGTCACGATTGATACCAGAACGGGATATAGTGGATTTATTGTTCCGAGAGAATTTCTGTTGGAATTATCAAAAGAAATCCATGATGTCTGGGGTTATGACATGTTGTCATCCTTGACTGGTGTAGATTATTTTCCGGAAATGATGGAAGTTGTTTATCATTTTTATCGTTCCCTAGGTGGTGGTGCCTTGGTAATCAAAGTGCAGGTACCAAGAGATGATGCTGTGGTTCCATCTCTTTTTTCAATCTACAATGGGGCTGAATTCCAGGAACGCGAGGCATGGGATTTGCTGGGTATTAAGTTTGAAGGACATCCAGACCTAAGACGGATTTTGATGTGGGAAGGATTTGAAGGATTCCCATTAAGAAAGGATTGGAAAGAAGCTTATTATGAGTCTGATTACAAACCATTTCCATCACGTTGGCCTGAAGGTGTTGCCGAGCATGTTGAAAAGAAGAATCTCTTTGGGGATAATGTAAAATATCCAGAAAATTTTGATCCTGATAAATGGATTGCTTCTGGTGAAGAGGCTTTATATTTAGGTTTACATAAATCAGAAAACGACCAAGACTTAGAAACCGAATCCATTGTCATAAATCTGGGTCCACAACATCCTTCTACGCACGGTGTATTTCGTATGGCTGCATTGATTGAAGGGGAAGCAATCATAGATCTAAAACCCGCATTTGGTTATTTGCATCGAAATCATGAAAAGATTGGAGAAAGAAATACTTTTCTTCAAAATATGCCATTTACAGATCGATTGGATTATATAAGTTCCATGAGTAATAATTTTGGATATGCTCTGGCTGTTGAAAAATTAATGGGTGTGAAACCTCCTGAAAGAGCAGAATATATCAGAGTGATTATGGCGGAATTAACCCGAATTGCCAGTCATTTTATGTCAACTGGATTTTTATTAAACGATTTAGGTGCATTTTTTACTCCAGCTCTGTACGCGCTCAAAGAAAGAGAATTAATCCTGGATGTTTTTGAAGCTGTCTCAGGATCAAGAATGATGTGTAATTACTTCCGATTTGGTGGTGTCGTTCGTGACTTGCCATCAGGGATTCATGAAACAATTAAGAATTTAGCATTTGAACGTTTGCCTGGTAAGGTTGATGAATTAGATCAGTTGCTAACTGAAAATGAAATTGTGCGCTCAAGATGTATGGGGATTGGTGTTTTGACTGCTGAACAAGCCATCAACTTATCAGCCACGGGTCCGATTCTTAGAGCCAGTGGCGTGCCTTATGATATTCGCAGAGCAGATCCTTATAGTATCTATGACAGATTTGATTTTGACATTCCTGTTTTGTATCATGGGGATATTTATGACCGCTATCTGATCAGAATTGAAGAAATGCGACAAAGTGTGCGAATTATTCAACAAGCCATTATGCAAATTCCGGAAGGACCAGTTTTTGAAGGTAAACCACAATATCAAGTAAAAGTTCCTGCTGGTGAAGCATATGGTAGAGTTGAAGCGCCGAAAGGTGAACTTGGTTTCTATGTAGTATCAAATGGACAGGCAAATCCCTGGAGATATCACGTCAGGGCACCTTCATTTATTAATCTGACTTCTTTACGTCAAATGTGTTTAAAGTACAAAGTATCAGATGTTGTTGCAATTCTTGGATCGATTGATATTGTTTTGGGCGAAGTTGACCGGTAGGAGGAAACAATGGGAATAAATGGAATTGTCAAGGGTTTGGGAATCACATTAAAACATTTTTTAGAAACCTATTGGGTCGATATTGTATACAAAGGGAAAAGGTACGGAACAGAAGCTGGAATTGATGATCGCAGGTCCTTTGATACAAAAGGAATTTTTACGGTTCAATATCCAGAAGAAAAATCTAAGGTTCCAGAAGAATTTCGTTACATACCTTTTCTTGTGTATGATGAAGGCGAATCTGGAGATAAAGAAATTCGATGTACTTCATGCGGTATCTGCGCAAAAGTGTGCCCACCGCAATGCATCTGGATAACCCGGTCAGTAAATCCTGAAACAGGAAAACCGGTTCCGAAGCCTGCAAAATTCTTTATTGATGTGGATATTTGTATGAATTGTGGTTTATGCGCTGAATACTGTCCATTTGAAGCTATCCGCATGGACCATGATTACGAAATTGCTAATATTGACCGATTTGCTCATCACATTTATGATTTAGATAAATTACTTAAACCTGCATCATACTATGCTGAAATTCGTCCAACTCAATTCAAAGAAGAAGATGATGCCAGGAAAGAAAAGGAAGCCAAAAAAGCGGCTGCAAGAGCTGCGAAAGAAATATAATGGATCATGAAGGTAACTGAATATTATGTACAATTCTGATACAGAAGTACTTTTTCCAGTAAGGGCTATACCTGGATTGAAAGGATTAAGAGGCCCTGATTGGGATCAATTGATTGATTTTGTCTTAAATGACGCAAAAGATCAGGAGAAATTAGCGTTTGTTCTGATGATCGTTCGGTTGGTAGGTTGCAGTGGTTGTAATGCAGATTCTTTTAGAGCCATGAGAGGATGCACAAAATGCGCCCAACAATCAATTCGCAGATTCAGGGGCGATGATGTTGACTTATTAAAGTTATATGAAAAATCAAAATTAGAAGTTGAAAACAACAATAAAGGTAATGATTTATAATCGATTGAAAGGTGAAAAATGACAGTTAACAACGTAACAAGCGAAGATGTTCTGGCTGCGCTTTCAAAAGTGCAAGAACCGGAATTGCACAAAGATCTTGTATCCTTGAATATGATCAAAGATTTATCCATTAATGGTTCAGAAGTAAAATTTACTATTGTTCTCACCACCCCAGCATGCCCGCTAAAAGGCAAAATTGAAAAAGAATCAAGAGACGCAGTCATGTCGGTAAAGGGTGTTGAAAATGTTGTCATTGTTCTAGATTCTAATGTTCCATCGGATGGTAGAAATCGTGGAAATTTATCACTGCAAGCTAAAAATGTGGTTGCAATTGCCTCTGGAAAAGGTGGGGTTGGTAAATCCACGGTCAGTGTTAATATTGCAGTTTCTTTGGCAAAAGCTGGAGCGCGAGTTGGTTTACTAGACGCTGATATTTATGGTCCAAACATTCCGACCATGATGGGTGTGGAAAAATTACCAGCTTTTGATGAAAATAAAATTATTCCTGCTGTTGCTTATGGCGTTAAGTTAATGAGTATTGGTTTTCTGGTTAAACCTGGACAACCACTGATTTGGCGTGGACCCATGTTGCACTCTGCAATACGACAATTTTTGTCGGATGTTGCATGGGGTGAGATGGATTATCTCATTATCGATTTACCACCAGGAACAGGTGATGCACAATTAAGTCTGGCACAATCTATTCCGATAAGTGGTGGTGTTATTGTTACAACACCACAAGCAGTGTCTTTAGAGGATGCAAGTCGCGGATTGTATATGTTCAAACAGCTTGACATTCCAATTCTTGGGGTGATTGAAAATATGAGTTTTCTTGAATTGCCCGATGGACAGATTATGGAGATATTCGGTAGTGGCGGCGGAGAGGCATTAGCAAATGAGGCCCAAACAGAGTTTTTTGGAAGAATCCCATTAGCTACTGATGTGCGTGAAGGTGGTGATTCTGGTATACCTATTGTGATTTCAAATCCAGATACAAAAGCTGCTGTAGCTTTGAAGAACATGACAGAACTAATTGCAGCAAAATTAAGTATGGCAGCTTTAGATAGAATCCCAAGCATTCAATTAGAAATTGTTGAGTAATAAATGGAAAATAAACCCCTACATAATGTTGTTTCAGTCAGGTTTTCCAAAGTTGGAAAACTATATCATTTTGAAGCTGATGCTGATATTAATCTCATTCCTGGAGATCAAGTCGTTGTAGAAACTGCGCGTGGCTGGCAATTAGGAGAAGTTGCACAAATTATCGGAGATGTTTCTACCCCTGGAGAAGGTTCTTGGAAAAAGATTGATCGAAAAGCAACAGAAGAAGATTTCCAGCAAAGAAAAACCAATGAAGAAAAAGAAGCTGAATTATTAGAATTTTCAAGAAAAGAAATTAAAGCACAAAATCTTGATGGCGTTAAAGCTGTTTCAGTTGAATTTAGTCTTGACGGATCTCGAATATCAGTTTTGTATAGTTATGAAGGGGAAAATAAGGTTGAATTAAAAAACCTGAAACAAGAAATAAATAAATTTGTTCATCATTCACAAGTTGAATTGCGACAAGTCGGACCGAGGGATGTGGCGAAAATATTTGGCGGAATGGGGGCATGTGGTTTGCCAACAAGATGTTGTTCAAAATTCCTGACAGATTTTAGTTCCATTTCTATCAGAATGGCAAAAGAGCAGGGGATTTCATTAACACCAACAGAAATAACCGGTATGTGTGGTCGATTAAGATGTTGTTTGATTTATGAATATGAAATGTATGCGGAGAATAGAAAACAGTTACCCAAGCGTAACAAGCGGGTACTTACTCCAGTCGGAGAAGGGAAAGTTTTTGATGTCTTACCTCTAAAAATGGCAGTCATTGTTGATATTCCAGAAATTGGTAGAAAAGAATTTTTCAATTCAGATATTCAACTGGTTGATGGTTCATCTTATCCTCAAATTCAACCAAAAATTAGACCGGAAGAAAATGATGTCGTTATTGAAGTTGATGAGAGTAATGAAGGCGAGAATGAACCTGAAAGTGGAATAAAGGAAAGAAACCAAGGTAAAAATCAACAAGGTGGAAAAGGAAGAAGACCTCGCTGGAGAAAACGTCGGCCTTCAAATCAAAATAAGAGCAATGACAGAAAATAAATTATTCCAATTAGCGAATGAAAATTTTAATTATTCGGTTAGTTTTAGAAGGGATTTTCATCAACACCCCGAGTTAGGTTTCCAGGAAATTAGAACTTCAGAAATAATCGCCAAAGAATTAATTAATCTTAATTTTGAGGTAAAAAAAAATATTGGAAAAACAGGGGTTCTTGGTGTCCTGAAAGGTACTTCTGATGGACCAACTCTTTTATTAAGATTTGACATGGATGCTTTACCTATCCATGAAGAAAATACCTCCAATTTTGCGTCAAAGAATGAAGGAATTATGCATGCCTGTGGTCATGATGGACATATGGCTATTGGACTAACTATTGCAAAAATCCTGAGTACTTTCCAGGACCAATTAAACGGAACTATTAAAATTATTTTTCAACCTGCAGAAGAGGGGCTTGGTGGCGCTCTAGCGACGATCGAAGATGGTGTTTTAGAAAATCCTCGACCTGATTATTGTTTAGGGTTGCATATTTGGAATGAAAAACCTCTGGGTTGGATTGGGGTGAATTCTGGTTCAATGATGGCCAGTGCTGATACTTTTGAGATCATTGTGAATGGTAAAGGCGGTCATGGGGGATTGCCGCATCAAGCAACTGATCCAATCGTTTGTGCTGCTCAGATTATATCGACAATACAGACCATTGTGAGCAGAAATATTTCTCCTCTTGATAATGCTGTTGTCAGTTTTGGTAGCATAAAAGGTGGGTCAACTTTCAATGTAATTCCCGATTCTGTATACCTTACCGGAACGATTCGGACCTTTGATCCTCAAATTCGGTTTGAAATCATTAAACATTTGGAAAAAATTTCCAAATCAGTGGGTGATGGTATGGGCTGTAAAATTGAATTTTCTTTAGACGAGGTGACACCTGCTGTTATAAATAATTCAAAAATAGCAACTGACCTTCAACATGTCATTCAAAAATTATTTCCTTCTTTTTCAGTTGATCTGAATTTTAAAACTATGGGATCAGAAGATTTCTCCTATTTCTTGAATAAAGTTCCTGGTTGTTTTTATTTCGTTGGATCAGCAAATCCTGATAAGAACCTGATTTATGGGCATCATCATCCAAGGTTTGATTTTGATGAAGGAGTGCTCCCAATTGCCGTTGCAAGTTTATTATGCGTGATTGAAGAATTCGGTTGTCTAGCCATTCAATCAGTGGATTCATAAATCACATAAAATCCGGATTAAATGTATAAGGATAGCATTACATAGTTCTCTTGACTATACAGATGCAAAAATGCTATACTGACTATTAAGTATTAATCATCCGATTAATCAGATTATTTGTTTTTCGATTATTTAATGATGATATTCGCAAATTCAACCAACCATTTATCGGAATTTCTCAGGTATATAGCCGAAAAATCTTTATCGGGGGAAGAAAGAATTCCAGCATTAACAGTACTCAGTAAAGAATTGCAGGTTAGTGTCGCCAGTTTGAGAGAACAATTAGAAGTTGCCAGAGTTTTGGGTTTTGTTGAGGTAAAACCAAAAACTGGAATTCGGTGGTTGCCATATTGCTTTACCCCTACCCTTTTATTATCTGCTTCTTATGCTATAACCATTTCTTCTGATTATTTTGAACAATTCAGGGATATGCGAAACCATCTAGAGGGAGCTTATTTTCTTGAATCAGTTGCTAAATTGACAAAAAATGATATTGATCAATTAAACAATATTGTCTTAAGAGCTGAAGAAAAAATAATATCCAGACCCCCTAAATTACCACACGCAGAGCATCGCGAATTTCACGCAATAATCTTCTCGAAAATTCAAAATCCTTTTGTCCAGTCAATTTTTTCAGTTTATTGGGATATTTACGAATATCAAGGCTATGCCATTATTAATGATCTGGACTACCTGAAACGAGTCTGGCATTTTCATCGACTTGTTTATGAGGGTATTCAATCCGGGAATATTCCTTATGCTCTCGAAGCATTTCTTGAACACAAAAACTTAATGATAAAAAACAATAAATCTATACCTTCTCAAACTTTTGAATAATTTAATTACTGATCGTTGGAGAGATAATGACTAAGACACAAAATTCCTCAGAGCAAAAACTCTTAAAAAAGCAGAAGATTATCAATGATTTTTGTATAACTTTCAGCACAGTTAATGGATCTGGAAGTGCGACTGCTAACACTACTTTAATGCGTACCTTTTTTAAAATGGGGATTCCGGTATCCGGAAAGAACATTTTTCCTTCTAATATTCAAGGTTTGCCTACCTGGTACACTTTGAGATTGAGCGAGAAGGGTTATTTAGCTCGTGTGGAAGAAGATGATATTGTGGTTGCTATGAACCCATCAACCATCAATAAAGAAATCGAATACATTGTTCCAGGCGGAGTGCTTTTTTACCCCGATGATATGAAATTTGCCAACACCAGAGATGATATCGTCTGCTATCCAATGCCGATTCGAAAAATTATCAAAGAATCTGAAGTTTCACCCAGTCTTAAAGATTATATTTCTAACATGGTTTATGTAGGCATTCTGGCTCAAATGCTGGGGATTCCTATTGATGTAATACAAGAAGCATTACGTTTCCATTTCAAGAACAAAGAAAAACCTGTAAATCTAAACATGGATGTTATTGGAAAATCTTCTGAATGGGCTAAGGAAAATCTAAAAAAATCAGATCCATATTATGTTGAACCAATGCAGGGAAATGAAGACTGGATCATGTCGGATGGAAACACTGCTGGCGCTTTGGGTTCCATATTTGGTGGGGTTCAATTTACTGCCTGGTATCCGATTACACCAGCTTCTTCACTAGCAGAATCTTTACATGAATATATTCCTGAACTGAGAACTGACCTTGTTACCGGGAAGCAAACATCTGTAATTGTTCAAGCGGAAGATGAGTTAGCAGCGATTGGAATGGCTATCGGGGCTGGATGGGGTGGTTTGAGATCGATGACCTCAACTTCAGGTCCAGGATTAAGTTTGATGACAGAATTTATAGGTCTTGCTTATTATGCTGAAATCCCCGTAGTGCTCTGGAATGTCCAGAGAGTTGGGCCTAGTACCGGGTTACCAACCAGGACAGCGCAAGGTGATATTACATTTGTAAAATTCATGGGTCATGGAGATACAGACAACATAATGCTTTTTCCTGGATCGGTAAATGAATGCTTCGAATTTGGTTGGAAGGCTTTTGATATCGCTGAAAGGTTACAGACACCGGTCGTTGTGATGTCAGATCTGGACTTAGGCATGAATGAATGGATGACACCAAAATTTATTTATCCTGATCAGCCAATCGATCGTGGAAAAATATTATGGGAAGAAGATTTACAAAAAATGCTGGATAAATATCAGAATGAATTTGGACGGTATAAAGATCTCGATGGAGATGGAATCACTTATCGAACTCTGGTTGGAAATCTTCATCCAAAAGCGGCATATTTTACTCGTGGCACAGGACATGATGAATATGCAAAGTACACAGAGGATCCAAAAATTTGGGAAGAAAGCTTAATGCGGATTAAAAGGAAATTTGAGAATGGGAAAAAATATCTTCCAAAACCTTTAACAAAAACAAATAATTCAAAAAGTGGCATTATCTGTGTTGGATCAGCGTCATTTCCTGTCGAAGAAGCTTTAGACATATTGTTTGCAGAAAATTTAAGTTTTGACTATATGAGAATTAGAACCGTCCCACTTCATGATGAGGTTATCGATTTTCTTCAATCGCATGAAAGAATCTTCATTGTTGAGCTAAATCGAGATGGTCAACTTGCACAATTATTAACTTTGAAGGCTCCGGATGAAGCTATTAAATTCAGAAATATTACCAAAGTGGATGGGCTACCGTTAACGGCAAAATGGATTGTAAATGAAATCCGCAAAGATGAGGAGAAAAAATAATGGTTGACGCCGAGATTAGAACAGGAAATGAAAATTCAGCAGGATTAACCCGTGCTGATTATCGTGGAGCTCCGAGTACACTGTGCCAAGGATGTGGTCACAATTCAATATCCAGTCAGATAGTGGCTGCTTGTTATGAATTGGGTCTTGTACCCGAAAAAATTGTGAAGTTTAGCGGTATTGGATGTTCCAGTAAAAGCCCTACGTATTTTCTCAATCGATCGTTTGGATTTAATGCTTTACACGGAAGAATGCCGTCAATTGCATTAGGTGGCTTATTCGCTGATATTACCGTCAAAGGGTTAGGTGTAAGTGGCGATGGGGATACAGCTTCGATTGGTATGGGGCAATTTAAACACTTAGCTCGACGCAACATGCCCATGGTGTATATTGTTGAAAATAATGGTGTTTATGGACTAACCAAAGGACAGTTTTCCGCAACTGCTGAAGAAGGTTTGTTGTTAAAAAAGCAGGGAATAAATACATATTTGCCGGTTGACATCTGTTTGGAAGCATTAGTTACAAATGCATCATTTGTTGCCCGAGGGTTTGCCGGTGATCCAAAACAACTAAAAAATCTTATCAAAGCAGCTTTGAGTCATGACGGATTGGCGGTATTAGACATAATCAGTCCTTGTGTTACTTTTCATAATAAAGAAAATTCCTATCACTCGTACTTATGGGGTAAGGAACATGAAGTTCAACTCCATGACATAGAATTTGTTCAAGCCCGGGATGAAATTACGATTGAAGATTTCGAACCTGGTTCGTCGAAGGAAGTATCTCTACATGATGGGACTGTCGTTTTAATGAAGAAATTAGATAAAGATTATGATCCTACAAACCGTTATGAAGCATTAAGAATATTGGAGGAAGCTGAAAGGGAAAATACATTGATTACAGGGCTCTTATTTGTCGATCCTAACGCTAAAACATTGTTTGATCGATACTCTTTGCCTGATGAGCCTTTAAATCGTTTAGAACCCAGCAAATTGCGTCCTTCAATTGATGCCCTGGAAAAAATTAATCAATCGTTATTTATGAAATAATTAAATGGAATAAAGTTTCAAACATCCAATTATTGAAGAAATTAGGAAATGTTTTCCGAAATAATTGGATGATTTGGATTTCTAATCCATTCACTCCATGAACCTAAATATAAACGGATTGGTTTTAGACCGATGTGTTGCATTACTGCAATATTCAAGCAGGATGTAACACCGGATCCACAATACACGACTTTAGATGTATCATGATTTCCTTCAAGCAAGTCGTTATATTTTTCTTGTAATTCCTCTAATGGCAATAATCTCCCATTGGGATCCAAATTATTCTGATGAAAGAAATTTATAGCATTCGGTATACGACCAGCAACCTTATCCAAAGGCTCTTCTAATCCCAGGTAGCGTTCCCTTGATCTTGCATCAATGATTGTGTAATCTGGATTAAATATGATCGTTTCCATTTGAGATGTTGTTTTCATTAGCTCAGGATCAGGTGATCCGATAAATTTTGAGGGTTGATTATGGATTTGGCCAGATTCTTGTGGGAACCCGTATCCCAGCCAGGTAGAGAAACCCCCGTCCAATATGGCAACTTTTTGATTTCCAAAATATTTCAACATCCACCACAGACGGCTGGCGAATGACCCTGAGCTGGTGTCATAAACAACCACCTGTTTGTGCTCATCAATTCCCCAATTTGAACAGGTTTCGATAAATTTCTCAGGTTCTGGTAAAGGATGTCTGCCAGTCTCTTCGGTAATACTTCCGGACAAATCCTTTTCCAAATCTGCATAAATGGCGTTTGGGATGTGATTTTTCAGGTAATCCTGGAATCCCCAATCTGGATTCAGGAGGTCAAAACGACAATCAATGACTACCAAATTCGAATAATCCAGTAATTTAACCAATTCATCTGGATCTATAAAAGTTGTAAAGGTTTTCATAAGATTATTTTTTCCCTATAGTATGCAATAGTAAAAAGTTAGGTGGGCGCATATCACCCATTGGTAAACCAGAAACGAAAATTATCTGCTGACCGTTTTGAATGGGATTGGAGGCAATGATCGCTTCTTCCACAAAGGCAACCATGTCTTCTATCGTAGTGGCATGGGGAACCTGATACGGTTTTACACCCCAAAAAAGTGAAAGCATTCGAAAAGTTTCTAGTTCTGGAGTGAAAGCAAGAATTGGCACCTTAGGACGAACTTTTGACATTAATAAAGCTGTTTTTCCAGATTGTGTCAAAACAGCGATATAGGCAACATCACGATCAAACGCTAATTCTCCCGCTGCACGGGTTAATGCAACAGCATCATCCTGAGTCTGATCCAATGGATGGCGTTTTATGTATCCCCATTGTTTATAATTCGCTTCAGCTTCCTTTATGATTGAAACCATCATCGAGATGACCTCGAGTGGGTATTTCCCAACTGCCGTCTCTCCCGAGAGCATTACTGCATCACTTCCATCCAGGATTGCATTTGCCACATCAGATGCTTCAGCTCTGGTTGGACGCGGACTGGTAATCATTGAATCTAACATCTCAGTCGCAGTAATAACAAATTTGGCTTTTCTATAGGCTGAGTCAATAATTTTCTTTTGAAAAATGGGCACACAAGCAGGGGATGTTTCTATGGCTAGATCACCGCGGGCAACCATTACTCCATCGGTTACATCCAATATTTCTTCTAATCTTTCAATTGCTTGTGGTCGTTCTAATTTTGCAATAACCGGTGGTGGGATACGATAAGGTGCCATTTCCCGAATTGTTGCTTTGACTTTTAACACATCCTCTGGACCGGAAACAAAGGAAATTGCCACAGCATCAATACCATTTTTCAAACCAAATTCCAGATCTTCTTTATCTTTTTCAGTGAACCCAGGAATCTTTAAATCAGTCCCCGGCAGATTCACGCCTTTATTGGAGGTTAAAATGCCACCTAAGACTACTTTCGCAAAAACTGTATCTTTAACTACATTAATTACTTCTAATTCCAAATTTCCATCATCCAGGAGAATACGATCTTTGGGATTTACACTTCTGGCGAGATTTGGTACGTCCAATGGAAGTGTTATCGTAGTGGATTTAGTAATTTCAATAGGCTCATCTATATCTACTGGGGTTAATGCAACAGTTTGATCTTTTTCAAGTTGGATACCTTCAGATGGTAGCTTACCTACCCGTAATTTAGGTCCTTGTAGGTCTTGCAGGATCGTAATAGGTTTATGTAGTTCTTTCGATAACTTTCTGACTAATTCAATACTTTTTAAATGGTTCTCATGACTTCCATGAGAAAAGTTTAATCGTACAATGTCAAGACCTTCAAGGATTAATTTTCTTAAGATATCCTCGTTATCACTACTTGGACCCAAAGTGGCTATTATTTTTGCTCTTCTATCCATCATTTCACCTGATTTCCATTATTCATTGATATGATAATTTTAGACCATTTTGTTACGAGATGATGAAAAACCGCCTTTTTCAAGGCGGTTGATGATTTTGTTTTGTTAATCCATCAAAAGTGTTTCTTCGATAATGGGTAGTGCCCAGTCTAAATTGTCTTTTGAGATAACCAATGGGGGAGCAAAGCGAATAACATTATCATGTGTTTCTTTTGCAAGGACACCTTTTCCTTTTAGCACTTCACAAAAACGTCTTGCACCACCTGCTTCGGGTTTTAATTCAACACCGATGAGGAGACCTTTACCACGAACCTCTTTTACATGCTTATTGGAAATTTTCTTCAATTCTTCGATAAAATAATTTCCCAGTTCTTCTGCACGTTCGATTAATTTTTCATCCTGAATCACACTCAATGCAGCTCGTGCTACAGCTGCACCCAGAGGGTTTCCACCAAAAGTTGACCCATGTTCACCGGGTTGGAATAATCCCATTATTTCTCGATCTGCAAGAACTGCCGAGACTGGGTAAAATCCACCTGATAAAGCTTTACCGATGATTACCATATCTGGGCGAACGTTTTCATGCTGACTGGCAAATAGTTTTCCTGTTCTACCGAGACCGGTTTGAATTTCATCAGCAATGAAAAGGATATTATTCTTTTGACAGATATTTTGGACGGACTGTAAATATCCATTGGGTGGAATGATTACACCTCCTTCACCCTGGATAGGTTCTAACATGATTGCAGCTGTGTTTGGTGTTATTGCAATTTCTAAAGAATTCAGGTCACCGTATACTACGGTTTTAAAACCAGGCGTGAACGGACCGAATTCTTTTTTATAATATTCTTCCGTGGAAAAAGAAATGATGGTTATGGTTCTTCCATGGAAATTACCATCGGCGACGATGATTTCACTTTGGTAGTATGGGATTTTCTTGGTTTTATATGCCCATTTTCTTGCTAATTTGATGGCTGTTTCTACAGCTTCTGCGCCACTATTCATGGGTAAAGACATCTCATAGCCAGTCATTTCAGATAATTCTTTGTAAAACAAGGGAAGCTGTTGATTGCGAAATGCTCTTGAGGTCAGTGTTACTTTTTTTGCCTGTTCAATCATGGCATCTAAAATTTTTGGATGGACATGCCCTTGGTTAAGAGCAGAATAAGCACTGAGACAATCCAAATATTTATTTCCTTCAACATCATAAACCCAAACACCTTCTCCCCGTTCGATGACAACGTCGAGGGGATGATAATTGTGGGCACCATAATGTTCTTCTAATTCAATATATTTTTTTGATTCCATTAATTTAAATTCCTTTAAGTAGATTTACGATAATAGCTTTTTGTGCATGCAGGCGATTATGAGCCTGAGGGAATAATCGGGAATGAGATCCGTCGGCAACTGCATTTGTTATTTCCTGATCACGGTGGGCTGGTAAACAATGCAATACGATCGCATCTTTATCTGCTTCATTCACAAGTTTTTCATTTACCTGATAGGGTGGAAAAACTGCTTCACGTTTTTTTGCTTCTTCTTCCTGACCCATCGAAGTCCAGGTATCTGTGTAAATAACATGAGCATTTTTCACAGCTTCATGTGGATCTCTGGTGAAATGGATTTTAGAACCGGTCTCCAAAGCGATTTTCTGCCCTAACTCAACCGCCTGGGGTAGCATATCATACCCTTCTGGTGCGCTAAGCGTAAAATTAGCCCCCAATTTCATGCAGATGTGTAACAATGAGACTGCCACATTATTGCCATCACCGATGAATGTTACATTTAAACCTTTCATTGATCCAAAATTTTCAATTATGGTCAGGGCATCAGCCATTGCCTGACAAGGGTGATTGTAATCACTCAAACCATTTATTACAGGAATATTTGCCCATTTAGCTAATTCGACAACATGCTCATGGTCAAACACACGTGCCATAATGATATCCACATAACCAGAAATAACCCTGGCTACATCCGCAATTGATTCACGCTTTCCTAAACCAATTTCGCTTGGAGAAAGATACAGCGCATCACCGCCAAGGTGTCGCATAGCCATATCAAAACTAACTCTGGTTCTTAAACTAGGTTTTTGGAAAATCATACTCATCACTTTGTTTTTTAGAATGGGTTGATTTCCTCCAGTTTTCCACTCCTTTTTTAGATCTATCGCTAAATCCAGCATGTTTTGCAAGTCAGATGAGGAGTAATCTGTGATGGCAATAAAATCTCTCTTCATTTCGTTCTCCTAAACCAAATATTTTATACTTGTTGCGCTCAAGGAGTATAACATAAGGTAAGATTAGCTAGAATGGATGTTTGGGTAAAAATTCAGAAAATTTGTCATTTTTAAATGAAATTCTGGAGGGCAAAAAATGTCATTAAGAAAATTTAGTTTTTTCGTACTGATCGATAATGTATTTGTAATTTTAATAGGTGCTTTGGTGAGAGCTACTGGTTCAGGTGCAGGCTGTGGTTCTCATTGGCCGTCCTGTAATGGAGAGGTCATTCCCACTTCTCCGCAGTTGGAAACCCTCATAGAATTTTCCCATCGCATAACCAGTGGATTAACACTCATTTTTGTCTTGATTTTATTTATTTGGGTTTTTCGGATGTATGGAAAGAAATCCAAAATTAGAACCGCAGTATTATTTGTTCTAATTTTCATCATTTTCGAAGCACTTATTGGCGCTGGATTAGTTTTATTTGAACTGACTGGAGAAAATTCTTCATTAACACGGGCAATCGTAATCGCATTACATCTTGTAAATACATTTTTATTGTTAGGAAGTAATGCTTTATTGTATGAATGGATTCGTGATGGGGAGCCAAAGAAATTATTAATTAATCGAAATGCCAGACAGCTATTTATCTTGATTTTTGTATTATTCCTTCTTTTAGGAGCAAGTGGAGCGATTACTGCTTTAGGAGATACTTTGTTTCCTGCAGGAACTTTAACTGAAGGTATTAAACAGGATTTTTCAGGGGAGAATTTTTTATTGCAATTGAGGGTTTATCATCCAATTATCGCTGTTTTCATTGGTTTAGGTCTATATTTTATCTACAATAATTTTCTTAAGAAATCTAAAAACGAAAAATTAAATAACTACTCCAGATATCTGGCTGGTTTGTTTTTAATTCAACTGATTATAGGAGTTTTCAACGTATTATTACTTGCACCTATCTGGATCCAAGTAATACATTTATTATTGGCTGATATCGTATGGATAATTTTTGTTCTATGGATTAATCAGATTGTTTTTTATGGGTTGTCTGCTTCATCGCTCGGGAAACCATCATATCCATAACCTTATAAGTCAATGGTCCAAGAAGATTACTTAAGTGATACAACACTTTACTTTCTGTACCAGGAATGATCATATAATTTTTATTTTTAATTCCTGTTACTATTTCATGCGCTACTTTTTCGGCGCTTAAGACAGTTGTGGCGGATCCAGATATAATTTTTGTAATTTCAGGTTTAAATTTGTTTTCGTAATCTAATTGTGGTGTATCTGTGTCAGGGGGGAATACGATGGATACGTGGATATTCTTTGGTTTCAATTCACTTCGTAAAACATCTGTAAACCCGCGTACCGCGAATTTGCTGGCACCATAAGCAGAATACCCATATAGACCAATAATACCCGCCATAGATGAAATGTTGACAATAAAGGATCCTGAAGTCATCAAGGGCAAAAAAGCCATGATGCAATTGACAGTTCCGAAATAATTAACATCCATCAGCCATCGAATTTTATCCATTTGGATTGATTCAAATTCTTCGGGGTGGGTTACACCTGCAGAATTGATTAACCCATCAATAATTATATTTTTTTGACTCAGTTCATCTGCCAATATTTTTATATTGGAAAAATTTTGAACATCTGCCAAAAAATAATTTATCCTTTGATTCTCAACATTTATTTGACGAATGACTTCTAAGATTTTTACTTCATCTCTTGCAATGATCCAAATGTTCGCTTCTAAATTGACCAATTCTTTTACAAGTGCTAACCCAATTCCACTTGACCCACCTGTGATGATAATGTTTTTATTTTTAAAATTAAACTTCATATTTCTCCTTTAATGATGGCAGGATGAACAATTTCCACCTGAACATGAACCACATCCATTTCTTGATAACGATTTTTCCTGACTGGTTGAATTGCAAACTGAAATGACACGTTTGGTGAATATTGAATGACATGCCTTACATGATATTGGATCATCTGCCTGGGAAAATTTTCTTAATGCTTCATTTTTATGGTTACATTCGATACACCTGTATTCATAAATAGGCATAATTACACCTTGAGTGTTATTGGTGAAGAAAAATTGTTTTTCGTCAATGAATAAACTGCAATACCAAAAGCAATAGCAACATTTAAGGAATTCTTTAATCCTACCATAGGGATATGCAAGTGAGCATCACATTCCTTCAAAACATCAGGATCTACACCTGTGATTTCGTTTCCGACCACAAGAATTGTCGGTTGGGAGGATTCGGATATTTTATAATTGAAAATTGATTGAGATGTTGATGTTTTTTCTAAAGCCCATATTTTATAACCGTCTTCTTTCAAAGATTTTATGAGAGATACCGCATTGGGATGAGTTTCATAATCTACGGTAAATTCGGATCCTAAAGAGGTTTTGTGAACTTTTGGATTGGTTGGAGAAGGGGTGATTCCACAAAGATGAATTTTTTTGATTCCTACACCATCAGACGATCTGAAAATAGCACCTACATTGAAGGTTGATCGGATGTTATCAAGTACAATCTCTAATTTATTTGCCTGAAGAGGGTCATTATTATCGTACATCGCTTCATGATTGAGATTTATTTCATGAATGATCAAAGTTTCTGATTTGCATTTAGGACAATGAACGCCAATTCCTGAATTTTTTGGTGCAGGAAAACGAAAATTGCAATTTTTATTTGTGCATTGCCTGATTAGATAAAATTCTGTAGACATGAGCCTTATTTATTCACCACCAATTCATTTGCCAGGATTATCTTTTTGCGAATAATTCTCGTGAACTCCACCGGAATATTCAGCTCACTTAATACTTCTTCCGGTCTGCCTGTTGCGTTATCTTTGGATTTCAGGAACATTTTGAGAAAGCAAGGATCTTCCTGCTTGATCTCAAGATCAATGATGAGGGGTCGAAGGTCATAAGATTTTCCCCTTCGAATTCGATTAATATTTTCTTTGCTTTTTAGTTCTTGAATTCTTTCGACAATTATTTTTATATCAAATTCCTCCAGGAAATATATATGATATTCAGAAGCGATTGTTTGGGTTTGTAAAGCTGGTTCTAGCAGATCAACCTGAATAATGGAATTAACCACAATCCCTGATGGCAATGAATTCCTTAGTGTATTTATAAGAATTGATAAATCCATCTCCTGATCTAGAAAAAAATCGACGATTTCATAATCACTCAGAAAACCAAGCGGTAAAGGACTGGCTTGTTGAATTTTTGGTTGCGGATGGAAACCCTGACTGTATGCTAAAGGAAGTTTTGCCCTTCTGAATGTCCTTTCCCACATTTTATGAATATCCAGGTTGGACGTGTATCGCATACCTTCTTTTTTTGAGTAATTAATTCGGTATCGATAATTCATTCTTACTCCTTTTGGAGGATAGGTTTGGACACTTCCAAACAATTCCAGGGTCTTCTTTCCGTAAATGGTTAAATGTCTGGGTAATACCGCATGCATAACATTGTTCTCTACAATCACCACGCAATTGCAACGAAAGGCTGTTGAGATATTCTGTTTTTAAGTATGTTTTCTTTACACCAGGATGAATGTGATCCCATGGAAATACTTCATCAATACTTCGCTCACGGTGGACATAAAAATCGGGGTCCAGATTTGCTTCTGAGAAAGCTTGAATCCAGGTATCGTAATTTTTAAAATCCTGCCAGGCATCGAACTTAGCCCCATTTTTCCAGGCTGTTTCAATGACTTGAGCTAATCTTCGATCACCTCGCGATAGCCAGGCTTCCATCATTGTTTCTTTTGGATCTGTCCAATTAAATTTTAATCCAGGTCCTTTAAGCTGTTCCCGGAGCAGGTTTTGTTTCTGTCGAATAGATTCTTGCTGATCACAAGCGACCCATTGAAAAGGTGTATGTGGTTTTGGAACAAAAGTTGAAACACCAGCATGAACTTTCGCTCTCCTGCCAATTGCTTTTACACCAACAGCAAGAACTTTTTTACATAAAGCCGCAATTTCAGCTACGTCTTCTAACGTTTCTGAAGGATGACCAATCATAAAATAAAGTTTCAATGTGTGCCAACCACGCTTAAAAATCTCGAAAGCCGTGGTTAACAACATTTCTTCTGAAATCGGTTTGTTGATAATTTTACGCATTCTCTCAGATGCTGCTTCAGGAGCCAGCGTAAAGCCACCCTGACGAGAGCCTTTCAGCTTCTCCATCAAATCCACTGAAAAAGAGTCAATCCTTAATGAAGGTAGTGAGATGGTTAAATTTTTTCCGGCAAATTTATTGCTTATTTCATCAACTAACCCCAAAACATTCGTGTAGTCACTAGAAGATAATGATAATAAAGCGACTTCTTCGAATCCAGTATTTTGTAGTCCAGTTTCGATGGTTTGGATGATTTCCTGTACAGTTCTCTCCCTGATGGGACGATTAATCATTCCGGCATGACAAAAGCGACACCCTCGTGTGCAACCACGCATGATTTCAACGGCAATACGATTGTGGACCACGCTAATGGAAGGAACGATAAAACGAGTGGGGGCGTAAGGAAGTTTGCCCATGATTCGTTTTGTCACCTTTTTGGGAACACTTTTGTTTTTTATCTTCATATTGAGGAAAGTCCCATCCGAATTGTACTGAGGTTCGTAAAGTGATGGGACATAAACCCCATCAATAGAGGAAATTTTCAGCAATAATTCATGTTTGGATCGGTCGTTTTTTTTCCAAATCTTATAAGCATCTATTACTTCCAACAGGATATCTTCACCTTCTCCGATCAGGAATGCATCAATAAAAAGCGCCATTGGTTCGGGATTATAAGTCGCATGACCACCTGCAACAATAAGAGGGAATTCCATACCTCGTTGCTCTGAATGGATCGGAATTTGGCTCAGATTTAATAGGTTCAGCGTGTTTGTGTAGAGGGTCTCATAAGGTAGTGTAAACCCCAAAACATCAAAATCTCTTAATGCTGCTTTCGTTTCCAATGAATACAAAGGAATTTTATTTTTTCTGAGGAAATCTTCCATGTCCTGCCAGGGAGAATAAGCTCGTTCTGCCAGGCAATCTTCTCGTTGATTGATATTTTCATAAAGGATTTGTAACCCCAGATTGGATAATCCAATGTCGTAAATATCAGGAAAGACCAGAGCTATCTTTGTTGAAACTTCTTCCCAATTTTTTACAACGGAATTGTATTCACCACCTACATACCTGCCTGGTTTTTCGACGAGGGGTAAAATTCTTTCTAATTGATCTAATAATGATTTTTCTTGGTTCAAATATTCTCCTACAATGATTCATTGACAATGCAATTTTCCAATTGTACTTGAAAATTTAACCGTTACAGAATTCCTTTAACCATTCCTCCATCAACTGAAAGCATTGTGCCGGTTAAATAGGAAGCCCTTGGAGATACCAGAAAGGCAGCAACATTCGCAAATTCTTCCGGTTCTGCCATCCTGCCTAATGGACTTTCCAAAGCTTGTTTCGCAATTTCATCCTCTACAGAAGAATTATTTAATTGCGCACGGTTTTCCATTAATGATTTTACTCTTTCGGTTTTTGTCCATCCTGGCAAGATCGAGTTAAATCGAATACCATCTTTTCCTAATTCCAATGCTAACGTTTTTGTGAGCCCAATTGTAGCCGCCCGTATTGAATTGGATAATATCAGGTTTGGAATTGGCTGTTTTACAGAATATGAAGTGACCGTCAATACGTTGGCGGTTTCAGAAAATCGGAGTAAAGGTAGCATTGCACGAATCAGTCTTACATGACTGAGAAATGATAATTCTAAGGTGTTATACCAGGATTCATCACTAATTGATTCAAATGCTCCAGGTGCTGGACCTCCAGAATTGGTGATGAGCACATCTAATTTACCAAATTTTGATTTAATAAATTCAAATAATTTAGAAGGAAAATTAGTATCCGCTACATCACCTGTAAATGGAAAAACTGAACCATATTTATTTCGAGATAGTTTCTCTACCGCCTTTTCAAGTTTTTCCTGACTGCGTCCATTGATTACGACGATTGCTTTCTCATTTAATAAAGTTTCTGCGGTTGCATAACCAAGTCCTTGACTGGATCCTGCAATAAAAATTATTTTACCTGCTAATAGCAAGTCCATGTTTTTTCTCCTTATAGAATTTCTTTGTGTATTATTGATACTCGAATTTCCGGAAATGTAGTCTCAATGTATACGGTAATACATTCAATCATTGAATCAAAAATCCTACCATTTTGTGCGACGATCGCCATCCCTAATTTTGCAGATTTCCAGACATCATTAAAGTCAATTTCTGCTATGGATACGTTGTATTTTTTGGATATCCGTGAACTAATCGATGTCAAAATACTGCGTTTATCTTTAAGATTTTGAGCAAAAGGTAAATCAATTTTAATTTCAATATAACAAAGAGCCATAATATTTCATAGGATGAGGAATCAGGATTAATTAAATTGTACTTGCATAATTAAATTGCGTTTAGTAGAATTCAACTCTACCTTATGTTGTGGGAGTTTTAATGGATATCGAAACGAAATATCAAGAAGCTTTGGATTATTTATATACTTTTATCGATTACAGCATGACCAGAAACATGCGTTACACCGAAGATAAGTTTAATTTAAATCGAATGCACAAATTCATGGAATTATTCGATAATCCCCACAAAAAATATCCTGTAATTCATGTTGCCGGAACAAAAGGAAAAGGGTCTACATCTGCTCTCATTGCCCATGCTTTGTATGAAGAAGGTTATAAAGTTGGATTTTACACCTCTCCCCATTTACATGATTTTTGCGAAAGAATTCAGGTCGATTTTATCCCCATGAAGCATGAAGAAATGGTTGCTATCGTTGATGAAATGAGATCAAAAATTCCTTTCGTTGCTGAAATAACTACATTTGAATTGATGACAGCCATGGCATTTATCTATTTTGAGAAAAAGCAGATCGATTATGCGGTTATTGAAGTTGGTTTAGGAGGAAGACTGGATGCGACAAACGTTGTGTCTCCGTTAATTTCTGTCATAACCTCTTTATCTTTAGACCACATCAATGTCCTCGGTGATACCCTGGCAAAAATCGCATACGAAAAAGGTGGAATTATTAAGAACAATACGCCGGTAGTCATTGCACCTCAAAAAGATGAAGCAATTCTGGTACTTAAGAAAATTGCAGAAGAAAGAAACTCTCCATTATTTCAAGTGGGAAAAGATTATTTATACGCACAAGCTGCTAAATCACTAAGTGGTCAAAATTTCTTTGTGTGGCCAAAGGAGGATCAAGTCGCTGTAAATGCATTCATCGAAAGTGCAGGGCGTGAGGACTGGGAACCTACCAAATTTCATATACCTCTATTAGGGTTTCATCAGGTCCAAAATGCTGCTACGGCGTTTACGACCTTAACGGTGTTCAGACAAAATGGTTTCATGATTTCAGATGACAGTATTCGCAGAGGTTTTGCCAATGTAGTTTGGCCTGGTAGATTTGAAGTTATAAATCGACGGCCATTTATCGTAATAGATTCTGCTCATAATCGCGAATCAGCCTTGCGATTGCGCAGCGCGGTTGATGATTATTTTCCCGGCATACCAGTTGTTTTAGTTTTTGGTGCTTCAGAAGATAAAGATATTGATGGCATGTTGGTTGAGTTATTACCTAGAGTGAAGATAGTGATTACAACAAAATCAATCCACCCCAGAGCGATATCTCCTGAGGATCTGGTTATTAAAGTCAATAAAATGGGTGTTCGAGCAATTCCTACACAATCTCTCGAAGAAGCATTTAACCAGGCGCTTAAGCTTGCTGGAAAAGAAAATCTCATTTTGGTGGCTGGAAGTATTTTCGTCGCAGGTGGAATGAGAGATGTTTGGTATGATAACAAAAAAAAGTTAGAGATGAAAGGTAACCAATGACGAATGAGAATTGGTTCTTAGATAATCAAGACGATTTTGATATTCCATATAAATATAGGTCTGATGAGTTTTATCAATTTCCAAATTTTGAACCGGACGAAAAAGGTGAATTTGAATGTGCTGCCATTATTGTCAGAGATCTAATCGTTTTTCCACGCATGATGACGCCAATATTGATTGATGCTGGACTTAATTACAGTGCTATTCAATCCGCTCTAAAGAAATTTGAAACTCTGGTTGCAATTTATGTGGTTGATCATGAGAATCAACCGGAAGAGAATTTTGACTTTTTGCCAATAGGTACAGAAATTTCAGTTGGAAAAATTATGTCGCTCCCGGAAGGTGATTACTCGGCTTTAATTCAAGGCAGGCGACGGGTGGAAATTCTGGCAGTCACTCAGGAAGATCCATACATTAGAGTGAGAGTTCGTGTCGTAAATGAAAAAGAATCGAATGATCGTCATATAAAAGCTTTAATGCGTACCAGTAAAGATTTATTTGTTAAATGTGTTCATTTAGATAAAAGTCTTTCCGATGAAGCTCAATTATTTGCCACGAATATTCAGGATCCTTCCTGGCTTACGGATATGATCTCTTCAGCAATAACTATCAGTCCATTGGATCGACGTAAATTAATCGTAGAAATTAACCCAAGAGAAAGATTGAAATTATTGAACGGAATTCTGGCCCAGGAATTAGACGTGTTGGAATTGGAAGACGAAATTCAAGCGAAGATCCAAAACGAAGTTGACAAAACGCAAAGAGAATATTATTTGCGTGAACAATTGAAGGCGATACAGGCAGAATTAGGTGAAAATGATCTTTTTATCAACGAACTATCTGAATTAAGGGAGAAAGTAAAAAACAAAGAGCTTCCCGACAATGCAAAATTTGTCGTGAATAAAGAAATTGATCGATTGGTACAAATGCCACCTATGTCACCCGAATCCGGAATCATTCGTAGTTATATTGATTGGATTCTTGATTTACCCTGGTATGAAGCTACTGAGGATAATCTTGATGTACAACATGCAAACCAGGTATTAGAAAAAAACCATTATGGATTAGGAAAGGTAAAGGATAGGATTCTTGAGTTTATTGCAGTACAAAAATTAAAACCTCAAGATACGAAACAACCCATATTATGTTTTGTTGGCTCACCTGGAACAGGAAAAACGTCATTAGGACGATCGATATCTGAAGCATTGGGAAAGAAATTTGTCAGGGTTTCGTTAGGTGGTGTTCGCGATGAGGCAGAAATTCGTGGTCATCGAAGAACATATATTGGGGCTTTGCCTGGTCGAGTTCTACAAACAATGAAAAAGGCAGGGATGATTAATCCTTTATTTATGTTGGATGAAATTGATAAATTAGGCTCTGATTTCAGGGGTGATCCATCTGCAGCGTTATTAGAAGTATTGGATCCTGAACAAAATAAAGAATATTCAGACCATTATCTCGAACTTGATTATGATTTATCCAGGGTGTTGTTCATTACGACAGCAAATACAACACTATCAATTCCATCAGCGCTGTTGGATAGAATGGAAGTGATTGAGTTTTCCAGTTACATTGAAGATGAGAAAGTTATGATTTCCAAGCAATTTCTGATCCCAAGACAATTGCATGAAACAGGGATAGAGGACTTGAATGTACAATTTCCTGAAGGCTCTATTCGACAAATCATTAGAAATTACACGTATGAAGCAGGAGTGAGAAATCTTGAGCGAGAGATTGGGCGAATTTGCAGGAGGATTGCCCGATTAAAAACTGAAGGCAAGACTTTCCCGACAAAAATCGAATCACATCACATTGAAAAATTTTTAGGTCCACAGCAAATTTTTGATCTGGAAGCAGAGCATGAAGATGAAATTGGTGTTGCGACTGCGATGGCATGGACTGAAAGTGGTGGAGACATAATGCCGGTGGAAGTTTTAATTGTTGATGGAAAAGGTAATCTCCAAATCACTGGTCAGATAGGTGAGGTTATGCAAGAATCAGCTCAAGCAGCATTATCCTACATGAAATCAAAAGCTGATGTTTTAGGTGTGGAGGCGGAATTATTTGAAAATGTTGATGTTCATATACACATTCCAGAGGGTGGAATTCCAAAAGATGGACCGAGCGCAGGAATAACAATCGCAAGTGCGCTTATTTCAGCTTTTACGAATCGAAAGGTTCGTAGAGATGTAGCGTTAACTGGCGAAATAACACTTCGGGGCAGGATACTTCCAGTTGGTGGTATCAGAGAAAAGATTCTGGCTGCTCATCGTGCTGGCATAACAAAAATTTTTATTCCTGTGAAAAATGAAAAGGATCTTATCGATTTATCTAAAAAAGTTCGAAAACAATTAAATATTGTCCTTGTAAAACATATGGATGAAGTAATTGAAGAAGTGCTTTTACCTGCAGATCCAAAAATCGTAAAGGAAAAATCCGTCAAAAAACCAAAAGAAAATTAATTTTTACTGAGTTGGTGGTTTTGAGATGTTTTGGAGTGCTTTTATACCATTTTTAACCTGTACGAGCAAAACTTCTAATTCTTTCTCTAAATCAGACAGAGAAGTAATTATGTATTGGTCAGCTTCAATTCTATTGAATTCACTTTCCTGTTTTGCCTGTTCGATGATATGGTTGGCACGTACTTGAGCACTTTGAATAATTGCATCTTTTTCAACCAACTGGCTGGCTTTTTCTCTTGCCAATTGCAGGGTGCGATTTGCCTCTTCTTGTCCTTGAGCGATAAGGCGATCTCGTTGTGCTAATAATTGTTGTGCTTTTTTTATCTCTTCAGGAATGGAAACGCGCATTTGATCAATAATGCTTAACATTTTGTCTTCATCAACAACAACCTTACGCATCATGGGTAATGGACGGCTCTCGTTGAATAATTCTTCCAGTCGGTCTACCAGATGTAAAATGTCCATAAATCCTCCAAGCAATATCAAATCTAATAATCGAAAAAATTAATCACGCAAATAGGTTGGTTGAACAACGTTTTGGTCTTCACCTAATTCAAGGAATCGTCTATCCAGAGCTGACTTAACAATTTTTGGTACCATGCGGGAATAATCCCCACCTAATGATGCGATTTCACGAACTGTTGATGATGATAAAAAGGTATATTTTTCGTTCGTAATGAGAGCAGCAACTTCAATATCCGGGGCAAGGTGTTTATTTGCGAGTGCCATCCGGAATTCATGTTCAAAATCAGAAATTACTCTCAAACCTCGGACAATTACTTTGGCGTTTATTTCTCTGGCAAAAGCAACCGTTAACCCACTGTAGCCGACTACTTTTATATTTTTAATGTCAGCTAAAGATTCTTTCGTTAGGGAAAGTCTTTCTTCTGGAGAAAAGAGCAGGTTTTTCAATGGTCGATCGTACACAGCCACAATCAATTCATCAAATATTTTTGAAGCTCTGGTTGCAATGTCAATATGACCACAATGTATAGGATCAAAAGTACCAGGAAATAGGGCTCTTACCATGTTTATTTTTTTTCTCCAATCATTTTCTGCCAGTATTCTGACATTATTATCTTAAATAAATGACTATTTTCATTAATAAAATCAGGATCATTTTCTAATACTTCTTTTGCTAGTGATCTTGCTCTTTCTATTAGTTTAACATTCATTATATTTGAAAATCGAATTTCTTTATAGCCTGATTGGCGAAGACCGATAAAATCACCAGGACCTCTTTGAGATAAATCAATCTCAGCCAACTTAAATCCATCAGTTGTAGCTGCCATCGCCTTTAGTCTTTCATTTTCAATGGCATCTTCCGTTTCAGGAACTAGTAAACAATAAGATTGTTTATCACCCCTGCCTACTCTACCTCGTAATTGATGAAGTTGAGATAATCCAAATCGATTAGCTCCTTCAATCATCATGATGGCTGCGTTTGGCACATCCACACCAACCTCAATCACAGTCGTGGTTACAAGAATTTGGTATATACCTTTACGAAAATTCATCATCACTTTTTCTTTTTCTTCTGATTTCATTCTTCCGTGTAATAAACCAATGGTTAAATCAGGAAAAACTTCTTTTTTTAAGCGGTCGTATTCATTTACCGCTGCATTGGTACCGATCATTTCCTCCTCATCAGATTCGACCAGGGGATAAACAATAAACGCTTGTGAACCTTCTTGGACAAGTTTCTGGATTAACATAAATGCGTCTGATCTTTTTTGTGGATTAATGATGAGGGTTTTAATCTCTTTTCTTCCAGGAGGAATTTCATCGATGATTGATAAATCCAGATCACCAAAAATGGTTAATGCGAGCGTACGGGGAATTGGTGTGGCGGTCATGACTAGCAGATGGGATGATGTTCCTTTTGATCTGATTTTTTTTCTTTGCATGACACCAAAGCGATGTTGTTCGTCGATCACCACAAATTCCAGATTTTTAAATTCAACAGGTTCTTCAATCAGAGCATGAGTTCCCACAGCTACTTTAATTAATCCAGATTTTAAATTTTCCTTGATAATATTTTTTTCTTTTTCAGAAGTATCTCCTGAAATATAACAAATCTCATCCTGAGAAATAATATTGTTGGTAAGAAGAAAAGAACGAATATTTGAATATAGTTGTTCTGCAAGGATGCCTGTAGGTGCCATTACTGCTGATTGAAAACCATTTTTAATTGTTCCAGCTATGATAATGGCAGCGACAATCGTTTTTCCTGATCCCACATCTCCCTGAACAAGCCGACTCATGGGCACACCTGACGCCATATCATTCCGGATTTCAGATATACATTTTTTTTGTGCGTTTGTTAAAGAAAATGGCAGATGATCGATCAGTTGACCCAATAGTTTGTTGTCTAAAAAAATTATTTTTGCAGCGTCTTTTTGCCAATTTTTCTTTTGTTGAAGCATAACCAGGTGTAAAAAGAAGGTGTCCTGGAAAGAAAAGCGTTCCTCTGACAATCTTTTAAGCTCAAAATTCTCAGGAAAATGGATATTTTTAAGTGCTGTTGGAAGGTCCAAAATATTCGCTTTGGATAAGAATTCAGAACTAAAAAAATCGGATATTTTTGGGACCCATAAACTAATTTGATTGGAGATGGTTTCTCTTAACCATTTTTGTGTAACATTTTTTGTTAATGAATAATAAGGAAAAATTCGATTAAGAGTTACCCCACCGCGTTCTAATTCCACCCATTCAGGATTGGTAAGCATATATCTACCCATGTACATGTCAACTTTTCCGGAAACCATAATTCTAATACCAATTTTGATGGATTTTTCGAGAAAAGGTTGATTGAAAAATGTTATTCGCAAATTTCCTGTTTCATCTTCTACAATAACCTCTGTAATTTTTTGTTTTCCACCTTTACTATTTCTGGTATGAATACTTTTAACAACAGCCGCTATTGATACTTTTTCAGAATAATTTAATTTGTTAATTGTAGAGAGATTACTAAAATCTTCGTGTTTTCTAGGAAAAAAATAAATTAAATCTTTAATTGTTAATATTCCCAACCTGGAAAGAGCATCCGCACGAAATTTTCCGATGCCTGAAATTTTGATTACGGGATTAGATAATACTTTTTCTAAATCAAACAAATTTTGATTAGAAAATTCATTTTTTGGTTCCGGTTCTTTATGAAACTTCTCCTCAAATAAATCAATTTTTGTATCGAAAAATTCAGAATATTTTAAATTAGAATTTTTTATTAAATTGCCTGAAAGATATAAGATTTCAAAGATCTTTTTTATCGATTCTTTTCTACTTGATTGATCTAAAAAATGATAATTTGCTAAAATTTTACATATCTCGTTTATTAAATCTGTTGGGACTCCTTGTATTAGAGCCTCTGTTTTCCATCCTGTACAAATCTTTTCTAATCCACCAAAAACCGAACGATTATCATATTGACGGTCGATTTCTAATAGCAAGAATTTGGTTATTTTTTCAATAGAAGCAAACATTTACATAAGTTGTCAACCGGAAAGAGAATAAGGTCTCTCAAAAATAATTAAACCTAAGGTTTTTGGACCAAAAATTGCGCCTAAAAATGGATTTATTCTATGTTCACTAAATGGAGTATTCGGAAAATTTTCTTGCACAAACAATTTCAGAATTCGATTATCAATACCTTGTGTATTGATACCCTTTAATAATGAGATATGAATTAGGTCATCATATTCTTCAATAAATTCCTGGAAATAATCCTGTGCATGCCTGAAGTTTCTGACTTTACAGATAGCCTGGGGGTACCCTTCTTCTAAAGTAAAAATAGGATGCAGATTTAACATTTCTCCAATCACTGCCTGTGAGTATTCAAGAATGTCAATATTATATAAATATTTCAAACAAGGAGTGCAAAATAAAGTGTAAATATGAGGGATTAGTTGCCGTATATGGCGATCTGCTTCAGTTAATGATGCTCCATTACTGATAACTTCTGTTGCAGCTTGAACAATCATCCCTAAGCCAGTAGCAATGGTTTGTGAATTCACTACTTGTATCGTTGTTTCTCCCTGGATTAATTTCACAGCTTCAATAGAATTTTGATAAAAAGCTGATAAATTTGCTGAATTTGTGATTACCAACAATTCATTAAATTTTTTAAGCAACATAATAAATTGCTCAGCGATTTCTGCTGGTGAGGGAACAAGTAATTTTGTTTTACTTTCATCAGAAGGCGACGATGGCAAGTCAGCAGTTTTTAACCCAGCACCTTCTTTGATTATGGAACCATTAATGACAACGTCAAGAGGAATAATCCTGACCAGGTCTTTTCCCTGGAAACTTGGATTTGGAAACTGTGCAGTGCTATCAGTGATGATGGCGATTTTGGCCATGTTTACTCAATTGCAATGATGAATTGATAATGGGGTTGTCCGCCTTCGTGAATTTCAATCTCGAATTGAGGATATTTTTCTCTGATGTGGTCAATAATCAGGTTGACATCATGTTTCGATATATCAGAGCCGTAAAATAATGTCAATCTTTCTCTTTCATCTAAATCTACACGCTTGAGAATTTCAAAGCAGGCACTTTCTATAGAGGGTGATGAGGAAATTAATTCAGAATTGAATAAAGCAATTGCTTCACCTTCCTGAACATTTACGCCATTGATCTCTACCGACCTGGTCGCTACAGTTATCTCTCCAGTGTCAACTTCTGAAATCGCTTCGTTCATTTCCTCAAATATTTCATCAATATCACCAAATGGATCTAACCTCAACATTGCAGATAAACCCTGAGGGATTGTTTTACAAGGCAGTACTTCAACATGTTTTACGGTTGCTTCTTTGGCGGATTTTGCAGCAAGGAAAATATTTTTATTGTTGGGGAGAATAATTACTTTATCAGTTGGAAGATTTTCAAATGAATGTAAAATTTCTTCCGTACTGGGATTCATAGTTTGTCCACCCTGGACAATCGCAGCAGCACCTAAACTGGCAAAAATTTGTGAAAGACCAAATCCCGGGGAAACAGCCACAACAGCTACCTGCTCTGGTTCTACAGGTATCAAATTCAGTTGTTTTTGTTGGCTGGATTCTTTTTGTTCCATCTGGTCAATTAAATTTTCCATATAAACATTTGTTATTGTGCCTAATTTCATTGTGTAGTCTATGGGAAGATATCGATTTTCGGTTGGCACATGAATATGCATCCTGTACATCCCATCTCCTTCCCCAACCTGTATAGATGTGCCCATTTCAGTTAAGTCTGAATAGAAAACATCCAGGTTGAGGGGGTCGGATGGTCGAAAATCTACTATAACTTCAAAATCCTGACCGGGTTCTATTTCTTCCATTTCGCCGCCGTTCATTAAAGCAATTGGTTGGACTAATTTTGCTGTGCTTGTCTCAAGAGATTCCCCTCGAAGAAATTTTAAGAAACCTTCAAGAATGAAAAACAAGCCTTTTCCACCAGAATCAACAACCCCGGCTTGTTTGAGAATGGGTAATAGTTCGGGTGTATTTTGAACTGATTTGTCCGCTTTTTTTACAATAAAATCTAGAAATACTTCTAAATCTTCCGTTTTAGTAATTACTTCTTCACTGGCAATAGAAATATCTTTTGCTACTGTTAATATTGTCCCTTCAACAGGTCGAACAACGCCTTTATAAGCAGTATTCTTTGCTTCTATAAGAGCTTTTGAAAAATCAGATAAATTCATTGCATCTTGGTTGTCCAATGCGCGAGAAAAACCTCTCCAAAGCTGGGAGAGTATAACGCCGGAATTCCCACGAGCGCCCATCAATGCTCCCTGGGCGACTGAATGAGCAATTTTGGATATTTTCTTCTCTCCGGAATTTTGGATTTCATTGTAAGCAGCTTGCATAGTCAAAAGCATATTTGTTCCTGTATCCCCGTCAGGAACTGGAAAAACATTTAAAGAGTTGACCAGTTGTTGATTTGTTCTAAGCCAATTTAAACCAGCCTCAATTAGTAGTTTAAAAAGTTGACCGTCAACGGATTTAAAAGTCTTGAGTTCTTGATTCATAATTCTCCTAGTGAAAATGGTATTCGATATCAGAAATTAATCCGTATCACTTATTCGCAATGCGCGAATGTGAACGTTTACCTTCTCAACTGGAATACCAATGGTTTTTTCAACCCGATAACGGACATTGTTGCTAACTGATTCGGCTACCATCTTTATTCGAGTGCCATATTCAACAACAATAAAAAGATCAATCTCAATACTATTACCATCATATCTAACATCTACACCCATGCTTGGATCCTTGACGATAGCCTGGGCAATACCTTCTGCGAAATTCTTAGCAGCCAAACCCACCACACCATAGGATTCTATGGCTGATTGGTGAGCAATCGTTGATATGGCTCGGTGTGAAACATAAACATTACCCATTGGATTTTTTATCTCTTTCATAAGTAATCTCCCTAACAAAAACACGAATCTTGAAAAAAGATACGGTGTGTGGTAATATATCAGATTGTTGTATAAAGAACAATATAGTTGATGAAAAATTAGCACTCATTGGTGAAAGGATCCTTTATTATGGCAAAATGTGAGAAATGTGGAAAGGCAACAACTTTTGGTCATAACCGCAGTTTTTCCATGCGTGCTACCAACCGGAAATTTAAACCCAATTTGCAAAAGGTTTCTGTTTTTGAAGGTGGCCGGAAAGTCCAGAAAGTACTTTGTACTCGATGCATCCGAACAATGGTTAAATCTGTAAATTAGTCCATTTATTGAATTGCCAACAAAACGAAAGTCGCGGTTAATTCCGTGATTTTTGTTTAAGTTAGAAATTTCGTAATGCATCGACGCCAGCCTTAATTCCTTGGGGATAATCATAAATAGCAGTTGCTGCGACAATAACATCCGCACCTGCTTCGATTACAGATTTGATCGTATCTTTATTGATACCTCCATCAACCTGCAATAAGATTTTTTGCGCAGATTGGTCAATCAATTTTCGAATTTTTTTTATTTTTGGCAACATTTCTGGAAGAAATTTTTGACCGGAAAATCCTGGATTTACAGACATTACCAATACCAAATCAACAAAAGGTAGGACCTCATTAATTGATTCGGAAGGTGAGCCTGGATTCAACACGATACCAGCTTTACAACCCAATTCTTTGATTTGTTGAATCGTACGTAAAACATTTGGATTATTCTCAATATGAATACTGATGTAGTCAGCACCAGCTTTTGCGAAAGCTTCAATGTGCCTCTCAGGTCGATTAATCATCAAATGTACATCCAATGGTAAATTGGTTGCTTTTTTACAAAAAGGTAAGAACATAGGACCAATGGTTATGTTTGGAACAAATTGCCCATCCATCACATCAATATGCAACCAATCAACTCCTGCTCGTTCTGCTATTTTCAACTCTTCTTCAAAAGATAGAAAATCTAATGAAATTATGGATGAGGAAATAATCATTCGAAATTTACCTGCCAGAATTTAAAGAAAACCAAATATAAAGCCAGAATGGGATCAGTCCGCCTGCTAACAGAAATGCCAATAATGCTAAAAGTGCTGTTTTCCAATCAAAAGTGCCAGATTGTTTTTTCTCAATGCTCGAAGAGTGCGAACTGATTTTTGATTTTTGCTCAACAGAAGAAGATTCAAGCAAGGAAGAAGATTGATTGTTTTGAGCATTAATTTTGTAAGATTCTTTCAAATTTTCCAATACTCTTCCAAATTGATCAGCAGTCCGATAACGACTTGTTTGTTCTTTTGAAAGAACTTTGAGAATAATTTGGTCAAGCGTGAGTGGAACTTCGGGATTAAAATTTCGTGTAGAAACAGGCAACACTTCTTTGTGCATGCGTGTCAATTCGGTTGCATCCTTTGAGAAAAACGGTAATTTTCCTGTTACCATTTCATAAAGAACGATTCCCAATGAATACACATCTGAAGCAGGGGAAGGAGGAAACCCTTCAGCTTGTTCCGGTGAGAGATATTGAGGAGAACCCCATACATAGGCGTTTTTTTCATTAGGTAGAATTGTTGTTAATGCTCGTGCAATCCCAAAGTCCGTAACTTTTAGTCGTCCATCAGGAGAGACAAGCATATTGTGAGGCTTAATATCACAGTGGATTAATCCCGCTCTATGAGCGTAACCAATGCCTTGAGCAGCCTGAATTATTAAGTCGAGAGCTTGATCTGTTGGAATAATTTGCTTTTCACGAATTAAGGATTTTAAATTTGTTCCGGGAACATATTCCATAATGATAAATAAACGTTCACCGTCTAATCCAAAATCATGAACTGTAACAATATTTGGATGTGAAAGATTAGCAGCTGCTTTTGCTTCCTGATGAAATCGTTTTCGAAACCCCTCATCTTTTGAAAAATCCGGTCGTAATATTTTTACTGCAACGTATCTCTCCAGATTCAAATCCTTTGCACGGTAAACAACCGCCATCCCTCCGGATCCTAATGTCTGGAGTAATTGATATCTGTTCGCAAGGATTGGTATCGCTGGATTAAGATTTTCAGTCATATTATTTGTAGCGATTATAACATAGGGGTGAAATCCTTTTTAAATATCGATTAAAATGAATGGAAGTTAATTGACACATGTTTTATGAATGTACACAAAATGTGAATTTTCTTAGGAAATTATTAATGAAGAAAAATTGGCTGCCACTAATAATAGGATTTGTGATTACCATTCTTGTCCTGTGTGCTGTTTTTATTTTTTTGATATTTCTTCCAAACAAACAAACATTGGATGAAAAGATCGCATTAATTACAGTTATACCTGCACCAACTTCGACTCCAGTCGTTGGATTAACGATTGTCCCAACACCTACCATGGAAATAATTGAAACTATTGATAATAATTACAAGTTCAAATTAGGAGAATTCGTTCAGATCACTGGGACATCCGGAGATGGTTTGAGACTCAGATCTGAACCTGGTAGATCCTTCAGTGTGAATTTTATTGGGATGGATGCAGAAGTTTTCGAAGTAATCGATGGACCAGTTGAAGCTGATGGATTTATCTGGTGGTATCTCGAAGCCCCATACGATAAGAACAGAAATGGTTGGTCTGTCGATGAATACTTGCAGTTAGTAACAGTACCATAGAGAGGATTCAATGCAGAATAATAAATTATCACCATTAAAAATTAAATTAGATAAAAAAGAAAGATCTTTATTCATTGATTGGAATGACAACCACAAGTCTAGAATAGGTTTTGGATTATTAAGAGCTGCTTGTCCTTGTGCGACCTGCAGAGGTGGACATGAGAATATGAAACCTGAACCAGACCTAAGTGTTTTTGAAAATAAACTCCCAATTTCAATAATGACTGAAATTGGGAGTTTAGATATAGTGGGAAGTTATGGGTTATCCATTATGTGGGCAGATGGTCACCATTATGGTATCTACACTTGGCAATATTTAAAGGCATTATGCGATTGTGAAGATTGTAGAATTAAAAGAAATTAGATGTCATTAATATTCTAGAAATCATAATAAGTTTCAATTTCATACGGATGAGGGTGAATATTCATTTCTTTGAATTCGTTCATTTTTTTAGAAATCCATAAATCGCAGAATTTAAGATCAACCATTCGAATTTGTTTTAATTTAATGAATTCTTCGGCTTCCAAAAAATTGTCAAACATTATGTTCTTTCTCCCTGGATTAGCATTTTCCTCATTTTAGGATATTTCGATATCAAGTAAAAGTAACAGATATCTTATTCTGAATGCGTTTTGTCTAACTTCGAATGATATAAATTGATGCAATTAGGGAGGTTGCATTTCTTAACATTGGTGTTTATAATCATTTTCATATTAAAATCAGGTTCTTTTAGGAGGGAAAACTGGAGACACGACGAATTACTTCCAGTTTTAATTCATCAACATCAAACGCTGTAAAACAACTTGAATCGGGAATCGTACTTTTCAATCGGTACCAAATCCAGGATGTAATTGGTATTGGTGGAATGGGATCAGTTTATCGAGCCCGAGATTTGCATTTTCCAAATGTGATTAAATTAGTCGCAGTAAAGGAAATGATTAATAATGCGCCTGACCCTTTGGTTCGACAAACCATTATTCAAAATTTTGAGCGTGAAGCAAATATTTTAGTAACTCTCAATCATGTTGCGATCCCTCAAATTTTTGATTTTTTTTCTATTGACGAGCGATCATACTTAGTCCTGGAATATGTTCATGGAAAAGATTTAGAAGCAATACTCCAGGAAAATAAAGGACCTTTACATGAAGATAATGTCACTGTATGGGCCATAGAATTATGTGACGTGTTGGAGTATTTGCATTCATACAAACCGGAACCCATCATTTTCAGAGATATGAAGCCTAGCAATGTGATGATTAATCAACAAGGTAGAGTTATCCTGGTTGATTTTGGCATCGCGAAAAACTTCAAAACTGGACAAAAAGGGACAATGATTGGAACCGAAGGTTATTCGCCTCCGGAACAATATCGTGGGGAGGCGACACCAGTTGCGGATATTTATGCTCTCGGTGCCACTTTGCATCATTTATTAACAAATCACGATCCAAGAATGGAAGCACCTTTTTCCTTTTCTGAACGAAAAATTCGTTCCATCAACTCAAGAGTTTCTCTTGAACTTGAAGTAGTCATTGATACTGCTCTTCTATATAATCCTGAAGAGCGATATCAGAGCGTCGCAGATATGAAAAATGCGCTAATGTCTGTTGCAAAAAAGACTGGTGCTTTATCAAGGCTTCCGATATCCAAAAAGAGTGAATCTCAATCGGTTAAACCATTATGGACATTTAAATGTGAGGATGAGATTCGTGGATCAGTTACTATTGAGAATGGAAAAATTTACTGCGGGAGTTATGATAACAATCTTTACGTTCTTGACGCCTCAGATGGATCATTCATATGGTGTTGGAAAACCAGCAATTTTTGAAAATAATATTTATATTGGATCTGAAGATAAGAAAATGTATTGTATTTCTGCGTGGACTGGCAAAGAATTGTGGACATTTTCAACGGATGGTCCGATTCGGAGCTCAGTAAAAATTGCAGAAGGACATGCGTTTTTTGGATCTGATGATGGCTATTTATACGCAGTAAATTTAGTCTCTAATAAAATAACGTGGCGGATCGATTCCGGATCTCCTATACGAACTACTCCCTTTATTACAAGGGATAATATCTATTTTGGAAATGAATATGGCGATTTTTTCTGTCTTGATTTTAGTGGGCATGTGCGTTGGAGATTTAAGACCAAAAAAGCGATTACTTCCTCCCCAATAGTAGATGGTGGGATGGTATTTTTTGCATCTCTCGATTCAACTTTTTATGCATTGGATGCAAAGTCTGGATGGGTTGTCTGGCGTTTTAGGATGGAAAAGGGATCAATTTCATCCCCGTGTAAATCTGAAAATTTTCTAGTTTTCGGTTCGGCTGATAACCACATTTATTGTTTAGAATCTGGTAACGCAAGGGAAATTTGGAGATATAAAACTGATCATCAAGTCAGTGGTTCCCCAATTATTTATAATAATTCAGTTTATTGTGGATCTGCAGATGGCACACTTTACTCACTTGATTTAAAGAACGGACAGTTAAGGTGGAAATTTAAGACAGATGATCTGATCACCGGATCACCAGTCATAATTAATAATATTTTATACATAGGATCTAGTGACCATCTGATTTATGCACTATATGCATAGCACAATTGATCTGGGAGGGTAAAATGGTAGATTTTTTTAAAAGATTATTTGGTAGTAATAAAAACAATATCTCATCCATTAATGTTGAAACTGCTCCATTGTCCGAGGAGCAGTTAAAGTTTGTTACCAGAGAAGATCCTATTGTAACTCCTTCTCAAATACTGGTTGGTGTAGGTCAGTCAGTTGGTAGACAAAGAGATCATAATGAGGATGCATTATTTTATTTCAATTCAAATTTTGCTAATAGTTCCAAAGACATTTCTTTTGGTATATTTATAGTCGCAGATGGAATGGGGGGGCATGAATATGGAGAAGTAGCCAGTAGTGTAGCATCAAAAACACTGGGTGATTATGTCGTTCAGAAACTATATTCTCCATTATTTAATCCAAGTTCATCGACACCTCCAAATGAGAGTATTCAAGAAATTATTGAAAATGGTATAAAACTAGCTCAAAATGCAGTTATGCATAAAGCCCCTGGTGGCGGGACAACCATAACTGCCGGGTTGATCCTCGGTGATCAAATAACGATTGGACATGTTGGAGATAGCAGATTATATTTTATTTATCCAGATGGAAGAATTGAGTCCAAAACGAATGATCATTCATTGGTTAAAAGGTTAGTGGATCTAGGGCAAATATCTGAAACTGAGGCCAAAAATCATCCAAATAAAAATGTGTTGTATAGAGCATTAGGCCAATCAGAGCCTTTCAGACCTGACCTAATGAATTTAACCATACCAAAACCAGGGTACATCCTAATTTGTAGTGATGGATTATGGGGAACCATTGTGGATGAAGAACTTTTCAGATTAGCAACTAATTTTGAAAATCCCTCAATCTCATGTTCAAAAATGGTAGACGCTGCGAATAAAGCAGGTGGTCCAGATAACATCAGTGTAATCTTAATTAAGATTTTGTAGACCTATGAATTACTATAATTTATTAGGATTACCTTTTGATGCGACACAAGAAGAGATAAGGAAAGCTTATTTTGATTCTGCTAAAAAACACCATCCTGATCTCCATACCTCTTTTGATTTACGGGAACGTTTTATAGAAATTCAAAACGGATATGAAATCCTTTCAGACGAATTAAAAAGAAAAGATTACAATAAACAATTAGGGTACCAACAAGAACAAGATAAATCTATTCAAATTAATGCATATTATAGTAGATCAGTTATTCCATTAATTTCAGAAGCACAAGCTTTTTATTTATTATTGGATATCTTTTCCCCTGAAAGTGTGAAAGAAGAAAATCTTCCTACAATTTATTTATGTATTGTCCTTGATAAATCAACCTCCATGCAAGGTGAAATTATGGACAATTTAAAGAGGGAAATTATAAATCTTGTCCATGAGTTGAAACCTGAGGATCTAATATCTATTGTTACATTCAGCGATCGAGCAGAAACCTTATTACCACCGATTAAGGTTAGAGATTTCGGAAATGAGGTATCCAAAATATATTCAATTTTTGCATCCGGTTCGACTGAAATCCTTAAAGGACTGGAAGAAGGTCTTTCTATTTTAAGAAATTTAGAAAACTCTTCACCAAAGTTATTGTATTTAATAACTGATGGGCATACCTATGGAGATGAAGCAGAATGTAACAGGGTCGTTCAAGAAGCAAGTGAAGAAGGAATCGTTTTTCAAGCCGTAGGTGTTGGGAAAGACTGGAACGATGATTTTCTTGATAATTTATCAACAATTTCGGGGGGGGAAACACAATTTGTAAATTCATCCCAGGAACTGTATGATTCATTAAAGAAAAAATTACATAATTTTAGTGTTATATTTTCTAAATCAGTAAAAATTTCATTTAACTTGCCCCCCAATGTTAGAATAAATTATGCATTTCGTCTGAGTCCTGATTTATCACGATTAGATTCTGAATCTGAAATCAATTTGGGAAGTTTGTATTCTGAGCAGCATCTTAGAGTTATTTTTGAATTATTTATTGATGAATTACCCATAAATGTCAACGAAATTAGATTATCCTATGGGAGTATAAAAGTTGAAATTCCATCGAATCAAATTTACATGAAACGTTACTTTTACGATTTCAAAAGACCAGTATTACCAAAAGTTGAGAAAGAAAAAATCCCTCCAGTTATCGTAAACGCTTTATCAAGCCTATCACTTTATCGACTTCAAGAAAAAGCACGTGAAGATGTTATAGAAGGCAATTATAATAACGCAACAAGACGTTTACAAAACTTAGCAACTCATTTAATTAGTAAAGGAAAACGCGATTTAGCGAAAACAATCATGAAGGAAGTTGAAAATTTACAAAACAACAATCAAATCTCTGAATTAGGAAAGAAAAAAATTAAATACGGAACAAGATCCTTATTGATGTTACCAGAACCTTTAAGGGAGGAAAAATGATCGTTTGCCCTAATTGCCATCATAAAGAATTACCTGGAGCACTATTTTGTAGTGAATGTGGAGCGAGACTGATCTTATTAGATTATTTGACAACACAATCCATAAAAAAGACAAACACTGATAATCTAAATGAGACAATTGTCGATGATTCAAAAGATTCAATTTCCATTAATGATGATATTTTCAGTAAACAAGCAATATCTTCAGATTTAGCGCTATACCTGATTGAAGCAAAACAGACCCTTCAACTTTCTGGTAGATCTGAATTTACTTTAGGTAGAGTAGCTGAAGGACAACCTATATTACCTGATGTGGATCTTTCTCCTTTTGATGCATATGCCCAGGGAGTTTCGCGTCTACATGCTGCTCTAAAATTAAACAAAAATCGAGTTGCTATAATGGATTTAGGTTCATCCAATGGTACGAGGGTTAATGGACAAAAAATTGTTCCTCATGTCGATTATCCCATCAATCATAATGATCAAATTGCACTTGGAAAATTGAGGATACAAATTTTAATTAAATAAGGTAAATAAAATGATTACTGTAATTGTCCATATAAATAATGAAGATCCAATTATGGGTGAAGTTGAACAATTGCCACAACCGTCTGATCAGATAATTATGCTCAAAAATCCAAGGAAAAAAGACGGGAAAGATGTGCATTATTTGGAACCAAATGTCAATCTGGTTATCTGGCCGTTTCATCGAATTACTTTTATTGAGTTGATCCAGGATGTCGAGGAAGATGAAATTATTTCATTTGTAAGAGAATAAACATGGATGATATTTTAAAGAACAAAATTATTTTAGTTGTTGATGATGAAGAGCGGATGGCTCGATTTATTCGACTTAATTTAGAACATGATGGTTTTCAAGTCGTGGAAGCTTACCGTGGGATGCAGGCTTTACAACAATATCGAGATTCATTACCTGACCTGGTACTTCTAGATGTGATGATGCCAGATATTGATGGTTTTGAAGTATTGAGCATGTTAAGAGATATCAGCAATGTGCCTGTAATTATGTTAACTGCTAAAGGTGAAGAAGATGATCGAGTGCGAGGTTTGGAGTTAGGTGCAGATGATTATGTCACAAAACCTTTTAGCCCCCGTGAATTGGTAAGTCGTGTGCGCGCTGTGTTACGGCGGACAGATTCCAGCTCAACTGATTCACCAGATGTTATTGAAGTAGATGAACATCTGAAATTGGATTTCTCAAAACGTGAGATATGGTTGGATGGTGAGTTGGTTAAATTACGTCCAACCGAATATAGATTGCTCTATCATCTCGTCAAAAACGCTGGCTGGGTTTTGACCTACGACCAAATTTTATCTCGTGTTTGGGGTTATGAGTACAGAGACGAACCCCATTATGTCAGACTGTATATAAATTATTTAAGACAAAAAATTGAAAAAGACCCGTCTAATCCTATATATATATTAACTGAGAGGGGAGTTGGTTATCGATTTGTCGATTATAGGAGATTATAAGAAATTTATAAAATTATTAATTGAATTACGATGCTTCATTTGAAAAAGTTGTTTTACAGTCAGAAATGCCTGTAATTGTTGATTTTTGGGCACCATGGTGTGGCCCCTGTCGAATGGTTGCACCTATATTAGATAAATTAGCCAAAGAATATGAAGGAAAATTATTGGTGACAAAAGTAAACACGGATGAGAATCCTGATTGGGCAACAAGATTTGGCGTTCAAGGAATCCCAACCATGTTATTTGTTAATGGTGGAAAAATTGCACATCGCCAGGTTGGCGCATTACCTGAAGGTATGTTAAGGGATGTTGTGGAACAATTTTTGGAAGTAGTTTCTGAAAATTAAATAGGAATTACATTAAAAGTAAAAATCCTCTTAACATTGTTCAGAGGATTTTTTGTTTCCAAAAATTGTAATAAAACAGTAAAGGTGTTTATGCTTCTCTTGAGATGTGAGCTCCTAATTGAGATAGTTTCTTTTCAACTGATTCATATCCTCGGTCAATTTGGCGAATATTTCGTAATACTGAGATGCCTTTAGCAGATAACGCAGCTAACACCAACGCCATTCCAGCTCTGATATCAGGGCTTTCAAGGTTTTCACAAAACAACTGGGTGGGACCTTGAACAATGCACCGGTGTGGATCACATAAAACGATTTGTGCTCCCATCCCTACTAATTTATCCGTAAAATACATACGGCTTGGATACATCCAATCATGAAATAACATGGATCCTTTTGATTGGGTAGCTACGACTATTGCAATACTCATCAGGTCGGTTGGAAAGGCTGGCCAAGGCATTACACTGATCTCCGGAATTGCATTCCCGAGATCTGGTTCAATTGTTAATGGTTGGTCTTTCGGGACGAATAAATCATCGCCATTTGTTTCCCATATTACTCCAATCCTTTGGAAAACTAACCGTATCATATCCAAATATTGGTTCCCGGCGTTGTGAATGGTTATTTCACCTTTGGTTACAGCAGCAGCACCAATATAAGAAACAACTTCAAGATAATCTGGACCTACTGTAAAATCACATCCATGTAGATTATCGACTCCTTCAATATGCAACGTATTGGAGCCGATATTCTCGATGTGAGCCCCCATTTTATTAAGGAAATGGCACAATTCTTGGATATGGGGTTCTGAAGCAGCATTTCGGATGATTGATTGACCTTTGGCTTTCACGCAAGCCATGATTGCATTTTCGGTAGCAGTTACACTGGCTTCATCTAAAAGAATTTCTGCTCCAGTAAGAAAATTAGCATGAAAATGGAATGTGCGATCATATGTAACTTCTACGCCTAGTTTTTTTAATGCCAAAATGTGTGTGTCTAACCTTCTTCTACCGATCACATCACCACCAGGTGGGGGGAGGATCAAATTTCCAGATCGAGCAACCATAGGTCCGGCTAACAAAATTGATGCACGAATTCGTCTACATAAATCAGGATCAAGGTTTTTAAAGGATACATCTTTCGCATGAATATGCCAGGAATTTAAATTCTTAATTTCAATGGAAACGCCCAGGCTTTCCATCAGATTTTTCATAGCCAATACATCCAGAATATTTGGCATATTATGTAAAACAATTGGTTCGTCAGTTAATAATGTAGCTGCCAGTAAAGGTAATGCTGCATTCTTATTACCTGAGGGAGTAAAATCTCCTTTCAACGAATATCCACCCTCAACGATAAATTTATCCATAACTACCTCCAATGTTTGATGCATTTATTATAACTATATTGTTATGGATTAGCATTTTGGCAATCGAACGAAAAATTCAAGCTATGAAATGGATTTAATATTTAATTGGATATTGGTTTAAATTTTTACAGATTGTTTCAATCCTCACTGTAAGGATATCGGTCAATATGTTGAATGCTTACTCATCTTTAAGTTTGATTCGAGAATGAGATGAAGAATTTTTCATTATGTTAATAATTTGTCGAAAACCAATCATTGCAAAAATAATTGTAAACGGAATTGCGGGTAAGTAATATCTTTGAAAAGGTATTGTCAGTGACATTAAAATTTCCAAACTGAACAATATGAAACCACCCAAGATAATCAATTTGAATTCGTTTGAAAGAAATGAAATTGAATTGTAAAATCCGAATGAAAATAAAATGATAAAAATGGTTCCACCAAAGAGGTTCCGAATTAAACCTCTATGAAGCGGATTCTTGAAATAATCATTAATCGATTGATTTAGATATTCTTGATAATTACTGATTTCCTGTGGGGAAGGTTGTAATATGAAAAGTTGAGCAATAAATGCAATTATTCTTTTTGAGACTGAATTAGTCAAGAATTCAGGGGAAACTGATTCAATCGCATCTGCTTGATTTTGAGACAATTCCAATCTTTGGTCAAACATGTGTTTCGCTACTTGTACCGGCTGTTTCCATGCAATTGGATTTAGGATTAAAAAAATACCAACCAAAAGTACAAAAAATAAAGTTATTTGCACCACAAAATTTTTCAATTTATTTTTAAAATTAAAAATAAACAACAACAATGCTAATAGAATTAGAAAAATCAGAATTTGTTTTGCATTTATCGCAAGCGCGATAGGAACAGAAGTTAAAAAGAACCATTTTTTAGGAATTTTGTATAAGGTTAAAATACTGAGCAATAAAAAGAAAATCATCGACGACTCTGCCATTGCTCGGCGGGTGTGAAGAAGCAAAAGCGAATTAAAAGCAAATAATAATAAAGACAAAAAGATTAAAAAATTATCAGATTTAAAAACCTCTTTTAAGATAAGCGCAAACAATATTACCGATAATGGAAAAAAAATGGCAGCACTTATTCTGGAAATAAATAATAATTGTTTGCCTGGAATTGCAATCTGATTGTCAGTCCATGATTTTGACCAATCCCAATCAAATGGAATGGTTTCAAGTTTTAAAATATTGCGAATTATTCCAATAAAATATTTTGGTAATGGCGCATCCAGTAGACGATAATTTTGCTCATTTGAACTTTGAGCGTCCTCTTGAAAATATAAATCTGATGTATTATTGATAAAGAGTTCTACATCTTTGCTCATATACATTTGAGTAGACTCATCGGGATGAAAAGGGACAGTCAGAAGATTATTAAAATAAAAAAATATCCACATAATAGAAAAAATTCCAGCAATTAAATATGAAAATCTTTTATTTTTTACCAGATAGTTAACCATGATCCTAAAAATTCTTGATAATAAAGTCATATCTATTATAATTTTACTGATTTTTCACTTTCTTTTTAGGTTTCTATTATTATCAATTAATGCTTTCCCGTTTAATTCCGACGAAGCTATTGTTGGGTTAATGGCAAAACATATTCTAGATGGTGAAAATTTTATTTATTTTTATGGCCAATCTTATATGGGGAGTCTGGATGCATACCTGGTTGCCCTGGGATTTTTGTTGTTTGGTGAAAAAGTTTGGGTTATCCGTCTCATCCAAGTGATTTTATTTGGTTTGGTTATCATTTTTTCATATTTATTTGTGGATATTTCATTTCAAAATAAAAAGATCGCATTTTTTAGTTCATTATTTCTTGTTTTTCCAGCTGTGAATGTTGTCTTGTACACAACGGTCTCATTGGGGGGATACGGCGAAGCCTTATTATTTGGTGTGATCAGTTTCTATGTTGCTGCACTAATTGCTAAAAGTTGTGAAAATCATAAAAAGGTCAATCTTGCCTACTTCGGATTATTGGGTTTCTTGCTGGGAAGTGGATTATATGTTAACCCTATTGGACTAACACTGATGATCCCAGCAAATCTGTATGTTGTGTGGAAGATCATAAAATCAAATCAGTCAAAGAAGAAAATTTTCGAATACTTTCTCTTTTTTCTGATTTTTTTCTTGCTTGGGTCTGCATTATTTTGGTATTCATTATTCTTGACGAATGGGCCTTCAGTAATTCGTGAAATAGGGGGGAGTGCTGTAGCGATAGAAAGTGAATCCTACTTTCAGAGAATAATATCTCATTCTATTTCTTTGTTAATCTTTGGACCCACTGTTATTCTTGGTCTACGGCCACCATGGGATGTAAGTTTAATTGGAAAGCTTTTTATTCCTTTTGTAATTCTCTTTTGGATATTGGCGTTGTATTTACTCATTAAGAAGAAAAATTATAAGTCTAAAGGTGCTCCAAAATTTGTTGCTTTGATCGGAGTAATAATTCTTGTGGCAGGGGGATTTATTTTTACCTCATTTGGTATTGATCCTTCTGGCCGATATTTTCTTCCGATTGTTTTTCCATTGAGTGTTTTTTTTGGATATGCGTTTATCCAATTGAATAATAAGGTGATCTACGCACTAGGCATAATAACATTAGTATTTCAAATTTATGGCACCTGGATATTTGGTATTGAAGAACCATATATTACGACCCAATTTTATTCTCCGGCGCAGGTAGATCATTCAAGTATCGATGAATTGCTACAGTTCTTGGAACGTGAAGAAGAATATTATGGATTTTCAAACTACTGGATTTCTTACCCGTTAGCATTTGTCAGTGATGAAAAAATTATTTCTATACCAAAATTGCCTTACCATCATGATCTTCGATTTACTGTGCGTGACAATCGAATTTCAAAATATAATACCATTATTGAAAATGGAAGTTCCTATTTTTACATCACATCAAATAATCCGGAACTTGATGATTTGCTTGTAAGTGCTTTCCAGGAAAACCATATTGACTATCTTCAAAAACGAATAGATGATTATCACGTTTTTTACAATCTATCCCAAAAAATAACCCCTGAAGAATTGGGAATCACCAATGAATTCAAATGATTTAGATCGCAACAAACAAAAAAAATTATTTTTTAACATCATCATTTTTACGCTAATTTTCTTTATGGCGGTCAGGGTGCCTTTGGATTCTGATTTTTGGTGGCACGTTCGAAGTGGACAATTGAGTTTGATGAACGGTTCACCAATCCTGGAAGACCTGACAACATTTACTGTGTTTAATTCTTCCTGGGTCAACCATAGCTGGCTTTCGCAGATATTCTATTTTTTTATTCTAAGTTCACTTGGGAATATTGGCATAATGATCAGCGTTGCCATAATTGCAACACTCAGTATTTTCTTTGTCTTCATTCGGCTTAAAACAAACCCTATCATTAATGGATTCACAATCTTGCTATGTGTAATGACAACAGCGGTCGTCTGGTCTCCGAGACCTCAATTGCTGACATTATTGTTTTTTTCCATTTTGACATATTTATTAACTGAAAAATCGGTCTTTTCAGAGAAAATCCCAACAATACTGGTTCCCATTTTGTTTTTAATCTGGGGAAACCTGCATGCAGGATTCAGCATTGGTATTATATTGATCATAACAATTTTTGTTGGTAAGGCTTTGGATTTTCTTTTATATAAAGAGGAATCAAATCAAGATCAATACAAAACACTCATATTTTGGTTTCTATTGATTGTTGTTTGTTCATTGATTGTCATGATCAATCCTAACGGCATCGGGATCTGGCAAGTTCAATTTAACACGATAACACTCCCGTCCTTACAAAATCTAATACCTGAATGGGCTTCACCGAATTTCCATGAGTTGTATCAACAACCTTTTTTGTGGTTGTGGCTTTTGTTGGTATTTTTCTTCATGGCAAATAGAACCAGCTATAAATTTTCAACGATCATTCCGCTGCTCGTTTTAGGCGGACTTGGTTTTATTTCCAGACGAAATTATGTTTATTATGCAATTTTTTCAATACCGCTACTGAGCAAGGAAATGCAACGGTTTTTTGAAATTTACCTCAAAAATTATTTCTCAGTACAAAAGTTCTTCAATAATATTAAAAATTTAAATAAAAAGTCTGATAAAAAGATTTCGAAATACATTAATCTTTTTTTTGTTGGATTTTTATGGTTTATGGTAACGTGGAAAATTATTTATCTAGGTTCACCTATTATTTTTGATTTTTATGAGAAGAAGAGTTTTCCTAAGGAAGCAATTACCGCCATCGAAAATAAAGAATTAACCGATTTTCGCTGTTTTAATTCTTATACTTGGGGTGGGTATATTTCCTGGAAATTGCCAGAAATGAAAATTTTTATTGACGGCAGAACTGATTTGTATGGTGAGATATTAATTCAGGATTGGATTGAAATGGTTAATGGTGGAGAAGCCTGGAAACAAAAATTTGGACTTTATGATATCAATTGTGTTTTTCTGGAAGAAGATAGGCCTATTATTAATTTATTGGAAGATAATGGGTGGCATGTGGTTTATTCGGATGAACTTTCCGTCATCATGACGAACCAGAATCATTAATACTTATTGTCAATATAAAAATTTTCAATTTCTTTACTCGATTGGTGATGAATGTTTTCCAAAACCGGGAATTCATCGCGCCATTTGTAAACATTATCGATATCAATTTGTGAAGTAGAAAACCCTTCGTGATTCTCTAAATTTGTTTGCGTGACGCCCAGATGATCAATTATGGAACTGTTTCCACCAAATCTTGTCTTATTTATATTTCCACAAATATTTGCAGAGATCATGATCATTTGATTTTCGATTGCACGGGCATGTAGAAGTACATTGAAATGATTTATTCTTTTTTGTGGCCATTGAGCAGGAAGGACGCAAATTTCAACGTTTTGATTTGCATAATTTCTGAAAATTTCCGGAAATCTCAAATCATAACAAATAGCCATTCCAATTTTTAACTTCCATACATGCAGAATTGATAATTTTTTCCCTGAATTAAAATTTATAAATTCATTCAAGTGGGGAAACAGATTATTTTTGTTATATGTAGCAATTTGGTTGTCTGGGCTTATGATCGCTAATTGATTATAAAAGCCTTCATTTTCTTTTATTATGTAACTTCCTGCAATCAAATAATTCTTTTCAAGCGCAATCAATTGCAGGCGAGAGATGATTTCACGATTGGCTACATCAGCTTGATCCAAATTCTCGGTAAATCCACTTGTCCAAAGCTCTGGCAATACCACTAAGTGCTTTTCAACTTCAGGTAATTTATTTAAATACTTTTTTACATTTTCAAAATTTTTTTCGAACTGGTCGAGGAAACAATTTACCTGTAGTATAGAAAATGTGATAATCATATTTATCTTTTATAATAAAGAATATTATTAACCTGGAAAATGTATGAACCGCAAACAACAGAGAACCATCAAAGAAGTATTGCAGATCTTATTATTATTGATCATAGTAGGTTTATTTATTTTTGGCAATTTGCAATATACTGCTAAAAATCCTGGTGGTAATGATTTTCTTGTTCATTGGGTGGGGACTCGATCTTTTGTAAAAGAAGGGATTAGCCCATATTCTGATAGTGTGGCTTTGCAGATACAAAATCTGGTGTATGGAAGACCTGCGCAAGCTGGAGAACACGAACTAAGAGTCGCGTATCCTTTTTATTCAGTTTTTTTATTTATTCCTTTTTCTTTAATTGAGGATTTCACAGTCGCCAGAGCATTATGGATGACTGCGTTGGAATTTTTTATAATTATTTCAACAATCATGATGATTAGAATGGTGAATTGGAACCCCAATTTCCTTATTTCATTTTTATTCATTGTGTTCAGTTTATTTTGGTATCATGGTTTAAGATCAATCATTAATGGAAATGCGGTAGTTTTTATATTATTTTTAATCATACTATCCATCTATGCGATTATCCATAAGCAGGATGAATTGGCGGGAATTTGTTTTGCCTTTATAACCATCAAACCTCAAGTAGTTTTTGCTTTTATAATTTTTTTGGTTTTTTGGTCATTAACAAACCGTAGATACAAAGTGATTTTTTGGTTTTTTGGATCATTAATAGCATTAATCGTATTAGGTTTATTTATTTTGCCTACCTGGCCGATAGAATTTATTAGAGAAGTCTTTCGTTACCCAGGCTATAATCCTCCGGGAACACCGGCAACTGCATTAGCAGAAATCCTACCTGGAATAGGCCGGCAATTTGGAATTATACTTTCTGTGTTGAGTGCATTGATATTATTAGTGGAGTGGGTGAATGGAAAATATTCACGAGGTGAAAAGTTTATCTGGATTACATCACTAACTTTAGTTATGGGTCAATGGCTAAATATTCAAACAGATCCTGGAAATTTTCTTATCATGTTTCCTGCTGTAATTTTTATTATTCGGATTATTGAGGATCGTTGGAGAAATTCAGGTCAATGGGCCACCCTAATATTTTTAGGTATACTATTTTTTGTGCCCTGGATAATTTTCGTCAGAACCATTGATTTTGGATATCAGCCTCTTCAAAATCCAATCATGTTTTTTCCTGTTCCGTTAATATTAACAATTGGTTTATATTGGGTGAGATGGTGGGTAAAGAATCCAGTCACAGATATTATCAACTCGTGAAAAATAACAATAAAAAAATTTTCATATTTTTTATTTTTCTTATTGGAATCATATTAAGATTTATATTTATCGGATCGCGTGAAATTGCCTATGACGACGCCTTCAGTTATTTTTTGGCCCGAAGTTCTTTCAAAGATATCATTACTGGAACAGCTGCCGATACAATGCCGCCTTTGTATTATTTTTTGTTGCACTTATGGATGAAAATAAGTGAAAATTTGGTGTTCTTAAGGTTATTGAATATTTCCCTAAATTTAATAACAGCCTGGTTTGTATTTGCAATCGCAAAGGAAATTTTTAATGCCTCAAGTGCACTGATTGCCACTTTCCTATTTCTGATTTCTCCTTTCCAGATTTATCACTCACAAGAATTAAGGATGTATGCTCTGTTACTGCTGGGGCAGGTTGGTTATTTTTACGCATTCTTGAAGATTTTTCAATCACCAAACAAACAAAATAATTTCTGGATAGCAGTTGGTGTCTTGTTTGGTCTTATCGCAATGTACTCGCATAATCTTGGAATTATAGGGCTAATATCGGTTAATGTGATCCTTCTGTTTAAAAGAAATAAGATAATTCTGAAAAATCTTTTTCTTGTTCAATTTTTTATTCTGATATTATCAATTCCCTGGCTTTTCTTCTTACCTCAACAAATTGAGAAAGTTCAAACGGCATTCTGGACACATACGCCGGGTGTTATCGATATCATCCAGGCGTTATTATCTTTGTTCGCTTTCTTGCCTATGTCAATGCTTTTTACAGGTGTCGTATTGGTAATCATTGTCCAAAGTTTCGTTTTCCTTTCAATGTTTATTTTCAAAAATATATCGGAGAAATGTCTACTCATTGTGTTTCTACTGATTTTTCCACCGACAATTTTGTTTATTTTGTCTTTTATTGTTAAACCTGTATTTGTCCCCCGAATCTTTATTTTGAGTTCAGTATGGTTTTTTATCTTGTTTTCTGTGTTTATCGAAAAGAATATAAGGAACTATTCAGGAAAAATTAATCTTGGATTATTTATTCTCGTTAGTGTTATTTCATTGCCTTTTTATTATCAATTTAATACATTTCCCAGATCATCATTTTCGGAATTAGCTAATTCGTTAGAGTTACTTAGTCCTGAGATGGTGGTCGTTCATGATAATAAATTATCTTTCTTCCCAACAATGGCTCATGAAGAACGAGATAATACTTATTATTTACAAGATCAAGCTGGCTCACCAAATGATACATTAGCTTATGATTCTCAATTAGCAATGGGTTATATCGCCAGTGAGAATATAGGACAGTTTTTAGAATTGGACAGGTTGGTTTTTGTTGTTTTTCAGAAAACATTGGATGAATATTTTCAAAATAATTTAAACCACCCGGTCGTTGAGGTTTTACGAAATGAATATAAAGAAATAGAAAAATTGTATGTAGGTGACATTGTGGTATTCCGATTCGAGGAGAAATGATGAGAAAACGTGATTTGATTCTCCTTTATTTTGTCGCTTTAATTATTTTGTCCTTAACGTTAATATTTCAACCTGATCCTGGTTATATGGATTCTGAATTTTATTACCTGGGCGCTAGGCAGATAATAAATGGATCTCTGGAAATCCCAGTTATTTGGAATTATCTGGATAACACATCAAGTTTTCCTGCCCCAATTTTTTCTTATTGGATGCCGTTTCCATCCTTTCTGGCTGCCTTTTCCATGTTAATTTTTGGTACTAGTTTTCTCGGCAGTCGAATAATTTTGTTGATGATTGCGGCTGGATTGGCACCTTTTACCTATTGGATTTCTTATAAAATCACTGCGAACAGATTTACAGGTATTATCGCTGGTTCATTGGCTATTTTGAGTGGGTATTATTTGAAATTTTTGACAATTCCAGAAACGATATTACCTTATATGTTTTTGGGAATTCTTTATTTTTATTTTTTTGGAAGATTTACATCGAGTGACTATGAAAGAGAGATCAATTCAAAAGATTTTTTATTTATGGGTTTGATAACTGGATTAATACATCTCACCAGGGTCGATGGATTGATTTTCTTCATTAATGGATTAGCATTATTCATTTTCATGTTTCTGAAAAGGAAAAAATATATCACAAAAAAGTGGATAATAAACATTGTGATATTTATTGGTTCTTATTGTGTGATTATGAGTTTTTGGTTTACTTCTAATTTACATTTTTATGATTCAATTTTTGCGCCTGCCACATCAAAAGCTATCTGGATTGCAACCTATGACGATACTTTTATATTTCCAGCATCAAGATTGAATTTAGGTTATTGGCTAGAGAATGCAATTAAATTGAGACCTGTCCAAATATTTGAAGCAATCAAGCTGAATCTTGGCACTTTACTAGGGGTTCAATTAATGATTTTTGGTCTACCATTATTAATTTTAGGAATAAATAGAAACATCGAGAATCGTATTATGCGCATAGGCATAATACTTTATTTCATTATTCTACTAACAATGACAATAATTTTCCCGTTAGCTGGTGCAAGAGGAGGTTTCCTTCACTCATCTTCGGCCTTTCAAATTTTGATATGGATTCTGGTTGCAGATGGATTACAAAGTTTTTTTGAGTGGGGGATTAGAAACAGAAATTGGAATTTGGTTAGAAGTCAAAGAATGTTTGGAACTGCATTTATTGTCATAATTGCAATGTTTACAATTGTTGTTTTTAAGAATGACGTCATAGGTGATTCTACCCAGGAGTTAGCTTGGACGCAGGATTACAAACAATACAAAATGATTGAAGAAATAATTACTCAGAAATCGCTCGATAAAACGGATGTGATTATGATCAATAATCCACTTGGATATTATTATTCATCAGGGCGTTGGAGTATTGTTGTTCCAAATGCAGAGATGGATCATCTGCTTGAAGTTGTACAACTTTTCAAAGTGAAATATCTGGTTTTGGATGAGAATTTACCAGAAAAATTTAACGAGAATCATAATAATTTGATCAACAATTATTTTCAAATCATCCAGGAAACACAATCCGGGAAAAAAATATATGAATATAAGAATTAAGGAGAATTCATTATTTTTAAATAAAAATCTGCTAATAATTATTTTTGGCATTATAGTTCAGATTATTTACTTAGGGTTTTCATATAAATTTTTCAGTATTGGGTTTCCATTAGATGATTCCTGGATACATCAGACCTATGCAAGAAATTTAGTTGAATATGGTGGATGGTTTTTCATTCCTGGTATTCTTTCCGCAGGTTCAACTTCACCTTTATGGACATTGCTTTTAATTCCAGGACATTTATTTCAGACTGATTTTTTTTATTATTGGACATTTTTTATATCAGGAATATTTTTTATTGGGTCATCGATCGTTTTTCAAAAATTATTTGAAAAATTGATAGGTAAATCAACAAAATATCCTTGGGCTGGGTTTTTATTTTTATTTGAATGGCATCTCGTTTGGTCTGCAAGTTCAGGTATGGAAACAATCCTTTTTATTTTTATCTTAATGTCTTTTCTATATTTATTATTATCAAAAGTAAACAAGAATCTTTGGCTATTATTATGGGTCTTACTTGGAATTGTGATATTTGTCAGACCTGATGGATTAACACTTTTAGGACCTTATATATTAATTAATGTAGTTAATTTTTCCAAAAAGAACAATTACTCACGAAAGAATTTTGTTTTTGGATTGCTGGTAGTGAGTATTTTTTTGATCTTTTATGCATTATTTAACATGCGTTTATCAGGCGAGATATTACCAAATACTTTTTTTGCCAAACAAGCTGAATATCAAATTCTTTACTCAAAACCTCTTCTTTCAAGATATTTGGATATGTTTTTGGTTTCGTTGACTGGCTCCGGGATTTTATTACTTCCTGGTTTTCTTTATTATTTTTACCATTCTATAAAAAAAAGAAATTGGGAAGTATTATCTGTATACTTTTGGTTCTTTGGATATTTATTGATTTATGCTGTACGATTACCAGCAACATATCAACATGGTAGATATGTTATTCCAGCTATACCTGTTTATTTATTATTATCCTTGATTGGCATTTATTCGTTTTGTAAACATTCAATGCCAAACAGGATTCTGATTAAATTTGGTTATAAGGTGTCCATCCTGGCTATTTTATTAATATTTTTCATTTTAGGGGGAAAAGCCTATGCAGAGGATGTAGCCATTATCCAATCAGAAATGGTGGATACTTCCATGTGGATTAATAAGAATTTACCTCCAGATGCGGTTATAGCAGCACATGATATAGGGGCAATGGGATTTTTTGCAGGTCGTCAAATTATAGATTTAGCGGGATTAATTTCTCCGGAGGTAATTCCTTTCATCCGGAATGAAGATCAATTATCAAAATATCTTGATGAGAAACATGCAGATTATCTTGTGATTTTTCCGGGATGGTATGACAAACTGGATCAGTCAAAAAAAGTAATTTATAGAACAAATGGAACCTATTCTCCTAAAGCTGGAGGAGAAAATATGACAATATTTATTTGGGATTAGTATTTTTTGGATTTTCTAGTTACAGTATGCTAAAATATCAATCGATTTGTTTCAATGACAGCTTTCTCACTAAAAAAATAGGAGTTAAAAAAATGGCTGAAAATATGACGAGTGCCAATGAATTCTTAACTGAAATAGAGAATGAATATGAACAAGCACAAAAGACATTAAAAGAAATAGATTTGATGCTGGATCAAAGTCAGGCAGAATTATCAAAACTGATTCAAAGGAACACCTCAGCCAATTCTCATTTACAACAAATTCAAAATCAATTTGACACCATTCCAAGGAGTGATATTCGTCAAGCATATAATTCAGCCCTTGATTCACAACAAAGAATGTTAGTAATGCGCTCGCAATTGGAAAAATTGCAAAATGATCAATCGAATTTAAAAAGAAAAGTTATATTAATTGATAAAATCAGGCTATTTTTTCCTGATCAGCCATTATTGAATAAAACCGGAAAAACGGGTTCTCTCGGCTCCTATGGTAGTGGAGATGGTTTTTCTGTTCTTGAAATGATGATAAATTCACAGGAAACAGAACGCCAGCGTTTATCTCGTCAAATGCACGATGGGCCAGCTCAAGCATTATCTAATTTCATTGTGCAAACAGAGATTGCAGCCAGATTATTTGAGATTGATAAAGAAAAAGCGAAAAATGAATTAGAAAATCTTAAAGGCGCAGCAATGTCCACATTTCAAAAGGTGAGAAATTTCATCTCAGAGTTACGCCCGATGATGCTGGATGATTTAGGTTTATTTCCAACGATCAAAAAATACGTGGAGATCTTCAAAGATCAACATGGCGTTGATGTAAATTTAACAATAAATGGTCAGGATAGTCGTTTTGAGCCGTTTCTTGAAGTTATGGTATTTAGAGCTTTACAAGAATTAATGGGGAACGCCGTTCGGCATAATCAGGACCAACCTGTTAAAGTGCAGATTTCCACTCAGATAGCTTTGGATGAAAATCAAATAAAAATTGCTGTTTCGGATAATGGTAAAGGATTCAACCGAGATGACAGTTCATCCGAACCAGGTTTAGGTTTGAAATTAATTCGTGATCGTGTCGAAATGCTTGGTGGATTCTATGATATTGATACAGCGATTGGACAGGGCTGTAGAGTCTCACTAACAATTCCGATCATTTCTTCCGAATTAGAATAATTTATTTATATTTAGGAGTTTTTTTATGTCAAAAACAATTGGGATTCTTACTGGTGGCGGTGATGTGCCAGGTTTAAATCCTGCGATAAAATCAGTTGTCGTTGGTGCAATGGAAATGGGTTACAAGGTTTTTGGAATTCGGAGAGGTTGGGCAGGCCTTTTGCATTACGATTTAAATGAACCTTCAACTCATGAGTACTATGTAAAAGAATTAACTTATAACGATGTTCGTACAATTGATAGGACTGGTGGAACATTTCTCCATACATCACGAACAAATCCACAAAAAGTAAAAAAGACGGATGTGCCCGGTTTTTTAAATAAATCCAAATGGGGAAAGCCCATTAGAGGTATGGGTGATTACGTAGATTTTACGGACTACACACTTGACGTTTTAGGTCACCTTGGAATTGATACTTTAGTCCCAATTGGTGGAGATGATACTTTAAGTTTTGCGGTTAGGTTACATAAAGAAGGATATCCAGTAATTGGTATTCCAAAAACAATGGATAATGATGTTTTTGGAACAGATTATTGTATTGGATTTTCTACCGCGATCACACGTAGTGTCGAATTTATTACAAATATGAGAACGTCAGTTGGGTCTCACGAACGAATCGGAATTATTGAATTATTTGGTAGAAATTCTGGGGAGACAAGTTTAATCAGTGCTTATCTCGCTTATGTTGACAGAGCATTAATTCCTGAGGTTCCTTTTTCGATTGATAAATTATGTAATTTTATTTTGGAAGATAAACGCGCAAACACTTCCAATTACTCCATTCTTACAATTTCAGAAGGAGCGATTATTGAGGGCGGTGATGTTTTCGAAACTGGTGAAGAAGATGCTTATGGACATAAGAAATTAGGCGGTATCGGTATCATTCTGTCAGAAAAAATTAAACAGATAACCGGGCAGAACACTATGGTTCAGCAACTTGGATATTTAATGCGGTCTGGAGCGCCAGATTCTTTAGATCGAATGGTAGCAATGTCATTCGGAAATCTTGTATCCCAGTTATTGCGGAGAAAAGAGACTGGAAAGCTCGTCGCATTGCACGGTGGAAAATATACAACGGTTCCGATTGAAATGGTATTAGCAGGTAGAAAAAGAGTTGATGTACCGGCTTTTTATGATATTGAACAATACAAACCCAAAATAAAAGATTTTATGGGTGTTCCGATGTTCTTAAGCTAATTGAAAAAATGGGCGGTTTCGCCCATTTTTTTAGGATCGATATGGAAAAACACAAACAGAAAATCTTACCGGACCGTTATCAAGTTATACCAAGAACTCTCATATTTATCAGGAATAAAGATGAAATATTATTGCTAAAAGGCGCGAAAGATAAAAAAATTTGGTCTGGATTGTATAACGGAATTGGGGGACACATAGAAAGGGGAGAAGATGTTTTATCTGCTGCGTATAGAGAATTATTTGAAGAGACTGGTTTACAAAACATTCAATTAAATTTACGCGCAATTATTTTTATTGATGTTGAAGAGTACCAAGGAATTTCAATGTTTGTTTTTTTAGGGAATTCAAAACAAAAGGTATTGGTTTCAAGCGAAGAAGGTAATTCAGATTGGATAAAAATTGATCGTATTCAGAACTTTCCCCTGGTTGAAGATTTGAATCAATTAATTCCAATGGTTCTTAGCACAGAAAAGAAAATCCAATTTGGAAGATATTATTACAATAATGGAAAATTGGTGATGGAATTTAATAAATAGACTTATTCGTTGTTAGGTCTTTGATAAAAAATAAACAACGTTGAGCCATATTTCCTTTGGTCAAACTCTATAAAATTTTCCAATGCTAAAGGTTTATATTCAACTGGGTGTATTTGTACAATTATCCAACCATCATCGATTACCCAACCAGGATTTTGATCAAGAATTTCGATTGTTTTTTGCCACAAGCCTTTATATTGCGGGGGAGCGATAAACACATAATCATAGGATTTGTTTGGCTTTTTTTTCAGGAATACCAAAGAATCGGATTTAATTACCTCTGAGCATTGAATAAATTTTGTGTGAGTAAGATTCCTTTTGATCGTTTCTATGGCAAGGGGATGTAAATCAATGATCGTTGATGATTTTGCGCCACGACTTAATGCCTCGATACTGACACTGCCAGTTCCCCCAAAACAATCCAACCAGGAGGAGTCTATCAAGTCAGTTGAAATTATATTAAATAAAGCTTCTTTCGCGCGATCTGTGATTGGTCTGGTACTATCCCCAGGAACTGTTTGAATTCGCATTCCTTTTGCTTTTCCAGCAATTATTCTTAATGTACTCATGCTAAAATTTTGTCCAGACTGGAATTAATTTCCTCATTTTCTGCTTCATTATTTTCGATGAAATTTGTGATGTATGAAGAGCGACGCAGCCTAAGTGCCATCGGAGCAACCGATTTGATATCTTCGATTGTGATTTGATCACGATTTTCAGAGGCTGCTAATGCTTTTGCTGCTTCAAATAAAGTTAATTCTGCTCTGAGAGAGAGAATATTTAAATCTTTAATTAATTCAATCCCAAATTTTGCAATTTTTGAGTCAATTTTTACTTTCCATACAAATTTTCTGGCGTTCTCTATTTCCTGTCTGGCTATATTATTTTCATCCCGATAAATTTGAATGAATTCATACGGATTACTGAGATAGTGACTGGCACGAAAATAGGCTTCTAATCTGTCAGTGTTATTAACAAGACCACGTGTAACCACCCTTAAACCAAAACGATCCATAATTTGAGGTCTGAGGTTACCTTCCTCTGGATTCATTGACCCAATTAATGTGAACCTGGAATGAAATGTTGAAGACCTGGACGAACTTCGCACGGTGTATTTCCCCATGGCTGCTGCGTCTAGAATTGAATTTATGATTTCGTTTGATAATAAATTTACTTCATCGATATACAGGATATTTTTATCTGCAAGCGATAAAATACCTCTTTTCAGGTGCATTGTATTGTTTTTATTAGAAATCTCATCTATGCTTCCAGTAACGCTATTCAGATTGGTATTTAGTGGTAATTCAATTATCTTTACTTTTGATAATTGTGAAAATGGTATGTTTTCAGCATTTTTTTGAGCACATTCTGGACACACACCATCAATTCCATTCAATTCTATATCTTCTGGCAAGCATCCAAATTGGCAGGAACTACTCTCCACAAAAGGTAAAATATCTACCAAACCTCTCACTGAGGTGGTTTTTGCAGTCCCTCTGGGACCAATTAATAATACACCGCCTATATTGGGATTAATAATTGTAAGAATTAAAGCCAACTTCATTTCAAATTGGCCAACAATTCCTAAGAATGGATAAAACAATGGTTCCGCAATTCCAGAATCATGTTGAAAATCATAATGGCTAATATTCTTGCCAGACGCGATATCGATCAGTTCTTTTAATGAACTTATATTTGAATATTTAACAGATGGAGCTTCGGAGATTCCAGGATTGTTTTCTTCGTTATTATCCACTGACATCGTTATATGTCCAAAATCGATTTGCAAAAAAATTCCAAAACATGACAACAAGAATAAGAAACGCTAAAGTTAAATTATATCCAATAAAAGTCGGTGTTAACACGAAGGAAGCAGGAATTATTTGGTTTGCAATTAATAACAGTATTTTTTCAATCGGATTAAAGAGAAGACTTCTTATCCCTAAACCGATTAAACTTACCACGGAAAATTGAATGAATTGTTGCTGAAAGCGTTTAGTTCGTGAATCTGGGTATGTCCAGTATCTATTCAGAAGGAAATTACTGAAGACTGCACAAATAAAAGAAATAATACTCGCATGAAATGGTTTAAATTTGATGAAATGAATCAAAAGATTAAAAACACCAAAATCAATGACTGCTCCGAAAGCCCCAACCATCCCAAATTTCACGAATCTTTTTTGTTCTTTTCGATTTGAAATTATCATTTAATGCCTAATTTAATTTTAAAATACGGTATTGTTTTGGATAAGCCTTGTGATAAGGTGTATTTTGGTTCCCAATCTAATAAAGTTTTTGCCTTAGAGATATCTGGTCTTCTTCGTTCAGGATCGTCACCGAGGCGCATATCATCCTTAACAATAATTCCAGCGGGATTACTAATGATTTCATTAATTTTTTGGGCTAATTCTAAAACTGACATTTCAACCGGGTTACCAATATTGACGGGTTCATGAATATCGGACAGCAATAAACGATATATTCCGTCAATTAAATCATCCACATAACAGAAACTTCTTGTCTGAGTTCCTTCACCATAAATTGTTAATGGCTCATTTCTAAGAGCTTGTTGAATAAAATTCGGGATGACTCGACCGTCATCAAGTCGCATCCGTGGACCATAAGTGTTGAAAATGCGAACAATGCGTGTATTGATACCATGAAATCGATGATAGGACATCGTTAATGCTTCGGCAAAGCGTTTGGCTTCATCGTACATCGAACGAGGCCCAGTGGGATCTACATGTCCCCAATAAGATTCTTTTTGCGGATGTTCTTTTGGATCACCATAAATTTCACTGGTTGAAGCAAGTAAAAAGATAGCATTATTTGCTTTTGCTACGCCAAGTGCGTTATGCGTTCCTAATGCGCCTGCTTTCATCGTCTGAATTGGAAGATTTGGGTATCCATAAGGTGAGTTTTTATTCGGACTCGCAGGAGAGGCGAAATGCAGCACTGCATCTAAATTGCCGGGAACAAATATAAAATTTGACACATCATGCTTTATGAATGAAAAATTTTCATTTGTAGAAAGATGGGCGAGATTTTGTGGATCACCAGTTAAAAAATTGTCCATACCGATTACTGAATGACCTTCGAGTAATAGTTTTTCACATAAGTGTGATCCTAAGAATCCAGCTGCGCCTGTTATTAAAATCCTCATTTTCATTATTTCCATTCTATTCGAGTTATTAATCCATCACCTGTAATTTGATGAGTGGAAAATTGGTCATTCATATTAATTATCCAAAAATTTCCCTGATAAATAAAACCTAACTGACAAATTTGATCATCTGAGCATGGTGAGGCATAGATCTTTTGAGGTTCTAATCCTTGCATGTCGTCTAAGGGGAATATTATTTGTGAATTAGAGCCATCTCGATCACTGATCAATAAACGATACCTGCTAGATTCGCTATTTTCAGGAAAAATTGCCTCAAGAAAACATATTTGATGTTTATCTTTATTTTCGGAGGATTTAATTATTGTTGGAAATGCAAACATGCCTACATTCTCATTTGCAGTTCCTGATCGATTAGTTTGAGTGTCTACTGCTTTGAGATCAAAAATTGGCGAAAGTTCAGGATTTTCTAGAGATGCATCAATACGGTGATCGATCCAATAAATGAAACGATTGTCTTTTGACCAGGAAAAAGGTGATACCCAGGCCCAATCACTTTTCGTTTGGTAAGGAATAACGTCCGTAATGATTTCTAATTCCTGGTCTTCGATATTTATTAGACCTAATGCATCAGGTCTAATAAATGCCAGTTTTTTCCCATCTGGACTGAATTGGAAATTTGTTCCCCACCAACCGTAAATTCCCCCTGAGTTGCTTTCGATAACCTCCTCAGCACGTAAAACCTTACCATCTGCTCCCAGTGTTAATTCTAATAGGTTGTTGTTTGCTTGCCATCCAGGAGCAACGTCTCGTGGTTCAACGGTAGATGCAAGAACCAAAAGTGTATTTCCAGGAATCCACTCAGCAAAATGAATCACATTATCGACCTTAAGATAAACAGGTTCCGATTCTTCTATTTCGATATTGATCACCCAGAGTTCATTGATAGCTTCATCCTTTTCACTAATCTGCGTGAATAATAACCATTTTCCATTGGGTGAAATACTCAAAATTCGACCATCCAGTTTCCCATTTGTAAGAATTGGTTTGCGATTTGATGTTTGGTCTTCCATCATCCAGGCATTACCAGAGGATAGGTAGATTATTTTGCCATTTATTGGGATTGACGTGAATGGTGATTGAACGCCTATCATTATGATTTCTGGTTTGGGATTAACAATATCAACTCTCCGAACTTCAGTTCTTGAAAATAATTGCCCGTTTTCATACAAAAGTCGATATGTTATTTCACGCAATCCATTAATACCTGGTTGGATGAGTATGTTTTGCCTTTCAGGAAGCGCTTCATTCCTAACTGTTTGTTGTTCGAATGGAATAACAATTTCTTCCGTTTCAAACTTTTCCTCAACACGGGTAATTTTTATTGAAATAGGTTCGGTAATGACTGTGAAAACAGGTGGATCTACTTTATCTAATGGATTAAGAACTATTTTTTGTGAAGATAAAACAGTTTGTATTGTAGACCCAATTTCAATTTCCAGAGATAATTTTTTTTCGTCTATGTTTATTTCAATTGGGATAGAAGTAATTTCGGATTGGGTGGTAAGGTATAATTTTGGTTTATTACAACTAGGCAATTATAGCATGATAGAAAATAATGACCCACAAACAATATCAAATCTGGTTTCAGGCATAGAAGCCATTCTATTTATTTCTGGATCACCAGTTCAAGTTTCTCATTTGGCAGATACATTTAATGTAACATCAAAAGAAATCGATGCCAATCTTGATGTTTTAGAACATGATTTGATTAACGGAAGGGGAATCAGGGTATTAAGATACGCCGGAAAAGTTCAACTAACTTCTTCACCAGAATATTCAGAGTTGATTGAAAAGTATTTAGGCATAGAGACAACATCGAAATTATCACGTGCGGCTATGGAGACATTGGCAATAATCGCATATAAACAACCAATAACCAGACCAGGAATCGATGCCGTCAGAGGTGTAAACAGTGATGCTGTTTTGAAAAGTTTGTTGAGTAAAGGTTTAATTGAGGAAATCGGAAGAACTGAAGGGCCAGGTCGTCCGATTTTGTACGGAATCACCGAAGAATTTTTCCAATATTTCGGGTTGGGTTCAATAAATGAACTACCTGAGTTGTTTAGCGATGATTTGGAAGATATTAATAATAATGGAATACTAAAGGATTAAGAATGGCTGAAGAGCGGCTACAAAAAATACTGGCAAAAGCTGGTTATGGCTCAAGAAGAGCAAATGAAGAATTAATATCTGCCGGTAGGGTGAAAGTAAATGGAAAAGTTGCTTTATTGGGTATGAAAGCAGATCCAACAATTGATGAGATTTCTGTTGATAATTCAATTATTCCAAAAGAAGAAGCTTCATTATATATAGCCTTATATAAACCCAGAGGGATATTATCTGATAATGCCCCGCTGGATAATAGAAAAAATGTCAGAGATCTTATCGATTTAGAAGGTCATTTTTTTACAGTTGGACGCCTGGATATGGAGAGCGAAGGTCTCATGATTCTTACAAATGATGGAGAATTGACGAATCGTCTTACACATCCACGTTATGGCCATGAAAAAGAATATTTGGTTTTAGTTGCCAAAAGACCTGATGAAGAACAACTTGATATTTGGCGCAGAGGTGTTGTATTAGAAGATGGATTTCGTACAGCTCCAACAAAAGTTAGCATTCATAAATGGCATGGTAAGGGAGCCTGGCTTAATGTGATTTTACGCGAAGGTCATAAAAGACAAATTCGTGAAATTAGTCGTGTAATTGGTTTGCCTATTGTCAAATTAATTAGAGTAAGAATCGCTTCTATAAATTTAGGCAATCTGAAATCAGGTGAATGGCGATATTTGACGCCAGATGAAGTGAAACAATTAAAAATGAGCGGTGAGGGGAAATTCACTTCCACCGAAAACAAAAACCGGATGAAGAAATTTTCTCCAAATCCAAGAAATAAGAAATTTACTGAAAAAGCAACTTTTCGAAAAAAGAAATAAATTAATAACACAAGTTTGAAAATTATTGGATTTCTAAGAGATCTTCCAGTAATGAGTAAACCTCACCAGAATGGTTGATATTCTTAGCCATTTTTCTGAATCGATCTTTGACTTTTTCGAAAGGCATTATCAGGATATTATCTTTTTCAAAAATTCCAGAAATTGAACCATTTTTATTTAAGAGGAGTACAAGCAATTTTAATTCTGGATTATTATCGCTTTTGGTTTTATCTTTTAGAATCTTTTCAAGTTCTATTTTGTGATGTTTATACTCAGATAAGGGATTAGGAAAATATTCTTTCCGCAAAAGTCGATTTACTAAAGAATTCCTTTTATGTGTCCAATTTTCTTTATTTTCATCATAGATGATTTCGCCATCAATAAATGTTGGAACAATGGACCATAGACCTGCAGGGCCGATTAATAAATGAGGAATTGATGAACGGTAGTGAAAAATTTGAAATCGGTCATCTAATCCTTTAAATGTTTTGTCAATTAATTCATCCGGTCGTGGAGATTTACCAAATCGACTGGTAAAAAATCCACTCACAGAGGAAAGTAAAACACCAACAATCATGATGGAAAAAAATATTGCGAATAATTTTTGATTCGAAAATATATCTTCAGAAAACACAGCAATTAACCCAACGAGCATACACCCCAAACTTAACCAACGAAGAATTTTACCAATCGTTGCATTTCGTTGAACAGATTTTTTATCAATGTTGATTTTCATAATTTATGATTCTAATGAAATTTGCTTTTCGATGGCTGTCTGAATTTCACTGATTAGATTTAATTCAACATCCTGTTGGGCTGCTTTTATACCATTGAAAATAGCCACTGAGTTCGAGCGTCCGTGACCGATAAAGACAAGGCCGTTTACTCCCAGTAATCGGCCTGCTCCTACCTGGCTTGGATCCATCATTGTTTTTATTCGATTGAACGCGGGTTTTACTAGCAAGCCACCCAGGCTGGTTATAAATCCAGACTTTATATCCTCTTTAATAATGTCTGTCATCATTTTTCCGATTGCCTCACTGGTTTTTAGAAAAACATTTCCAGTAAACCCATCGCAAACAACTACATCTGTTTCACCTGCGAATACTTCTTTGGGTTCCACATTGCCAATAAAATTAAAATCTGCGCTTTTCATCAAATCTTTAGATTCTTTAATGAGCTGGTTCCCTTTTCCTTCCTCTTCCCCATTTGAAAGCAACGCTACACGAGGATCCTTTATTTTGAGTACTTTTTCAGCAAAAATACTTCCCATGATTCCAAATTGAACAAAAAAATCTGGTCGACAATCAGCGTTTGCACCAATATCCAGAACAACACATCGGCCTTTTCGGGTTGGAAAAATGGCTGTCAATGCTGGTCGTTGCACACCTTGCATTCTTTTTAAAATTGAAATTGCATTAAACAGTGCACCGCCTGTGTTACCAGCGGTGACGAATGCCTGTCCTTTACCCTCCTTAAGCAATCTTAAACCAACTGCCATGGAATTATTTGGTTTCCTTCGCGATGCTTCTACAGGCTTATCAATCATTTCTAAAACATCAGGAGCATCAATGATTTGAATTTTATTAAAAACAAAATTAGGAGGTAAATGTTTCTCGATAATTTCTGTATTTCCTACCAGAATTATTTCAACTCCCAATTGTTCTACTGCTAACATTGCACCTTCAATTTCAGGAATTGGATAACTGTCACTCCCCATTGCATCTAAAATGATTGTCATATCTTCTCCCGTATTTTTTTTATTAACTTCGATAAATTTTACTGTAGTTTTAAATTCACACTGATGTATTTAAGTATTCTTAAGAATAAAAGCATTTTGAATATTAGTATTATCAGTTTTTTTTGACATATTTTGAGCATGTTTTCTTGACAGTGGTGTAATAGAGATTATAATAGCGAAGCATTTGCGCTGGTGCTGGAATTGGCAGACAGGCATGGTTGAGGGCCATGTGCCGAAAGGCGTGAGGGTTCAAGTCCCTCTCAGCGCACAAAGAGACCATTCATCGGTCTCTTTTTTTATATGGTTCTTTGCGTTACATAACAAGCTAATTCTTCCAATGCATCTCTTTCAATCCCAGCGGGAAGGTGGTGCAGTGCTTTTAGACAAAATTCGATATGGGAATTTGCTTTCTCAAAACTTTCCTGGATCGCCGTACTATTGCGAATATTTTGAATTAATTTTTCCAAAATATCGATTGGTGGGTTGCAACCAAATTTAAAAAATTCTTTTGTCAAATTATCATCAGCATTTTTATCGAAATAAATGATAGATGGCAAAGTGATTAAACCAAGACGTAAGTCTCCACCAACTGGTTTTCCGAGTTTTTCCTGGTTCGATGTGAAATCCAAAACGTCATCAATAATTTGGAATGCGATACCCAGTTCATAACCAAATTGTCTAAGATATTCTTTTTGTGAGCGATTTGCATTTGAAATCATTGCAGCAGCTTTTGTTGAAGTCTCGAATAATGAAGCTGTTTTTGCGTAAATTCTTTTATAATACATTTCAATGTCACCAACATAATGACTGGAAAACATTTGAGCAATTTCCCCATTCACAATTGTGCCAAGGGTGTTTGCAAATAATTTCATAACTGGTATTGAATTTGTGTCAGCAGCTAATTTTGCCGCTTTGGCAAACATAAAATCTCCCGTGAGGACTGTAGCTGCTGGTGACCATTTGGAATTTAATGTTGGAATTCCACGACGTAGAAGTGATCCATCTATCAAATCATCATGAACTAAAGTTGCTGTGTGTAACAATTCGATTGCGGCAGATAATGTAATAAGTCTTTCTATATCACCATTAAGTAATTTACCAACCAATAAAGTTATATTTGGCCGTATTCTTTTGCCGCCAGATGAAATTAGATGATCTAATGCTGCTTGGAGATCATCATTATATCCTTGAGCCTGTTGTCTCATTAAATTTTCAACAGCGAGGATTTCATCTGATACTAAACTTTGAAAACGGTTTAAAATGTTCAATCATTGCTCCCAAGCGAATATTTTATTCGCATTTTTCGTTGTTACTTCTGATACCCATTTTAACGGTTTTTCTGTTAAATGAGCAATTTTTTCTGCAATGAATTTAATATTAGCTGGCTCATTTGGTTTACCTCTATGAGGAATGGGAGATAAGAAAGGAGAATCAGTTTCCAATAGGATTGATTCTATGGGCAGTTTCTTTGCAATCTCATGTTTATCTTGAGAATTTTTGTAAGTGATTGGTCCTCCGATCCCCAAAAGGAATCGATGCTTTGTAATCAAATTAGCCTGTTCTAGATTCCCTTCAAACGCGTGCATTATTCCGAGGTATCTATCTGGCTGTGCCAAATCTTTTGTTTGTTGCCATTTTAATAAAATTTCAAAAATTTCATCAATGGCATTTCTGGAATGGATTACTACAGGCAATCCTGTTCTTTCTGATAACTCAAGCTGCTCTTTAAAAACATGCAATTGGATCGTTTTCGGACTATGTTCACGATAAAAGTCCAAGCCGATCTCTCCAATCGCTTTAACTTTTGGATGTTTAGTGAGGTCATATAAGATTGAATAACTATCTTCTTTCCATTTAATCGCATCATTGGGATGGTATCCAATAGCGGCATAAACAATTTCAAACCTCTCAGCGATTCTTATTGCCTCTAAACTGGATTCAAGGTCAATTCCCGGGACCATAATCCTGTGAATATCATTCTTAATTGCCTTGTCGATGATTTCTTCCAAATTGGTGCTTGACTGCATCATATTTAGATGGCAATGAGTATCAACCAGGTGCATTAATCAATACCTGCAATCTGTAAACCATCCTGAAGAATTAATTGTACTTTGTCCGCATGAGTAGTTTCACAATATACGCGAATGATTGGCTCTGTACCTGAAAATCGAATGAGAAGCCATCCACCATCTTCTAATGAAAACTTAAATCCATCGGATGAATTAAGTTCTAATACTTTTAATCCGCCAATCGATTCTGGCTGAGCATTCAAAATATTTTGTTCTTTTTGTTTTCTATCTCCAGAAAATGGACTATCAATACGATCATAGTAATGTTCTCCAACCACTGAAAACAGTAGCTTCAGAAGATCAGATGGGGTCTTTTTTAATTTCACCATCATGTCGAGAAAATATAATCCTGCAAGAATACCATCTCGTTCCGGCACATTTCCTCGAAAAGCGTAACCACCAGATTCCTCTCCACCAATTAATGCATTGGTCTCAATCATTTTTGGAGCAACATACTTGAAACCAACTCCAGTTTCATGGACTGGCACATTATAAATATTCCCTAATTTATTCAACATCGATGTCGTAGATAAAGTTTTAACAATTGGACCACGCTCTTTTTTTACTTCCAGCATGTAATAGACTAATAATGCATATACCTGTAATTGATTTAAGAAAACTCCATTCTCGTCACCGATACCTACTCTGTCTCCATCTCCATCAGTTATCACTAATACATCCGCGCCCATTTCTTTGGTTTTATGTAATCCTACATCGATGTTGGGTGGTATAGGTTCTGGCCGGGACATTTCGGGAAAAATTGGATTTCTATGATTGTGAATTTCAACGATCTCTGTACTGCCCCCTGATAATAATTCGGTAAACCAATTTGAATTATTTCCCCACATTGGATCTATCAGGATTTTTATTTTTGCATTCTTAATCGATTCGAGATCTACTAATTTAGATATGTGTTTCTTATATTCAATGGATGCATCAAAACAAACAACTTTTTCTGAATCTAAAGCATCGGTAAAAGGAATTCTCTTTACATCATTCATACTTTCAGGAATGAGTTGCTCGATTCTTTTTAAATCATCGGGAGGAATCGCTCCTCCAAACGGATCTCTAACTTTGAATCCATTATCGGTTGGCGGGTTATGAGACGCGGTGATATTAATTGCACCAACGGCCTTTTTATTTACAACTGAAAAGGAAATTACAGGCGTTGGGGTTGCATCTTGTGTCAAATAAACAACAAATCCATTGGCTATAAGTACTTCTGAAGCTGCTTTGGCAAAATTTTCTGAATGAAATCTTTTGTCGTAGCCAATAATGACTGATTTTCCTTGATAACCTTTTTCGGTAAGGTAAGCAGCAAATCCCTGTGAACATCTTCTTACATTATCGAAAGTGTATTCTTCGGCTATAACTGCTCGCCAACCATCAGTACCAAATTTAATTTTTGACATTAAATCTCCTCCAACTTTTGGTATATGGGTCATATTATAACAACAAGTAAGAGACAAAAATTAATTATGTAGATCCAATAATTATTTGAACCAAACTTAAAATTAAATTGGAAATTAATTTCAGAACCTTAGGCTTATTGGTTTTTCGTGATTATAATTATGAATGTAATATACCCTTCTTATAACCAATGAGGAATTAATGAATTACATTCCAGGTATAACCATAATTTTGTTGTTTGCATTATTGATAGGATTTATTTTTCATTTTTGGAAAGGTGGCGGGATTTTACGATTAGTTTTTATTCTTATTTTTTCAGTTATTGGATTTGGAATAGGACAGTGGGTTGGTATTTCTCTAGACTCTAATTTCCTGAAAATTGGGTGGGTTTTTCTTGGTTTTGGTGTTTTAGGATCAATTCTATTTTCGCTAATCGCAATTTGGTTGACGAATATTCGTTTAGAAAAACAGGAAAAATAATAATGTGGAATAATACTGCGAAAGTTGCATCCATTGGAGATCTTGTTCAATTGGTAGGATTACGGCATAAAAGTTATATTTTTAATGTAGTTGAGGACAAAGAATTACACACACATCGAGGGATAATAAAACATAATGACTTGGTAGGTCTTCCCTTCGGAAGTGTAGTGCACAGTCATAATGAGTCGCCTTTTTTTATGTTGCAGCCATCTCTTTCAGATATCTTGTTGGATCTAAAAAGAATTACTCAAATCTTGTATCCAAAAGATATAGGATACATATTATTGAAGATGGGAATTGGAGAAGGGCAACATGTGGTTGAAGCAGGTACCGGATCTGGAGCAATGACCATCGCATTAGCTTATTCAGTAGGAAAAGCCGGTAAAATCACCTCATACGATCAAAAAAAAGAATTTCAGAACCTGGCAAAGAAGAATTTAAGTCTGGTTGGATTGGGAGAAAGAGTGGAATTCAAAATACGAAACATCGAGGAAGGATTCGAAGAAAAGAATGTTGATGCTCTTTTTTTGGACGTAATGAATCCTTATGATTACATTCCACAAGTGAAAGCTTCCGTAAAACCAGGGGGTTTTTTTGGATGTTTAGTTCCGACAACAAACCAGGTATCACGATTATTGCATCAATTAAGATTGAATCAATTTGCTTTTTTGGAAGTTGTAGAAGTATTATTGAGATTTTACAAAGCCGAACCTGAACGCTTGCGACCTACAGATCGCATGGTTGCTCATACTGGTTTTTTAATTTTTGGCAGACCGCTATTAAGTGAGTTAGATTTAGTTAATGGCAAAGCAATAGGAATTCTTGAAAATTAGTTATTTATTTATCTGGGTAACAAATGAAATCTGATTGTAAATCTTTAGATATTAAAAGGATCCAATATTTATTGGACCAAGAACGAAAAAAAAGATATGAAACAATCTCGCAAATTAATTATAGTACTTTAAAAAAAGCAGCTATTTTAATCCCATTTGTTTGTGTCGATGGATGTTGGAGTCTTTTATTTACTCGACGAGCAGACAGTTTGAAGAATCATCGTGGCCAGGTCTCATTTCCTGGTGGAGGTATGGATAAACAAGATGCAACACCAACAGAAACAGCTTTGAGAGAAGCAAATGAAGAAATTGGGTTAAAAAAAACTGGTATTCATATTATTGGACTCATGCCGGATTTTATGACCAATTCAAATTACATGGTTACACCTGTTGTATCATGGGTGGATTGGCCTGTTCCTCTTGAAATTTCCAACCATGAAGTAAGTAGGGTATTCACGATTCCAGTCGATTGGCTTAAGAACTCAAACAATTGGGAAGAACGATTGTTTTCACACCCCAATGGTTTATATGGCACTGTTATTTTTTATAATCTATATGATGGGGAGTTGTTGTGGGGAATTTCTGCAAAAATAACGATTGATTTATTAAATATACTGGACTAAAAGATATTAAACTAAAGAACCAGAGGTTTCCATCTGGACAACCTCTGGTTCTAAAACATTAGAAAACTAAAAGTTCTCGTCTTCTTTTTTGCCTTTCTCGATCACTTCTGGTTCAGCTTCAGTGGTTTCAAGTTCTTCTTCCTCTACTACTTCACCTGCTTCTTCGGTTGCAGGTCGGCTACTACTGGCAAATACAACCATCTCTTCAGGATTAGAAAGAAGCTCAACATTTTCAGGGATATCAATATCTTTGACTAAAATGGAATCTCCAACATGCTTTAGTTTTGATATGTCCACTGTGAACCCTTCAGGAAGATCTTGGGGAAAAGCCTCAACTTCGATTTGACCAATTCCGGATGATAATATTGCATCAGAATCCTTCACCGCTGGTGATTCGCCTTCGAAATTAATACTGACTGATGCTCTAATTTTTTCAGTTAACGAAACTGCTTGAAAATCGATATGTTTAAGAGTCCCTAAAATAAAATTGATTTGTTTCTCCCGGACCAGTGATGGATACTCTTTACCTTCGAGAACAATAGTTACCAGACTTGAACTAGTTACACCAGAGAGCACTTTTGTAGCGTCTCTTAAATCAAGAGTAATTGATTTTGAATCTATTTTATTACCATAAATGATCGCGGGCAATTTCCCTTGTCGACGAAGTTGTTTTACTTGCTTACCGATAACCGATCGCGGCTCGGCATTTAAAATAATTTTTGACATGATTACCTTCCTTGAGCGCCTCTCACCTTAAAGGTTACCTTCACTCGTTTGAATTTTTTGCGAGTTGTAATTTTATCATTGATTCCATGACAGTCAAATGATGATAATTAATTCAAATTAACAGACCCATTGTGCCAGCTACCTCAGGTTTAATGAAACGAGAAACAATTATGTGTCAATATGATGTTGATGAGAAAACAAATTTGTCGAGCAAATTGAATTATTTTTGGATTATTTTTGATGTCGATACATATTTATGATCAAATAATCTCAAAATTTCGTGTATATTTAGAAAAACAAGGATGAAATCTTAAAATTTTCACAAATTCACAAAAAGGGACTAAGATCATATTGCATTAGGTTCCGTTATTGACTAAAATTAGTTGTCTGTAGGGGTTTTACCCCCAATAATTTATCACTTCATTAGGAGGAAGAAATGAGGAAATTTCAATACATTGTTTTTGTGTTAGTTCTTTCAATGGCATTGGTTTTGAGTGCCTGTCAACCGACAGCTACACCAGAACCTGCACCTGTTGAAGAACCAGTCGAACCGGTTGTTGAACCAACCAAAGCCCCAGAACCAACTGCAGTTCCACCAACACCTGAACCAATATCTGAACCGGCTATTGGTTCTGAAGAACACCCAATTAAAGTTTTGTTTGTGCCTTCAGTAGATGTTGACTTCATGATTTCCGGTGGAGAATTGATCGAGCAGGCTTTGAATGAAGCAACTGGGCTATTTTTTGAGGTCGCAGTGCCAACTTCATACGCAGCTACAATTGAAGAAATGTGTGCATCACCAACTGATACCATTGGCTTTATACCTGCATTAGGTTACGCTTTGGCCAGTCAATTATGCGGTGTTGAGCCTGGATTAGCCTCTGTTCGTTACGGCTGGAATGTTTATTGGACTGAATTCGTGGTTGCTCGCGACAGTGACTATCAAACATTAGAAGATTTGGATGGCGCAACCTGGGCATTCCCGGATGCAGGATCAACATCAGGTTATCTATATCCTAGAGCTATATTTGCTGATCTTGGAATTGCTCCAGGAGAAGAAGTAGAAGCTGGTGGTCATCCCCAGGCAGTTAAAGCAGTCTATAATGGTGAAGCAGATGTAGCATCAGTTTACTTCAGTGCTCCATTGTTGCCAGCGGGGACCTGGAAGATGGGCGACAACCCTGACGTTCCAGATGAAGTTGTCGATGAATGTGGTCCTAATGCTGATGGTAAATTATATTGTGGAGAGTATCGTGTGTTAGATGCTCGAGCTGCAATCCTTACTGAGGCTCCCGATGTTGTTCAAAAAGTTAGAATTTTAGGTCTTTCAGCAGAAATACCTAACGACACAATGTCGTTCTCGCCAGATTTCCCTGAAGAATTACGGCAACTTATTATGGATGCAGTTATCGAGTATATCGGTTCTGAAGCATGTGAAGAAACATTATGTAATGAAAAATTCTATGATTGGACTGGCGCTGCCCCCATTTTTGATGAAAACTTTGACGGCGTTCGTCTGTTAATGGAAGCACAAGGAATTACACTCGAAAATCTTGGCAAATAATTAATTCCAAAAAGCAAAACTCAGTCCCTTACAATATGTAATGGGACTGAGTTTGTATTGAATATATTTTAAAAAATTCACAAATTAATGGAAATAATAATAGGGTATAAAAATGCTGGAAATTAAAAACCTAACTAAAGTTTATGAAGGAAATGTTCAAGCTTTAGATAATGTCAGTTTCAATGTGCAACCAGGGGAGTTCCTAGCCGTAATTGGTTTAAGCGGTTCAGGAAAATCAACTTTATTAAGATGCATCAATCGTCTCGTTGAACCCACGAATGGTGAAGTAATTTGGGATGGCGTTGATATAACTAAAGCTGGACCAGATGAATTAAGACGGATACGTAGGCAGATTGGAATGATTTTTCAGCATTTTAATTTAGTTGAACGTTCTAAGGTTCTAACGAATGTGCTGGCAGGAAGGCTGGGATATACGAATCCTGCTATGAGTTTGGTCAATCGATTTTCAAAAAATGATGTAGACATGGCTTATAAGCAATTAGAAAGAGTGGGCATCACTGATCAGGCTAATAAAAGGGCTGATGAATTGAGTGGCGGTCAGCAACAGCGTGTATCGATTGCCAGAGCTATGATGCAAAATCCCAAAATTATTTTGGCGGATGAGCCGGTTGCCAGCCTTGATCCAGTTTTAGCTCACTCCATCATGCAATATCTTGAAAAAATCAACAAAGAGGATGGCGTTACCATTATTTGTAGTTTACATTTTTTGGATCTGGTCCATCGTTATGCTAATCGTGCTATTGCGCTCAATGCTGGTGTTCTAATGTTTGATGGTGCGCCTAAGGAAATTGATGACGTTAAATTTAAAGAAATCTATGGCAAAGAGGCCGAAAGAGTAGGATGAGGTGTGATTTGAAAAAGAAAAGTTCAATTCTAAAATCTTTACGGACAGGCCTATTAATAGCAATCAGCATTATAGTTTTTGCCTATGCCTTTCAAGTGACAAATGTTAATTTTGAAACAACAAGGTCAGAAGTTCGTATTACGCAATTGACGCGTGTTTTGCGCGCACTTGCCAAACCAGAATTGGTCCAATATGATACAACTGAAGAAGAAATCTCCACTCCTTTTTATTTACCTTGTCCGGATACAGGTGAAATTGAAGAAATTGAAAAAAACACAGACGAAGCTTATATTCAGACCTCAGTAATATGTGCTTCTCCAAAAGAATCAATTACTGTTGAAGGCTTCAACATGGCAGCAAACATAAAGGGACCCATAAATTTTCTGGCAGCAAGTGGCGTAAAACGACAGTTAGCGAATTTTGAAACTAACAATGAAGGTTACTTTTCAGTTGATGTAGTAATTCCAACAAGACAACCAGTTGCAGAAGCACAATACATAACGGCAACAATCAGAACTACAACAGGATTACCGAAATGGACTGATACCGCAAAAGCTACATGGTATAAGATCATAGAAACTGTTTTCATCGCTCTACTGGCAACTACAATTGGTACAGCTGCCTCTATTCCTATTAGTTTTATTGCAGCAAGAAACCTAATGAAAGATTCAACGAGTACGCCAACCAGTACTGCTCTAAATATTATCGGATTTCCGATTGGTGCGTATCTTGGATATATTTTTAGCAAATGGATCATAGATTTATTATCTCCGTTTGAAAAGAATGTTTTTGTAACATTAATTGGATTAATCATTTCTGGTTTAATCGCCTATTTTTCAATACGGAAGGGACTGCCTTCTGAAGATATAAAGAAGCCAACTACCAGTGTAAAGTTTCAAAGGTTTGCCTTTATTTTCATTGCCGGAGTGATGACCATTCTTTCTATTATTCTTTTTGGCGAATTTACCAAATTAACTGGAAAAGAATTAGAGAATGTATTAGGACCATTTAGTTTTCTTGGTTACGCATTATTTCAAATTGGCGATATTACTCTGATGTTAGTTCCTGCAATAACGGCGATCGCATTTGGTGGTGTCGTTGTTAGTTTGTTCAATAAGGTAGGACTTTCTTTACAAGATAACTTGAATACCAAAATTCTAAAGATTATTAATGTTGTGATCAGTACAATTGCCGGCGCAATTTTATTTGCTTTGGTTATGGCGGTGATTAATTGGTTTTACCAATTCAACAATCAAAGAATTTCTTTATACTATCCTGTATTAATTGGTGGTTTCGCTGGATTTATTTTGGCAGCTATAGCAAAACCTAAACATCCATTACCAACAGGTTTTATCATTTATACGATAACCAGAACAATTCTTAATGCGCTTCGCTCAATTGAACCGCTGGTTATGGCAATTATTGCTGTAATTTGGGTGGGTATAGGTCCATTTGCTGGTTCGCTGGCCCTAGCTCTGCATACAATTGCAGCGTTGGCAAAATTATATTCAGAACAAGTTGAAAGTATCGACGATGGTCCACTCGAAGCTATCCACGCAACAGGTGCAAATAAATTGCAGACAATTGTCTACGCCGTCATTCCACAGATTGTTCCACCTTACATTTCATTTACCATGTATCGTTGGGATATCAATGTCAGAATGTCAACAATCATCGGGTTTGTTGGAGGAGGTGGTATTGGATTCCTGCTACAACAAAACATTAACCTTTTAAGTTATCGTGCTGCATCTGTGCAAATGCTTGCAATCGCAATTGTTGTTGCCTCAATGGATTATATCAGTTCGAAGATAAGAGAACGTATAGTTTAATTAAGCACTCGCCAATACAACTAATTAAAAAGACCAGAATCAAAATTCATATTCTGGTCTTTTTAATATTGCGCATAGCCAATTTAGCCTATTTTTGAATTATAATAACTCTATCTATGATATCTAACAAAATTACCAAACAGGAATTTAAATTGAAGGGGAGTGCGGATCTGGCATTTGCTGTGGTTGTATTAGCTTCATATTTCGCAATGTTTAGTTCGCTTAAAGAAACAAATTTAGTCAAACTCCTGATAATGGTTATTTTAGGAATTGCTTTTATCGCTATTGGTATCTATGGATATAATTTTGTAGCAAAACAAAAATCGTCTATTTGGATTCTTTTTTATTTTCTTATACAAATCCCAATCGGCTCGATTATTGTCTTCCTAGGCAACGGATCTGGATTTTCAGCAATATTATTACTTCCTTTAGCGGGCCACGCAGTCGTTTTAGCTCCTGGTTATTGGTTATATCTTATTAATTTACTGATTGTACTTGGATATGTATGGGCTGTACGTCAATATACTGGGAACTTAAGTGAAGTTTGGTCTTCTCTTCCAACAATTCTGGCAGGACTAATTTATATTATGGTCTTTACTCAAATGGCAATTGATGAAGAAAGATCAAAGAGAGAAGTCGAAAGATTGGTTTTAGAACTTGAAGATGTGAATGAAAAGCTTAGATCTTATGCAAATGAAGTAGAACAATTAACCGTAATAAAAGAACGCAACCGAATTGCGAGAGAAATTCACGATGGTTTAGGTCATTACCTTACAACAATTCATATGCAATTACAGGCTGCACAGGCCATTATTAATGAGGACCCAGACAAAGCAAAAGACTCAATTGAAAAAGCAAGATCACAATCTCAAATTGCGTTGATTGATGTGCGTCGTTCGGTATCAACATTACGTTATGATCAAAGCGAAAAAGAAACAATTAAAGACGCTCTTGATCGTGCTATGAGACCATGTGATTGGATTGGAATTCGGTCTCATTTGGAAATAATTGGAGATGAGAAGGGACTGGATGAGACGGTGCGATCAACAATTTATCGAATCGTCCAGGAAACAGTAAATAATACATGTAAATACTCCAAAGCCGAGAATTATATTTGCCAGTTAAATTATTCTGACAGTGAAAATTTATCATTAATTATTTATGATGATGGAATTGGTATGAGTGAATTTCGTTCCGGATACGGGTTACAAGGACTTAGAGAAAGAATTGAGATCCTGGATGGTACTTTGAATTTTCAAACTTTCCCTCAAAAAGGCTTTAGAATAGAAATAGAGTTGCCCTATGATCAAAAAAATTAAGTTATTAATAGTTGATGACCAGGAATTATTCCGTGAAGGATTAATGACATTATTATCCATAAAAAATGATTTCGAAGTGGTGAGTCAATCAAATTCTGGTGAGGAAGCAATTTTAGCTGCAACAAAGTTCTTACCAGAAGTTATTTTAATGGATTTACGTATGCCGGGTATAGGAGGAGTTGAGGCTACAAAGAGAATTCTTCACCAACATCCAGGTATGAAGATCATTGTCCTTACTACATTTGATGAAGATGATCTTGTTTTTAATGCTTTACATGCTGGAGCGGTGGGGTATTTATTAAAAGATGTATCGCCAGAAAAATTGTTCGAAGCTATCCGAACTGCTTACAAGGGCGAATATTACTTACTCCCTTCAATTACAGCGAAAGTAATGGCTGAATTCACAAGGTTACCAAGAGCGCCAAAATTTGAACCAGGAAGTCAATTTGAGAATTTATCCAGACGCGAATTGGAAATTCTAAAGATGGTTGCGACTGGAATGAGTAATAAAGAAATAGCCTTATCCTTAGTAATTGCCGAAGGTACCGTGAAAAACCACCTGACAAGTATATTTAATAAATTAAATGCGCGCGACAGAATGCATGCTGTTCTCATTGCAAAAGAGAGTGGCATAATTTAATTAGGAATCTATCATGACCTTAGCCACTTATCTTAGCTGAAATTAAGTTATAAAATTAATATTAATAATATTTAGTGGAATTTCCTGTGAACTGGATAAAATTAATTATCAAAAATATCGTTGTACAAATAATATTAAGTGTATTGCTAGCAGCACTTGCCTTTTTTTTATATTTAATTATTTTTGAATACAAGCTCACAACATTTTCAGTTTTAGGTTTATCTTTCATAACTTTCGGATTAATTTGGGGATTTCTATTTGTCATCAATTACTTATCAAAACAAAGACCTGTTATTTGGCTTATATTTCCGTTTTTTATATTCGTATCCATTGGAATACCCTTTTTGCTACAAGAAATCAGCCTACTAGATTTTATTCTGTATATAGGCGTTGATATTGGAATTTGTTTATTAATTGCTGGCATATATTGGAAATTATTAGGTTTGATTATTCCCGGAGCATTGCTTGTAGGGATGGCACCAGGATTATACTTTGCCTGGGAAAATTCAACTGCAAGCAATCCTTTGGAGCAAATAGGAATTATGTTGGTGGGTTTTGCCTTTGGTTGGGGATTAATTACTGTAACCTCCAGAACTCTAACCAGAAAAATTATGTGGTGGCCATTAATTCCTGGTGGTATTTTGGCCGTCGTTGGGTGGGGTTTGTATACTGCTGGGAATCCTGAGAGCGCTATTGGTTTTATTGGTAATACTGGATCCGTTGGTTTGATTATCTTTGGTATTTATATTTTATTGATGAGAAGAAGTTTTCATCAATAACAGATTCCTTTATAGGAGTATAATTGCAATCCTGAATTTTTCAGGATCTTTTATTTAATAGGTGAATTATGTTAACAAAACGAGAAGAAATTCGCAATATTGCGATAATCGCACATGTAGATCATGGAAAAACAACTTTATTGGATGCAATGTTAAAACAAACCAAGGTGTTTGCTGAGCACCAAATTGTAAATGAGAGGGTTATGGACTCTTATGATCTTGAGAGAGAACGAGGAATCACGATCCTCTCAAAGAACACATCCGTTGTTTATCACGATTTGAGGGCAAATAAAGAAATAAAAATAAATATTATTGATACTCCAGGACATGCTGATTTTGGAGGAGAAGTCGAACGCGTGTTAAATATGGTAGATGGGGTTCTTCTATTGGTGGATGCAGCCGAAGGCCCTATGCCACAAACCAGGTTTGTATTAAAAAAAGCGTTGGCTATGGGTAAAAAACCAGTTGTAGTCATCAATAAAATTGATAGAAAAGATGCAGTTCCTCAAAAAGCGCTTAACGATACGTTTGACTTATTTATTGAATTAGGGGCTGACGAAAATCAAGCAAGTTTTTCTATTGTTTACTGCAACGCGGTATTAGGAAAATCTAGCTTTACAGATTCTGAATTAGATAATGATTTACGAGCCTTGTTTGAGACTATTATCGATCAAATTCCAGCACCAGAAGTTGATAAAGATGCTCCTTTTCAAATGTTAATTGCCAACTTGGGATACGATGAACATTTGGGGACAACCTGTCTGGGACGTGTTTTTTCAGGTACTGCGAATGAAGGTGAAAATATTATCATCATTAAAAATAATGATCAGCTTGTGAGTGAAAAAATTAAATATCTATTTGAATTTGAAGGGCTTAAAAAGAAAAGAGCTAAACAAGTAACAGCTGGAGATATTGCCTTCATAGCCGGAATCCATGAAGTAAGTATTGGTGAAACACTTTCTTCTCCTGAAAATACCAAAGCTTTACCAAGAATCACAGTTGAGGAACCGACTGTCAAGATGAGCTTTGAAGTAAATAACTCTCCATTTTCTGGAAGATCGGGAAAATTTCTTACAACCCGTCAAATTCGAGAACGTTTATACCGAGAAACAAAAAACAATATGGCCTTACGGGTTGTGGACACCGAATATGCAGACCGTTTTGTTGTTTCAGGTAGAGGAGAATTACATCTTGCAATACTTATCGAGACAATGCGACGCGAAGGATATGAATTCCAGGTATCCAAACCAGAGGTGATTTTCCACGAGGATGAAAATGGTAAGTTATTAGAGCCTTATGAAGAAGCCATAATTGAAGTGGTGAATGAATATGTGGGTGTGGTGATTGAACTGTTTGGAGGAAGGAGGGGACAACTTTTGAGCATGGAAAATAAATTGGATGCAACGATCCTGCGCTATCAAATACCAACGAGAGGTCTGCTCGGTCTTCGCCAACAGTTTATGACGATTACACGTGGTCAAGGGATTATTCACACAATAGTTTCTGGATACTATCCTCATGCAGGCGAAGTTCCCACTCGAAAATCAAGCTCTTTGGTTGCCTGGGAAAATGGAATTTCCAGCACCTATGGATTAAAAAATGCAGAAGAAAGGGGAACTTTATTTATAGAAGCTGGTACAGAAGTTTATGAAGGTATGGTAATTGGAGAAACATTCAATGAGACTGATATTACCATCAACGTTTGCAAGAAAAAACATCTTACCAATATGCGCTCCGCTAATAAAGATCTCGAATATCGACTATCCACTCCACGTGAATTATCACTCGATGAAGCTATGGAATTCCTGGCTGATGATGAACTTCTAGAAGTCACACCAAATGTATTTCGTATCCGGAAAAGAATTCTCAACTCAGATGATAGAGGAAAAGCGTTAAAAGCCAAATTAACATCTATGGAATAATTAATGTCCCAAAAAAATCTGATTAAATACCCTCGTAGAATTTTTATCAGGCGAATTTTAAAAGGATTAGCCAGAATATTAGTCGGTTTGTTAGTTAAAATCGAAATTACTGGTTTAGAAAATTTTCCAAAAACCGGTCCATATATTGTTGTTGGTAGGTAATCATGTATCCGCATTTGAACCCATATTAATGGTTATTTACACACCCCATCAATTAGAATATTTAGGAACCGGAGAGATACCTATTGATCCTAGAATGTCATTTATATCAAGTTTGTATCGATTTATCCCAGTCATGCGTGGACAAATAGATCAAAAAGGTTTATATAACGCATTAGCAGTCCTGGAGCAAAATGGTGTACTGGGAATTTTTCCAGAAGGTGGAATTTGGGAAAAAAATCTTAAAAAACCAAAAATTGGCACCAGTTGGATCGCGTATAAATCAAAAGCACCAATTGTGCCAATTGGATTTATTGGAATGAACGGTGCCATGCAAAAAGCACTTTCTTTTAAACGGCCGAAGGTAAGTGTCAAAATTGGAAAATTGTTGACTTATGATGAGATTTTTTCTACTGACAAATCAATAAAACAATTGATGCATCAAGGTGCCATGAAAATTATGGAAGCAATCTCCGCATTATTACCACAAGAGGAAATTATTAACCCGGATCAGTACATTTCGAACGATCTAGATATCATACTAATTGATGAGAATGGAAAAGAAACAAAAATAAATTTTGCCAATATGGAAGATTTTTCATTGGTGATAGAACACCCTGTAATAATGGATGTTTTTAAACGAAATTTAAAATTACCTGTCAGTTCGTTGATTCTACGAAACCACCCAACCATAGGACATGACATTGAAGCTGGCTTGCTTGCTATACAAAATTACATCCAAACAAACCCGGGATTTTTATCCTATCGGTTCGGAATAGATCGGTCATTACAAATGATAGCTGGTCTTGAAAATTTTATTAATATTTTGAATGAACACAAAAATAATTATTCAAAAATTGTAATCAGGTTCAAAATAGAAGACGATTAATTTTTCAATTGCCCAGCAATGATTCCAGAAATAAAAGCCCAATGCAAATTAAATCCACCACAAGGCCCAATCATATCCAAAACTTCACCAGCAAAATAAAGACCCGTACATAATTTTGACTCTAATGTTTCAGGATTAATTTGGGATGATTCGATTGCACCTGTTGAAATCTGGGCAAATTCAAAATCACGAGTACCTAATATATTTTCCGTAAACATCATCTTGTTGGTCAAATTGATAAAATCATTTATTCGAAACGGTGAATATAATCCGAAGTTTAAATTTAACAAAAGTTGTTCTATAATTTTTTTATTAAAAATCGAGAGTAGGGCGGTTGATAAATAGAGAAATTTATCTTTGTTGGCAATAACTATGCTGAGAAATTCTGGTGGTAAAACAGAGGAAAAATCTAGTACAATTTTTAAATTGTTTTTTTCATGAACCAAATGGCTCAGATTCATGACACCCGGACCATTCAGTCCCCACTCTGTGAAAATAATGTTTCCAAACTCTGATCCGATTACTGATTTATTATCTAAAATCCGTATTGTAGCATCTAATCTCACACCATTGAGAGATTTTGTTTCGTGTTTACTTGTTTTTATTGGGGCAAGCGCAGGAAATGCAGGAATTAATTTATGTCCAAAGTTTAATAAGGATTGTAAAATTGCATCACTTGCTCTTAGTTGTGGGTAGGCTTTCCCACCTGAGGCTAGAATGAGCTTATCAAATTCATATGATTTCCCAGAATCAGTCTTCAGTTGAAACCTGTTTTTTATTTTGATAAAACTTGATACACTGGTATTTTTATTAATTTTTACATTTACAGTGGTCAAATGATCTTCTAACAAAGTAGAGATGTTCCTTGCTGAATTAGAAAGAGGATATACCCAGCCATCATCAGTGTGGTAAGTATGGATTCCTAATTGCCTAAAGTATTCATTTAAAAAGATATAATCATAATTTTTGATTAAGTCTTGGAAACTAAATTTGTTGATTGATTGATAAATACCCGGTGAAACATTTACATTAGTCAGATTGCATCGCCCAGCACCGGTAGATGATAATTTTCGCCCTAAAAAGTCATTTTTATCAAAAATTGTTACATCAGAATATTTTTTTCTTGCTTCTATTGCTGCAAAAATACCGGAGGCGCCACCGCCAATAATGCCAATTTTCATATACTTATTTTACCTTTACTTATTTTACCTTTTAAAAACCTGATTTTTTAATTAGAATTGGACTATAATACTTGAGATCAACATCAACTTAAGATCTGATTCAAATTTATTGGTAAAACCAATTTTAAAGGCTGCATAAATGAATAAAGGACTTCACAACTGGCGTCAAAAATTTTATTCAACGATTTTATCGGAAGTTATTAATAAAATTACTTATAAACAATTACAACTGAATTCAATTCCTCATGTTTTTCATTATCCAGCTCCTAAAACTGGGCATAAATATGTTCTTTATGCCCATATTCCATTTTGTGAAAGCCTGTGCCCATACTGTTCTTTCAATCGCTTTATTTACAATGAAGCAAAACTGAAATCATATTACCTGAATTTGCGTCGTGAAATGGAGATGCTGGCTGAAATTGGTTATGATTTTGTTAATCTTTACATAGGGGGGGGGACTCCGACAGTTGACTTAATTGAATTAACGACAACGATCGATTTTGCGAAGAGTTTGTTTTCAATCAATGAAGTATCCTGCGAAACCAATCCTAATCATCTTACAAAAGATATTTTAGAGGAATTAAAAGGTCGGGTAGATCGCTTATCCGTTGGGGTGCAAAGTTTTGATGATAAATTATTGCGCCAAATGAGCAGGTATGAAAAGTTTGGATCAGGTGATCAAATTCTGAAAATTATTCAAAATGCAGTAGGTATTTTACCGTCTTTGAATATTGATATGATTTATAACTTACCAGATCAAACGGAAGAGAGTCTCATCAGAGATCTCGAGTATATTAATAAATCTGGTGCTGAGCAAACAACCTTTTACCCATTAATGAGTGCACCTTCCGTAAAAAAGGCCATGGAAAAAACCCTTGGGCGGTTAGACCACAGTCGGGAATTTAAATATTTCCAGATTATCAGTGGAAAGCTTTCCGATGTATATCAACCAAGTTCTGGTTGGACTTTTTCCAGAAAAGATTTGACCATGTTGGACGAATACATTGTTCAATATGAAGAATATGTTGGCATTGGCTCAGGTTCTTTCAGTTACCTGGATGGCAACTTATTGGTAAATACTTTCTCTCTCAGACAATATGAAGAAAAAATTAAATCTGGAAGTTTTCCTGTTTATAAAATCAAACACTTCACCAATTATGACAAGAAAAGATACAGATTCCTCATGGAAATGTTTGATTTATCTCTGAATAGTGAGAAATTCCAAAAAGATTTCAAAATACCTTTGATTTTTGGTCTATTTCCAGAAATGATATTCATGTGGCTTTCTGGTGCATTCGGCAAATGGGAAAATGGTCGTGTTCACTTACGCCCAGAAAGTCGTTACCTTCTCGTCGTGATGATGAGAGAGTTCTTTTCCAACGTAAATATTTTGAGAGACCAAGCCAGATTGGCTTTATCAAAAGAAGAGCGATTAATGTGTGTAGTGAATGAAAAACTCTATCACAACGAATTTGCCTGATTAATTGCTTTCTGGTTTTGCTAACGAAAATTGATACAAATACTTATTTAGAAATAGCCCTCGTACTGGTTCTCCGGTAGATTGGGTTATAAAATATTCTTGCTTATGGTGGAACATCAAAAGCGGGCATATATTTGGGTGATTAGGGTCATATAATTCCAGATCCAATGACAACCCATTGTCTTCGTAACCTGTTGCCAGGACTTGATGATTATGCGTTGGATTCTGAAAAAAGCTTGATCGGATTATCACAATTGGAGCAGGTAACCCATCATCCAATCTTTCTATGATTTTGGGTAATTCATCCTGGAATGTTTTTTGCATTGATTTTGAGACAGATAAGCTTGCGAATTTAATTATTTTCATCAGGACCGAAATTGAGACGCTTTGTGTTTGTCTTTTCCATAAATATTTCGTATAGCTTAAAGGTAATTCCTCAACAGCCTTATAGTTTGGCAATTTATTTTGATCAAAATAGTAATCCATGGCTGAAAACACCATTCCACCACACATTCCATAAATAAAGTTACTCTTAATTATTTTGACAATTCTTGATAAACCTTTAAATTCAAAACGATTAGGAAAGGTATAACCATGGGATGGGGGGTTGAAATTTGTTTTCATCACTTTATTTATCAAAGATTTCGTTGTAACCCTTATCTAATTCATCATCATTAATGTGTGCATATCTTTGGGTAATGGCAATATTCGTATGTCTTGCAAGTGATTGCGCTAATTTTAAATTACCTGAGGACTGAAGAACCCGCGTCACATAATAATGTCGAAATGAGTGTGGAGTAATTGTACCAACTGCATCCTTACCAAGATATTGTTCCACCCGACTGGCAACAATCTTTCGTCCTGTTGTTGTCGTGATCGGTTTAATTTTTTTACCTGCTCCTTTGTCGTGGCGAGCAAATATTGGCAGAGAGGACAAGGGAACTCCCGTTGAACCATCCATTGTCGACCGAATTTTCAAGTAATCCTTTATGGCAGTGATGGAGCGATCAGAAAATCTTACAATTCCTTCACGATTGCCTTTGCCGATTACAATAGCCTTTTTCTCAAACCAATCAATGTCTCCACGTCGTAAATTACAGGCTTCATGAACTCTGAGACCAGTATCAGCTAGGCAAACCAAAAAAGCTTTATCTCTAAAATTCACTAATGTATCTGTTTTATTCATGGTCGGATTCATATTTATGTGCGAAATTTGATTCAGTAATATCTCAATATCAGATTTTGGAAATTGAGGTAATCGTTGTCGTGGAATTCTTGCCCTTGTTCGAACCAACATTCGTATGGATTGAATATTTACATTGCTTAAATTTTCAGATACAAGATATTCATAAAAACCAACAACAGCCGTAATATATAATCTTTCAGTGGTGGGGGAGTAAAACTTTAATTCATTGATAAATAACGCAAAATGTTTTTCAGATAATTGATTACATGGTTTATTCTCGATATCAATTGAAGCATCTTGTAAACAGTTTTTAAAAACATTTAAACCGTTTTGATAAGTCCGGTGTGTATTTTCACTTCTGGCTAGAGAAACCGTCCGCAAATAGTTCTTTATTGAAATATCAATTGGTATCATATACACATTATATTATCAAATAAACCTCAAATTTGAATTGATTAGTATAGAACATTAATCCTACTAATTTCCCTTTAATTTTTGTCAATTCATCAGGGGGAGATCCTCAAAATTCAAAAATTCTAATTGCAATCTTTCTTCAAGCTTATAATATATTTTTGTAAATGGCACATAATGGTAATAATAAATAAATCTATGGAATCGAGTTTGGTTGGGTATTACCTGAAGACAATGAGAACGTTTAGCTTAGATTTATGGTATTGATAATGTATCTTATCGAAACCATAAATATTTAAAATCACCCCCACCCGCTCATAAACATCAGTTTTCAGGATATGAAAAAAATAACTAAAAGAGTGTGATGATGGACATCCAAAAACAAATTGTCTTTTTACCAGTCTATGATTTGCAAGCGACCACCCACTTTTATAAGAATTTAATCAATTTGGATTTAATTCTTGACCAGGGAGATTTGGATGAAGTGAATTGGTGAACATGGAATTTTCGTTGAAATATGGGCACCAGTATCTAAATTTACAAGTAAATAGTCATCGGACTGTGGATGTTATTACCCCTCACTCTGAAGATGTGTTTCCACTATCAAAAATAGAGATTAACTTTACACCACTAAATATATTACTAAATAGCAATAACAAAACCCCCTCCGAACAGATTGTGGGAATCGCCATCAATGATAAAACCAGACCAGTCCCCTACTCAAGGCTTATCCCGCCCTTAGTTAATCAATTAATAAATAATGGGATTAAAGAAAATAATATTAATTTTTATATCGCGAATGGAACGCATGTTCCAGATTCTGATTTGAGCTACTTACAGCTTGACAATTATTTTTTCAGCAATTTCACTTTCTTACAACATGATTGCAATGAAAACCTCACATATCTGCGTGAGACATCATTTGGTACAAAAATTCTACTCAATAAATCATATTTTGAATGCGATATAAAAATTAGTGTGGGCAATATTGAGCCACACCACTTTGCTGGTTATTCTGGAGGTGTAAAAACAGTATCAATTGGTTTAGCTGGAAAAGAAACAATCACCCAAAACCATTCTCTTTTAATGGATGAAAATAGTGTCGCGTGCGAGTACTCTCGCAATAAAGTCCGTATGGATATTGAAGAAATCGGTGAATTTGCAGGCGTTGATTTAGCCTTGAATTGTATTCAGAACAAAGATTTGCAAATTTTGCATGTTTTTTTTGAAAAGCCAAAAATTGTTATGCAACATGCGATTCCCATAATCGATAAAATGTATGCAGTGAATGTAAATAAATTGTATGATTTGGTCATTGCATCAGCTGGTGGACACCCTAAAGATATCAATTTTTATCAAGCACAAAAAGCTGTATCGAATGCAAGAAAATTACTTAACACAAATGGAAGCCTGTTAATTATTGCGGAATGTAAAGAAGGTATAGGAAGTGAGACTTATTTTGGTTATGTGACTAAATTCTCGCATCCGTCTGAAGTTATATCAAATTTTGAAAATAAAGCATTCATCATTGGGCAACATAAAGCATACTTAATGGCAAAGGTTCAAGTAAAACACAAAGTTTTTTTGTATTCCGGTTTAGCCCATCCAAATGTAAAATCACTTATGATAGAACCAGTGGATGATTTGACCACATTTTTTAACAAATTTTCGAGTTCATTTCATGCAAATATTGCTGTAATGCCAAATGCTGTAACAACCATACCAATAACCAAGAAAGGATAATTGATGGAAAATTTGATAATTCAGAATCCAGACCTAGATGGTAGCTCTTTTTCTCTTAAGGGAAAGAATGGTATTTGTGTTATTTTAATTCACGGATTTACAGCAACGACAGTTGAGGTCAGACCGATTGCTGAATATTTAAATCTGGAAGGTTTTTCTGTAAACGCACCATTGTTACCAGGACATGGAACCAGTCCGGAGGAATTAAATAGGCAAACCTGGAGAAGCTGGGTCGAGGCAGTTGAAGAAGTTTACAATCATTGCAAGGGAGAACATGAGGAAATTTTTATAGGTGGTGAATCCATGGGAGGAGTGATCACCTGTTATCTCGCAGCCATGTTTCCTGAGATAAAGGGAATAATGTTGTACGCACCAGCAATAAAAGTTGAAAAATTAGGATATTCCAAATATATTAGATTCTTCGTAACTACTCAGGTAATATGAGTCATTCATCAATAATTATATAGGACAAAAGAATCTATACAGCGGAGAAAAAAAGAGACACAATAGGAGAATGAAACC
>PHBX01000015.1 GCA_002842045.1 Chloroflexi bacterium HGW-Chloroflexi-3 | reverse complement strand
ATTCGTTCAGTTCCGGAAAATAGGTTTGATACGAAAATTACCATCCTGAATGGGAATCCCAATCCATCAGCATTTGATGAACATCTCCTGCGACTCAAAGATGAACTTGAAATCAAGAACCATTCCGTCTGAACTTTTCAAACGCGCCATGGATAAGCACTTTCCGTTGATCCACCCCTACGCGGCATTCCCTTCGTCTGAGATGTCCGGAAGGGTGTAGACGACCCGGTGAGGTTCGCCGTTGATCAGGATGGTCTTTTCTTCGAAGATCAGGAATTGCATCATGCGTTTATTTCTTGCACGCTGAAGACGCTCGAGGTGATCGCTGTGGTGAACTCTGTAGTCCTATCCTGCAGCGGATTGGCGAAGGCTTCACTGAAAGTGCTGTAATCCTTCAGGTCATCATCATGCTCATAATCCGTCAGGATCACATAGAAACGCTGGTCGTAACGGTAAATCGAGTTGCGCCAGAGTTCCTCCCCCACCATGAATTCAATGGAGAAGTAATTGATGCCGTTGGCGAGGATGTTGGCTTTCATCTCTTTAATCTCATCAAATACCACCTCGAACGCTCCGGATTCCAGCAGGTGGCAGTCGTGCGCTGCCAGGATCTCATCCAGATCGAGCCGGTAGAGCTCGCGCACGCGTTTGCTGGTCGTTTCCTCGACTTTCTGCTGCAGCTCAGCCGCCTCCTGGTGCCAGGTTTGCCCTGCATGCGGACATTGAAACTTGTCATACAGGCTTTCGTTGCCCACCACTGCGGACGTCCAGTTCATGGGACCCTTCTGGTTGCGCTGGACGTGGTTGCGCGTCCCGCAGACCTGGCAGTGTACCTTTGTAGGTGTTGGGGATGACTTATGGCACTAAGAAAGATACAATGTAAATTAGTATATCCTATAATAGACTTGTATCATTATTGTTTTATTGATATAAAGAGTTCATTGAAAAAAGTCTACAAAAAGAAAGAAGAATACGATTCACAAAAACGAAAAACTTTAATACAATTAGGGGATGTTCAGAAAAAATACAAAACACAAACAACCAGCACTAATCAGTGCAGCCAGTGAACTTCCAGAAAAACATCGGTTCCTCTAAAGAAAAAGTGAGCATTTTAGTACATGGTACTATGCAAATATACACCGCAAAATCCGAAAATAAATATGAATTTTGTCGTACTGCCAAATATGACACGAATGAAACCAATCATCCAATGGGGTGATTTTCCACAAATGATGGCTGTTTCATGGGCAATATCAATATCCGGATGGGTGCAAATTTAACACTGTATGACTCGACCAATGTTCGCATACAGGGATGAGACACCAGGGTGACAGCATGACCTGATTTCTGTAATCCCAATGATAAAGCGATGTATGGTTGCACATCCCCACGGATGCCAATGGTGGGAATAACGATGTTCATGGATGTAAGTCTCCTTTAATGATGGTGACGAACCCATTCAGATATGAATTATATGAATGCTATTATAGATTTTACACGAAATCCCCATTCGAAATATCTTTATATCTTCAAGATGAAATGAATATATAAACAAACTTTTTGATTAGATGGCTAATTGAGATATGATATAGAATATGATAAAAAAGACTATCATATTCTTATTCACTTTATTTTTGCTTTCCGTCGGGAGAGCCAATATCCCTGCACAGGCGCAACAAGTTCTACCGGATACGACAATCTTTCTACCTCTGGTCTCTAAAGGCATACCTCTTCCCCCTGCTGATGCTGCCAGCCAGCGCATCACCGTCCCGGAAGGGTTCCAGATCCGCATATTTGCTGATAATCTGGGTGGAAAGCCGCGCTTCATGACCATTGGTCCGGATGGACATCTCTATATCAGCTTGATGAGTGCTGGACAGGTGGTAAGGTTGCCCGATCGCAACCAGGATGGACTGGCAGATGGTGTAGAAATCATTGCCAGTGGAATCAGCTTGCCACATGGAATCGAATTCTACGATGGCTACCTGTATATCGCTTCCGGAGATCGCGTACAACGTATGCAGGGTCCCAACCCGAATGGCAATTTTTCTGCGCTGCAATTAGTGACCGACAATATTCCCCCACCCATCGGGCATAGTTCACGTACCATCCATTTTGGACCAGACGGGAAGATGTACGTCAGTGCCGGATCCACCTGTAATATCTGTGTGGAGACTGATCCACGTCCGGCCACGATCATGCGCTTCAACCCGGATGGCTCGATTCCGGCTGATAATCCATTTGCCAATGATCCCGATGCCCGCAAACGACCACTTTATGCCTGGGGATTGCGCAATAGCGTCGATTTCCTCTGGTCGCCAAATGGTGATCTGTGGGCTAATCACAACGGCAGCGATGGATTGGGTGATGATCTGCCACCAGAAGAAATCGTCATCCCGGTGCAGATGAACAAGTCACATGGATGGCCATATTGTTTCACCCCGGGGGTTGGTGTTGTGAATGCTAACGAAATACGCGATACGCGTTTAGCGCTGCCTTCCGGCTTCACCTGTGATGACGCCATCCCAGCTATTTTTACTGCACCGGCTCACTCTGCCCCTCTGGGAATGGAAATTGCCAAACCGGGAAACTTCCCTGTTGAATACAACAAAGATCTCTATGTTGCTTATCATGGTTCCTGGAATACGAATGTAATCGCAAATTATCGTGATTGTAAAGTAGAGAGAGTGATTCTCGAAGGAGGTTTGCCTATCGGTAGTGAAACCTTCGCCACCGGCTGGCGGGAACCCAACAAGAAATGTGGCGATGTAAGCACCTATGGTAGACCGGCTGATGTCATTTTTGGCAATAGTGGCGAAATGTTCATTTCGGATGATGCCGGGGGTCGGGTGTATCGGGTGGTGTATAGTAAGTAGCTAAAAGCCGAAAGGGGAAAAACGGTGCGATGCACTTAGGGAGAAGAAGTCTCCACTGAATGGACACTTATCATCATCAATCTGAAATCCCAAAGTGCGTTGCACCTTGCCATATAGACAAGGATTTGTGATTAGGTGCCTCGTACTTCTGGTCTTATGTTAAATAGGCAATTCACCCAGATTGTTTGTATGGTGGCTCATCGCTAAGTGCAACGCACCACCAACAATTTGACATTTTTTCCTTTTTCCTGTCGCCTCTAAACTATTTCTTTGTTATAATAAATAAGGAAAACTGGATTACTGTAATTATAATTTCCTTATTATTGATATGATCATCAATCGCAAAACCGAATTAACCGAATTAGATAGACTGTATCAATCCGGCAAGACTGAATTATTCGTCTTATCTGGTCGTCAACGTGTTGGAAAGACCGAACTTTTATCCAATTTCTGCAAAGATAAGAAATCAATTTTCTTCCTCTGCGATTTGGGGTCTGAAATCTCATTAAGGACTTCTTTATCAGCTTCCATCAACCAGGTGTTATTTAGTTCTGATCGGATACACGCAATTTTTAATACCTGGGAAGACGTTTTTCAGGCATTGGGTAAAGCAGCAGAAGGAGAACGACTGATTGTTGTTCTGGACGAGTTTCCAAACCTGGTATCAGCTCACCCAGCGATCGTTTCCATCCTGCTAACAATGTGGAACCAGATCCTGCAAAATACGAACCTTTTGCTGATCCTTTCCGGATCTGAAATCGGTATGATGGAGAAAATTGTTCAACAGTTGCAAATGGGAATGCCAGGTAACAGAATCAATCATCATTTTCTGGAACCATTGTCGTTCAAGGATGCCCGGTTGTTTTTTCAAAATTATGAAGATCAAGATCAGGTAAGGATGTATGCTGTATTTGGGGGCACACCTGCTTATTTAAACGGAATTGATAATAATTCTTCCTTAAAAGAAAACATTCTCAACACAATCCTCAATCGTGGATCATTTTTATTTGATGAGGCACGCTTTATCCTGCAGCAAGAATTTAGAGAACCTCGCCATTATTATGCAATTCTCCAAGCAATTGCAGATGGGAAGACACGGTTGATTGAAATCAAACAGGCCACCGGTATGGATGGGGCGCATGTCTATCTGGATACCCTCCATCAATTGCATTTGATTGAAAGGATTGTACCGGTCACCGAATCCCAACCGCACAAAAGCCGTAGAGGGCTTTATCGGATAAAGGATCATTATCTGCGTTTCTGGTTTCGCTTCGTCCTCCCCCATCGTACTCTTCTGGAACGGGGGTCTGGTCAAATGGTGCTGGAAAAACAAATCATGCCGGAGATTGATCATTTTTCCGCGCTGACATTTGAAGAAATTTGCCGGCAATATTTCTGGGATTTGGGCATTTCAGGTAGATTATCTTTGCTTCCACAAACAATTGGTAAGTGGTGGGACAACCAGAATAAAATTGACCTGGTCATTTTGGGTGATCAAATGGCAAAATTGGTTGAGTGCAATTGGAGTAATCAAACACTTGGTTCAAACGATCTGGTGGACCTGGAGCGCAAAGCAGAACTTGTAAAAGCGGATCTCCCTGCACATAAGATGTCCTTCGGGTTGTGTTCACGATCTGGATTTACACGCCAGCTGGTTGAAATTGCCCATCAACGCAATGACGTAAGCTTGTTTTCGCTTCCCATGATTTTATAAGGATGATCGGGATTCCGAGAGCAAATTTCCTATCTTTTCAATTTGCCTTTGACATATTTCTGTACCCAATACTGCATATCAGGATTTTCTTCGACCAGTTTGGATATCAGAACAATCAGGTTTTCGCGATCCATTGGTTCTACTAAAGTAGGGATTTCCAGCGGTTCAATAAATTTTTCCTCTTCAAAAACAAAGGTCAGCAGGAAAGCGACCATGTGTTTGCATAATCCACCCCAATCATACGGACAGGAACAAAAGGTAACGTACTCATCCCCCTCGAAATTCACCTCAAGATCATAGATCTGATTTTCACTGCCTTCACATTTTCCATAGATGGTATTTCCCTGGCGGTATGTGCCAGAAATTGCTTCGGACAGGTATAGGTCTCCCCCACGTTCGAAACTCTTTGCTGTTGACATAAGGAAAACATCTTCTTCTGTTATGAATTTTTCTTTCATAATGTAATTTTATAATAATTTGTGAAAATCTCTGAAGCTGAAAGCTGGAAGAAAAGATTTGAGGCGCCCTGAAAATGCAGTCAATCGTTGAAAGTCTGCAGTTGAGTGAAAAAAATTAGGTGCAATGCACTTTTGGTTAATAGTCAATCAATGTTTAACTCCAGAAGGAGTATTCGGTTCATCCCTAAGTGCAATGCACCAACGATCTGGCGAATTTCCAATCAGCCATGAGCTATGACCGATCAGCCATCCCTGTCAGCTATCCCTTGACAATTACTTAACCGTTCTATATAATTCAGTGATCTTAACTATTAAGCAGGCTAATTATGTCACCTCCATTAGAAAAAACGATTAACGACTGGATGAGTCTCAACATGAGAAATTCTCTTGGCAATTTTATGCGCTTTGCCAAAGAAAAGAATTACTCAATCCCCCAGCTCAGCATCCTGATTCACCTTTCGCAATACGAAGAATGTAATATATCCGGTTTGGGCACAGAATTCGGCGTGACAAATGCTGCCGTCAGTCAATTATTGGAGAAGATGGTTCAACAGGGGTTGGTACACCGCAGTGAAGATCCACAAGACCGCCGCAATAAAGTGCTGTTGTTAACCGAAGATGGAAAAAGAATTGCCAATGAAGGGATAATCGAACGTCATAAATGGTTGTCTGATTTGATCAATATTCTCACAGAAGAAGAACAGGATCAGGTAGATATAGCATTGCGGTTGTTAATTGACAAAGCTGCATTATTGGATGATCCTAAATCTCAATCAGAAAGCTAAATAGAAGAGAACAATACAATGCTTAAATTATTTCCCTATATCAAAAAATATTATTTGATGATCCTGGCTGCAATAATTTTGCTTTTTGTGCAAGCCAATGTGGATCTGACACTGCCGGATTACCTCTCACGCATCGTGAATATCGGTATTCAACAGGGCGGCTTGGAGAGTGAAATCCCCTCCGCAATGCGCGCGAGCACCTTTGAACGCGTGCTGTTATTCCTCTCCCCTGAAGAGAAAGAAATTGTCACGGCTGCCTACCAGCTGGTGGAACCAACAGCCTCTGAATATGCTGAGTACCTCGAACAGTATCCGTTGGCTTCGGGACAGGCGCTGTATGTACTCCAGTCGCTTGATCAAAATCAATTGGATACCCTCTCCCCTATTGTCAGTCGTGCATTGATCACTGTCTCGTTTCTCGAACAGGCGACTTCGAATCCGGAGAGTGCAGCCGCCATGGCAGAAAATCTGGGATTTGACATCTCGCAAATCCCAGCCGGGATGGACCTTTTCGCAGTGTTGGGCAAATTACCAGCATCCCAACGCGACCAAATGCTTTCAGGAATTCAGGATCAATTTGAAACCCTAGGTGAGAGCATGATCGCGCAGATGGGAATTGCAGCGGTCAAAACTGAATACGAAGCCATGGGTGTCAATACAGATTCACTACAAACCGCATACATCCTTCGCACAGGTGGATGGATGTTATTGCTGACCCTCATCTCCGTGATCGCTACCATCCTGGTTGGCTTACTCTCCGCACGGGTTGCGGCAGGTGTTGCCCGTGATCTGCGTGATTCCGTATTTGTGCGCGTCACCAATTTTGCCAAAGCGGAAATTGAGAAATTCTCAACAGCTTCCCTGATCACGCGATCCACCAACGATATCACCCAGATTCAGATGGTGACGATGATGATCATCCGTATGGTGTTTTTCGCACCTATCATGGGCATTGGCGGTATTATCCGGGCACTGGATAAAGCGCCTTCCATGTGGTGGATCATTGCCGGAATGGTGGTGGTATTGATCGCTGTCGTCGCCATCGCTTTCACGACCACCTTACCCAAGTTCAAAATCATTCAGACCTTAATCGACAACCTGAACCGTGTTGTACGGGAAAATCTGTCCGGTATGATGGTGGTACGTGCATTCAATCGACAGGATTTTGAAGAAAAACGCTTTGATAAAGCCAATTTGGATCTGACCGGCAACATGTTGTTCGTCAGCCGGGTGATGGTGATCATGATGCCAATTATGATGTTTCTGATGAGTTCTGTCTCTCTACTGGTGGTATGGGTTGGGGCACATCAGGTTGCCCAGGCACAAATTCAAGTGGGCGATATGATGGCATTCATCCAATACACGATGCAAATCTTCTTTGCCTTTATGATGATGTCTTTCATGTTCATTATGCTGCCACGGGCTTCTGCATCGGCTGAACGTATTGTCGCAGTTTTGGAAACAGAACCAAGTATTGTTGATCAGCCACAGCCCAAGCATTTTTCCAAACCATTTCGCGGCGTGGTGGAATTTCGCGATGTTTCTTTTCATTATCCCGATGCAGAAGAGGATGTCCTGCATGATATTTCCTTTACAGCCTGCCCCGGTGAGACGACCGCATTCATTGGCACAACCGGGTCCGGTAAATCAACCATTGTGAATCTGATACCCCGCTTTTTCGATGTAACCGATGGCACCATTCTGATCGATGGGGTGGATATCCGTCAGGTATCCCAAAGCGAACTGCACTCTAAAATCGGATACGTTCCACAACGAAGCAACCTGTTCACCGGCACCATCGAATCAAATTTGCGTCTAGGAAATGAAGAAGCCGCTGCGGAAGAACTTCAGAAGGCAATTGAGATTGCCCAGGCAACTGAGTTTATTAATGAACGCGAAGATGGCCTGAAAGCTGAGATTTCCCAGGGTGGCACCAATGTCTCTGGTGGACAACGCCAACGTCTGGCTATTGCCCGGGCATTGGTAAAAAGAGCACCTATCAATATCTTCGATGACAGTTTTTCTGCCCTGGACTATAAAACCGATGCAGCCCTGCGAAAAGCGCTACGGAAATATATAATGGATAGTGCTGTTTTCATCGTCTCTCAACGGGTTGCTACCATCAAAACAGCCGACCAAATTATTGTCCTGGATGAGGGCAAGGTAGTCGGGAAAGGAACTCACAAACAATTAATGGAGACCAATGAAGTCTATCGTGACATTGCCCTGTCTCAATTAAGCCAGGAGGAATTATCATGAGCAATGCAACCAAACTTCCATCAAATTCCGAAGGCAACCAATCCAAACCGTCATCAACCAGGCAAACTCCCCCACAAAGGCATGGCCCTTTTGGAGGTGGTCCGATGCCCATGATGAAAGGAGATAAAGCCCGTAATTTCAAAGGCACTATGCTCAAACTGATCGCTTATCTCGGACCACACAAACTGGCAACCGTGATTGTGATTATTTTGGCGATGGTTTCCACTGTGTTCACCATCTTTGGCCCCAAAATCCTGGGAAATGCAACCACAAAGCTCTTCGAAGGTGTTATTGAGCAGATCACCGGATCCGGACCTGGTATTGATTTCAATGCCATTGGTCAGATCCTGCTGACTGCATTGGGATTATATGTCATGGCTGCAATTCTGTCCTATGTTCAGGGCTGGATCATGGCTGGCGTTTCGGTGGATATCACCTACAATCTACGCCGGAATATTGCGGCTAAAATCAATCGCATGCCATTGAAATATTTCGACGGTACCAATCATGGCGAGATCCTCTCCCGCATCACCAACGATGTGGACACAGTCAATCAGACACTCAGTCAAAGTCTCTCACAGATCATCACTTCCATTACCAGCGTGGTGGGTATCTTAATCATGATGTTGACCATCTCCTGGCAAATGACGCTGGTGGCATTATTGGTCATCCCCCTCTCTCTAGTGATTGTTCAGTTCATCGTCAAACGCTCGCAAAAATACTTCCGCAAACAACAGGATTATCTGGGGAATGTAAACGGACATATAGAAGAAATGTTCAGCGGACATGTAGAGGTGAAAGCCTTCAATGCAGAAAAACGCAGCATCAATACCTTTAATGAATTGAACATCAAGCTTTCCGATACCGCCTGGAAATCACAATTCCTGTCCGGTATCATGATGCCCATGATGAACTTTGTTGGAAACCTCGGGTATGTAGGCGTGGTCGTAGTGGGTGGATACCTCGCCATTCGCAATCTCATAACGGTGGGTGACATTCAGGCATTTATCCAATATGTGCGCTCCTTCACTCAACCGATCACCCAACTGGCCAATATCTCCAACGTGCTGCAACAGACAGCAGCGGCTGCAGAACGGGTCTTCGAATTTCTGGATGAAGAGGATCAGATTCCGGAGGTAGAGAATCCAATCGATTTGACCGGCGTGGAAGGCCGAGTGGAGTTCAGGAATGTGCAATTTGGTTATGATCCTGAAAAGATCATCATCAATGATTTCTCTACCAAAGTGGAACCGGGCATGCGGGTTGCGATTGTAGGACCCACGGGTGCTGGGAAAACGACCCTGGTGAAATTATTAATGCGCTTCTATGATGTCAACAAAGGTGCTATCCTCATTGATGGTCATGACATCCGCGATCTGCGTCGTGAGGACCTGCGCTGCATGTTCGGCATGGTCTTGCAGGACACCTGGCTCTTCAATGGCAGTATTATGGATAACATTCGTTATGGCAGTGAGACCGCCAGTGATGAACAGGTATATTCTGCCACCAGGGCAGCACATGCCGATTACTTCATTCGTGCACTGCCAGGTGGTTACAGCATGGTATTGAATGAAGAGACTACCAATATTTCCGCCGGGCAGAAACAGCTATTGACGATCGCACGTGCATTTCTGATTGACCCCGCCATGTTGATACTGGATGAAGCTACAAGCTCAGTTGATACACATACCGAGTTGCTGATCCAGAAAGCTATGCGCAGTCTTATGCACGGACGCACCAGTTTCATCATCGCCCACCGTCTTTCCACCATCCGGGACGCCGATTGGATCCTGGTACTCAATGAAGGTGATATCGTTGAACAGGGCAAACATGAAGATCTCCTGGAAAAAGGTGGTTTTTATGCCGAGTTGTACAATAGTCAGTTTGCGCCTGTGGTGTAACCTCAAGTTTAAAGTTTAGAGTTGAAAGTCAATAACAGAAATCATGGTGAGAACTTGCCACGATTTTTGAAATACGCATAAATTTAATATATTATCAGGACAAATTAGGTATAATTAGTTTAGTTAATTCTTTCACGAATTAATCCCAAATTCAATTACAACAAAAGGATCTAGCATGAGTGAATTGATCAACAATCGCCAGAAGCGAATAGAAGTCATGAAAACATTGATCCGACAACTCCATCAGGGTTTGGCGGAACAGCATGTAAAACACCAATTGGAAACTTTACTGGATGAAGCCGATTACAGTGATGTGTTCTTGATGGAGGTGCAATTAATTCAGGAAGGGATTCCGGCAGAAGCCATCCAGGATTTATGTGATACACACACTCGTGTTTTAAAAGGGCACCTTGATTTACAAGAGACGCCTGAAACGATCCCTGGTCATCCTGTGCATACCTTTGTGCAGGAAAATCGCGAATTGACCAATACCACCACGCAGATTCGTCACCTGATGGCAAAAATCAAGGCTTTTCCACCAGAAGGCGACGCTACCCCCCAGATGGACGAAATTCACCAATTATTGAACAACCTGATGGACGTAGAAAAACACTATGTTCGCAAAGAAAACCTGCTCTTTCCCTATTTTGAGAAGAACGAATTACCCGGCCCTCCGGCTGTGATGTGGGGAAAACATGATGAATCCCGGGGACTCCTCAAAGGCACCTTGCAGGGATTTCAGGATGTATCTCAGTTCTCAGCACTGGAAGCGGACGCATTCAATCAATTTGTTGTGCAATCAGTAATCGACGCTATTGATGATATGGTTTATAAAGAAGAGAAAATCCTTTACCCTACAGCCCTCAATCTGCTCACCGAACAGGATTGGTACGAGATCTATTTGCAGAGCGATGAATATGGCTTCTGTCTTTATAAACCCGAATTTGAGTGGACACCCGAAGGTGGTTTTCACAAAGAAATCCGAAAACCTGCTGCTGTTGATGGCCGTATTCAAATGCCTACCGGAAGTTTCAAGCTGGATGAATTAATTGAAGTGTTCAAGACGCTGCCATTTGACCTGACCTATGTTGATAAGGATGACACAGTGCGCTACTTCAGCCCGGGAACCGATCGTGTTTTTGGCCGTTCACGTGCCATATTGGGACGTAAGGTGCAATACTGCCACCCTCCCAAGAGCGTTCATATTGTTAATAAAATTGTCAAAGATTTCAAATCCGGCAAAGAGGATCGCGCTCGTTTCTGGATCAATTTGCATGGCAGAATGGTCTACATCGTCTATTATGCTGTCCGCAATGAGAGCGGTGAATACCTGGGCACCCTTGAAGTTACACAGGATTTGACTGAAGTACGCGAACTGGAAGGCGAACGCCGTTTGTTAGCATACGATACGTCCCCAGAAGAACTATCCAATTAGGCAATAAGGAGAAAAACCATGGAAATCACTGGAAAAACCAGATTATTTGAACTATTAGAAAAGTATCCTCAATTAGAAGACCAGATCATTCAGGCTGCTCCGGCATTCAAAAACCTCAAAAATCCAGTACTGCGTAAAACAGTTGGGCGGCTGGCAAGCATTGAAAAAGTTGCCCAAATCGGTGAATTGGATACGTTTAGCTTCGTTAACCTGCTGCGCAAACTGGTTGGGCAGGCAGAAATTACCCCCAGTATTGAACCAGGACCCATAATTCCTGAGATCAAATACGATACAGGTGATCCGGACTGGATTCGTGGTGATCCCGAATTCATTGTGGATGGCACTGCCCTTTTGGCAAAAGGCGATGTTCCCCTGCATGTAATCAACGAACATTTGGAAAAACTATCTGCGGGTGGCTATATTCTCTTGTTAACCAATTTTGAACCCCAACCCATGATCGACGCAGTCAAGAAACAAAACCGCAAATTTTATCACAAGCGTGATCCAAAAGATCCCTCACAGCATCTTACATATTTTCAGTAGGGGTAGGTCTTGGACCTACCCCTACTGGTCTATGAATTAATTTTACCGAACATAATTCATAATAATATCGCAACACGCTTAACTCACCTTATCTCCATATCAAGAGGAACAACATGTAATTGCAAGCCCAATGCATTAATTACTTTGAGAATAGTAGCAAATTCCGGGTTGCCATTTTGAGAGAGCGCTTTATACAGACTTTCTCGACCTAAACCTGTTCGATTTGATAGTTGAGTCATACCTTTAGCTCTGGTAATATCGCCTAAGACAGCTGAAATGATGGAGGGATCTCCATCTTCCAATGCAATCTCCTATATCACATTTGAAGCCCAATACTTGAATTACTCATGGCCGATCAATTAATATACGATACGCTTGAAATGAATCAGTGTTATTACTACAATGGAAGATATCCTCTCTAAAATGTGACTTCTCAATTCACTTTTGTTGAGATTAGCCAATTATATTAAGAATTGGAGATGAAAATGCAAAAATCTGAAGCTGTTATTCGTAAATTGCTATTACTCGCCCAAATTGAGGTTAATGGAAAAAATCCATGGGATATTCAGGTACATAATGATCGTTTTTATGAGCGCGTCTTGCGTGATGGTTCGCTCGGTTTGGGAGAATCTTATATGGAAGGCTGGTGGGATTGCCTGGCAATAGACGAAATGGTCGACCGGGCACTCAAAGCCCACCTGGATGTGCGAGTGAAGAATGAAACACGCTACCTCTTTGCGGTATTGCGCGCAAAAATCCTCAACCGGCAATCTTCAAACAGGGCTTTTGAAGTAGGCATCAAACATTATGATCTCGGTAATGACCTCTATCAGCGCATGCTGGATAAACGCCTGAATTACACCTGCGGGTATTGGAAAGAAGCAAAAAACCTGGACGATGCCCAGGAGGCAAAGCTGGAATTGGTCTGTAAAAAGATTGATGCAAAACCCAATATGAAAATCCTAGAACTGGGTTGCGGGTGGGGGTCTTTTGCCAAATATGCAGCGGAAAAATATGGTGCTTCCGTGGTGGGTGTCACGGTTTCCAAAGAACAGGTGTCGCTGGGCATGGAATTATGTAAAGGTTTGCCGGTGGAATTACGTTTGCAGGATTATCGAGAAGTGCAGGGAAAATTCGATGCTGTCGTTTCAATAGGCGTTATGGAACACGTGGGGTATAAGAATTATCGTACCTACATGCAGGTCGTTGATCGCTGTTTGAAAGCAGACGGGATTGGCTTTGTGCATACAATCGGCAGCAACAATTCGATTACCACAGGAGAACCCTGGACCGATAAATATATCTTTCCCAATGGCATGCTTCCCTCGATCACACAGCTTGGTTCTGCGATGGAAGATTTATTTGTCATGGAGGATTGGCACAATATTGGTCCTCACTATGATCCCACGCTTATGGCATGGCATGCTAATTTTGAACAAGCCTGGCCTGGTCTGCAACAGAAATATAGCGAAACATTCTATCGCATGTGGCGCTTTTACCTGTTGAGTAGTGCTGGTGCCTTTCGTTCACGCAGCCAACAGCTCTGGCAGATCGTATTCACTCGCACCGGAACACCACAGCCGGAATGCCGGGTAAGTTAGCGAAGATGAAGAATGTTGATGTCATCATTGTCGGAGGTGGCCCGGCAGGCGCAGCCTGTGCCTGGAAGCTGGCCCAGCATGAGGTTGACTTTCTTGTCCTGGATAAAGCAACCTTCCCACGCGTGAAGCCCTGCGCTGGTTGGATTACCCCACTCGTTTTACGGGATCTGAAAATCAATCCAGCTGATTATCCATTCGGTATTAAACACTTCACCAATTTTCAAGTCTCCATAAAAAATTTCCAATTCAAACTGAGCACCGATCAATATGCGATTCGCCGAATTGAATTCGATGATTGGCTTTTGCATCGATCAAAACCTGACCTTGTCAACCACTCCGTCAAGGAAATCAGGTTTGAGAATAATCGTTATCTGATCGATGAGTCGTTTTCAGCAAAAACTATTGTTGGCGCGGGGGGAACAAACTGCCCGGTCAATAAAACCTTTTTTAAGAATCAATTGGTTCAAGAAAAAGGGGCTTTGATCGTTGCCCAGGAAGAAGAATTTGCTTATGAATACCAAGATGATCGTTGCCACTTGTGGTTTCTGCAAAATGGGCTCCCAGGTTACGCCTGGTATGTACCCAAAGCAAACGGATATGTAAATATTGGCTTGGGTGGGAGTGCAGCTGAGTTGAAAAAGAAGAATGTCTCATTAAAACGTCATTGGTACCTTCTGGTTGAGAAACTGGATAAAATGGGTTTGGTTAAAGATCATGAGTATAAACCAGTCGGGCATTCTTATTATCTGCGTGGGAGGAACCCTGTTGTGCGTCAAGGGAATGCATTCATTATTGGAGATTCTATCGGGTTAGCTACTCGTGATATGGGTGAAGGGATCGGACCAGCGATCCAGAGTGGAATCCGGGCAGCAGAAGCCATTCTCTCCGACCAGGCTTTCACTGTCAAATCGATCCAGAAATATTCTTTTCCCTCCCTGCTTGGATTTCGATAAGTCATCAGTGAAATTTGAAACAATTTCCAAATTCTCATCGTCTATACAACAGTAATCCTGAATGCACAGATTCCATCAAAGGGGAGAGCGTTTCCCCCCAGTGCAGACACCAGGAGGTACAGAAATGTCCTCTAAATCTTTTTTCACCCTGCTTGTTTCAATCGGAATGATATTCCTGACGGCCTGTAACCTGACCACAGGTTCTGATAAAAATGACTCCGGAAATGCCAACATGCCCAACCCGGCATCCGTGTTCTGTGAAGAAAATGGCGGAACTCTTGAGATCCGCACTGCAGAAGATGGATCTCAGGCTGGTTTCTGCGTCTTCGCGGATGGCAGCGAGTGTGATGAATGGGCGTATTTTCGGGGTGAATGCAACCCTGGAGATAATCTGACAGAAAATTCATTACCCACCCACAGGATCGGGAGGAATACCGCCCGCCAAAAAGCTCTAACCTGGAACAATGGTTAGCGGAAAATAACCTGATTGATTCCGAGACTTACGACCTAATGGAGATCGCCAGCACCACTGATGTTCATACTCGCTTTATAAGTGGTGGACAATCCTACAACTTTGATCATTATTACTTCGCAAACAAAGATCAACTATATTCCATCGTCATCCTGCATACCAGCGGCAAAGAGGATTGGGACCTGTATAACCATATTTTGGCGAGTTTCCAATTTTATGAGTAATTGAAAGAGAAAATTGGGGTTTGTCACCAAAATCGGTACGGGCGGGTTCTGAACCCGCCCGTACGAGTGCACCCGTACGAGTGCACCCCCATATGAGTGCCTACTCAAGAGAGAGCCCGACCAGACAAGAACCAGGCTGTCCAAAAGCTCAACCGTATAGAAACCCACCCATTTAGTATTTCGCACCATACACACAACAAAGCAAAATTAAGGTTATAATAAATTTATTATTTCAACAAACTCATCAATCGCCTTATTTAGGGGCGATTTTACAATTACTACCGATGGCATCGATTATGTCAAGGTAAGATCATGTCAAGGTAAGATCATTGACAGTCGATTAACATAGTCTTATAATCTCTCGCTTTGTGAGATGGAGTTGAATTTTTCAATTCCAGGACAAGGTTAACATGAATTTAGACGACAAAAACGGGACAACCGTACAGGTTCGTAGCACAGACTTTAAACCACGACGCAGTTTCACCAACTGGCTGATTGGTAAACCTTTACAAACAGCTGATGCACCCCACCAGACAATTGGAAAACTGATCGGTCTGGCTGTTTTTTCTTCGGATGCTATGTCTTCAGTGGCTTATGGTCCACAGGAATTGATGATGATGCTGGCAGCTGCTGGGATGGCGTCGCTTTCCTATTCCCTACCACTGGTCCTTGGCATTGTTGGTTTATTGACCATTTTAACCATTTCATATGAACAAACAATCCATGCCTATCCGGATGGTGGTGGGGCGTATATTGTTGCCAGGGATAATATTGGCGAAGTTCCAGCACAAATTGCCGGGGCAGCATTATTAACGGATTATATCCTTACTGTCGCCGTTTCGATATCAGCAGGTGTTGCCCAAATTGTATCTGCATTTCCGGAAATTTTTCGCTGGCGCGTGGAAATCGCTGTCTTTTTCATTATGTTTATCATGATAATCAATTTACGCGGTGTGAAAGAATCAGGAATAACCTTTGCCATTCCTACCTATTTCTTTGTCATAGTTATGTACTTAACCATCGTTGTTGGTCTGGTTCGTTATTTTTCAGGCTCGCTTGGTCTGGTTATCAATCCTCCGGAATTAACCATTCTGGCAGAACCACAGGCCTTGAGTTTATTCTTGATTTTGAAAGCTTTTGCCAGTGGAACTGCTTCGGTAACCGGAGTGGAAGCAATTTCGAATGGGATCACAGCTTTTCGTGAACCTCGCAGTAAGAATGCAGGTACTACATTAATTTTCATGGCAATGATTTTGGGATCCATGTTAATTGGTGTCACCTTCTTAGCAGGAAAAGTTGCTGCCATCCCCTCTGAACACGAAACTTTGGTCTCACAAATTGCCCGAACTGTTTTTGATGGGCGTGGAATTCTCTACCTGGCAACCATTATTGGTACTACAATCATTCTGGTGATGGCAGCCAATACTGCTTTTGCAGATTTTCCTCGTTTAGGAGCTCTGACAGCCAAGGATGGTTTCTTGCCACGCCAACTTACCTATCGTGGTAGCCGTCTGGTTTATTCGCGTGGTATTGCATCTCTGGCCATTATCGCATCTGTTTTGGTAATCATCTTTCAAGCCAATGTGTCAAGATTGATCCCACTATATGCAATTGGTGTATTTCTTTCATTCTCCCTTTCACAAGGGGGTATGGCACATCGCTGGTGGAAAAGTGGACATTTAAGACCAGGTGAAGAAAAAATTGAACCAGGATCTGTAGTTCATTATGAAAAAACCTGGTTATTTAAGATGATTATCAATGGTTTTGGGGCTGTCGTGACGTTCTTTGTAATGATTATTTTCGCTGTAACCAAATTTGCAGACGGCGCCTGGGTAGTTGTTATTCTCCTTCCCATATTGGTTCTCATCTTCCTATCAATCCATCGTCATTACAAAAACCTGGCCGCCCACCTTTCGCTGGAAAAATATATCGGACAGCATCACTTCGGCCGACATCGAGTGATTGTACCGATTGCCAGTGTTCATCGTGGCACCTTAAAAGCATTGAAATATGCCGAAGAATTATCCAAGGATGTGACTGCAGTTCATGTTTCCATAGATGATGATGAAGCGGCTAAACTTCAGCAAAAATGGGAAATTTGGGGTGATGGGGTTCGTCTGGTTATTTTGGAATCCCAATATCGTTTGATGATTGAGCCTATCCTCGATTACATTGTCGAGTTATGTAATAATCGTTTGGAAAATGAAATGATCACTATTGTAATCCCGCAGTTTATTCCCAAACGGTTCTGGACAAATGCCTTGCACATGCGTACTGCGGATACTTTACGCAAGGTCTTGATAGGGCAAAAAGATATAGTTATCGTAGAAGTACCCTATCAGGTTGAATAGAATATAAAGGAACTATAATGAAAGTATTAATTGTCGGTTGTGGACGGTTGGGGTCAGAGTTGGCTCAATTACTTTTCCACCATGGAAATGAAGTTTCCATCATCGATGTAGATGAGTTGGCTTTCGATATATTGAAACCAGATTTTCGTGGACATTTGTTGATTGGAGATGCCCTCAATCAGGATGTTTTAAAACGCGCCGGGATTGAGACAGCAGAGGCAGTTGCAGCCGTAACCAGTAATGATGCCATCAACCTTGTGATTGGTAGGACCGCCAAAGAAACCTACCATATTCACAATGTGGTTGCCCGTAATTTTGAACCTACCGTAGGAGAACTCTTCGAATTCTTTAACCTCGAAACAATAAGTGGGACAAGTTGGGGCGCTTCGCGACTAGAAGAAATGATACTGAATGAGCAATTCAAGGTTGTTTATTCTTTTGGGGATGGAGCTGTGGATTATTACCAGGTGATCGTTCCAGAGCATTGGATTGGAAAACATGTTGCTGATTTAGTACAAACTCCTGGCCAGTCTGTATTGGTTTCAATCACCCGCAATGGAAAATCATTTATTCCACGCTTGGAAGACATCTTGAAAGTTGATGACCATTTACATTTCAGTGCCACCCATGACGGCATTAAAGCCTTGAGACAGCAATTTGGTAACACCCAGCAGGAGGTCTGATATGTTTGTTATTATTGCCGGCGGAGGACGCACCAGTACATATTTAGCACGCAATCTCCTTAAACAGGACCATACCGTTCGGGTTATTGAATCCCGACCCAAGGTTATCAGCAGTTTACACAAAGAACTACCGACAGAAGTGGTTATTGAAGGGAATCCTTTGGATCCTTCCATTTTCCAATATGCCAAACCTGAAAAAGCACATGTGTTCGTGGCAGTTACTACAAATGACGAAGAAAATTTGGTTCTTTGTTATATAGCGCGCACAAAATACAATATTAATCGCACCATTGCCCGTGTCAACAATCCGCACAATGCCTGGTTGTTCAACGAAGTTTTTGGTGTGGATGTGCCCGTAAATCACGCTGAGATCATGTCCAGCCTGATTGAGGAAGAAATGTCGCTTGGTGATATGATGACTTTGCTCAAATTGCGTAAAGGCAATTATGCGCTGGTGGAAGAAAAAATACCACCCAAAGCGATTGCTATTGGGAAAGCTATTAAGGATTTGAATTTACCCGAACAATGTGTTCTGGCTGCCATTTTCCGCAAAGGTGAGGTAGTGATGCCGCATGGAAATACGGTCTTTGAGGTTGGCGATGAAGTGCTGGCGATCACCGACCGTCAAGGAGCGGAACAATTCCAAAAAGTATTCTCAGATTTAAACAACTCTGACATTCGACTCACCCACCGCTTTTAGCCTATCCCCCCCGATCAGGATAAATCTCACATTGACATGAGATATAATCAAAGGTATGATAGCAACCTTTGGAGAATTAAATACAAAATAGATGAACAATAACCTTTTCGTTTTGGAATTTTTGCTTAAGTGGAACTGCCAAACACCTCAATTTTGTCCTGGCACTGCTCACACACACAAAAGCAAACAACCAAAACTGAATCATTTCGGGGGAAAAATACCAATAGAATCGTCGCGATCCATTGCCTGGAAGCATTTTTCCGGGATTTATCCACCGCCTGCTGCTCATTAATCAAATAACAGAAAGAACTACCTATTTAAACAATTAAAGAATAGTTGGCTTCTTTTGCAAGCATTTATTTAAATTTTTATTTTTACTTTTTTTAAATTGATTTTACAAGGACTTAAATTATTATGGGTTATTCAACAATTAAGCGTTTTCTCATCGGCGAGCCATTCCCAACCAGCCATGACACACATGAACGTCTTGACAAAAAACGTGGTTTAGCCATTTTTGCATCTGATCCGATCAGTAGTAATGCCTATGCTACAGAAGCCATCATGCATGTTCTGGTGGTGTTAGGCAGCGGTGCACTCGCCATGACCATGCAAATCGGTCTGGCTGTTGCTATGCTGGTTCTGCTTGTCATCTTCAGTTACGTCCAAACGATTATGCATTACCCTGAAGGTGGTGGATCATACATGGTTTCCAAGGATAACCTGGGGAAAGTACCTTCTCTTGTAGCTGCAGCTGCATTGCTCGTCGATTATACCCTGACCGCCTCAGTTTCCATTTCGGCGGGTGTCCGTGCGGTCACCTCTGCATTTCCCGAATTATTTGAATTTCGTGTTTACATTGCACTGGTCATTTTGGTCCTGATTACCTGGATCAACTTACGAGGTGTGCGCGAGAGTGGCACCATTTTTGCTATCCCGGCTTATGCCTTTGTAGTTGGTGTTCTGGCGGTCATCCTGGTTGGACTGGCACGCTATTTTGGACTCTTTGGGATGACACCTATAGAAATCACTCCCCATATTGTTAAAGCACAGGTAGAATCTTCGGGTTTCCTATTTATATGGCTTATTTTGCGGGCGTTTGCTGGTGGATGTACCGCCCTGACGGGTATTGAAGCCATCAGTGATGGTGTTAAAGCCTTCAAACCACCTGAATCAAAGAATGCAGCTATTACAATGGTCGCCATGGGAATTATTGCCATGACGCTTTTTATTGGCATCACCTTCCTGGCTACCCACCTTCTTCTGGTTCCTGAAGAAGCCGAAAGTATTCTTTCTCAGCTCACGCGCCGCGCTACCGGCACTGGTTTTCTCTATTTTTGGGTGCAATTCTTTACCGCTGCCATTCTGTTCCTGGCCGCCAACACCGGCTTTCAGGATTTTCCGCGCCTTTCATTTTTCCTGGCACGCGATAATTTCTTGCCCCGTTGGCTAATGATCCGAGGTGATCGTCTGGTATATAGTGCAGGTATCGTTACCCTGGCTTTGCTGGCTACCATCGTCATTCTAATTTTCCAGGCAGATGAAATTGCCATGTTGCCCTTGTATGCATTGGGTGTAATGTTGGGGTTCAGCCTATCGCAAGCCGGTATGTTCCGTTTGATGGGAAGAATCGGGAAACTGAAACCCGGTCAGGTTTTGCATACCAAAGTGACTAAAGTTCATTATGAAAAAGGCAGCAGTTGGAAACGAGCTGTGAATGCTTTGGGCGCAACTGTCACATCCCTTGTTTTTGTGGTTCTCCTGGTCACAAAATTTATTGAAGGTGCATGGATCGTCGCGGTCATTATTCCACTTGTGATCTTCTTATTTTTCTCCATTAACAAGCATTACGAGAATGTAGCACACGCGTTGACAACCCAGGGCATGGCATTAAAACAGAGTTGTGGTGTTGGCGATGTTGTCATCGTCCCGGTTGCAGATGTCCATCGTGGCACTTTACTGGCTATGCAATACGCCGCACGTCTCTCAAAAGACGTACGTGTTCTTACAGTCTTTACAGATGAAAAAAGTAAAAATCGCTTTGAAAAACGCTGGAAACGCTTCAGTGAGATCACAGATGGTATGCAATTGATCAAAATTGAATATGATTATCGTGATATTCTCAACCCAATCATTAATTATATTAAGAACGTCAACGACCATGAATTCAAAGATCAATTGACAACTGTTGTGGTTCCTGAGTTCATTCCGGAAAGCAAATGGGCATCCTGGTTACATAACCAGACCGCTTCCAGGTTGCGTAATCTTTTGCGTGATGATAAAGACATCGTTCTGATTGAAGTTCCATTCCATGTTGATGATCGACCCAGTCAGCGACACGATGTAGAACTAATGCCTGATGAAGAAGATATCAATGGCGAAGAAGTGATTGAAACGCTTATCATGGTCAGTGGTGATGATCAGGATAACCCGGATGAGAATACAGATTTCAAAAAAAGAGATAGAGAGGATAAAATATCTTCATCAGATGAAGATACCATTGATCAATCAGATTAGGCTATTTAAATTAGCGTAAATGCGGAGGTAATGTCAGGAAGCCAGTCTTGCCACTCCCTTTTTCATTATCGCTGAATGGGAACTTTCGCACGATGAATTCACAAGCTTTATCGCCTGTTGCTGAACATGCCAGCTCCTGTACCGGATATTCATCGCGTCCAAATAGATAATGCAATCCCCCACGAATCATACCGACTGTATAAAAACAGACCGGTGATGATTTTCCATGCTCACCCCAACAGGTAGCACATTGCTGAATGGTCAGGTGATAATGACTGGAACTCTCCTCGATTTTAATCGTTTGATCACTGGTCGCCTGCAATAAATGACTGATCGTTTCCAGACTGACCCGTAATCGCAGTGTGCTTTCGGTATTCTTGTGCAGCCAGTGTAAGGTCTCACGCACTACTTCTGTCCCCCCAAAACTACTGGCAAAGCTGCGTTTCGCAGATGAATACACCAGGGTTTTTAATGCTGTATTACCAAAAATATCTTCGACCTGTTGATTGATATTGATCAGTGCTTCATAAGGAGCTGTTTTTTCGTGGCGGGTATTCACAATTTTTCGAACATAATCCATCCACCCAGAGCGTTTTAATACCATGATCACACTCTTCTCCCCCACCAGAGCCACCAGCTCATTGAGATAAGACAAGAGTACTTTGCCAGAGATGTACATATCACTGTTCGGCATCACACTCACGTTGTTCCTTTGATAAATAGGGACTGAAATATTATTTTGCATACACCTGTATCCACAAATTCTCTACTTTGATTATAGATTTTTTTCAGTCCAAAAGTCATATTTTCTCTTTACAACCTGAGAGAATCGAGAATTTCTGAATTAACAATTCTGTAAGGTCCTTTCTATGCAATTATTGTACCAAATATAACCTTTTGTAGGAGCTGAACACTGTCCTGATAGTTAGGTTTTACACACCATGTATTCAAGTCAAAATAGTCTGGGTATCTTTACACCTGGATTCTGGCTTTTTTTTGCAGTCTTAATCCCGCAAACAATCATGATAGGCTGGATCTATAACAATACCCATCTTTTTCCCTCTTCGTTCCCTACAACAAGCATCACTTTTTGTATGACTTCTCCCAGGGTAACCTGGTGCTCAAGGGCAATTCTGTGACAATCTTCATATTCCGGTGCAATTTGAATCACTTTTCCATCCTGCCATTTCCGTTTAACTCTGATAGTCCCCCACTCTGTTTGTATATTTAGAAAATCACGTTCAGCTTCATAGCGTCGGATCGGATAAACTCGCACACCAAATGAAGTTGATTCCTTTAATAATAATTTTGCCAGTTGCGCTTCCTGTAAGCGATTGGCGATGATCGTAATCTTTGTTGCTGGCCGGTTTTTCTTCATGAAGATCGGTTCATAAGCAACATCCAATGCTCCAACCGCAAAGCAACGATCCATCAAATGCCCATACCACTCTGGATTCATATCATCAATATTGGTTTCAATCACAATATGATCATTGTTGTTCTCAGACCGACTTTCGCCCATCATCACGCGCAGGATGTTTGGCCATGGGGTATCCTTCGAACCAGCTCCACTCCCCTGCCGTTCCAGTGTCATGGCTGGTTTCTCAAATTTCGCGAAGGCCGCCAGGAAAGCAGCACCTGTTGGGGTGATCAACTCCAGCGAAGCAGAGAAAGGACGCATTTGAGCATTACAAGCCTGCAAAAGAGCTATGGTAGCTGGCGCAGGCACTGGCATTGGACCATGTTGTGTATTGACTGTCCCTTCACACCAGGGTAATGGGGAAGAATATACTTCATCAATCTGAAAATAATCCAAAGCAGTGCACATACCCACAATATCGAGAATCGAGTCGGTCGCGCCTACCTCATGGAAATGTACCTCCTCCGGATCAACGCCGTGGACAATACCTTCAGCAATCGCAAGCAATTCAAAGATTTTCAGACTATATTCTTTCACCCCGGGCAATAATTTACTGAGAGTCAATAACTGACGAATATCAGACATATGACGATGCTGGTACTGAACCTGGTCACTTGCTGCATGTTCGAGTTCGATGTTAAAATACCCTGCTTGGATGGCAACTTTCTTTACTGTACGAAAAGTGAGATGAAACGATTCTGGTAAATCAAGAGACTCAAAAGCATTTTTAAGTACGTCTAAAGGTAAGCCAGCATCCAGAAATGCTCCCAAAAGCATATCCCCACTGATCCCAGAAAAAGGATCTACATATAATATTTTCGTCATATCAATCCCTCATTCATACTTCCACTCCGAAACCCTTGCAAATCCAGCGTGACATACAGGAAACCACAATTTTTAATCGTTTCAATAATTTTTTCTCGCTGGACTAGGACATGATCAAATTCATTGGAGGGAACTTCAATCCTCGCCACACTCTCGTGATAACGAACCCGAAATTCAGTGAATCCCATAATCTTCAGTATCTCTTCAGCACAGGCAATCTGGTGTAAACGCTGGTGGTTGATTTCAATCCCATATGGGAAACGGCTCGCCAGACAGGGCGTGGATGGTTTATCCCAGACGGGAATTCCTTGCCATTTTGCCAGTTGGCGCACTTCTGCCTTCGTGATGCCTACTACTGCTAAAGGACTCAAAACGCCCAATTCCTGCAATGCCTGTCTTCCCGGCCGGTAATCGCTGAGATCATCTGCGTTGGTTCCATCCAGCAGTTGATTGATCCCCGATAGGAGTGAATGATCCTTAATCATTTTCAAGCGTTCCCTTTTACAAAAATAACAACGTTGTGATGGATTGGAACGAATATCCTCGATTTCCAATTCATCCAATGGGATCCGGAACAGGTCAACACCCAGGATTTCTGCAACAAGCCTCGCATCCTCAACTTCCCGGGGTATTTCCATCGGGGATTCTATCGTGTAAGCCTTGACCTGTTTTTTACCCAAGGATTGAACAGCCGCAGCGCAAACCAGGGCACTATCCACTCCCCCGGATAATGCAACACCAATCTGATCATAGGTCTGCAGCCATTCAATCAGACGCTTCCATTTAATAAGGGAAGTTGAATCCAGATCAGTCATGCTGTCCGGTACTTATTAAACTTTGCCGGTTGATCAAGGCAGCCTGATAGCCTGCTCCAAAGCCGTTGTCAATGTTTACCACTGAGACACCATTGGCGCAGCTATTCAGCATAGCCAGTAACGCAGCCAGACCATTGAAACTGGCTCCATAACCCACACTGGTTGGGACGGCAATCACCGGTACGCTCACCAATCCAGCCACCACGCTCGGTAAAGCCCCTTCCATGCCTGCCACAACCACAAGCACTTTGGCAGAAAGCAACAGGTCGATTTTATCCAACAGACGATGCAAACCTGCCACCCCCACATCAAAGATCCGGGTTACGCTGGCTCCCATCATTTCTGCTGTGAGGGCAGCTTCCTCTGCCACCGGGATATCTGCTGTCCCGCCGGTTAACACCAGCACACGACCTTTCCCCGGCTCGGGATTTGACCTCCAGCTGAGCATTTGGGGAATGGGATGATACTTCACCTGAGGGAAGGTTTCCACAATTTTATGGGCTAAATTCTCGGCGAGCCGGGTAATGAGCAGGTCGCTTTCCTGAGATAAGATCCGTTCCGTAATTGCCAGCAGTTGCTCTTCACTCTTGCCTGCACCGAAGATCACCTCCGGAAACCCGCATCGTAGCGCACGCTGTTGATCCAGGCGCACGACATCACCAATATTTTCATAGGGATAGTTTCTGAGTGACTGTAAAGCCTCTTCAATGGAAATATGACCATTCTGGACTTTTTGCAGTAAATTAATAAGGGATTGTTGGTTCATCATTTGGTTGTCTTAATCAGCAATACCATAGCGGATAATACAATAGATCGCTTGAAAGCCATCTTTCCAGCCAATTTTCTTGCCTTCTGCATAAGATCTGCCAAAGTAAGAGATCTGTGTTTCGAAAATCCGCCAACCTCGCCGGGCAATTTTAGCAGTCACTTCTGGTTCAAACCCAAAGCGGTTTGATTTCAGAGGGATCCCTTTTATCACTTCAGCCCGAAATACTTTATATCCTGTTTCCATATCCGTTAAATTTAAATTGGTAGTGATATTGGATAACAGGGTCAGGAATTGATTGCCGGCGAAATGCCAGAAATACAATACGCGATGGGGTCCACCCAGAAAACGCGAACCATACACCACATCCGCTTTGCCATCCAGAATCGGTTTTAATAAGGTCGGGTAATCCCCCGGGTCATATTCCAGATCAGCGTCCTGAATCAGGATAATGTCACCACTGGCTTCCTGAAAACCACGGCGTAAGGCTGCCCCCTTCCCCATATTAACAGGTTGTTGATAGACCTTAATTTCAGGATGTTCGGCTGCCAGATCCTGCAAAATCTCCACCGTGCGATCTTTAGAGCCATCATCCACTACCACAATTTCAATGGGTTCATCCTCCAGCTTCACATCCAACACGCGATGAATTGTGGTGGAAATGTATTTTTCTTCGTTATAAACCGGGATGACAACACTGAGTTTTTTCATGATCTCTCATTTCACTTTTTCATTCATTTATAGGAATCCAGGCTGGTAGTAATTGGTAATCCCCAGCTAATTTTACTATGACTTTACGGGAATTATTTAATTTTCATGCACTTCAAACGAATTTTTTATTCGAGCGTATCGATTTGAAGATTTTCGCGTCTTAAGAAAATAGAGACGAGTGATTTTCCATTTGTATAGAAAGAGGATAATAATGAAGTTAACTTTGTTCGCGCGAAGTATCATATTGATTATCGCTTTGCTTTTTGTTATGGGCTCGATTACTCCGGCGTCCAGTGAGCCAGAAGTGCGAGTCTTTGTGGAATATCGTGTGGGTCAACAGGCAGGCGTACAAACTGCTTTGAAAAATGCAGGAGCTGCCTTCCATTATCAATTTGATGAACTGAACTCATTTGTAGTCAGTTTGCCAGAAAGTGCCTTAAATGGCATTCGTCGCAATCCCAATGTGATCTCCATTGAGGAAGATCCAATTCGTGAGCTGGTACGCAATATGCCCTCCGAAGCGGCAGCCATGACAGCTGAAACCATTCTACCTGAGCAAGTTGTACCCTATGGTGTCGACATGGTGCAGGCACGCGATATCTGGGATGCCAATCGTGATGGAAGAATTGACAAAAAAGCCCCAACTGGCGCTGGCCGAACGGTCTGCATCATTGATACTGGTTTCTATACAGAACATGAAGACTTTGTTGGTGTCGATGTTCTGGGTGGTTATTCACAAACCAATGGCGATGATACTTTCCTATGGACTCTCGATGGTTATGGCCATGGAACGCATGTAGCCGGTACAATCGTCGCCCAGAACAATGAATACGGTGTGGTTGGGGTCACTCCAGGTACTGCATCACTATACATTGTTAAGATTTTCGGTGATGACGGATTGTGGGTTTCCAAAGCACATGCGTCTGATTTGATTAAAGCAGCTTTTCTCTGTGCAGATAATGGTGCCAATATCATCAGCATGAGCCTTAGTGGAACCAACAAAAGCGGGAAGGAAGAACAAGCATTCAATAATGTCTATGCTCAAGGTATTCTTTCCGTTGCAGCTGCCAGTAATGATGGTATTGAAGAATTACACTACCCAGCTTCCTATGATTCAGTCATTTCAGTCGCAGCCATCGATTCCACCTACACTGTTGCAGACTTTTCCCAACACAATGAGAAGGTCGAACTGGCCGCACCAGGTGTGAATGTGCTTAGTACAGTTCCTTTCATTTCTACCGCATCTGTCACAGTTGATGGTGTTTCGTATGAAGCCTTAGGGATGGAATTTGCACCAACCGGTGCAGCTTCAGGTGAACTGGTGGATGGTGGATTCTGTCTGGCTACTGATCCAGCTGCAGACTGGACTGGAAAAGTGGTGTTATGTTCCCGCGGGTCAGTATCATTTGCGGAAAAGGTCACAAAAGTAACACAAAACGGTGGAGAAGCCGCAGTAATTTATAACAATAAACCCGGTCTATTCGCCGGTACTCTTGGTGAAGCAGGGGATTATGTAATTGCTGTTTCCATCAGCCAGGAAGATGGGCAATACCTGGTTGCCAATAAAATTGGATCGGTAGCGACTGTAGTTAGCACCTTTGAATTTCCAGCCAGCGGATACGAAGCCTGGGCTGGTACTTCCATGGCAACCCCGCATGTCTCCGCAGTAGCCGCCCTGATCTGGAGCTGGAATCCCTCCCTGACCAATGTACAGATTCGTGAAGCGATGGTAGCCACAGCCATGGATCTGGGTGACCCCGGCCGCGATGACTACTATGGCTATGGCCTGGTACAGGCATATGACGCCCTGAAATACCTGGGTGGTGGAAAACCCGGGAAAAAATAACCAAATCGGAGGAGTAATTCCTTAAGTTCTAAATTGCCATAATCCTCGTCCCTATTCTAAACCTGATCCCCTACTCTCCCCAGGATGGGGATCAGGTGATTTAATGGGTAATAGGTTTTACTTATAGTTATGATGGTGATCAGTTATACACCTATGCGCATTAATGTTTGAAGAGGTTATTTCTTGTTTTGCCTGTGTGCATATTTTGCATTCTGGCCTGTGTGCAATTCTTTCTTTAAGGCCTTAAGGCAATTGTTTCCTGTTGGCCAGCATGAAAATTTTGCATTAAGGCAGCCAGCATGCAAATATTGCCCTCCTAGTGAGTGCAATTCTTGCCCGACTCGTGAGTGCAAATTTTGCACGTGATTCATATCACTACTTAATTAACTACTTTAAATGACTCTTAATAAGATCATCAGCAATAAAATTCTTTACATCTTTAATGATTACTTGCAATTCATTTATCTCAAAAAATGCATGTTTTGATTTTTCTAAGTAATTCAAGGTAACACGACATTGGTGTAGACTGTTCTTTAGTATTTCTGCACTACCTGGAACAACAGTCTCATCCTGCCTGGATTGATAAATGAGCACCTCAGAATTGACATCCTGTAGTTTATTCAGAATAATTTTTCCGAAACGATTTACATCCAACAATCTTGGAATCCATAAAGGGATTGTCCACCAGTCTTTTAAATCCACTCCAAACGATTCTCGATAGGTTTGAAGGATAAGATTATTTTTTTCCTTCGAACTGATTAAAACTCGAAATGATAGAGATATTTGCTGCCAGGTAATCCTGGTCCGAATGGGTGTATTCAGTAAAACAATTCCGTTTATGGATTGTTTTATAGAGGCATTCAAAGCAATTAATCCCCCTAATGAATGTCCCATCAGATATATAAATTCATATTTTTCCTTAAGTTTGGAGATTTCTTGATCAACATGGTCTTGCCATGCAGTCGGTTTCGTGAACGCAAATTCCTTTCCATTACTTCCATGCCCCGGTAATAAGAGAGATTTCACGCTGATATTTTTTCCATTAAAAAGGGTAGAAAATGTTTGAAATTGTCCTGGAGAACCCAAAATACCATGAATACACAAAATCATAGTTTCAGGGATTTCAGCTTCAAGTGTAAATGGTTGATGATTGTGTGGATTCATAATTTCTAGTTACTTGTGAGATTGTTTGTTTACTGGAAATCTCTTGGAATCCTGGTATTAAATTTTCTTCGATCATACTCTTATTAAAATCAGAAAATTAGTATGCTTCTTATTCTAATTTATTTCTAAAGATAATATGTATGTATCTTTCCAATAATTAGGGGCAGGGTGTTTAATAACTACTAAAATTGACACCTGTAATGGAAAAATGGATATTTTTTTGAAGAGATTTCATAAACAATCTGTTACTTGTTTTTCAACACTCTTGTTACTTTGCTTGACTTTGTTGTGAAATTTCACTAAAATAGAAAAAATAGTAGTATTACTACACTTTCCAATGTTTTAACGACATATTATTATTATCATGTGCTTTCCAAGGACGAGCATATATGGATCAACTGCAGAATTTTGGTTTGGAAGGGGATACTCTGGCAAGATTACGCGGTTTATTGCCCTCGTTATCGCCAGCGGAAAGAAAAATTGGTGAGTATGTTCTGGATAATTCCGAAAAGATAATCCGCATGACCCTGGCAAAAATTGCCAATCAAGCTGGGGTGAGTGATGCCACGGCAGTTCGTTTCTGCCGGACATTAGGATATGAAGGTTGGCTGGAGTTCAAGATCGCGCTCATACAGGCTTTGCCCTACTCGCCACAGTTGATCCATAGCAATATTTCTATCGAAGATGACCCGGTGGTACTTGCCCGCAAGGTGCTTCTTGGCAATAAACAGGCACTTGACGAAACGCTGGCATTATTGGATGAAGATGCCATTCAGAAAGCGCTGAACTTATTGTCTTGTGCCCGGTTGATCCTGATCGTTGCGGTTGGTACATCCGGACCGATGGCTCATGAAATGTATAACCGTCTTCTCCGTCTGGGTATGAATTGTCAGGTCCAGACGGATTCGTATTTGCAGGTCATGCAGGTATCTTTACTAACCCCGCAGGATGTTCTGGTCGTCATTTCGCAAACCGGCGATTCGTACGACCCGCGCCGTACGGCTGCCGAAGCGAAACGCGCAGGTGTGCCGGTGATTTGCATCACGGGCAACACCCTTTCACCGATCACCACATATGCCGATGTAGTTCTGCTTTCGGTGACACAAGAAAGCATGCCCGAAACCATCTCCTCGCGGATTGCGCAGTATGCATTAATTCATGCTTTATATATATGTCTGGCAATGAAGTCGATGGATCAGACGATTGAAAACGAACAGACGATTTGGAAAGCCCTCATGCGCAAGTTTCCTTACCAGGCCGGTGAGTTTTGAGCCAAAGTCATTCAGGAGGATAAATGTCGGAGCCTATTGTTTCAATTTGTGATCTTCAATATCGTTACCGCGGTCAAAAGGAATTTGCCCTGAATGGAATCAATTTAGACCTATCAAAGGGAGAGTTTCTGGTAGTGATGGGTCCTAGTGAGGCGGGCAAAAGCACGCTGGCTGCGACAATCAATGGGTTGATTCCCCATTTTCAAAAAGGCAAGCTGATTGGTGATGTAACTGTCATGGGGCGTAAGACTCGTGAAAATACTGTTGCCCAAATGGCTGAGATTGTTGGTATGGTTTTTCAGGATTTTGAAGCGCAGCTATTTTCTACCAATGTTGAGTTGGAAGTTGCTTTTGGACCTGAAAACTTTGCGGTGGAGCGTGAGGAAATAGGTCGCCGAATTAATGAAAACCTGGATTATGTCGGTTTGGATGCGATTCGACATCGGCCGCCTTCTACCCTTTCCGGTGGTCAAAAACAGAAACTGGCAATTGCATCAGTTTTAGCTTTGAAACCCACCGTGTTGGTTATGGATGAGCCGACAACCGATCTGGACCCGATTAGCAAAATGGGTGTGTTTGAAATCACACACCGCCTTTGTAAACGTGATGATCTTACCCTGATGATTATCGAACATGAGACGGAAGAAGCGTTATATGCCGACCGTGTTGCGTTGATAAAGGATGGAAAGCTGGTTAAGGTCGGTGCGGTTCGGGAAGTTTTGAGTGACGTGGACCTTATGGAAAAAATGGGAGTGATGCCTCTGGGTATCCCTAAATTTTTCAAGCGTATGGGAATTCGGAGACCGAAGGTGCTTTGCTCGATCTTCGAATCGAATCTGCCGCTGACCCCCGAAGAAGGGTTTGAAGCATTTACGAAGACCGATTGGAAAATATCGGAGTCTGCTTATCAAAAGCTGGTGTCAGAAGAACATGCAGCGTTGGCGAAACTCAATCGACCACTTATTCAGTGCCGTAATCTGGAACACTCTTATTCAAAAGAGGTAAAAGCGCTGGATGGTGTTAGCCTGGATATTTTTGAGGGCGACATGGTTGCCATCGTCGGTCAAAATGGTAGTGGAAAAACAACCCTGGCGAAGCACTTTAATGGTTTGCTCATGCCTACCGGTGGTGAGATTCTAGTAAATGATCTTCCCACGCGTGAACAAGGTGTTTTCAAACTTGGGCAACGAGTGGGATATGTCTTTCAAAACCCGGATCACCAGATCTTCTCAGAAACGGTTTTTGACGAGGTAGCCTTCAGTCCGCGCTTGCGCAAGTTATCTGAAGATGAAGTCAAACAACGGGTAAAAGAAGCGCTTAAGGCGGTTGGTCTGGCTGGTTATGAAGAACAAGATCCATTCGCCCTGACAAAAAGCGGAAGACAGCGCGTGGCAGTCGCATCGGTGCTGGCAGCCCAACCTGAAGTGTTGATTCTGGATGAGCCAACAACCGGTCTGGATTATGCCGAGCAGCGTAGTATGATGGATATGGTTTGCAGACTCAATGAACAGGGCAGCACAATTATTTTTATTACTCACCACATGTGGGTGGTGGCAGAATATGCTCGCCGTGTTTTAGTTTTGAAAGATGGCAAAATCCTGCTCTCAGGAGCTACTCGTGATGTCTTTTCACATGGCGATGAGCTGCGAGACTCTTCTTTACGCCCTCCACACTTTGTTGAATTCAGTAACCGCCTTGGTCATACCTTTTTAACCCCTGAAGAAATGTCAAATTGCATTGAAGGAGTGCAGGACTGATGAATGCCGAGATTTATCTGGACAACAATTCATTTATTCACCGGTTAGACCCGCGAACCAAAATCACAATTTTTCTACTGACTTTTATCGCAATTCTTCTTTTTGAAGACCCACTTTGGATGATGCCGGTCACTTTTTTTATACTGCTGCAGTTAGTTATATCTGGTTCTATTCACAACTTGCGCCGGATCCGCTATATATTGATTGTTTTAACCATTTCGAGCCTGGTCCTCTGGAATTTGTTTTCAAAAGGTATAACACCCTTGTTCTGGATCTTTAAGGTGGAATCATTCTATTTCAGCATCGCGCGCACCCTCTTGATGACCCTGATGATATCAGCCGGTATGATCCTGATCAGCACAACGCGAAATGAAGAGCTGGTGCTGGGCATGATCCGGATGGGAATGCCGTACAGGGTGGGGTTTGCAATATCAACTGCACTTCGTTTGGTGCCGACCATTGCTTCCAGCACACAAACGATCAGCCAGGCACAGCGCAGCCGTGGTCTGGATCTGGATTCGGGCAGTCTGGTTGAACGTGTGCGTAAATTCTTACCATTACTTGTGCCGGTCTTCATCTCTACAATTCGTAATACCAATATTTTTGGTATGGCTCTGGAATCGAAAGGTTTTGGCGCACGTGAGAAGCGAACCTTTTATTTGAAGCTGGAAATGAAAAAAGCTGATTATCTGGTACTGGCATTTGCAATACTGTTTGTAGCAGCTTCAATCACATTCTCCATCATGGGATATGGCCAGATCGCTGGCTTGACCCGTTTCTAATCATAGGAGATCAATATGCATCTTGCTGAAATTAATGATATGCTCCCCTTTTTGCTGCGCCGCGAAAATGTAGCTCGCTATGAAGAGGAAGGCGCAGTGGTGATTGGTGATCGCCGCAAATATCCTTTTGAAAAATCCTATGTTCGCTGCACGGATGTAGAGGGTGTCGCTCGGGCAATTGAAGAGATGGTGACACAGGGTGGGGGACCAGCAAATGCTGCCCTTTATGCCCTGGTTTTGGCAGCGCGTCAATGCGCCGACAGCCCGGCTGCCCGTCAGCTGGAGATCCTTGAGGCTGCTCGCCTTCGTTTGGTTAATACCCGACCAACCAATACTGCTCTGGCACGCAGGCTTGAAAAGGCCATGCAGGTCATTCAGAATGCCTTCGCAGAAAGGAAAAATGTTGAGCAGACTTTGTTGGTCTGGATCGAAGAAATGCGCGACATAAATTATCGGAACTATGCCATAATCGGTGAATTTGGCGCCAGACTGATTGAAGACGGTGACGGTATTCTCACCATGTGTTTTGCTGAGACCTCATTCTTATTAGCCTTGGCGATGGCAAAGAAAGCAGGTAAGCATATCCATGTATACACTCCCGAGACTCGTCCTTATCTGCAAGGTGCTCGGTTGACAGCCCCCAGCGTTCACGAGTTGGGTATTCCGGTCCAGATTATTGGGGACAATATGCCCGGCTATGTGCTTTCACAGGGTAAGGTGCAAAAATATTTCACAGCTGCAGACCTGGTAACACTTGATGGCCATGTGGTCAATAAAATCGGTACCTTCCAAAATGCAATTGCTGCGCACTATCATGGTGTTCCCTTCTTTGTATTTTCATTGGATCCCGATAAGTTGAAACCAAACCGCGCGTCGATTGAAATTGAAGAACGCGATCCTGGCGAGATGAAGTCCTGTCGGGGTGTTCCAACGACCGACCCCGCGATTGATGCTTATTATCCGGCGTTTGATATTACTCCACCACATCTAGTCGCTGGAGTGATCACCCAGCACGGCATTCTCAGCCCGTATGATCTGCATCGCTATTTTGGTTAATCTGGAGATTTATGGAGAGTAGGATGAATTCTGCAATCATCGCTGGAACGGGAATATACGAGATCCCTGGATTTGAATTTGAAAAAAAACAGGTGGAGACCCCTTATGGTCCAGCGCTTGTGAATATTGGTCGAAAAGATGGCTTTGACCTCGTTTTTCTTGGACGCCACGGGCTTGACCATACAACCCCGCCGCACAAAATTAATTTCCGCGCAAACATTAAAGCGCTTCAAATTCTGGGGGTGAAACGAGTTTTGGTTACTAACGCAGTTGGGTCAATTAACCGCGAGATTCCACCCATGGGATTGGCATTATTAACCGATTTTCTGGATTTCACCAATGGCCGTTCGTTTTCATTCTACGACGGGGAGAAATCTGGATTGACTCATACCAATATGGATGTCCCATATTGTCCGGCTATGAGCCGAAAAATTCTTGAACTGGCACCCACCTTTAATTTGCAGATCCGTTCGCATGCTGTTTATGTCGCCACAAATGGGCCTCGTTTTGAGACACCGGCTGAAATTCGCATGTATGACCGGTTGGGTGGGGACGTTGTCGGTATGACCGGAGTGCCTGAGGTGGTTTTGGCTCGTGAGTTAAATATTCATTATGCAGCGGTTGCATATTCAATCAACTGGGCAGCAGGTCTGGAAGAGAACATGGAGTTTGTTAGTGGAAAGATGTCAGAAATTCGTCAAAGATTGGCTTCTCTTCTTGTCCGAACACTGCAGGAACTGGAGTCGCTTGATTGTAGTTGTGAAAAGGCTTTGATGGTTATGCATCCACCGGAAGCATGATTTATTAGTGGAGATAATTTATTTTATCCAAACAAGGAGGTGCCTATAGGACAGAATCATTTTATTGTACCCGTTTTTGCGTGCAAAGTTGATTCCATTTTTTTTTATCCAAACAAGGAGGTGTCTATAGGACAGAATCATTTTTTTATACCCATTTTTGCGTGTAAAGTAGATTCCATTTAATTTCAAAAAGGAGAAAAACAATGAAAGAAGTAATTTCAATGTGGAAGAACACTCGGATGATCATCCTGGTGGCGCTTTCAGCGGCAATTTACGCTGCTTTCCTGATCGTTTTCAAAGGAGGCATTCCCATCATTCCAGGTATTACGGAAGTTCGTCCCGCCAACGTGTTCCCTCCAGTTTTCAGTCTTTTATTTGGACCTGCAGGGGCCTGGGGTTCAGCCATTGGTAACTTGATTGGTGATCTGTTTGGGGGAACATTGGGCATTGGTTCGATTTTCGGGTTCGTCGGGAATTTTTTCCTCGGCTATATTCCCTATAAAATGTGGGGCGCTACCTTTGGACTGGTAAACAAGAAAGATATGTCCCAGACTACGAATAATGTCAAGAAACTTGTAGCATTTGAAATCATTGCCCTGACCGCTTCGGCTGCCTGCGGCATCATTATTGCCTGGTATCTGGACCTTGCCAGCATTGTTCCGTTTGCTTTCTTGTCAATCACCATTACCATCAATAACTTCGCGGCTGCATGTGTCCTGGGTCCCATCCTGCTGGCTCTGCTCTATCCCCGTGTGAAACGCTGGGGTTTGATCTGGACTGATATCATGAAACCAGAAGAAGTTTCCGTTGGCGTCGCAAAGAACCTCGGTTCAATCCTGATGATTGTAGGTTCATTGGGTGGTTTGATCGTCGGTATCATGGTCGCATTGGGTCTTGCCGGACAAACTTTCTACGGTTTCACCGGTGAACAGGGACAGGTTGCAGTCTGGTTGTCGGTGTTGCCTTTCCTCGTGTTGATTGTAATCGCAAGCTTCATGCTTTCTGGTCGCGAGCAGTTTGTTGAGGACGAAGAATAAGTTTTTCGTTGGATTTGAAAAAGGTGAGTACCCTGGCGCTACTCACCTTTTTAAAAGAAAGAAGAAGATCAAGATGCAGTCTCTTATTGTTGATTTTCTCCTGGTGGGCGGCACAATCGTCACGATGGATTCTGAACGCCGTATAATTCAAAACGGCATTGTGGCGGTCAAAAATTCCAAAATTGTATGGATCGGCGCTTTAGATCAGGTGGGCACACGGTTCGATCCTGCACAAACTCTGGATGTGAGTGAGAAAGTGATCATTCCAGGCATGGTGAATGCTCACGGGCATTGGGCAATGACATTATTTCGGGGATTGATAGATGACTGTTCGCTTGAATCCTGGTTGGAGAAAATATGGAAAGTCGAAGCAGTAATTATTTCAGCTAAAAGTGTGGTTGCAGGTTCTGAGCTTGCAATGATCGAAATGATACGTTCGGGAACAACCTGTGCAGCGGATATGTATTGGCAATATGATGAAACATTTGAAGCCGTACGCCGCGCCGGTTTTCGGATGGTTAACGGGCCCAGTTTTGCAAATATTCCTGGTTTTGAGAATCGAAAGGATGTGAATTACAACGCCGCGGTCGAATTTTTGGATCGATATCATGGTGATCCGCTGATTCATTTACGAATGCAGGCACATTCGACCTACACCACGAATCAAAAAATGTTAGAGGATATCGTACGAATCGCGGAAGAACGAAATATTGGCTTTATCACCCATGCGTCGGAATCAAAAGGTGAACTCGAACTCGTTCGCAAAAAATATGGAAAAACCCCGATCGAAGTATTGGATTCGGTTGGCTTATTAGGAGAAAAAACCTTGCTTGCACATTGTGTACATCTCTCAGATGTTGAGATCGAACGCCTGGCAGAGACCCATACATCTGTGGCACATTGCCCATCTTCAAACCTCAAATTATCTTCTGGAATTGCACGGGTGGCAGAGATGGTGCGGGCTGGGGTCAATGTGTCCATTGGTACAGATGGTGCAGCCAGCAATAATGATCTGGATCTGTTTCATGAGGCACAGCTGGCGGCGCTGGTTCAGAAAGGGATCACCGGAGATCCGACGGTTCTGCCTGGAGAAAAGGTCTTTTCCATGTTAACCATTGACGGTGCCCGCGCTGTGGGTCTGGCGGATCGTGTGGGTTCAATCGAGGTCGGCAAGTTAGCTGATCTGGTTGTTGTCGATTTTGATTCAGCGAATCTTACACCCTGTTATGATCTATATTCTCATTTTATTTATGCCATCTCAGCATCCAATGTATGCCATGTAATGATTAACGGAAAAATGATTATGCAGAATCGACAAATGTTAACGCTGGATGAAGAAAAAGTGAAATCTCAGGTGCGCGGGATCGCTCAACAAATCCGTTTGATCTGAGATAACCGATGACTACCAATGGAGGAAAAGTAAATAATGAAGGTCTCTTCTGAATATGGTTTGGGAACGCTAGTAAATCACGCAGTCGAAGGAAATAACCCCCAAGGGGCTCATATCACGCCGATCTATCAAACCTCAACTTTCTGTTTCCCCGATGCGGAAACTGGTGGAAGAATTTTTGCAGGTGAACAGGCGGGGTATTTTTATACCCGCTTCGGAAATCCCAATGCGACCCAGCTTGGTCAAAAAATTGCAATTCTGGAAGGGATGGATCTGATCCGTAATCATCCTGGTAAACCCCTTGAAGAAGTAGTCTCAGGGAGGGCGTTTTCTTCAGGAATGGCAGCTATTACAACCGCAATTTTGGGGCGGGTGCGTGTGGGAGAGACAATTATTGCGCAGCGCTGCCTGTATGGAAATACGTTTGGTTTCTTATACGACCTTGCGGCTGAAATGGGAATTAAAACGGTCTGGATGGATGATGTTTCTGTTCAAGCATGGGAAGCTGCTTTTGACGCAAACCCCAACGCAGTTTTGGCATATATCGAGACGCCGGCAAACCCCACTATGGATATTGTAGATCTTCAGGCCGTCGCTACAATTGCTCATGAGCATGGGGCATGGGTTATGGTGGATAACACTTTTGCCACCCCCTATCACCAACGGCCACTTGCACTCGGCTGTGACGTGGTTGCCCATTCTACAACTAAATATTTATGTGGTCATGGCGTTGTGGTTGGCGGCGCGATTGCCAGTCATCATCTGGATTATATGGATCCTAGCGGCAAGGGGATCGGGCGATGGTTAAAGATGGGCGGATCGCCTAGCCCGTTTGACTGCTGGTTGGTCAATTTGGGTTTAAAGACTTTCCACTTGCGCATGAAGGCTCACAATGAAAACACATTACCGGTCGTGGATTACTTAAAGAACCATCCGAAAGTGGAACGGGTCTACTATCCGGGATTGAAAGACAACCCTGGTTATGAGGTAGCATGCCGCCAGATGCAAAATGGATTTGGTGGGATGTTGTCCTTTGAATTGAAAGGCGGATTAACTGCCGGTGTGGAACTAATGAATCGTTTGGAACTGATCAGCCGTGCTGTCAGTCTGGGAATTGTCGATTCGCTCATCGAACACCCTGCCAGCATGACTCATGCCAAGGTGCCGCGCGAAGAACGCCTGCAAGCCGGTATTGGCGATGGTCTGGTGCGCCTATCAATCGGTGTTGAGGATGTGAAAGATATCTTTGCCGACCTGGATCAAGCGTTGGCGTGATCCAGGTCAAAAGGAGTGCAGCTATGCAAAAAAAGTTGACCAGCCTGGCTGTAATGCTTATCTTGCTGTTGGGTGGCTGTCGACCTCCCACAGTGGAATTGCATTTAAAGGCTCTGGATGAAACACCGCGAATCCTGGTGATGAGTGCCTATAACGCTGAAACTGCCGCATTGATCAAACGGGTGGAAGAACAAACCAATCTTAACGCAGCTGGTCATAAATTTACCCTCGGCCGGTTAGGTGGAAAAGATGTGGTCATTGTCCAGAGCGGGATCAGTATGGTCAACGCTGCCATGACAACCCAGGCTGCCGCGGATTATTTTAATATTACCGCGGTTGTTTTTTCCGGGATTGCAGGTGGGGTCAATCCGTCTCTTAACATTGGCGATGTGGTCATACCTGCGGAATGGGGACAGCATCTGGAGAGTGTTTTTGCCCGTCAGAAAGGCGAGACCTGGGACCCCGGATTATTTAAATCGGATTATGGTAGCTATGGAATGATCTTCCCCCAACCTGTTGAGGTGCTTCGGCCAGGCACAAATGGTTTAGTCTATGACCAAATTTTTTGGTTTAAGTCAGACCCCTCAATGCTAAAGGCTGTCGAAAAGTTATCTGAACAGATAACGCTCGATCGATGCTGGATGAAAATCAAATGTCTTTCCACGCAACCTCGGCTTGTTATTGGAGGTCATGGAGTTAGCGGCACCGCTTTTGTGGATAACGCTTCTTATCGTGAATGGCTATATAAGAATTTCCAGGCAGATGCAGTGGATATGGAAACAGCGGCGGTTGCCCAGGTCGCATATGTAAATCAACTGCCTTTTTTGAGCTTTCGTTCACTTTCAGACCTGGCAGGCGGTTCTGCCGGTGCAAATGAAATGTTAGTGTTTGGAAATCTGGCATCAGAAAACTCCGCTGCGGTAGTCACCGCATTCCTCGAAACCTGGAGCGGTCCCACATCTTCGCCAGTAGAATAGTAAATTATTTCTCTACCGAACAAATGGAAAATGATCAATCATAATGTACACTCAAGGGTGACAAAACCTAAGAGAGGTAACAAAATGACTGATCGCTACATAGTATACACAAAAGTCTTGAAAACATTGAAGCAAATGGTCAAACTGCATCATCCCGTAACTTGCTAATTCTTTTCGAAGATTGATCTCCGACATTATTTCTGACATTATTTCTGCCATCATTTAGATTGCTTTTGTGCTAAACTTCATACGAGCCTTCTGTTTTGGTGTTTGGTTTTTGCAAATCTTTATCTTAACTGGTTGGCTCTTCTTTTTCTACTCCTTTCAACAACTTTTTAGTGCACCCGAGCCAGCCAATGACAAGGTTCAAATAAGTGAGATATAATAAATTAGTTGTTTTCGAAAATTTATGAAAAGTAACTTGCTTACCGCCAACAACAATTATTAAGCCAGTTCCTTAAAATCTATCGAGAAACGGAACATTCCGTGCATTACGTGACGGTTGCCGAATGTCTGGGCATCTGAAAAGTTACGGTGTACGAAATGGTGCGCCTGCTGGAAGAACTTGGGCTTGTACGAGTTAAGTATTGGCCCAACACTGATCAATACGGTCCAGGTTGTTCAACTGTTCTCTTTTATCTGACCCAGGAAGCCAACCGTTTGATCAGCGTATTGGCTGGCGATCCTGTTGATTAGGATTACCCCAGGAGATTGGCCTGAGTGTGCTATGCGGAATCGGCATACTCCTTTCTGTGTTGAAATGTACCAATTGACCCAAATCAGTTGGTATGAAGAAGCACTTTCGAAAATAGTGGATTTCTTGAAAAGTGTGGTCGAGAAACACCTCGGAGTATTTCTGGATGACCTGAGCCGCGAAGAGTGCGATTCTTTGATGAATGCCCTGTTAACACTGGATGTACGCGAATTCCAATTGGCCTGGCCGACCTGGATTTTTTTAACAGCCTTTTCAACTCCAGATGAAGGGCACCACAAATGGCCATAGAACAAGCAACACATATCAAGAAGAAGGCCTCATACACAAATTGCTAACTAATTTATTTCATTACGGAGATAAGAAATGTCAATGACACCTGTTATCAGAAAGACGTTAGAAAAGTTATGGACGGAAATGATGGTTTCTACTACACCCTTGTTGGCCCGTTCAGAGTTTTTGCGCCAGGCACTTTTACAGGCAATGCAAAAGTACATTCAGGTTGCTCGAATTCCAATAAGTCCTAGTTTTCCTCATCCAGCTGGCGTCAAAGAGGATCTGAACGAGTTTTCCACAGTCATCTGGCACACAGCCGACCGTATTCTGGATCACCACTTATCCCGTACGGTTATGCGAAGCCTTGTTCACAATCTCGTCAGTGGAATCATGATCAAGCGTGATCAGCAAACGGCAATTTCACGATTCCATGAGAAATATGGAACCAACCCGCCTGGTTTTTTAACCCTCAGTCCAGGAAAAACGTGTAACCTGCGCTGCCCGGGCTGCTATGCCAATGCAGGGGCAGATTCTGAGAAATTAGACTGGAATACCTTTGACCGTATCATCGACGAGGTCAAAACCTTGTGGGGAGTGCGCTTTCTTGTGATCAGCGGCGGCGAACCGATGGTTTATCGCTCCGAGGGAAAAGGGATACTGGACGCCGCCGAGAAGCATCCGGATGTCTTCTTCATGATGTATACCAATGGCACAATGATCAACGACGCGGTGGCAAAACGGCTGGCCGCATTGGGTAACGTGACCCCGGCGATCTCAGTCGAAGGCTGGCGCGAACGCACCGATGAGCGACGCGGCACCGGAGTATACAACAAGGTGCTGGATGCCATGGGAAGGCTGCGGCGTGCTGGGGTACCTTTTGGTATTTCACTCACGGCTACCCGTCACAATGTTGAGGAAATCTTTTCTAATGAGTTTATTGATTTCTTCTTTGAAAAACAGGGCGCCCTGTATGGCTGGCTCTTCCATTACATTCCAATCGGTCGCTCGTTCACCCTGGACCTGATGCCCACACCTGAGCAGCGCCTCTGGATGTGGAAACGGGTGTGGGAAATCATTCGCCAGCGTCATATCCTCCTGGCAGATTTCTGGAATCACAGCACACTGACTGAAGGATGTTTGGCTGCAGGACGTTCAGACAGGGGTTATTTATACATTGACTGGAACGGTGCTGTATCTCCTTGTGTATTTGTGCCCTACTCTCCAATGGACATTCGCGAGGTATACGCGAGCGGGGGGAATTTGAATGACATATGGAAAAACCCGTTCTTTGCCGGCATCCGTAATTGGCAAGAAACATATCGGAAAGGAAATGGAAATTTGTTAGCGCCCTGTATTATTCGCGACCATTATCGCGACCTGCGTAATCTGATCGCTCAGTTTGAGCCAGAGCCGACCGACGAAAACGCCCGAAAGGCTCTGCTGGATCCAGACTACGCCCGTGGGATGGAGGAATACGACGTCGCCTACCAGGCACTCTCCGACCCCCTCTGGCAGAAATACTATCTCCAACCAAGAGAGCTAGGTAATAGTCACGATCGGCCATTACCGGAAAGTCAGGATTAGCCGGATGTATATGGTAAATCAGACAAACAAAGATGTTTTAACCCCCCCATCACGTTGGTATCATCATGGATGGAAATGGCTGCTGGGCGAAGGCGCGTGGTCTACCTCGGCCAGAAGGTCATCAGGCCGGGGTGTAGACGGGTGATAGGCGATAGGGTTCACTGATGATTGAAGTGGTCTGAACCGTTCGTCGCATCGGGCTGCAGTAGACTGCGGTGATGTTGTCATCCTGAAGCCGCCTAGACACAAAGCCTGCCAACGGCCTTCCTCGGAAAGATCAACCTCGGTACCCACCGGAAAATCGATCTTCAGCGCTGAGCGTGGTTGATCCATGAAGACTCGTGTGGTCATATGAACTTCCTACACCTCAAGATAACTCCAATTCTCCCTTATTGAGAAGATCTGTACGTGTGAACCTGTTCTTGCGATCACTGAATCTTCTCTAAGCCACCTTCAACGCCTTAAATGCTTCCACCTGGCCACAAATTGCACGCTAGGTGGGCAAGTCTTCTTTGGCGCTTCGAGCATCGAGCGCCTGCCCACCTGAGATGCCAATCTACTTTAGCTGCTTCAGGAAGACCGGGAATAGGCGGAAAGGGTTAGTACCGTTGACACCAGCCAGCACGGGGGCGTTTTTCACCACAGGGAGTACCTCGGCCGCCATTTCTACCACAATACCATTCAAGTCGCCGTAAGCCATCAGCCCGGCCAACGAGCCACGGCCAGCCATGTGGTAGCGCCTAGAATTGTAGATGCCGATTATATCGGCACCACCCGCTTCAGCCATTTTTGCTGAAATACCAGTGCCTGCACCGCAGCCCACAATCGGTTTCCCAGCGGCAACTTGTGCATTAAGTCGCTTCAGCATTTCATGACGTGAAATAGCCATTTTGATCTCCTTGTGATTATTTTTCCAAAAGTTTCAATAGTGTGTTCGCACATAAATCAGCGAATTCCGGATCGTTGATATTAGCGTCCGTTTCTATGACCTGGATATCTGGACGTAAGTTGTTGCGGATCGCACTCATCTTACGCTTCTAAGAAAATTAGAGTTAATCAACATAAATGCGCTGAAGCTATTAAATCTGCGCATTTATGATTTAATCATAATAGAAAATATGTTCTGTAATAATTCTGAAACATTATCTTATACTTATCGAACAAATAAAGACAAAAAACTAAGCATAATTCATTCAATACCCATATCTTCAATTTGAACAGGGTCAATCCTGCTTACCGATCAGCTTAATCGTAACCATGGTTACTATTTTTGCCACCATTCTGCAGGAAATTCCAATTTCCAATCATAGCGTGGACTTTTGGACGGTTTCTTATATTTGGAAATATCAATCTGACCAGTGGCGTAAGCTTCCATAAAGCGGTGCAAGGCCAGCGTTACCAATTGACTGGCTGGTAAGGACAGTGATTCTGCCAGATCAAAGACCGCCTGTTTAAGTTGTGGGGGAAGATCGTACGTGACACGCTGATCTCTGCGGGCACGGATTTTGGCTCTTTCTTTGGCTTTCTTTTCACGTTCCCGGCGTGGCAAGCGAGCTTCCGCCTGTTTGTTTTCCATTCCTGCCAATAAATCCGCAACGGCTGGATCCAGAATCGATCTACGTTGTAATTTGTGATTAGCCATCAATTACCTCCAGTAAGCGATCTACAATCTGAATATAACCACCCACCTGACTTTTTCCATCCTGGTACCCGGTCATGGCCGGACTATTCGGAGAATATTCCCATAGTGTTTTTCCATAAGCAGCAGATTCCCGTACGCGGGTATCCTGTGGTATCGGGGGTAATACCTTATTGCCGAATGCATGTACGATATCCTGAAATTGGGTAACGGTTTCGCGTGTGGTCCGGTCAAAAAATGTCGGTAAAATCGAATACCCTGCAAATTGATGCCCCCTTTGGGTAATTTCACCCATGGTTAACAAAATTTCCTTGACACCATCAACTGCCATCGCGTCTGGTCGGGTTGGGATCAGAACCCAATCACTGGCAATCAACCCATTGATGTGTAATACATCCAAAGATGGTGCCATATCCAATAAAATCACATCATATTCCGAAATTCTTAAGCGGTCAAACAGAAGAGTCTCGCGAAAATCCATTAATGTGATGTGTCGTTTGACACTTTCTGTGCGTTTATCACTGGATAAAATGTCTAAACCAGGTCTTACATTTTGAACAACATCTTCAAGAGATTCATCCAAAACCAACCAGCGATATAAACCAGGTGTTTTTTCCACACCAAAAGAAAAAGCAATATGACCCTGAGGATCAAGATCGATCAATAGTGTCTTTTTTTGATGCTGAGAAAAACCACTGGCAAGTGTTACCGCGGTTGTTGTTTTCCCAACACCACCTTTCTGATTCGCAAGGGCAATGATGAACATGGTTCAGATGAACTCCTTTGATTTTGAAGAAATCTGTAATGATGTGCCACTAAGGGGTGACCCTGATAATTGTACCCTTGAAATCGTCAAAATGTCAAGAGGCGACCCTAAGGGTATACCCTGTAAATTTAACAGCGTATACCCTTTGAATAAATAAATCAATTTGCAGCGGTTTTAACGGTAGTAAGGAGTATTTATTCAAAAATCAAATAATTGCCCATTTTTCCGAGATTTTGTGTTTGCGAATTTCGAAGATCCATCATGTAATTTTTCAAGATCTAAAAAAATAAATGATTGGAAAGCGTAGATTTGAGAACATAAATAATTATAGGATGAAATTAATTTAGATGCATCCGTCATTGGTTCGAAAAAGGTAAAAAATTAAAAAATCCTTCTAATCTTGTGATTCGTAACCACGGTTACGAATCAAGAGTTATACAGCAGGAAAGTGGGTTTTCTGATCAGAAATAATAAAAATACTATCTTCTTTTCAACCTTGCCTGAATTAATGTCAATAATTCTGATAGGATTTCAGCTGCACTTTCTGCCTGACCACTGACAAACAAGTCGTCGGCGAGTGAATCCAATATTTCAGATTGTTCCAGATGGTCGATGTTGCGAAATACTTTGGTGAATTTTCGTAGGGAGCGGTAGGCGTTTTTCTCCGGGGTTGAAGGTGAACGTGGAGGAATCTCTTTTTTGCCTTCAGAAGTGTTTTTATCGTTGAGTGCCTGTTCAGCGATCTCCTCTGAAGTCAGGCTATTTTGAATACTCTGATGGATCAATGTATCCCAATTTTTCTGTGGTTGGATGAGGATTTCCCTCAATACGCGCTCCGGTAAGCGAAAACGATCTGCTATTTCGAGTAAATTACTGGGTAATTGCAGGATGTTCAATAATTGCACCATTCTGGGGCGGGTTAATTGCATGATCGGGGTGATGCGGTCCCATAATCCTGCAGGCATCCGCTGGGCGCGTGCGAGACGAAAATAATCATAATCATCCTGTACTTTCCCATCCGGTGTGATTCCTAATTCAGCCAGAATCAAAGCGGCTACTTCACAGGCCTGTTCAACTGCAGAGGGGGATTCCGCGTGGCGGTTCTCCAAAACCTGGCGTTGCCGTGTTGGATTTTCAACGACTTCCACGCGTAAAAGTGGTTCTTCCTTAACATGATTGGCACTGACTTGTAAGCAGGCTGCCCAGAAACGACGTTCGCCAGTTTCTATTAAGAACACAAAATTCCCATTGGGGTCATTATCCCATGAACCAGTGATCGCTTTAATCTGACCGTGTTCATCAAAGGAGTTTCCCAGTGATAAGAGACGCTCCACCTCTGCTTTGACGCCACTATCATGCTGGGCGTATTTTAGCCATTCTTCAGCAGCCTGATAGCAATCAATCTCACCTGAGAAAAAAGATTGACGGATATGCATAGGCAATAAACGGCGTGGTTGGAAACGATCAGGCATCATTTCGCTCGGTTTTAGCCGTTCAATGCGTTCGATAACACGGGTAGTCGTTTTTGTTTCCTGAATAGATTTCAGGTTGGCGATCGGTTTTTCTTCGGTTGTTGGAAAATCCTCAAAAGCGTTAAATCTCTTTTTCTTACTGGGAGCCATTTTTCCTCCTTACCACGAATGATTAGGTAAGTGTTCGTTGAATAACAGTTTCGACCAGATCACCATATTCTTTAGTGGCGCGTGAACTGGATGCAAGTTGACCAGGCAGGCGTTGTCTGGGGGGTTTGTAGGTGAATATATCCATATGGCTTGAATGGGCGTATGCCAGATCGGAGGCCTTGTGAATGGGTCCGAGCAGCTGGTGAGGATAGCGTTGTTCCAGTTGTTCCAGAATCTCTCGGACTTCGATGCGTTGTTCCTCGCAAATGGTGGGTAGATAACCCAGGATATTGATATCAGGGTTGAAATGGTTTCGCACTTGCTCAATGGTGTTCTGCAGTTCCAGCAATCCGGAAACACCCAGATAACTGGGTTCAACTGGTATGATAATATGGTCAGCTGCAACCAGCGCATTCACCAACAGATCACCGGTGTTGGGAGGTGTGTCAATAATAATGAAGGCAAACTGATTTCGTACCTGCTGTAAAACCTGGTTCAAGCGGGATTCATTCGCCATTAATGTTGGTAGTACCCGGGCGGCGTCCACCATGGCAGCGCGATTGGATGGCACCACATACAGATTGGGATGATGTACCGAGATGCGTAACAATCTTTGAATAGAAGGAGGAGGGGATTCCACCAGCAGGGCAGAAAGAGATTGCTGTGGAGGGGCATCATGTTCTCCAAATGCGGTGGCCAATAAAGCATGTCCCTGAGGATCCATGTCGATTAATAGTACCCGATTATTAATTCCAGGTTGATCCGCCAGGTATAAGGAAAGACCTGCAGCAAGATTTACGGCTGTTGTTGTCTTTCCCACGCCACCTTTTTCATTTGCTATTGTGATATTGACTGCCATAATCCCTCTTTCTGGAAATAATTAGCGTAATTCTCATAAAGATTCATTTAATTACTTTATTTATGTCAATTTAATGTATATTAGCACATATTAGGGTCAATTTCAACTTATTTACGTTAATTAAGTGGTATTTAATGTAAAATAACGGTAATTCTCTTGATTTTTTCCAAAATTAATGCAATAATAGGCGCAGATTAATTAGAGGAGTGAATATGTTCAACTCATTGAACGATGAAGAGTGGCGAGTTGCAAGAATGGAACGGTTAGGTCTCAAAGAAGATCCTTTCAAATTATCCGCCGATCCACGCTATTTATACCTGGGACCTGAACATTTAGCAGTCTATCGACAGGCACAGGGGGTTGTCTCCCGGCGCAGGGGATTGGCTCTCTTCTCAGGTGACATGGGTATGGGTAAAAGTTCATTGGCACGGCGTATCTATGATTTGTATGCGGCTGAAGATTCGGTGGTTATCAGTTATATTCACACAGCTTCCTTTAAATCAGGTATGGATGCTGCCCGACAAATATCCCTGTCACTTGGACTTCCAACACAACGAAGTTTTCAGCGGCAAATGGATACGTTGGAACGTTTAATGGCTGATGAATACACCCGCAACCGCAATGTAGTAATTATACTGGATGATGCTCAGATGATGGAGCCGGAAGCACTTGAGGTTTTACACCGGCTCTATAATTTTGATTATGACTCCAAAGTGGTGCAGATACTGGCATTTGGGCAACGAGAGATGAACAGTCTGTTTGAAACAAACAAAGCCGTAAATGCCCGTGTATTTGTTCGGTTGGCATTACCACCATTAACCTTATCCAGTTCATTACAAATGGTTCTGTTCCGCTTGAATGTTGCTGGAAGGAGTGAACCATTTATTGATGATGATGCTTTTGAATTGTTGTACGAGCGTTCGCAAGGTGTTCCACGAGAAATTATCCGGTATTGTGCCCTGGCCACTGATTTAGTACTGCAATCAGACGTTTCCACCATCACGATTGATATCGTAAGAGAGGTAGTAGCATATGAAGCATGATTCCCACTCTGTATCCAGTAACGCCTGGGTTCAACTCTATCAGGCTCGCCGGATCACGTCCGATCCGCAATCACGGCCACCCGGAAGACCACCATCATTGGTACCCCGTCACAAAGTTGGATTAACTCTCTCGAAGGGGGAAATGGCTGAACTTACCAAATGGCAGAATCGTCTGGCGAAGATGTTAGGCCGCAAAATCTCCTTAGGGGAGACGGTTGGCATCATATCCCGAATTTGTAGTGCACGTTTACAGCTGGTACCCGGCGAAAAAGCACGTAATCTGGAAGAATTGGTACAAATGTTGATCAGTTCGGAATAGATTTTTCTACCAAAAATATACTTAATTATCGGAAGAAATAATTATCAAAAAATCACAATCAAATTTGCGTGTAGGTTAAAGAAAATGGAGATAATTGAATGAGTGAAGCAGGTGTCCAGGCGTGTAAAAAGATTGATATTAAAGGAGGAATTCATTTACTTCAATTGAATATTGTCAATTCCCTGGATGTTCGCCGGAATAGATATACGAATGGAGGAGTGCATTTTTATCATATAGATCACATTAAACTCATTAATCTAAGGTGTTTGCAACGTACATCAACACCGTGGAACGAAAGGTTCTGATGCTGACGAAAGATGACCGTAGAATTTAAGATGGAAACCAAAATAGGAAATTCAGATCACAAAGAAGCCTGGCAAATGGTACTGGGTCAATTACGTCCCGAAATGAATCGGGCTGACTTCAAGACCTGGGTTGATCCTATCGTTCCACTAGGGTTTAATGGGAACCCAGATAAATTTAGAATAGCGGTCATGAATGATTTCAATAAGAAATTTATCAATAGCCGATTAAATTCTCGGATATCTCGTTTGTTATCAGGTTTATATAAACGTGATGTGGAAGTAGAAGTGATTGTTTCGAATCAATTCGCAGAAAATGGTGTGAATGAATCATTTTCATCCTCCGAGCAGGCAGATCAAGATAAAGTTTCTCCAACCCCACCCAATCGGGAAAAACCAGGCAAAGGAAATCAAGAAAATTCTGATCTGGATGAAGACCTTCCAGCGACCAGTAAACGCAAGGTCATGCTGCAGCGCGCCTACGGGAATGAAAGAGCCAATATCATCCAACCGGATAAAGGCATCTATGTAACCAAATATTTTCTGGAGAAATGGTTACCGCTACTTAGTCACTCTGCTTTAATTGTTATCATGATGACCAGAAAGGTCTGTTATTGGAATCCATACACTGGAGAAAAGCGAGATATTCTGGAAACAGAAATGGGGGAATTGGCGGAACAGGCCTGTGTCAGTGTAAGAACACTTAAGACCGTTTTGAAAAATGAGCTTGTCAAACGTTATTTTATTCGATATACCGTGCGTAGAGTAATGACGCCCAACGGCATTCGCACAGCAGGCATTCGATTACAGGTAAGAATGGACGATCCAGTAACCCCTGAAGACCAGGAAATTTCTGGTAAATATGAGAGTGATACCTGGTTCGCTCCTGAATTCGAAGATGAGAGTGAAGATTACGATTTGTAACCACGCTTGATGCGGTCATCTTAAAATATCAAAACAACAAATTAATTTAAGAGCGCAAATCCCTGAGCCTGTTCAGCGGTTATATTAATCAATTTCCGCAGGACAGCATTTTCTCTGCGATACAGGCGTTCTACCGTATTGCAGATTTCCAAGGCTGACTCTGCATTAAGAGCTGGTTGTTTTTCATGCGCCGGAATTTGAAGCAAAGAAGCTGCCAGGAAAATCAATGAGAATGGATCATCTGGCATCTCAATCTGATCAAGATCAATGACCATATCATCGAGCCTATTGATGGTGTGTAAATAAAATTGTACCTGATTACGTAGATGTCGAATACGGCGGTACACATCCAACGGGCGCTTAAAATCAATTGGAAAATCCTCAGTTGTCGCAGTCAGATAAGGATTCTCATCACTGATCGATTTGATTTGAAATCTTTTTTCTCCAATAACTGTCAGATTAATGCAGCCATCTTTGAGTGGATCAGCTTTGAGAATTCGTGCTGTCGTTCCGATCAGATGAGGTTCTGCCAGAGGACCCAGAGATTCTAATCCACGTTTAATTAAAACCACTCCAAAAACAGGTTCGTGATTCATTAATTGATTCAACATTAACTTATAACGATTTTCAAAGATATGCAAATGCAAAGGCATCCCAGGAAAGAGTACTGTATTTAAAGGAAAGAGTGGCAAATGATTGATCATATTTAGGCTTATTCTAATTTTGGTTTGATAATAAATCTATTCTATATATAAGGTTAAAAGGATATCCATGTCATATTAAATCCTGACAAAGATAACTTTGAAATTTATATATAAATCATTCCTTTGGAAAAATGGAAATTCGGGTTCATCTTAGATGTTTCACTTTATAATAGAAGTATCCTATTGATTTTGGGGTTTCATGTCCGAAATTCTAAAACGGCATTATATTAAATTAACGTATTTCGCTGCAATTACTGCTTTGGTAGCTTATGTGATTCAGGCTTACCAGGTAATGAATAGTTTAAGACCTTCATTGGATGAAGGTGTCTACCTTTTAAAAGGTTACTTACTCACCAGCGGTGTATTTGCGCCTTATCAACCTTATGGTGTCTGGATGAATAAAATGCCGCTTTCATTTTTGATACCAGGTTGGGTGGAAGTAATATTTGGTCCAGGGTTGATTACCGGAAGATGGTATGCATTCATCCTCAGTGTACTGATATTACCCGGAATCTGGTTGATTGCCAGACGTTTTTCCGGAGAGAAAATCGCTACTCTAATTCTGATTTTGATCGCTGTAAATCCAGTTGGCATTAAGTTTTATGCCCAGGCGATTTCCCAGGTATTGATTGCATTCCTTTTGGTATGGAGCTTGTTCTTTTTATTAGGGGAAAAAAGAAGGAACTGGCAAATTGTGGCTGGAAGTATTCTGGCCGCCATTATTGTTTTCACTCGCGAAAACATGTTGCCTGTTACCCTGTTTATTGTGATACTCATGTTCTGGCAGCATGGGAAAAAAACAGGTTGGATCTCTCTAGCCACGATCAGTATATTTCTTTTGATTGGACACGCAATTTATTTTCCAGAAATACTAACCAATTGGGTTAAATGGTTACCCCAATCGATCACACCATTTTTAGACCCCTGGCGTATTCGAAATCCGGATGAAAAATCGTATTCTGAGTCCATTTCTTTGTTGAGTTATTTATTCATATTCATGCAAGGATTCCGTTGGCATTTTTTTGTTACTTTGGGTTTGGGAATCACAGGTTTGCTCACTTCGATACATAGGCTAAAACAAAATTCATGGAAATTTAGAACAGTAATAGTCCTCTCGGGATTATTCGTGGTTTTATTTCTTTCACATGTCTGGGCTAGTTTAGGAAATGATTATTGTAAATTTTGTCTACCGGGGTATATTTCATTTTTCAGTCCGATCGGTTACATCCTGCTTTCCATTTTAATTCCTGCTCTATCACCAACCAACCTGCGGGGATGGGGGTGGATAATTTCATTATTGTTTGTGGTGACCACAACGCTTTTCGGATTTGCTACCCATCAGGATTTTGTTCGTTTACCAACTTATTCTAATTGGCTGGATGGTTTTTTTGGGTTCCCTGTACCCTGGATGCGAAAAGGACAACTAATTCTGGGGGAAGTAAAGTTCTGGCAGATTTTGGCCAATAAATATAATTTAAGTTTTGAACAGGTACGCTTGGAGGTATTACCAGTCTTAATTCCAACGGTTATGGGATTCGTCGTTGGAATTGTATGGATTGTTCTGGTATTTATCCTTTACCGTTTTCTTAGAAATAAAAAAAATATTAGTATGAGTTATATATTACTTACATCTTTCTTGATGATAGGATTTCTTCTTTCGCCTACCTGGATTTTTGGTGGTGGAGTGTTCACCTATGATTGTAGAAATGATGTCATTGATCAAATTGAACAATCCGGACAACAGCTGGCTGATCAGATTGAACCAGGCGCAAAAATAGATTGGCGGGTTACCAGCATGTCTCCTGTAATGCTCTTGTATCTGGAAGACCCGCAATTATTACCAGCCCAAATTAATACGAATTATTCCTTTGTTAATAGTGGAGAAACAGACTTTCTCTTGCGATACGGGTTATGGAATAAAGAAGCTGCGAATGATTGGTTATCTCAGGCAGACTACTTTCTGGCAACACCACCAATTCCTCCTGACGTCTGGCTCCAAATGCAAGCTTTAGGATTTCAAGAGATTCCTCCATTGTCGCCAGCTCTGCAATGTGATACTGAACGCTTTGAGATTCAAATTTTTTCACGAAAGTAAGGAATTACTTCGATTATTATCATTGGATTCATAAACAAATGTAAAGTTTCCTAATTTAGCCGTAAGATTCTGATAGAATTAATCAACAAATGAGATTTACAAAGGTGAACCGATGCACTTATCCATAATCGTACCAGTCTATAACGAGGAAGAAACAATCCATATGCTACATCAGGCAGTGACGGATGCTATGCAATCAGTTCAGGAGGAATGGGAACTCATTCTGGTAGACGATGGCAGTAAAGATGGTAGTTTTACCAAGTTGGAAGAAATCGTCGAAAAAGACCCTCAGCATGTGCGTGTGATTGGTTTGCGTCGAAATTTTGGCCAAACCGCTGCTATAGCTGCCGGAATTGACCACGCCAAAGGTGAGATTATTGTCTTAATGGATGCGGATCTACAGAATGACCCACAGGATATTCCATTGTTGTTGGAGAAGATTTACACTGGTTATGATGTGGTCAGTGGATGGAGAGCTAAAAGAAAAGACACTTTTATCACCAGAACCTTACCTTCCTTATTTGCAAATAAATTGATTTCGGTTGTCACGGGAGTTCACCTGCATGATTACGGTTGTACATTAAAAGCATACCGGCGAGAAGTTCTAACCGGATTCCGATTATATGGGGAAATGCATCGTTTTATACCGGTTTATGCCAATTCAGTCGGTGCAAAAATTTTGGAGATTCCGGTTCACCATCATCCCCGCAAGTATGGTAAAGCTAAATATGGATTGGAGCGAACCATCAAGGTGATTCTGGATCTGTTTACTGTGAAGTTTCTCAATTCATATGCAAACAAACCCATTTATTTGTTTGGTGGTACTGGCATCCTGATTATGGGAATTTCCAGTTTGATTTTGTTGTATCTTTTTTTTAGAAGGATCTTTTTTTCTGTTTCTGTAATTGCTTCACCCTTATTCATGATCAGTAGTATGTTTTTTATTCTGGGATTTCAATCGATTCTGATGGGGTTGATCGCTGAACTGCTTGTACGAACATATCACGAAGCCCAACATAAACCTACTTATACCATTCGCAGCACCGTCGGTTTTGAATATAGAAGCCAGAGCAAAACGCAAGAATAAGGATTTGATTTGCGAATATTAACCTTATCACATGAATATCCACCAATTGGTGGTGGAGGGGGCAAAGCAGCACAGGATTTATGTGTTGGGTTTGCAAAAATGGGGCACTCTGTCAGCATGATTACTGCCCATTATAAAGATTTGGCAATGAAAGAAACCCTGGATGGGGTGAAGATTCTGCGTGTCCGTTCTTTACGATCAAAACCTTACAAGGCAGGTGCAATCACCATGGCTGCATTTGTGCTGCAGGGATGGATAAAAGCCAGAAAAGAAATCAAACGCCAGAAACCCGATCTTGTACATGTTCATTTTGCAGTTCCGGCAGGATGGATCGCCTACTTATTGTGGAGGGAATTCAAGATCCCTTACATTATAACCACGCAATTGGGAGATATACCCGGTGGGGTTCCGCACAAAACAGATCGGTGGTTCAGATGGGTATACCCTTTCACACCAGCCGTATGGAAAAGTGCTGTCCGTGTGATTGCAGTTAGCGCATTCACACGCAACCTTGTTCTGGCAAAATACCCTGTGGATGTGCAGATTATTCATAATGGTGTTCATTTGGAATCCATTAATCCAAATAATCTGATTGTGCAAAATCCACCAATTGTTGTTTTTGCGGGGCGTTTTACCCAGCAGAAAGATCCCATTCAAATTATCAGAACACTTTCGAAATTGAAAGACATACCCTGGCGCTGTACGATGGTGGGGAATGGTCCGCTCCGGTCGGAAATAACGCAAGCGATTAATAAAGCTGGAATTAATGATCGTTTCCTATTCACTGGTTGGGTATCTCCCTCAGAGGTGCGCGAAATATTTCTAAATAGTGATATTTTATTCATGCCATCTTTATCAGAAGGGTTACCACTGGTGGGGGTGCAGGCATTGGCTGCTGGCCTGGCATTGTTAGTCAGCGATATTGGTGGATTTATTGACCTGATTGAAGAAGGTTACAATGGTTACAAATTACTCCCTGGAAATCATGATGATTGGGAAAAAATGTTACTAAGGATGTTAACCAATCCAGAATTAACGAAAGTATTTAAAAAGCACAGCTTGAAATTGGCTGAAAAATTTGATATTAATCGCATCGTCAGCCAGTATATGGAAATTTTCATACAGGTTGCAAACCAATCTGATTAGGTACGATGGATGAAAAATAATTTGCCTTTGGATGAATCATCGCGGAACAGGTTGGACAAGAAATCCATATTATTCCATTCATTCCAATGGGTAATTACGCTATTTTCGGTAGTCCTTTTAATCTGGTTAATTTCCAGTCAAAATTGGGATCAAATTTTGCAAACCCTCATTCGAATTCCGATTTGGACAATCGTTATCGTATTGTTGCTAAATTTTGTTGGGCAAGTACTGAATACCCTAAGATGGTCAATTTTGCTGAACTCTCAGGACATTCACGTCAGCATATGGCAGCTAATAAAAATTGTTCTTGCAGGTGCTTTTGCATCCAATTTTTTGCCTTCGACCATTGGTGGTGATATGATTCGATTGATTAAGATCAACCAGTTCAGTCATAATCAAGGTTTGAATTTTGCTTCGATTGTGCTTGACCGATTTGTTAATGTTGTTGCTTTTCTTACCATTCTCCCATTTTCCTTCTCCATCTGGCCACAGGCAGTTGCTGATAAAAACACTCAAATTATGATGATGGCTACATTGAATCTGTCTGTCATTAAAAAGTGGTTTCAGAAAAGTTGGTATCAATTCATCACTGCATACAAGAATTGGGCACAAAAACCCTGGGTAGTTTTTCAGGCGTTTGTAGTTTCCTGGTTTTCAATTTTTGTAATATTTATGGGTTTATGGCTGCTCAACCTTGGTCTTGATATCCAGGTGAAATTGGTTCAGGTGATGGGGATCAGTGCCCTATCTTACTTCATCACTATGCTTCCAATTTCGATCAATGGATATGGTCTGCGAGAGGTATCAATCACCTTCTTTTATACGCTGATTGGTGTCAGTCCTGATCAGGCTGCCATCTTTGCGGTTCTTTCCCGATTTTTAATCTTATTTGTCACCCTTCCTGGAGCATTATTTCTGGGTGATTTCAAAGATTTAAAACAAATAAAGGTAAATCGAAATTTATAATTAAATATCCTCAACCTGTATCAAAAATGGGATTAGCATGCCACCTCATTATCTATTGTTTTATTACAGTTTTTCCCGGGTCATGATGCTTTTATCCTTCACCTCCCAGATTTGGGTGGCAAACCCTTCAATAAAGTAGCGGTCATGTACCACTGCCATGATGGTACCCTCAAATTCGGATAATGCTTTTTCGAATTGAGTCCGAGAGGGGATATCCAGATGGTTGATCGGTTCATCCAGAATCAGGAAATTACATCCCTGAGCTACAAGACAGGCAAGCGATAAACGAGCTCTTTCCCCGTAGGAGAGTTTTTTGACCTGTTTAAAAACTTCGTCACCTTTGAATAGATACTTCGATAAAAAGCTGCGATTCTCTGTTTCATTCTGGGATAATATTTTACTGATGGTTTCAAGAACATTCGATTCGAGATCAAGTTCACTCTGCTCCTGGGACATATAACCGACATGTACCTGACTTCCCAAACGGAAGTTACCTTTTAACGCGGGAATCTCTCCCAGAATGGTCTTGATGAAGGTCGTCTTGCCAGAACCATTTTCTCCAATCAATGCCACTCGTTCTCCAAAGCGCAGGATCAAATCAATATGATTTACCAGATTCAGATTTCCATAACCAATGCTCAGATCATCTAAAATCAAGACATCCCTACCAGAGTTGGGGGTTTCCTGAAAATCAACCCGCATTTGCCAGGTTCGTGCTGGTTTATCAACACCTTCATTCATTAATTTCTCAACCCGCTTCTCGATATTTTTAGCTTTTTGAAGGGTTTCTTTGGTGCGGTTGGCAAAGAAACCAATACTGAATCCATCGGTTTTGGATGGATTGGTCTTGCCCCCTTTGCGATATTTGGCTTTGGAACGCATTTCGGAAGCAGCTCTGCGCAATCGATCAATCTCGTTCAGCTGATCCTGATAAGCATGCAGTTGCTTATCCTGTTTGGCAATTTTCTGATCCAGATATTCACTGTAATTTCCATGGGTGAATGAGATCTTGTGAGAGTGTTCATCGAGTTCCAGAACCCCATTAACAGTATGATCCAGGAATGTGCGGTCGTGACTCACCAGCAATACAGCTCCCTGAAATTGGTTGATCCAGTTTTCCAGCCACTCGAGCATGCCAATGTCCAGATGATTGGTAGGTTCATCCAATATCAGAAGTTGTGGATTCTGCATGAGGACTTTGGATAACATCAAACGCGTTTTTTGCCCGCCACTCAAATGAGCAACCGGGGTATGGAGATCATATTCTCCCAATCCGAGCGCGTTTAGGATGATTGGTGCTTGATGTTGAATGCCATGAATAAGGTTGATACGGTTTAAAATCAGATCAAATTGTGATTGATCAGTCTGGTTTTCAGGATGATTCGCTAAAGAGTTTGCCAGTCGACCCAAATCCTCTTCAAGATCTGATAACTCCTCGGGATTTCCGCCTAAGAATAATCCAATTGAAGAATTATCATCAATATTCATTCCTTGCGGCAAATAACCAATTCGCAGAGTCTGTGGAAAGAAATTAACGACCCCTTTATCCGGCGTTTCTTCTCCAACAATAATCCGGATTATGGTTGTTTTACCGGTACCATTAATCCCCACCAGCCCGAAACGATCGCCGGGGTTAAGAGTGAAATTTATATCCTGTAAAATGGGATCAAGCCCATATGTTTTTGAAAGTTGAGTTACTTGAAGCATAGTCCTACCTGTGATTAAAAAGAAATACAAACAAAGGAATTTCCTTTACGAAGTGATCATGTATCACAGGTTGTCAATCATTAATCCTTCAAGCCTCCTTTTTTAATTTCTATGTTAATTATATGGAATTTTACAATTTTACACCTGTTGTTTTGGACAAATTTTTACCTGGCCTAATGTATAGATTAGTAGAGTGAAAATGTGGATTGTGACAAATTACATCGACATAAAATGACTAAAATTTATGCCTGTTAACTTTATTCTTAGACGAATATACTATAATTAATTATCAGAAAATTCTTGGGAGGGTATGTCATGCACGAAAAAAGTATAGTGTTATTGAATAAAGCGGTTGCTGATGAATTGTTTGCAGTTCATCAATATATGTATTTCCATTTTCATATGGATGACCAGGGATATGATCTTTTGTCATCCATGTTTAGAAGAATTGCCATCATTGAGATGACCCATGTAGAAATGCTGGCAGAACGTATTTTGTTCCTGAAGGGCGACGTCGAAATGAAAATTGCTGAACCTGTTGAGAAAATTCAGGATGTAAGCGCAATCCTTAAAAAAGCAATCAAAATGGAAGAAGGTGCAGTAATTAACTATAACAAATGGGCGAATGAATCTGCTGCCAACGCTGACTCAGTAACCAAGAAGTTATTCGAACAATTGGTTACGGAAGAAGAAGGTCATTATGATCAGTTCGATTTGCAGAATGACCAGGTCGAAAAATTTGGTGAAAGATACCTGGCGTTACAATCCATCGAGCGATCGAAAAAATTAGAAGCTGGTTCACCCCCGGAATAAAAGAAAATATGATCGGGATGCCCTGAGAGTTTTTCTTCTTCTCAGGGTGTTATTTTAATCCGACCCCGGTTTTTGTTATGTCAATGATCACCAGAATTTACGATATAAATAATATTTTTTGTCAATATTAAATTTGATATTTGTCTTAATTGCAAGTACAAATTATAATTTCATAATCCAATGGATGAAAAATTTCCTTATTATTGTATCAAGAGAAAATTCATTGGTTTGAAACTATAAACTGCCATTATATATGGTTTATTATAAAAAGGCACATTAATGCAATCATTACCTATCATTACATTGGCTGATCTCAAATCGGGAGAAAGCGCTACTATCAGTGCATTGAAAGCTGGCAGAAATATAAATGCACGTTTATCCACCCTGGGTTTTACACCAGGCGTCATGATTTACATGACGCATAATTATGGTCATGGTCCGATTGTTGTCACAGTGAGAGATACCAGAATTGCTCTCGGAAGGGGAGAAGCACAAACCATTCTGGTAACTCGAGAAAAAGAATGAATTTGTACCACGAATTCAGGCAGCGATCCGTCTCAAATGGCATCAAAAAGGAAACCCTTTCGATTGCTTTAGCTGGGCAACCGAATATGGGGAAATCAACCATCTTTAATCTCCTGACGGGTCTCAACCAGCATGTCGGGAACTGGCCTGGAAAGACAGTGGAGAAAAAAGAAGGTGAATTTCAACACAATGATCACACCATTCACCTGATCGATTTACCCGGCACCTATAGTCTCTCCGCGAATTCTCCGGAAGAAATTATCGCCAGAAATTTTATCCTTCAGGAAAAACCGGATCTGGTGGTAGCCGTTGTCAGTGCTGCAAATCTGGAACGCAGTCTTTATCTTGTTTCGGAATTAATCGTCCTGGAAACACCATTGATGATTGTTTTGAACATGATTGATGTAGCCGAACAGGAAGGTTTTACGGTGGATGCAAAAACCCTGCAGGCTGCCATTGGTGTGCCGGTGATTCCCATGATTGCCAGTCGTGCCAGTGGGGTCAGGGGTCTTCTGGATTACTTTGATCAATTCATTGAGGGAAAATTGGAGTTTTTCCCAAGATTACCTCAGATCAGTGCGGATCACCAATACGTAAAGGAATTGATTGATCAGTTAATCGATGGATTTGTCCCGGATTATTATCCCAAAAACTGGGCATCTATGAAATTACTGGAAGGGGATTCTGAAATTTATGACATCCTGAAATCTGTACTTCCTCTTGAGCGCTGGGAGACGATTGATGATATTCTCAAACAACATGAGGATGCCGGGTTGGCGATTGCTTCGGGACGTTATGAATGGATTGAAAGAAACGTTCGTGCAGCTGTAAATCGTCCTAAATTAGGACAGGTGGGATTGACCGATCGTATTGATCGATTTGCCACCCATCCAATTGGCGGATTAATCCTACTTGCAGTTATTCTCGGCCTGACATTTTGGCTTACATTTTCCATTGGAACACCAATCCAGGAATGGATGGATAGTAAAATTCTGGTTCCACTTGGCAGCTTAGCACAGATTTGGCTCATTGATGCCCCTGCCTGGGTAATCAGCCTGGTGGTGGATGGTGTCATCGGTGGTGTTGGGGCAGTTGTTACCTTCCTGCCGATTATTATTATCTTCTTTGCTGCTTTTGGATTTTTAGAAGATATTGGGTATATGGCACGAGCTGCCTATGTCATGGATAATTTTATGCATTGGATGGGGTTGCATGGAAAATCCTTTTTGCCACTGTTTCTCGGATTTGGCTGTAATGTCCCGGCTGTAATGGGAACCCGGGTGATTGAATCCTGGCCTGCCAGAATTCTTACGATCCTTTTGGCTCCATTTGTACCCTGTTCGGCACGCATGGCCGTTATCGCTTTTATTGCACCGGCATTTTTTGGTCGTAATGCTTTTCTTATCTCCTGGGGTCTGATTCTCTCCAGTATTACCATTCTAATGATTGTTGGTGTGATTTTGAATAAAATCTTCTTTAAAGGTGAACGAACAGCTTTCATCATGGAATTACCCCTTTATCATATACCGAACTTGCGTTCAGCCATGCTCCTCATCTGGCAGCGATCACTTTCGTTTTTAAAACATGCTGGCACGATCATATTGATGATGTCGATTGTAGTATGGGCATTGTCGGTATTTCCAGGAGGAGACCTGGAAACCAGTTTCCTGGCACAAATTGGCAATTTCGTCGCGCCTGTCGGTGAATGGATGGGGCTGGATTGGAAATTAACTGTGGCATTAATCACCAGCTTTATGGCCAAGGAAAATGCTATCGCTACGTTAGGTGTCTTATATGGTAGGACAGCAGAGTTCGGTCTACTTGAAACCATTTCGATGACATATTCACCAGCGGTTGGCATGGCATTTATGGTGGTTACCTTAATGTTCATTCCCTGTGCCGCAACCGTAGCAGTCATCAAACAGGAAACAGGTTCCTGGAAATGGACCATTGTTAATATCGTTTTGATGTTAGTTGTTTCGATTGGTGCTGCCAGTGGTGTGTATGCAATCGCGTCCAGATTGGGATTATAAGTATGTTGAATAAATTATTGGAATTAATCCATCAGGGTGGATCATTGACACCCATAACGCTCGCCCAACAATTAGATACCACACCAACAATGGTAGAAATGATGATTGATGAATTAACCCGGCGTGGTATGTTGAAAGTATCGGAATTCGAGAAGAATTGTGATCCCGAATCTTGCGGGTCCTGTTATTTAACGAAAACCTGTCATTCGAAAACCCAAAGGATGTGGACTACGTCTGCGAAGAAATAAATCTGAGATTGAAGAGAAAAAACCTTCGTTTCTTTATTTTTTAACCTTGTCCTTGATCGCAAATGGGGAATAAAATAGCAATATGAAGAATGCTGCCAATAATTCAATGATCACAAGGTAATAAGGCCAGGGAGGAAGAACAGCCAGCTTGCTGGCTGTTGCTGGTTTATGCGCATTGTTTCATTCGCAACCAGCAGGAAGGCCACCCCCCAGCGAACGCGTAAGCGTTGTTGAGGTGTTGTCCGGCGTTGGGAAAGAATGATCAGTGTTCCAACCAGGATGATCCCCAAAATGGCAATCAAATGCTGTGTCGAAAATAAGACAAATGGACCATCAATAAAGTCTTTTCCGAAGAATGTTTCCTTTTTTTTGTCGATTGATGTTGATAATCCAATCCTGGACAATAATCTGACCAGGAAGTGGGATAGAGTTCCCCTTAATCAGCATCCTCTGATAGAATCACAGGGATTACAACAAACGGAGATTACAGAATGACATATGCGGATATTTTAGCCAAACAAATAGAAATTTCACCCAGGCAGGTACTGGCAGTCATCGAAATGCTCGATGAAGGCAATACTATTCCTTTCATCGCTCGTTATCGTAAAGAACGTACGGGTAGTCTGGATGAAGAACAGTTGCGCAAGATTGAATCAGGCTTGGAACGTTTGCGTGCTATGGATGAAAGGCGGGCAACCATTCTAAAAACCATTGAAGAGCAGGGAAAACTAACCGAAGAATTATCTGCAAAAATTAATGCAGCACAGACATTAACAGAATTGGAGGATATTTACCTTCCATATAAACCTAAACGGCGTACACGAGCCATGATTGCCCGAGAGAGAGGACTGGAAGGTCTTGCAGAGTGGATTCTGAAACAGCCACCCACCAAAACCAGTCTGGATGATATTGCCAGACCCTTCCTGAATGACTCGGTACTGACGATAGATGATGCCTGGCAGGGGGCCAGAGACATTGTGGCTGAAATGATCAGTGAGCATAGCGATATACGATCACAGACACGTGAAAAAGCCCTGCAATGGGGGATTCTGCATTGTCATAAAATCGAAGATGCCCAGGATGAAAAAAGAGTTTATGAAACCTATTACAGTTTTGAATATCGGGTAGATCGTATTCGACCGCATCAAACACTGGCAATCAATCGGGGTGAGAAGGAGAAAATCCTGCGTGTAGGTATATCATTGGAACAACGTGACTGGGAGAATGTGATATTTGGTTCCTTTCGTCCTAATCCAAAATCACCTTTGAATGAACAGATGCGCGAGGCCATTCAGGATGCAGCAGAACGATTGTTATTACCGGCTATCGAAAGAGATGTGCGCCGGGGGTTGACAGAGGTGGCTGAATCACATGCTATCATTGTTTTCTCCACAAATCTGAAAGGCTTGCTCAGCCAACCGCCGTTAGCTAACCATGTAGTACTGGCGATTGACCCGGGATATCGCACAGGTTGCAAAGTGGCTGTGGTGGACCCAACCGGTAAGGTGCTTGATACGGTTACCATTTACCCGCATCCACCTCAAAATCACAAACAGGAATCTTTAAAAATCCTTAAACATCTGGTGGGAAAACATCATGTCTCATTGATCTCCATTGGAAATGGAACAGCCTCCCGAGAAAGTGAACAGCTGGTGGCTGAATTGATCCGTGAGACGGGAGGCGCAAGCTACTTGATGACAAATGAAGCCGGAGCTTCCGTTTACAGTGCCAGCCCTTTGGCGCGAGCGGAATTACCCGATCTGGATGTGTCCATGCGTGGCGCAGTTTCGATCGCCAGACGTATACAGGATCCTATGGCGGAACTGGTCAAAATTGATCCAAAATCGATCGGTGTCGGCATGTACCAGCACGATGTCGATCAGGGAGATCTTTCCAAAACCCTGGCAGGCGTGGTGGAAGATGTGGTTAATCGGGTAGGGGTAGATTTGAACACTGCCTCACCTGCCTTGCTTTCGTATATCTCGGGGATTGGTCCAAAATTATCAGAAAAAATTGTGGCTCATCGAGACCAGCATGGTACCTTCATGAGCCGTGATGAAATTCGCAAGGTCTCCGGGATGGGACCTAAAGCACTCGAACAATCGGTGGGCTTTTTACGTATCCGCGATGGGAAAGAACCTCTGGATGCCTCAGCTATTCACCCGGAAAGCTATCCGATTGCCAGAGAAGTGATGAAAAAGGCAAAAATCGACCTGAAAATGCCCATCGAAGATCGCAAACATGCTCTGGAATTGCTTAATCGACAAAAACCGCTACCTGATTTAGCAGCAGAACTGAAAACGGGTGAACCAACTCTGGTCGATATTTTTGATCAATTAATCCGTCCTGGAAGAGACCCCCGAGAAGATTTGCCCCTTCCCATTCTGCGGAACGATATACTTTCGATGAGTGACCTCAAAGTCGGTATGCAGTTGAAAGGCACAGTCCGCAATGTAGTTGATTTTGGTGCTTTCATCGATATTGGTGTCAAACAGGATGGCTTGCTGCACCGCACGCAGATTCCACGGGGAGAGATACTTGAAGTAGGTCAGGTGATGACTGTGTCCATTCAATCCGTTGAAGTGGAGCGTGGCAGAATTTCATTGGGTTGGGGGTCCGCCTGAAAATCTGGTTTTTTCCAAAAATGAATTCCCAACATTGCAACACCAGCCATTATCAGGTTTATCAAAACCACCCAGATCAATACCTGACTATTAGCTCGGTCGATAAACTGACCCACAATCCATGGGGAAATCATCACTGAGATACTTGCTGCAACAAAGATCAAGCTGGTGATACGTGCTGTTACTGCACTCAATTCTTCTGCCAGGTTCATACCGGTTGGGAAACCAGTGGCGACAAAAAAGCCAAGTGCTGTTGTGCAAACCCATAAAACCCAGGCAGAATTTGAAAATACCAGCATTACTAACAGTGTTAAAAAACCACCGATTATATCAAACCAGATGATCTGATAGCTGCTAAAACGCCGTGATAAACCTATCCCTAAAAATCGACCTACCATGAATGCACCCCAAAAAGTGGAGGTGAGGTAAGCAGCACTTTCCACATCTACAAAGCCTGATTTTAAACCATGGGTATATATCCAGTTTGTAAAAGTAATTTCCGCGCCAGAAAAAAATATAAAAAACATAATCAATAATGCAATTAACCCTATTGGAGGTTTAAGACGGTTGGATTCTTCACTTGGATGAGCTTTCAATTCAGGGTTCACTGGAGATTTTAACCTAAACAAAAAGGGGACGGGTATGAGAATCAAGATTGCGATAATCCAGAAAGCCCAGTTGATAGCCTGAGTTCCTTTTAATGATTGAGCAATAATCAGTGGTGCTGTAAAGGATCCAATGCCAAATGAGAAGTGCAGACCATTCATAAATGGTGCTACTTTATTGCCATGCAACCAAACCATCAGGGTATTTTCACCCACATCAATCGTAGATTGCATAATACCAATCAATAAAATTAAACCCACTAATAACCATAAATTCTGGATAATTGGCAACAGACCTATTCCAATCGCCATCAGAATCAGAACAACGACCAATATCTGATTTCCAGGTATTCTATGATACAGGAATCCAGCAAGGAACGAACCAGCGATATAGCCGAATGAGCTGAAGACAAAAAGTGAACTGATCTCATTGAAAGTGCTGGTAGTATTTTCAGCGAAAGAGGGAATTGACGGGCCAAAAGCTCCACTTACCAGACCTAATGCTATAAAAGATAAAAAATAGGAGAATGTTAAAATTTTCTTTTGTGTTTCCAATTCGATGCCACCTTTGCTGTTCGCAATGATCTTACCATCACAATCATGATTTGAGGAATGATGAAAGGTGAGGTTGAGCATTGGAGGGCATAAGATTCTCTTTTCAGCATTGAGATTAAATTCCTTCTGGCGATTAGAGAATTTCTCTGAATTGGAAAATTGCATATAAAGGTATATTCACCAGCCAACCCTCATCCTGAAAATCAGCCATGGATGTGCGAATTGATTTTTCAGGTTGATATCGATCATAATAACTTTTAAGACTTTTCCCTCGTAAATTGTGGGTAGCTTTTACCTCAATTGGCATAACAACTCCTGAATCTTCAATAACAAAATCAATTTCTGCTGTGCCCTTATCTGCAGACCAATAATAAGGTATTAAATTCTTTTTTGATCGTAATTCCTGAAAAACAAATTGTTCTGTCAATGCACCTTTGAATTCTTCAAATATCCGATTGCCTTCCAATAAACTTTTCATATCAAGATTACTGAAAGTACTCAATAGACCTACATCGTTCATGAACAGTTTAAATGAATTCGTATCCTGATAAGCACTTAATGGAATATCCGGTTTTGAAATACGGAAAATTTTGGTAACCAGATCCATATCGAGCAACCATTGTATGGCTAAATCATATTCTCGTGCTCTGGCTCCTTCTTTTACCAATCCATAAATAAATTTTCGGTTTTCCCGGGCGAGTTGAGCCGGTATTGAATTCCAGGTAAGTCTCACCCGTGGTAATATGCTTGTAGGTACATGTTTTGAGAAATCCTGCTCATAGGCATATAATAACCGCCGGTGTACTTCGCGAACCTCATTTAGATCACCGGTTTCTTTATAAATGAATATCGCTTCTGGCATTCCACCAATGAAATAATATTTTTTTAAAAAATCGATTAATTTATCCTTAAAAACTTTCATCATAGCGAAATTATTCGTTTTGATGAGCTCAGCAAGCTGTCCATTGTCACTGGCTTGGAGAAATTCCAGAAATGTCATCGGATAAAGATCCAGAAAATCGACTTTACCGACTGGAAATGAATACCTTTCATGCAGGGCTACCCCAAGCGCGCTCCCTGCAGCCAGTAAATGATATTGAGGTGCATTTTCATAGAAATACTTGAGGGATGTAAGTGCTTTGGGCACTTCCTGAATTTCATCAAAAATGATGAGTGTTTCGCTGGTGATTGGTGTGTTTGCTTCAATTTGCAAACCGAAAACAATGCGATCAACATCATAATCATCCTGGAATAATTGCATCATTCGATCATTATTTTCAAAATTAATATAGGCTACCGAAGAATAATTTAGTCGACCAAATTCTTTCATTAACCACGTTTTTCCTACCTGCCGGGCACCTTTAATCACCAAAGGTTTTCGAAATTTGGAGTTCTTCCAACTGACTAAATTCTCGAAAGCATCTCTTTCCATAATCCAAAACCTCCATATCTGAAAAATCTATTCAAACTATCATTTGCCATATTATATCACATAAAACAATTGAAAAACGTGTAAAAATACACATAATACATTTGTATTATGTGTGATATTACACAAATATCAAAGGAAAAATGTGTTAAATCACACAGAAATCAAAGGAAATAAGTTCCTTACTCAAAATTTATTTCAAGTGGTTTTAGATTTTGTGATAGTTTATTGATTGGTCGTATCCTATGAATCAATCCGTGGGATATCTTCATAGGATACACTCTCTGAGTTAGAGGCTGTCCAAAAAGTACAGAAAAAAACTTTACAATAAAAAAACATATGATTCAATTAAGGAATGAAAAGAAAAGAAGCAAAACCCGTATTCAAACC
>PHBX01000038.1 GCA_002842045.1 Chloroflexi bacterium HGW-Chloroflexi-3 | reverse complement strand
GGCAGATAGGAAAACATTATTGTGGAAATAAATTGCTAAATTGTTAAAGAAAAATGGATATTTCTGATTTGAAATTACAGAAAAAAGGTTGCTTAGTCATCATTCATCATTAATTACAAACGAATCATGGATTGTATGTTATTAGTAAGAAAAGTTGGTGAAACATCATCAAATTAGATAGAAAAGATATACATTATATGAATGCAGAACAATCATAATTTTTTTTAGGAGACTCCTTATGGATAGAACAACAATTGTAATTTTTGGGATTTCAGGTGATCTGGCTCAACGGAAACTAATCCCGGCATTATTTAACCTTTACCAGAAAAAGAGACTTAAGGGAGATTTTAAAATTGTGGGTTTTGCAGGTCGATCATGGTCTGATGAAGAATTACGGAAAATTGCACGAGAGGGAATTGATAAATTCGCTGGATACCAGGTTAATGATGATAAATGGCATGAATTTAAAAATCGACTATATTACATCTCAGGAAAATTTCAGGAAGAAAGTTCGTTCACAAATTTAGCTAACCAACTTGAAAGTTTAGAAGATAAACCCGCCAATCGATTGTATTATCTGGCAACACCACCGAGCTTCTTCACCAACATTATTGATAACTTAGGTAGAACCGGGCAAATCGACGAAGAGAACGGATGGCGACGCGTAGTGATTGAAAAACCATTTGGGACTGATCTGGAGTCAGCAAAAAAAATAAATCATGATATCTTAAAAGTGTTACGAGAGGATCAGATTTATCGCATCGATCATTATTTGGGGAAGGAAACAGTCCAGAATATTTTAATTGCACGTTTTGCCAATACCATCTTTGAACCTGTTTGGAATCGAAATTACATCAGCAATGTACAGATCACGGTTGCAGAAAAGGTGGGTTTGGAACATCGCGCTGGATATTATGATACGGTAGGCGTGGTGCGGGATATGTTTCAGAACCATCTTCTTCAGTTGTTGAGTCTTGTTGCGATGGAACCTCCCGCTTCTTATAAAGCCAACGATCAACGGGATGAAAAAGTTAAGGTTCTCAAAGCAGTCAGAAGATTTACACATGATGAGGTGAAAAAATATTCTGTATTGGGACAATACCGTGGCTACAAAGAGGAAGAAGGGGTTGTAGAAAATTCTCAAACTCCTACGTATGCTGCCATTCAGTTCTTTATCGATAATTGGCGCTGGCAAGGTGTTCCGTTTTACCTGCGATCCGGAAAAATGATGGCGGAAAAAATGAGTGAAATCGTGATTCAATTCAAGTGCCCACCGCATTTGATGTTTCCTTTGCCAGAAAATTATAAATTTACCTCCAATACACTATCTTTATGTCTGCAACCCGATGAAGGCATTCATCTAAAATTTGAAACCAAGGTGCCTGACACGATCGCAGAGACAAAATCAGTTGATTTGGAGTATCATTATAAGGATGTATTCGGTGAAAAATCAATCCCAGAGGCTTATGAGCGGTTATTGTTGGATGCTCTCCTGGGAGATGCAGCATTGTTCACCAGGAGTGATCGCAGTGAAATAGCCTGGGAAATCCTTGATCCTATCATTGAAGCATGGCAGAACCCGAATGAGAATCCCCTGGCAATATATGAACAAAACAGCTGGGGACCAAAGGAAGCAGACGAGTTATTAAACAATCAAGAACATTCTTGGATTCATGGTTGCGGGAACCATTCATAAAAGAGAGGTAAAGATCCAAAATGACCGATTTCTATAATTATGACGAATTCATACCAGAAAAATTTGAACAATGGTTGCGATTTGATCAAAGTCCTGCACTCGGTAAAAAAATTGAAAATTTCAGCCTGTGGGATCTGGATGGAAACAAAACCAGTCTGGTTGACATCCTCGATCAATCCCAATTTACTGTGGTTGAATTTGGCAGTTTTACCTGACCATATTGTGGGCTGGCGGCGCCAGCCATGAATAAAATTGCTGACGATTTTTCTTCAGAGAATATTGGGTCTTTTTTTATTTACACCAATGAAGCACATCCTGGTGAGAATTACCCGCATTTAACCTCTATCGGACAGAAAGTCACTCACGCCAAAGCCTTGCGTGATATATTAGGCGTCAAGCGTCCAATTTTGCTGGATGTGTTGGATGGACCCTGTCACCGTTATTTTGGATCCATGCCCAATATGACCTGGATTTTCAACCGCTCTGGGATCCCTGTTTATAAATCCGACTGGACAGACGCCAACAGTGTCAGAAATTCACTGGAGTATCTACTGGATGTAGTGAAAAGGCGGAAAGCAGGCGTTCGGTTAGCGCCATTTACGGTCGAGAGGCTCGATTATCGCGAAAGTGATCGCGTAGCATTTTATAAACGTCTGGCAGAGAATGGCCCAAAAGCTGTTGAGGAATTTCGGAAAGCATTTGGTGAATAATAATGATGTCAACGCGGGTTATTTATGACTGAAGAAACAATTGGCCAATTTAAGAATTCGTTTTATTACGGTTCCCGATCAGATATGAATTTCAAATTTCTTAAAGATCTACCTGACGAACAAGTTGAAAATTTTCTTCAGGAGTTATTATGGGAATTAGGGGACACATTGGACGATGGAAATTTAGAAAGAATTATTGGCCATATCTATCAATATCAACAAAAAGGATATGCCGGAACAGGAAGATTTACCTATTCATCGTCAGCATTTACAAGAGTGCAACTCCCAATAAACAAAATGCGTTTTGCTTTAATCAGCTCTTCAGGTCATTTCGTCAAAGGACAGGATCCAAACCCTTTTGGCGTTGAAAATATGACTCAAAAACAAGCTGAGGACAGGATAACAGATTTTATCAGACTGGAACCTGAACTCATTTCAATTCCAACGAATACACCTACTGATCAGCTCGGTGTCAGACATGGTGGATACGATGTGCGCGGCGCCATTATGGATCGAAATGTTAACTTTCCAATTGACCGGCTAAATGAACTGGCTGCAGAAGGTGTAGTTGGGGAGTTTGCCTCACCAGCTTATTCCTTTGTCGGCGCATGTTCTCAAATGCGGTTGCAAAAGCATGCACTTCCTCGCTGGATTGACACACTAAAATCTGAAGCGGTCCAGGGTCTGATCCTGGTTCCTGTCTGACCAATTTGCCACGTGTCCGTGGGACATGTAGCCAGAGCGATGGAAGAGAGTGGAATAGTAACTGTGGTTATTGCCACAGGTGTTTTCAGTGACCGTATTAAATCAATGCATTTACCCCGTTTAGTTTCAACAAACTTTCCTATGGGGAGACCTCTAGGTGCACCTCTTGACCGGGAGATGCAAAAAGAAGTTTTATTATCTGCACTCGATTTGATCGAGAATGCTAATGAAGCGGGTGTTACAACTGTTTTTAAAGGAAGATATCGACCTGGAAATTTCTAATATCTATGAATATTTCCCATTAGCTAGTAAGAAATAATCATTTTACATCATCTAAATAACAAAACAATTTTTATTACTGAAAGGACGTGTAATATGCCAAAAGCTATTTGGAATGGAAAAGTGATTGCTGAAAGTGAGAAATTTGTAAAACTGGAGGGAAATTTTTATTTTCCCCCTGAATCAATAAAACAGGAATTTTTCAAAAAGAACAATTCGCACACTGTCTGCCCATGGAAAGGGAAAGCCAGTTATTATGATATTGTCGTGGATGGAAAAACAAATCAAGGCGCAGCCTGGTATTATCCTCAACCTTCCAATGCTGCTCAAGAAATAAAAGATTATGTCGCTTTTTGGAATGGTGTAACCATCCAATCATAACAATCCTTGATCTGTAATTAATTTTTGTGCGATAATGTGTTTACATTGCAAAGCTTAATTGCCTTCTTTTATTCCTGAAGGGGAAACAGGATCTTTTGATGGATTTATTCCTGAAAGCTTTTGAATATTATATGGACAACCAGTCCTTTTTTTGGAATGCAACCCGCCAGCATTTAGTTTTGAGTTCCTTTGCTATGGTTATCAGTTTGCTGATCGCCCTTCCGATTGGAATATGGATTGCTAAGCGTACGGGTATTGCCCAGGTTGTCATCAATGTATTTAATGCGTTTCGTGTGGTTCCCAGCCTGGCTATTCTTTTTCTAGCTTTGCCCTATTTGGGATTAGGTTTTTTCCCCTCACTTATCGCGTTAACTGTTTTGGCTTTTCCCCCGGTATTGATTAACACATACGCAGGAATCCGCGGGGTGGACGCATTTATCATCGAAGCCGCGGTTGGCATGGGAATGACAAAAACCCAGGTGATGTCCAAAATTGAGATTCCTTTAGCAATCCCTGCAATCGTCACTGGAATCCGGATCGCTTCGGTTGAGGTAATCTCCAGCGCTACCCTGGCTTCATTTATAGGCGGAGGCGGTTTGGGTGACTTCATTACCCGTGGATTTGCCTTGTATGATGTTCCGATTATGCTGGTGGGAGCAATCCCCGTTGCACTTTTAGCATTAACCAGCGAATCGTTCTGGTCATTGTTTTTACGAAGGTATCAAATACCTGAAAATTAATCAAATGGAAAAACTCTAAGGAGGAGTTAAATGTTTAAATCTAAGAAAATCTTTACTTATGTGTTTGTATTGCTGATCTCAGCGTTGATTTTAAGTGCCTGTTCCCCCTCCCCAACTGCGGATAACGCTGGAACTGTTGTCGTCGGATCGAAAGACTTTACCGAGCAATTCATTGTTGCGGAAATGTATGCCCAATTATTAGAAAATGAAGGCTTCACTGTGCAAAGAAAACTCAATCTGGGCGGGACCCCTATTGCCCATGAAGCGTTGATGAATGGCGATATTGATCTCTATCCGGAATATACTTCAACAGGGCTATTGACCATGTTGAAACTAGATCCGATTCAGGATGCCCAGGAGATTTATACCACGGTAAAGAATGGTTATGAACAACAATATGACCTGACCTGGTTAACCCCATCTCCATTCAATGATACCCAGGCGTTAGCGATGACGAAAGAAGTTGCAGCACAATACGGCATTCAGACATATTCTGATCTTTCTCAAAAGGCTTCCGAACTGGTATTAGGTGGACCGGCTGAATTCCTGGAACGTGAGGATGGTCTGAAAGGGTTACAACAAGCTTATGGTGGTTTTGAATTCAAGGAAGTTAAACAATTGGGCACGGGTAGCTTACGCTATCAAGCACTTCTGGAAGGACAGGTAGATGTAGTTGTTGCATTTGGAACCGATGGAGCCATCAAAGGCAATGACCTGCTGCTATTGGTGGATGATCTTGTCTTTTACCCAATTTATAATGTAGCCCCGGTGATTCGTCAGGATACCCTCGAAAAATATCCACAAATTCAGAAAATCCTGAATGATTTTGCCCCCTTGCTGACCGATGATATCATGTCTGGCTTGAACTGGCAGGTAGATGGTCCGGAAGGCAAGGAACCGGCTGATGTAGCCAGAGCATTCTTATTAGAAAAAGGCCTGGTTAAGTAGAACGATTACAATGACCATTGAAATGATTTCCTCATCAGCAGAAACAATCGAAACACCGGTAAGCGAATCGGGTGAGATTGTTTTTGAGCATGTTTCTAAAACATTTGCGACCAACTCATACCCAGCCGTTGATCAGGTTTCTGTCAGGATCACGGCTGGTGATCTGGTTGTTTTGCTGGGTCCCTCGGGGTGCGGGAAAACAACATTGCTAAAAATGGTGAATCGCTTATATGAGCCGGATCGTGGGAAAATCTGGATCGGTGGCAAAGAAATACACACATTGCCTGTGAATGAATTGCGCCGGCAAATCGGATATGTAATCCAACAGGTAGGTCTTTTTCCGCACATGACGATTCAAAAGAATATTTCCATTGTCCCCCGCCTTCTCGGTTGGGAAGAAAAGCGGATAAATGACCGGCTGGAAATGCTCATGCAACTGATTGGCTTACCTGTTTCATATTTGCCTCGATACCCCCGGCAGCTTTCGGGTGGTGAACAACAGCGTGTGGGATTAGCACGCGCTCTGGCAGCAGACCCCGAAATCCTATTAATGGATGAACCATTTGCAGCTGTAGATGCGATTAACCGTGAACGTCTGCAAACCGAATTGATTGATCTTCATAGTAAATTGAATAAAACCATTCTCTTTGTGACCCATGATGTAGAAGAAGCATTTCGATTGGCAAAAAAAATTATTGTGATGCGTGCGGGGAAACTGGTGCAATATGGTAGTCCCTTAGAATTGGTAACCCAACCAGAAAATGAATTTATTGAGGAGCTGGTAGGTTCTAATAATATTCTTCGAAAATTGAGCCTTGTAAATGTCAATTCAATCTTAAAAGCCAGAGAAAATCAGTCTTTTTATACGAGCAAATTTCAACCAGTTGAAAAACCCAGCACAGTATTACACCCGGAAGACGATTTACGATCTGTGATTTCGTTGTTATTATGTAGCGGCAAAGACTCATTACCCGTGAAAGATTCCGAAGATCAATTACTGGGTATGGTTGGGTATTCTGACTTACGTGAAATGTTAATTTCCAACCTGCCCTCCGAATAGAAGATGAAACAATGAATTATCTTGTCAATAATTTTAATGTGGTTGCCGAACTATTCCTGCAACATTTACAACTGACACTGGCGGTGATTTTTTTCTCCCTGTTAATCGGGATCCCACTGGGGTTGTTACTGGCAAGGATTCGCTGGCTGCGTGGTCCGGTGATGAGTGTTCTGGGCATCATTTACACCATTCCTAGCCTCTCATTCTTCGTCCTGCTGATTCCAATTTTTGGTTTGGGAACCAGACCTGCCATTGTCGCTTTGACTGCCTATGCTCAATTATTGCTGATCAGAAATTGGCTGGTTGGGTTAACAACCATTGAACCAGCAGTTCTGGAAGCTGCACGGGGAATGGGATTAAATGGATGGCAACGCTTCTGGCAAATAGAATTTCCTTTGGCGTTACCCATGTTACTGGCAGGTATTCGTCTGGTTGCACTCTCTTCGATTGGCATTGGTACAATCGCCGCCTTCATTAATGCAGGTGGATTGGGTGTGTTGCTTTTTCAGGGCGTAATTACCGCCAACTACAGCAAGATATTTACAGGTGCTCTGGCAGTGACAGTTTTGTCATTTGCAGCCAACTACTTTATACGCTATTTGGAGCAGCGGGCTGAATTTAGAATTTATGGAAAGCGAATTTGAAAGTTGAAAATTATGGAAAAATTTGATGATTAACGGATATTAGAAGGTAATCTTTTGCACAGGAAGTCATTAAGTGTTAAAGATAGAATGGTGCCTTATGTGCTATTCACTGACCCACAACTAGGCAGAATAGGTTTATCAGAAAAAGAAGCCCGGGCTGAAAATATTGATTTTGAAATAGCAAAGATACCAATGAATTACGTTGCCAGGGCATTGGAGTTGGATCGTGCCAGTGGTTTTATGAAGGCATTGGTAAACACAGAAACGAAACAAATTCTTGGTGCGGCAATCCTTGGTGTGGAAGGGGGAGAGATCATGGCCATGTTGCAAATCGCGATGATGGGAAAAGTGCCTTATACCGTCTTGCGAGACGGGATTTTTGCCCATCCCACCTTAGCAGAATCACTTAACACTCTCTTCAGCAGTCTGCCATAATTGTTAACAAGAGACATTTATTGAAAAAAACACCCCCCTGATTTTTTTAATAGAATCAGAGGGGTGTGTAATTATGAAATTTGTTTATATCACGAATTATCAGAATAAACCCAATCGGAGCGCTGACTCATCAGTGCTCTTAAATCCATTCTCAATTCTTCTACGGTTGGTCTTCCCAGGTACCACCAGCCATTGTAAATTTTGTAAATTGTCCGATCCCTGTCCAGCACAAATGTGTATGGGATATAAATCTCACCGTGCATTGAATCTGTTGTGTCCACCATTTCCAATTCATGCAACAGCTTCTTATCAGTATCGCACAAAAATGTCCAATTCGCATTCAATTGATCACGTACTTCCTGGGTGGTAAGCTTGTCATCGACAGAAACGGTAATCATTTTACAATAATTAACCCGCAATTCCGTTTGCAGGTGCTCAACATAATTCATCATCTGACGACGATCCTTAGGGCAAAAATAACCACGTGAAAAAATTAATACCCCGGGAAAACCTCGCAATAATTGTGAAAGTTTGAATACTTCGCCGGTCTGATCCGGTAATTCAAAATTAGGAAATTTTTCTCCTATTTTTAAATCTGCCCGCATAGGTAAATTCATCTCAATCCTCCTTAGTTTATATTGATATTTACTTTATAGACGCCCGATACTATGAAAATATTACCTGGATTACCCCTATAAAACAAACCCTTAAAGCTTATCTACAAAAAACAACAGGCAACTTTTAAGTTGTTATGTAAGTATATTGTAGCAATTATCGTCTAAATAATAAACTTTGGAGGTAAATGAATGAATACACTTATTCGTTTTCGAAAAGAAAAAGATGAATTTTTTAATAATGATCATCATAGCCCGTTAACTCACGAACAACAACATGTTTTTACCGGTCTGAAATATTTCCCAGAGAATCCGGATTTAAGATTGGATGTGAAGATTGAAGAGTTCCCGGAGAAACAAACGGTCACGATGCAAACTTCAACTGGCTCAATCCAGGAGTACCTGCGCTTTGGACGTTTTCAATTCACAGTTGATGGTAATCAGACTGAATTAACGATTTATGAAAACGATCAAGAATATTTTCTACCTTTTGCGGATGCACTAGCAGGAAAGGATACCTATGGTGCGGGGCGATATTTGGAACCCCACCGATTACCCAACGGAAATTTCTTGATTGATTTTAATTACGCATATAACCCATACTGTGCTTACAATCCACGCTGGTCGTGCCCAATCCCACCTGCAGAAAACAGGGTCAAAGTTCCGATTCGTGCTGGAGAAAAAATATTTTCTGATCATTATTGATAAAAATAGTAAAAATTGATTGGTAAGATTTTTCCTGCAATCATCGTCAAAGGTTTAGAGCATAAAAAAACAATGAGTATGAAGGAGAATAAAATGTCTGCAAATGTTGTCTCAGGTGAACAAAAACAAATGGTGAAATATGTTGTGAATGGCGTAATTGCTGGTCTGGTTGGGGGCGTTGTCTTTGGAATGATGATGGCGATGATGGGTATGTTACCCATGGTGGCTATGTTGGTCGGATCTCAATCCCCCATCGTAGGTGTTCTCGTGCACATGGTTATCAGTGCAGCTATTGGGTTCGCTTATGGTCTGGTCCTATTTCTGACAAACTTTGAATTCAGTATAGGTTTTGCCATAGTATCCGGTATGGTAAATGGTATCGTCTGGTGGGTGCTGGGTGCATTAATCCTGATGCCTCTGGGGCTGGGAATGAATGAGATGGTCTTCAAAATTGGCACTGACCAATGGTTCAGTCTGATGGGACATGTGATTTATGGTGTGGTTGAAGGTTTGGTTTTTAGGAGCCTGATTAAAAAATAAAAATCTCCTCATATCATTTCTTTATAAAACAGAAGGAGGTCGTTATGATCTCCTATTTCAATTAACAAATAAACTTCTTTTCTCAAGCCTTCCAAAAAATAAGCCAATTTATTCCTCTGAACGTAAGAATTCGACGAGAATCATCGTCAAAGAGAACAAATTCGAATTGAATTTTATGCCAACAAGATTTATTGGCAAACTAAACAAAGGAAGAAACTGAGTAATGACAATAAAACCGTTCCGAAATATTTTATATTTTCTACCGATTATGATTGTTTTGGCAGGTTGTGGTGTAAAACCCAGTACCACCAAACAATTTACGATTCAAGAGCCACTTAGTAATGCGAATCCAATTAGTATCGACATCACCATGGGAGGTGGTAATTTACAAATCTCTTCCAGTGAAGAACCTGGAATTTATGGTTTGATAGAAAACAATACTGAAAAATGGCAACCAGATATTAATCAAGGTTCACAACAGATAACCATTTCGCAAACTGAGATATCTAAATTTACGACCATCCCCTCACAAAAATTTATAAACCGTTGGGATCTGAAAATGAATGGAAATCCATTGGATTTGTTCATTGAGGGAAGAGCATATAAAGGCAGCCTTGATCTGACCGATATCGCCTTGAAAAGTTTCAAATTTTTGGATTCCGTTAGTGATACAGAAGTTGTGTTTAACAAACCGAATCCTGTGAAAATGGAAACATTTGAAATTGGGTCTGCCGGATCAAACCTGAAACTCTCAGGATTGTCAAACGCTAATTTTTCACAATTGAATTTCCGGGGAGCTGGTGGAAAATATACTCTTAATTTTTCTGGTACTTTACAACAGGATTCAAAGGTTACGATTATTTCCGGTCTTGGATTTACCCGAGTGGAAATTCCAAAGAACATTCCAGCAACAGTAATAGTAAATGGAATTGTGAGGGGATTAAATGTGCAGGGTCCTTGGGAAGCGGATCAAAATACCTATAAAAATACCGGTTCTGGATTCCAATTATTTATTGAGATTAACATGGATATGGGAACACTGGAATTGATATTACAGTAATGGGTATGTTTATCAATCAAGTGATGATTGATAAAACAAGTAAAAAAATGGAGTAAAAAAAATTAATGTTCGATCAATATTTGAGAATACCCAAAGAAAAGATTATGGAACCTTTGGCCAGGGGGCCTTTACGTTCAATCTCGCCAAATGCCATTTCCGTCAGCGCTTGTGCGGTAAGTGTAGGTGCTGGCGTGGCTGCCTGGCAGGGACAAAATGGATTGTCATTAGGTCTCTGGTATCTCAATCGTTTTTTGGATGGTCTGGATGGCACCGTTGCGCGTGTCAATCATAAACAAAGCGACTTTGGAGGTTATCTTGATATCGTGCTAGATATGGTCGCTTACGTAAGCATTCCACTTGGATTGGCTTTTGCATCAAAGGATTTGACTGTGTTTATCACGTTAACCTTGCTGTTTGCCAGTTTTTATATCAACAGCGCTGCCTGGATGATGCTGGCAGCTAACCTTGAAAAGAGAAACATTGGTGCCAAAACGCGAGGTGAACTTACTTCTGTCACCATGCCCACAGCCATTATTGAAGGGGGAGAAGCAGTCATCATCTATTCGCTCTTTCTCATATTTCCTGGCTGGTTACCCTATCTGTTTGGGCTGTTAGCCATCCTGGTACTTCTTTCAGCCGGTAAACAGGTGATCTGGGCATATCGAAATATGGATAAAAGGAAACAATCATAATGGATTCAACAAAAAAAATGCTTCTTCTACCAATCTGGATTAAAAAATATAGTACCAGAATACTGGCACTTCTTTTCTGGTTGGGATTGATCGCTGGATATCAAATCTATGCATTCAGCAACAATCTGACTGCCATTGAGGTCATGCAGCAATTATTAGGCTGGATGACCAGCTCCTTATGGGGACCAGTCATTTATATTATTCTTTACGCTATACGTCCCCTGGTTATTTTTCCATCCACAATTTTGACACTGGCTGGAGGTTTCCTTTTTGGCCCTGTGTTGGGTGTATTGTATACAATAATTGCCAGTAATACCTCTGCAACCATTGCCTATCTGGTTGGATATTATTTTGGTCAGGGAATTTTCAAAGAAAGTTCAAGCGAAAATATCGTGCAACGGTATGCTGATCGGATGCGGAACAATAGTTTTGAAACCGTTATGATTATGCGTTTTCTATTTTTACCTTATGACCTGGTAAATTATCTGGCTGGGTTCTTACGCATTCGTTGGGTACCTTTCATCACAGCTACCGCATTAGGATCAATTCCGGGTACGATTGCGTTTATTCTGGCAGGTGCCTCCATTGAAAAATTTGATGGTGGTGTTCCAAAACTCAATCCTGTCACGTTTGCCGCTTCCATAGTGATTTTTATTGGTAGTCTGGTTTTGTCACGACTTTATAAAAAAAGAGAAAGAATAACAAAATGAAAACAGAACATTTCAAACATGTAGTCATTGGTGCTGGTTCTGGAGGTATCACCGTAGCAATTGGTCTGGCGAATCTGGGAAAACGGGTAGCATTGATCGAAGCCCTGCATGTAGGTGGCGATTGTACCAATGTGGGTTGTGTACCATCTAAAACTTTAATTCACCTCGCCAAAGAATATCAGCCTGGAGATGATGCGAACGAAGTCCTGGCGAATGTGACCAGGAAACGTGATCTCCTACGGGATAAAGAAACCGAGGAAATGATGCATTATCCGAATATTGATTTCATTCAAGGTCGAGCGAAATTCACAAACCCGAAAGAACTTGAAGTGACCACACCTGATGGAGACAAACGACTGGTCACTGCAGATCATATTGTCATTGCCACCGGGGCGAGACCAAGGCTTCTTGACATTCCCGGGTTGCCTGAAAAGCGTATGCTGACCAATGAATCAGTATTTGATATCACAAATCTTCCCAAACACCTGGCAATTATGGGAGCCGGAATCATTGCCGTCGAACTTGCTTTCGCATTTCGAAAGCTGGGTTCACAGGTAACATTGATTGCCTTGGATGATCGGGTTTTACCGACTTATCCTCCTGAAGTGTCTGAAGCCATGCAGCCAGAGCTGGAAAAACGTGGAATTAATATGTATTTACAAGCTACCAGTGATCGTTATGAAGAAGACTCGCGAATCCTCTTTGCAAAAAGACAGGACGAGTTAATCCCTATTCCGGAAGTAGATCGAGTATTGATTGCCATCGGACGGGTACGCAATATCGATCAATTGGATCTGGAAAAAGCTGGTGTTGCTTATGATCGTAATGGCATTCAGGTCAATGGTTTTGGACGTACCAATGTAAAGGGAATTTATGCCATTGGTGATGTTACCTCAACATCTGCGTTCACCCACTCAGCCAATGCCCAGGGACGCCGGGTGGTTCAAAAAATCTTATTTCCCTATCTGCCAGCTTCTAAAAATGAACCAATTTTCCCAACTGCTACTTTTAGCGATCCTGAAATTGCAACAGTTGGGCTCTCACGCAAACAAATCGAGGAAAAATGTCATCCAAATCTAATCATGAGTTTACGGATTGATTTGAAGGATCTCGATCGAGGTTACACTGATGATATCCAAAATGGATTTATTCTGGTCGATGTGGTGCGCTTAACTGGATGCATCCTGGGCGCAACCATAGTCGCTCCACATGCTTCAGAAATGATTTCATTCTTCACACTTGCAATCAACCAGCGCATTTCCATGTACAAAATTTACCAACAGGTTTATCCCTACCCGACATTCTCCAACGGAATCCAAAAAGTTGCAGATGCCTTTATGCGGGAGACTTTACCTAATATACGAAAGGAAATCATAACGTATCTCCGCTACCGAATTTCTCGATAACAAGGTAAGAATACCAGCAATGTCATCGTCTTATTGATGGAATAAAATTTAAATAAAGGAAACAAATATGAAAAAAATAATTGTTATACTCATTCTTCTTCCCATCGTATTGAGCGCTTGCAATGTTGCTGGTAACAATCCTCAAACATCTCCCACAACGTATGACATCAATGATTGGGATAGCGTCGTAGCAGCGGCCAAAGGTCAAACCGTCAATTGGTATCTGTGGGGCGGATCCGAATCGATCAATAATTATGTTGATAATTTCTATGGGAAAGCTTTAAAGGAACGCTATGATATCACCCTGAACAGAGTGCCCGTTGCCGACACCGTGGACGCAGTCAATCAGGTGCTCAGTGAAAAACAAGCCGGTAAAAATCCGGGTGTCGTTGATCTCATCTGGATCAACGGGGAAAATTTTGCCACACTCAAACAGGCCAATCTACTTTTACCTGCCTGGGCTGACAAATTGCCGAACAGCCGTCTGGTAAATTGGGATAACCCGGCAATTAATCGTGACTTTGGTACCCCGGTTGACTTTCAGGAAAGCCCTTGGTCATCCGCCCAGTTCCAACTGATCTATGATTCTGCAAACATGCAACCCGAAGATTTACCTCGTTCCTATGCTGAATTGAAAAATTGGGTTATTGAAAACCCGGGTCGTTTCACCTATATTGCCCCCGGTCCCGGTGGATTCCAGGGAACCCGCTTTGTAAAAGGCGCTTTATATGAGCTCAGTGGGAATGTGGACCAGTGGGGAAGCTTTGATCAAGCTGTTTGGGATGAATATTCTCCACTTTTGTGGGATTATTTCAATGAAATAAAACCCTATCTATGGCGTCAGGGCGAGACTTATCCCAAAGATGAGAACGAATTGCACAGTTTATATGCCAACCAGGAAGTGGATTTCAGCATCACACAGGCAATCGTAGGGGCTGGCGCATTAATCGAGCAGGGACTCGTCCCTGAAAGCTCACGTGCATTTGTGTTCGATAATTACATGATTGGAGATTTTAATTATGTTGGGATTCCTTCGAACGCTCCCAGTAAAGCGGCCGCACTGGTTCTGGCGAACCTTATTCTTGATCCAGAATTTCAGGCAGCTCAAATCTTACCTGAGAACGGCTTTGGGCTGGGATTTGGTATTGATATCAATCGCGTAACCGATTCAGCAGCGCTGGCAAAACTACAAGACGCTTCACAAAAATTGGGTAATGCTGCAACACCAGCATCAGACCTGGCTAAAGCATTGGTAGGTGATACCGCCGCTGATTACCAAAGTTTGGTTGAAGAAGGTTGGCGTCAGTATGTTTTATTAGCAAAATAATCATGTTCAAACGCCTGGATTTTTCTTCTCCATGGATCAAGTTGGCCCCAGCAATACTGGTAATCAGTCTATTGTTTGGGGCCAGTATTCTTTTCGGTTTGACTCAAAGTTTTGGATTGATGACCGGAACGGAGCAGGAAATCATCAGTTTTGATGCATATAGAAACGTCTTTTCAGGACAGGGTCCAGCCGGGCGTGAATTCTGGTCGTCCTTAGGATTTTCTCTATGGGTTGCAACAACATCGACTCTGCTCTCTGCCATGGGTGCATTGACAATTGCCATCTGGCTCAGTAATCGTAAAGGGAAATCACAACAAACAGACACTTTGGCTTTGAACTGGAACCTGGCTTTTCCTCATTTAGTTTGGGCAATTGCGTTATTACTATTCTTTTCCCAAAGCGGTTTACTGGCTAGATTTGCAGCTACCTTGGGATTCATTCAGACACCTGCTGATTTTCCAATCCTGGTAAAAGACCGTTCAGGTATTGGGATTATTCTGGATTATGTTACAAAGGAGATTCCATTCCTGACCTTGATTGTTCTGGCAGTCTTGCGTTCACAGGCAGAAAATCTGGATATTATTGCTGAAAATCTGGGTGCTTCACGCTGGCAAAGGCTCTGGTACATCACAATTCCCCAGGTATTGCCTGCACTCATGGCTGGTTCATTAATCGTTTTTGGGTTTGTTTTCAGTGCCTATGAAGTCCCAGCCATTCTTGGCGTCAGATACCCCCGTATGTTGCCTGTGCTGGCACTGGACTTCTTCCTGAATCCGGATTTAAATAGCCGGGCGGAAGGTATGGTGATTAGTTTTGTCATTACATTAATTGTAATGATAGTAGCCATCATCAGTCTGCGAGGAGAGAAGGAGGGCAATCAGTAATGAAAAACCAGGCAGCAGTTTTCTTTCGAATTTTCCTTTATGGTATCCTGATTGCGCCTTTAGTTTTGTTTGTACTGTATGCATTTTCGGAACGTTGGTTTTTTCCCGCACTATTACCTACTTCATGGACGACCAATATCGTAACCCGTATGTTGAATGACTCTCGGACAACTTCTGGACTTTTTATTAGTATTGGAATTGCCATGCTTGTCAGCTTTTTATCCTTGGTGATTGGTTTTCCAGCAGCACGAACACTCGGTTCGCGCGTCTTTCGCGGTAGACAAATCGCCTGGTTGATTTTTTTTCTACCAACCGTTGTTCCTCCTTTAGCAGTTGGGATGGGACTCAATATACTTTTTTTGCGATTGGGGTGGACTGGTACATTATTTGGGGTTATTCTGGCACATCTGGTGCCGACTTTACCCTACACAATTTTCACACTTTCAGGGGTATTTTCACGCTATGATGAAAATTACGAACACCAGGCATTGGTGTTGGGATCCAGCCGTCTACGAATATTCTTTACAGTCACACTCAGATTGGTATTTCCTGGTCTGGTAGTGGCTGCTTTATTTGCATTTTTGATTTCCTGGAGTCAGTACTTATTGACATTATTAATCGGTGGCGGAAAAATCCTGACCTTACCAATGTTATTATTTTCAGCGGTTTCAGGAGGAAATCCAACTTCCATTGCCGCCTTATCACTTTTATTTGTTACCCCTCCAGTGATCATCATTGCAGCATCAGCGCGATTTCTTGTCCAGCATGGGAAAACAATCAGGGAGCAGTATTAATGACACATATAGAATTAGTTGAACTTAAAAAAACATATCCTGGCAATCATCAGCCAGTACTGAACCATTTATCTCTGGAGATCCATTCAGGTGAATTGGTTGCGTTATTGGGTCCTTCAGGTAGTGGAAAATCGACCATTTTAAAATTAATAACGGGGCTGGAAAACCCTGATGATGGCCAAATCCTGTTCGACGGAAAAAGCATTTTACCGGTTGCACCCAACAAACGTGGTGCGATTCTGATGTTTCAAAAAGCTTATTTGTTCCCTTTTCTTAATGTGGAAGAAAATATAGGATTTGGCTTGAAAGTACAGGGGGCTAATCCTGAAACGATTCGAACTGAAGTAAAAAAAATGTTGAATTTGATTGGTCTACCCGAGGTTGAAAAAAGAAAGCCTTCCCAACTTTCCGGTGGGGAACAACAACGAATCGCATTGGCCAGAGCGTTAATCTTACAACCGAAGTCAATGTTGCTGGATGAACCTCTCAGCAGCCTGGATACAGAAGTACGCGTCAATTTGCAGGAAGCCATCCGTCGGATACAACAGGAATTGGGCATTACAACCATTCTGGTAACGCATGATCTAAATGAAGCGATGGGCATGTCCGATCGCACCGCACTGTTAATCAACGGACAGGTAGCAGCCGTTGATCAGCCAATGAAATTGTTCACCAGTCCACCTACACAATCTTCCGCTCGTTTTGTGGGTGTATCCACCTTCTTCAAAGGGAATCTCGCGAATGGTGTGTTGACTACCGATTTAGGCAAATTATCTGTAAATACCAATGGACATCATGCAGATTCTGCCTTATTTGCCATCCGCCCAGAACATATCCGGGTGCAAACTGAACCGAACACAAATACTTTGCAAGGAGTTGTATCCGATTGTATGTACCGCGGTGAATACATTGAATATCAAGTAGAGATTCAATCCCTAAACGTTCGGGCGCGGGTTCCTATGCCTGCACCGGTCATACCCCATGGGGAAAATATCTATGTCTACTTCCCCCCGGAAAAACTCTTTGAAGTCAGTCAAAAGTAAAACTGCTTACTCCGATTTGTTGAGATGACACAATTTATTTGACAATACCAGACCCTCAGAATAGAAAAAGGTTGAGATGATAATCTCTCAACCTTTTCATCATTTTCTGATTGATCAACTTTTTCGATTGAATAATTACTCTTTGGTGCGCAAGTATCGGGTAATCCCTTTTTTTATTATTTCTGCAAATGTTGGATAGATAAATATCAGATTGCCGAGGTCTTGAATTGGCAATTTGAGTTTAATTGCCAGGGTGAAAAACTGGATCCATTCACCAGCATGTTTTCCAATGGCATCTGCTCCCAGGATGCGATCTTCCTCATCCATCACGATCTTAAGGAAACCTTCGGTCTCACTTTCCGTCTTGAAGCGGTCAATGGAATTGGTCTCCACCTGGAAGGTATTCACATTATTATATTTTTTCCTTGCCTGGGTTTCATTCAAACCGACATGCCCAATTTCTGGCTCAATAAAGATTGCCCATGGCACAATCGACAAATCATTTACAGTCTGGTTACCGGAAAGAATGTTTTCCAGGGCAATTTCAGCCTGATAAGAAGCCATGTGGGTAAATTTGGCTGGCGAGGCTACATCACCAATGGCATAAATGTTGCTGCTTGTCGTTTGTAAATATTCGTTGGTTTTTATCGCAAATTCGTTATACTCCACGCCGGCTTTCTCAAGATCCAATCCGCTGATATTGGGAACTCGTCCGAGAGCAGCAAAAATCCGATCGACCACCATCTCTTTTCTTTCCCCATTTTGTTCGAGGAAGAGCCTTGCTTTTCCATTTTCCAAAGTCATGCAATCGACTACCTGTGTGTTCGTGTAGATCTTAACCCCTTCCCTGCTCAGAACTTCACTCACCAGTTCGCCAACTTTTTCATCAGTGACATGGAGAATTCGGGGATACTGCTCAATAATGCTCACTTCTGATCCAAACCTTGCCAGAGATTGACCCAATTCCACTGAGATAACACCACCACCCAGAAAGACGATGGATTGTGGCAGTTCGCGTAAATCCCAGAAATTGTTGTTGGTCAACACATCGGGCATTTGGCCGCCACTGTGCGGCGCCATGCGTGGTGAGGAACCGGTGGCTATGATCGTATATTTCGCAAAAATATTTTCCTCACCGATTTTTATTTCTGTGGGGCTTATGAATGCTGCACCAGCAGAGTGTATATAAACATCAATCCCTTGATTTTGAAAAACAGGAGGTTTTTCGTTCTCGTAAATGCTTTGAACCACATCATTAACATGCTCCATCACCCTGGCAAAATCCAGGCGACTGTCAGGATTTGAAGCCGGTAAACCAAGCCGATCTGCTTTTTTCATGGCATGGTAAAGTTTGGCACTGCTGATGAATGTTTTGCTGGGAACACAACCAGCATGGGTACATTCTCCACCAATTTTATTTTTTTCAATCATTGCGACTTTAAGTCCACGGCGATTGGCCGTAAGGGCTGCCACTAAGCCCATCTGTTCCAACTAATTGACACCAGGATGAGGTGAACATCGTCGTCCGGCATACCTTGGGGTTCTCTCCAAGATTAGATCAGGTGGTGGTGCTAAATATTCTGACATATCAATCTCTGGAGTTTTGATGCGTATGCGTCTGGAGGGTCGAATAAAACCACCTTCCCTACCCTTCTCAACAATAAGG
>PHBX01000037.1 GCA_002842045.1 Chloroflexi bacterium HGW-Chloroflexi-3 | reverse complement strand
TAGACCCCAAAATTATTGAGTATGTAAATTTGACGAAAATTATTCCTAATTCTCTCCAATAAAAAAAATTTAATATTGTTCGTTTAACCTTATTTTTGGGGTAGTATTAATAAAAAGTCAGTCAGCACATTGGGTTCGATACCCACCATCAACTTAATTCAGGTGGAAATTCATGCTGACTCAAACTGAAATCCAAACATTCATCAACCATTGTAAAACCAAACTTGACCTCTCCAATCTCCCGCAACCCAAGGAGTACGGCTACCAAAACCTACCCTTCTGCATCATCGACGCTGTCTTCTCCATTGGCGTCAACTATACCTCCACCTCCTTCGGAAACACAGTCAAACACTTCTGCGAGCATTTTGGTGTCACCCGGCTGCGTGAAAAAGAACTGGCTCCGCGCTCGGAACAACTTTCCGTCTCGGCGTTCATTAGGGTAAAGCATTTGACCCGCTTGCGTGCAAAGGTTTACCAATGCTAAAATAATTTTGATTTCACCAATAATTCTACTTACAAAGTCAAATGCTTTACCCATACACTGTGCCAGGAACTGCTGCTCGCCACACACGCCGAGCTGGTCAGAGACTACCCACTGCTAACAATGCGCAGCCTGGATCATCAGATCTGGGTGTATCAGAGACAGTCCCCGTAAGGGTAAAGCATTTGACCCGCTTGCGTGCAAAGGTTTACCAATGCTAAAATTATTCTGATATCTCGATTATTTCTACTTACAAAGTCAAATGCTTTACCCATACCCCCACCTCACCCCCACCGGAGCACAACATGCCATACAACCCTGCCATCCACAACCGCCACTCCATCCGCCTGCCAGGGTACGACTACACCCAACCTGGAGCATACTATCTGACCATCCTCACCCACAAAAAAGAGCACCTGCTTGGGGAAGTTTACAACGGGGTTGTGCAACTATCCCCCATGGGAAAAATCACCCAGGAGCAATGGCTAAAAATCCCCACGCACTTCAGCAACGTACTCCTGGATGCCTTCGTGATCATGCCCAACCACATCCATGGGATTCTGGTGATCACAGACAGCACAGTCCGCACAGGTAAGGGTAAAGCATTTGATTTTTGGCTTAGCCAGAAAAATTCAACAATCCAAAATCACTCTACTGATCAAAATAAATCTACAAACCACGGATCAAATGCTTTACCCATACTGTCTGGCAGCGAACCCGGTTCCATCCCGGCAATCGTCCAGAACTTCAAGTCCATCACTTCCCGCAGGATCAACAAACTGCTCAAGTCACCCGGATCAACCATCTGGCACCGCAATTACTACGAGCATATCATCCGAGACGAGGTGGACTTTAAACGGATTGTCAGGTACATTGAACAGAATCCACATAAATGGGAGAAAGAGGAGAAAAAGTAAGGGTTCACCCTTTTTTATCCTGCATTTTGAGTAAGATATCGAGAATTTTATCCCCATCCTGTAAATCCGAGTTCAGACTTCTTTTTCAGTCTTAAGTCTTGACAAAAACAGTCAGCCCAGCTGCAACGTACTTCTGCCAGTCTCTCGATCGGATATCCTGTCAAATCAGTCTACAGCTTTCCTCCCTAAGTGCATCGCACCAGGTTCAGCCTTAAGGTTTGAGTGTTGATCCAACCCAATCCCAGTTCAGACATTGTTTTCCTATATCATGCCCTTTGGGGATTACCTTTCACCTATGACCTATGAGCTAAAATAGTATAATCGTACATAACCTTAACCAAGATGAGGAAAAAAATTATGAACTCTAAAACTACGGTACTGGCCGTCTTACTCTTGCTGATAACGCTCAGCGCCTGCGCCGGCCGCAACACCCAACCGGAGCAGGCTGTCGAAGCCTACCTGAATGCGATTGTCGAGGCAAAGCTAGACAAAATCACCACGGTCTCCTGCGCCGAGTGGGAAGAGGATGCCTGGCTCGAGCTTGATTCCTTCCAGGGGGTGGAAGTCTCTCTGGTTGACATGCAGTGCACCCAAACCGGTAGCGATGGGGATACAGCCCTGGTTACCTGCAGTGGGCACTTCCTCACCAGCTACGATGGCGAAGCGATGGAGATCGACCTGAGCACCCGTCAATATGAACTTGTCCAACAAAATGGAGATTGGTTGGTATGCGGTTACCGCTAGGTCTGTGGCGCAAGCTCTGGACACGTGAAAATCGCTGGGCGCTGGCCCTGTTTCTGATCATCGTGCTGCTCATCATCCTGACAGCCGATTCCGCACCACTTTGGATCTATCAGGGGTTCTGATTGAGCATCACGGACGTTCTGCTGCTCAGCCTGGTCGCCTTCCTCACCCGCCTGGTGCTCGCTACACGTTGGGGGGCGGCCATGCGTGGCTGGGTGTTGCTGGGGCTCTCGCTGCTGGCCATCTTCTGGCTGCAACCGTCTATGCCGATCCGCTTTCTGGATTTTTGGCTACCGGTGCTCACCCTGACGATCACACTTTGCTCCTGGCTCCTGACCGCTGAGAAAGAGCAGATGCGATCAAAGCAGACGCTCGTTACCACCGCTTTTATCTTTCTGCTGATCCTGCTGATCGCCCTCACGCGCCACCTGGGCTGGGATGACGTCCTGACTGCCAATCGCCCCCCGCAAACGTTGCAAGTGCTGGTGGGATTGGGCATCCTGGCGGTGCTGGCTTTCCTGCTTGTTTGGTTAAACAAATCCACCACCCGCTGGCAGGGGGCTGGCATTCTGGTTTTATTAATCCTCTTCATTTTTCTCAAACTACCCAATCTGACGCTGTGGTTGAGCGGGCTGGTGCGTGGTTGGGTCGGGCAGTCCACGGCCAATGCTTCCGGGCTGGATATCCGTTGGCTGGGCTTCTCCTACGTCGCCTTCCGTCTGATCCACACCCTGCGCGATCGTCAGGCGGGTCGGCTGGGGGATGTCAGCCTGCAAGCGTACGTCAACTACGTCATCTTCTTCCCCGCCATCAGCGCCGGGCCGATCGACAAAGTCCAGCGCTTCAACAAAGATCTACAGCAGCCCGTCACCCGTGACCTTAACAGTTTCTCGGATGCCTTTTACCGCATCATTGTCGGATTGTTCAAGAAATATACCCTGGCAGACACACTGGCGTTGGTCGCGCTCAATAGCCAGAACGCCACGCAAATCCAATCCAACGGCTGGGGCTGGCTGCTGGTGTATGCCTATGCCTTTCAGATCTACTTTGACTTTTCCGGTTATACGGATATCGCCATCGGCCTTGGCAAGCTGCTCGGCATTCAGCTACCCGAGAACTTCAGCCGCCCATACCTCAAGCCCAATCTGACCCAATTCTGGAACAACTGGCACATGACCCTCACACAGTGGTTCCGCGCTTACTTCTTCAATCCCTTCACCCGCTTACTACGCACCCGCTACCGGACCCTATCCCCGGCCTGGGTCATTCTGATCACCCAGCTCAGCACCATGCTGCTGATTGGTCTGTGGCACGGCATCACCTGGAACTTCGTGCTGTGGGGAGTCTGGCATGGGCTGGGACTCTTCGTCCATAACCGTTATAGCGAGTGGGTGCGACCCAGGCTGGCGGGTTGGGGGGATCGTCCACGACTGCAGCATGCCATGAACGTGCTGAACGTACTGGTCACCTTTCATTTTGTCGCGCTGGGATGGGTCTGGTTTGCCCTGCCACAGGTTTCGCCCTCCCTGCAGGTATTTGCCCGTCTGTTCGGGATAGGATATTAAAGGAAGGAGCCGCATGAATACCCGTTTCTACCGCAATGTTCTCCTCAAAGCCCTGCTGCTCTTTGTCATTTTTAACCTACTGCTGGTTTTTCTGCCGCGTGTTACTGGTAAAGATCAGCTCTCTCTGTACAACAACCTTGTCCCTGGGCGGCAGCGCTTCCCATTCGGTGAAGCTCCGCAGCAAGCCTATAACTTCAGTCTGTACGATCTGGACGCCATGTTCTCCTCGCACGAGGTCTCAGCGCGTACCGGGAGCAAAGACGAATTCCGGGTCTTCCTGCTGGGGGATTCCTCTGTCTGGGGTACTTTGCTTAAACCGGAAGAGACCTTAGCCGGGCAACTGAATGCAGCGGGATTGAGCTGCCAGGGCGTACCGGTTAAATTCTACAACCACGGTTACCCAACCATCTCGCTTACCAAAGACCTGATGGTGCTGGAACGAGCTATGCGCTACGATCCCGACCTGATCATCTGGCTCACCACCCTGGAAGCCTTCCCTCTCGAGAAGCAACTGGCTTCCCCGCTGGCGCTGAACAATCCGGGGCGCATTCAGCCCCTGGTTGAGCAGTATAACCTGCCGCTCGAAGTCACCCCGCCGGCAGAGGACTTCTGGTCGCGCACGCTCTGGGGTCAGCGTCGGGACCTGGCTGACTGGCTGCGTCTGCAGGTCTACGGGGTCATGTGGGCAGCCACCGGCTTTGACCAGTTTTACACAGACTACGAACCCGCCGCCTGGGATCTAGCAGCCGACGAGAACTACTTCGAATTCTCCCCTCCCGACCTGCCGAATGAGCAACTACTCTGGCAGGCACTCCCAGCCGCGCTCGACATCGCAGGTGGCACACCCCTCTTGCTGGTCAACGAACCGATCATGATCAGCGCTGGCGAAAATAGCGACGTCCACTACAATTTCTTCTACCCGCGCTGGGCATACGACCAGTATCGCGAGGAGCTCATCCAACGGGCACAACACCTTGCCATTCCCACCATCGACGCCTGGGACTGGATCGATCCGCACGAGTTCACCAACTCCGCCATCCACCTCACGCCGGTGGGGGAGGAAGCGCTTGCTCAGGACCTCAAGGATGAGATTCTGGATGGTCTTTGCCCGTAAAATATCCCAAATTGGGCTGACACCGATTTACATCAGAAGAATAATTTCGGCTTCAGATCAGGAAGATATTTGCCTGTAAGCTAAATTTTTCCGATTGTTATTCAGGACTATGTTCGGAAAATCACGTTTCCAAATCGTTGTTATTAGTCTTTGTTATCAGTGATGGTCTGGCTACCAAGCTAAAAAATCCCATAATGAATTCAACAGCAACATAGAGAAACCGGTGGACGGTGGAATAAATCAGAATATCCCCAGTTATAAACAGACTGGAAAATATCCAGACCAGGGCACCTTCTCGAATGCCAATGCCCCCAGGCGCAAAGACTATAACATATCCAATCGCCCAACTAATGGAATACCCAAATATTACATCAGGCGCTATGTTCATGGAAAATTCAGGAAAAATAAACAAAAAACTTATACCCAAAAATGTCCATGTGACAAATTGGAAAGATATTAATTTTATGATTGAACTTAAATGTATGGTTGGAAATTTTCTATTAAGAAAAGATTCATAAATAATAAGTAGCGCTATCCAGAATAAGAAAATTACAATCCCATAAATAATAAGGTAGGTAGATTGAGTTGGAAATTTAATGCTGGATAACAATTCATGTCCTAACTTTGAGCTTAACCCAAATAAAGTGCCGACTGCAATTGCACCACTTAATAACCAGATATTTTCACTTAATATCGCTTTGGTGGATTTTTTTATTGAGATGTCCTGATTTTGATAAGCATTGTATCTTCCCACAAAATGCCAGACACCACCAGGGATGTATTTTCCTAACTGAGTGATGGTAACAATAAAGAAAACTTGAAAATATGATAACTTAAAGCCCTCTTTTTCTAAGGAAAATTTAGGCAAAAAGACCAGACATAATTTCCCCAGTAATAGAAAAAAAGCAGATAGAAACAAATTTCTTTTTGGAACCAAAGCAAAGAATTGGATCATTTTGTCCCAATTGGTAATCAGATAATAGGATCCAGCCAGAATGACAGCAATAATCCAAACCCATTTAACAATTCTCAGATACTTCTGTGATTTCAATCCAAAAACCTTTTCAAATAATCAAACTGTTTTTGTGAAAGATCGCTTGCTTTGGGTAACTGCTGCATAATTTGAGAGTGGAATGTTTCATTATTCTTTATCACTTCAAGGATCAATTCATCAAAGGATCGATTGGGATCTTTATAATCAAATACGAAGTCTTCCAGACCGAAAAATTTCATAACCTCATGGTATTTATGACTCCATCCGATAACAATCGTCGGAATGGCTAATCTCAATCCAAAAACCATGGCATGAAACCGGGACGTGATCAATAAATCAAGTATGGAAACAATTTCGTTGATTCCTTTGGTGTCAACATCAAAAGTCATCCACGTGATTTTATTGTAAATGGATAATGGTAATTCTAGTTTGGCTCGATTTTGCATTTCCTCAATCGCAAGAATATCATTATTTCTTTTCTTTTTCGATTTTTCTCTCGAGGCGTTTGGAAAAACAACAAAATGAACATCCTGCTGAAAACTGGTTTTTCTGATCATTTCAATCAGAGAATGAATATAATCAACAGTTTTAGAGCTCATCTTCCCCATCACCAGAATACTGGGTGAGATACCGATTACAGGAATGCCCTGGCTTTTCTTCGATAATATATCGTCATAGATTTGATGAACAGAATAATTGTTTTCATTGGTAAGGCAGAAATCTTCCTGAAAGACAAAAGTTGCATCCATAGCCAGTGCTACTTTTTTCTCAGATAATCCCAGTTCTTGAAGAAAAGCCAGCGTTTTTTCACCTCGAGCAAAAATGAAATCACATTTTGGCAGGAAATATTTCGCAAAAAAACGTATGATCGGATTCTTGAACGATCCTGCAGCTTGCGATAATTTGACCACTGGAATTTTAAATAATAAAGCTGGAAGAATCGTCAAAATATTATAGGGCAAGAAAATCAATCTTCCATCCGCAAATGTTATACCGCCGATATCGAGAAGAACATGAGCATCCAGAATCGATTTTAAAACACCACTAGGTTTGAGGTTAATACCAGTCTTACTAAGTAGCCAAATCCAAATCACTTTTATGTTTAGCTGTATCAATGCCTGAGGTTTACTGTCAACAAAAGTAAAGGTTTCATCCTGTACAAGACTTTTATCAATTTCCGGGTATGGTGTAAAGATTGTAAATTTAGCATCCGAATTAATTTCACGAACTTTCGCAATGGTTGTTTCCAGCATGGCTGCAGCACCACGATTTCCCCAGAATGAACCTCCGATAATGGCTACCTTCTTCAAATCAATCACAGAATCTCCAAGGCTTTCAGGAAATATAAATACAATTTAATGATTTTCCTGGGTAAACGGGATATGAATGCTCTGCCTTTAACAGTCGTGGATAATCTGAAGTTAAACAAAATAATAAAAGCGATTAGAAAATCAACCAGTCGAACCCGTTCATGAACTGTATCAGCAATTTTGATCCCTAGCAACTTCCCCGCCTTTGATCTGGCGCTTACATTGTAATGTAATGGCAAACTACGAGATTGAGCATCGGCTATTAATTCAATACCTACTGGATACCCTCCTAAAATCTGTTGTTGCATGGCCTGGATAATCAAATCTGTTGCTGCATCGGTACGGGATATAACTGCATTATGTTTGATTTCGTTGTCTTTCATTGACATCAGCCAGACATCACCTACTGATAAATCACATTCATACCCTGTGTGATCACTACACCGTAAACATTTCCTGGCACAAAAAAAATACAGATTTTGATAATCACTGAATATGTTGAAAGGCTTTTCGATAAGTGAATTATCTTCAAAGTAGAATTGCATTTTTCCACGCCAATGACCAACACGATAACGGAAATTGGTAAGGCTTTTTCCCAATGGCTTAATCTTCTTGATGACTACCTGACTTAATTCTGGATCAGAGATATGTCCACAAAAGAGCGCTATGGTAAAAATGACTTTTTTATCCAGAGATGGGTCATTTTTCCTTAAACGATTAATTACCCAGGTATCACAGGGGAGCAACACCAGCGCTAAATTTCCTTGAAAAGCTTTAATCATAGGGACTGCGTCGTGAGTGAAGTTGGTAGTAATGTATTTGCTACCTTGAAACAAAATCAATTCCTTTGAATCCGTAATGATCTTATATTCTGGTTTGATTTGATTCCCTAAAACCCAATTACCTAAAACCAATGCGCCATCAATTTGGTGTGTATCCAAAAGAAATTTTAATAATGAAGTAACAACGCCACCTGAACCAGCATTCCCCCGGATGTCAGAATCTTTTGCGTATAAGAACCAGGATTGCTTGTATGAACCGATGTATTTTGAAATTAAAGTATCAGTCCATTCTCGTTTGGTGATTTTGTCAATTATTGAATTAAGCTTCATAGGAGGTAATTTCAAAAATTAATGGTTATCGTATTTTGATTTTTTTAATTCGTAAAGTATTTTTTCCTGGTTCATTTTAACCCTGTTAATCATATCTGCAATAAATGCTACTAGAAAAACCAAAAGACCGAAAATAATGAAACCAAGCCCTATAAAACCGACAGCTTTGTAAGGGGTGAATCGGCTATTAAAAATGTAATACACAACCAGGAATAGTTCAAATAGAGTCCCTATTCCAAAAAGAAAGCCGCCCATAGCACCAAAAAATGGCATAGGGCGATAATCTAATAATACGCGTAGAATTATTTTGCTTGATTGAAATGCATACGAGAAAACATTGGATGCAACTCTGGATTTTCGATCCACATCATAACGAACAAAGATGGGAATTTCCAAAACCCGCATCCCCTTAAATATCTGAGACAGAATAGCTTCATGTGTATAGGTGAAATTTCCGAAAAGGTTCATTCGCAACAGGGTTTCTTGACTATATGCTCGAAATCCGCAGGAAACATCCTGAAATTTTTGCCCACTGATGATTCCAATTAGTTTAGCAATGATATTATTTCCAAAATATTTTATGGAAGGCATATTCTCGGGCTTGCCATTCGTAAACCGGTTACCAATGACCATATCTGCTTTGTGATCCACAATTGGAGAAATCAGTAATGGTATTTCCTCTGCATCAAACTGGCCATCAGCATCGATTCCCACCAGAATGTCTCCGTCATTTTCCAGTGCATATTGAACAGCAGATTGGAATGCTGCTCCAACACCGCGGTTTCTTCCATGAGAAACAACACTGGCACCCAGACCCGAAGCTAAAGCAGCAGTTTGATCAGTGCTGCCATCATCCACTACCAGGTACTCAATCGCATTGATACCAGTTATGGTGCCTGGCAGCAATTTGATCACAGACTGAATATTCTCTTCTTCATTCATTGCAGGCATGTAGATGATGAGTTTCATCCGATTCTCCAGGAACAGATTGAATTTTGAGAGGAAAAACTGATATTGATATTATAACCTTTTGACAATCCAAAACTGAGATTTACCCGAAGGCAGATGGTTTTAGTAATCAAATAATAGGTTAACAAAATAAACCACACAATTTTGAGGTTTACACAGGCAATGTAAACCAGAGAAATATTAACGAAGATGTCCATATGTTAAAGTTGAGATATCAATATTAGAAACCTGAACAGGTAACTCTTACCTCTTTATCACGGCAAAACTATAAGGTATCCAACTATCCGTATTGAATATAATTTCAAGCTTGCTTTGGGATTCTAAATCATCCAGAAGCATCTGAATTTCATCTGATACATTCGTTGGATATAGCAGATAATGAGTGTCCTTTTCATTGATACCTATTGAAAATTGTTCAATCTCATTAAACACTATTGATTTTTGGGTATTTTCAAATCCTGGTAGATAATCAACTGGATAATTTGTTAATATTTTACCTTCAATTTCCCGATCTGAAAAAAAGGCATACAGTTTTTCATTAAGTTCAACACTAAAAATCAGTTTTTGTTTATCTATTTGTTTTGAAGCTATCTTTTCTTTTGTCCAGATAAAGCTTGTTGCAACGATCAATATCCCTGCAAGAAGGAAGACTGAAAAAACTGGAATTTTCTCTATCTGAGATTTTGACATAAGCCTGAAAATCCAAAAGAATAATCCAAAAATACCCATGCAGAACAATAAAGCGATGAAAGGATACATCATTGTTAAATTTCTGGGATCATAACTCGCATAAGATGCCCACAAAGCAATATAAGGGATAACGACAAACACTGAAATAATTCGCCAGAATTTTTCGATAAAAACCAATGAGGGAATAAGTAATAAAACAATATAAAAATAATTTCCCAAACTCTTCAGTCCAGGGATCAGATTAGCAAATAATGATCGATTGTCATGCACCTGGTTAGTGTGTTCCAGGGCACCCAATAAATGGGTTTCTTCTACTCCCGAAAGGATTTGAATACCCTTGTATAAATACCAGGGGATAATAATGATCCCTATCAAAATTATCAATAAAACAACTTGTTGTTTGTGATGAACAATGATTGTTTTAATGTTGTTTCTTAAAACAAATAATACGGTTAAGAGGAAAATACTGAGTAGGGCGAAAAAGCCAGGTTGTTTTGTTATTACGGAACCAGATACGAAAATGAATGATAAAAATACATAATTTAACTTTGCTTTTAGATTTTCTTCTTTATAACCTAAAAACAATAGGGCAAAAGATAAAAAAACCAGGAATGTCAAAGTAAAGTCGACATAGCCTGCTGCCAGGAATTCTGCAGAAAACTTCTTCATTATCAGCCTGGTAAGTTCCACAGATAAAAAGAATGCAGGATTTTTAGTTTCTAAACCTAATCCGAATAAAAGAAGAAGGATTAGAAGTGGGAACAAAGGCATGATTGCCTTTGCAAAGAATTGAATTTGGGTGGTGCCCATTAGCTTATAAATCAAAGCCCAATTTGCAGGTATCAATTGTGGGTAATCTTGTGTTCGTAATGGAAGCTGATTGGAAGCCCAATCAACAGCCCAGCGGTTCCAGGAGACGACAGCGTCCCAGGTGTTAAAAACTTCACCCAGGTTATACCGGAAAGATCTTGACATCCACTCAATTGCAATTATTGCAACTACAAAACTAATTAACATAATGCCGGATTGAAAAACCTTTATAAAGTTTTTTTCATTATTATCGTATACAGGAAATAATGATTGAATTGTTTTCGAAATAGAATTCCAAATAGAATTTATTATGAAGCCTAGATTAATATGTCTTAATTCTTTACGATATAAAAAAATAATGGTTGCCATTTCAGTAACAACCATAAATATCACCAACCATTGTACAAAAACACTTAAAGATGTAAACAAAAAAACTATTAAAAAATTTGATATCAGACTTAATCCGATGATGCTTGCCAAAGAAATGAAAATATTATTAGGTAAATTTATAAACCTCTTTATCAAAATTCCAGGGAAGAACAATACTTGACATACTCCGAGTATTCCTAATGCAAACATATTAACTCCTGAAAAGTAAGATAATTATTAGTTTACCAGCAATCAATAGTCTAGTGTTGTTTTCCTCTGAAAATTGGCAAGGCAATGAAAAAAGAGTAATTAGTGAAGCCATTTTGTCGCTATATCTAATTTTCACCTGATATAATACACCATATTCTTTGTTTCACTCTTGAGTTTTTATATGTTTCGATTATTCTCACGCTTTACCGGTTGGAAAATTATCTCAGTTGTGTGCATATTGACATTGACTCTAAGTGCTTGTCAGGCAGCATCGATCCCTTCAGATTCCAATCCCACGGATGGTGCGAAACTATCCGTCTTGCAAGCTACAATTACACCTGTTCAATCAATCGAACCCACGGATCCATTGGAGTCGCCTACTGAGGTCAACGATGTGCCAGTCAACCAGGCTCAGACAGCAATTCCTTCAGGCATAGTTGATAGCCAACCGACCCCACGCCCCACATTGGGACCCGACGACTGGCAGCAATTTCCGGTTATCCCTACCGAGATCAGCGTGCGTGCTCGTGAGATTTACCAGCGGGGACTGGCGAAGGGCAACGATCCGGCACATTTCTCCAAGCTGGGCGATTGCCAGAATATCACCACCTACTTCCTGGCGATGTACGACAACCCCGAGCTCTACACCTTGGGGGAGCAGAATAGCGAACTGCAGGATACCATCGATTATTTCGCCGGTTCCTGGTCGCGCGAGAGCAAATCAGTCAAAGGTGGCTTTAATGTTGCCTCGGTCTTCAACCCGATCTTCAGCGATCGTGAAATCTGTGAGAAGAATGAATCCCCACTGGATTGTGAATTACGTCTGTATAAGCCATCCATCGTGCTGATCAGTATGGAGGAGTGGTGGAATGGCGATGTTCCCAAGTATGAAACCTACCTGCGCAGGATCGTCGAGACTGTTATTGCCCATGGTGCTGTTCCTGTTCTAGCAACCAAAGCCGATAACCTGGAAGGAGATCATGACATCAATCGCGCCATCGTCAATCTGGCTTATGAATATGAACTCCCACTGTGGAATTTCTGGCTGGCGGTGCAACCGATCCCAGCCCATGGTTTGCAAAAAGATGGCTTTCATTTGACGAATGGCATCAACGATTTCAGCAGTTCCGCCCAGCTCAAACGCGGTTGGGTGCAGCGTAATCTGACTGCCTTACAGGTGCTGGACGTTGTCCGCAAGGGTTTGGAAAATCCATGAAATTACGCTGGTTCGTGATGGTATTTGGTTGGATGCTCATAGCGAATGGCTGTTTTCCGGCAGAATTACCGAATGATACGACCCAGACAACGAATCGGACAGCAGTTTCAACTGCCTCATTAATGATCACACCCAGCCAGACTGATACAGCAACACCCGCACCAACCCTCACCATCACACCTACCCCATTTTTGCCAGCCACCGCCACCATAACTACAACCCCCACGCTTACACCTGATCCCAATTACTCTATTATTGGCCCTGGCCCGATCCTGTGCCCGATTCTCCTGTATCATCATGTAATGACAGTTAATGGAAGTGGATCACAGTATGCTGTGACAGTGGATCAATTCACAGCCCAGATGAAATGGATGAAGGAGAATGGTTACCAGACAATCAAGGTGCAGGATATGGTTGATGCGATTCATGATGGGAAAATGTTACCTAACAAGTCATTTATTATCACTTTTGATGATGGCAATGTTGATATTTACAACCATGCCTATCCCATCTTGCGTGATTTAGGTTTTACCGCCACCATGTATCTGATTGAAGATTCAATTGGTGATTATGGAAATTTCAGCATCGAGATCATCTTGGAATTAGCCGAGGTAGGCTGGGAGTTTGGTAATCATTCCAGTACACATGCCTACCTGCCTTCGAGCAGAAATTGTGAAGATGAGATTTGTTTCTCACGAGCTCGGTTGATTGAGAGTCTGAATATCCCAATTGATAGCTTTGCCTATCCTTTTGGGACCAAGCACGAAGAATCGATTCAAGCAGTCAAAGATTGCAGATACACCTCAGGTGCCGGGTTGGGCAGCTGGACAATTCACACCCAGGAACGCCTGTTTTACTTCAGCAGGCGCGAGGTAAAAGGCTACTTCGATATGCAGCGCTTCATCACCCTGGTGACGGATATTCGCTAACGCATCGATATTATTGGAACTATCATGTTTAAGTTCCACACATTTTCTGATAAAATGATTTGATCCTAATCTCCTGGAGGTTGCATGTCACAGGCAATGATCACGATACTTGCACAAAAAATTGCTCAAAATATCCTGAAAGAACCTAAACGCATCATCCAACCAGATGAAGCTTTAATTTCCAGCGGTCTCATCGATTCCTTCAGCCTGGTCGATCTGGCATTGTTGGTGGAAGACGAATTTGGCATCGTGGTGGATGACACAGAATTAAACCCGGATAGCTTTGATACGCTTGAGCAATTGGTTGCATTAATTCAGTCGAAGCAATAGGAGCAAAATTGGCTATCTTTTCCGAAGTTCTTCGATCTGCTTATCAATCCAAACCAGATCAGGTAATTATCACCTTACAACAGGCCGGATTTCCCGATCGTCCCATCACCTACAAAGATCTGCTGGAAGGTGCTTGCGGGTATGCCCGAACACTCGCTCAGCAGGGTATTCAACCCGGTGAGGTTGTGGTTTTGATCCTGCAGCATGGTGTTGATCTGGTGTATGCCTTCTGGGGAGCAGTATTGCATGGTGCCATCCCTGCGATCATGCCTTATCTGACCGAGAAACTATTACCCGAGCGATATCGCCATGATTTGGAAGCGCTTATTTCTGTCACCCAACCCGCAGCCATTGTCACCTATCCTGACTTTGAAACCGAGGTTCGTCCAGCACTCAAACCAGGCGATTCCGTGCGGTCATTGATATTGAGTGACTGCATGGAAGCACCGGGTGCACCAGATTTTACCCAATTGGCAGGTATGCAGCGCGATCCGGAAGACATTGTTTTATTGCAGCATTCATCCGGCACCACCGGGCTACAAAAAGGCGTGGCACTATCGCATCAGGCAGTCTTTCACCAACTCGAGAATCTGGGATTTGCATTGGAACTTTCTTCGCAGGATGTGGTGGTCTCCTGGCTGCCACTCTATCACGATATGGGATTGATTGCCGGGTTCATCATGCCGGTCCTGACCGGGATTCCCCTGGTTTTGCTCTCACCGTTTGACTGGGTCAAAGCACCTCAGCGACTCTTTCAGGCAGTCTCACAATTCAAAGGCACACTGGTGTGGTTGCCCAACTTTGCCTATTATTTCTGCGCTCAGAAAATCCGTGAACGCCACATGGAAGGGGTTGATCTCTCCGGCTGGCGGGCGGTGATCAATTGCTCGGAGCCGGTGCGCGATGATGGACATCAGATCTTTCTGGAAAAATTCGGTCCATATGGTTTCTCAGAAAAAGCCCTGGCGGTCAGTTACGCCATGGCAGAGAATGTATTTGCTGTCACCCAATCAAAAATTGGTGAACCTTTATATATCGAAGACATAAACCGCGATCTATTGCAAACCCGAAAATTTGCCTTACCCACCTCTGAAAGCAGCGTATCCGTAAGGATGGTATCTTGTGGTAGACCGATACCCAATGTGAGCGTGAAAATTGTTGATCAGAATGGCAATGCGCTCAAAGATCGGCGGGTAGGGGAGGTGGCCGTTCAATCCAACTGCATGTTGAATGAGTATTACCACCGGCCGGATGCCACCGAAGAAACGATTTTACCCGATGGTTACTTCCTGACAGGTGATTTTGGATATAAGGTTGGGGAGGAGTTATTCATCACAGGCCGCAAGAAAGACTTAATCATCGTGGGTGGAAAGAACGTCTATCCCATGGATATAGAACAACTGGCGATGGAAGTGGATGGTGTGCATCCAGGGCGAGTGAGTGTATTTGGTATTTTCGATGAGGAAAAAGGCACCGAAGATGTCATCCTGGTGGCGGAAGTTGACACACAGAATGAAAATGAACGCCAACGCATCAGCGACCAGATCCGCGCCGTGGTGACGCGAGGCTCTGCGATTGCATTACAACATGTCTACCTGGTAAATCTCGGCTGGATGGTGAAAACATCGAGTGGAAAGAATTCGCGCTATGCCAATCGGGAAAAGTATTTGATGGAAATCCTTTAAGTATTTCTTAAATCAAAAAACATACGCTACAATAAATAGGAGATATCAATAACAAAGGATTTGCCTTGTTCGATTTTTTAAAAAAGAAAAAACAACCAGAAAATCAGCAAGATCCCTACGCAGAGACCTATTTTCAGGAACTCCAGTTTATTGACCATCGCAAAAAGCATTGGAGCAAACAGAACGAAGAGGATCCTTTGCAGGTGGTGGTCTTCTGGGTGTTAATTCCCATTTTCCTGGCTTCCATCTCGACCACCATCATCATCATTTTCTCAATGTTATTAGAGTAAAACGTTTTACTTGCGGATGTATATCAGCATGCCTTCGCTGCCATAAATATCGGTGGGGATCAATGCCAGCAGGTCATATTGTTCGATAAAGCGTGGGTCTTGAAACAATCCCAGGCGTCCATAAACTTCCATCAGAACAACCAGCTCAGGCTGCTGATCGATGATCAGGTCCGGGGCAACGGCATAATTGGTGACGTAATACTTTTCATCCAGTGGATAATATGGCAGTGCTTCAGATGAATTGAGCCCTACTGTATCCAGAATGCGTGCATTGGTAAAATATCCCAATACACCCACATCGCCAGCAGCCAGAGTGGTATCCGGTGTCAGAAATGGCTGCACGATCTGAGCAGCTTTTTGATACAAGAGTTCCAACTCGAACCACGCCATCCCTGGTGCAGGACGATCAGGCCCATGGTCGGGATGCAATTCCCAATTCCATAAAAGATTCACAAAAGGAAGGATAGCTACCAATAGAACCAGGAGAGTTATCTGAAAAAATTTTGGTAAGTGAAGTTTTGGAAATGCGAAGACCGATGAAAAGAATACCTGTACACCTGCCAGAATTCCGATGAAAAGAAATGGTAAAGGAGGGGTCAGATACCAACGAAAGATCAGTGGGTTAGCAATTGCAAATACCAGCAGATATAACCAGGGGTAGCTCATGATCACCAGGCTGCGTGGATTGAGCTTTGTGAAAAAACGGGTTCCAATCATATAGAAGAAAGGATAGACCAAAAGACCTGATCCCACCGCAAATGCTGCGCCAAACCAACGATCTGCCATGAAAGGGGTGGTGTAATGTTGCAGCAAACGGATCAGTCCTTCTTCCGGTGATAGTCGATAGGCACCCAGTTTTGCCTGAACTGAATGCGGGATTGGGGATCCGAATTGCCAGGTGGCAAAGCCATACCATATTAAAGGAAGAAATATGAGTGCTGCCACGTCATACCAGTACAATTTTTGCTGTTTCTTCAATACCCGAATAAAATGATCCAGCGCGATTAACCCCACTAACAAAATCGTATCCGGTCGGGTGAGCAAGGCCAGACTTGCCAGGAATGCAGCCAGAGTGACCCGGCCAACCAGATAATAATAGGACATACCGACCAGTAACAGTACCACCACACTGGTTTCGAGGCCACCAATGGCGAATGTGACACTGTGCGATGCGACACTCCAGGCAAGGGCAGCACCAATGCCAGCCAGGGTTTGGTTAATGTGTTTGCCAATCAGGTAAAGCAGAACAGCGGTCAATCCATCTGCCAGCGCATTGACCAGCATCGCTAATTCCGGGAAAGGTGCCTGTGTACCACCGCTCGTTGCTCCCACCACCACCATGACCAGGGTGTACAGTGGGGTGGTGGTGCCCAGCACAGGTTCACCAGGATTGAAAGCGAAACCTTCACCAGCCAGAATGTTGCGGGCATAACGGAATGTGATGTATGAATCATCAATCGTGCGCGGACCGGGGATCATCCGTGCACTGAAGGCCAGCAGGAAAAAAAACAGGGGCAGCAATCGAGTCAGTTTTTTCACATTGGGTTAATTATAGATGAGATTCTTCTTCACTCCCCGAGCAAATCCTGCACAACATCGTGAACCCAATATGGATATTGTCCCTGGTGGGAGAGTCTCCGGATGCTATCCAGGTGATTCCCAAGGGTAACAATCGCTGGCTCTTCCACCTGATTTTTTACCTGACCTAACCCCACGGTGGAAAGCAAGCCATTGCAGAGACAGCGGCGAGATTCGGTGTTATGGGGTAAACCACGTTTTTTCACGAAACTCTCAACCGGCGCGGCTGAACAGCGATGGAACAACCTGCGTTTACCATTTTCATCCGGTTTGCTCAAACCGCGTTGTTGTAAGAGCCCTATGTCACATAATCTGCTTCGGGCTTGGTACACTGAGTCATCCGCCAGTGTGCCATCCAATTGAGCAACCTTAAAAGGAAAACCTGTGGGGGAAAATAAAGTGGTTCGCACCAAGGCTGCATCATCAGTGCCTTTCTTTATCTCATTCAGAATGGCAGTGCGATAGGCTGGTTTCATTCCGGATTCCTCCGCCAGGGCAAAAACAGAACCTACCTGAACCCCTGTAGCGCCATAGTTCAGCGCTTTCCGAATTTTTTCACTGCTTCCATAACCACCGGCTAACCAGAAGGGCAATCCAATTTGCTGAATAGCGTGCATATCCGGCTCGTCTAATTCGCTGTAAATCGGTTGCCCCAATGTATCCAACTTCATTGGACCCAGCGGTCCGGCATTATGGCCACCCGCTGTATGATGTTCAATGATAAAGCCATCGGGTGGCTTACTCTGACTGTCAGCTAAGGTTTGGACCAGTCCTTGCAGAGAAGCTATCGCCAAAATGGCTGGTCGGTGGAGGGGTTTGTGTGTAAACTTCCCATCCGCTACTTGTTTGGGATCAAAAGGAACGTAAAAGTCTTCACCGGGTTCCCTGTATAAAACCTGAATATCAATCCGGACGGTCTCATGATTAACCAATTGGGAACAGATGGCAGGTAAACCATCCGGGTTCCCGGCGCCGATGATAACCCCGTCCACATCTGCCAGCATTGCTCCATACATTGTGTAGACCAGTGGTAATTCCACTTTTTTTAAGAAGTTTATAAAAATATTACCGCTATGACCTTCTTTTGCCAACCAGACTTCGGCGAAACCTGTGGCAATTAAAAGTTCAATGTTGTCATTGTCCAGTGCAAGTGTGACTGGTTCCTCCGGTTGAGAAGGCAAAGGGAGAATATCAGTGCCATCCAAAGCACGTACAATTTGCTGTGGAGGATTCTTAAATTGACTCCCTGGTGCTTTCCCCCCATCAATAAAATATCGATCAAGGATCTTTTTACCAATACCTGTTTCGAACATATCATCAAAGGCTTTGAGCGCTCTGCGCACATGTCCACCCGGATCACCGAGTTGCAAAAGGCGGACATAGACCCAATCTAATCCGGTTCCGGAAACTGTTCCAGCAGTAATACCAGGTTTCTCCATCGCAACAGCTTTTGCCAGTCGCCAGTTTGAAACATAAACCCCCATCCCACCTTGAATGAGTTTAATTTCCTTCAGAAATTCCATATCTACCTCTAATCATAGCGTTATCCACTTCTGCTTATTGTTGTCTATTAAGAAGGAAGTGGAAATGGATATGTTTGTTGTGATAAGCGTTATTACCCACCAGCAAGAGTTTGCTGAATGATGTACTTCCGCCAAATTTAGTAAGATGTAATTTATAACCCCGATTTCTGGTATTGGTTGTGATGAAGGAGAAGAAGATTTCTTTGAAAGGTATCCTATGAATCAATTCATAGGATAAAAAAACCCAAACCATTTGAAAATGGTTATGTGGGGTAACCGATTTCAATCGGTTTGGGAATTTAGTATCCATGGATTTAAATCCATGGATGGGGTGAATAGGGTGACTGAAAGGAAGAAGGTTCCTTTGAAAGGTATCCTATGAATCAATTCATAGGATAAGAAAACCCAAGAGGCTGTCCAAAAAGAAGAAGAAACCAACGCTTATTGACCAAAATAATTGGATATTTAGAAAAACAAAAAAATTAGTAGCCTAAACAGCTGCTAA
>PHBX01000014.1 GCA_002842045.1 Chloroflexi bacterium HGW-Chloroflexi-3 | reverse complement strand
CAAGTTAGTTCACTTTTGAAGTTTTGACCTCTTCATATTAATCTTCTCAACAGTTCACTTTTAAAGTGTTATCGGTTCACTTTTAAAGTTTGGATGACACCAAAACTTATAAATGGATTTGAAAAAGTCAAAAAATTCCCTATGATGAACATAGGATCAATTATGGATCACAAAAATAAGTCTGATAAAAATCAAGAACATCACCATCACAAAGAACCCTCACCCGATCAACACTCTGATCACAATAAGTCCAAGGAATACAATAAAAAACATGTTGATCACAGCGGACATGAGCAGATGTTCCGCATACGTTTTTGGTGGAGCCTTGTACTAAGCATCCCGGTTCTCATCTATAGCCCTATGATTCAGGAGTTATTGAATTTTACTGTTCCTGAATTTTTTGGCAGCGTTTGGCTTCCATTTGTTTTTTCTCTGATCATCTTCGGGTATGGTGGAGTTCCTTTCCTTAAGATGGCCGTACCTGAGATTCAAAATCGCAAACCCGGTATGATGACCCTTATCTCACTGGCTATTTCGGTTGCTTTTGTGTACAGCCTGTACGCGCAGCTGACCAACCTGGGTGAAGGATTCTTCTGGGAGCTGGTTACATTAATTGATATCATGCTGCTGGGCCATTGGTTGGAAATGCGCTCGGTTCGCCAGGCTTCCGGTGCATTGAATGAACTGGCTAAACTGATACCAGACACCGCAGATCGCATTCTGGAGGATGGTTCTACTGAAACAATATCAGCATCGGATCTGCGCCAGGATGATCTTGTTCTGGTGCGACCGGGTACCAGTATCCCGGTAGATGGCGTTGTGACCATTGGCGAATCCAAAGTCAATGAATCGATGATTACCGGTGAATCCAAACCGGTTAACAAATCACCCGAAGCAAAAGTGATCGCCGGGACGATTAATGGCGAAGGCAGTTTACGTGTCCGTGTGACAGCCATAGGTGATGAAACTGCACTGGCTGGCATCATGCGTCTGGTGGAACAGGCACAACAGTCAAAATCCCCAACACAACTGTTGGCAGATAAGGCGGCTGGCTGGTTGTTTTACATTGCCCTGGCTGTCGCAGCCCTCACAGCGCTTGCCTGGGCGATTGCGATCGGCTTCAATGTGGATCTGCTCAAACGGGTTGTTACCGTTTTGGTCATCGCCTGTCCGCATGCATTGGGATTGGCAGTCCCGCTTGTGGTGGCGATTACAACATCCATGGGAGCCAATAGCGGCATCCTGATACGTGACCGGCTGGCATTGGAAGCTGCACAGAATATTGATATCGTGATCTTCGATAAAACCGGAACCCTCACCGAAGGAAAATTCGGTGTCGTAAATCAATACACGATCAGCGATTGGAAAGAAGAAGATGCCCTGGCACTGGCTGCTGCGATTGAAAGTGATTCGGAACACCTGATAGCCCAAGCGATTGTGAACAAAGCTGAGGATCGAAATCTTACACTACCCGAAATTAAGGATTTCTCGGCAATCAAGGGACGCGGCGTAAAAGCTTTGTACGAAGGAAAATCCATGTATGTGGGTGGTCCGCGCTTGCTGGAGATGCTTGATCTAACATTATCGGGCGAGCTTGAGATTTTTTCACAAACCGCCGGGGGGAAATCTCAAACGGTGGTTTATCTCACTACGAATGAACAATTGATCGCAGCCTTTGCCGTTGCCGATGTGATCCGCCCACAAAGCAAACAGGCTGTCGAAAAACTGCATGAATTGGGCATTCAAGTGGCCATGCTTACCGGTGATAGCCAGGCGGTGGCAGAATCGGTAGCTCAGGAATTGGGGATCGATCGTGTCTTTGCTGAAGTCTTGCCAGAGCACAAAGACCAGAAAGTAATCGAATTGCAACAAGCTGGCAATCTGGTAGCATTGGTGGGGGATGGCGTCAACGATGCACCAGCGCTGACGCGGGCAGACGTAGGGATTGCCACTGGTGGGGGTACAGATGTAGCCATTGAATCAGCCGGTTTGATCCTGGTCAAAAGTAACCCCCTTGACGTGGTAAAAATTATTGGTTTAAGCCGTGCCAGTCATCGTAAAATGCTCCAGAACCTGTGGTGGGCAGCTGGATACAACATTGTAGCTCTTCCGCTGGCAGCAGGTGTGTTGGCTCCCGTTGGGATTTTGCTTTCGCCAGCGGTTGGGGCGTTGTTCATGTCGCTTTCTACCATTATTGTTGCCATCAACGCGCAGCTTCTCCGTCGTGAAAAATTGACCATTTCGCTCCCCAACGATTGAAAATAGTTATTCAGGAGATACCTAAAATGAAACATATAAAATTAATACTCTCAATGATGGGAGTGGGTTTAATTCTGGTTGCCTGCAGTTCATTGCTCCAATCTTCCTCATTATCCAAAGTTGATGACACGCCAAACGTTGAAAATGGTGAACGGATTTACTTTACCTCTACCAGTAAGCGTGGTGAAAGAATTAGTTTTAGCGGTGGTCCAGCGTTGGGAGGTATGATGATGGGATCCTATTTGACCTGTGCCTCCTGCCATGGACCCACCGGCCAGGGCGGGAGACATACCATGCACATGACAGTCATGGATGCACCTGATATTCGCTACGTGGAATTAGCACATGAAATGGAAGAACATGGCGGTGAAGGTGAATATGACCTGGTAACCTTTCGGAAAGCGGTTGTGAATGGTGAACATCCGGATGGAGACTCATTGGATCGGGATATGCCACGCTGGAAGATGAGCGAAAATGATCTGGCAGATCTTTTTGCTTTTCTTCAATCTTTAGAATAGTGGTTGCGAAAGTTTATCTGCCTGGCAGGTCATAAATCGGTAAGACTTTAGTTTATTTTTCCATCATAACTGACTTGAATGAATTTATTCTTACGGTATTGGTTATTGACAGGCTATTTCCAGAGTTGAAAGTTCAGTTTTAGTGTAATCATGTTCGATACAAGAGTTCTTTGTGTCAGATTATTAATAAGTGTCTATTGAATCGTTTTATAATTTCCCATATAATGAATTTATAAAGTCTAAAAAAATGATCCGTCTATAAATTTGGCCGGTTACTCACAACAAAAATACATCAATCTTAAGCCGGTTATCTCGGTTTTTTTGGTTAAAAGGAGGTGGTTAGGATTACGAAAGTCGAATAGTTCTCATTTTTAATAAAAGGAGTTTATGATGAAAAAAATCTTTATTGTCCTGTTTATTCTTGTGGGAGCTGCCTTGTTAGCCTCCTGTGTTGAATTACCGGATGAACCACAGGAATATTTGCCCTGGTGTAAGGAACAATATCAGCAATTATTAGCAGAATATCCAGATTATCCACCAGCCTTCATTGGCGCATGTGTATCGACCATGCAAACTGGAAAACCCACAGCTTATGTGTCTTTATGTGGATATGAACCATTTAGAGAGAGTCTCGAGGATCCTTCCATAACCACTAAAAAAGAATGTATTCAATATATTCTTAACTACGGAGAATAATTTCAGTCATAGGTCAATTCTAAAGCTGCTTTCTCATCACCCAATATCCCAGTTCGCTAATTTCACGGGTCGTTTTAAAGCCTTGCTTTTGGTAAAGATCAATGGCGTTGTGATTTTTCTCTTCAACACCTAATTCCAGAAACTCCACCTTGCCAATTTAATCTTATTTTGATCTTCCATCATGGCTTTAATTATACGTTAATTGTGTCAAAACCAAAAATAGTTCCGCCTGATACGTAGTCTTGTGTGCGCACTTCGATCGCTATACAATGGATTTACTGATAAGTATCCATTCTTCTGGAGGTTCTCATGCGCATTACCCAAACCACCAACGGCTTACGGGTGCATGCCATCGCTGGCACCTATGTGGTTCTGTTCGGGTTCGACTTATCTGAATCCGAGTGCGATGGCCTGCTCGGGTTCAGCATCCACCGTCAGGATCTGACCGAGAACGAGGCTTATTACCTCTCCGGAAGCAAAGCTTTCGTTGAAACTGACCCAGGCTTCCCGACAGGCGCGCAATTCTCTACTCGCGATCATCCTATCCAGTCCTTCCAATGGGCGGATTACTCCGCCAAACCGGGGCATGCATACATTTATACCATCACCGCCAAAAAAGGCACCCCGCAAAATCTGACAGACTTCGCCAGTTCGGTGATTCATATTTCCACGGAACCTGTCACCGCCACTGAACACAATGTTTTTTTCAACCGTGGTGTCTCCGGCTCTCAAGCCTATATCAATCGCTTTGGCGATAACCCGCCCGATGCCATCCCCAATCGTAAAGCATTTGAATGGCTCTCGCGTGGACTGAATGAAGCCCTGGAAGCTTACGTGCAATCCTGTGTCCCCGGGGTGGATAGTCTGCGCATCGCCGCCTACGAGTTTTACTACGAACGCTTTCTGGATGTCGTCAAAGCCACCCTGGATGCCGGGGTGGATATCCAGATCGTCTACGATGCCCGGCAGGATAATCCCAAATTGAAGAATATCGCTGCCATGCAGGCTAAAGGACTGGATGCGGTCAGTTTTCAACGCACCCAACCTGCTTCCTACATTTCCCACAATAAATTCATCGTCAAGCTGCATAATGGGGTTCCTCATTCGGTCTGGACGGGTGGAACCAACTTCACCGAAGGCGGAATTTACGGGCACTCCAATGTCGCGCATGTGGTTGAGGACCAGCAGGTAGCGCAGAAATTTCTGGATTACTGGCAGGTTCTGGCACAGGACCCCACTTCTAGTGTGCTTAAAAACAGCGTCGAAGCCATCACCCCACACCCAGACGGAATGCCACCCAACGGTACTACTGTGATCTTCAGTCCACGCAAGAACCTGGATGCTCTCATCTGGTATGCCGAACTGGCACGCAACGCCAGCGACAGCCTCTTCATGACCTTTGCCTTCGGGATGCCGGATGTCTTCAAGGATGTGTATGCAACCGCCCAGGCACACATGCGATTTGCCCTGCTTGAGCAAAAGACACGATCCATGCGGGAGGGTCCCGAAAAGCAGGCTGAGGAAGGCAAGATTCAACAGCTGCGCAACAAATCGGAGAATGTCTTTGCCGTCGGCGATTTCATCCGCACCAACGAGGTGGATGGCTGGTTGAAAGAACGCCTGAGCGGATTGAATGCCCACGTGCGCTATGTCCACAATAAATTTATGCTGATCGATCCATTGGGAGATGATCCGATTGTGATTTGCGGCTCAGCAAACTTCAGCGAAGCTTCCACCATCCGCAACGACGAGAACATGCTGGTGGTGCGTGGCAATACCCGTGTCGCGGATATCTACCTGGGCGAATTCATGCGCCTGTATAGCCACTTCGCTTTCCGTGAGTCCTTGCAGTGGCGTAAACCGGATGATCCCCCCAAGCCGTTAAGAACCGATGATTGGTGGCAGGATTACTACGGCAATACCCCGCGATCACACCGACGGGCGTGTTTTGCCCGGTCGGGGGATGACTGTTAGGTCAGGTGTGTCTTACTTAGAGATCAATTCTTCTTTGCTCAAAAGATTTGTTTTCTGCACTTATCCCATGAATCAATCCACGGGATATCTTCATAGAATAGAATCCCAAAATCATTTAAAAAGGTTTGCCAGGGTTTTCAACCAAAAGTGGCTGTTGCTGCAATCACAAAGCTGTTTTTCTACCCATGAATGCGGAGTTTCAATATCTTAAAGCTCACATGATAAACCCATTCACCGAATTCCTACATTCCTTAGGGCTGAATTCTACCTGTTGTGACACCATAATCTCATTCTCATCATTCCTGACTTTTAAGAAATATTTAATTACTTAAATAGGAAATCAACTTTTCCCTGAACAACTTTTTTTAACGTCCCAATTTCTCTATGAGAGCTTTATGTATATTGCTATTACTCGCCAAAATACCCCGTTGATAAATATTGAATGACTTACCATCCGGTAAACTCACATGACCACCAGATTCCTCAACGATCAAAGAGCCGGCTGCCATATCCCATGCTTCCAAATCCAATTCCCAGTAACCGTCAAGTACACCTGCGGCGACGTGGCATAAATCAATTGCAGCAGTACCATCACAACGGCAGGATACCACTGATTTTAATAATGCTGCCCATTCATGTGTGTTATTATCCGAATTCGTCCAGGCATCATAAGGGAACCCAGAGGCCAATAATGATTGTTGCAAGTCATTTACGTGTGAAACCTGGATTGGAGCGCCATTTCGATATGCCCCTTTTCCTCTTTCAGCTACGAATATTTCGTCCAGCATGGGTATAAACACCACCCCGAGAACTATGCTGCCTTTGATTTCAAGCGCAATGGACACCCCAAAAAGAGGGTATCCATGCGCAAAATTTGTTGTTCCATCTAACGGGTCAATGATCCAGCATTTCTCAGCGTTCTTTTTTTCTGAAACACTTTGTTCCTCGGTAAGGAAATCGATATTCGAATGATGTCTGGTTAGAATGTCTAGGATAATTTTTTCCGATTGAATGTCAACTTCCGTCACCAAATTAGCCGGTGATTTTTCTCTCACCTGGAATGAGGAGCGAAATTTCGTTTTTTGAAAATTTCCAGCCTCTTTGGCTGCAAGTATAGCTACCTCTTTATAGGAAAGCATACTGCTTAATCCATGAATGAGCCACCATTTACGTTGATCGCTTCACCGGTGATAAAGTCAGATAATGGAGAAGCCAGGAATAAAACAATCGCAGCCACATCTTCTGCTGTTTCTAACCTGCGTAATGGGGTGTCGGCTACATAAAGTTTTTTCACATCATCAACGCTGATTCCACGCAGGCTGGCTTCCCAGGCTAATTCCCGTTCTTGCATGCTGGTAGCTACATACCCGGGGCAAATGGAATTGGCGGTAATACCAAATTCTGCCAATTCACCAGCTACAGCTTGTGTGAAACCCAACACAGCAAATTTTGATGCAACATAATGCGCCAAAAAAGGAGCATTCCCACGTTTGGCAGCCATGGAGGCAATGTTGATGATCTTTCCTCGTAAACCCGAATTTGGATCAGGATCCTGAATGGTCATAATGCGTGCTGCTGCCTGCGTACCAAAAAAAGTGCCCTTGGCGTTTACATCCATATTGAAATCCCAATCGGATTCCGTTAAATCTACCAATCGGTTCATACTGCTGACACCGGCGTTATTCACCCAACCATCAATACGGCCAAATTTCTCTACTACTTTTCTCGCCAATTGATTGCACTGGTCACTGTGGGTTACGTCCAGTTGAAAACCTTCTGCTTTACCGTTTGTATTAACAATCATGGCCGCTGTTCCTTGTGCAAGATCACCTTTCAGGTCGGAAACCATTACTGTCGCTCCAGCCTTTCCCAAAGCCAAAGCTGACGCTCTTCCAATACCGGTTCCTGCACCAGTGATGACAAATATTTTCCCTATTAAAGATGTATCCATTGTTTGATTCCTTAATTTCAATAATTTTGTTCTGTTTTTTGCATTACTTTCATTAACAAGAATGTCATCAGAATAATTACCAATAACAAAAGGAATGCCATGGCAGAACTCTTGCCCACGTCCAGAGCAACAAAAAAGACTTTGTAAATGTAATAACTGATGGTTTCAGTCGAAATACCAGGCCCTCCCCTGGTAAGAATATAAACAAGATCATAGGTTTTCAGGGCTGCAATCATTCGTATGATGGTGGCAACCAGGATAGTAGGCGCCATCAATGGCAGTGTAATAAATTGAAATTTCTGCCTGGAACTTGCTCCGTCAATAATTGCTGCCTCATAAATTTCTTCTGGCATACTCGTCAACCCAGCCAATAACACAAGAATAATAAATGCTGTTTCATGCCAGACATCCACAATTATGATGGTAAGCATGGCTAAATTTGGGGTTGCCAGCCATAATGGTTGTGGTAAACCGATTACACTTAAAACATAATTGATAATTCCCAATTCCGGGTGAAGTAATAACCGCCAGATTAATCCAACTGTGATAGGTGGCATCAACATGGGAATCAGTAGAATGAACAGATAAATATTTCGAAGACGAATACCTTTATTATTCAACAATAACGCTAATCCAAAACCGATTAAGATTTCCAGAACAACGACACTGATTGTTAAAACAACTGTATTTTTAGCAGAGTTTAACAATAATGGGTCTTTCAAAACCGTAAAGTAGTTCGAGAAATTAAAAGAACCTATACCCCCCTGACTCAAAATCCAGTCATGGACACTGACATAAAGTGCGTACAATAGCGGAAAAAGGACAACAACCCAAATGCCAAGCATGGCTGGGACTACCAGGTTGCGTGCGGTTTGTTGATCATGTTTGGGTAAATTTGAAAAAAAACTGCTTTTCGCCATAACACTACTTTCGATTCAAAAGGTTGGGATCTCCTTTGAAAAATGGAGATCCCTAATCATCAATTCCTTATTTGTCTGCTAAGTTTTCTGCTTCAGTAATTAATTGCTGGATTGCTTCCTCTGATGTGATAGAGCCGGCAATAGTCTCCGAGATCACACGACCTAAAACTTCAACAATTTGTGGAGCACGAGATTGCATTGGGAACATAATCGAGTCGGCAACGATTTTTTCAACATCGCTATAATGAGGATATTTTGCTAAAACGTCTGCATCTTGGAATACGTCTGCACGAGTTGGAGCACCACCCAGTAAAGCGCGTTCTTTGGCAACATTAAAGGATTCTACCCACTCGATGAATGCCCAGGCAGCGTCCGGATTTGGTGATGACTTGGGGATAGCCCAACCCCATCCACCAAGCAGTCCGATACCACCAGGTACTGCAGTCACTTTCATCTTTCCAACAACTTCCGATTTTTCCGGATCATCGAGCACAGGAACCATCCAGTTGTAAGTGACGTAGCTGAAGGCGTCGCCTTGAGCTACGATAGCAAATGCCTCATCAAAGCCATAGGATGGAGATCCTGGAGGGGCAGATGTTTTCATTGCTTCCACATAGGCATCCAAAGCAGCCACGCCAACTTCCTGGGTTAAGGTCACATTGCCTTCCAAATCGTACATGGTTCCACCCATGCTATACAGGTAATTCAGAAATTCCATGGCTGTGGGATCTGGTCGTAAACCTTGCATGGAAGCACCATAAAAGTCCACGGTACCATTGCCATCTGTATCGCGGGTCATGAATTTGGCTAACTCAAGATATTCTGGGATGCTGGTAGGTAGTGCAATATCTTTTCCAAATTGTTCTTTATATTCTTGTTGAATGGTGGGGTCGGTAAAAAGGTCATTGCGATAAACCAACGCCATTGCATAGTTATAGAATGGCAGCATATAGGTCTTTCCCTGATAAGTACCGACCATTTCCATCATGGATGGCAGGTATTGATCAACCTGGACGGTTTCACTGCTGGCGATGCGATCATCCAAGGCCAACAACCAACCCGCTCGATTGAATTCTGCGACCCAATAATTGTCAACCACGATCAAATCATAAGAACCTGATCCTTCGGCTGCGGTAAGCTGGGGTACCAATTTCTCATGCATTAATGCATAATTGAGTACCTCGATATTAACCTTGGCACCGGTTAGTTCCTCAAACTGACTGAGTTGCGCTTGAACATACTCAGTGTCAGGTACACCTTCCATCATGACATTGATAGTTACACCTTCAAAGGGCTTTCCTGAAGCGGTGGTATCAGGGGTTTCGCCTTTAGCACAGGCAGACAATAGCATGCTCATGATAGCCAATGCTGCTAATAAAACAACTAATTTTTTTTTCATCTTTATTCCTCCAGATTTGTTTTTTGAATGATAAGAGTTGAAAACATCAAAATGAATCAATTCAGGTTCACCTCCTCAGGTCATTTAACAGACCCAAATGTTAAATTTCTTACCAGGAATTTTTGAATCACAAACGTCAGTAAAATAACCGGCAAAATCGTAATGACAGTTGCCGCGGAAACTGCACCAATATTTACGCCCTGTTGCGTCCATAAACTCGAAATTGCAACCGGTAAGGTGCGTGTGTTGCGACCGGTTAATATTAAGGCAAATAGAAATTCATTCCAATTTAAGATGAAGTTATAGACACCTGCTGAAAGTAACCCGGGTAATGCTACCGGGAACACAATTCTGATCAAACTCTGAAACCGGGAACAACCATCTATCATGGCTGCTTCTTCCATTTCGACCGGAATACCCTGAAAGAAGCTGATCAAAATCCATACTGTGTAAGGCAAATTAAAGGAAAGATATGCCAGGACAAGGCCGGTCATAGAGTCCCATAGTTTGATAACATTCATAATCAGGAAAATTGGAATGACCAGCGCGATAGGCGGTAGCATTTGTGTGCTCAACATACTTAACCTTAAGGCAGGGTCTCCGGTTCTGAAACGGGCGATCGAATAAGCAGCCAGCGATCCAATCAGTAAAGCCACCAGGCTGGCAGCAGTGGAAATTATGAGACTGTTTAGAAAATAATCTTGAAATGGATAGGTCTCAAAAATCATTCTGAAATTATCCAGGGTTGGGGTAAATATCCATACCGGTGGGATTTTGTATGCAATCAATCGATTTGCAATTGAGGTGCGAATGACCCACAATATTGGTAATAAAACCGATAAAGAGGCTATGATAAGGATAGTATTCGCGAGGATTAATCCAAGTCTCTTCTTTATTTTCATTAATTTAGCAACTCCTTTTCCTTATGCTCACTCTGAAAAGCCCTCTATTTTTGCTAATTGATTAAAATTCGGTTTATTTACCTCATACAAATTCCGATACAAGTCATATAACTGTAAATATTTTTCATGCCGTTCTAAATTCGGCAAAGTCGGAGGTTTTAATTGAATGAATTTTTCAATTTCAGACCAGTCCGAAAAAGCTTTAATGCCCATGCCAGCGATAAATGCCGATCCTAAAGAAGAACCGGGGTGGTTGGCAACTTCTTCCAGCGGGAATCCGATGACATCGGAGGTCACCTGCCGCCACAACTTGCTTCGGGCACCGCCATTCGATACCCTGACCCGATTAATTTTAAAGCCTGCTTCCGCCAACACTTGTATATGATGGAAGAAACCAAAAGAAATTCCTTCCAGAATGGCTTTGTATAAATGAGCTCGGGTGTGTTGTAATGTTAAACCAAAGAATACTCCTCTAGCTAAAGGGTTAAAAATTGGTGTTTTTTCGCCAATGAAGTACGGTAATAGTAATAAACCATCAGACCCAGCTGGAATATTCCAGGCTTCTTCATCCAGTGCCGGGTAATCAAGACCGGCACCAAAAGTTTCACGATACCACTTGATAATGGACCCGCTGGAAGCCATACAACCATTGATCAAGAACAAACCCGGAATCACGTGGTAATCCAGAAACAATGCTTCATTGATCGACAATTTATCCAGTGAATAAAGAATGTCTCCGGCACCACCCAACTTAACCAATAGATCACCATTTTGTTTGACGCCTACGGAAAAAGCTGAAGCTACATGGTCGGCACTACCGGCTACAACGGGTGTCCCTTTCATCAATCCAGTTAATCGGGCAGCAGTGGCGGATACATATCCAATCACCTCGCTGGGTGCGTGCACCTGGGGTAAATGATCCCTTGTGATTCTTGATAATTTGAGTAGTTCGTCATCCCAATCTTTTTTGTGGATGTCATAAAGACCACTTTCCAACGCCCAATTTTGTTCCAGGGTTGGCGATCCTGTCAACAGGTAGTTGATGTAATCATAGGACCCCATGACCCATCGGGTTCGGCTAAAATGCTGTGGTTCATTTTTCGCTAGCCACAGCAGCTTTGGACCAACACTTTGTTGTGTAATAGCGGAACCGGTTTTATGAAAAATCTCGTTTTCATCAACGAATTTCTTAAATTCATCAATTTCTACAATGGATCGAGCATCATTTTGTTGGATACTTCTGCGCAGTGGTTTCCCTTCCTGATCAATCAGTATGGTCGTGGGAACCATGCCACTAACACCAATACCCCGGATTTCCTGCGCTTTTATGTTCGCTTTATCCAGGCATTCAGGTATTCCAGTACACAGATTATTCCACCATTCATTTGCATCCTCCTCTGCATAATTGGCATGGGGAGAAATGAGGGTTGCTGTCTTATTTACTTCTGCAATAATTTTTCCAGCAAGGCTGACAAGCAAAAATTTTGTCCCAGTGGTTCCAATGTCAATGCCAAGTAAATATTGAGAACTCATTTAAGTTCCTTTCGTACATCTTTCACTGTCTTCATGAATGCTTTTACCCGCGCAGGATCGACTGGATTCCAGGTCTTGCCATCTACTTTCAGGCTCGAGCCAACAATCACACCATCCGCAACGCTCAAATACTGTCGGATGTTTTCTTGTTTAGCGCCGGTATTGAGAATAACGGGCACATCTTCGCCAACAGCTTCCTTTGCGTTTTGAACTAGAGAGAAGTCCGGTTCTGCTCCCGCCATTGGACCAGCGATTAAGATACCATCTACCAGGGTGGATACAACTGCACTTTTTGCACGCTGGGCTACGTCTCGAGTCCCTAAAGGAGAAGCAAACTCAGGAGTGATGTTGGCAAAAATTCTTACATTATCTGCATCAATTGCATGACGGTAACGATAGATTTTGGCAGCATCTGGCGCCCAGAGACCCATATCGCTTTCATAAACACCGGTAACCACTTCACGAATAAATGCGCCTCCAGTAGCCTTACAGATTGCAATCGGTGCCATTGCGTCCCACAAAAAATCAACACCAAATGGCCTGTCGGTCGGACGAAGCTCGGTAACAATCCTCGTCATCACAGCTATTGCTTCAAATCCTGCGTGAAATGAATAAGGGCGATCGTCCTCGTTACAAAACATAATCGCATCTACGCCATTGCTGAGTAAATGCGAAACATCTTTTCGAACAGCTTCAACCGAACCTTCTACACCTTTCACAGGATTGTACCTTGGTGTTCCTGGTATAGCAGGGATGTGTGCCATTGCAATGACAGGTTTTTTAACTCCAAAAATTTCCATTAATAGTTGCGACATATAACCTCCGTTGAATTATGTCAGAAATACTTCAATCCCTTCCACTTGCAATTGTGTTACAAGTTCCGGATTTAGTTCATTATCAGTAACGATGGTATGGATGGATTTAAGAGCAACTATCGAAGTGAACGCCACCTGATTAAATTTTGAGGAGTCAGCTACAAGAATAACTTGTTTGGCTGTCCTGACCATAGCCCTCTTAACCAATGCATCTTCAATATTGAATTCCGAGGCTCCATTTCTAATATCGATTGCACCTGCTCCTAGAAACAGTTTGTCCACATAAAATTCTTCAAAAACTCTTTCAGCCAAATGACCAACCAGGGAAAGTTCTCCTGGTCGTAATACCCCACCTGATACAATCAAACGAATTCCCGGATGACTGACCAATTCATTTGCAATTTGTAAACTTGGGGTAATGATCGTCAGATCATGTTTGCTGTGTAAATTTTTGGCGATTTCCAAAGTGGTGGTGCCTATATCCAGAGTCAGACTGTCTCCATTATTCACCAGCGAGGCTGCCAGTTGACCGATTCTTTGTTTATTTTCCTGGTTTTCAGAAGATCGCATCAAATATGGAGGTTCATAGCTGCGCCCCCGCTGGCTAACCGCACCTCCATGGACTCTTCTTAATAACCCTTTGTTTTCCAAAATATCCAGGTCTCTGCGGATGGTCATTTCAGAGACACCAAATTCTTTGACCAAATCAGAGACTGAAACAGCGCCCTGGTTTTCTAATTTATTGACAATAACTTGGTGACGGTGGTCAGATATCATATTTTTTTAATATTTTTTAATAAAAATGTTTGATTTATATTATTATAATACTTAAAAATGTTTGTTTGTCAATAATCAAACATTTATTTTAAGAATTCTATATCGATTTTTGTCAAACTATTCAAGAAACTGGTAATTTTAAAATTAAAAGTGAAATTTCCATTGGTTAGTAAATGAAGGATTGTTATTTTATGTACATTAGGACGTACTACCAGGCTCGTAATATACAAATCAGTTAATATGACCCTCGCTTACCGCGGACTGGTGGCAGGATTATTTCGCCATTACTAAAAGATCCCACCAGTATGTGAATTTTACCTTGTCAGTGGATTACAGGTAGTTTAGGTGTGAAGTCCTTGGGGATCCATTAATCTTTTCTACCCAAGTAGGATTAACAAAGCACATAGGCTTTATAAAATCCACCTCGAAAAAACAACCTCGAAACCCTTACCCCACCACAACCCTGGTAGACCTGGCCAAGGCTTGCTCCATCCGCTGAATTTCCTCAGGGGTCTTAATGCTGTTGAAGTCTTTGGTGTGATTTTCAAGCACCATCCAATGCCTTCTGGGTCACTTCTTCTTCTGTAAGGCCGGTAACCATAAATGGGCAAATCAGTCCCATGTCTTTGCACGCTGATATATAACATCTTTTCCTCTTTGGGGTATTTCCATCATCCGGAGTCTCGTAACCTGGAAATGTTGAAATAGCAGCAAAAGAGTATCAATAAATTGTCTACCCAAATTTCATTCTACTTCTGATTGAGAGAAATAAATTGAAGGTGAAGAGAACCTCGATTAGAAAAGGTGTGCTGCACTTTGGAATCAACGTGAAATAATTCGAATGGAACCATATGCCAGTTGATCACAATTCCAAAAGTGCGTTGCACTCTGGGGTTGGAAAGGTGAAATTACAAGGTGCAATGCACCCGATTAAAACAAAAGTTCCTGAGGTCATATTCTCAAGAACTCTAGTATTAAAAAATTGGCTACCAGCTACCAGCTACCCGCTACCCGCTATTTTTTTCCCTCCCAAACAACCTTCCAGGCTGCCAGGGTGTGCCAAGGGCAGTCAGAATCCAGCGATCCAGTCCCAGCCAGCCAGCTGTTTTCCACGCCAGGATCAGCAAGATGGAGATGGTGAACAATACCGGATTGGTGCTGGCGGTTCCAGCCATCATAAAGTTCCAGTTCATGAAGCCACCAAAGAAAGCTGCGATTCCAGTGAAAATACCCAGGATCAGCGCGATACCGATCAGAACTTCACCAGCGACGACCAGCTTGGCGAACCAGGTGTAAGAACCGCTATCCAGCATGGTTTGAAGAAAAGTGCGGTACCAATCGAAGGAAATCGCCGGGCGGGCGGGAGCTTCGGGGATCAAGACGGCGCGTTCCCAGAATCCTTTCAAAGCGTCACCACTCTGTACCCAGGCAGGATTGGAGATCTTACCAATGCCCGCGTTTAACCAGGTGTAACCAAGATAAAGACGCGCAACCAGCCATAACCATGACCAGCGGGTGCTGTTAAAGAGGGTATTGGCGATCGGCGGATCAGAAAATCCTACAGGATTTTTTACTTGTGATTGTGTTGCCATGCTCTACTCCTTCGTAAAATGTTACTTATAAGATATATATAATAATAATACTCTACTTTATACTAAAGTAGTGATGTTTGTCACAAGTTTTAACCCAATTATCAGCGTTTAATACTGCGATATTTGATCGGTTGCGGGGTGTCGGCTGCCATACCCAGGCGCCTGCGGCGATCCGCATCATAGTCCGACCAGTTGCCATCATAGAAGATTACCTGGCTATCCCCTTCAAACGCGAGAATATGTGTCACGATACGGTCGAGGAACCAGCGGTCATGTGAAACAACCACTGCGCACCCGGCGAAGGATTCCAGAGCTTCCTCCAGAGCGCGCAGGGTATTCACATCCAGATCGTTGGTTGGCTCGTCCAGCAGAATGACATTGGCACCCCGTTTGAGCACTTTCGCCAGGTGCACACGATTGCGCTCTCCACCGGAAAGCATATTGACCTGTTTCTGCTGATCGGAACCAGTGAAGTTAAAGGATGCCACATACGCACGTGAATTGATCTTGCGGGTCCCCAATGTTAGCGTATCCATGCCCTCGCTGATCTCCTGCCAGATGTTATTTTCGCCGTTCAGGGTATCACGACTCTGGTCAACATAGGCCAGGTCGACAGTTTCACCAATACGAATCGATCCGCTATCGGGTTCTTCCTGACCGGTGATCATGCGCAGCAAGGTGGTTTTGCCAGCACCGTTCGGACCAATCACTCCCACGATGCTACCGGGTGGAATGGCGGCTGTGAAGTTGTCAATCAACAAACGCTCGCCATAGGCTTTGCTGAGATGATTGAACTCAAAAACCACATTGCCCAGCCGTTCACCCGGCGGGATGTAGATTTCCTGTTCGCCACGGTACTGGTCAACTTCCTGACTGAGCAGGCGTTCATAGGCAGTCACACGCGCCTTACCCTTGGATTGGCGTGCTTTGGGAGACATGCGAATCCATTCCAGTTCGCGCTGCAGGGTGCGTTGGCGTTTGGATTCAGATTTCTCCTCCACGGCCAGACGATCCTGTTTCTGTTCCAGCCAGGAGGTGTAATTGCCACGCCAGGGAATACCATACCCACGGTCCAGCTCCAGAATCCAACCGGCAACATTATCCAGAAAATAACGATCATGCGTGACAGCGATAACCGTACCGCGATATTGTTGCAGGTGATGCTCCAGCCAGGCGACGGATTCGGCATCCAGGTGATTGGTGGGCTCGTCCAGCAGCAGGATGTCCGGCTCGGTCAGCAACAGTCGCGTGAGGGCCACGCGGCGGCGTTCGCCGCCTGAGAGCACCTTGACGGATGTTTCGCCAGAAGGGCAGCGCAGGGCATCCATAGCCATCTGCAAGCGGCTATCGAGAGTCCAGGCTTCTACACGGTCGAGTTCTTCCTGCAGACGTCCCTGTTTCGCGATCAATGCATCAAAGTCGGCATCCGGCTCAGCAAATTGATTGTTGATTTCGTCAAATTCACGTAATTTTTGGATAATAGGGGCTACAGCCTCTTCCACAACCTCTTTGACGGTTTTGATATTATCTAAATCGGGTTCCTGATCGAGCATACCTACCGTGTAACCTTTGGAAAAAGTAACCTCTCCAATATAGTCCTGATCTTTACCGGCAATGATGCGCAGCAACGTACTCTTGCCGGCTCCGTTTAAGCCCAGGACGCCGATCTTAGCGCCGTAATAAAACCCGAGCGAAATGTCGCGCAGAATCTGGCGGTTGCTGGGTGGGACGACTTTACCCACACGCACCATGGAGAAAATTACCTGTTGATCGTTCATGCTTTCACCTCAAGTTGAAACCCTCTTTATATTTACCTGTTGATTTTACAGGCACGGGCGGGTGATCTGGAATCTTTTCACCCGGCTCATGGTTTCATTTTACCTGAAGTGGTTGGTTTTATGTAAACTTGCTGAAAGTTACTTAACCGTCATCGCCTGCCTGAGTAAATCCTCCAGGTTAAGCATCGGATCTGCTGCCAGTGTCAGCTTCCAGGATGGATCCAGCTGGTCGAGCAAGTATGCCTGCGCCATGCCTGAGTAGTAGAAGCGACCATCCCCTTCATCTTCGACCATGCGGGAAATCTGGTCCAGTTCTCTGCTCCAGCGATTATCGAAGGATTGATATTCCTTGAATTTACGATCACTGTGCATCTCCACCAGCGGTTGGTATTCTTCATTTGTGGTTGCCAGACGCCAGGTTTCCAGTTCAGCATAACGCGCCATGCCTTCCACCCATTCACGTTGATTCTCATAGCGAATCATATCATTTGAGAGTAGCATAGTCTTCCGGTGGGTAGGCTTCCAAAGGGGGCATTGCCTGCCATTCTCCACCACGATTCAGTTCCTGCGGTACTTTAACCCAACCCGTTTGTGGGTCAGCGATACCGATCAGAAAGGCATTCTCTTAATTATATATAAGCGCTGGGATCTCTACAGTTCCAAAGCCCGGGAAGACCTGATCCCCCAGTTCCTGACGCAGGTGCTGCGCTTCCAGCACACGGGCGATATCCACATCCGCTAATTGATCAGGTTGGTTGGTCTGATCGGGTACAAATAAGTTGATGACGGCAAAGAGAGCCATCACTCCCAGGCATAATCCCAACACGCCTAAAATCAGCATTACTCCCCATTTTCTATTTTTTCTAGCCATAGCAATAACTCCTCGATTTTAAGTATAAGAAATTTTCAACCTCACATCAACCAACGAATTGCCGGAGTATGACCTGGCCAAAAGATGGATTTGGAAAACAGCCAGATGGTCGAATAACGATCAATTCGGGGCAAGAATCGAACAGATGTGATATAAAATAAGCTTGCAAAGGAATAATGATATGAAAAATGAGAAGCCGTTAATTCTGGTTACCAATGACGATGGTATTGCATCCCCGGGTATTCATGCAGCCGCCCGCGCGCTGGCTCCCCTGGGTGAGGTTGTACTGGTTGCCCCGCGCGAACAAAACTCCTCCACCGGTCGCAGCCATCCGCTGACGACCGATGGCTTGATTGAAGAAGTGGAATGTTGCCTGGATGTGGGCAGTTTCAAAGCCTACGCCGTCGGTGGTACACCGGCGCAGTGTGTGCTGAATGCGTTGTTTAAGATCCTGCCACGCAAACCTGACCTGACAATTTCCGGGATTAATTATGGCGAGAATTTTGGTACCGGAATCACAATCTCCGGTACCGTTGGGGCAGCCCTGGAAGCAGCCAGCTTTCGTATCCCCACTATTGCTGCCTCCCTGCAACTGCAAAATATTGATGATTTTGACAAGCATGATCCGGATATCGACTTCTCTGTCGCGGCTTATTTCACCCACAAATTCGCAAAAATGTTACTGGAAACCACTTTGCCCGCTGGTGTCGATCTGCTCAAGCTGGAGGTACCCATCCGGGCAACTGAGGATACCCCCTGGCGCATGACCCGTTTATCGCGACACATGTATTATGTTCCCTATTTTGATTCCAACATAAGCTGGCAGGAAAAAGGTCGGATTGGATTCAAAGTCAATGTCACCAAAGAAGATGTCACCCCGGATAGCGATATCTATGCGGTGGTTTACGATCATGAAGTATCTGTTACCCCGCTGACGATCGATATGACCGCCCCGATCGACATTCAGGGTTGGGAACATCAATTACGCCAGAATGGATATTCAAATTATGCGAGTTGGCAGCATTAACGATCACCTGCCAACCGGTCGATATGTGGTAACCACCCAGATCAAGCGCTTGTTCCACTGTGCGCATCTGCAAGTCTGCTGAGGGACGCATACGGTTGTTTTCTTCAATCGCCCAGGCGATATGTTCCAATTATGAAGATCGGAGCAATCAGGTCAAATATCACTCAATAATATGACCTTCGATTTCTGGTTCTCCTGAGGATTGGGATATGCTCCTGTTTGGAATTGGGTGACAGACAGTAGCGAGAAAAACCCTTGTTTGTTAGCAAAGCAGATTAACAATGCCAACAACAAATAAGGGTTTTTTCTTTTAATCAACAATCTTTTTCTCGAAGGTGTTTTTGTCGGGTAAATATCCGACAAAAACACCCGAACCACCAGGTGAATGATTATTGTAGAATCTGACGGGAATGGTAACCAGGCACCACGGTGAATAGAATTTCATCCACTTCCATACGTGCCAATTGGGTAACCTCTTCTACCGCATCCGGATTGCCACTGGCAACAATGGATACCAGGTTGAAACGCCCCCGATCAGGTGAACTTTGTGCCAGCGTAATGGTCGTAGCTGAAATGGTTGAGGTTAACACCTGCCAGACCACCGCAGCAGTGACCGGGTGGAGTTTACAAACCATCGTCAACCACTCCTGCGGAATTTGAGGAGGTTGGCGGAAGCTTAAATTATCAAAATTGTAATCAAAATCAAAATCTGGCATTTTTCCTGGACCATTCCTGTTTTATTCCGCGCTAAAGCAGCGCCATTGAGGTGCTCTAAGTTGCTTTAATTTCCAGTATTACGAATAATTCACCCTCAACAAGATTAAGCATACCATAAAATGGCTCTTTAATCACCTGACGAATTAGAGAAATTTATCCATCCTGGCGCATCGTGAAAAAGCGATAAACCAACAAAACCCCACTTAACCAGGCAAACAGGAAGCCAAATATCATGCTCAAAAACATCATTAGCGTGGTTTTCACAGGTAGTGAGCGGTGCCACTGTTTTTTTCACCTATAACTTCGTCCTGCGTTGCGATGATAACACCTAATCCAATTCCCATCGTGGAAATGCCAAAAAGAACTTCCAACGCAGTTGTAAACATTTCCAGATCTGTCATCAATTGACCTGACATTCGGGGAGCGTTCTGAACTGAGACCATAAACAAAATCAGGAATCCATCAATCAGCAATGTCCAGATCAACAATTGGACCCACCATCTGCGTGTTTTAAACCTCTTACCATTTTCTTTGCGCATCAGATTGCGCAATCCCATCTTCCACCCACGGGTTTCTTCCAATTGAAATGCTTGATTGGCTGCCATTATGCTGCTCCTTCCACAAGGCTTAAGAATACCTCTTCCAAATTCTGTTTATTGCGACTGAACTCCAACCCGATCAGATTTTCATCCGATAACACTTCTCTTAACAAGGTTCTTTCTGCAAGATCTTCATCCTTAACCACGATTGTCATGGCAGTTTTACCATTCTGATGCCCGATCATGATATCCTGTTTTTAAAGTCTCGTCGATGCGTTCACGGATCAGGTTGTCCGGTCCGCGAAAGAAGAAGCGGGCGGTGAATTCCATGATCTGTCGGGCAGTCATATGTTCATAAAAGTTGGGATTCTGTGCCAGGTAACCCACACGGCGGCGAATATCCTGATTTTCATTGACGATATTTCTGGTATTTATACTGTACCCGGTATGCGCAGAATCTTAATCAGCATCGAGACCAGTTCGCACTCCCTGGTAGTCTAAAATAAATCCTACCTGCCTGGCCAGATAACAAATGGTCAAAATGGTAAAAAATCAGAATCTTTTCATCTGATGTCCAGGAATATTGAGATGCAACAAAAATCGGCTACAATAATAAGCAAGTAAGGCAATCAAAAGGAAGGTATAAAATGACGGAAGAAAAAAATTTTTCTCCTGAATCGGAAGATCAGGAAGCGCTGGTAAAAACAAAATTTGAAGAAAATGTTCAGGCAGATATCGTTGAAATTACCCAGGGTGGAGCCAATCATATTCAAGCCAAGGAAGTGATCCTGCGACAGGCAGGCGCCACTCATATTCAAAGTAATCTGGTGCATGTACGCCAGGGCGGTGTGGTGAAAGTCGAAACGGACCGGCTAGAACTGACCGAAGGTGGTGTGATTCTTGCCAATAGTGGATCTGTCGAAATGACAGCCAGTAAGGCAGCGGTGATTGTTAATCAAGGTAATGTCAATATGGATCAATGTGGGGTACAGGTTTTGGTTACCAAAGGCAATGTCCAGGTTGACCAATCCGGAATTGTTGCCATGGCAGCCAATCATGTCACCCTGGAAAACAACAGCAGCGTTGTGTTTCTATTTGCCAGAAATGTAGACGGTGAAGTCAAAACACAATTTGGCCCGAAAGAATCAGTGCTGTTTGGCATTATGGCTGGACTGGCTGCCGGGGTCATGATCCTCACCGGTGCAATATTCGGAAAGAAACACAAAAAGAAATAGGATGAACAGATCGGAACTGGTCCAGCGGATCGTTTCAAGTCGGTCAATTCTGTCTGATCTTATTGAACAGGTACCTGAAAAACATCGCGACCGTACAATGATTGCTGGAATGATGACGCTCAAAGATATCATCATCCATATTTGCTGGTTTGAGCTTGAAATGGTGAACATGCTTGAGACAATGAAATTGCAGGGTTCGCCTTTATGGGAATTAGGCACTGATGAACGCAATACCAGGATCCAGGAACTGCATGCTGACCTCCCGTGGCAGCAAGTCATCTTTGATTTTGAAAAAATTCAACCGGTATTAATTGAACTGATCGAAGGGTTGGAAGAAGCAGCCCTGGAGAATCCAACTTATTTCAATAACATGCCTGAGGAGTGGATACCTTTTGAGATCATTGCCGGTAATACTTTTGAGCATTACGAACACCATATCCGAGACATAAAGGAATTTTTGATTGACATTGATAAACAAACCTGAAATCCTGGTAGATCAAAAAGCGTTAACCGGAGAAGGTCCCAGTTGGGATGCCCAACATGAGGTATTGTATTGGGTGGATATCCCCAGGGCAACCATCTATGTCTACAACCCCGCCACCCGGCAGAATCAGGGCATCGATCTGGGCAAGGATTTTTCTTCCATCGGGGCTGTGGTTGCGTGTAAAAGCGGTGGACTGCTATTTACACCCGAACGAAAAATCGCTTACTTTGATTTTGAACAACCTACCTATCAAATCCTGGCTGAAGTGGAAGAAGATCTACCCGGGAACCGCTTCAATGACGGCAAGTGTGACCCATATGGGCGCTTTTTAGCGGGAACCATGCAAAGCGCACCGGATGGTACACCCACCGGATCGCTTTACATCATGGATCGTGATACAAAAGTGCGTAAACTGTTGGATGGGTTGGTGATTTCGAATGGGCTCGGTTGGAGCACGGATTACCGCACCTTCTATTTGGCAGATTCCTTTTCAAAGGATGTCTGGGCGTTTGATTATGACCTGGAACATGGCAATATATCCCGTCAACGAACAGCATTTACCCTCCCGGATGGTATCTGGGCGGCAGACGGACTGACCACCGATACAGATGGAATGCTCTGGCTTGCGCTTTGGGATGGCGCCTGCGTCCAGCGCTGGGATCCACGCTCTGGTGAACTCCTGGCTACCTACCCCTTCCCGGCCAAACGCACCTCCTGCCCGGTCTTTGGCGGTGGGGACATGAACGAGCTTTACGTCACCTCAGCCGCGATTGGACTGCAGGATTCCGACTGGCAGGCATACCCCCACAACGGCGCGCTGATGCGGCTGGAGACCGAATTTACCGGCTTGCCCAGCTTTCTGTTTGGGGATTGATTACCAGCGCAGAGAGAGGCAGCTGAGCCCGCCATCCATCTTACGGTATTCGGAGACGTCCAGTAACATGGCATCGTATCCAGCATTGGTAACGAGTTCTAAAGTTTGGGGAAATCCAAACGGTACAAGAACGCCATCATTAATCCGCAGACAATTGGCAGCATAGGCTTCTTCGAGTGGTACAATCAGGCGATTGAAATCAGCAAATTCGTCGAGTTTAGCCAGGCGTGGGTCAAGCAGCATGGTATGGTCACCCAGATAATTGACCGCGCTCTTAAGATGCAAGACACTTTCCAACGGGCGGATATCAATCAAAACGCTGCGGTAACCGAAAAGGTTCAGAATAGCAGCCAATTGTTGTACACCTTCCAGATTGGTGCGCGCAGAAAGCCCAAGATAATAAACATCATCCACTTTACATATATCCCCGCCATCAAGGGTAGCATTGCCTTCGATCTGGTAGATCCGTTTAAAATGCAGTTCCAATACTGGCAGCATTTCCTGGGCTTCATCCCTGCGTGGTATAGCACCAGGGCTGGTTAGGACAGCAAAATCAGGTTCCACAATCGCAACATCTTCCACAAATACTGAGTCGGGAAATAGTTCCAAGGCTGGTAAAACATCTACCTGTACACCCAACTGGACTAAGTCTGCACAATATTGGTTATGTTGTGTCAATGCCAGTTCCAGGTCTGGTTTTCCCAGCGCTGCAGTTGTGATGCCATAAGGAAAACTGTTCCCAGGTTTTCGAGTAATTGCATGCGTAAAATTCATCTTCTTACTCCAATTTCAGGATTTTTTCCAACGTGGGCAGTGCTGCCAAAACTGCCCGGCCACGATGGCTAATACGGTTCTTTTCCTCTTCTGGTAATTCTGCCATGGTCTTTTCTCGACCATCCACGAGAAAGATCGGATCATATCCAAAACCTTGTTGGCCGCGTTCTTCCGGAATAATTTCACCATAGCAATCACCGATATAAGTATAGTGATTACCATCGGGTAAAGCCACTACCAGTGTACAATGAAAGTGCGCCGGCCAGGGTTGGGGATAATTTGCCAGTTGCTGTAATAAATAAGCCCGTCGATCGGCATCCGTAGCACCCGGTTTGGGTGAATATCGGGCCGAATGCAAGCCAGGCGCACCATAGAGAGCGTCCACTTCCAGGCCTGAATCATCCCCCAGGGTGATCAAACCACTTGACTGGCAGTAGGCGCGTGCTTTCTTGAGCGCATTTTCATAGTAATCCACTCCATCTTCTTCCACCTGCAAGGTTACCCCTATATCTGCCGGTAAGCATGATTAATTTTTCCTATTTTTATCATAAATATTATAATAAGTTGACGGTTGTTTTTCGGTGTGCTATAATCTCAAGAGTGTTATTATACCCTTTGATCGGTAGTATTATCCGTTGAACCAACTTAGAAACCCCCTGCGCATTAATGTCGGATTCATGATACATGAACCCATCGGTAACTACCGTGAACTGGACTTTAATTTTGAGGAGATCGAACTAGAGTCTGACCTTCGGCTTTCCAATGTACTTGGAAAGGTTCGAATCAATCGAACACCACAAGGGTTATTGTTGGATGCCAGCTTTGCAGCAAATGTGGTAGGACAATGTGTACGTTGCCTGGAGGATTTTCCACAACAACTGACAACCGAATTTCAAGAATTATACGCGTATCATAGTCGTCACACCAAAGACGCGGAGTTTTTTGTTCCTGAGGATGGATTTATTGATCTTTCACCTTTGGTTTATGAAAATATGTTGTTGGCTTTTCCAATCAAGACGCTCTGCCAGCCAGATTGTAAAGGCTTATGCACGGAATGTGGCATTAATTTGAACAATGCTACCTGTGAACATGTCGATTCAAGAGTAGTATATTAGAACGCTTTTATTGAGTATTTTTAGACGGGATTACACTTGCAACCAAATCATTTGAATAAAAGTCAAAAAGCAACCATCAGATTCTTCCCCTCCATGTTGGTAAACATGGTATTAACGGTGTTCACTGTCGCTTTTTGTTTAGCAGATTGATTGGTTGGGGAGCAGGAGGAAAAATGGCGAGTGCAAGCAGGCGAATCCGAAAAACTGATGTGATCCGAGTGTTGTTGGAGAAAGCTGACGTACAGGGCTATCTGACAACCGAAGATCTGATGGAAGCCTACCCTGAAATAACCAGTGATGCTGATCGCATGGAGTCCATCCTGATGGCTTTACGCCGACAGGGTGTCGATGTGTTGGATGAAGAAGAACCCAGTCACGGTGCGGATGATTATGGTGGGCCACCCAGTGACATGGATCCCTACTCCGCCAACCTCGAGACAATCTCCAGTGATGATACGATCGGCTTATACCTTAAGGAAATGTCCTCGGTCCCGTTGCTTTCGGTGCAGGAGGAACTTGACCTTGCTAAGAGAATTGAAACCGGACGAATGGCAACTCAGTTATTGATTGAACTGAATGGACATACGCCCCATGAAGAATATGAACGTCTGAATGAAGAGGTTGAAAGTGGCGAACTGGCTCGAGATCACCTGATTAAAGCCAACACCCGCCTGGTAGTGAGTATTGCCAAACGTTATATGGGTCGCGGTGTGCCCTTCCTGGATCTGATTCAGGAGGGTAATCTGGGTCTGATGAAGGCCGTGGAAAAATATGAATACCAGCGTGGTTTCCGCTTTTCCACCTATGCCACCTGGTGGATTCGCCAGACGATCACCCGATCGATCGCAGATCAGGGTCGTACCATCCGCGTACCGGTGCACATGGTGGACCGTATCCGCCACCTGTACCGCTTGATGCATGAGCTGGAACAGAAGCTTGGCCGCGTTCCAACCAATGAAGAATTGGCTGTGGAAATGGATGTCTCGCCGAATAAAATTGACTGGATGATGCGTGTCTCCTGGCTACCGCTTTCTCTGGAGAGTCCAATCAACGAGGATGAAGAAGAGTCGGAATTGGGCATGTTCGTGGAGGACAACCTCACGCCTACCCCCATTCAAACAACGTACAACAAAATGCTACGGGAACGCATTGAGGCTGTTCTCGACACTCTGCCACCACGCGAAGCCCGCATCTTACGGCTACGCTTTGGGCTGGATAACGGTCATACCTATACACTTGAAGAAGTGGGGCAGAAATTTGGTCTGACGCGTGAACGCATCCGCCAGATTGAGAGCAAGGCATTACGCAGGTTACGGCATCCACGGCGGTCAAGACAATTAAAAGAGTATATACCGTAGATCTCCTATCCTCCAGACCAGTTTTCTATTGGCTAAGCAGTTAAATCGACCCAAAAACCATTGTGTTTTGATTTAAATCTCCTTATAATCAAATCTATGAAAATCATTATCATTATTGATAATGATAATGAAAAGGAGTGGCTGTATGCATCCATCTGAAAAAGCTGATTTGATCATTCACCCCATCCGCTTGAGAATTCTGCAATTATTGAGCCGGGAACCCCTCACCATTAGTAAGCTTGACCAATTAATCCCGGATGTGGCCAAATCATCTTTATACCGTCATATTCGTAAATTATTGGACAGCGGGTTTATAGAGATCGCTGAAACCCATCCGGTGAAAGGCACACCAGAAAACACATACAGATTGTTACAAACCCCCAATATCACTGCGGAAGATGTGCAGCAAATGTCCAAAGAAGACCATTTGCGTTACTTTTCCAGCTATGTGGCCGGTCTGGTTCAGAGTTTTAAGGCATACCTGGATTCCCAGGATACCCTGGATCTGGTAATGGACAGGGTGGGTTTTTCTGAGATACTGTTTTATGCCAACACAGATGAATTTGATGCGTTATTCACTCCTTTTCGCGACCAGTTATCCAAAATCAGTCAACAAACGTCACAACCCGGGAGGCGTTTGCGCAAATTAGTATTGATAAATCACCCAGAAGTAGAGGAGAAATAAAAATGGAAAACGTAAGTATTTTAGATCAATTAATGAAGTTGCTACCCCTGCTGATCCCATTGTTTTTAATTCAATTAGGTCTGATGATCGCCGCATTGGTGGACCTGATAAAACGGAAAAAAACCAAAGGTCCCAAGTGGATGTGGATCATTATCGTGGTTTTCGTCAACATGATTGGACCGATCGTATATTTTGTGGTTGGACGTGAGGATGAAGAATGATTGAAAAAATTGCATCCACTGTCGCTATTCGCTGCCAGGAGCTGACCCGCAACTATGGCGAAGTGAAAGCATTGGATCATCTCAATCTGGAGGTACCCAAAGGATCCATTTTTGGGTTCCTCGGACGCAATGGCGCTGGTAAAACAACCACCATGCGCTTGTTGACCGGGTTGGCAAAAACCACCTTTGGAACTGCCTGGATCGATGGGGTTGAAACCACCAATGGAAATCCTGCTGCCGGTTATGTCTTTGGCTATTTGCCTCAACAGCCTGTTTTTTATGGTTGGATGCGCGCATGGGAATATCTGGATTATGTGGGTCAGTTTTTCAAAATGCCAGGTGCTCATCGCAAACAGCGCATTGTAGAAGTGCTCGAGCAGGTGGGATTGACCTCTGCTGCCAAACGTCGTATCGCCGGTTTCTCCGGAGGTATGAAGCAGCGACTGGGAATCGCACAGGCAATACTGCATGAGCCGCAAGTCCTGCTGCTGGATGAACCCACCAGCGCGCTTGATCCAGCCGGACGGTATGAAGTCCTCGATTGGATCAGATCTCTGAATGGCAATATTACCGTGTTCCTTTCCAGCCATATTCTGGGCGATATCGAACGCATTTGCGACCAGGTAGCCATTCTACACCAGGGAAAACTGATCAAAGTAGGTGAACGCGATAGCATTTTATCGGAATATGCGACCAATGCAGTTGAATTACAGGTTGATCTGGGTGCTGAAGACACCTTATCGCAATTTTCAACCCTTTTGCAACAACAACCCTGGGTGGAAAGTGTTATTCACAACCAGCGTGTCTTCCGGATCATCATCTCGGATACAGCCGTAGCCAAACAACAATTATTGCCGTTGGTACTGGAAGCTAACATTCCATTGGCGCGCCTCGAGTGGGTGCGTCCCACCCTCGAAGAAGTCTTTTTAGAGTTAAGTGAGTAAAGCATGCACGCATTCTTTTACATAGTCAGTATCTCATTATCGATCTTCATCCCGGTGATCCTGGGAATCCTCCTGCGTCGCCGTTTTCGGGTTTCCTGGTTATTGTTTGGGGTTGGGGCTTTTACCTTCGTTGGTTCACAGATTGTGCATCTCCCATTAAATAATCTCCTGACAAAAATTGGTATGTTGCCAACCACACCCGAGAATAGATGGGCTATTGCTCAGATGGGGATTATCCTGGGATTGACCGCCGGTATTTGCGAAGAATTAGCTCGTGTCGTTGGATACACCATCCTTAAGAAAGCGCGCAAAACAGAAGATGGCATTATGCTCGGGCTGGGACATGGCGGTATTGAAGCCATGATCATCATTGGTGTGCTGACAGCTGGTGGTATAGCCCAGTTATTTGCGCTAAGCGGGGTTGATCTCTCCAGCCTGAATATCAGCCAGGAACAGATATTATTTCTGCAAACTCAACTGGATGCACTCAATCAACCAGCTGTAGCTGGCTTATTGCCCTTGCTGGAACGTCTTCTAGCCATGACATTGCACGTGGTACTCTCCATGATGGTCCTATATGCTTTCCAGCAGAAGAGTCGCATCTGGGTCTTGTGGGCAATTCTGTACCACGCTGCGGTAGACACCATTGCAGTGGTTCTCATTACCAACAAAGTGGATGTACTCCTGATAGAGTTCGTGTTATTTTTGTCCCTTTTACCGGGTTTTTTCTGGGCGATCAAGGTTTTTGGCAAGCAACTTAAGACCAATGTACAGCCAAAACTACCCATCGAATGGCGTTTATTTGGAGTCGCTTTACGCAAGGAGCTTTTTCAATTATGGCGCAGCAAAATGGTACTGGTCATCGTAGGCGTTTTTGCATTGTTTGGAATGGCTTCTCCATTACTGGCGTATTTCATGCCACAAATTTTTGGTAGCATCGAAGGCGCTGAGATGTTCAAAGACCTGATTCCTGAGCCAACGATAATCGACGCGATGACACAATATCTCAAGAATATCTCACAATTTGGCTTTCTGATTGCTATCCTGGTGGGTATGGGCAGTGTAGCCAGTGAAAAAGAAAAAGGTATCACTGAGATGATTCTGCACAAACCATTACCACGTTGGGCTTTCATTCTCTCCAAGTTTACCGCGCAGACACTGGTGTATGTAGTAGCCTTCTTCATTGCAGAGATTTTAGCTTACATCTACATTCTGGTTTTATTTGAACCGGTATCTTTAGGAGTTTTTACCATCTTAAATTTCCTGTTATTAATGTGGCTGTTGTGCTTCACTGCCATCACCATTCTGGGTAGCACTGTCAGCCGGTCCATCGCTGCGGCCGCCGGGATCAGTCTGGTGGGAAGCGTAGTGTTGATGCTTTCCGCTCAAATCCCCAATTATGGCAGCATCAGTCCCCAGGCATTAATGGGTTGGGCGGGGATTCTGGGCAGTGAATTGCGTTTCAACCTGCAAACCAGCAATTTTACAGCACTGGGTGCCGCGGTTGTATTGATCATTATGGCATTGGTTTGGGCAGTCGGATTATTCGAACAACAGGAACTTTAACCACCACCAACCGGGGGGACGAAATCCAACTCGTCCCCCGGTTGAAGAATCGTATCTTCTCCATCCGGAAGACTGCTTACATCCAGTTTGTTGAGAATGACAATCAAATGTGGCATCAGATTTCCCTCCTGATCGCACCAATGTCTGCGCATGTGGTGGTGTGTCTCCAGAAATTGATCAATTGCCATTCGTACTGAAGTCTGTGGGGCGACTTCCAATTCAACAGAACGCTCCCCAAAAAGGTTACGATAGGTAGCAAAAAAATGCAGGCTGATTTGCATTGACCGTAATTATGGGTAAGCAGATGGGGTGACCGGTGTCAATACGGCTTCATTCGGGGCGGGATAGGCTTGCTCGTCCAATGTCTGTGGCAATAAGGGTTGAACTGTCTGGGTGGGCACCAGTTTGGGCAAACTGTTATCCGGGGTGCCTGTTATCTGTGGGGCGCTGGTCATCATCGGATTGAGGGTCACATGGGCAGATTCTTGCGTGCGATTAAATAACCCCAGTTCAATTGGATTTCGCTGCAGCCACAGATACCCCAACACTATTAAGGCAATCACTGCCACAATCAAAACTGCAACGATACAACCCACCGGTAATAATGGGCGTTTTTTATTCAACGCCTGAATGCCATCGGGTATTTCAAAACTGATGATGGTGATATTATCATGCCCACCACGCTGATTGGCTAAGTCTATCAGATGATCAACTGCCTGGTTGGTATCATCTGCGTCAAAGGCTGCCAGAATCTCCGCATCCGTGACCAGATCGGTAAGCCCATCACTCGTCAGCACCAGCCGGTCTCCGGTTTGCAAAGTGACCCCTTGATTGTTGAAAGCCTGCTGATCCGCTTCACCATGGTTCAGGCGCATACGGTAATCGATATCCGGTGGATTGGGAGCGCCCAGATAACGCCGGATGACATGCCGGTTGGGATGCCCTTCCACCTGGTCAGGTGTGAGAATGTTATTGTCCAGTGCTTCCTGAATCCAGGTATGATCCACACTCAATTGACGAATGCGATCACCCCGTATCAGATAAATACGCGAATCTCCGACCGATGCTGTAAACAGACGATGACCAATCATCCAGGCGACTGCCACCGTAGCAGCCATGCCCTGTTTGCCATTATCCTTTTGAGATTCCGCATAAATAGCCTGATTGGCTCGATTAATACCTTCTTCTATTATCTGGATCGGTTGTTGTCCTTTGCTCTCGGTAGCAGCGAGTATGATCTGGTTGACTGCCAATTCTGCAGCCACCTCGCCGGCTTTGTGTCCCCCAACCCCATCACTCAAAACCGCCACCAATACCGGTGTAGGGTTCTTCTTGCTGATCTGAAACGCAGTCACACCAAAGCGGTCTTCATTATTCTTACCGCTCATGCCAGGATGGGTCTTGGCGACAACAGGATAACGTGATTGAGTCTTACGAATCATAATTTTGATTATACGTGATAATTTGAATTTCGCGATCCTCTGTAGGATGCGATATTTCAAAACGATACAGCGCTTTGGCAAAATGGATCAAATCACCATGCCTTAATTTTACACCTTTGGTCGTGATCGGTGCAAAGTTCACCCAGGTACCAGCAATCGAATTCTGATCCCTAAGCCAATAATCCCCCTGTTCAGTACGCGATAGCCGTGCATGCACATCATCCAGCGCAGCGTTGGCAATTACCAAACGTGCCTGGATCGGATCGCAGCCAATGATCCATTCTTTTCGATCGAGTACCACGGTTTTCTTGCGATTCGGTTCATAGCGCTCATCCAGCGGAATCAACATTGCTTCCACCTGTTTGCCAATGGATGACCTGCCCGAGGTGCCATTTCCGGAACGATGGTCTGCCTGTTTTATTTTTACAGGTTGGGTGACCGGATCGATTTTGCGTTGGCGTTTGGCTGCTTGTTCGCGCCAGAAGGCCTGACGTTTTCCCACCAGGAATATGGCTGTCACCAACACCGTGCCGGCGATCAGAACACTTGCCAGGATGATCCAGCGTTCCGGTGTGAGTTCCAACCGCAGCAATCCCTCCCAGAATGTAAGCGGGACAGGTGCCACAGTAACATCAATCACGGCTGGTTGGGTGCGGGCTTTCATACCAAAACTATCTTCAATTTCCACAAAGAAAAGGATTTCCTGATCGCCTTCATAAGGGGTTAAATCCAGTCGAAAGGTGTCAAATGGAGCCCGGGTAATTTCTTGTGCCACCTCGCCTTCCACATACAGGCGGGCACTCACCAACTCCCGGGGGTGTCCATCCAGGAATTCATACAAATAATTAATATCGACCTGATCCGGCTCCAGATCGCGAATGCGGGCATCTTTTGCATCCACCACCCAATCACGTGCCACCAGCAGGGGTGGGTTGATCAGGATGGGATTGGGTGCTTCCATAGTCAGATTCACTTTCTCCATCTCAGAAGAGATGCTGCCATTATCCTGCTGGATGACAGCTGTGAGTCGATGTGTACCGGACTTGCGGATACCTGAGGTGTAGGTAACCTGATAAATATACCGGTTTGCCCGGAAGTATTCTTCAATATCCGGCAATTCTTCCTGCCCGGAAAAGAGAAAGAACTGCCCACCCGTCTCTTCTGCCAACCCAATCAATGGTTCAACCACGCTGGGATTGCTGGATCGTGCAGATGCCGGGCCAACCATCCAGACATAAACCGGCACCTTTTGTTGGACAGCCCGTTCGATGAATCCCGGAAATGCGGAGACATTGCTAATGGTCGGTTGCGTTGTAATATACAGAATCGCACGCTTCATCAACGGGTTAATAGTAGGATCAGTCGCCAGATCCAGCGCTTGAAGTAAACTGGTCAGATTGGGCTGGCTGTTCATTAAGTCCGGCTGGTAAGCCATTAATTGTTGCGCAAACTCACGAGGACTTTCATCCCGAATTTGCTGTAAGCCGGTGTCGGTTACCATACTGAAATCATCCGGTGTATTCGCTGGTCGGCTGTTCAACCATTGGATAATGTGCTCGGTGATCGCCTGATAGCGTGACCCACCCCCAGTAATGTTCGTCGCCAACGCAGGGGAAAGATTGTAAGCAAGAATGAATTGATAGCCTGGTTCATTGCGCAGCAACAGGTCTATTGAGATAGGTTCCTGTTCATTTTCAATGATGGAGATATCCGCCTCACTGAGATTGCTGAGAGCCAGCCCATTCTCGTTATACGCTTCCAGAAAAAAGGAAATCTGAGGAAATTTTTCGCTATTTACCGCATGAATAATCGCCCTGGAAGGATCTTCATCCTGTGCCTTTACGGCATGAACGACCAAAAGACCTGCCATGATTGTGATAATCAGGCTGGTTATCCAGAATTTGGGTGATTTGTTTTTCTTTATAAAATTCATGGGTCAAAAAAAGGTGGAAGCACCCACCCTTGCGGTAATTATATACGTTTTTGGAAAAAAGTTTTTTGTGGGTAGCTGGTAGGCTATAGGCGAAAGAAAAAAGGGGGAAATTGGCCGAAGCCCAGTCCAATTCATTCATGTAGGATGTTTGGTGATCTTTGATGGATTGGGCGTACGGGCGGGTTCGGAACCCGCCCGTACGCGTAATATTGGAATTCTTCATCGAATGGGGATAATATCAACGAAATCCCATCGATATTACTGGGATTTTTTATCATCTCATCATAAAATGATTGAGTAATCACCATCCGGATTTTGAAAGGGGACCATATGACCAGACCTGAAATCAAAAACCTCACTGTCCTGAATGATTATTTATCAATTCTGGAGGAGCGTATTGCTGAACTCAAGAACCAGGATCAGGTCATCAAATCGAAGATTAATGATGTCAATCAGGATTGGCAGGAAACTGTAATTTTTAGGATTTTTTGCTAAAGAATTAGCAACATTGCCTGATATCGATATTATTAATAATGTTGTCGATAAGCAAGTTAAACCTTCCAATTATGATGTGTTTAATAACGCTTGGGAAGCTCTAATTCAAAGGTTTGAGAATACTTTATCTTCGAAAAATGAGAAGATATAATCCTGTGCCTAGCCGTATTGGCATCCCTGGAAACTACCGAAATTTGTTATAAACAAATATTATCGAAGATCCAAATTTTCGAAATTCTGAAGAATCATATTTTATTCAATCGGCGTATTTAGTGGCATATTTGCTTTGACCGCACGGGGGTTGCTGATTCAAAACGACCTCTTTCCACTTTAATCATACGAGGTGAAATGAGGTGATTTTTTCTATCGGGTGCAAGCAGTGCAGCTCAAAAACCTAAAAATGCAGGGACTTAAAACTCCTGGCCTGATTTTCGATACCTTTCTCGGTGGGCAGGCGTTCCATGCTGGATGCGCCAAAGAAACCAACAACTCCCTTGGTATGGTCGAAGATGTATTGGGCGTCTTCCGCTTCAGCGATTGGACCCCCGTGACATAACACGAGGATATCCGGATTGACTTCTACTGCCGCATCGTGCATCTCCTGAATACGTTTGGCCGATTCTTCCAGTGTGAGGGCTGTGGTAGCTCCAATGCTGCCTTTTGTGGTCAGTCCCATATGCGGTACCAGCACATCCGCGCCAGCCCTGGCCATGTCGACCGCATCTTTGGTTGAAAAGACGTACGGACAGGTGAGCATCTCCAGTTCATGTGCCAAATGAACCATCTCAATCTCCAGCCCATAGCCCATGCCAGTCTCCTCCAATCCCTGGCGGAAGGTGCCATCAATCAACCCGACCGTCGGGAAGTTCTGCACACCATCAAATCCCATTTCCTTGAGCTGTTTAAGGAAGACCTTCATGATGCGGAATGGGTCGGTGCCACAAACACCTGCCAACACCGGGGTATGTGAGATTACCGGCAGTACCTCGCTGGCCATCTCCACCACAATCGCGTTGGCGTCCCCATACGGCAGCAAACCAGCCAGACTGCCCCGCCCCGCCATGCGGTAACGGCCGGAGTTATAGATGATGATCAGGTCAACCCCACCGCGTTCCGAAAACTTGGCAGAGATCCCGGTACCAGCTCCAGCGCCTATGATCGGTTTCCCCGCAACAACCTGCGCTTTTAATTTATTGATCGATTCTGTTCTTGTAATGAATGGCATTTTAATTTCCTTTCTTCAAAATTTTTAGGTTATTTTTCTAACATCTCGGTTAACTTCAGCAACATGGCTTCGGCGAATTCAGGGTCATTGATGTGATTGGGCATCTCGATCAATTCCACTTTGCTGGTATCCAGATTTTCTCGAATGGCAGCAAATAATGCCTGATCCGCTTCCGGAGAGTGGAATGGTTGACCAGGAGCATCAATCATACTGACACCATGCAACGGTATAAAAAGCGCTGTCGGCACCCTGGTTTGATTCAATTTAGTGGCGATAATCCTGCCTAATTCTGCATTTTCTTGCACAGTGGTACGCATCAATGTCACCGAGGCATTGTGTTTGTAGAGCGTACGGTGTTTGAATTGCTCCGGGACAGTTTCCATGGCACCGAAATTAACCATATCCAATGCACCCAGGGAGACAACTTGTGGAATTCCTGCCTTGGCAGCGGCATCCAGACGCTCCGGCCCAGCGGAAAGCACACCACCGACCAACTCATCACACCATTCCGTGGTGGTAATATCCGCCACCCCGCTGATGAACCCGGCAGAGATCAATGCCTCCATCGAGCGGCCACCACTACCGGTAGCGTGGAAGACAAGGACTTCAAAGCCACGTTTTTCAAGTCCTTCACGCACCATGGTCACACAGGGCGTGGTAACACCAAACATGGTGGCTGTGATCAGCGGTTTGTCTTCAGCTGGGGTTACTTCCTGTTCCACCATGCCACAAATTGCTCCGACTGCATTGGTAAAAATCTTGCGTGAAAGGCTGTTCAAACCGGCTACATCCACCACCGAATACATCATGGTGATGTCTTTAACATCCACATAGGAAGCCACGTTACCGGATGCCATGGTTGAGACCATCAATTTGGGCAAACCGACCGGCAATAGCTGCATGGCAGTGGTGGCGATGGACGTGCCCCCTGAACCACCCAGGCTGATGACCCCATCTATTTTTCCGTCTTCGTGAAGTCTGGCGGTGATTTCACGCGCTCCTTTTGACATCACATCCAGTGCGAACCCCCGGTCAGCTTTCTGACGTAGTTCCAGCAGGGAAGCACCACCTGTTTTCGCAACCTCCTCGGCAGAGATATCTGATGGAAAACCTGGCTCTCCATTCACGCCTGCATCCAGTACAATCGTCTTGTGTCCACGTGCCTGAATCAAGTCACGGAGGTAGGCAAACTCCAGACCCTTCGTGTCCAATGTGCCAATGATTAATATTGTTTTTGTCATACGATTCCTTTCTTTCAAATTGGATTATTTATGATTTTCTACTATTTAATTATTGCATATTTTTTTCCTAACTGATATGTGAATGAGGGCTTATTAGATTTACATCAAATTTCAGATATTGTGAATATCCATAAGCGATTAACTGCTTCTAAAATTTGTATAATAATGAATGGTCATAATTTGTTTTGAATAAATTTCAAAGGATCCCATCATGGCTACCTGGATTGTCCATCTGCGCATAGCTGAACAATTAATTCCCCGGATCATCGGGGTGGATGAATCCTATTTTTCCATTGGAAATATTGCGCCAGATTCTGGCATTCCGGATGAGAAATGGGAAAAGTTCGATCCACCACCCAAAATTCTGCACTTCCTGCAGGAAGATCCCGCTGCTCCACGCTGTGCTGATCTGGTTTTTTACCAGGCTTATCTAATGTCGCTCAGCCAATGGTCTTCCACTTCCCGTTGCTTCTCCTTCCGATTAGGATACTTTTTCCATCTGGTAACCGATAACCTTTGGGATCGCAAAATCGGTATTCCCACACAGGAACGATATAAATCTGAATTCGATGCAGACTCAAAATTCATCTGGGAAGTCAAACGGGATTGGTACGGGTTGGATTTCGAGTATGTACGTCGGGAACCACAGGCACTCTTCTGGCGCATTTTTCTCCATGGCAGTTATAACGAAGAATTTCTGGATTTTCTACCCAAAGCAGCTATTGCAGAGCGGTTGGCATATATCAAACAGTTTTACCAGAGAACAGATGAACGCATTGAGAACTGGTACATCAGAAGACCAGATATATACCTGAAAGAAAGCGAAATGGATCTGTTTTTATCTGAAGCTGTTGAATTTTTATTCAATGGATATCAATTTTTGCAGAATAATCCTGACATTACAGGGAAACATTCCATGCTGGAGTTGAATTTTCCTTTGAGTTTTTCATAATGAGGAAACAAATATCTATTCTGGTGGAAAATATGAAGATCGGATCAATTGTCATTCGTTGTTATGAATTTGAGAAAATGCTGGAATTCTGGCAGGAAGCATTACATTACCAACCCAAAGAACCCCCGAAAGGCGGCTGGGTGATTCTTCGTGATCCTGAAGGAAATGGACCCAATATATCCCTTGATCAGGTTCTGCATCCGCATACCGGAAAACGCAGCAAAATCCATCTGGATCTTTACGCAGATGATCAGGCTGCCGAGGTAGAACGGTTGGTGCAGCATGGAGCCAGGCGTTATCCCTGGCGCTACCAACCGGGTGATGATTATGTTGTTTTGGAAGATCCGGATGGAAACCTATTTTGTGTGGTTCAAAATGTTACAGATTAATTGTGGTTATTGAAAATTGAGAGAAAGGATTTAAGATGATCGAGAATTTTGAAGTTAAAGAATTTACCCATGAAACCTGGGCGGATTTTGATGCCTTGTTTGGAAAACATAAAGGCGTGTCTGGTGGTTGCTGGTGCACTTTTAATCTTGTTTCCTCCTCGCAATTTAACAAAATGACCCGCGATGAGCGTAAGGATTTGCAGCATCAACTGGCAGATTCAGACCAGAGTTGTGGATTGATGATCTACGATGCCGAGGTGCCGGTGGGCTGGTGCCAGTATGGCCCGGCACAGAATTTCACCCGCCTGGAACGCGCTCGCGCCTACCAGGAGCTATCCATCCCGGATGAATGGAAACCCAAATGGCGCATCTCCTGTATTTTTGTGGACAAGCATCGCCGCAGGGAGGGATTGTCGCAACTTCCTTTAAAAGCAGCACTGGAGATTATTAAACAGAAGGGTGGCGGGGTCGTAGAAGCCTTTCCGTTTGATATCCCCGGAGCAAAGCGGCCATCCTATACTGGTTCCGTGAAGATGTATGCGCTTGAAGGCTTTGAAGAAGTAGCCAGGCTGGGAAAGATCACGGTGTTGATGCGGAAGAGGGTTTAATCTACTTGACAAAATCACTTCAATCACCACTTATATAGGTATTATAGCCTAAAATGTAGGTGATCATGATTGAAACTATTCTTGGCTCTGAAAATTCAGAAAGGGTGCTGATCTACATTTTGGTTCGCGAGAAAGGCTATGCATATGAAATTGCAGATTTTTATGATGTGGACCTCAGTCCAGTCCAAAACCAACTTTTAAAATTTGAAGCTGGTGGTGTTTTGGTCAGTTCATTGGCGGGGCGTACGAGACTTTATCAGTTTAATCCTTCTTACGCATTTTTATCTGAATTAAGAGAGCTTCTTCAAAAAGCTTTTCAGTATTATCCTCCAGAAAAAAAAGAGCGACTTAAAATGAACCGCTGCCGACCACGACGTACAGGCAAACCATCATGAAAACCGCTGGTGAAATGACTCAATTAGAAATGGCTGCTTATGTTCAATCTATTCTTGAATAATTTGGAATCAAGGTTGTTCTTTCTTGTGGAATAGCTACCTCATTACATTGTGATAATAAATATGTCTCGTATGGTATTGATTTGGTTACTATTTATTCTAGTTCAAGAAAAAGTATTAAAAACATACTATCGACATATGGATTCATTGAAAAGAACAGATATTTTAGACATCCCACATCAAAATCTTTCTCGAATTTCCACCTGGACAATCGGTGAGATGTTATATCATATGAGTCTCGCCCCTCGGTTTCTCTCGAAGGATGTAAAGATGATCACAAACCAAAACTGGTTATATAGAATAATCCCGGTTATTATTCCCAAACAACTCTTTGATTGGTTGAACAAAAAGAGGAATCCATTGAAGAAGCCCTGTGTTTTGGATGGATAGACAGCATCATCCGGAAAATTGATGAACAAAGCCATGCCCGGAAATTCACCCCGCGGAATGATGACAGCAAATGGTCGGATGTAAACAAAAAACGGGTGGAAAAACTGACTCTTGAAAAGCGTATGACGTCCGCTGGAAGGGCAAAGATCGAAATTGCCAAACAGAATGGTCAATGGGATAAGCCTGATCAGCCCAGAATCCAGTTCGAAATGCCAGCCGAATTTCAAGCAGCGTTGGAGCAACATCCTAACGCAAAAAAATTCTTCAATACGCTAACCAAAACCGACCGAAAGCAATACATCACCTGGATCACAACTGCGAAACGACCGGAGACGCGCGAGAAACGCATTATTGAGTCTATAGAATTGCTCGAAAAGGGTCAGAAACTGGGATTAAGATAAGGTAAACCTCAATTTTCGAGACCTTTTATACAGAATTATGTACAATATATTAAAGGATGGTGATATGGAACACACAGGAAAAATGACAATCAGTAATTGTATTGCTTTCTTGATGTCGACTTTATTGATGAGTATTGCGCTCGTTGGTTGTGCCGCAAAAGAAACCCCTCCCTCAACAGAAAGCGCGGATCTCTTGGAAATGGATTTGTTTAAACCATCCTCAAATTGTGTCGCTTGCCATCAAGGAATGAAGGATAACCTCGGAAACGATGTCTCCATTCATACCGAATGGCAAAACAGCATCATGGCAAACGCCGCACGCGACCCCTATTATCTTGCCAGTGTGCGCATGGAAATCCAAAAATCACCACAATATACTGAAGCCATTGAGGAAAAATGCGCCATCTGCCATGCGCCAATGGCTCGTTTGAACAACGATGCTACCGGGGAAAGTACTCTTTTATTTGGCGATCAGGGTATACTTGCCGCTGAACACCCCCTCAATGACCTGGCGGTGGATGGCGTTTCATGCGCTGTGTGTCATCAGATTCCCGTAAACCCGGCGGATGACCTGCGTCATAGCAGTGATCTCGCTATAAATCTTGACCTATTGGCAAGTGAACGACTCATTTACGGCGCTTTTCCCATCAGTGAGCAGAACGTTACGCTTATGAAAGCCGCATCCGGATATACAGCTGTACAAAGTGAACACATTCGCGAATCAGCGGTGTGTGCGACCTGTCACGAACTTTACCTCAACTACATCAAAGAAGATTCTACGCTGAGCAGTGGAGATGAACTTTTTTACGAGCAGACCCCTTACAGTGAATGGCTGGCTTCAGACTTTGCCGGGCAATCCTCCTGCCAGAATTGCCATATGCCACCCGCAAAAGGAGCCGCGCCCATCTCCAATTTAACCCCGCAGAATCTGTATGAACCTTTTGCCCGTCACACGTTTACCGGGGGCAATGTTTTTATGCTTAATCTTTTTGGGGAGTTCAGCGAAGAATTGGGAATCCCGGGGAGTGTTGCTGCCCTCGATCAACACCATACGCGTACCGAGGATCTTCTGCAGAATCAAACAGCGAGATTGACTGTTTCAGCGCTTGAACAGCAAGATGACACCCTTACTTTTGATGTGGGTATTGAAGTCTTGACAGGACATAAATTTCCGACCTCTTTCCCTTCGCGACGGGCATGGCTGCATGTGACCGTCAGCGACGCACAGGGAAAGGTGATTTTTGAGTCCGGTGGATATGATGAGACAGGCGAAATCTTCGGCAATGAGAACGACGAAAACCCGCGTAGTTTTGAACCTCATTATGAATTGATTTCGGCACCCGATCAGGTGCAGATTTATGAACCCATCATGAAAGATGTTTCGGGTGAAGTAACTACCTTTCAAATGCTTGCTGCCGGCTACCTCAAAGATAACCGCCTCTTGCCGGACGGATTTGATAAACAAAATCCACCATCTGTTTCCGCTGTCATCGGTGAGGCTCTGCAAGATTCAACCTTCACCGGTGGGAGTGATTCAATAACGTATCAGGTGCAGACCGACGGCGCGTCTGGACCTTTTACAGTTCAGGTGGAATTGCTTTACCAATCCGTGAGTTATCGCTGGGCGAAAAACGTACTGGATAGTCAAACTGAAGAATCGCAAACTTTTGGACGCATGCTGGAACAAACCGGAAACATCCCGGTGATGATTGCCTCTCAGACGGTTCAAACGCAGTAAGCGAATACTACCTCAGGAGGTGATCGTTTGCAGAACCTCGATCAACTGGATATGTTGTTTGTCCTCTGGGCATTTCTCTATCAAATTGTCCTGATCATCCATTTTGCTGTACGAAAAAGTTTTTTTAATCAATACACTTTGAAGTTTGGCTGGCTGGTATATGCCTTATGTATACCTGGTTTGATTATCAGTGTCATCATCCTGCTGGGAGGAAAAAGTTGGTCTTTCTGGCTGGGTGGATTTTTATTGCTGATCTTTTCCGGTTTTGGCTTTTATATTGATTACATCAAGAAAATTGAGTGGCGCAAACCGATCAATAAATCGGTTATGTTTCCGTAGGTGTTCTGGCAGCTACCCATTACAAGAAGTATCACATCGATAAGGTGTTTAAGGGCACACCCTTATTAAATGAAGTAATCCAAAGCGAAGTCGGTGATGTGAAAGGCAAATCGCTGGTGCACCTGCTCTGCCATATCGGTACCGATACCCTTTCCTGGGCTCTGCTGGGTGCAAAAGTGTCCGGGATTGATATATCACCCGAATCTTTGAAGTATGCCCGTCATCTGGCAGAGCAAATGGACATCGATGCCAATTTCATCGAATCAGATATCATGGAGGTAATGGAGAGGGTGCATGAAAAATATGACATTGTTTTTGCTTCCACCGGAATATTGTGCTGGCTGCCGGATATCCAACGCTTTGCAAAAACCGTTCGGTATCTGTTGAAAGATGGTGGATTCTTTTACCTGCACGATGGGCATCCCTTCCGGCATGTGATGAATGCCGAAGATGGAACTACCCACCCCAACCAGATTGTTGGCAATTACTTCCGCAAACAGGTCTGGCAATATGACAATATGGGGGATTATACTGACCCAAATTTATTAATCCCTGAAAAATCCTATGAATGGGATTGGACACTGGGAGAGATCGTAACCGCTTTCTGCGAAGCAGGCATGCGGATTGAATTCCTGCACGAGTATCCACAATATTTTTACAGCGGGTACACGCCATATGATGTAGAGGACAATAAGATCGAACGCTATCCCTGCACTTTCAGTTTGAAAGCATCAGCAAGATGATTGTGAAATAACAGAGAGAAATTGATCCTTTTTAGTTCATTCATCTGGTAATGATGGAAACACTCCAGCCCTTACTTGGGTTGATCCAAAATCAAGAACTTTAAGGAATTGATCGATTGATTCGCGTTCAATGGTCAATGAAGGATCCATGGGTAAGATATTCCCTGCTGGGTAGTACCCTACTAAAAAGCCCTGCTCCAGCAATGTATGGTAGAGAACCTCTACAGAAAAGCTTTCATGGGGTTGAAGCTCCAGTCCAAGCAACATACCACAACCGCGAACATCCTTCACGATCGGGTGTTTTTTTGCCAGACTTTGTAAGCCTTTCAGGAAGTATTTCCCTATCTCTTCTCCACGCACAATCCAACTTTCTTCCCGCAATATGTTGATCACTTCTTGCGCCACCGCACACCCCAGTGGATCATTCTGATGCGATTGGGCATAGCGTAAGCCACTGTTTTCAAATGGCTCAGCGATTTCCCTGCACAAGGCAACAGCGTTGACAGGATAACCATTCCCAAGCCCTTTTCCCAACACAACGATATCGGGTTGAATATCATAATGTTGGAATCCAAACCACTTGCCTGTTCTCCCCATGCCGGTGGTTACTTCGTTCGCCATCACCAAACCACCTGCCTGTTTTACTGCATTAGCGATTTTGTTAACGATTTGTTGAGGTGGAAATTTAACAAATCCGGATCCGCTACCTCCCGGCTAGAAAACAAATCCACCCATTTTCTCAAATGGGATTTGACTTAGAAAATTCTCGTGATCTGCTATCAATTGCCAATCGAAAAGACACCACTCATCCGTCTTTTTTTTACCGGCTGAGCCATATGCAGCCAGATAGGAGTTGGAAAAAGTTAAAAGCAAATCCCTTCCAGTAACTCTGCGGATAGCCTGGGTGCCAAACTCAACAGCTTCACTACCAGAACTGAGGAATATACACTTACCATCCTCAATCTGAGTAACTTCCAGGACAGCTAGGGCAGTATCTTCTACAATGGTATTGGGATAGCGAGTGCCCAGGTGCATTAAGCGGGGGGCTTGCTCAGTAATCACCTGACTGACACGTGGGTGGCTGTGCCCAATGGCCGTGCACCAGATCCCAGATTCCAGATCAATATACCGACGCCCTTGTTGATCGTAAAGGAAACAGTTTTCCGCACGCACAAAATCAGTTTTGGCTATGTCGTGGCATCTTAGGATATGGTCCATATGATTCCCATCAGCTTGAAATTTATGAAATTTGCTAGTAGAAGCTGTGCAATTTTCTTTCCAGAAAAGTTTTTAAGGACTTGTACATCCTTACGCTTTAATGAGAGAAGTTAATATCTGATATTATATGAATTATCCATAAGTAGAAGACTACCATTAAGTATAGTTTTCGGTGTGAATATAAAGGCATATTTAAATAATTTTTAAACAAGGAAAAAGTATGAAATCCATGAAAGGAAAAATCGCTGTGGTCACCGGCGCCAGCCGGGGAGCTGGTCGTGGAATTGCCCTGGTGCTGGGGGAAGCATGCGCCACTGTATACGTCACCGGGCGCAGTGTGCGGGATTCCAGTTCAAGACCCGAGTTGCCAGGTACTTCCATTGATGAAACCGCAGAAATGGTGACTGCCCGTGGTGGAATGGGTATCCCTGTGCGTTGTGATCATACCAATGATCAGGAGGTAGAAGACCTGTTTGCTCGGGTAGAAACCGTACTGGCTGTCATTGCTCCAGATAGGGAACCCTCGCCGGAGGAATATGAACAGACCGAGTCGGTGGAATATATTGGCAGGGCCGTGGTGGCACTGGCATCCGATTTAAAAATAATGAACAAATCAGGGCAAACCTGGACAGTCGGTGATCTGGCGCGTGAATATGGTTTCAGCGATATTGATGACCGACAGGTACCTCCTTTCCACCTGCCAGATGAATACCTGATGGACTGAAAAATGAAGAAAGCACTTCTTATTCTCGACCCGCAGAATGATTTCTTTGGAGAAGATAATCCGAATTTATCTACTTTTCAGGCAACCGTTCCAGTGATCAATGCTGCCATTGCCATTTTTCGGGATCAGCATTGGCCTGTCATATTCATTCAACACACATCCACACGAAAGCCGGAAGGATCGGAAAACTGGAAGATACACCAACAGTTTAACCATCAATCCGATGATATTTGCTTGAACAAAACCCATTACAGCGCTTTCTGGAAGACCGATCTGGAAACAACTCTCAAAGAAAAACAGGTTGATTCGGTGATATTGTGTGGTTACATGTCAGAATATTGTGTACTTTCCACTTTACGTGCCGCATTGGAACGCGGTTTTACTGCAGTTATTCTGGAAAGTTCCATTGCCAGCCTGGATGACGTCCTCACCCAATTCACCCTGAAAATTTCTCCAAAGATAAGAATGGATCAGTTACAGTGATGCTGGAAAAATGATTTCGTGATCAAAATAGAAAACCAAATATTTGAATAATCGTTCATATCTATTTTGATTCTCACCTGGGGGGCCATCCATATACAAAGATTTTTCATCTCTTCCTCCGTTGTTATACTCTAACAACAAGATAGCTTTCAAAACAACCATCACATAGCTTACCTATAGAAAATACGAGGTTCGATGAATAATTTCTATGACATGATAATAGTCGGGGGTGGGCAAGCTGGTTTATCATCCAGTTATTACTTTATACAACATAACCGGGATCATATCGTTCTCGAAAAATCGGACTCACCTGCCAATGTATGGCGGACGGATCGCTGGGATTCCTTCACCCTGTTAACCCCGAATTGGACGTTTCGGTTGCCTGAAGCTGAATATTCAGATCAAAATCCGGAAGGATTCATGCCGCGAGAAGAGATCAATTCGCGATTTGATCATTATGTAGAGCAGTATCAGTAAACTGCCTTCCCCCAAAGCGAAATTCAATGCGAATCCTCAAGTCTTGGGACGAAATGGAGGCAAACCTTTGAATTTGCATCAATATTACAGGAGGTCCATATGTACCAGATAACCACTCTTTCCCAAAGTGATTTTTCTCATACTGTTCCAAACACATTTTTGCGGCAGGATGCGGATACCGATCATCTGGTATTAGTATTGCCGGGTCTGAACTATACCTGCGATATGCCCATGTTGTATTATGCCACCCAAATCATGCTGGAAGTTGGGGCAGATGTGGTGCAGGTCAAATATGATTATATCCAGGCCCGGTCAGGTGGCTCAGCATCCACATTAAATGAGAGATTTGGAGACTTACAGACAGATGTTACCCAGATTGCCCGCCTTGCTCTGATGCAACGGGATTATAAGCGCCTGACCGTAATTGGAAAATCGCTGGGAACCCTGGCAATCCCTCATTTGCTACAGGCGGATCTGCCTTTACGTCCGAAAATCTGTATTTATCTGACCCCGATCCTGAATGAATTGGTGCCTATACGAGATCTAATCCAGACCTGCCCGAGTAACCTGTTTGTGATTGGCACCAATGACCGATACTTTGACCAAAAATTGATCAACCAGTTAATAACCCTAAACGCAGATAATTTCATGATCATTGACGGAGTCAATCACAGCCTTGAATTTCCAGGAGATACCTCGAATTCACTAGAGGTATTGGATAAAGTCATTCGCAGAATACAAAATTTCTTGACTGAATAAATTAATTTATCACTCCATCCAGCCACAAGCAAGCAAATTGTCTGCAGGATAATAATCCTGGTTTGCCTGTTTCTTTTCATTTCTCATCCTTGCCCCGGATAATTAAGATCATAATCTAACAAAGGTTACCTGAAGTATTTTTGACGGGTATAAAAAAGATAGCTCCATGTTTCTGATACTTGTACGAATTGCTTGAACCAATCTTTTATTGCTGTATGATTATGAATCCATTCAGGAAAATCATGATTGGGAGGAAAATATGTATGGATTAATTGGAAAAATAAATGCAGTTCAGGGGCAGCGCGATGGGCTGATATCCATTTTATTGAAAGGTACACAGGATATGCCGGGGTGCCTGAGTTATATTATTGCACATGATCCCTCCGATTTAAATGGCATCTGGATCACAGAAGTCTGGCAGGATCAGGCCAGCCACCAGGCGTCTTTATCACTCACGGCTGTGCAGCAAGCCATCGAACAAGGTCGCCCATTGATCGCAGGATTCGGGGAACGCTACGAGACGAATCCAGTGGGTGGTCATGGTTTGAATCTATAGTAAAATAAGAGGGTAAATATGGATGGCATGCCTACCCTTTTTCATTTTTCTCTGGTTGATTATCCTTTCTTAATTGGCATGTACAAATCCAATGTGAAGATGACTTTATCAACACTCTTATCATCAGTCAGGTGTTCTTCAAACCATTGATGCGAACCCAATGAATAATCATGAGCATCTGCCCATTGCACCAGTGATTGCCATTAGGCGTCGGGAAACAATCCGGAAAGCTTTCTTGAAACTTTCAGCAACTTTACCGGACATTCAAAAGAAACCGGAAACAATCACACATCCCCGAATCATGCTGGATACATAGTATTGGAACCATTGGCATTACGTCACAGTGTGGAGGATTTTGCCAAACAGATCCAATTAATTTGTGAGGTATAGATGAAACCCGTAGAACTTATTCAAGTTGTAGATCTTTTTCCAGCATTGAGTAAAGAATTAATTTCTGTTCTCAAGTCGCTCAAATCATCTAATTGGGAGCAATTAACGATTTGCTCACCCTGGTCAGTAAAGGATGTCGCAGCACATCTATTAGGAGGAAATTTCGGTCGTCTTTGGTACCATCCTGCTGAAAAGATCAAACTGGAAAATCAAAATCAAAATTTTGATCAACTCGTAAAGATTATTAATCAAAATAACGAATTATGGGTAAAGGCAGCTAAAAGAATAAGCCCAGAACTGTTGATTGAATTACTTCAATTAACCGATCAGTACCTGTATGTATATTTCAAAAAACTGAATCCATATGAAACAGCTGGAATCACAGTTGCCTGGGCAAGTAATCATTTACCACCTAATTGGCTTGATATTGCTCGTGAATTCACTGAAAAATGGCTTCATCAACAGCATATTCGAGAAGCAGTTGACCTTCCCCTTTTAACTGACAAAAAATGGTTAACCCCTGTTCTTGACACATTCATGCTTGCCCTACCTTTTTCTTACAGATTTGTAGAAAGAGAGGTTGGCACAAGTATATCCATCCAAATTACGGGGGAAGCTGGAAAAACCTGGACATTGGTAAGAGATCAATTCGATTGGCAATTATTTATTGGCCATGATACTCAAGCTGTAACCAGCATTCAATTGGATCAGAATACAGCATGGAGATTATTCACGAAAGCTGTAAGTAAAGAAAATGCAAGTAAGTCTATAAAAATCTCTGGAGATATTGAACTGGGTGAAAAAATATTTCAGGTGGTATCAATCATGGCATAAAAACTGAGAGAAATGCTCAGCACCTATTATATCTACATTTCATATTTTTACCATCCATCCGCCATCCATACAGATGTTTTCTCTATTGACAAAATCAATTTATTCTTTATAATATTAAAAAAATCATCTATCTACCATCCAATTGGATGGTTAGAAGGAGAATAATGAAAAACTATACGAAATTCATCTTCTTAATGTAAAAACTGCCCGCGATGAAGAGTGCTTCGCCTTGAATAAAATTATCAACACTGTCCGCTTCGAACGCCAGCCTGACGATCCCCCCATTCCATTGGAAGAAACCACCAACCAGATGAAAAGTCTGCCCTCGTTTGTTGACTTGAAAATGTGGTGCGCCTGGAATTCGAACAGCCCTGAGATCCTGCGTCAGAATATGACCGGAGTCTTTCCTCAATTTTGCGGCAAAGGATTGGGACGCTGGTTAAAAGCAGCCATGTTGGACAGACTGCTCAAGCTCCACCCGGAAATCAAATTTGTGCGTACCACGAATGCCGATACAAATGCAGCTATGCTGTGTATCAACAATGAACTCGGCTTCAAACCTTATATGAGCAGCATTCTCTGGCAAATGGAAATCAGCCAGGTGCTGGAATATCTGAACCAATAACAATCAAAGGAGGAATTATGTCAGATACCGAAAAAATAACGATCAATATGTCCGCTGTCGATCTGGGAAAAGTTGACACTTTGGTTAATGAAGGGCTGTATAGTAATCGTACCGATTTCATCCGCACGGCCATCCGCTCCCAACTGGAGAAACACACCTTCGAGATTCAACAATCCGTGACCCGGCATTCCTCCGTGATCGGGGTTTTGTCTTTCAACCGGGCAGATCTGGAAAAGCGAAAACAGAAAGGGAAGAAACTATCTCTCTCAGTAATCGGGATGCTGCACCTGCAGGATGATATTCCACCCGAGCTGGCAACGGAAGTCATCGAGGAGATTAAAGTTCGTGGCATATTTAACGCCAGTGATGCGGTGAAGGCTGCTCTGGCTGATAGAATGAAATAATCTCATCCATAGGTCAGCCTGAAAGGCACATGTTATTTGATCACCCGGGAGCATTTTGTGGAACTATTTGACATGGAAGCGGAGACCCTGAGCGGATTCATGCAGGAAGGAGAACTGATGAACCAGAAAATTTTAAAAATCACCCTGCCAATGCCATTGGGAATGGGAACCGTAAACTGTTACCTTGTTCTAAACCAAAACGGAATTTTTCTGATCGATACCGGTGGACCCAATAATGAAAAAATGCTAATGCAAGAGTTGGAAAAAGTAGATTGCCCACCTGAAAAACTATCTTTAATCATCATCACCCATGGTGATTTTGACCATATTGGCAATGCTGCATTTTTGAAAAACAAATATGGATTAAAAATCGCCATGCACCCGGAGGATTCCGGTATGGCTGAACAGGGAAATATGTTTTTCAACCGAAAAAGTCCTAACTTTTTAGTCAAAATCCTGGTCCCTCTTTTTATTGGTTTTGGGAAATCCAGGCGTTTTTCACCAGATATTTTCCTCCAAAATGGTAATACTCTTAGCAGTTATGGCTTAGAAGCCAGGGTAATATCTATACCGGGGCACTCGAAAGGTTCGATTGGGATTCGCCTGGAAAGTGGAGAATTGATCAGTGGAGATCTGTTAGACAACACCAAAGAACCTGCTTTCACTTTATTGATGGATGATCAAATCGTTGCCAATAATAGCTTGATGCGTTTGAAACATGAAGGAATCGTCACGGTATACCCCGGCCATGGGGAACCATTTGACTTTTCGGTTTTCAAACCAAAAAATTAGTATGTTTGCTGATCCTTATGAAAGAAGAAATCCGCACTTTAATGAATAATCAGCTGATCAGCAAAGCCGCTGCCCAATGGTTCGGTCGTGGAAAGATTGAGTTACTGGATGATGTGGCAAATTTTGTGTACCAATTTCGTAGTGAAAACCGCTGGAAAATTCTGCGCATCACCCATAGCTCGCATCGCTCCGAAGAACAGATTGTAGCTGAATTGGATTGGGTGAATTATCTACACGATTATGGTGTCCCTGTAGCTAATCCTTATCTATCGAAAAACAAGCGTTTTACAGAAGTTTTTCCGGTTCAGGACTCCTATTTCACCGCCGTCGCTTTTACCTTCGCGCCTGGTCAATTGATCGAAAACGCTGATCCCGCCCAATGGAATACAGCTTTATTTCAGAACCTGGGTCGTATTATGGGTAAAATGCATAAGGCAACCAAAGGGTTCAACCCTATCCATTTGCCTGAAAGACGGCCGGAATGGTACGAGGTTGACATGCTGAAAAACGCCAGACAGTACCTGCCACCTGACCAGAAGGAAGCAGCTGATGAAATGAATGAAATCCTACAACAATTCAGCCAGTTGCCCACCAGTCCGGATGATTATGGACTTGTTCACAATGATGTGAACCCGACTAATTTTCATGTCGAGAATGGAAAAATCACTTTATTTGATTTTGACGACTGTGCTTACAACTGGTTTATCAATGACATTGCTGTTGCCATGCCGCTCTATTCCAGCATGTTCAAAGAACCAGATTGGGAGACCCGTTTGTGTGAATATATTGTCTGGTTTATGCGTGGCTATGAGGAGGAAAATTATCTGGATGACAAGTGGTTGAACCTGCTACCGATCTGTTTACGGCTTCAGAATCTGATCACCCTGGTCGCCATGCACCAGGCCAATGTGCCCGGCTCACAGTACCATTCGTTCTATGAATTGGTGTTGAAGACTTATCGCGAAGGTCATCCTCTATTTGAATTTGACTTTCGAAAAGCCTGCAAGTTCCTGGATTAATTTCATCCTGGGTGGTCAGAATCGTCCTGCTTACAGGACGAAAAACGAAACTTTTGTCTTGTATGCAAGACAAAAATTGCATATAATTTTCTTGTATACAGGATAAAGGGGATAGTGTGATTAGAGAAAAAGGGCTTGAACTAGAACTGGTTCCTGTTTGGAAATGGCTCTTAGATTGAAAGAGAAAGTATGTCTCAAATCAGTAGTGTAACCCGCTCCAAACAGCAAGCCAGGTCTGCTTATAACAAACTCAGCCGCTGGTATGATCTCGTGGCGGGAGATTTTGAGCGCAAACCCCGTAATGCGGCTATTTACCAATTAGATCCTGGCATCGGCGAGAGCATTCTCGAGATTGGGTGTGGCACTGGCCAAGCTATTGTGAAAATGGCAGAGTTTGTAGGTCGATCCAGCAAGATCTACGGTATCGATATTTCGACCGGCATGCTTGATATCGCTCAATCCAGAGCTAAAAAGACGGGGCAAAGCAATCGGGTTACATTGCTTTGTGGAGATGGGACATGGTTGCCATTTTACAATGGATCTTTTGATGGGATATTGATCAGTTTCACATTGGAACTATTTGATACACCCGAAATACCACAGGTGCTGGCTGAATGTAAAAGATGCCTGCGGACGGGTGGACGTATCAGTGTTGTAGGATTATCCAGAAAGCATCCGAATTTCATGACTGGACTGTACGAATGGTTTCACAGTAAGTTTCCTCAGTTTTTTGATTGCCGTCCGATTTTTGTTCAACAATCTTTAGAATCTGCTGGATTCAAAATCATCTCAGCGAATGATCTTTCCATGATGGGGCTGAAAGGCGAATTGGTACTGGTAGAAAGTCCTTCAAATGCTTCTGTTCAGGCTTCCTGAGAGATTCTCTGTATAATACAAACAAGGATGTGACATGACTTTGCCAATCATTTTATTATTGATAATCCTTTTCATCGCGCTGTTGCTATTCTCCTTCGAATGGGTTCCACCGGATGTGACTGCGCTAGGTATTCTGGTGGCATTGATTGTGACAGGGTTGGTACCATTGGATCAGGCATTTGATGGCTTTGGTAGCGACACCGTCATGCTGCTCCTCGGGTTGCTGATTATGACCGCAGCCCTGATGCGAAACGGAGTGGTGGAAGTGGTTGGGCGTGTTCTGCTGCAATATACCAGTAAACATCCGGGCAGTCTGTTGTTGGCTACCATGCTGGCGGTAGCGCTTTTAAGTGCTTTTATCAACAACACCGCAGCTGCTGCGTTCTTTTTACCGGTCATACTGGGAATTAGCCAGCGTTCAAAGATGAATGCTTCGAAATTGTTGATGCCCATGGCTTTTGCCGCAATTCTATCCAGTTCCGTGACGTTGGTCAGCACCTCCACCAATATCGTGGTCAGTGGCTTAATGACCCAGTTCGATTTGCCACCCATTAGCATGTTTGAGCTGACACCAGTCGGCATCCCGGTATTGGTGACAGGTATACTCTATATGCTCTTAATTGGAAAACGATTGATCCCTGAACGCACCACACCACAAACGTTAACCGAAACCTTCAACCTGCGGCCTTACCTGGCAGAATTACGCATCACACCAGGGTCCAATCTGACAGGTAAAACGCTGGCAGAATCCAATCTGGGGCGTAATTATGATCTGACCGTCCTCTCCATCATCCGGGAAGGGAAACGCATGGTCCATTTACCAGCTTATGCGATCCTCCAGGAAGGGGATGCGCTTCTGGTGGAAGGAGCCTCGGAAGCAATTTTAAAAATCAAAAATGTGGCTGGAATCGACATCCAGGCTGACGTCAAATTCTCGGATGCTGACTTGCAGGGTGAATCCCTGAAGCTGGCAGAAGTGGTTTTGCTCCCACGCTCTCCTTTCATCGGGCGAACAGTGAAAGGCATGAAGATGCGTGAACGTTTTGATATTCAGGTTGTTGCGATTAATCAGCGGACTGGAATCGTTCATACAAAAATTGCTGATACGCGCCTGCAAATGGGAGATGTGCTGCTGGTGCAGGGCAATCCGAAACAGATTGAAGCGCTTCAAGCTGAGAATGCCTTCAATGTGCTGGGGGTGTTGGAAGTACAACGCTTTGATCCAAAACGTGCTTTGCGTGTGGTGGTTATATTCGCTTTTGCCCTGTTATTAGGTGGACTGAATATCCTGCCACTACCGGCTGCTTTGTTAGGCGGCACTTTTTTGGTGTTTGTCACCCGCTGCATCACTCCAGAAGATGCTTATCGCCAGGTGGATTGGAAAGTGCTGATCCTGATTGGCAGCATGCTGGCTCTGGGGGTTGCGATGCAAACCACCGGAACAGCTCAATATCTGGCGGATCTTTTGACCCGGCTGGTAGGAACCTGGAACCCAATCTGGCTGCTGACTGGTTTTTTTGTGTTGACAGTGCTGCTGACCCAACCCATGTCCAACCAGGCAGCTGCAGCCGTTGTCATTCCTGTTGCTCTTCAAACGGCTATCCAACTGGGATTGAATCCACGCACCTTTGCCATGATGATCGCCATTGCGGCCAGCACCTCCTATCTCACCCCACTTGAACCTGCCTGTCTGATGGTGTATGGACCGGGGCGCTATCGCTTTCTGGATTTTGTAAAGGTGGGTGGTCTGCTTACTGTTGCCGTTTATCTGATCGCCATCATCCTGACACCTTTATTATGGCCTTTGTAAATACACGGCGCACAAGATAACTCTTACATTTTTTTCAATCGGGCAAGCATTTCTGCTCACTTTAAGTTATGAATTGATTATTCCAATCATAATGAAAAATGCTATACTCAACGTAGCAGGTATCTCACAGAAATTCTAATCCATTCTTTATATCAAAATTTTTCTTTGCTGATCGAGGTCGTATGAAGTTAATTCAGCAAACCTACCATTCTGAAGCTGATTACTGGCGGATTCGCAATTTCCTGCGTCAAGTCTTTCTGCTTAATGACCGGCTTGAACACAGCTGGCATGTTGCCCGTCTGGATCACTGGCGCTGGCATTGTCATTTATCGTACCAATCCCGATCTGTTTGCCGAACGACTGGGATCACGGCGGGGTGGTAAATCCTGGGATACAATCATCATGAGCCTGTTGGGAATTGTTCAACTTGGACGATATATCATTGTCGGTCTTGTTCAACGAAATAGTTGGAGCGGGGAGTTTTCATTTTCGAGTCAATTCGTTGCTCTTGTGCTTTGTATTCTGGGCTATGCTCTTGTCGTTTGGGCTACCTACTCCAATGCCTTTTTCTCCCAGAATGTTCGCTTACAACCCGAGCGAAGTCAGAAAGTTATTATGGATGGACCTTACCGTTTCCTGCGGCATCCTGCTTATGTTGGTGCACTTTTATTCGAACTGGTAGTGTCCATTTTATTAGGTTCCTGGTGGTCCATGATTGCCAGTGGCATAACTGTGGTTCTGCTGATTATTCGTACAGCACTTGAAGATCAAACGCTGCAGACTGAGTTGCCAGGATATCCGGATTATGTAAAAAAGGTGCGATTTCGTATAATTCCGGGTGTGTGGTAGGGTTCAATATTCATTCAATATAAAGGAGGAGATAATGACCTCAATTTATGGAAAATACATATTGCTGACCGGGGGTTCCAGGGGTATTGGCCCCATCATTGCTGAAGCACTGGCAGCTCGCGGAGCGCATATTGCTCTGGCTGCCCGATCCGAAGTAGGTTTGTTGGCTACTGCCAACAACTTGAGTAAATATGGAACACAAACAATGATTGTGCCTGTTGACCTGGCACAAACCTCTCAACAACAGTCACTTGTCGAAACTGTCATGATCAGCTTCGGCAGAATTGATATCCTGATTAACAATGCCGGGCTGGAGACGGAAGGTGCCTATCTGGATCTTTCCTGGGAGGAAATTCAAAAAACGATTGAAGTCAACCTGCTTGCTCCAATGGCGTTAACATATCATGTCCTTCCTCATATGCTGGAACGGAGAGAGGGTCACATCGTCAACATTGCATCCGTGGCCGCTAAAATCGGCGCACCCTACGCAGCCACATACTGTGGTACAAAAGCTGGTTTGGCTGAATGGACGCGCGGATTACGCCTGGAACTGGAAGGCAGTGGGGTTCATTTTTCAACTATTCTCCCCGGCTATATTACCGAGGTTGGTATGTTTGCCAAATTTCATCTCAAGTCACCCAGCTTATTAGGGTCTACTACCCCCAATCAAGTTGCCAGAGCCGTTGTGAAAGCCATTGAGAAAGAAAAATTGGAGACATTCGTTAATTCTTCCCCCGCTCGATTGTTAAGTGTTGCCTGTGAAATATCACCCTCTTTGGGAGACTGGCTGAAGAAGGTTATGGGTGTTGTTGAATTTCAACGGAAGAAGGTGGGGAAAAGATTATGACCTGGAACAAAAAAATAAATCCAGCAAGCCTTTCCTGGTTATTAGAAGAAGAGAATCCGGGTGTACGATACCTGGCATTACGGGACCTCCTGGAGTCGTCCGATGCTGATCCCGAATTGATAGCTGCCAGGGAAAAGTCTCATCGGGATGGACCCATCGCCAAAATACTGGATGCCATGAAACCAGAAGGATACTGGGTTACACCGGGAGCAGGGTACAGTTGCAAATATAAAAGCGGGGTCTGGTCATTGATTATGCTGGCGCAATTAGGTGCATCGGTGGAAATGGATGAACGCCTGCAACTGGCCTGCCGGTATCTTATCGATCATGCGCTGGCTGAGACCGGGCAGTTCAGCACGGACAGAACCCCATCAGGCACGATCGATTGCCTGCAAGGCAACCTGGTGTCAGCCTTGCTGGATCTGGGATATCAGGACAACAGGATGGAGCTAGCCATCGATTGGATGGTGCGCAGCGTAACCGGGGATGGCATCGCTCCGCTTACCGATAAGAAAGCGACGGTGCATTATTTTCCCTGGAATTGCGGACCTGTTTTTGCCTGCCGATATAACGGCAGTCTTCCGTGCGCCTGGGGTGGCACCAAAGTGTTGCTGGCACTGGGAAAGATTCCATCTGAGAAACAAACACCTCAGGTGGAAAGCGCTATTGAGACTGCTGTTGATTTCTTTTTATCCATTGATCCACTAAAGGCAGATTTCCCAACCCGAACCGGAAGTAAACCAAGCCCAGATTGGTGGAAGTTTGGCTTTCCGGTTTTTTATGGTACCGACATTCTCCAGTTGGCAGAAGCATTAGTACGGGTAGGGTTGGGTGACGATCCTCGCCTTACGAACACTCTTGTATATATCCGAGACAAACAGGATGAAAAAGGTCAATGGGTCCTGGAAAATGATTATAAAACCTGGGTCAGATTTGGCCCATTAAACCAGCCCAACAAATGGGTCACCTATCGCGCTTTAAAAGTATTAAGAAATTCTGTTATTAACCAGAATACGAAAAATGGACAATAAATCAAAACTCTATGAATTAGCCCTCCCATGGCTGCTGGAGGAAGAAAATCCTGGTTTGCGATACCTTGCTTTGCGGGATTTATTGGTATTACCTGCGGATGATCCCGAATTGATTGCTGCCAGAGAAAAAGCGCATCAAGAAGGTCCTATCGCGAAAATTCTGGAAGCAATGCACCCGGATAGCTATTGGGTGGAACCCGGACCTGGATATCTACCGAAATATCGCAGCATCATCTGGTCCATCATCCTGCTTGGTCAACTGGGAGCCAATATTGAAATGGATAAGCGCATCCGTTTAGCCTGTCAATATTTGATGGAGCACACTTTTAATGAAACCGGCCAGTTCAGCTCGAACGGTCCTCCTTCCGGAACGGTTGATTGTTTACAGGGAAACTTGTGCGCAGCTTTACTGGATCTCGGGTACGAAGACCCTCGACTGGACTCTGCTTTTGAGTGGATGGCACGCACTGTGACCGGAGAAGGACTGGCGCCATTGGCGGAGAAAAAAGCTCCCCAACGCTATTACGCCGGGAAATGTGGGCCTGTGTTTGCCTGTGGTGCCAACAACAGTTTGCCCTGCGCCTGGGGTGCGGCAAAAGTCATGCTGGCATTCAGTAAATTACCAGTCTCACAACGAACACCTCTCATTGATACTGCCATCCAACAAGGCATCGATTTTCTATTGAGTGTGGATCCCGTTGATGCGACCTACCCCAGTGGGTGGAGTGAAAAACCCAGCGGGAATTGGTGGAAGTTCGGATTTCCGGTATTTTATGTCACTGATATTCTGCAGATCATTGAAGCTTTGGTTCTGTTGGGATATGCAGGTGATCCGCGTCTGAAAAATGCACTGGATTTTATCTCCAGCAAACAGGATTCAAGCGGCCGCTGGGCTTTGGAATATGATGATGCAGGTAAAACATGGTATGACTTTGGAAAGAAGAAACAACCCAACAAATGGGTCACTTTTAAAGTTTTATTCACACTCTTAAGATTTTACTGTCAAGATTTTACTTGACAAATATTAAATTGCTTTTATAATCATTATCTATGAACAATCAATTCAATTCCATTTCCTTAACTAAGAAGGCAAAGACCAACATATTTTAGATATTGTCTGGTTGTTTGAACGATTTTGAATTGCATTTACCCTCGCCAGACAAGGCGAGGTTTTTATTTTAAAGGTATTGATGAACAAAAAAATCTTATTTAATACGATAAAGAAGATGGTCAAGAAGCAGAAACCGGATCGGTATCTGGTGAGTTTTTAATTTTTTTGACCATTTTTTTGGAATTATCAGAAAAAAGAGCTTGCCGGAATGGTAAGCTTTTTTATTTTTTGAAAGGATAACATGAAAGCAGGAATTTTATTTTCAAGGATTCGCAAAGAAGAAAAAATGTTAATGGATAGTTTTAAGCAGCGGAATGTGGATTTTGATTTGATAGATGTGCGTGAAGTTGTATTTGATCTTCATAATATGGATCGTTGGCTACAGTATGATGTGTTGCTGGATCGCTGTATCAGTCATTCACAGGCGCAGACTGCACTTGAAATCTTTGAAGCCTGGAATATTCCCTGTATAAACTCTGCCTACACGTTGCGGATGTGTGGTGACAAGAAAAATACAACCCTGGCATTAATCCGTAATCAGATACCAACCCCTAAAGTTCGTCTGGCACTCACCCCGGAGGCAGCCCTCGAAACGATCGAAGAGATGGGATATCCGGTCGTGCTGAAACCAACCATTGGATCCTGGGGCCGTTTACTGGCATTAATCACCTGCCGGGAAGCTGCCGAAGCAGTTCTGGAGCACAAGGCAGCTCTTGGCTCTGTGCAGCATTCGATTTTCTATATTCAGGAATACATCGATAAAGGTGACCGTGATATTCGCTCATTTGTAGTGGGTGGAGAAACCATCTGCGCGATAACACGCCGTTCGGAGCATTGGATCACCAACACCGCCCGGGGTGGCATAGCGGGGAATTGTCCGATTACACCTGAGATTGATTCATTATCTGTTGCTGCAGCACGAGCGGTTGGTGGTGATATTGTTGCGGTTGATTTAATGCAGGACCCTTCAGGTAAATTATGGGTCAATGAAGTCAATCACACCATGGAATTCAAAAATAGTGTAGAGCCAACCGGTGTAGATATTCCCGGAAAAATGGTGGATACCATCATCAATATGGTGGCAAATCAATCTTTTAACAATCAGGTCAGAATCTAAGTCATAGGAGCAAAATAATGAGTCTGGAAAATTTTAGCATCATTGAATCAACATTACGAGAAGGGGAACAATTCGTCAACACCTTTTTTACACATGATCAAAAAGTAGAAATAGCACGAATGCTGGATGCATTTGGCGTGGAATATCTGGAATTAACCACGCCACAGGCATCTCCACAGAGCGAACGCGATTGTGTGGCGATAGCCCGTTTAGGACTGCGGGCAAAAATTGTCACCCACACACGCTGTGCGCTTAATGATGTCCGACGCGCAGTTGAAACTGGCGTGGATGGCGTAGATGTGGTTATCGGCACTTCTTCACAGTTGCGCGATTTCAGTCATGGAAAAAGTGTGCCTGAAATTATCGAATTGGCACAGGAAGTTTTCACATATTTAAAATCTCAAAACGTTGAAATGCGTTTCTCGACCGAGGATAGTCTGCGTAGTAATCCTGAAGATTTGTTTGCTGTCTATGAGGCTGTCGATGCGATTGGGATTAATCGGGTTGGGATTGCAGATACCGTGGGGATAGGAACACCGATGCAGGTTTATAACCTGGTATCCGAACTCCGTAAAAGGGTTAAAGCGGATATTGAATTTCATGGTCACAATGATACCGGCTGTGCAATAGCCAACGCTTATGCAGCGCTGGAAGCTGGTGCCACGCATGTGGATACCAGTGTTTTGGGTATCGGTGAACGCAATGGCATTACACCGTTGGGAGGTTTAATTGCACGTCTTTATGCGATTAATCCGGGTTTGGTGCATAAATACAACCTTCCGCTTTTGGTTGAATTGGATCAACGCGTTGCAGAATTAGTACAGGTTGATATCCCCTTCAATAATTACATCACCGGTTTCTCAGCTTTTACCCATAAAGCCGGTATTCATGCCAAAGCGATACTTAACAACCCAAGCACCTACGAGGTTTTATGTCCTGAGGATTTTGGTTTAACCCGCTATATCAATATTGCCCATCGTTTGACTGGCTGGAATGCAATCAAGTTCCGGTCTGAACAGTTAGGTTTGGACCTAAGTGATAGCCATATCAAACATATCACCAAAGAGGTCAAACGGAACTCGGATGAACGTCCATTAACGCTGGATGATGTTGATACGATTTTATATCGTGAGTATCACCAACGAGTTGAAGATACAAAAACGAATCAACCTGTAAGAATTGCAGGAGACTAATTAATGAGTCAGACATTAACCGAGAAAATCTTCTCAAATGCACTTGGCCGAGTGGTTCAAGCGGGCGAAATTGTAGTTGTTCAACCGGATGTCGTTATGAGCCACGATTCACTTACTCCCGGGATAATTGATATTTTACAGAATGATTTTGGTAGAGCTTCTGTCCAAAATCCCGATCAACTTGTGTTTTCATTTGATCACGTAGCCCCTGCATCCACAGTCGGAACCGCTGAAAATCAGAATAAAGTTCGTGCCTTTGCCCGCAGAAATAATATTCGATTTTTTGAAGTAGGCAGAGGAATTTGTCATCAGGTGTTGATTGAAGAGGGTATTGCACAACCAGGCTTTATCGTTCTTGGTGCAGATTCCCATTCCACAAGTTATGGTGCTGTGGGTGCATTCGGATCTGGTATGGGATCCACAGACGTGGCTGCCATTTGGGCAACAGGAAAAACATGGTTACGTGTTCCGGAGACATTACAAATTCAGGTTCGCGGTAAATTTCAACCTGGCGTTGGTCCAAAAGATCTGGCCTTGAGGATTGGTCGCGAACTATCAATTTCCGGTGCTACCTATCTAACGATTGAATATCATGGATTAGATTGGCTGCCATTACATGGACGCCAGACTTTGTGCAGTATGGCAGTCGAATTAGGTGCTAAAGCAGGTATTGTTCCCCCATCAGGTGAAATAAGAAAACGATTCACCGTTCCTGATTGGTTGTTCGTCGATCCTGACACCTCATATTATCGTACGCTGGAAATCAACCTGGAGACCCTCGAGCCACAAATAGCTATACCACACGCTGTGGATCATGTCGTTGATATATCGAAAGTAGCAGGCAGAAAATTTGATCAAATATTTTTGGGAACCTGCACCAATGGACGTTATGAAGACCTGCGCGAAGCAGCTCTCATCATAAAAGGACAGCAAATATCAGAGCTGGTTCGATTTATCATTACGCCAGCATCCAGCCATGAACTATTGCGAGCCATGGCGGATGATACTCTTTCTACTTTGATTGCAGCTGGTGCTGTCATAAGCACGCCAGGGTGTGGTGCTTGCATGGGCAGACATCAGGGTACTCTCGGTAAAAATGATGTTTGTTTATCCACGGGAAACCGAAACTTCAAGGGACGAATGGGTGATCCGACTTCACAGATCTATCTGGTATCACCAGCGGTGGCAGCAGCTTCAGCGATTCGAGGGGTAATAACAGACCCCAGGTCATTATAGGAGACAGGAAATTATGGTTCATATCTGGAAATTTGGAGACGATATTGATACAGATCAAATTGTTCCGGGACGTTATGCCCCTTATATGCGTCCGAACGAGGATGTTGCTGATGCTGCTTTTATTGAAGCGCACCCTGAATTCAACAAACAGGCAGTTGCTGGCGATATTATTGTTGCCGGCGAGAATTTTGGATGCGGTTCTTCACGTGAATATGCCGTTTTGGCATTAAAACGCAGACAAATTGGAGCAATCATCGCCAAAAGCTTTGCAAGAATCTTCTATCGCAATGCCATTAACCTCGGTTTGACCTTAATAGAGGCCCCTCAGGTAGTTGATCGGTTGTCTGATCTCGATTTTTGTACGCTTGATCTGGAGGAAAATCGACTGATCGTTAGGAATAGCATACTTCGCCTTCCGGAAATCCCTCCATTCGCCCGAGAAATTATTAACGCAGGTGGGTTGGTGGCATACATTCAAACAAATGGCCGATTACCTGGGGAATAAAGAGGATTGTCGATGCCAAAACTATGTGTAATCCCTGGTGATGGAATTGGATTGGAGGTTATTCCCGCAGCAGTTCAGGTACTTGAAAAAATCATACCAGATCTGGAGGTGTTGTATGCCGAAGCGGGCTGGAATTGTTTTCTGAAACATGGTGTATCGGTTTTACCCCAAACGCTGGAGGCTATACGCGATTGTGGGGCGGCGTTGTTTGGTGCAGTTTCATCTCCTTCCCATAAAGTACATGGATATCGTTCTGCCATTCTTACCCTGCGCCAGGAATTGAATTTGTTTGCCAATCTTCGTCCAGTGAGAAGCTTGCCTGTTATTTCTCCACGCGCAGACATAGATATGCTTCTGGTGCGAGAGAATAGTGAGGGACTTTATTCCGGATTGGAGACCTTTCAGGATGGACGGGCGACCGCTACCCGGGTAATAACCAGACAGGCTTCTTTTCAAATTGCAGATCAAAGTATGCGCATCATGCAGCAACTGAATAGAAAGAAATTATCGATCATTCATAAAGCTAATGTTTTACCTTTAACCGATGGACTGTTTCGAGATACCGTTCGTGAAGTTGTATATTGCTATGAGCAGCAAGGATATCGTATCGAAGTTGAGGAGATTTTGGTGGATGTAGCTGCCTTCCGGATGTTAAGTGATCCACAGAAATATGATGTATTGGTAACCACAAATCTTTTTGGAGATATCCTCTCAGATGCGGCTGCCTATTGGTGTGGTGGGATGGGAATAGCTCCATCGCTCAATTTAGGGGAGGGAATTGGGCTGGCTGAGCCTGTACACGGATCAGCACCCGATATCGCTGGAAAAGGAATCGCAAATCCGATCGCATCGATCCTGAGTGCTGCACTACTCGTCCGTTTTGTCTGGCAACAACAGGATATTGCCGATAGGATTGAAGCAGCCGTCCATCAATGCTTGATTGAATTCGGGGATCTTGGAATCAATCCCATCGTGAACAACCCGGGTACTCAAGTGATCCTTGATCGCATTCAAGCCAATTTATAAAGGTCGTCGTGGTGATATGTATAGAAACGTAGTTCTTCAAACCTTAATAAAAAATCATTTCTGGCAATTACTTGACATTCTACATTACTTCCAGTACACTATTGCCTATTATGATCCCAACAAGTACCATTCTTCGTCGTCGTGTTCGTCGTAACCGCATCCTCTCCGCAGGGAAGACGGGCATTAGTGCTTTAACGGATTAAATAAATTTTTTAGTGATATCAAAGCAAAAGGCTCCCCTTCCCGGAGAGCCTTTTTTTATTCCAATAATCAAAAAGTGAGGTCTGTATGATGAGTAAAAAAGAAGTGAAAAAAGTAGTGCTGGCTTATTCCGGGGGGCTGGATACTTCTGTGATAGTCCCCTGGTTGAAGGAGAATTATGGTTGCGAAGTGGTCTGCTTTTGTGCAGATGTCGGTCAGGCGGAGGAATTGGATGGTCTGGAAGAGAAAGCGCTGGCATCCGGCGCCAGCCAATTGATCATTCGCGATCTCAAGGATGAATTTGTGGAAGATTATATCTTTCCAACCATGAAAGCTGGTGCAATCTATGAACGTAAATACTTGTTGGGGACTTCCATGGCACGTCCATTGATTGCCAAACACATGATTGATGTTGCGCATGAGGTTGGGGCGGATGCTTTATCACACGGAGCAACCGGCAAGGGAAACGATCAGGTCCGCTTTGAATTAACTTTTGCCGCTTTGGATCCGCGCTTGCAGGTAATTGCACCCTGGAGAGAATGGGATATCCGCTCACGGGAAGACGCGATAGCATATGCAAAAGAGCACAATGTTCCGGTAACAGCGACAGAAAAATCAATTTATAGCCGTGATCGTAATTTGTGGCATCTTTCCCATGAAGGTGGTTTGTTGGAAGATCCCTGGAAGGAACCACAGGAAAGCATGTTTTTATTGTCTGCCTCACCAGAAAATGCACCTGAATTGCCTGCATATGTCGATATTACGTTCGAATCAGGTACACCTGTAGCTATCAATGGAGAAACTTACAACCCGGCTCAGTTATTAATGAAATTAAATGCCTTAGGAGGTGCACATGGTATTGGTAGAGTTGATTTGGTGGAAGGCCGTCTGGTAGGCATGAAATCCCATGGAGTCTATGAAACGCCTGGTGGCACCATTTTGTATGCAGCACATCGTGAATTGGAGTCGCTGGTTTTGGATCGACAGACTATCCAATACAAAGATCTGGTGGCTTTGAAATACGCAGAACTGGTTTATGACGGCATGTGGTTCTCTCCATTAAGAGAGTCTTTGGATGCCTTTGTGGATGCCACCCAGGGACCCGTAACGGGAGAGGTAAAGCTTAAATTATATAAAGGCAGTATTATCCCTGTAGGCAGAAAGAGCAAGTTCAGTCTTTATCGTGAAGATTTTGCCACATTTGGGCAGGAAGATGTTTACGATCAATCAGATGCCCAGGGTTTCATTCATTTGTTTGGACTTCCTTTAAAGGTCAGGGCTATGAATGGTTTGCCTGTTTCCGGAGTAAAAATGGCAAAACCTGATTATTCGCGCTTCAAACGGGATTAGGAGGTAAATGATGAGTCTTTGGGGAGGTCGTTTTCAAGGAACAAGCGATGCCGATGCATGGAAGTTAAATGCTTCCATTGATTTTGATCAGCGTCTGGCCAAACAGGATGTTGCTGGCAGTATTGCCTGGGCACAACAATTACACGAGATTGGTATTCTGAATGTGTCTGAATTTAAAGATTTACTTTCAGGTTTAACTCAAATCCTGAATGAGTTTGAAAACCTAACCTTCCAATATCAACCCGGAGATGAGGACATCCACTCAGCTGTGGAACGCCGATTATATGAAATCATAGGGTCAACAGCTGGGAAATTACATACAGGTCGCAGTCGAAACGACCAGGTATCTACAGATTTTCGCCTATGGTTGCTTGAGTCAATACCAATCTTGATTGATGCGATTCGCCAATTTCAATCGCAATTGGTCAAACGGGCAGAACAGGATATCAATGTGGTAATGCCATCTTATACTCATTTACAAAGGGCGCAGCCAGTCTTGTTGAGTCACTGGTGGTTATCTTTCTTTTGGCCCCTGGAACGAGATGTCCAGCGACTTTTATTCACGCTGAAGGAATGTGGAATAATGCCGCTGGGAAGTGGCGCAGCTGCAGGAACCGGTTTTCCTGTAGACCGCAATGAACTCGCCAATCAACTTGGGTTTATTGGGATTAGCCAGAATAGCATGGATGCCGTTTCAGATCGTGATTTTGCAGCCCAGTTCTTGTTTGATGCGGCCATGTGCGGTATTCATTTATCAAAATTGGCGGAACAGGTAGTGATGTTTACTTCAGCCGAATTTGGTTTTTTTGCACTGGATGATGCTTTTTCAACCGGGTCAAGCTTAATGCCACAAAAGAAAAACCCGGATGTGTTTGAATTAACCCGTGGAAAAGCTGGCAACCTCTTAGGGTTACTGACCGGGTTAATGTCTACTTTGAAGGGACTGCCATCTACGTACGATAAAGATTTGCAGGAAGATAAACAGGCTGTTTTTCAAGCTTATGATATTCTGATGGCAGTACTCCCGGTGCTATCAAAAGCGATTCCCTCGCTCAAGATTTTCCCTGAAAAGCTCCGGGCTGCAATTGATCCTTCTGTATTTGCAACCGATCTGGCAGATTTGTTAGTGAAAGCCGGTATCCCGTTTCGGGAAGCTCATACGCTGATTGGTAATGCGGTAAAAATGTCGCTTGAATCAGGTAGGGGTATTCACCAATTGACGCGAACAGAATGGAAAAAATTGATCCCTGACATCGAAGTAGATTTTTCTAATGTCTTTTCACCCGAGGCGAGTATCTCCACGCGTTGCGTGGTTGGTGGTACCGCCCCCCAGGTTGTTGTGGAACAAATAAGCACCGCGCGCAGGTGTTTGCAAGTAATTTAAATTAAATTTATTGGAGGTATAAAATGAAATCTGTTATTTGTTTAGAATGTGAAGCTGAAATAAACCTGGATGCAGGTGTGGAAAAAAATGAAATTATTGTCTGCCCGGATTGTGGTGTTGATTTGGAAATTGTCTCCCTGGATCCTCTTACGGTGGACCTGGCACCGATGGAAGAAGAAGATTGGGGCGAATAAAATGAACAAACGCCTGCGCATTGGTGTTTTATTCTCCCGGGTTCGCGTAGAAGAAAAGTGGATCTTCGCTGCGCTGGAACAACGTGGCGTGGATTACGAGCGTCTGGATGATCGCAAAGTCTTTTTTGATCTGGATCACCCTGATGAGTGGAGGGCATATGATGCCATCCTCGAACGGAGCATCAGTTATTCAAGCGGTCTGAATATTCTCCGGGTTTTGAATGCCTGGGGAATCCCGACGGTCAACACAGCCCGGGTTGCCGAAGCTTGTGGCGATAAACTGGCAACCAGCGCTGCCCTGGCGAAATATTCATTACCACAACCACGAAATCTGGTTGCTTTTTCAACAGAAGCTGCATTGGACGCGATAGAAACGATTGGCTATCCGGTGGTGATTAAGCCAACCGTCGGCTCCTGGGGGCGCTTACTGGCAAAGATCAATGATCGTGATGCTGCTGAAGCTGTATTGGAACATAAGTCGGTTCTCGGTTCTGTACAACATTCCGTTTTTTATATTCAGGAATACATCCAAAAACCGGGGCGTGATATTCGGGTGTTTGTGATGGGAGATCAGGCAATCACAGCCATTTATCGCAAAGCTGAACATTGGATTACCAATACAGCCCGGGGAGGTGAGGGGGAGGTCTGTAATATCAATCCGGAGTTGGAAAAAATTTGTCTTGATGCAGCCCACGCAGTCGGAGGTGGCGTATTAGCGATTGATATTCTCGAACATCCTGACCGTGGTTATCTGATCAACGAGATTAATCACACGATGGAATTTCATACCATGATGCCCATTACGGGTGTCGATGTAGCCGGATTAATGGTGGATTATCTATTGAAAGTTGGAAAACGAGAAATTGAGGTGGTTTTATGATACGAGTGTCTATCCTTGGTGGTTCTGGTTATACTGGCGGAGAATTGATCCGCCTGTTATCGTTTCATCCGCAAATTGAAATTCATCAGGTTACTTCTCGTTCTCATCTGGGGGAGTATGTTCACCAGGTCCACCCAAATTTGCGCAAAGTCAATTCATTAAAATTCAGTGATCCGGGACAATTAGAACCAGTAGATTTGCTTTTTTTGGCTGTTCCGCATGGGGAAGCTCAAAAAAAGATGGACGATTTTGCCAAATTGGCGCCTAAAGTGATCGATCTGTCTGCGGATTTTCGTTTGCAGGACCCTGTCCTGTACGAAAAGTGGTATGGGCAAATGCATGCATCACCACAATGGTTGTCCAAATTTGTCTATGGTCTGCCAGAAATCAATCGTGAAGCGATTCAGCATGCAGATTATGTCAGTGGGGTTGGATGTAATGCTACTGCAAGTATTCTGGCTTTACTACCGATCATGCAAGCCGGATTAATGGATGATTCCTCCCCGGTGACAATAGAAATTAAAGTCGGTTCCTCAGAGGGTGGCGCTTCAGTAAATGATGGATCCCATCATCCTGAACGCAGTGGGGTGATCCGCACCTTTTCTGCCTTCGGTCACCGTCATACCGCCGAAGTGGTGCAGGCATTTGGTATACAAAAGCTGTGGCTGACGATGACAGCAGTTGATCTGGTGCGGGGAGCACTGGCAACTTCCCATCTTCAACTTAAACCCGGCGTCGTTATGAAAGATTTATGGAAAGCTTACCGCGCAGTTACCCAAGAAAATCCTTTCCTGCGGCTGGTAAACGAAAAAAGAGGCGTTTATCGTGTGCCCGAACCGAAAGTTCTGGCTGGATCCAATTACGCAGATATTGGTTTTGCTTATGATCAGGAAAATAATCACCTGGTTTCAATCTGTGCAATTGACAATCTGATGAAAGGTGCCTCAGGGACAGCTGTGCAATGCATGAATTTGATGATGGGTTGGGATGAAATGGCTGGGCTAAATTTTCCCGGCTTACACCCGATATAGTGGAGGGAAGATGAAAGAAATAATGGTAATCAAAATCGGGGGTACAGATGGGGTGAACTTTGATTTTCTATGCAATGAAGTGGCGGCATTGGTCAAATCGAGTCAGCCTGTCGTAATTGTCCATGGGGGCTCTCATGATGCCAACTTATTAGGAGAAGCATTGGGTTACCCACCTAAATTTCTAACCAGTCCGGATGGATTTACCTCCCGCTACACGGATGCAAGGACCCTGGAGATATTCACCATGACCGTAAATGGAAAAGTGAATACCCTTTTGGTGTCAAAGCTTCAACAGTCTGGAGTCAATGCATTTGGTTTGAGTGGGCTGGATGGCCAATTAATGATTGCTCAACGCAAAAAAGCCTTACAAAGTGTTGAAAATGGGAAACGAAAAATCATTCGTGATGATTTCAGTGGCAAGATTGAACATGTGAATGCAAGTATCCTGCATTGGTTGTTATCGCAACAAATGGTGCCGGTCGTGGCTCCTATTGCCATCTCTGGCGAAGGTGAAGCATTGAATGTGGATGCTGATCGCGCAGCAGCCATGGTGGCAGGTGCTTTACAGGCAGACAAATTATTGTTGTTCACTGCCGTTAAAGGGTTATACCGAAATTATCCGGATGAAAACACCTGGATCCCCTCTGTAAAGATATCTGAGATCGATGCAGCTATGCAGTTTGCGGAAGGAAGAATGAAGAAGAAAGTACTGGGAGCCAAAGAAGCGTTGGAAATGGGTGTAAAAAAGGTCGCAATTGCCGATGGACGGGTCGAGAATCCAATTGCACATGCGCTAAGCGGCCAGGCGACCTGGATTGGAGGTTTGTGATGGATTGGATAGCCTTAGAGGAACAATACAGCAGTGGAGTATATGCCAAACGCGGTCTCGCCATCATCCGGGGGAGTGGAGCAACACTGACGGATAGCAACGGAAAAGTTTATATCGATTGTGTCGGAGGGCAAGGGACAGCCAATATTGGGCATGCCCATCCCCGCTGGCAAAAAGCATTGGCCGACCAGGCAGCCATCCTGCTGAATTGCCCGGAGATGTTTTCGAATGATCAAAGAGCAAGCTACATGCAGGAGTTGATGGCAGTATCTCCACCCGGTATAGAGAGAGTATTTTTCTGTAATTCCGGAACAGAAGCCATCGAAGGTGCCATTAAGTTTGCTCGTGTTGCCAGCGGGAAAACTGAAATCATTGCAGCAAAACGTGGTTTTCACGGCCGTACATTAGGCGCTTTATCGGCAACATGGAATAAGAAGTATCGTGAACCATTTGAGCCATTGGTACCTGATTTTCATCATATTACCTTCAACGATTTCAATGATATCGAGCGGATTTCCACGAAAACAGCGGCCGTCATTCTGGAATTGGTACAGGGTGAAGGTGGGGTATATCCAATCGATCCTGCTTATCTGGCTGCTGTTCGCGACCAGTGTGATCGGGTTGGTGCTTATCTGGTGATTGATGAGGTGCAAACCGGATTTGGGCGCACCGGCAAATTATTCGCTATCCAGCATTATTCAATTCAACCCGATTTTGTTTGTCTGGCAAAATCGATTGCAGGTGGATTGCCTATGGGGGCGATCTTAATTGGAGAAAAAGTTGCTAAATTTCAACCTGGCATACATGGATCCACCTTTGGTGGTAATCCGTTAGCCTGTGCGGTTGCCCGGGAAACATTGAAGATTCTTGAACAGGAGAATTTGATAAAAAATGCTGCCATATTGGGTGATGAATTTCGGCAGGCATTATCAGCTATTCCATCACCCCTCATACGTGAGGTTCGTGGTCAGGGTTTAATGATCGGGGTGGAGTTGAAACAAAAGGTTGCCCCCTATCTCAAGCAACTGACTGATCTGGGGGTGTTGGCGTTGCCCGCAGGCATGACTGTACTACGCTTCTTACCACCATTGGTCATCACACGTGAACAAATACAGCAGGTGGTTGCCGCCGTTCACTCAGTTTTGGCGGTGGAGTAAATTATGATTGAAATTCCTGAAACACTCCTGGGCTTACTGCATCATTATAGTCCGAGTGACAGTGAATCCGCTGCGGTTAATTGGTTGGTACAACGCATGACCGCATTGCAATTTGAGCAGAGTTTTATGGACGAGGTTGGGAATGCAATTGGCATCAAAGGATCCGGTTTCCATCAAATCATCCTATTGGGGCACATTGATACAGTAAAAGGGGAGATACCAGTGCGCCTGGAAGGCGACAATCTATTTGGAAGGGGCAGCGTGGACGCCAAAGGACCACTGGCCAGCTTTGTGGATGCTGTGGCAGCAATCCCAGTTGCCCCGGATTGGCAGGTGGTGGTCATTGGTGCCGTCGATGAGGAGGGAGATTCGAAAGGTGCTAAAGCGATCATTGATCAATACCAACCGCAATTTGCTATTATTGGCGAACCCAGCCAATGGAACCGTGTGACGTTGGGATATAAAGGATCACAACAAGCAGCTTTAACTTGTCGCCAACCCATAACGCATTCGTCACAGGGTGGAAATGCCAATGATGTGTTACTCCTTGAATGGCAGAGTTTATTACAAAGGGTGAAGGTGTTCAATCAAGATAAAACCATGTTTGAACAAATCATTCCAACGGTTCTGAACATGTCAAGCACAACAGATGGTTTTGATATGGTGGCAAAGATTAAAACAGGAGTGCGTTTACCGGTTTCCATCTCACCTCAAACCTGGTTGAAAGATTGGTTGGGCGCTTTAATAGGCGCAAAAATAAAGACACCTCCTACAGGAATACCCGCTCATCAAGCAGATAAAAACTCAGTCTTAACCCGAGCATTTCTGGGTGCCATCCGCCAGGCTGGAGGGAAGCCTGGATTTGTCAATAAAAGTGGCACCTCCGATTTAAATCTTGTAGCACCAGTCTGGCAATGCCCGGCAGTGGCATTTGGCCCCGGTGACTCCAATCTGGATCATACGCCCGATGAGCATATTTCTATTGCGGATTATGAAAAAGCAATTATGGTATTGGTGTCAGTATTTAAGAACCTGGGCATATCGTCCTGATTATCCCTCTGCAAGTCATACATGAATAAATTTCGTTCAGGGGAAACTAAAATAATCCCCTGTATAGCAAGATCATACAGGGGATTATCTGATTTTTCTATTCGGCGACTACTTCAACAACCGCCGGGACTAAAGGCTGGGTGAGACGCTTGAAGGTCAACGCCCAGACAGAACCGATATAGGTATATAGGATGCCGCTCGCCAGGATCATGACCGGTAAATATAGCACAAATCCGGCTCCGCTGATGATGGCACCAACCCCAATGACTGCATCGGTTTGGAAAAAGATCGAGATCAGGAAAATCGGGATAATCAGCACAAACATCACCGCCATTTCACCAATAGAGGTCGCCAGACCCACCACAACCTGTGGCCATGGTTTTTCGACCAGTAATTTCCAGGCGCGTTCAATCGCGGCAAACACACCCAGATCTTCGCCAACGATGGCTACAATCGTCTGCTCAATCAAAATCTTGACTGCAAAAGAAACCACAATCAACAGGGGAATCAGGAACAGGAGTCCAAATCCGAGGGTGAATACAATCACCAGCAACAGCGGGATTGCAACCAGACCACCAATTGCAATGGAAGCAGCGAACAATAACAGGAAGAAAAGAAATACCCGCCAGAAGTACGGTTTGCTCTCATTGTAAATGCGGGAAAAGTTCAATTTCTCTTCTCCATCATCTGCCAGCCAGGCGCCACGGGCTACACCAACGCGTCCCAAAACACCCAGGAATAGAGAAAGCACCACCAATGCCATGACCACAAAAAATACAGCCAGCAGGATCAGGAAGACACCCCAGGGCTCGGTATCCCAGGCATTTTGAAATTGTAAATACCACTGAAAAACCTGTTTGGGTAAAACCACATTGGGGAAAGCAAACACACCACCGGAGTTGATCAGATGAGAGCTACCCCCGCCGCCACCACTGGAACCTCCACCGCCGCCCGAATTTAACCGCGCACAACTGGAGAAAATACCAAAAATCCACAAAGCCTTAAATTTCCAGACAATCTTCCAGGCTTTTGAAAAAACTTCACTGTAATTCATAACACACCTCCAATAATAGTATACGGAAAATGAGTGGAGAAGTGTCAAATCAGCTTAATAGCAGTTAAGCTTTTAAGGTGTAGGTGTTAAGTGGAGATATTTAGTTCATGATCTCATAAGTTCTTAAGGTGGATTGTGAGATCAAAAAGAAAGTTGTCATAAGCAAATTTAATTGACAAAGTATGAATGATTCGATTAGCGATGTTGATCTTTTGGTTGAATTTGATCCTGCTCCTGGTTTGTTTGAATTTATTGAATTACAACAAAAACTGGAATCACTCCTTGATTGCAAAGTTGATTTAGGAACAAAAAGATCTTTAAAAGACAGAATCAAAGAAGAGGTATTACAGGAGGCTATTCGTGTCACCTAGAGACTGGCAAATTCGAATTTTGGACATGATCGCTTGCTGTAATAATATACTAACCTTCTCGTCTTCGTAAAATTTTGAAGACTTCCAAAAAGATCCAAAAACTATTCGTGCAGTAGCTTTTGAATTGTCCACAATTGGGGAAGCAGTTAGAGCATTATCAATGGAAATTAAAGAGAATTTTCCTGAAATTCCTTGGGGAAAAATCCAAGGAATCAGGAATGTGTTAATTCATGAATATTTTCGTTTAGACGAAAAAATCATCTGGCAGACGGTTCAAATTGACATTCCAAATTTAAAGCGATTGTTAGAAAATATAAATTTGAATAGCCGACTCTTTCTTAGGAAGTAGTGCGTCGCTGACGCACCAGTCTACTCTGCTAACTTATTATGCCATACCGAAGAACTCGATAAGTTTCGAGAGAGTTTTTAGGAATTATTGATTCTACAAGTAAATAGTATTCAATAAAATCAAAATATTTGGAAAATCTTCGAATCCAAATAAAATCGAACTTCTGATACTATATTTGGAGAGGTATAATCCTCAAATTTATCCAACAGAAATCACATTTGTGGGATACTTCTCAACTCATCCACCAATATTTGATCTCGGATTGCATCATACTGTGTCGCTTCGAAAAAGATATCAGGATGATCCCAAGGTAAACCTTTACGGAGTTTTTCTGGCTCCCACATATAACGAGGAACGATATGAGCATGCAATACTGGATGACTATTTCCCATTATTCCATAGTTAATCCGAAACGCATCTGTTACCTTCATAATGGCATCACCAATCTTGACCATATCTAACAGGAAAACGGAACGTGCATCTGGTAACAGATCATTGATTGATGCTACAACTGGTTCAGAACTAAGAATGCAATATCCTCGCAAAAACTGCATTTGACTAAGATACACATAACCAGAACTCATTTGACAAATGAAACTTGGGTCAGTAGATGGTTTCATCCTTTTCCTCCACAAGATTTAAATGTATTGTACTTCAGTAAGTAGAGGGTAGTGAAATTAAAAACATTATCCTTCGTGTAACGAAATTTCAATACAGACTGAGATTTGATGTTTTTGACCTTCCAACATAATCATTTATTGTTCTATTCTATTTTATTATGAAATTTAATTCTGACGCATTATTACACGCTCGGAAACTGAAATCACGCACCATCGGTGTTCCAAATTCAGGTGTAAACTAGGTTTTATGAGTGGAGCACCATGTAGTCTTATGAACTCAACAACTCATGAACTTATGAACTTTGCTAAACAACTCAAAACCTTAGCAACTTAAAAGCTATTGACTAATAAATTATAATGGAATCGAGGGGAGCACCCATTTGTCACAACCGAAAGGAGGCAGATATGTCAATTCTGGCTGGTAAAGTAGCTTTGATCATTGGCGGTGCCGGGGAGGTTGGGGAGGGGGTGGTAAGGCAATTCTTAACCCATGGCGCTACCGTTGTCGTTCCATCCCGGGATCAATACCGTCTGGAACAACTCCGGGAGCATCTGGGAAGATTGTGTTGTGATCGTCTGATAACCTTTCAGGGAGGTTGTTGTACCGAAGAAGGCGGATTGGATTTGCGCAACAAGATTGAACAGGATGTCGGTCAACTAGACATGGTGGTGGCATCCATCGGCGGTTGGTGGCAGGGGGAACCCCTCAGCCAGGTGCCATTACGCATCTGGAATCACATCATGGAGAATAGCCTGACCGCTCATTTTGTGGCTGCCAAGACTTTCCTGCCCATGCTGGCAGATTTAAAAGATAGCAGTTACACATTACTGAATGGTGGAGCAGCGCTGTACCCAATTCCATCAGCCGGACCCATATCGGTTTCTGCTTCCGCACAACTCATGCTCAAAGATGTGTTATCTGCAGAATATGAGCACAGCCAGGTGCGCATCAATACTTTGCTGATCAAAACCAAGGTGAACACCCGTTCACAGCCGCATCCGAAACCCTATTGGATCACAGCAGATGAGATTGGTCTGTACGCTGTTTACCTGGCAAGCCCGGCATGTGATAAGCATGGCGAAACGATCATTTTCAACGAACGTGGTGAAATTCCTATGATGTTCGAGTGAACGATCAGACTGACTTGATTTTCATACCTGAAAATAATTTTGCAACGGAACATGGTTATCCGTCCACAAAAAATCCATACCATGGGTGATATGGAACCTCTCCACTTGGGCAGTGAAGGAAGAGATATATTTTTGTATACTGAAAGCAAGTGGAGAGTAAAATGAGAGGAAAATCAATCCCAATTATCTGTAAATTTTTATCGTTCTTAAGTGGTTTTAACCTCATCGTTATGAGCCTTTGTGTTTTTTTTTACTGTTTCCGTACAACAGAATCTGACCACAAATAGTCTATTTTCAGGGATCATTGTTGGACCATTACCGGAAATGTTAACCAACCATCTGGTGCGCTCGATGAGCGGGCTGACCTGGATTTTCGTGGTCGTCAATATCATTATCTCATTGGTTTTATTTTCCGCAGCGCTGTTCATTCACCAATCGAAAAAAACCGAATTCAAACCAGTGCGCAGCAGTCCAGCAGTATTTGGTTCCTGAAAAAAAGCGATATTAACTATAAGTATTTCAACAGGCGCATACCATTCAGTGTCACAAGAATGGAAATACCCATATCAGCCACCACTGCCATCCACATGGTGCTTAAACCAGCGGCAGCCAAAACCATAAAGACAGCCTTCACCCCAATGGCAAAGGCAATATTGAAGCGGATGGTATTCATCATTCGTCGACTAAGGCGTAAAGCAAAGGGTAACTGGCGCAAGTCCGGTTGCATCAGGGTTACATCCGCGGTTTCCATCGCCTGGGCAGAGCTGTTGACACCGCCGATGGCGATACCCACGTCTGCCAAAGCCAGTGCAGGGGCGTCATTGATGCCATCCCCCACCATAGCGATCGCACCCCACTCTTTTCGTAAATCTTCCACAGCAGTCACCTTATCTTGCGGTAGGAGTTGGGCTTTAAAATCGGTCACACCCACCTGCTCAGCGATGTGCTGTGCAACCACGGGCTGGTCACCGGTCAGCATTACCAGTGCTTTGATGCCCAGATCTTTAAGCGCGGAAAGCGCATCCCAACTGCCTGTACGAGGTGCATCCACCGCCAGCAGACTACCCACTAAATCCCCATCCACTGCCACATGGATCTGTGTATTACCCCTCTCTTCGGCTTGCTTAAGTTGATCACAATCATCCTCAGAATGATTGATGCCATTATCCAGCATGCGGTGCGATCCAATCTGAACCTGTCTGCCATTAACCACACCGCTAACGCCCATTCCTGGCTGGATGGTTACATGACTGGCAGCCGGGTAGCGTTCCGCAACGCCTAAATTTTGAGCTGCCTGGGCAATTGCTTGCGCTAATGGGTGCTGGCTGCGACGTTCCACAGCATGAGCCAGGGCAATGGATTCGGTGCAATCATCACAATCAGCTGCGAGTGGTTTGAATGCCTGATGATTGTTGGATCGGGATGCTACAATCACCGGACGGCCTTCGGTTAAGGTACCGGTTTTATCAAAGGCGATCACTTTGATATGACTGAGTTTCTCAATAAACAATCCACCTTTGAATAGAACTCCCTGCCGGGCAGCGTTGCTGATGGCTGAAATGATGCTGACCGGGGTGGAAATTACCAGAGCACAGGGGCAGGAGATCACCAGCAGGGTCAGACCCCGATACAGCCAGCCCAGAGATCCATCGCTGGGATTGAAAAATGGTTGCCCAAAGAACACAGGTGGAATGACCGCAATCAATGTGGCCAGGATCACCACCGTGGGGGTGTACCAGCGGGCGAATTGGTCAATGAAACGCTGTGAAGGAGCGCGTTTGTTCTGAGCTTCCTGTACCAGCTTGATAACCCGGCTGATGGTGTTATCTTCGCTGAGATGCGTGACCCGCAGCACCAGTGCCGCAGAGCCATTGATCGTACTCGCGAAGACTTCATCTCCTGGCTGCTTATTCACCAATGCGGACTCGCCGGTGATGGATGCCTGATTAACAGCTGATGTACCTTCCAGAACGACTCCATCCATGGGGATGCGTTCACCCGGGCGTACCAGGATATGATCGCCTACCTGTAAAGCTTCCACACGGACATCCTCTTCACGCGATTCACCCTTCTGCAGGGTCAGTCGGGTGGCTACAGGAGGTACCACTTCCATCAAGCTTCTGATTGAATTACGTGCTTTTTCGGAGGTGTAGCCTTCCAGCGCTTCCCCCAATGCAAATAATACAATTACCATGCCTGCTTCGACATAAGCACCAATCACCACCGCGCCGATCGCGGCAATGCTCATCAGAAAATTGATGTCAATCGCGTGATTGATGCGCAGATTGCTCCAGGCAGATCGAACAATCGGGATCCCTGCTGCCAGCATGGCTGCCAACGAGAGTACATTTACCCACCACCAGTCGAATCCCAGGATCTCCCCCAGGATTAACCCAGGCAGCACCAGAATTGCTCCCAGCAAAGCCAGGCGGGTTTCCATGCGTTGCCATAAAAAAAACAGAAAATTGGTTTTGCCAGGCTGCGCTGTGGTCTGATTTTTTTCGTCAGGCTCGGCCACATCATAGCCCAGATCACGCACTCTGGCGGTTACTTCTGCTACATCTACATCCCCCACCACAGTTAACTGTCCGGTGGCAAAATTCACCTGACTCAATTCTACTTTGGGCAGTTTCTGAACACCATCCGAGACCTTTCGGGCACAATCGGCGCAATCCATACCTTTAATATCAAATACCTGTTTAACTTCACTCATACCATTAACTTTCATAAAATTCCCGCAGGTGGGAACAAATATTTCAATGATTGTATTATATATGATTTAGAGAGAAAAAATCTTCAAAGATTCAAGGTTCTGCTTGAATTAATCAAGAAATATTTCAAGGATGATTTAAAGAAAGTCTGAACTTGGATTTACAGGATTTTAAGGCTTTTGATGATTTTTCTTATGTGCCAAATATTAGTTATCGAAATTCTGAGTGAATTACAGGATTTACAGGATGCTTGAACTTTTATTAATCATTGGGAAATTGCAAAGGAGATTTTTCGTAGTTTGATGGTTTTTATGAAATGGTCATCCTATGCAACTCGATAATTTTTCGAAAGAACGATTTTACAAAAATATATTGGTCTTTAATCGGTAATATTTTTCCTATTAAGGACAATTAATTGTTATAATATGCAACATATTGCCTGTTAAAAAAGCCAAAAATTAAAAAAATGGATTTCTGATGAATAACAAATTAGATTTTTCCTTTGCAACCACTGAACAAATAGAAAAATATTTGTGTAATCAAATGAAGAACTGTCGTCTAGGATTAAATATTACCCAGGCTCATTTAGCTGCGGAAGCTGGTATTGATGTTCGAACGATTCGCCGATTAGAACTCGGTGAAGGTGTTTCTCTCGACACCTTTATAAGAGTTTTAAAAGCATTAAAATTACAAGGAAACTTAAATCACCTGCTGCCAGATTTCTCAGTCCGACCTATTGATCGAGTAAGATTTAAGGGAAGAGAAAGGATGCGTGCCCGACCAGTAAAAACAAAACATAAAGAATCCACATGGATTTGGGGAGATGACAAAAATGGAAAATCAAGAATAAATTAAATTATAAAAATGTCTCAATTAAAACGGAAAAATCAGCGGGATCAACAACAGACTGACCAGCAGTGCCAGCAAGGATCCGTATGCCATGGGGATCAAAAGTCGTGAAGCTACCCGTTTGGTGCGCCGGGCGATGTCGATTGTCACCGGCAGAAACATTGCTGCCACACCAATATTGTTCATAAAGGCAGAAAGAACCGCCGTACTGGATATCAATACTGTCAGAAGCCGCCGCTCGGTTTCTCCCGCCACGCGCGTGGCAAGATTGCCCAAATAAGAAGCCACTCCGGTGCGCGCCAGCCCGGATGAAAGGATGAACATCGCCCATATGGCCACTACAGCCGGATTAGAGAATCCAGCCAGTGCATCCCCCGTGGACACCAGGCCAAAGACCACCATCAATACCAGCACCAACAACGCCACCCGCATTGGCATTCCCCCAACCGCCTGTGCTGTATTCACCATTGGATCGCTTGCCTTTACCCGTCAGTGGACTCTTGGCACACACTGCCCAACGCCCGGAGAAGCCTGCGCCAGTGCCGGTTAACAAACCAGGTGTAAAAGCGAGGATGTTGTCCGGTCCTAAGGGATCGCCACCAGGTGGGATGTGTTTGTAGAGATAATAGGCTCCCAAACCATACCCACCCAAGTAACGGCGGTAAATCTCTTCCGGTAACTCTTCGATTTGATATTGATGGTGGCTTAAATCAACCACCAGAATTTTTCCATGCATACCCTTTATGTTGCTCTCCTGTTGTTATGCCGGTGTTTTTCTGTAACGAAACAGCATTGGGAAACGATCATCCCTCGTTCTCGTTTCTTCTTTGTATTCTAGCATTGAATCATGTATTGATGTATCCAGCCATAGGGAAATTCTTAAATTGAGAAAAGCGTTTTTGATCATGAACCCTTCCCTGGAACGATGTCTGGAAGATCTGGACGCGATTAAAAAATTAATAACCCAGGGTGTTCCCGACTTAAAGAAAGGCTATGGAGTAAAAGTCCTTGCCATGGGGGATTATTTTAAGGAGATTGGTAAACAATACCCAAAAATCGGTAGCTATGTGCATGTTTATCATCCCGACCTGCAGGGACCGATGGACATTTGTGAATTGGTGTGGGGCAGGTGCAGTGTTAAAACAAAAAACCGTTGAATTTCAACAGTTTTTTGTTTGGTAAATCACAGAGGTTATCTTTGTCCACCATCCCAAACCATGAAGGGCATATTAACCACCACGCCTGGCACAATGGTGGTAAGCTTTCCTTCACTCTCCGCCTGGGTGATCTCTACCACCGATTTTAGTTCACTGGCTTTCTCGCCCTCTACCCATTTCACCAGAATGATCTGACGTAATGGCGAATAACCGGAAGTTCCAGGGGGATTATCAAACACATCCGGCTGAAAACCTAATGGTCCTTTACCAGCAATGCCGTTTTCAAACACATACACGGTGGCAAGTGTTTCTTCCGGTACCAATGCCAGGGAAGGAACGTAAAATACTGGTGACTGCATCATATTGGTCAGCGTTTCGGCAATCATTGGATCAGAAACTTCAGTGTGAGAAAAATAAATTTCGTTCCACCGAAGCAGAACAATTTGCACATGTCATCCCGGTGATTGGAAGTGTAATTAATCGTAATTCGCTCATAACGTCCTTTCTGCTACATTCTTTAGCAGTGTTGATTTGTTTTTTGCTGCGTCTAATCCCACCTTTTGGCTGTCCTAAATTCAATAGGCTATCTATGCAAGTCAACAGGGCAATTATGCCTATAGATCAATGCCTGGATGAGTGTTAAACTGCTATAGGGTTCTGATACCGGTCCCTGGAATCTTACATAATTTTTGGAGGTAAAAATTGGAAACTATTTTGATTGCTTTTGCAACGGGATTAACCACTGGCGGTTTGAGTTGTCTGGCTGTTCAGGGTGGTTTATTGGCCAGTTCGTTATCACATCAAATTGAAAATACAGTGCAATTGAAACAGAAACCAGGCAGGAAAAAAATTCCCCGGAAATCGGTAAAACCGCAATTTGCCTTACCCATTCTGATTTTTTTGCTGGCAAAATTGGTGGCTTACACAGCACTCGGATTTCTGCTCGGGTTGCTGGGGCAAATGTTTCAATTGTCCATCCTCACCCGGGCAATTTTACAAATCGCGATCGGTGTCTTTATGCTGGGCACAGCCTTGCGCATGTTGAATGTGCACCCGATTTTCCGGTATTTTGCCTTTGAACCCCCGGCTTTTATCAGAAAGAAGTTGCGCAAGACTGCTATCGAAGCAAAAGGATCCGATCTTTCCACCCCTGCCTTTTTGGGCTTCCTGACAGTTCTGATTCCTTGTGGAGTTACTCAGGCGATGATGGCGATAGCGCTTGGTTCTGGGGATCCATTGCAAGGTATGGCATTAATGTTTGCTTTCACGCTGGGAGCCAGCCCTGTATTTTTTGCAGTAGCATACTTCACAACGCGAATCGGTTCAAAACTGGAAAAACACTTTATGCGATTTGTCGCCATCCTCATTTTGGTTCTGGCTGTGATTACCATTGATACTGGTATTACCCTGGCCGGGTCTCCCATTTCACTTTCCCGGCTGTTCAAAACCTCCAATTCAGTTCAGGCAAATATCATCCCAAACACTGTGGAAAATCAGTCGCAAGTGACATCAACAACAGATCAGACAAACCCTTCCAATAATTCCGATCAGTACAGTTCTGGAACTGACGCGGAAAGCTTCACTATTTCCATCAATGTTGAAAATTATGGCTATTCTCCGGATGTGATCCATGCCAAAGCCGATGTTCCCATAATACTTGAATTGAAAACTGACAATATTTTCTCCTGTTCACGTGCTTTTGTCATTCCATCTCTACGAATTCAGAAAATCTTGCCTGCCACAGGTGTGGAAACCATATCCTTACCGGCACAGGAAGCTGGCAAGAAGTTGCCCTTCTCATGTTCGATGGGTATGTACACCGGCATCATCATATTTGACTTATAGGAGACCTATGGCACAGAAAATTACACTCAAAATCGAGGGAATGGAATGCCCGAATTGCTCCATGATTTTAGAAAGCATGGAAGATAAATTGGATGGCCTTCTGCAGGTAGAAGCCAGCTACCACAAAGAACAGGTGAAAGTCGAATTTGATGAAAACAAGGTCACCATCAGCCGCATCAAAGCTGAAGTGCAGCGATTAGGATATCGGGTTGTTGATGAGGGATAACTTCCAAAAGTTTCAATTCCACGGAAGATGAATTATGGTGGTGGTGCCAGTACCCAGGCTGGATTGAATTCTCAACGTTCCGTCGATCAATTCTGCCCGTTCCTGTAAACCGATCAACCCAAAATGCCCTTTTTTCACGAAGGCTGTCGGGTTAGTCGGGACCCGAAATCCTTTGCCATCATCGCGGATACTGATTTGCAGCCCTCTTTCAAGGTAAGTGACTTCAATCCAGGCATGCTGCGCCTGTGAATGACGGATCACATTTTGGAGTGATTCCTGAACCATACGATATAGAGAGAGTTCCACCTGAGGATCTAATCTTCGTTGGGTACCAGAGGAAGTAAATGAGATGGAGAGCGAACCATGTTTCTCGGTTTCGCTCACGAGCATTTCTAACGATGTTACCAAACCAAATTCTTCCAGGTAAATCGGGCGCAATCCACGGATCAGACGCCTCACATTGAGCATGGCTGCATTTACCAATTCTTTCAATTCATTTAAGGATTCTCTTTGTCGATCTGGAGAACTGATCGAAATTATCTGGATGCGTTGACTGAGAGCTATTAAATTCTGGATGGTATCATCATGTAACTCACGTGCCAGACTGCGCCGTTCATTTTCCACCCCGGCTGTGATCGAGCCGATATAATCTCGTAAATTTTTCTGGGCTGCATTCAGTTCTATTGCCATTTCCACCATTTCGGACTGCAAATTACGGATTTCCTCTATGCCTCCAACTGAATTCTGAATGGTTTCAAAATCTCCTGCAGCCAGTCCGGAGGCTTGCTTTTCTAATTTCTGTAATGGCTTCACAATCCGATTTGCGCCAAACCAGATGAGAAAAAGCGAAAGCAAGAAAACGGGGACGAGGATGAGCGGTGCATACTGGGTGGTCATTAAATTAGGACTGGCGATATCCTCCCACCTTTCTTCAATCACTAAACCCCAGCCACTATTTCCAATCGGGGTATAGGCAACCACATTTTCCCCTTCAAGAATTTCATAATAATGGATACCGCTTTCTCCATTCAAGACCTGGGCTATGCCCGGGCGAGTCTGGATATTCTCGCCTGGATACTTTTGTCCACTATGATAGATAATGTCTATTGACTCTTGGAGGTTGCCTCGACTGACAATCAAAGACGTAATCTTCTCCGAATCAAGTAGCCCTCCTATCGCGCTGTTGACCAAAAGGTCCATCGAGGTGATTCCCACCACATGCCCCTGGTTGTAGGTTTGCGCACTTAAAATAATATTGGAGTGAATTATATTATTGGCTTGTGAAAAATGAAAAATGATAGGTTGGGGAATTCCCTCGCCTTGAACTGAAAATATGGATGGAATTTGGGAAGGCAAACTTTGCCAATCAATCGATTGGTCTGTCGAAAGCAATAATTCGCCAGTGGGTGAGTAAAGCGCAAATTCTTCAAAGACAGGTTTGAAAGTTTCATCATTAATCAAAAACCCTGCTAAAGATGCATTTTCTTCCACATCGTTGGCCAGCATCTGAATGTAGCTGGTAAGATGACGTAATTCACGATCGATGGACGCTGCAGCCGCCTGAACGGTTCGTAAATCCCGATCACCCACCATGGCACGCATGGCTTCATAATGGAGTCTCTGACTCCAGAATACAACCAATAATAACAGCAGGGTTATTGGCACCACCGTGATTAACAGCATCTGGAGATTAAAACCCCTCCAGCGTGATTTTTTAATGGTAGGATGATCCAAGTTTCCCAAACGCAACCTTAATCTACTTTGACAAGATAAGGAGATGCCCCATTAACCGTCGGCGATATTAGCGGGAATCAATCCCAGGGATACCGCACGCATAACCGCTTCGGTGCGACTTTCTGCGTTCATCTTCTGGAAAATGTTGGCCAGATGATTTTGCACCGTTCTGTCACTGATGTGTAACTGTAACCCAATAGCTTTGTTTGTAAATCCTTTTCCTGCAAGTTTTAGCACCTGCAACTCGCGTTCAGTCAATGCTTCCACTTCTTCCTGAATGGATTTTGAGGCAATTCGATTGAATAATTTCCGGGTCAAGGCTGCATCCAATACCGATTTTCCCTGAAATACATCCCGGATTCCTTCCAGAATATCATGTAGTTCTGACGTTTTCAGTACATAACCATTTGCGCCAGCCTGCAACACAGCCTGGATATAGGGTTCGTCATCATAAGCACTTAAAACCAGAATCCCAACCGGCAACTTGTGCTCCCTGATCCAACGCGTCAGTTCAATGCCATTCATGATGGGCATTTGTATGTCCAGTACCGCAACATCTGGTTGGATTTGCTCCAATAATTGGCAGGCTTCCTGACCATTGGTTGCTTCGGCGATCACTTTTATATCCGCACTTTGTTCAAGAAATTGCCGGATACCCGCGCGTACAACCACATGGTCATCGACCAGCATAACCTGGATCATTTTTTCGGTGTTATTTATTGACATAAACTAATTATAATGAACCGCATCTGGAATGCAAAATGGATATTTCAAATACCATATAAGCTACTCCATTTTGATTGATCTACCCAGAATAAAGTATTCTTTATTCCATCAACTGTGCAGCATACTGATGAATGCCATCTCCGCCCGCCAGTACAATTGCGCTGACCAGGTTTTGTGGTTGTACAATATCAGGATTATAAGTGATCTCGCCCAGCCCTGATTCATGATCGATCAAAGCGGTGGTTATGCCATAGGTCTTCAAGAGCGCATTTCTCACCCGTAAGGCACAATTAGGACAGTTGAGCCCAGAAATGGACAGGATTGAGGTTTGTGATTTATGATACTCTTCGAAAACACTGGTTTTTTTAAACGGTTTGATATCGCAGGGGTCTTTCATGCTTCACATCCTTTATTTTAAAAGTTTTTTCCATTATCATGGAAAACCCACTGATTACAAAGAGTAATAACACCTATATATGTATAGGCAATATTGCCAATAACCAATCGAGGTGAATTTTTCAGTGGTCGAACAGGCGATTCAAGCGGGGATTGAGATGAAGGGACAGGAGAATTCTTTAGAAGCCTGGTAGAAGATACTGCTTAATATTTTATCCTGATGGGTTGATGTTCAATGTATTCCTGCACACTAACCCTTTTCCACCTCTATTTTCATCAACACTGGAAATAAACCTTATTCAAATGTATACTCCAATCTATCACGAACTGGATGATCAAGTCTTGCGCTCAAATAATTTTTCGGTTATGAGAGATTAAATTATTAATTGAAAATCAAAATATTTTAAGATTATTTATATCATTTTTAATAAAATTAAGGTAAAATTCATTTCTAGATAAGTATTATTAATATAATAAACATAAAAACAAAAAAAGTGAATAATTTTGTTTTTTGGAATTAACCCATGACCACAGAACCATCCACCAAAAAAGCACCCCTCCTCACCCCACTCTTACTTTTATTCATGCTGGCGATGATATTGGCCAACACCGGTGGTAGCATGTATCACCCACTGGAAGCGCTCTATCTAAAGGAGCTGGGGGCTGGAATTGCGCAGATCGGGTTGTTCTTTACTCTCTCGCAAATCATTCCACTGATACTGCAGATCCTGGGCGGCTGGATCTCCGACTCTTTAGGCCGGTTACGTGCCATTGCCATCGGTAGTGTGCTGGGGATCTTTGGTTATATTCCTTTGTTGCTGGCGACTCGTTGGGAATGGGTGCTGGCTGCCTCTGTGTTGAACGCCATGACGCGCTCATTGGTGGGACCAAGCTTTGATGCCTTCATCGCAGATAACTCAGCCCCGGAGAACCGGGCGCGTTTATTCGGAATCACGCAGACATTGTTTGGCATCGTCAGCGTGGTTGGTCCACTAGCTGGTGGTTTTCTGGTGGAAGCGATGGGATTTAAGGGCATGTTGTTGGTCGCAACGATCCTGTATGTATTGGCAACCATCTTGCGGGTCGGCATGGCTCGTACCGCTGCCAGGGGCAAGGAAGCCAATCCCACAACCCTTACCTTTTCCAGCCTGAAAAGCAACCTGGGTATCATGATTGGTCTGGTGTTGGCAGGCGGACTCTTTACCTGGATCATGATTACGGATGGCATCCGTGACATCTTCTTCAACATGTCCATGACCTTTCTTTCTGTTTATATGCAGGATATCGCCCTGCTCTCGATCAGCCAGATTGGCATCATGAACAGTATTTTTGGCATGGCGATGATGGCAGTCATGATTCCCTCTGGTTGGTTGGCGGACAAGGTGGGTGAGCGTGTCAACATTGCCATCTCTTTTCTCTTCATCTCCTTTTCGATTGCCATGATTGCGCTGATCCCCCCTGCCAGTCCTGCCTGGCTCTATGGATTGGGCTGGGTGATCGCTGGTATTGGCGTTGGATTAGCGACCCCGGCGTATCAATCGCTGATCAGTAAAGCGGTTCCCGCTCGTTTGCGTGGGGTGGCATTTGGTTTGTTCAGCACCAGTCTGGGATTGGTTTCCCTACCGGCACCGGTAATTGGTAGCTTTTTATGGGAAAATTTCAGTCCTCAAACCCCCTTCCTGATTACTGCAGGTGCATCGCTGCTCAGTATCATCCCGGTCTGGTTTAAGTTCAAAGTTACGGAAAAAGAAGAACAACGCATTAATAGCATGGATCAATCCATTTAAACATTTTCACAGCATTCCTGTATAATAACCCGCGAGGAAATTGAGCAGACCGCCAACAATCTGCTGAAACGCATGAACTTGAAAGAAAAGGTCTGGATGCTGAACGGCAACTGGGATATGATCGGCAACCAGCTCATATACAAAAATGGTTACAACCCGGTGCCGATCGTGACCAACGGTGTCAAGCAACTGGGGGTTCCTCCGATCAAATTCAGTGATGGTCCACTTGGTGCAGTGGTGGGCAAATCAACCTGCTTCCCGGTTTCAATGGCACGCGGTGCCAGTTTCGATCGTGACCTGGAACGCCGCATTGGAGAGGTGATCGCCAAGGAGATCCGAGCACAGGATGGCAACTTCTTCGGCGAGGTATGCGTCAACCTGTTGCGTCACCCTGCCTGGGGACGGATACAGGAGACCTACGGCGAGGATCCCTACCAAGTGGGCGAGATGGGAGCAAGTTTGACAGAGGGCATCCAAGAGCACAATGTGATGGACTGCGTCAAACACTATGCTTTTAACAACATCGAAAACAGTCGTTTCTTTGTGAACGTCCAGGCGGATGATCGTACGCTGCATGAAGTTTATCTGGCACACTTCAAGCGCATTATTAAGGCGGGAGCTGCTTTCGTGATGGGGGCTTATAACCTCCCCCAGCAGCCTGGATGAGATGTTCGACCCGATCATAAGCGGATACCAGCAAATGAGTAAACCATTCAAGGCTGCTTTTGTGAAAATCATCAAAAAACTGGAAATCTCGACCTTCCAGATTCAGGAAGGCATGTCCCCTGGCGGTGATCGTCAGAGTCTTTCCTTGAAAGCAGAACAAATTCAGCTGATCGAAGCGGTGGCTGGCGTCAATCCAAACACAGTGGTGTGACTGGTGACTGGCAGCATGATCATGCTGGACGAGTGGGCAAAGAACATCCCGGGTATTTTGTATAGCTGGTATGCCGGTATGGAAGGTGGCACTGCCCTGGCGCACATCTTGTTCGGAGAATTTAATCCCAGTGGCAAGCTGCCATTTTCCATCCCCGCCAGCGTGGAGCATCTGCCCTATTTCAGCAGCACGGACAAAGAGATCACTTATGATCTCTACCACGGCTACACTCTGCTGGATAAGAACGGGCATCAACCTGCCTATCCCTTCGGTTTTGGGCTGAGTTATACCCGTTTTGTATACAGCGATTTAAGCGTATTCATGAAGGACGATCGCTTGGAAGTATCGGTCACAGTTTGCAACACGGGTGAGCGGGATGGTGAAGAAGCGGTGCAGGTGTATGTGGGCAAGCCAGATTCGAAGGTGGAACGCCAACGGTTACCGGTTTACTGGTCGAAGCGGTTGCCCCATCATCATCCGTCACTGTCAGGCTGACCGTGTAGGTACCGGCAGATGCATAGTTGTGTGATGGGTTTTGAGTGGTTGAAGTTGTGCCATCACCAAAGTCCCAACTCCAAGCCACAACCGTACCATCCGAGTCTGCACTCGTATCAGAGAAGTTGGTTGTCAGGCTGGAAGTATTGAATGTAAAATTGGCTGTAGGTGGGTTATTGGTTGGAACACCACCACTTCCAGAAACAAGCACCGGGGCAAAGATGGCTGCATTGCTCACGTCCAGCAATGGCTCTTTGATACCATCACCGGAGTCATCCGTCCAGTTATAATTACCAGCATTTTTGATCTGGGTATATAAATTGGTAACATCAGTTGCATTATTGGGATTATTCTTACTGGCTAATAATGCCAAGGCACCTGCCACATGCGGACTTGCCATGGAGGTGCCGCTGATGGTGCCGTACTTGCCCTTCTCCAGCGGATAGGTCGAAAGAATACAGACACCGGGTGCGGCAATGTCCACTTCTGGGCCCCAGTTGCTGAAATCAACCAGGGTATCATCCTGGTCGGTACGGCAGGTGGAAGCCGCACCACCACCGGGAAGACCATTGAAGTCTGCCAGTGCACTTACCGAAAGCACATTGTCGAACCCACCCGGGCTATAGTTATTGGCATCTTCGTCCTCATTGCCGGCTGCCACCGCAAAGGCGACACCTTTGTTAACTGCGCCCTGAATGGCATCGTATTCTGCCTGGCTGAATCCACTGCCGCCCATTCCACATTGAGCGCTTTGGCAAGAAACATGCGCAGGGATAATTTTCCCACACGTTGAACCCCGAAAACCTCCATTACTTCAGCAATATCTCCAAACTTCAATAAAATATCTGAAATACGTGTCTCTTTTGATATTTGCATGCTGTGCTTCTCCTTCATCTACCTGGTTGATATTCTCTTCTCAATCATTTACATTCCAACATTTCAGATAGATCGTACCTTTCATGATACGCTTGCGCTAAGACTTTTGTCGGGGTTGAGAAATTATACTTTCCAATCAAAGGTTCAACCCGGTTCGCTGTTGAAAATCTCTTGCAGCAAACACGACTTAAGTCGTTCCAGAACCAGTTAACAGAGCATATACTCAAGTCAATACAGAAAACAAACTGAACGATAAGGAGTTCCAATGAAATCAATCCTGACAAAGATCGCGGCAGTTCTTGCCCTTATTATTGGCGCAATGGCAGTTTTTGCAGGCGCTCAGGTGTTGTTGGGTAACGACCCAGGGTATTATGTCATCAACTGGGTTCCTGTTTATAACTACACAGCTGGCATTCTGACCGTTTTTATTACTGCCATCCTGATCTGGCGTGGAAGTAAGCTCGCCTGGTTTGCAGCCATCACCACGTTCAGCTTGCACACCCTGGTGATGGTCATCCTGCAAACTGCATACAGAGATGTTGTCGCCGTGGATAGCATTCGTGCAATGACCATACGTATGATTGTCTGGGCGATTATTCTGGTATTGATGTCCGTCCAATCCCGCAAGGATAAAAAGGCTCAGCTGAATAGAGGTGAAATCGTAAAACTATGACAAATTCTGTTAATGCCGATGAGACGCTTCGTGAGGAAATTCTGGCGGCATTTGCTACTGATAAACGGATCGCTGCAGATAATCTGAGGGTTGGCGTACTGAACTCGATTGCTCACCTGGCCGGGAAAGTAGACAATTTATCCAAACGTGATCTGGCAGAAGCATTAGCACATCAAGTATCCGGGATCCGTGGTGTGGTGAACCGGATTGAATGCCCCGGTGCGCCAAGCCCGGCAAGAACCGTGAATCTGGACTTAAAAATTTAATCACAAGAAGAGGAAAATAAATGACAAAAACGTTATCAAAATGGTTTCGAAAAATTCATCGCTGGATCGCAGTACCTACTGCGCTGGCCATTCCGGCCGCACTCATCATCAAACTGGTAGGAAGTGAAAACCTGGTGGCAACCTGGGAAAGATTGGATAAAGTTCCTTCCATATTAATGCTGGTAATGGCACTCACTGGAGCTTACTTATTTTTACTGCCCTATATTGTCAAAGGACAGCGCAAGAAGAGGAGTACAGAAACGAAGGAAGCGCAAAAGATAGGAGACGCAAAATTATCCATTCAAGAATCTAAGTGAAATTCGATCATTATCATTGTAAATTTATCCCCCTATGCCATTCAGGGGGATTTTGCTTTGAGATATGAGCCTAATCGGTTGAATTAATTCTCTTTGAAAATGCAGAGCTGCCAAATTGCGCTCATTGTTGTCCAACAGATACAGCGGATGCGTAGGTTGGCATCATAGGAAGAACGATTTATCATAAGGTCGAGATTTTTCATTCGTATCATATTGCTTTAGAATTTAGAAATCCAATGACTGAATTTCATCCTTCATGTGAATATACTTCCCACTTTAAATAATTTTCCATCGCTTCTGTAATGATGGAGGATACATGGTTTTTTGTCATTGCAACATGATGTTCAAACCCATTTCTGCAAATATATTTCAATAATTTCTGTAACCCTGGTGTGTGAACAACTGCTCTGTTTCCAAAAGTATCCAGTGGATCACTGGTAATTTCCCCCTCACCCGTGTAAGCGCGAATTGAACCATAGGTATCATCGGTACTGACCCGTGCATAGGTGATCGGCCCTGCCGTTGCTCCACCTGCCATGGCACCATACGTGTTTTCTTCTCCCAGCGTGCTTCCTAAAATCGGTGCTGTTTTTATTTCAATATCCGGAATAAACGATTTTGCCCAGTTTCCACAATGGAAAAAGACACAGCGATCCGGATCCTCTGCATAATTATTGTTCCAGTCAACAAGGGCACTGGGAGAATTAGAAGCAAGCTGAAGTGCATACATGGAAACAACTCCGGTGATATCGACTTCGCACGCCGAGGGGAATAACTGGTTACTCATCATGCTCATCAATGTACAGGCATTGATACCATAATTCTTCTGCAGAGAAGTCCAACATTGCAGAGCAGTAGCCTGAAGATCATTTATTTCCATCCAATCAGAAATGACAACACCCAATTTTGCCATTCGCAGCAATGCTTGAGACGGAACACTGCCATGAATGGCATAGGTCTGGATTTCTTCCAGCTTTGCTTTCACTTTGGTAGCGTCATCCTTAAGCCTTGATGAATCCCCTAAGATTTCTGAGAGATCTACAGTCACCACTGTAATTCCTGCGTTTTGCAGGATTTTTTCACTATATCGGACTGTGTTGAAGGAACTGGGACGGGCACCAATGGCTCCCAACCGGACAGAACGCAAACCTTCAACCACCCGACATACACCTAAGAATTTTTCAAGATCTTTTTTAAAGGAGCCTGAATTTGGGTGAATGGTGTGAAGTTCTGTTAAGGAAAAATTATATCCATATTGGAATAAATTATTACATACTGAAATCTTGCCACAAAATGCATCCCGACGACGTTCCACATTCATTTTTGTAAGATCATCCGGATAAGCCTGCACCAGAATTGGGACATTTAGTCCTGAAAGTTTAATGGTATCTGCAACACCTTTTTCATCACCAAAATTAGGAAGCACAACAAGTACTCCATTAATTCGATCGCGATTCTTCTTGAATAACTCAGCACAAATTTTTGAGTGTTGGTACGTTTCAACGGAACCAAGCTTGGTTTCATGCTCTTCCAACATAACACTTTCGATATTCATTTCTTGAAATAAAGAAACAATATCTTTACGTGCTTCTGAGATAAGATGATCGGGGAAGAAGTCTCGATTTCCAAATATTACACCTAAACAAATTTTATTCATTGTTGATCTCCTGTTTTAATGTGTTATGAAATTTTCCATATTAAGTATACTTTTGCCAGGAAGTAATCACTCTGTCATCAAAAAATTCTATACTTGGGCTATCAATCAACCCTTGTTTCTTGTTCCAGCCAACAACATGTTTAGCCCAATCAGAGAGAGAATATCGCCACTCAAATTCTGGAAAATCCATTAAGAACCGGTCAATAGAAAAAGCAACATTAAACCTGGTTAGCGCATGTAGTAAACAGGTTTTTGCTTCTGGATCAGGGAAAGAAACAATCGCTTCCGTAGGAATATAAATAATATTTGGTTTTACATCTAAACTGGTTGCTAAAAGTTCTATATAACCATTATGGTTTGTGAAGGTTGGATGTCCACAAGTATACTGATTATTAATAGCTTTAGGAGCATCCACAAGAGTGGCTATCATTTCTCCAGTATTATAAGCAGAACTAACATGCATGAGAGTTTTTCCATCACCTGGAACCAGGATGGGTTTCCCATCTTTTAATCGTTTGAGTAACTGTACTCCATAATCACGAGAGGTAAATGATATTATAAAACGCGGTCCAAATGAATAAGCAGGGCGTACGATCGTAAGTGGAAAATCAACGGGACCAGTCTCATGAAAGATTTTTTCGCACAAACGTTTTTCAGCTGCATATTGAGATTGAGTAATTGGGTGCCAGTTTGCTGATTCAGACATTGGTAACTGACTGAGAGGATAACCGTATACATCCACTGTGCTTATAAATACAAATTGCCTGACCTTTCCTTGTACAATTTTTTTAATAGTGTTTGCTTCCGAAGGTTTATAACAAATGAAATCAATAACCACATCGGGTTTAAAACTTTCAAAAGTCTCACTCAGAGCACTGAGCTGGGAGCGATCACCTGGATATGTATGAACTTCGGATGGCAATTCATGAAAACGAGTAGGTCTCGAAAACACAGCTACTTCGTATTTTTTTTCTAGTAATAAGTTGATTGTGCTGGAAGAAAGTGTTCCAGGTCCTCCAATAATTAATACACGGTTCGCCATTCAATCACCCTGTCCTAAATGTTAAATCCCCAAGCACCTGCTACTAATATAACATTAGCAAAGGGAGTAAATTCACCTGTTCGAATAATTGCTTTGGTGGAACCTGAAAGGTTCTTGAATTCAACATGTTGTAATGTTTCAATTGGCACATCGCCGAGCAGCTTTTGGATACCTGTATAAATATGAGGACTTGTTGTTAAAATGTCATCAGAAACATAAGCTTTTTCTACATACATTTCGCTTAATACAACTTCAAGTGTTTCTAAAAAACCTGGAATACCAGGTTTCAATGCCAGATCAATACGTTGTGTCGTCGCAGGGGTTGGAAGTCCAGCGTCAGCAATCGTTAACATGTCGGAATGTTCCAAATGAGCAATGACAGACGCTATTGGTGCATTGATAATTCCGATTTTTTTCATAATTTTCTCCAAGGGACACCATCAAAAACATGAACTAGCTGATACCTGACATCATGTTTATGGTGTCCCAGGTTGAGGTGGCTGGCGATAGTAAATGCCAGCCACCCCCTTTTCACATAATAATCAAATTTTTGTTTCTTAGTAATCAACTATTTGAAATTTATGGACAACTTGTTTTACCATTGGGAGCAAAACCGGTATATTGGCATGCGTTATTGAGAGTCAGCAACACCATATCAATGGATTGTTTCTCAGGTTTACCGGTGCTGCCTGTTCGGATAAAAAGATCAGCCTGAATTGCTGCCTGGATTGCCATTTCAGCAACCGGTTGCAGTGCGCCAGCGTCAATCTTTCCAGCCAGAATAGATTCGTTGACATCA
>PHBX01000036.1 GCA_002842045.1 Chloroflexi bacterium HGW-Chloroflexi-3 | reverse complement strand
AGAAAAAATGGTGTAAATGGTATCGATGCATTACGTCAAGCTTTTCTTGGCAACCCCTATCTGCCTGATTGTATTTCTTCAGGCTGAGTAGTTACAAAAGTTATTAAATAAAAAGACATTTCGATTAGCAAACCAAAAACCTAGAATAAGCAATGAAGAGTTACCTGATTTAGCTCAAAATTGTTTACGGAATGGAGAAAATGCTAATCGATTACAATTAACTGCTCTTGCTCAAGCAAAAATTCTATATGCGAATCAGGCTCTTCAAGCATGTTCAGATGCTGGTGGAAAAATCTTCGCCAGTATTATTGATTTTGAAAATATTTCACAACAACCAAAATTTTCTGATGTAAACGGAAGCAATTTTCTACGAAAGGAGTACAGTTACTTATTTGAAAGGTTTTATTATTATCTTGAGGATCTAGGTAGTAATGATATGGGTGTTATCGTTTTTGATGAATTAGATAAAATAAAAAGTCATTTGCTTTTAAGCCAAATGACTGAATATTTTATTAACACTAGGAAAGGCCGTGAAAGATCAAGTTTAATTATCCCAGAACCATTTTTTGTTCATAGTGATTTAACTCTTGGCGTTCAAATTGTTGATTTGGCAGCGTATGTATTGAATTGGAGGTTCAGAACTGGAAAAATGATTAAAGCATCCAGAGCTGAACTCCAACCACAGGTCAATTTATTGTGCAATATGCGTGTTAAAAGCACAAGAATTATTTCTTCAATAGGAATTGATCCTGCGGATATTTGGAGTATATCTTTAATTGACCATTAAAGAAAAAAGGCAATGCAACGCGTTGCGTTGAAAGCCTCCAATATTTATTATAAGGAATTCTTGATCATTGTCAAGATAATTTCTGGAAATTCCGTTTCAATTAAGAACATACAAAAACATAATTTTAGTTGCAAAATATTAGAATAAAAGACCATTTTATACAAGAATTGAGAAAAAACAATGATTAACTTAATTATCATCGGCTTGATAGCACTCATGTATGTCATCGACCTGGTGATCACGCTGGTCAATTACCAGCATCGTCATCAACCCATTCCAGAGATCGCAAGAGACATTTACGATCAGGAAAAGTATCAAAAGTGGCTGAGCTATTTCATGGAGACCAACCGTTTTGGAGTAATCGTTAAAACAATCAGCACTGCTTTGTTATTGGTATTACTGGGGTTTGGTTTTTTTGGATGGTTGGAACGACTAACGGTGCAATGGTTCAGTCACCCAATCCTGCAAACACTGACATTTCTAGGGGTTTTTGGTCTACTCAGCATGTTGATCAGCTTGCCGTTTGATTATTATGGCACGTTTGTGATTGAAGAAAAATATGGGTTCAACAAAACCTCACACAAGACTTTCTTTGTGGATATTTTGAAAAATATACTGGTGGCAGCAGGGTTGGGTGGGGGATTGGTGGCATTGCTGAATGCAATTTATCTGCAATTTATTGGTCAGATCTGGTGGTTTGTGTTGTATGCGTGGGTTATTCTCACAGTGGTGATGGTAATCCTTTTCGTGCTGAATACCAAAGTCTTTGTCAAGATTTTCAATAAGCTTACACCATTGCCAGAAGGAGAATTGCGTGACAAAATTCAAGCACTGGCAGAAAAAGTTGGGTTCAATGTGAAGGCTATTTCAGTTATGGATGCTTCCAGGCGCTCCACGAAACTGAATGCCTTTTTCAGCGGATTGGGAAAAACGAGAGAGGTGGTTTTATTCGACACCCTGGTTGAAAAATTGGAAGAAGAGGAGATCGTATCGGTTCTGGCACACGAGTTGGGTCATGCTGTACACAAGGACATCCCCAGGATGCTGGGACTGCAGATTGTAATGTTTGGCTTGTATGCAGTCGTGATCGGTTTTATTCTCAAGAGCGCTTCCCTGGCACAGGCATTTGGTTTAGCGGGTGTGCATCTGGGATTCAGCCTGATCCTGTTCTCGATCCTTATCTCACCTCTGGAATTAATCCTGACATTTCCTCTGAACTTTATCAGCCGCAAAGCAGAATATGCTGCGGATTCATTTGCAACCGAACATGTTGGCAAAGAAGCAACCATGGGCGCATTCAAAGTGCTGGCACAGGAAAACCTTGCTAACCTGACACCACATCCGTTGTATGTGCTTGTCCACTTCAATCACCCTACAATTCCGCAGCGCCTGGAAGCGATCTGCCAGTATGGAGAATAAATTTGTGAGTCCTACGCGATTAACTCCAAAGGAGAGAGTAAATTACCGTCTGGCAAATCGTCCTGTCGACCGGATTCCAAACCTGTGTATCCTGATGACATTTGCAGCCAGGCGCATTGGTTGTACTTATGACGAATATTCTGTCCGACAATGCGCATCAGTCTCGAACGATAATACATTTATCTCCGTTGGATGTGTGGTTCCAAGAGACACACCACCAGAGAATTTGCATGCTGTGTCTGAGACCTTATAGCGTTTATTCAAATAGGTTAGAATCTTAAGAAGATGGTAAATTCTAACTTTTGTTCATCAGCGTTCTCCAAAAGAAATCAAGAAGAGGTTATTGATATGAATATGTCCCCACAAAATAAAGCTCAAATCGTATATTTCAGTCACGGGGGCGGCCCCTTGCCGATACTTGGCGATCCCAGTCACAAGGCAATGATTGATTTCATGACCCAGTTGCCTTCACAACTTAAAACACCGGATATCATACTTGTTATCAGCGCGCACTGGGAAGAAAATGAGGTAACAGTTCTGGGAGCTGAAGCACCGGAAATGTTTTATGATTATTATGGATTTCCAAAGGAAGCTTATTCCATCACATATCCAGCGCCTGGAAATCCAGAGTATGCTGAAAAAATTGTTAAATTGCTGGAAAAAAATAAGATTCCTGCACGGATTGATCCAAAACGGGGATTTGATCACGGTTTATTCATCCCCCTGAAATTGATGTATCCGGAAGCCGATATTCCCTGCCTTCAATTATCCCTTTTGAGCAGTCTCAATCCTGCGGCTCATATTGCTTTTGGAAGAGCATTACGGGAATTAGCAAATGAGAATGTTCTCGTTATTGGATCTGGATTTTCATTCCACAATATGCGCGCCTTTTCCTGGCAAGGTGGGGAAGTACCGGATTCGGCGAATGATGCTTTTCAGAATTGGCTTATCGATACATGCAGTGGAACACATTCTTATCCGGAGCGTGAAAAGCGCTTGATGGATTGGGAGAAAGCACCATCTGCCCGCTATTGCCACCCGCGTGAAGAGCATTTACTGCCATTGCTTGTATGTGCTGGAATGGCAAATAAACCAGCCAAACTCATTTTTGATGATTATATTCTGGGCAAACGTGGAATTGCTTTTTTGTGGAATTAAGCAATTATTACAGTTTCACAAAAATAAAAACAACCAGGAAAAAGATTTTATCCACCGAGATTGACACCAATTAATCGACCGATACCAAAAGTAATCATCGCTGCAGCCAGTCCAAAAATCACCTGTCGTGTTCCTGAAAACAAAATACTGCGACCGGTAAATAATGTAATTCCGGTTCCAATGATGAACAGACCCACAGCGCTTATGAGCAAGCTGCTGATCACAGCTGCCATACCACTCAGGAATGTGAATGCGATGACCGGGATTATAGCGCCAATTGCGAACAGGATGAATGAAGTGATGGCTGCTTCCCAGGCTGAACCACCCAATTCAGCCGGGTCAATATTGAGTTCTTCACGTGCCAGTGTCTCCAGCGCCAGGGAGGGATCTTGAAAAATTTTATTGGCTAAGTTTTGTGCTTCTTCCTTCGACATGCCACGCGCTTCATAGATCAATGCTAATTCCTCGGCTTCTTCCGCAGGAGCAGAGGCAATTTCGGCTTCCTCAATCGCAATCTGGTGCTGGTATAACTCACGTGAGCTCTGTACTGACAGCCATTCTCCCAATGCCATCGAGAAGGCACCTGCCAACAAACCTGCCAGTCCGGTGATGAGAATGGTCGAGTTCTGAAATTCAGCCCCAGCGACGCCCATCACCAGGCTCAGATTGGAGACTAAACCATCATTGGCACCCAGCACTGCAGCGCGCAAAGCATTCCCGCCGGATGCCCGATGCCGGCCTTCCAACCTTGCCAGCATCCCACCCTCCATGCCACCGGGCATGCTTTTGGTTACCTGTGTCAATAGACGAGAATGTGAGAGCTCGTCCGCTGACATATCGGCCGCATCGGACATGTGGCTATATTTTTGCGAGTCTTTCTGCTCCATGCTGGTGATGGTGGGTAGAACGGAGTTGACCCCAAAACGTCTGGCAGCCCAGGCCAGGGTGTGTGTACGCAAGTTAGGGGAGAATTTTGGGATTCTTACTCCAGCTTCCTTCAAGCGAGAAATCCACTTGTCGGCATGTTTTCGCTCAACAGTTGCCATACGCTGGTAAACTTCTGCCAGGCGTTCATCTTTTTCTACCAGCGCTAGGGCATCATACAAATAAGCGCCATTTAATTCATCTTCCAGGCTATCCAGTGCCAATTTTTGCTTAATTTTTTCCATCATGAACTCCAGATTGGTTTTCTATTATGATACTCCCAAATGATAGCACGATTGAAAGTAAATTTTAAGTAAGATGATCATCATCTATAATAGAAAAGGATGATAAGATAAATTTAGGATCCAGAGCTTTCCATGGATGAGAGCTTTTAGCACTTGTTATTATTGAAATGGCCGTGTTTATGGTTGAGTGGATGAAAGTATACGTATACATAGTGATGGTATTATTGCTCATTACAAAATTATTTGATGTCCTGTCTACGATTAATAGAATTCAGCATCCATCAATTGAGACGAACCCTATTGCACAGAAGTTGATGATACGTTTTGGAATTGGAAAGACTGCTTGGGGAGTATTTGGATTCGTTACAGTCATTATCCTGATAGCAGGTGAGATCGCTCTTGATAGTCATCAATATATCAAGATCCTTTTTATTATTTTTGGCCTATTCTTATCCATTGTTCAATTCGCTGTTGCACACAATAATTGGACCAGACGAACTAACTTCATTACAAAATTGATATTGAGGTATCATAGCAGAATCCAAAAATTGCTAAAAAGAAGAATTTAGATATCAACCAATGAACAGACTACGTACATTATTTACCGAAGATAGAATTTCAAAGGAATTATTAGAATCGACTTCGAAATATATTATCTTTTCTACGACTTCGATATATCTGGTTTTTCATTTTATCCTCTCCCTTTTTTATCCACGTGTGTTCAGTCCAGGATTGTGGGTATGTACCATCATATTTCTGGTCACATTTGTGGGAACTTTGTTTCTATTGAGATTTACTTATATCCTGGCACAGGTCTTCTGGTTGGTAGGTGTAAGCGTGACCATTATGAGTGCCTTTTATCTGTTCAATCGGGTGGAAATTTTATTCTTGTTTGCGGTGTTACCCTTTATGGCGATTTCCACCATCGGATTAACCGGAACGATCATTGTTGAGATACTGATCCTTAGTCTGACATTGATTCTGCCAGAAACTGGATGGTTCAGCACTTTACCAGAGGGATATCCTTTTGCGATCATTTTTGTGTGTATATTTGCAGGAGTTTTTGGTTGGGGGATTTCCAATAATCTGAATTCAGCCATTGAAAATGCATCCTTCCACTATTATGAAGCCCGCAAACGCTTGCAGGAAACCCGTCAACATCGTGCAGAAATCAGCCGGATGTTGAAAGAGCAAAACCAGATTAATTACCAGTTGAAACAAATGACCAGAATGCTGGAACAGGCACGTTCGCGGGCAGAAGAAGCACGCGAAGACCGTGACCGCTTCGCGATGGCAGTCTCGCATGAACTTCGCAGTCCGCTGAATTTTATCATTGGATTTAGTGATTTAATGGTCAATGCCCCGGAGACCTATGCACCCCTGGATGATTGGCCAGCAGGATTGTATGATGATACCCAGGAAATTTTCAAAAGCAGTAAACATCTGTTGGATCTGATTAATGATATCCTGGATATGGGGAAAATGGATGCCAGGCAAATGCCACTTTTCCGCGAACGGGTGGACCCAAAAATCCTGTTGGATGAAATTGAAGATCTGGTGGCAGCCCCCATTATTCAAAAAGGTCTGCATTTTGAGATTCACACAGAAGACAACATGCCGTATATCTTCGTAGATCGCACCCGCATTCGGCAGGTATTGTTAAATGTGATCACAAACAGCATGCGTTTTACCAAACAGGGGAAAATTTCGGTGGATGCCAGAATGCATGGGATGGATGAAGTTGAAATTGTCATTCAGGACAATGGTCCCGGGATCGCACCAGAGGACATCGAACGTATCTTTTACGAATTTCGCCAGGCAGGGCAGGAGAATTGGAGTCGGGAAAAAGGTTCTGGTTTGGGATTGCCGATCAGCAAGCGTTTTGTGGAACTACACGGTGGCAGAATCACGATAGAAAGTGAAATTCAAAAAGGCACCATCATTCACATCTTCTTACCCGTGATGGAACCCATTGGATCTACACAGGAAGTAAGAGCAGATCTGGCTGAGGGGGGCGAACAACGAGTGGCAAGTACATTCGCCAAAGGACAGGTTAATTTGATTCTGTGTTATTCTGCCGATTTAAGTAAAGCCAAACAAATTGGCATGTTACTTTTTGATTATGAAGTGATCCCTGTTACCAATATGATTGAACTAAGACAGATGATTGAAAAATATTATCCCTCAGCCATTATTGTGGATGATGCCTTTGTAAATGAAAATCAGATTTCTCAACTAATGGAGAAATTACCATACCAGATCCCGGTGATTCGATTCCTGTACTCAGAAGTGTTAGAACAATCACTGGTATTACCAGGAGGTGTGTATCGTTATCTGGTAAAACCAGTCTCGCGTGACACACTGATTCAAACAATCCAGTCGATTGGAGCAAATACAAATGATTTATTGGTGATTGACGATGACCCAAGTATGGTCAGGCTCTTTACACAGGCAATTAAATCTTATAATGGGGTTATAGAATCCATTGAGAAGATCAATTTTTACCCGGCTTATTCCGGTAAAGAAGCCCTCGATATCATCAGCAGGCAAAATGTGGATGCAATTTTGCTGGATCTGGACCTGCCAGATATTCATGGAACCCAGGTGCTTACTGAAATTCGCAAAATGAGCGTGCACCAGAAGACACCAGTTATCATTATTTCAGCCAGTGATTTTGGCGAAGAACAAAAAACAATTCATCCAGGATATTTTCAGATCATAAATAAAAAACCCTATAATCCCATTGAATTGCGGGTTATTTTCAACTCAGCCTTAGAAGTGCTGAAACCAGATTTCCGGGAAGGAAAAGATAACCCGCATTAAATTTTCCTTGTAAAATCCAATGGAATTGGTTGATTATTCTTTGATAACATTCTCGAGGATGTCCAACAGCTCTTTCTGGACGATGGGTTTACGAAGAAAATAATTGGCACCTAAGGATTTCGCTAATTCAGGCTCTCCCCAGGCAGAACAGACGATAATGGGTATATGCTTGGTTTTTTCATTCAAGCGCAAAGACTGCAGAATTTCCCAACCATCAAGCTTTGGCATCATAATGTCCAACAAAATCAACGCCGGGTTGAGTTCAATAGCCTTGACCAATACTTTGGTTGCTTTTGAGAGACCATAAATTTTGTAATTTGTTCTGGAGAGATAACGTTCGTACATTTTTAATGCTGGTTCCTGGTCATCTACCACCAGGATCAATTTTTTCTCCTGGCCAACGAAGCGCACCACCAGTTGAAATCCTAGTGGTGAACGTATACCTTCCAAATGCATATTCAATTCATTCAGCCATCGACTGATCTGATTCTCTTCTAAATGCAGGAATGTCAGAAATTGATCCATTTCGAATGTTGCTTCTGGAAGATCAAATAGCAAGAGAACATCCTGGGTTTGTTGCTCAACACTCAAATGAATTTGACGACAATCCGTCTTTTGCAGGAGAAGATTAAAAATTCGGATGATAATTTGTCGTAAAATGATTCGATCGCTATTGACGGTGAGTGAATCCTGAAAAGGATCAAAATCAACAATAACAGATTCCCTTTCAAGGTTATTCTGGAATAGGTCAATAATGCTCTGAACAACCTGGTTAAGGTTGATCACTTCGCGGTTGATGATAAAACCATTTGTCTCTGTTTCATCAGGAAGGGTGTCTTTTTGGGCGTGAATCCGGTCCCATAAAATTAAAGCCACTGCCCGGATGGCTTTTTTTTGACTTCTGCGTATTTGCCGTTCTCCCAATAGTAATTTTTTTGCCAGTTCAGGAGAGCTGATATTTTCTACATAACGTTGGGAAAGAATGACGTAGGAGCGCCATTCGATCGAAAAAAAATCAAAATCAATATCACGCGGTTTTAATGAATTAATGCATTCCAGTAGAACACTTTTCAGATAATCACCACGGGAACCTTTGTGTTCAGAAGGTGGTTTAATGCCTGCATCCATCAAAGGATGGGTTTCCAATGCGGCGTAATCAAACATATTGGAGAGTGCATCTTTGACCAGATTCTCGAAAATATCAAAATCCATGTTACTTATGTCCGCCATTCGTCCGGGATATGTCCGTTAATGCCTTGTTAACAATAACAGGATCATTATAATTAATTTTACCTTGCCTTAATGGCAATTCCTAATCATTTAACCTATCATATTCGGAGGAGATAAATATCGGGATAAAACTGAATATTACTGTATATCGAAATTTTGTGTTGTGTAATCCAATGGAAATTGGTTCATGATCTAATAAATCAGAAGGAGAAGTAAATATGAACGGTCGTAAAATGAGTTTGTTGATAGTCACATTATTGATTTTATTCTCAATGGTGTTGACAGCGTGTGGTGGAAAGACTGAAACCCCCGCGCCTGTAGCTCCTGGTGAACAACCAGCCGAACAACCCGCAGGTAAAAAACAGGTGGAAGTCTTTTCCTGGTGGACGGGTGGTGGTGAAGCAGCTGGTCTGGATGCAATGATCAAAGTCTTCGGTCAAAAATATCCAGACATTGAATTCATCAACGCAGCCGTTGCTGGTGGTGCAGGTACCAATGCCCGTGCTGTATTGGCTACCCGATTGCAGGCTGGCGACGCCCCGGATAGCTGGCAGGGTCATGCTGGTCAGGAATTGATCGGTACCTACGTAGCTGCCGGTCAACTAGAACCCTTGAACTTCCTGTATGAAGCAAATGGATGGTTGGATGTCATGCCGGAAACACTCATTCCTTTGATCTCACAGGATGGCAATATCTATTCCGTTCCGGTCAATATTCACCGCGCGAATGTGCTCTGGTACAACCCGACAGTTTTGGAAGAGAATGATGTAGAAGTGCCTAATACATTACCAGAATTCTTTGCAGCAATGGACAAATTACAGGCAGCTGGTATGGATGCTCCTCTGGCATTAGGCGAACAATGGACTGTCATGCACTTGATGGAAACGATCTTCCTGGCTTCATTGGGCAGTGATGCCTATAATAGCCTGTGGGATGGCACCAAGAGTTGGGCAGATCCGGATGTTGCCAAAGCTATTTCAGATTTTGAAAAAGTCTTAACCTATACCAATAGTGATTCTGCCTCTTTGAGCTGGCAGGATGCTTCCCAATTGGTTGTGGATGGTGATGCTGCCTTCAATATCATGGGTGACTGGGCTGAAGGTTTCTTCAAAGAATTAGGCAAAGCTCCTATGACTGAGTTCGGTTGGGCTCCTGTACCAGGAACTGGTGGCACATTCCAATTCCTTTCCGACAGCTTTGTGCTACCGACTGGTGCACCCAATCGCGATGCTGCCATTGCCTGGTTAACGGTTGCCGGTTCTAAAGAAGGGCAGGATGCATTCAACCCGGTCAAAGGTTCCATCCCTGCCCGTAGTGATGGTGATAAAGCACTTTATGATGAATATTTGCAATCAGCCATGGATGATTGGGCCAAAGATGTTGTGGTTGGTTCATTGACTCATGGTGTGGTAGCCAATGACTCATGGAAAAGTGAAATTGATACCGCTTTAGGACTATATCTCCTGGGCAAAGATGGTAAGACTTTCCAGAGTGCTTTGGTAGCTGCTTTTGATGCTTCCGGGAAACCTGCACCTGCACCTGTTACCTCCACCCTGAGTGGAGAGGTGGAAGTGTTCTCCTGGTGGACTGGTGGTGGCGAAGCTGCTGGCCTGGACGCCATGATTGAAGTGTTTGGCCAAAAATATCCAAATGTTAACTTCATTAATGCTGCTGTGGCTGGTGGCGCTGGTACCAATGCGCGCGCTGTGCTGGCAACCCGATTGCAGGCTGGCGATGCACCGGATAGCTGGCAGGGTCATGCTGGTCAGGAATTGATTGGTACCTATGTGGCTGCCGGTCAATTGGAACCATTAAACTTCCTGTATGAAGAAAATGGCTGGTTGGATGTTATGCCAGAGACATTGATCCCATTGATTTCACAGAATGGCAATATCTATTCTGTGCCGGTCAATATTCACCGTGCGAACGTCTTATGGTACAACCCGGCTGTATTGAAAGATGCTGGCGTTGCTGTGCCCACATCCCTGGATGAGTTCTTTACAACCATGGATACATTGAAAGCCGCTGGTATGGATGCTCCTTTGGCATTGGGTGAACAGTGGACCGTCATGCATTTGATGGAAACAATTCTCCTTGCTTCCCTGGGTAGCGATGATTACAATGGTCTCTGGGATGGCACTAAGAGTTGGGGCGATGCTGATGTGGCAGAAGCATTGAATGATTTTGTCAAAGTCCTCTCTTATACCAACAGCGATTCAGCTTCCTTGAGCTGGCAGGATGCTTCTCAGTTGGTCGTGGATGGGGATGCTGCCTTCAATATCATGGGGGATTGGGCAGAGGGATTCTTCAAAGAATTGGGCAAAGAGCCAATGACCGAGTTTGGTTGGGCTCCTGTACCAGGAACTGCCGGAACATTCCAATTCCTTTCCGATAGCTTCGTATTACCCACCGGCGCGCCACATCGCGATGCTGCTATTGCATGGTTAACTGTGGCTGGCTCTAAAGAAGGTCAGGATGCTTTCAACCCGGTCAAGGGTTCTATCCCGGCCCGCAGTGATGGTGATAAAGCATTGTATGATGTCTATCTACAATCTGCGATGGATGATTGGGCGAAAGATGTAGTGGTCGGTTCATTAACCCATGGTGTTGTTGCCAACGACTCCTGGAAAAGTGAAATCGATACCGCTTTAGGTCTTTTCCTCCTGGATCTGAATGTTGAAAACTTCCAGACTAGCCTGGTGGCTGCGTGTGTAGCCTCAGGTCCTTGTGAATAAGTAGTACAACAAATTTCTGGGAGGGGGATGAACCCCTCCCAGAAATTTAAGATAAAACCTTTATTACCAACAGGAAAATTATTGTATAAATAATTATCCTCACATTAAGGAAGGTAACATGCGCATAAAAAGAGAGACTTTGCTATCGGTAGCTTTGGTCACTCCATCCATTATTGCCATAGCGATATTCGTTTATGGTTTTATCGGATGGACAGCCCGTGTCTCTTTGAGTAAGTGGAAGGGACTCTTACCCGATTATACCTGGGTGGGTCTGGATAACTTTAAAGGTTTATTTCAGGATCCTCGCTTCCATATCGATATTCGCAACACCCTGATATTTACTGTTATTTTTGTTATTGGTAGCCTTATTATTGGTCTTGGACTGGCAATTCTTTTGGATCAGAACATCAAAGGAGAAGGATTTTTTCGGAGTTTATATTTATTTCCGATGGCAATTTCATTCATCGTGACCGGTGTGGTTTGGCGTTGGTTGATGAATCCTGCTACAGGATCGCGAATGAGTGGTTTAAATTTACTATTTGACACACTGGGGTTAGATTTTATGATCAGCAGATGGCATACTACACCTTATTGGGGGATTGCCTTCATTGCGCTTCCAGCTATCTGGCAGATGTCTGGGTATACTATGGCTTTGTATTTAGGTGGCCTGCGAGGCATTCCTGTTGAGTTACGAGAAGCTGCTCAGGTGGATGGCGCCAATGAAGTCCAAATCTATCGATTTATCATCTTACCTTTATTGCGACCAATTACCTTGAGCGCTATGATCATTTTAGGGCACATCTCCCTGAAGGTATTTGATTTAATTATTGCCGTTGCAGGAAAACAACTTCCTCTGGATGTGCCTGCGATTTATATGTGGCAGGTAACCTTTGATGGGTATTTTTTTGGAAGAGGGGCAGCAATTGGTATTCTATTGTTGTTGAGTGTGGCGGTACTAATTGTTCCTTATCTGGTTTACACCTTAAGAACGGAGGCGGAAGTATGAGAGCTCGATCCCGTTCTAATAAATGGTTCATCTATATTCCACTCATTCTGGCAGCATTTTTCTACTTGATCCCAATGTACGTCATGTTGGTGACAGGTTTCAAAGGATTTGAGGAAGTTAGCCTTAAGACCATGTGGGATCTTCCAAAAGGAATCAGGTTTGATAATTTTATTGCAGCTTATAAAGCCCTTGCTCCATTTCTGTGGAATAGTTTCAATATGGTATTTCCCGCCGCGATTATTTCATCCATTCTGGGATCATTAAATGGATATGTGCTGGCAAAGTGGAAATTTAAAGGTTCAGAAATCATCTTCCCTGCCATTCTATTTGGTATGTTTATTCCCTATCAAAGTATCTTAATTCCCCTGGTTGAATTCATGCGTGATATTAACCTGTATGGTGGTTTGCCAGGACTTGTGCTTGCCCACGTGATTTATGGTATTCCCATCACAACCCTGACATTCCGCAATTATTACGCTACCATTCCAAAAGAATTAATCGAGGCCTCACGTATAGATGGCTGCGGGTTATTATCCTCCTACTGGCACATCCTTTTACCCATTTCCGCGCCGGCGTTTGTGGTGGTGATCATCTGGCAGTTTACATCCGCCTGGAATGATTTCCTGTTTGCGGTGGTATTGACCAGCCCATCCAACTGGCCGGTGACGGTAGCACTCAATAATTTGGCAGGCAGCCAGATCATCGCCTGGAACGTGCAAATGGCAGGATCCTTCCTGGCAGCCTTGCCTACACTGCTGGTCTATATTTTCCTGGGTCGATACTTCTTGCGCGGGTTGATGGCAGGTGCTTTAAAAGGGTAGTTTTTTCAATCCATCCTTAATAACGAAATAATTACGCATCTTTGTAATAAGATGCGTAATTATTTCGTTAAGGAATTCCAAAAAAAAGTACTCTACTTTTTCGTTGTGAAGGTGTGATAACAGCAAGGCGAACCTTCGTTGCCTTGATAATGTTCAGAAATGAAGCCGTCATTCGTGATAATAATAACATCATGGCGTTCTTCATCAACTTGGGTACTGGTCCTGTTTTCACCTTCACCACTCTCAAGAATGTAATATCCCATGTACGAGCGTTTGTATGTGTTTTCGCCGCTTTTATCATAAATATTTCCTGCATATGTCAGTTGATCACCATTAATATCCAAGCTTATCGTCATGGTGTTTCCATCTACCGAGCAAGTACAACCGAAATTTGTTGCTGATACAGAATAATCTTGTTCTTTACCCATAGTGGCTTCGATTTCTCCTGAGGAGGAACTGGAACTACTGGAAATTTCCGGCTCACGCTCAGATTCAGCAGGTGTTGTTGCTGGCTGTGCATTATTCATATTGGAACTTGCTTCTTCTTTCTGTTTTTCTAAATTCTGTAAAATGGTAAGTGATTGGCTTGCTGCATCCGGTGTTTCATCTATACGCCCACTGGACTCGAGACAAGCCAGTGTAGTCAATAACACAAATAAAATAATGATAAGCGTAATGAATTTTCTTTTCATACCCTCTCCTAAAACGATCCTGACCGACTGAAAATAATGAATACTGGTAAATAACTTAATAATTTGTTCTGAAAACAAATTCCGGTATTATCGGCAATAGTGCTGCCTCAATTCCGAAGTCAGTCTAATTATAGAGAAGTTTTACAAAAGGAAGTTATCAACACTACAACCAATATTGTCACATTATCAAACGGGAAGCATTGAAAAATCATTAAGAGACAAAAAAACCTTGAATGGTTTCAATTAATTCCTGTTGACCGGGGATCAGCGAACTGAATTTCAGTTCGCCGTTTATCAAAATGGCGGGTAAATTTTGGATCCCCATCTTTTTCAAACGGGCGATATTCTCGGTGCTGGTCATTTTATATTCCACCATGTCAATTTGGCCCTGCAATGCCTGCGTGGCTCGTTCAGCGGCCAATAACATATAACTGCAGGCCGCACAGGACGCTGAATCCAGGGTAAAGACTTCCATCAAAGGTTTTTCCAAATGATGGTAATCGGGTATCTCTATATGCGAGAGATCCATATCAACCTGCTGGTAATTCATAAGCATCCTGCGGGTTTGCTCCGGGTTTCGGATTGCTTCTGCCACACCGATCACATTTTCCACCGGGGTGTCGTAGGGCATGTCACAGCCGGGGGAGATGATCATGTTGTGATGATCGAGCTTATCCAGCAGTTCAATCACATATTGCATATTGTCTTCCTGGGTACCCAGCAACATACGTGTGGTCAGGGGGATATTGCCCTGCAGGGTGATGTTATACTGGCTGAGGATCGATTGGGCATATACCATGTCGATATTTTCATCGACAGCGATGCAATCTGGTCCAGTTTGGCACATCACATCCAGGTTTTTGGTTGCATCCCCACACACAAAAAAGGCCGAAAAGACTTTCTGCTCACGGATGTTTTTGAATAGCTGGCTGAAAGGTTCACTCATGAAGCGCTTGAAATGGCGCGGGGATATTTGTGAAATCATTGGGTCCACCACGGCAATTACTTCCATCCCGGCTGCGATGTAGAAGGATGCAACCTTCTCCACAAAACCTGAGGTGTAGCGCAACAACTTTGTGACGTATTCCGGTTGATCAATCATATCCATGAAGATCTCGGTTCCACGCAGGTGTGATGCCAACGTGAACGGTCCGGTGATGAGACCATACAGAGCGGTGTGCTCTCCCACGGCAGATTTCATGCGCTGCATCACATCCAGAATAATGGGTAAGCGTCCATCCTGCGGGGTGGGGAGGTAAGTGGGGATGGTTGGATCGGACTGCAATGGGTGGGTGGCAACTGTGGGGGGTGATTCCTCTGCCCAGAGTAATTCGCAACCCAAAATCTCGGCTTCGATCTGCAGATCAAAGACAACCGGCTGTCCATCCGGGGCATACAGGCGATTGGCTTCCAGCAGGGATTCATACAATTTTTCGGCATCCTGGAGCACTTCGCTGGCATTGTACCCGGTTAGCTTACCGACATGCACACCGGCAAATGGAACCCAGGGAATTTGTGAGGAAGCTTGATGTTGGAGGACAGTCAGCAAATCTGCTTTTCGATTCTTAGGATTGGAGGAGTTACTGGTCATATTCTTCCTTTCAATGAACAAAAGAATAAAATAATTATAATATGTTTGACAACGTTGTCAATTTTAATTTGGTGTTTGTTTTATGTTTACAATGTCGTGGGGGATGAGTCCCCCTAAACAATTATGAGAATCTAAGCAGATGCTATAATCAAGGTGATTAAAATGATGCGAGGAAAATTGGCAGTAACCATAAAAGAAGTTGCTAGACTTGCAGGCTGCTCAATGAAGACAGTCTCCCGGGTGGTGAATGATGAACCACACGTGAAACCTGAGTTGCGTGAACGAGTTTTAGACGCTATTACAGAACTGGGATATGTACCCAACATCTCCGCTCGCCAGTTAGTGCAAAAGAAATCCTATGTGATCTGCATCCTGCTGCATTCCTCTGGATCCTTTCAATCCACGGTGATCTCCAAAGTGCTGGATCTGGGTTATGAGGGTAATTATGAGATTCTGGTTCAAACATACTACCCATCTTTTTCTCGTTCAAGGGATAAGATCGCCGCATTGATTCAACAAAAACGAATTGATGGATTGGTCACGACCCCTCCCTGTGACAGTGATCCATTCCTGATCGATTTGATCAAAAAATCAGGCATCGCGCATGTTCACATTGCTCCTTTACAACCAACAGGGGGCACACCCTACGTCTCGGCTGAGGATTTCACCGGCGCCTATCAAATGACCGAACATCTCATCCATCACGGTCATCGCCGAATTGGATTGTTGATGGGATTACGCAACCATCGCTCCAGCCTGGATCGCCTGTTTGGATACAAAGCAGCTATAGAGACGCATTCTATTTCATTCGATGTAAAATACCTGGTTGATTCCGAAAATAATTTCCCAGGTGGATATAACGCTGCCCGAATGTTAATGGGTCTGCCGGAGCCTCCCACAGCGATTTTTGCATTAAGTGATGAAGCAGCCGCTGGGGCTCTGTATGCTTTGAATGAATTGAAAATTGATGTCCCCGGGCAGGTTTCCCTGGCAGCCTTTGGAGATATTACCCACAGCAATGAAATCTGGCCAGGTATCAGTGTGGTGAAATACCCTTTGGAACAGATCGTAGATAAATCAGTTTGCTTGTTGATTGAGTTGGTAGAAGGCCGCCAACCAAAAGAACGTCAGATTATCTTTCCGACTCGCATCATTCATCGTGGATCAATTCTTTCGCCCAGGAATCAAATTCCGTTCAACACAGAAGGGAAAACATGAAAACAAGCACCATGCCACTCCTCAAATTCACTCATATTTTATTGCTGGCGTTGGTCTTGAGTGCCTGCGCTGGATCGAATCAAGCAGCAACACTGAATCCGGGTTTTGAAGCAAGGAGGGAATTGATTGGTTGATGGAGATGCCGGCCAATATTGGTAATCAAATTCAAGCCATTGGTAAGTGGAACAAAGATCATAGTGCTTTTGAGGTGGAAAGCTACTATGCCAATTTGCAAGAAATTCAAGGGGTTGTCTTTTATGTGTGTGGGGAAACCGAAGCCTTCATGCTCGATTAACCTGACCAGGAATTCGTGATCCTACCCATGCTGAAACGAACAGAATTATTAACAGAAACCCCTGAAGATCGCAGGTCTTATAAATATTACGATCTGATGCCTAATTTTGGGGAAAAATTAACGGTGGTCGGGCGGAGTATTGATGTTCCGACTACATGATAACCAATCACCCCAACTCAATGGATTGTTATTGTGACATTATTTTCCCTTAACCATCCTCGCAATTGCCGCCAGATGCTCGGGACTGGTACCACAGCAGCCGCCCACCAGACGCGCTCCTTCTGTGATCCAGGTTTTTGTTTGAGCCCCCATCATTTCCGGGGTAACATCATAGCTGGTGCTGCTATCCGGGTTGGAGGTAGGTAAGCCGGCATTCGGTTTGAACCAGATTGGTTTGTTGGTGTTCTCTTTGAGTGTTTTTAATACAGAGAGATTATCCTCCAGGCTCTTACCGCAATTGATCCCAATCGCATCCACAGATAGATCGTTAAATATTTCAGCAACTTGAACAGGTTTGACGCCCATCATGGTGCGTACCCCACGGTCATAACTGAAGGAACATACCAAAGCAATTACGGTATCCATGGAGCGCACTGCGCGCACAGCTGCCTGGGCTTCATTCAGATCAAACTGGGTCTCGATGACCAGCAGATCCACATTGGATGCAAGTAGAATTTTTGCCTGTTCAGTGTAAATATCAAATACCTGTTCTTCACTCATGCTGCCAAACGGCTGCATCATCTCTCCGGTGGGGCCGAGCGATCCAGCCACCAGAACATCTTTATCGCGTGTCACTTCTTTCGCCAATTCGACGGCTATCTGGTTGACTTCAACAATTTTCTCTGCCAGATTGGCAATTGCCAGCCGGGTGCGATTCCCACCGAACGTACAGGTCAGGATGATGTCGGAACCAGCCTGAACAAAGTCGCTGTATAGTTGTGAGATACCAGCTGGATTGTCGAATAACCAGGTCTCTGGGGCTGTTCCAATGGGTAAACCGCGTTTTTGCAGGTTGGTGCCGGTAGCGCCATCCAGGACTAAGGTTTGTTTCTGGTTGAGCAGGGATAGAAAATCGCTTGATTTCATAATGAGGTCCTTTCGAGGGGAGATGAGTTAATTGTATCGTAGGATACAGGTTTGAGGGAGGAGGAATGAGAATTCAGGATTCAGGTGGCAGGATTCAGTCATGTTTGACCCGTCCGGAAATAGTATTTTAAATTGAGGAAAAAGATATGAAATGCGAAATCGCAAGGAAAAAAGAAAAGTCGCAAAGGTGAATTATCTGATAATATTATTTAATTCAATGCATGTTCAAAGGTCATTATGGAAAAAGAATACAACACAAAATATAAAATTAAATGGAAAGAAACGATCTCCAGGGTAGCCTGGTTAGCTGAAAGCAGAGACTTTGCGTATAAAATCAGATTGCACCAAGGTAATCCGATGAATGATGTCGACAGAATCATAGAACTGGACAATCAAAATCTAGAGGATAGATTTTCAATTTGGAAGGATGATTGACATAATGAAAATTCATCTGGTCAGTGGATTTTTGGGCAGTGGCAAAACAACAGCCATCATTTCCACCTCGAAAGCATTGATGGCAAAAGGCATGAAAGTCGGAGTGATCACCAACGACCAGGGGAAATTCCTGGTGGATACCCACTTCATGCGTCTGAACGATATCCCGGCGGTGGAGGTGAACGGTGGCTGTTTTTGCTGTAATTATGGCGATTTTAACAAAAGTCTGGAGCAGATTACACAAGAGATCCAGCCGGATGTGGTTTTTGCAGAGTCAGTAGGATCGTGTGCGGATATTGTAGCTACGGTGGTCAAACCTTTGATGGAGTTTAAGACTGCGCATGAGGAAGACACCACGCTGACAACATTTACCGATGCACGCTTGCTGAAGATTTATCTGGAAGGGGGCGATTTACCATTTCAGGATAATGTGATCTATATCTTCGAACAGCAGATTCAAGAAGCGGGGATTCTGGTCGTCAACAAAATGGATTTACTGGCGGATCACCTCCTGAGCGAATTGCTAGAACGTACTTCTCAGCGCTTCCCGGAGAAGCAAATCTTGCCACTGGTCTCATTGACGCCTGAGAGCGTCACACCCTGGCTGGAGGGTTTGCAGAGTACTTTGCAGTATGCATCCACTCCATTGAATATCAGCTACAAACTTTACGGCTCCGGTGAGCAGGAGCTCGCCTGGTACGATGCCCAGCTCAGAGTGGAATCTGGGACTCAGTCAGCAGTGACGTGGGTGCAGGATTTTCTGGGTTTGGTAATTCAGCATATTAGACAAGCAGGTATCCCGATTGGACATCTGAAGTTTCTGGTCAGCGATGACGTACGGTATCAAAAGCTCAGCCTGGTCAGTGGGGATACTGCTCATCTAATTGAAGTGGATCAACCTGAGAAGTGGGGAGAAAGGATTGAATTGACTATCAATGCCAGGCTGGAATGCTCACAAGAGGAAATACAACAGTTATTCCAGAAATGTTTTGCACTGAGTGCTGATGAGACTAAGACGAAAGTTACAGTGTTTGCAGAAGAAGCCTTCCACCCAGGCTTTCCAAACCCGACATACAGGTTTGCATAGGTTTGAGGAGAGCTGACTGGATTTTTAGACTCATCCATGGATTCAAATCCA